>AMYZ01000001.1 GCA_000335715.1 beta proteobacterium L13
TTCGGCTACGGACATGCCGGCTTCTGCTTCGCGCAGGAAGCCAATGATCTGTTCTTCGGTGAATCGTTTCTTCATGTCCAACTCCTTGTCATGGTGAATTGGACGCTAAAGTCACGTGCTACTCAAGGTGGGGTGGACGTCGGCGGAAACAGACGCCTGCACACGCCCTTGCTGCACATTACCCGGCATCCGCCGCGGCCCCGCCTGATGTACCTTCCCCTTACGGCCAACGTTGGCCGCAGCCTGCCGACGCCAACATAAAGCCCGCTTGCGCGGGCTTTATGCATTGGCTTCAGATCAGAGTAGCCGGTGGAATAGTTTGTCTAGCCGGAAGCGGTTTAGCCGGCTGAGTAGTTTCCTTACCTTTTCCGGATAGTGTTGCAATTTTTCCAGCTGCTGGTAGTGGCTGACAATCCGGGTGTGTTGACGGATGTTGTCAAGCTCATGCGCGGTGATTGCGGCTAGCTGCCCTAGCGGGTCGTGCAGTAGCAGGCCATTTTCCAGGTCCAGGCGGAAGGCGCGCGGATTCAGGTTGTTGCCGGTGATCAGCTGCAAATGCTGGTCTATCCACAAGCCTTTCAGGTGAAAGCTGTTGTCGTTGTGTTGCCAAAGTCGAATGGTAAGCAGCCCTGCCTGGATGGCGCGCTGGTACTGTTTGGCAAAGCGGCGCAGGTTCATTTCATACAGGTAGGGCAGGCCGCCAATGACCTTGAAAGGTTCACTGGGCGGGATGTAAAAGTCATTGGCGGTTTTGTCGCCAATAATGATTTCTACCTTTACCTGCCGTGCCAGGGCTTTATCTATGGCTTTGAGCAGCGGGCGTGGCAGGTTGAAATAGGGCGTGCAGATGCTGATTTGCTGCCGTGCGCTGTATAGCAGGTTTTCCAGTAGTTTATTGAACGGGTTGCTTTTACCGACGCCACAGACGGGGAAAACTTGCAGCCCGTTCTGGCCAATATCGTTTGGTGCAATGGTATAGCGGGTTTGCGCCAGAGTTTTACGCAGCTGCCTTGTGGCACGGTTCTGGCTGGCTTTGTCCTGGGTAATGGGCTGATCAAGACGCATGACTGCCGGGTTGGCCGCGAGGGTGTTGAGCATATAGCCTGACAGTACGTCGGCTAATGTGGCACTGCTGACCAGGTGATAGCGGTCAAAGCGGTATTTGTCTCCCACATGCAGGTAGACATTGTTCAGGCTGGCTCCGCTATACAGCACGGTGTCGTCGATGACATAGCCCTTGAGGTGCATCACACCAAAAAGCTCGCGTGTTTGTACGGGTACGCCGTAGATGGACAAGTTGTCTTGTGGCTGTGCCTGGGCGCAGCGGCGGTACCAGCCGGCATTGCCTTCTTGCTTGCCATGGCCAATAAGGCCGCGGCGAGCCCGGTGCGCATCGACAAATAGCTTTATATCGAGTGCAGGGTTGGCCGCAGCCGCTGCATACAGGGCGTCAAGAATAAGTTTGCCGCCTTGGTCTTCTTGCAGGTAGAGCGCGCAGAGGTAAATGCGGTGGCGTGCCTGGCGAATCATGCCGAGTAACTGCTCGCGATAGTCGGCGGCGCTGTGCAGTATGGTGACAGCATCCGGACGCAAAGTAATGCCAGGCAGGGATCGCAGTGGATCGGTTGGCGAAAAAAACAGCATGAGGCGTGTGTGTGCGTATTAATGCGATTAACGCATCCTACCATCAGTGCCGTAAAAGTGGATTGGTTTTACATGCAGGGCTGCACTATTGCAGGGCTGTTCTTTAAAGGCAAGTAAAAGCCCCTGGGCATGGGCGCAGGGGCTTTGGCTGAAGCGTGGATCGTGCTTATTTGCCGGTTTTGAACTCTTGCCACAGGCGGGTGGTCAGGCGCTGGATTTTGGCATCCATGGTCGGCATCACAAAGCTCTTTGCCACAATGTCTTTGCTCGGGAAGATGGACGGGTTGGCCAAGTGTTTCTTGTCGATGAACTGGCGTGCCGCCAGGCTACCCGGTGCATAGGTCACTGTATTGGCATTGGCGGCCGAGACTTTTGGATCCAGCACGTAGTTGATGTAGGTGAGTGCGTTATCGACGTTTTTGGCGTCTTTCGGGATCACCATGCTGTCGATCCAGATGCCTACGCCAGTTTTGGGTACCAGTGGTTGTACTTTTACGCCGTTTTTGGCTTCCTCGGCACGGGTCTTGGCGATATTCAGGTCACCGCCGTAGCCCAGTACCAGGCACAGGGAACCGCCAGACAGTTCGTTGATATAGCCGGAAGAAGAGAAGCGGGTAATGTGCGGACGCAACGGTTTCAGTAGCGCGGCGGCAGCTTTGTAGTCGGCTTCGTTGGTGCTGGCCGGGTTTTTACCCATGTAGTGTAGTACTACCGGGAAGACTTCAGCCGCAGAGTCCAGCATGCTGACACCGCAGCTTTTCAGCTTGGACACGTTCTCGGCTTTGAACAGCAGATCCCACTCGTTGGCCGGCAATTTGCCGCCCAGCACCTTGTTTACCTTGTCGCTATTGATACCAATGGTATTCATGCCCCAGAAGTAGGGGATGGCAAACTGGTTACCCGGGTCGAACTGGGTCATGAGCTTCATCAGCTCCGGGTCCAGGTCTTTGTAATTCGGGATTTTGGCCTTGTTTACCGGCTGGTACAGGCCCGCCTGGATTTGCTTTGCCAGGAAAGTATTGGATGGGTGAACCAGATCGTAGCCAGACTTGCCGGTCAGCATCTTGGCTTGCAGGATCTCGTTGCTGTCGTAGACGTCGTAACGAACCTTGATGCCGGTGGCTTTCTGGAAGTTTGGTAGCGTGGATTCGGCAATGTAGTCTGACCAGTTGTAAACATTCAGCTCTTTGCCTGCGGCGAAGGCGCTGCCAGAGGCTGCAGTCAGGGCCAGGCCGATAGCCAGGGTCAGGGTCGATTTCTTCATCAGGTTCTCCTTGCAGTTAATCTGCTTATTTCATCATTACGGCCTGGTTGTCGCCGCTGTGTCAATTAGAAACCGGTGCGGGAAAATGCTCAACTGCTCCCTTGAACCAGCTGCATTGTAGCGCGTGGTTTTCAGGCTTGGTGAGCTAAATATTGCCATTCCCAAGCGGTAACTTGCTGCTGGAAATGCTGCTGCTCTACTTGTTTTAGCGCCAGAAAAGTGCGGGCGAAATCCGGCCCCAGAACATCATGCAGCACAGGGGCCCGTGCGAATGCCTGCATGGCGGTTTGTTGCGAGTCAGGCAAAGTGGCCGCTTGCTGATAGGCGCTATCCGAGCGGGGGCGGCTTGCTTCGCAGGCTTGCTCCATGCCAAGCAAACCGCAGGCCAGTGTTGCTGCCAGAGCCAGATAAGGGTTGGCATCAATGCCGGGCAGGCGGTTTTCTACGCGTCGTGCCTGCGGTTGGCAAACCGGTACGCGCAGGCCGCAGCTGCGGTTGTCGTAACCCCACTCTACATTGATCGGCGCAGCGCTATGGGCGCAGAGGCGGCGGTAGGCATTGGGGTTGGCCGCAAACAGCAGCATGGCTTGCGGTAAATAGCGTTGCAGGCCGCCGATGTAGTGATGAAAGCGTGGGTGTTCGCTGCCATCCGCTTGCGAGAAAGCATTATTGCCCTGGCTATCCAGCAGGCTTTGGTGAATATGCATGGCACTGCCCGGTTGGCCGGGGAAGGGTTTGGCCATGAAGCAGGCTTGCAGGCCGTGCTGGCTGGCCAGCTGGCGCAGCGTGCGTTTAAGCAGGAATACCTGGTCTGCCAGCGCCAGTGCCGGGCCGTGTTGCAGGTTGAGTTCGTACTGGCCGTTGCCAACTTCGTGCAGCAGGGTGTCGGTGGCAATGCCTTGCTGGTGGCAAGCCTGTTCCAGCGCGGCAAAAAATGGCTCGTATCGGGCGCTGTGGTCTACCGCGTAGGCGGGCCCGACGCTTTCGTGTGGCCGGCCTTGTGCATCCAGCAGGTAAAACTCGATTTCTGGTGCCACCACTGGTGTGAAGCCCAGCGCCTCAAAGCGTGCCAGCACACGCTTCAGCACGCTGCGCGGCGCCGTTTCCAGTAGCTGGCCGCTATCGCTGTAGCAATCGTGGATAAGCTGGGCAATGCGGCGGCCCGGCCCCGGTTTGACGCTGAGTGTGGCCAAGTCGGGTTGCAAGCGCAGGTCCGGGTCGTTATCGGGAACCAGCTGCTGTTGCGGGTCGCCCATCCAGCTCTGTATCAGGCTGACTTGGGGAAAGCGCAGTTCGCCTTCCGCCGGGTAATGCGTAACGGGTACCAGCTTGCCACGTGCCTGGGCATTCAGGTCGGGGATGAGGCATTCGATATGGGTAATGGCGTGCTCACGCAGCCAGTGCAGCAGGGTCGTCATCATGAGGTGTCCGTAAGGGGTTGGCAGGGTCGCGTGCAGGTGCGGCGGCAGCATTGCCGGCGGCGCTGAGCGGTTGCTCGAAAACCCCCAGGGACACATTGCAAGGAATGCGCAGGGTGCACAAAGTAAGGGTGTGACGCATGTCGCAGCCTTGCAAAGATTGGATGTTTATTTTTTTATTCGATATTGTGGCTATTCGTCAATTATATTTAACGAACAGTGGATGATTGCGGCGCCCATGTGACGCGGCAGCCACGGTAGCGCGTGGCGTGCGCGGCCGAAATGTGCAAAAATCGAGCCAACTAACGATATTGCAGGTTTTTCCATGCTGGACCGGGACGGATACCGCCCCAATGTCGGAATCATCCTCATCAATGGCAAGCATGAGGTGTTCTGGGGCAAGCGGGTGCGCGAGCACTCGTGGCAGTTTCCGCAAGGAGGCATCAAACCTGGCGAAAGCCCTGAAGCCGCGATGTATCGCGAGCTGCTGGAAGAAGTGGGCTTGCTGCCACAACACGTCAAGATACTGGGTCGCACCCGCGACTGGCTGCGCTACGATGTGCCCACCAACTGGGTACGCCGCGAGTGGCGCGGTAGCTATCGCGGGCAAAAGCAGATCTGGTTCTTGCTGAAGCTGGTAGGCCGGGATTGCGATGTATGCCTTCGTGCAACCAATCACCCTGAGTTTGACGGCTGGCGCTGGAATGACTACTGGGCGCCGGTTGATGCGGTGATCGAATTCAAGAAAGACGTCTACGAGCGGGCGCTCACCGAGCTGACCCGTTTCCTGAAAGGGATCGAAAGCCGTGGTGACTATCTGGCGCGTATTGCGCAGGGTACAGCCGGGCAGCCAGACGAGGGCTAAGGCTTGACGACACAACATTTGCCACGGCCACGCACTGCTTTTGCAGGCGTGGCCGTTGTTGCTGCCTGGTCTGCCTGGCAGCCTGCGGACATTGCCACCTGGTGGATGGAGGCCATACCGGCGCTAGTCGGCCTGCCATTGGCGTGGTTGTGCTGGGGCCGCTATCCGTGGACCAGGTTGGCCGCATGGGCCATGGCGCTGCACGCGGTGATTCTGCTGGTGGGCGCGCATTACACCTACGCGCTGACGCCACTGGGCTTTTGGTTGCAAGAGGCGTTTGACTTTAGCCGCAACCATTACGACCGCATCGGCCACCTGGCACAGGGTTTCTTTCCCGCCATTCTGGCGCGCGAGGTGATTCACCGCGCTACCCGCCTGCAGGGGCGCTGGCTAGCATTTCTGGCCACTTGCTTCTGCCTGGCCTTCTCGGCATTTTACGAATTGATCGAATGGTGGGCCGCGCTGGCGCTAGGGGCGGGTGCCGACGCCTTTCTGGCCACTCAGGGCGACCCGTGGGACACCCAGTGGGATATGTTCCTGGCGCTCTGCGGTGCCATTCTGGCGCAGCTGCTTCTGGCAGCGCGTCACAATCAACAACTCGCGGCGCTGCTGCGCCGTGCACCACACTGACAGACACATGACACAACAGAATTACGACGAATCCTCGGTACGGGTACTCAAGGGGCTGGAGCCGGTAAAAGAGCGGCCAGGCATGTACACCCGCACCACCGACCCGACCCACATCTGCCAGGAAGTCATCGATAACGCCGCCGACGAGGCGCTGGGTGGCTTTGCCCGCAAGATCGCCGTTACCGTGCATCTGGATGGCTCGCTGACGGTAGAGGACGACGGCCGTGGCATTCCGGTAGGCCTGCACCCGCAGGAAGGCGTGCCGGTGGTGGAGCTGGTGTTTACCCGCCTGCACGCCGGCGGCAAGTTCAACAAGAAAGACGGCGGCGCCTACGCGTTTTCCGGTGGCTTGCACGGCGTAGGTGTGTCGGTGACCAATGCGCTGTCCACCCGGCTGGAAGTAGAGGTCAAACGCGAAGGCGGTGTGCACAAGCTGGTGTTTGCCGGCGGCGACGTGATCGAACCCTTGGCTCGTATCGGCGACTGCGGCCCGCGTACTAGCGGCACCCGCGTGCGCGTGTGGCCGGATGGCAAGTATTTTGAAAGCCCGCGCTACTCCATGCCTGAGCTGGAGCGCCTGCTGCGCGCCAAGGCCGTGTTGCTGCCTGGCGTGGCGGTAACGCTGACCATCGAGCGCCCCGGCGGCGACGAAGTGAAGGTATGGCAGTACCCCGAAGGCCTGAAAAGCTACCTGTCCGAGCTGTGTGGCGACGACGAGCCCGTAGCGCCGCTGTTTTCCGGCGAGGCCTACATTGGCGACGACCACGAGCAGTTCGCCCGTGGCGAAGGCGTGCAATGGGCCATGGCGTGGTTTGAAGACGGTGCCAGCGGCGAAAGCTACGTCAACCTGATTCCGACCCCAAGCGGTGGTACGCACGAGGCCGGCTTGCGCGCCGGTGTGTTCGAAGCCGTAAAAAGCTTTATCGACCACCACAACCTGCTGCCGCGTGGCGTGAAGCTGATGGCCGAAGACGTGTGGAGCCGCGTGCGCTTTGTGCTGTCCGCCCGTGTGCTGGACCCGCAATTTCAGGGCCAGACCAAGGACAAACTCACCAGCCGCGATGCCCTGAAGCTGATTTCCAGCCTGGCACGCGACCCGGTAGAACTGTGGCTGAACCAGCACGTGGAGGCCGGCAAGCGTATTGCCGAGCTGGCTATCCGCCAGGCGCAAAGCCGCTTGAAGTCGGTGAAGAAGGTCGAGAAGAAAAAGGGCTCCGGCGTGGCCGTGCTGCCGGGCAAACTGACCGACTGCGAAAGCGAGGACATCGAGCGCAACGAGCTGTTTCTGGTGGAGGGCGACTCGGCCGGTGGCTCGGCCAAACTGGCGCGCGACAAAGAATACCAGGCCATCCTGCCGCTGCGCGGCAAGGTGCTGAACAGCTGGGAAACCGACAAGGACCAGCTGTTCTCCAATGCCGAAATCCACGATATCTCGGTGGCCATCGGCGTGGACCCGCACGGCGTGGACGATACGCCGGACCTCTCCAGCCTGCGCTACGGCAAGATCGCCATCCTGTCCGATGCTGACGTGGACGGCTCGCACATTCAGGTGCTGCTGCTCACGCTGTTCTTCCGCCATTTCCCCAAGCTGATCGAGCAGGGCCATATCTACATTGCCCAGCCGCCACTGTTCCGTGTGGACGTGCCTGGCCAGGGCAAGAACCGCCCGCCGCGCAAACTGTACGCGCTGGACGAAGGCGAGATGACCGCCATTCTGGACCGCCTGCGTAGCGAAGGCGTCAAGGAAAGCGCCTGGAGCATCTCGCGCTTCAAGGGCCTGGGCGAGATGAACCCGGAGCAGCTGAAAGACACCACCATGAACCCGGATACCCGCCGCCTGTCGCGCGTGCAGGTGCGCCCTGGTGCGCTGGCGGCCACGCGCGACATGTTCATCATGCTGATGGGCAAGGGCGAGGCCAGTAGCCGCCGCAGCTGGATGGAAGCCAAAGGCAACGAAGCGGAAGTCGATATCTGACCCGCGTGCTTAAACGCAGCTAGCAAGTTGGCCGCATCCCGCACCGGGTTGCGGCCAACTTGCTTTGGGGAACCGGCTGTTTGCGCCAAGGCAAAGTAGCCGCCGCATCTGGTACTACAATGGTCTTATCCATAAACAGGAGGCCAGCATGGCGCGTTTACTTTATCTGCAGTCCGGCGGCCCTACCGCCGTGCTGAATGGCTCGGCGCAAGGTGTCATTGAAACGGCCCGTGCACAAGGTGTGCCGGTGTGTGCGGCGGCCAACGGCCTGGCGGGTTTGCTGGCAGGCGAGCTATACGACTGCAGCCGCGCGCCGGCCGACAGCATCCGGCGCCTGGGCTGGTTACCCGGGGCCAGTTTCGGCACCAGCCGCCACGTGCTGGCTGCCTACGACGAGGTGCCAGAGCAATGGGCAAGGCTGGCCGAGGTCTTGCGGCGCTTCGAGATTGGCTACGTACTGCTCAATGGCGGTAACGGCTCGATGGAAACCGCCTTGCGCCTTGGCGAGCTGGCCCAGCGTTTTGACTTGCCGCTGTTGGCGCTAGGCGTACCCAAAACCATCGATAACGACCTGGAGGGCACCGACTTCAGCCCCGGCTTTCCCTCCGCTGCCAAATATCTGGCCAGCAGCCTGCGTGAGGTGATGCACGATATGCGCAGCATGGGGCGCGGCCGCGTGTTCATCATGGAAACCATGGGCCGGCACGTAGGATGGTTGGCCGCAGCCTGCAGCCTGGCAGCCGGTGCGGGCGAGCCCGCCCCGCTGGTGTTGCTGCCCGAGGTGGCGTTTGACGAAGCACGTGTGTTGCAGGCGGTGCAACAAAGGCTGCTGCAAGACGGCTATTGCGCTATTGCGGTAGCCGAGGGTTTGCGGCAGGCCGACGGCCGTTTTGTGGCGCAAATGCACGCAGATACCGTTTATGGCCACGAACAGCTGGGTGGTGCCGGCACCTGGCTGGCGCAGCGCCTACAGCAAACGCTGGGTGTCCACGCCCACGTGGCACTGGTGGACTGCCAGCAGCGCGCCGCCATGCACCTGGCGTCGGCCACCGACGCACGCCTGGCGTACGAAGCCGGTGCCGCCTGCGTACATTGGG
Organism: beta proteobacterium L13; assembly: GCA_000335715.1. Classification (GTDB taxonomy): domain Bacteria; phylum Pseudomonadota; class Gammaproteobacteria; order Burkholderiales; family Chromobacteriaceae; genus Vogesella. The sequence continues at coordinate 8,894 of AMYZ01000001.1, forward strand.
CGCTGGCCGGGCAGGGCGGGGTGATGGCTGGCCTGCAGCGCCAGGATGATGGCTGGCAGGCGGTGCCGGTACCGCTGGCGCAAGTGGCCGGGCTGGAGCGCACGGTGCCGGCGCACTTCATTGCGGATGATGGCTTGTCGATGACCGCGGCGTTTACCCGCTATTTGCAGCCATTATTGCAGGGTGAAGTTGCCATTCCGTATATCGATGGCTTGCCGGATTATCGGGCGTTGGCCTGGCCGCGGCTGGTTTTGTCCTAGTCGGAAAACTTGCAGCCGCACAAGATTTCATCGGTGGGTGGGGGTGGGGCACTGCAAAAACTGGCTTTGAAAAACTTGGGGTAGGTGATGGTTTCTTCTGGTACCCAGCGGTTAGCAATAAACTGGAGATCATGAATGCCAAAGCGTTGCATATCCTCCGGGCTGTAATAAAACCCCGGAGCCTGGGGGTAGGCCTTGATCCATTCTGGTTGTTGGCCACATACGGTTATCAGCTGGCTGACACCGATGCGCTCAAAGAACGCTTTTTCATTGATGACCCACTGTCTGATATCTTCCCGTGCACGGTCTTGCTGAGCAGGATTGTGCTTCCACTTTGCCTTGATAAGCGCCTCCCAGTCGGGCTGCAGGGCCCCGCCGTGCCATAGCAGGGCATCGCGTTCGCCCAAATACTTGTTACGTGCGGCAGGAAAGACATAGTTGGCACATGAGGACATGCACGCACCATCTACCCGTATGTCCAGCTGTTTGTCGTGAATGAAATCCCCCAGCGCCATACCTAGGTTGCTGCTTCCGCCATGGCTATTGATCACCAAGCGGGTTGGTTTAACAGTAGCTTGCGCGTAAATAGTCTGGACTTGTGCGATTGCGCTTGCATCCAACTCACCGTTGTAGACAATGTCACTACCATTTGGGGAGAGCGTGACGATCGGCTTGTTGCTGCGCATGCTGGCGCAGCCAGCAAGGGCGACGAGTAGCAGGCCGCACATGATGCGTTGCAGAGTATTCATGGCTTTTCCCTTGCTGAATTTATGAAATTGGAATTGTCGTGATGTGCTTTTATCGCTGTCAACCGGTAATCCAGAAACAGGCTATGCCATCCTGATGCTATTTCGAACCTTGCCTGCCAATACCCGCGGCCGCGACTTTGTCGTGGGGGATGTGCACGGCTGTTTCGATACCTTGGGTTTGTTGCTGGGGCAGGTAGACTTTGACCCGGAACGCGACCGCCTGTTGTCGGTGGGCGACCTGATCGACCGTGGCCCGGGCTCGTGGCAGGTGCTGGACTGGCTGGCGCAGATGTGGCTGTTTGCCGTGCGCGGTAACCACGAGCAAATGGCCATCGATTACGACGCTAGCGACGCCTGGCGCGAACGCTACGCCCGCAATGGTGGCGAGTGGTTCATGGCACTGCCTTCGGCGCAGCAGCAGCGTTACCGCAATGTGTTTGCCGCCATGCCGCTGGCAATCGAGCTGCCGGTAGGTAACAGGCTGGTGGGTTTGGTGCATGCCGATTGTCCGGAAGACGACTGGGTGGTATTCCAGGCTCGTCTGGCCTCGGGCGAGGGCGTGGCTTGCAGCAATGGGCAGACAGTGCTGCACGAGGCGACCTGGTCACGCGAGCGCATACGAGGCCAGGCGCGCGCGCGCGTTGCTGGTGTGGATTTGCTATGTGTAGGCCACACGCCCGTTAGCCTGGCGCGGCAGCGCGATAATGTGTTGTATGTGGATACCGGTGCCGTATACGGCCGCCAGCTCACCCTGCTGTGCCTGCAGGACATGAGCGTGCATAGCCTGGCGTGTACCGAGAGTACTTGTGTAGACGAATAGTTCGATAAGTGCTCCGCTGCCGTAGCGGCCAACTATGCTGAAAGCCTGCGCTGGTTACCGTACGGGGGGAGCATGCCGCACCGCTACCATATTGCTTGCCTGCCATGGCTAGTCTGCCTGCCAGCGATGGCCGATAGTATCCGTTTCTACCTGCCCCCTGTTCCTGCCATTTATGAGGACCGCGACGGCCACCCTGCTGGCTTGTACGTAGACCTGCTGCAGCATATGGCTAGCCATGCCGGTATTACCTTGCATCTCTATTTGGCCAGCCGCCCTAGAATCCTGCAGTCGCTACAGCGGCAGGATGACGCCTGCACCGCGGTGACACTGGCGGCCAACGCGCCACCTCCGGCCAGCATGCAGTACGTTTATGCCATGGGCCAGACGCAGGCCATGCTGTTTACCCGCCCCGGGGATACCCTCCCGCTAGCCGAACTGGCGCAGGTGCCGCCAGCCAAGCGCATGGTGTTTGGCGAGGGGGTGGCCAGTGTGCTGCAGCTGCGCGGCATGGCGGTGCCACAGCGTAGCGAATCACTGCAAGAGGCGGTGGCCATGCTGCAGGCGCAGCGCATCCGTGTGCTGTTTGCTACACGTGCGGCATTGTCGCGGCTGACGCCGGGTACGCTGGAAGCCGGTGCCGAGCTGGGGCCGCTGGTGTCATGGTTTGCTTGCTCCACAGAGATGCCAGCCGCCATGACTGCCCGGCTGGCCAATGCCTGGGCCAAGGTGCCCTTGCCACGATTCTAGGCAGGCCATAAGCGGCCTGCCGCAGGGCCGGGGCTAGTCTGCCAGCGCAATCACCACGCGTTTGTTACGTGCGCCCTTGCTTTCTATCTTCTTGACGACTACCGCGCCGATTTCGCCGGTATGGCGCACGTGTGTGCCGCCACATGGCTGCAGATCCACACCCTCTATGGCCACCAAGCGGATTTCCGGCAGGTCCAGCGGTGGTGTCACCGACATGGTCTTGATCAGCTCGGGCTGCGCACGCAGAGCCTCGCCGCTGGTCATCTGTACCGATACCGCATGGTTGGCCGCAATCAGGGCGTTGAGCTCGCGCTCGATATGCGCGGCGTCCAGCTCCATGCCTTCCGGCAGGTCGAAATCCAGCCGGCCGCTATCGGCGCTGAGATTGCCGCCGGTTACGCCTGCGCGCACGACACAGGACAGCAGGTGCAGGCAGCTATGGATACGCATGTGGCGATAGCGCCTGGCCCAATCCAGCTGCAGTGTCACCGCGCTGCCTGCGGCCAACTGTGTGCTAGCCGGGGCTGGCTGGTGCAGTATCTCGCGGGTGGTTTTGTCGCGGCGGGTGTCGGTAATGGCCAGCAGGCTGCCATCGGCCAGCACAAGCGTGCCGGTATCGCCAGGCTGGCCACCGCCCAGTGGGTAGCACAGCGTATCGGCCAGCACGATGCCACGCTCGTCATGGCTGACTACGGTGGTGTCGAGGCTGGTCTGGTAAGGGTCCAGGTAGAAACGTTCTGGCATGGCGGGCTCTCTGTTGTCGGGTTATCGGTATAGCGTGAGGCCGCCGGTCATACATTTCAATAGGGCGCGGCTAGTTTGCCGGGGGCGTTTGAAATGCCGGATAATCGGCGCCTTCATTCCTTGCCAACTGCCCGCAGATGAGCGCCGTACACACCCTGGACGACTACACCCCGCCGCCGGATACCGGCCTGCAGCTGCACTATCAGGATGACTACCTGCTGGTGGTGGACAAGCCAGCCGGGCTGCTATCGGTACCGGGGCGGGGCGAGGCGCGGCAAGACTGCCTGAGCCTGCGCGTGCAGCAGCGCTTTCCCGACGCGCTGGTGGTGCACCGGCTGGATATGGCCACCTCCGGCTTGTTGCTGATGGCGCGCGGGCTGGCCATGCAGCGCCAGCTATCGGCCAGCTTTGCCGGGCGCGATGTGCAAAAAACGTATCAGGCACTGGTGGCAGGGCAGCTATTGCCGGAGCAGGGCGATATCCACCTGCCGCTCATGGCCGACTGGCTGCAGCGGCCACGGCAAAAGGTAGATTTGCAGGCTGGCAAGCCGTCGCACACCGGCTATCAGGTCGTGGCTTACGATACGGTGCGCAACGCTAGCCGGGTATCGCTTACCCCGCACACCGGGCGCACGCACCAACTGCGCGTGCACATGATGGCACTAGGCCACCCCATGCTGGGCGACACGCTGTACGCGCCACCCGCTGTGCAGCAGGCCATGCCACGGCTGTGTCTGCACGCTTGCGAGTTGCAGTTGCACCACCCGCACAGCGGCGAGCTGTTGCAGCTACACAGCCCGGTGCCGTTCTAGCCTGTTTGGTGCGTATCCGGCCTGGCTGGGCTAGAACAGGGTTTCGCGGTAACGCTCGCGCCCATCCAGCAACAGCGCCAGAATCCCCGCCTTGCCGCGCTGGTCGATGGCTACCCGTACCGATACTTTCTCGCCGCCCTGGGGTTGTTCTATCTGCCGGCCAGTACCTTCCGGCACAAAATACTGTTCTATGCCATAGCGCACTTGCAGGGTGCGCAGGGTGGCGCCATTGTGCGCCTGCCGGGTGTCGATATGCTGCACCTCGCCAGCCAGTGCCAGCTGCCCTGCGGGGATGGCACTGCGCTGGTGGTGCACGGATAGCGCTTTTGCCCCGTCTGGCTGGGGCTGGATGGCCACCCAGACACGGTCGTGCGGCTGAAAGCCCTTGTCCCCGCCCAGTGCTTGTTCGCCATCCAGCGCCAGCCGGTTGATGGCGTAGTTCAGCCGCGCGTAATCGCCCATGAACAGCGAACGCGGGTCTACCGGCAAGGTGGGCAGTATCACGGCGGTACCCGTCTGCAGCGTCCACTGCTTGTCGGCAACCATGGCAGCCAGGGCTAGCAGCTGCAGCACGCAAAGCAGGGTGAGTTTTTGCCACAGGCTCATGGCTGTTCCTCCGTCGGGATGCGTGCCAGCAGGCTGCGGCGACGCCGTTCCATCCAACCGCCTGCTGCCAGCAACAGGACGCCACCGCCCATGAAGAACAGCGAACGGTCCATCAGCGTCCAGAACGCATCCACGTAGCGCGCCAGCAGCCAGCACAGCAGGGCGCCGAAAACCTGGTTGATGATGGCCCGGTCGCCCTCGCGGATGCCGACGTCGGCCATCCAGCCCATCATGCCAAGGAAAACGGCATTCCATAACAGTGCAGGCCAGCTGCCGCTATAGCTGAACATAACCGTGCAGGTGACCAGCACGGCAAAGCTTGTGGCCAAGATCAGGCCGGAACGGCGCTGCAGCGGCGAAAGTGTTTGCCGCCGAGCCAATGCCAGCATGCCCAAGGCGTAGAGGCTGCCGCTGGCCAGCAGACCTGCAAACCAGAGAGGATCCAGCACGGCTTGTTCGCCGGATGCCGAGACAAAATCGGGAAACGTCAACGCAAACGTGCCGCCCAGCACACCGGCGAGCAAGGTGCCGCCGCCAGTACGCATGCAGGGCTGCCGGCTGGTTTGGGTCATGGCCCAGGTACCTGCCAGCGCCAGTAGCTGCAGGGCAAACAGGCGCAGGTGAGCTTGCAGGGCATCATCCAGTAGCGGCCAAGCTTGGGCATGCCAGCCTGTCAGCCACAGTAGTAGTAGCGCAGCGCAGCCACGGGCGGCCAGCGCCCAGCCGTGGCGCTGCACGGCAAGGGTGGCCAGCAGCAGGTAGCCTGGCAGTAGCCAGTTCATCTGCGCGTATTCGAACTGCTCGTAGCCGGTCCACAGTGCGGCCAACCCTAGCGAGATCAGCATGGCCGGCTGCGACTGTAGCAGGGCTGCAGTCAGCAGCCCGCCGGCAGCCCAGAGGGCGATGCCATCCGGGAAGTGCGCATCGATGTGGTAGAGCTGGCCTATCAGCATGATGGCCGCGCCGAACAGCAACACCGACAGCACCACCATGCCCTGCGCCAGCTTTTGCAGCCCGCGGGTCATGCTGACGCCGTACGCTGCATGGCTGCTGCTTAGTGCCAGAAATATGACAAGAAGCTTGCCCGGTTTGCTGATGGCGTCCCAGTTCGCAGCAAACCAGCTCAGCACGCCGATACCCAGAAGCAGCGCCCCCATCTGCGCCAGCCCGCCAGGCCAGCCGAGGCGGCTTTGCCGCGTAGCGACATCTGCCAGAATGGCTTGCCGGCCCTCTGTGCTAAGCCAGCCTGCTTGTTGCCAGCGCTTGGATTCTTCCGCCAGCCGCTTGCCGAATGCTTTGTCGTTCATCGCGCTTTACCCATTGCTGATGGCCAATCCCCATGACCCGCTCGCCGTCGGGCGCGCCAGGTCAGGGATGAAGGCTGATGACGTTCAATTGTGCTCGGCTGCTATCTGGCTGTCCAATGCTGTCGCGTGGCGGGTGTCAGAAAACCAGTGCGGCGACAAATACGGCCAGCATGGCAAAGGCGCAGGCGATCTTGATGACGGTGCCAGCCAGAAAACCGATGAAGGTGGCGATGCCCACTTTGCCCGCTTGCTGCAGCGAGCGGCGCGCCTGCAGCTCGCCGATGACGGCACCGACGATGGGTCCGATGATGGCGCCCACCAAGCCCAGAAACATGCCCACCAGCCCGCCGATAAAGGCACCGATCAGTGCCTGGCGGCTGGCGCCGCTTTTTTGGGCACCCAGAAAGCCGGCCAGGTTTTCCATCATCATGCCCAGTACGGCCAGCACGCCGATAATGATCAAAGCCGTGCTGCCCACGCTGGCAAAGTCGCCCAGCCAGGCCGCCAGCAGCATGCCGCCGCCCAGCAGCGCTAGGCCGGGTAGGGCAGGGTAGATCGTGCCGGCCAGCCCGGCCAGCATCATGATGATGGCCAGCGCGTAGCCGGCCCAGCTCCAGTCGAAAGCCATGTTTACTCCTTGAAGGTGACCTTGCTAAGTAAAACGGCGCCGCCGGAAGTTCCGGGGGCGCCGTATGCGGCCAACCTGGCGGCGGGGTTTAGCCAGTGTATTCCTGCAGCAGGATATCCTGCGCGCAGCGGCCTTTCCCACGGGCGACGCGGCGGCGGTAGCTGCCATCCTGCTGCATTTCCCAGGCGTTGGTATTGTCTTCCAGATACACCTTCAGGCCTTCGCGGATCACGCGGCGCTTGAGCTTGGTGTCCAGAATCGGCACGCAGGTCTCGATGCGGCGGAAGAAGTTGCGGCCCATCCAGTCGGCGCTGGAAATGAACAGGTTTTCTGCCTTGTCGTTGTAGAAGTAGAACACGCGGGTGTGCTCCAGGAAGCGGCCAACGATGGAACGCACCGAGATGTTCTCCGACAGCCCCTCTACGCCAGGGCGCAGCGCGCACACGCCACGCACGATCAGGGTGATTTTCACACCGGCCTGGCTGGCGCGGTATAGCGCACGGATCACCTGTGGCTCCAGCAGCGCGTTCATTTTGGCAATGATCTGCGCCGGTTTGCCGGCCTGGGCGTGCTCGATTTCGCGGTCGATCGCGGTGGTGATCATGTTGTGCAGGGTAAACGGCGACTGGTACAGGTGCTTGAGCTCGCCGGCGCGGCCCAGGCCGGTAATCTGCACGAACAGGTCGTTCACGTCGGTGGCGATTTCCTCGTTGCAGGTCATCAGGCCAAAGTCGGTATACAGGCGGGCGGTGCGCGGGTGGTAGTTGCCGGTACCCAGGTGCACGTAGCGGCGCAGCTGGCCTTCTTCGCGGCGCACCACCAGCAGCATCTTGGCGTGGATCTTGTAGCCGAACACGCCGTACACCACGTGGGCACCAGCGTCTTCCAGGCGGGTGGCCCAGCTGATATTGGCTTCTTCGTCAAAGCGTGCCATCAGCTCTACCACCACGGTCACCTGCTTGCCGGCGCGGGCGGCGGCAATCAGAGATTCCATCAGTACCGAGTCGGTGCCGGTACGGTATACCGTCATCTTGATGGCCACCACAGCCGGGTCGCTGGCGGCCTGGGTGAGCAGGTCGATTACCGGCTGGAAGGTCTGGAACGGGTGGTGCAGCAGCATGTCACCCTTGCGGATGGCGTCAAACAGCGGGGTTTTCTTTTCCAGGATGTCCGGCAGCGAGGCCTGGAACGGGGCGAACTTGGTTTCCGGGCGGTCGACAAAGTCGGGCACCTGCATCAGGCGCACCAGGTTCACCGGGCCATCTACGCGGAACACGTCGTGCTTTTGCAGGGCAAAGGTGTTCAGCAGGAATTCTTCCATGTGTGCCGGGCAGGTGTCGGCAATCTCCAGGCGTACGGCATCGCCGTACTGGCGCTGGCGCAGCTCGCCCTGCAGCGCGGTACGCAGGTTTTTTACGTCGTCATCGTCCACCGACAAATCGCTGTCACGTGTGACGCGGAACTGGTAGCAGCCTTTTACCAGCATGCCGGGGAACAGCTCCTGCACGTGCGAGTGCAGGATGGACGACAGGAACACAAAGGTATCGGCGCCGTCTGCGGCCAACTCGGCCGGTAGCTTGATAACGCGCGGCAGGATACGCGGCGCTTGCACGATGGCAATGCCGGATTCGCGGCCGAAGGCGTCTGCGCCTTCCAGCTCTACGATAAAGTTCAGGCTCTTGTTGAGCAGGCGCGGGAAGGGGTGCGACGGGTCCAGGCCGATAGGCGTGAGGATAGGCATCAGCTCGCGGAAGAAATAGTCGCTGATCCACGCTTTTTGCGCCGCGTCCCATTCGTTACGGCGCAAGAAAATGATGTTGTCGGCACGCAGTGCCGGAAAGATTTCCTCGCGCAGCAGGCGGTATTGTTCGCGCACCAGGTCGTGTGCCGCGGCCGACACCTTCGCCAGCGCTTCGGCCGGGGTGCTGCCATCTGCCAGGATGCGTTCCGGGGTATTTTGTGCTGCATCTTTCAGCCAGGCCACGCGTACTTCGTAGAACTCGTCCATATTGGACGAAACGATGCACAGGTACTTCAACCGCTCCAGAATCGGCAGGTATTCTTCTTCCGCTTGCGCCATGACGCGGCGGTTGAATTCGAGCAAACCCAGCTCGCGGTTTAGCAGATTGTCGTGTGGCATGGACATGATTAATGCTTCTTTGATAAAGGGTGAGGCAAAAAAAGCCCTCGAAAGAGGGCTGTCCTGTTACGGCTGCGGGGTAAAGCCGGCAACCTGGTCGGCACCCTGGCCGTAGAAGTAGGCTTCCAGCTGCGCAGCCAGGTACTGGCGGGCGCGGGCATCGGCCAGGCTCAGGCGGTTTTCGTTGATCAGCATGGTCTGGTAACGCAGCCAGCCTTGCCAGGCTTCTTTGGAGACGTCGGCGAAAACACGCTGACCCAGCGCGCCGGGCAGGGGCGGGAAATCCATACCTTCGGCTTCGCGACCGAGCTTAACGCAGTTGACCATTCTTGCCATGATGCATTCCTTGCAATAGTTGAGACACGATAGCCAGTAATTGTGTCACAGAGATGACGGGTAACCAACCGTGCGCGCAGTGTGGATGCTGCGCCAGATCAAGCCGCCAGTGGCTTGATCAGCACTTTGGAGCGGCGGTTGTGGTTGTACAGCTCGCGCCGCACCGCGGGCAGATCGTCTACCGTTGCTGGCTGGAAGCCGCGTTCGGCAAACCAGTGTGCCGTTTGCGTGGTGAGGATGAACACTTTTTTCAGGCCGCACAGCCGGGCTTGTTCTTCGACGTATTTCAGCAGGCGGTCGCCAAAACCGGCGTTGCGGCGTTCCTGGCTGATGGCCAGGCACGCCAGCTCGGCCATGCCGTCCTCGTGGAACGGCAGCATGGCCACGCAGCCGTAAATGCGCTCGTCGTGCTCCAGTACCGCGTACTGGCGTATCTGCATTTCCAGGTGTTCGCGGCTGCGCTTGATCAGGATGCCTTGTTCTTGCAGCGGGCGGATCAGCGCCAGGATATCGCCGACGTCTTCTATGCTGGCTTCGCGTACTTTCACCAGCGAGTCGCGCGCGATCATGGTGCCGGTGCCAAAGTCGGTAAACAGCTCCACCAGCAGGGCGCCATCTTCGTTGTGGCTCACCAGGTGCGAGCGCACCACGCCTTCGCGCGTGGCGCGGATGGCGTAGGGCAGGCTCACGCGAACCTCGTCGCTATCGATGCCGCGCTGGAAAATGGTCTCGGCCTGTTCTGCCGAAATGGCGCTGTGCAGGATCCCGTCGGCATCTACCAGGCCATCGCTTTGCACCATGAAAATCAGCTTTTCCGCTTTCAGTTCGATAGCCGTCTGGCAGGCCACTTCTTCCATGGTCATGTTGAACGCTTCGCCGGTGGGCGAGTAGCCGATCAGCGACATCAGTACCAGCTCGCCCAGGTCCAGCCGTTTGTTGATGGCGAGGGTGTCGATCTTGCGCACACGGCCGCTGAACTGCATGTCTACGCCGTCGATCACGCCCAGCGGCTGGGCGGTGACAAAGTTGCCGCCGGCGACGCGCAGGCAGGCACCGTGCATGGGTGAATTGGGCATGCCCATGGACATGAACGCTTCCAGGTCGTGGCGCAGGCCGCCTACCGCCGATTTGACGGCTTCCATGGTGAGCGCATCGGTCACGCGGCGGCCATGGTGGAACTGTGGTGGCGTACCGCGCAGCCTTAGTTGTTCTTCGATCTGCGGGCGGGCGCCGTGCACCAGCACAATGCGCACCCCCAGGCTAACCAGCAGGTTGATGTCTTGCGCCAGGCCGTACAGGTTGCCGCGTGCCAGGCATTCGCCATTAATGGCAATAACAAAGGTCTTGCCGCGAAAATTGTTGATGTAAGGTGCAGCTTCACGGAAAGCCAGCACAAAATCGGGATGCAGCATGCACAGCTCCAACAGCAGAGGCCGGAAAAACGCAAGATTAGCAGGAATGCCGGCAGGCTGATATGGCGGCCGTGTTACAGCTGCCAGGGTTGGCCGCAGGCTATTTTTCCAGCCGCAGCTCCTCGGGGGTGTCGTCGCGGTCTCCGTGCGGGTGCTGCTGGTAAATTTGCGAAAACGCTTCGCGCCCTTTGGTGGCCTGCGGCGGGCACTGCAGGTTGTCCAGCTGCACTTGCTCGCAGTAGCAAGCTAGCTGGCACTGCAGGCGGTGGATGGGGTGGCGGGCCAGGGCAATGCCTGCTTGTTCCAGGTGGTGCACCAGCTGTAAAAGCGAGTGCTGTGGCAGGGTGTACAGCAGGGTGAGGTGGCCGCTTTGCGCATCGGCGCGGGTTCGGATACCGAAAGCCTCAGCCAGCAAGTTGGCCGCACGGTGGGTCTGCTCCGGCTTGGCCAGCTTGAGCATGCGGCATTTGAAGTGATCGGTGCCCGGCATGGCGTACCCCCGACAGGGCACGCCATGCATGCCCGCTAGTTACCTGCTTTTTTCAGCAGGATTTGCTGAACTTTCAATACATTCAAGGCTTGATTGAGCTGGGTGTCAACCGGCTTGCTGTCATCGTCCGCGGCTTTGGCTGCAGGCTTGGCTGCCGGTGTGGCTGCTTTGCTTGCGGCAGGCTTGGCAGCCGGGGTGGCATCTTCACCGGCGGGGTTGCTCAGGTGTTTTTCCAGGTCGGCTTCGCGGATGCGCAGGCCGCTGGCTTCGCTGCCATCTTCGGCAATGATGTCCGGTGTAATGCCTTTGGCCTGGATGGAGCGGCCGCTAGGCGTAAAGTAGCGCGCCGTGGTCAGCTTGATGCCGCCTTCGTTGGATAGCGGCAGTACCGACTGTACCGAGCCCTTGCCGAAGGTTTGCGTGCCGACAATCAGCGCGCGCTTGTGGTCTTGCAGGGCGCCGGCCACGATTTCGGAAGCAGACGCCGAGCCGCCGTTTACCAGTACCACCAGCGGTACGTTTTTCAGCTCGGCCGGGGCTTTGGCGTAGTAGTCGGTGGCCTTGCCGCGCATGTAGTACTTGCTGTTGGCGTACAGGCGCATTTGCGCATCGGTGACACGGCCTTCGGTATACACCACCAGCGCGTCTTTGGGCAGGAAGGCGGTGGATACGCCCACCGCACCGTTCAGCAGGCCGCCCGGGTCGTCGCGCAGATCCAGCACGATACCTTTGAGCGGCGCCTTGTTGTCCTTGTACAGGCCGCTTAGCGCCTGGGCGAAGTTTTCTACCGTGTGTTCCTGGAACTGGGCCACCCGCACATAGCCGAAGCCCGGCTCCAGCAGGCGCGATTTCACGCTCTTGGTCTGGATCACGGCACGGGTCAGGGTGAACACCAGTGGTTTGGATTCGGTCTTGCGGGCGATGGTCAGGGTCACCTTGGTGCCCGGTTTGCCGCGCATGCGTTTTACCGCATCGTTCAGCGACAGGCCGCGCACCGGGGTGTCGTCGATCTTCACGATCAGGTCACCGCTCTTGATGCCGGCTTTCTGCGCCGGGGTGTCTTCGATCGGGGCAACCACTTTTACCAGGCCATCTTCGGCGCCGATTTCGATGCCCAGGCCGCCAAACTCGCCCTGCGTACCTTCGCGGAATTCCTTGAAGGCCTGCGGATCAAAGTAGTCGGAGTGCGGGTCCAGGCCGGACAGCATGCCCTTGATGGCTTCGTTGATCAGTTTCTTGTCTTCTACCGGCTCGACGTAGTCCTGCTTGATGCGGCCAAATACTTCGACAAAGGTACGCATTTCATTCAGCGGCAGCACGCTCTCGCCTTTGTCGGCGAAGGCTTGCACGCTGAGGGTCAGTGCACCGCCCAGCAGTGCACCGGTGGTGAGCAGGGCAATCTTGCGTGTACGTGGTGTGGTCATGGTCCAGTGTCTCGCCTGGCCTAACGGGCCCAGGATTGTGGATTGATGGGTCTGCCCAGATAGCGCAGCTCGAAGTAAAGGCCGGTTTCGCCGCTTTCCATCGTGCCGCTGGTACCCAGTACGTCACCCGCCTTCACGCCGGCGCCGTTACCACGGGCCATGGCCGAGAAGCCGGTATACACGGTGAGGTAGTTGCCACCGTGGTCGATAATCATGGCGTTGCCGAAGCCACGCAGCCAGTCAGCATAAACCACGGTGCCATCAGCGACAACGCGCACTGGCGTACCAGGGGCGGTGCGGATGTACAGGCCTTTCCAGCTATTGCCTTCACCGCGTGCCGCGCCAAAGCGGCCGGCAATTTCACCGGATACCGGCAGCTTCATGCGGCCTTGCAGGCTCTTGAAGGCACGGCCTGATGCACTGCCGTCTACCACTTCGTCTACCCGCTCCACAGGGGGGGCTTTGGGCTCTGGCGGCGGTTTTTTGCCCTGTTTCTTGGCCTCGGCCACCTGCTGGCGGCGTTTTTCTGCGGCCAACCTGGCGGCTTCTTCGCGCGCCTTTTTAGCGGCGGCGGCTTTCTTGATGGCTTCCTGGCGACGGCGCTCGATTTCGGCATTAATGCGTGCGATCAGCACCGTCAGCTGTTTTTCGTCTTCTTTCAGCTGCTGCAGCCGGGTTTGCTGGGCGCGGATGCTGGCATCGAGCTGGCTGACTTGTACCTGGCGCTGGTTCTTGGCGGCTTCTATGCGGCGCTTTTGCTGCACTTTTTCGGCCGACATGCGGCCCAGGCGTACCAGCTCGTCTTCCAGGCGCTCGGTAATGGCCTGCAGCTGAATTTCTTGGTCGCGCAGCCTGGCAATCAGTTCCTGCTGCGCGCGTGAAATATGGGTGTAGTAGGTCAGGTCGCGGCTGGCCTGGTTCGGGTCGCCCTGGTTCAGCATCAGGTTCATGGCGTCGTGCTGGCCGCGCTTGTAGGTGCTGGCCAGCAGCTTGCCCACGCGCTGGCGCGTTTCAGCTACCTTCATGCGGATGCCCAAGAGCTCGGCCTGATACTGCTCCAGCTGGTTGCTGGAGCTGCCCTGTTTCTGCTCTAGCGCGTTCAGCGCCTCGTGGGTGGCTTCCAGTGCTTCTTCTGATTGCGCGATGGCACTGGCGGTTTGCTGGCGTGCGGCTTCTTTCTGCGCAATGTCTTGCTGCAGGGTGGTAATGGCTTTGCGCACGCTTTGCAGATCCTGCTGCGGGGCAGCAGGATCCAGCGGCTTGCTGGCAGGGGCCGCGTTGACGGCGCCTGCCAGCAGGGTCAGGCACAGCAGCTTTTTCACTGGAACTCGATCAGCGATTGGCCGGTCATTTCGGCCGGTTGTTCAATGCCCATCATGGCCAGCAGCGATGGGGCGATATCACGCAGCGCACCGCCATCCTTGATGGTAGCCGTGCGGCCAACGTACAGGAACGGCACTTTTTGCAGGGTGTGCTGGGTGTGCGGCTGGTGGTTGGCGTTATCGAACATCTGCTCGCAGTTGCCGTGGTCGGCGGTGATCAGTACTTCGCCACCGGCTGCCAGCATGGCGTCCACGCAGCGTTGTACGCAGGTGTCCAGTGCTTCCACGGCTTTCACCGCAGCGTCGAATACACCGGAGTGGCCCACCATGTCGCCGTTGGCGTAGTTGCAGATGATGGCGGCGTACTGGCCGCTTTCGATGGCCGCTACGATCTTGTCGGTGACTTCCGGCGCGTTCATTTCCGGCTGCAAGTCGTAGGTGGCTACCTTCGGCGACGGCACCAGGATGCGGTCTTCGCCGGGGTAAACCTGCTCTTCGCCACCGTTGAAGAAGTAGGTGACGTGCGGGTATTTCTCGGTTTCGGCAATGCGCAGCTGTTTCAGCCCCAGGCCGGACAGGTACTCGCCCAGGCCATTGCTGATTTTTTGTGGTGCGTAGGCCACCGGGTGTTTGTAGGCTTCGCCGTAGCTGGTGAGGCTGGTGTACAGCGCAAACTCGGGCTGGCGCACGGCAAAGCCGTCGAAGGCCGGGTCGGTCAGCGCGCTGGTCAGCTGGCGGGCGCGGTCGGCACGGAAGTTCATGAACACGGCCACGTCGCCATCCAGCATCTTGAGCGGCTCGCCGATCACGGTGGGTTTGACGAACTCGTCGTTCTCGTCGCGGGCGTAGGCGGCGGCCAGCGCTTGCAGGGCGGTGTCGGCGTGGAATTCGCCTTCGCCTTCCACTACGGCGCGGTAGGCACCTTCCATGCGTTCCCAACGCTTGTCGCGATCCATGGCCCAGTAGCGGCCGGTGACGCTGGCCACGCGGGCGTGCGGACAGCTTGCCAGTACGTCCTGCAGGCGCTGCAGGTAGATTTCGGCGCTGCGCGGCGGCGTGTCGCGGCCATCCAGGAAGGCGTGCACGGCAATGCGGCCAACCCCGGCGGCTTCGGCGGCGCGGATCAGGGCAAAAATATGGTTTTCGTGGCTGTGTACGCCGCCGTCGGACTGCAAGCCCATCAGGTGCAGGGTGCTGCCGTTGGCCTTGGCAGTAGCAATGGCCTGCGACAGGACAGGGTTGCTGGCAAAGGTGCCGGCTTCGATATCGCAATCGATGCGGCTGATGTCTTGCTGCACGATGCGACCCGCGCCGATATTGAGATGGCCCACTTCGGAATTGCCGAACTGGCCGCTGGGCAGGCCGACGTTGTGTTCGGAGGCGTCGATCGTGCCGTAGGGGTAACGTGCTTTGAGCGCGTCCCAGTGCGGGGTGTTGGCCGCCAGAATGGCGTTATCGTCGCCTTCCAGGCGGTGGCCGAAGCCGTCAAGAATCAGCAGTAGAACGGGCGTTACCTTGCTCATATGTCTTCCGTGCGGGCAAATATCGGGTGGGGTATGCAGGTCAGGCTGCATAGCTGTCTGACAGGAATAGTATTGTATCGCGCCTTGCCTGTCAGCGCCGAGCCGCACGGCTGTTGGTAGCCGCCACGTTACACACTGCCGGGTTTAACGGTTTTTCTTGCGTCGTATGTATAGTGTCTTGTGCACCTTGGCTACCAGCTCGCCCTGGCTGTCGACTACGTCTACTTCCAGCTCGGGCAGGTATTTGTCACCGTTCGCGGTGGCGTGGCGGACTTCGTCCAGCCAGCTGTCGTGCAGCTGGAAACGGGCGGTAACCACACCCTTGCCTGGCTTGACGTAGTCTACGCGGCCGGCTTTGTCCCACACGATGTAATCGTTGCCCAGGTTCTTCAGCGTCATCAGCATGAAAAATGGGTCGGTCATGGCGTACAGGCTGCCGCCAAAGTGCACACCCACGTAGTTGCGGTTGGTCAGGCCCAGGCACAGGCGTACTTCTACCTGTTTCCAGTCTGGTGCGATGCGGGCTACCTTGATACCGGCACCCCAGAACGGGGGCCATAAGTTGAATACGGTTTTGGCTAGGCGATGGTTCATGATGTGTGTGTTGTGAAACGTCTGTTTGAATCATGCCATCGTCGGCAATTTGCCCAAGGGCGTCAAGCATCTGGCCACCGGGCAGGTGGCCAGGCTGCGGCTAGAACGGTAGTTCGCTCTGCGTGCCGTGCAGTGGCTCGATGCGCGCCCCTGTGATGCCCTCGGCCAGATGGATCTGCACATGCTCGCCGTATTGCAGCTCGCCTGGCGAGCGTACCACCTGGCCTGCGGCGTTTTGCACGATGGCGTAGCCACGGGCCAGTACCGCTTCCGGGTTCATGGCCAGCAGGGTAGCCTCCAGCCGGCCCAGCGCCAGCCTGCTGTGTGCCAGGCGCTGGTGGATGGTGGCCTGCAGGGCTTGTGCCTGGTGCTGTAGCCCGGCTTGCTGGCGGCGGATATCGGGCCGCTGCCGTTGCAGGCGGTGTTGCAGGCTGCCAATGCGCCAGCCGCGCTGCTGCAGGCCTTGTTGCAGGCTGCGTTGCAGGCGGGCTTGCAGCTGTTGCAGGCTGGCTTGCTGGCGGCGCAGCTTGTCGCCTGGGTGTTGCAGGCGCCGCGCCAGGTAGTCCAGGCGCTGGCTTTTGTCGGTGAGCAGGCGGCCCAGGGCGCGTGCCAGGTGGCGGCGCGTCAGGTCAAGGCTTTGCTGCATGGCCTCGCGGCTGGGCGATACCATCTCGGCGGCGGCGGTGGGGGTAGGGGCGCGGCGGTCGGCCACGAAGTCGGCAATGGTAAAGTCGGTTTCGTGCCCCACGCCGCTGACTACGGGCAGGGTACTGGCGGCAATGGCACGGGCCACCGGCTCTTCGTTAAAGGCCCACAGGTCTTCGATGCTGCCACCGCCACGGCATACGATCAGCACGTCTACTTCCTGGCGCAGGTTGGCCGCGGCGATGGCGGCGGCAATCTGCTGCGCCGCAGTCTGGCCCTGTACCTGGCAGGGGTAGAGAATCACTTCGATGGACGGCATGCGCCGGCGCAGCGTGGTAACCACGTCGCGCAGGGCGGCGGCGGCGGGGGAGGTGACGACACCCACCCGGCGTGGGTGATCGGGTAGTGTCTGCTTGCGCTGATTGTCGAACAATCCTTCTTTTTCCAGCTGCGCCTTCAGCCGCTCGTACGCCTCGTACAGGCGGCCCAGGCCGGCCGAGCGCATGCTGTCTACGTTGATCTGGTAATCGCCCCTGGCTTCGTACAGGGTTACCGTGCCGCGCAGCTCTACCTGCATGCCCTCTTGCAGGCGAAAACCCAATGCGGCCAACTTGTTACGGAACATCACGCAACGTACTTGCGCCCCGGCGTCTTTCAGCGAGAAATAGCCATGGCCGGAGGCGGCCAGTGTCAGGTTGGAAATTTCGCCGCCTATCCACATGGGCGGCAGGCCGCTCTCCAGCAGGTCGCGGGCCATACGGTTCAGAGAGCTGACGCTGATGACGTCGTTTTGTGATGCGCCGAAAAACATGCTTGTCAAGTCATCCACAGAGGGCAGTAAAACAAAAGCAGGCTGATTGCTTATGCATGCAGCGTGCGGTGGGGTAAATTGAAAAAATCAAAAACTTTTAAAAACAATGACTTACTGTGGTGGCGTAATTTGTGTGCAATGTGGCAGCAGGCTTGTTTTTACAAGGGGATAGGCCGTTGCACCAGCTTCATCCACAGGGTTATCCACAGCTTTTGTGGATGTTTGGTAAAAGCCTAGAAAAAATCGACACTTAGCACCAGAACTTGGGACAATGTCTCATCTGCGGGCGGTGATGCAATCGTGTTGCGCCGCTGCCGCCTACCCGATAAAGTTTAACGCTTGCTCAATCAAGGGAGAATCCCCTCGTGCTGTCTATCATTGAAGCCGCTGGCTGGCCGATCTGGACCATCATCATTGCTTCCATTATCTCCCTCACTATCACCATCGAGCGCTTTTACAGCCTGCGTGCCGCGCTGGTGGTACCCAAAGGGCTGCTGGCGCAAACCCTGCAACAGCTACGCCGTGGTGGTGCCAGCCGCGACATGGTAACCGAACTGCGCGGGCACTCGCCCTTGGGCCGCCTGCTGGCTGCCGGGCTGCGCCAGGTGAACGCGTCGCGCGACGTCATGAAAGAGGCCATCGAGGACGAGGGCCGGATCGTGGCGCACGAACTGGAGCGCTACCTGACTACGCTGGGCACCATTGCTGCCATGTCACCGTTGCTGGGCCTGCTGGGTACCGTTATCGGCATGATCGAGATCTTCGGTTCGCAATCGCCTGCCGGCACCGACCCGCGCGTGCTGGCGCATGGTATTTCGGTGGCGCTGTACAACACCGCATTTGGCCTGGTGGTGGCGATCCCCAGCATGATTTTCTACCGCCACTTCCGCGCCCGCGTGGATGATTTCCTGGTGGAAATGGAAGCCCAGGCGGTGCGCCTGGTTGAGGCCATTCACGGCGACCGCCACGGCGACTAGGAGCTGGCATGAACTTTCGACGTCGTGGCCATCGTGAAGAGCCGGAAATCAACTTCATTCCGTTGATCGACCTGCTACTGGTCATCCTGATCTTCCTGATGGTGACCACCACCTACTCGCGTTTTTCCGAGTTGCAGGTCAGCCTGCCGCAGGCCGAAGGCAAGGCCGAAGAAAAGAAAAGCGCCGAACTGCGTGTAGAGGTGAGCCGGGATGGGGAGTACCGCGTAAACGGTAGCCGCCCGGCAGACAAGTCGGTAGCGGCACTGAGCACGCTGCTGAAAACCCTGTCCAGCGGCAAGCAGAACCCGGTGGTGATCATCAGCGCCGATGCCCAGGCCACGCACCAGTCCGTGGTGTCGGTGATGGAGGCCGCGCGCTTTGCCGGGCTGAGCCAGCTGACCTTCTCTACCCAGTCGGTGGCGCCGTGAGCAGGCTGGAACGGCACTGGTACCGCCCTGTCTGGTGGATGACAGCCCTTCTGGCCTTGCCCGAAGGGCTGTTTGCACTGTTGGCCGCACTGCGCCGGCTGCTGTATCGCTGCGGCCTGAAAACCGTTACCACCTTGCCGGTGCCGGTGGTCATCATCGGCAATATCAATGTGGGCGGTGTCGGCAAGACGCCACTGACCGAAAGCCTGCTGCGCGACTTTGCCGCTCTGGGGGTGAGGGTAGGGGTGATCAGCCGCGGTTACGGTGGCAGTCACACCAGCCCCACGCTGGTGTCGGCCCGGACGCCGGCCAGCCTGGTCGGCGACGAGCCGCTACTGTTGGCCGCGACGGGTGCGCCGGTAGCGGTAGGGCGTGACCGGATTGCTGCCGCACGGCTGCTGTTACAGCAGCACCCTGACCTGGCGCTGATCCTGAGTGACGACGGTTTGCAGCACTACGCCTTGGGGCGGGCGCTGGAAATTGCGGTGCTGGATGGCGAGCGTGGCCTGGGTAACGGCCACCTGTTGCCGGCAGGTCCCTTGCGCGAGCCAGCCGCGCGTTTGCGCAGCGTGGACGCTATCGTGGTAAATGGTGGCGACGCCAGCCGGCTATCGTTGCCGCCTGGGGTGCCCTGTTTTCGCCAGACGCTGGCGCCGGGCGCGTTTTACCGTGCGGCCAACCCTGCCGACACGCGCCAGGCGCAGGACTTTGCCGCGGAGCGCGTGGTGGCGCTGGCCGGTATCGGCAACCCGCAACGCTTTTTTGACACCCTGCGGCGCCTGGGTGTGACCTTGCAGCGCAGCATCGCCCTGCCAGACCACCACCCGCTAGCGGAGACCGACCTGCCGCAGGATGCCGACGCCGTGATCGTGACCGCCAAGGACGCGGTCAAGTTGCAGTGCGTCAATCATGCTAGACTATGGATTCTGCCCGTGGCCGCGCGGCTGGAGCCCGATCTGGCCCCGTGGATACTGTCCCGACTGAAAGAAACAAATGGACGCAAAATTTCTTGAAATTCTGGTTTGCCCGCTGTGCAAAGGCCCGCTGCAGCTGGACAAGGCCAAGCAGGAACTGATCTGCAAGGGCGACCGCCTGGCGTACCCTATCCGTGATGGCATCCCCATGATGCTGGAAAGCGAAGCCCGCGAGCTGGCCCCCGAGGAAGAAGTGCAATGAGCGGCTTCCTGGTGGTGATTCCGGCACGGCTGTCGTCCAGCCGCTTGCCGGAAAAGCCGCTGGCCGATATCGGCGGTAAACCGATGGTGGTACGTGTGGCCGAGCGCGCTGCACAGTCTGCCGCCAGCCGCGTGATCGTGGCCACCGACCACCCGCGCATTGTGGACGCCTGCCGCGCGCACGGCGTGGAGGTGGTGCTGACCCGTGCCGACCACCCCAGCGGCACCGACCGTCTGGCCGAAGTGGCCAGCCTGCTGGCGCTGCCGGACGATGCGGTCGTGGTCAATGTACAGGGCGACGAGCCGCTGATCGACCCGGCGCTGATCGACGCGCTGGCCGCACAAATGCAGGATGGCGCGCTGCCTATGGCGACGCTGGCGCACGCCATCCATAGCGCAGAAGACATGTTCAACCCGAACGTGGTGAAGGTCGTGCTAAACAAACAGGGGCGGGCGCTGTATTTCAGCCGCGCTGCCATCCCGTTTGCCCGCGACGCCTTCGCAGCCGACCGCAGCACCCTGCCGGCCGGCTTGCCGGTGTACCGCCACATCGGCATGTATGCCTACCGTGCCAGCCTGCTGCATACCTACAGCCAGCTGGCCCCCGCGCCGCTAGAGCAGTTCGAGGCGCTGGAGCAGCTACGCATGCTGTGGCACGGTTTTGACATTGCGGTTGAATGTGTGGCCGATGCGCCGCCAGCCGGCGTGGATACGCCGGAAGACCTGGCCCGCGTACGAGCCATCGTTGCGGCCAACCTTTCCGAATAACACAACAAGTGAATGATGGGAGTAAACGATGAAGTTGATTCTGTTGGGCGCTCCGGGCGCTGGTAAAGGCACCCAGGCAAACTACATCAAGGAAAAGTTCGGTATTCCGCAAATCTCCACTGGCGACATGCTGCGTGCAGCAGTCAAAGCTGGTACCCCGCTGGGTGTGGAAGCGAAACAGATCATGGACGCAGGTGGCCTGGTACGCGACGACATCATTATCGGCCTGGTGAAGGAGCGTATCGCCGAGGCGGATTGCGCAAACGGTTTCCTGTTTGACGGTTTCCCGCGCACCATCCCGCAAGCCGAAGCCATGAAAGAAGCCGGCGTGGATATCGACTACGTTGTCGAGATCGATGTGCCGGACGCAAACATCATCGACCGCATGTCCGGCCGCCGCGTACACGTGGCTTCCGGCCGTACCTACCACGTGAAATACAACCCGCCAAAAGCGGAAGGCGTGGACGACGAAACCGGCGAGCCGCTGGTACAGCGTGACGATGACAAGGCCGAGACCGTGAAAAAGCGCCTGGACGTATATCACGAGCAAACCGAAGTGCTGGTAGGTTTCTACTCGCAAATGGCCGCATCCGGCGATGCCAAGGCACCGAAGTACGTGAAGATCGACGGTACCCAGGCGGTAGAGTCGGTACGCGATACCGTACTGGCGGCACTGGGCGCCTGATCCTGCGCGTGTTGCCATAAGAAAAGGCGGGGAGTTTCCCCGCCTTTTTTCATGCCCGCTGTTTGCTTAGCGGTTTTCCAGCGGCCCCAGCAAGGGCGCTGGCAGGCGCCTGTCTTTCACTAGCTGCAGCAAGGCGTTGACCACATGCGGGTCGAACTGTGTATTGGCACGCCCGCTGATGTAGTCCAGCACCTCTTGCAGTGGCCAGGGCTCTTTATAAGGGCGTTTGTGCAGCAGGGCATCGAATACGTCCACTACCGCCACGATACGCGCCGATAGCGGAATGTCCTGCCCTTTGAGCTGGTGCGGGTAGCCGCTGCCGTCAAAGTACTCGTGGTGGCCGCCAGCAATATCGGCCCCCATGGACAGGTAGCTGATGCCCTCTACCATGGTGCTGGCCTTGCGCAGGATGTTGGCACCAATGGTGGCGTGTTGCTCCATGATGCGGCGCTCTTCCGGGTCCAGCCGGCCGGGCTTGAACAGGATATGGTCGGGTGTGCCAACCTTGCCCACATCGTGCAGGATACTGGCCATGCCTATCATGTCCATGAAGCGTGGAGTGAGGTCTTGCTCGTAGACCCCCATGCACTGTAGCTCGGTGGCGATGGCATCGCTGAGCAGCTGCACACGCAGTACGTGCTCGCCGGTATCGGTATCGCGGAATTCCGCCAGGTCGGCCAGCGCCACCACGGTGGCCTCTTGTGAGCTGATCAGCTGCGAGTACAGATACAGGTTGTCGTAGGCAGAGGAGATGCGCTGGCAGTACACCTCCAGCAGGCTACGCTCCACGTCTTCCAGCGGCCAGGGCGGCGAGAAGTGCACCACGAATTCACGCCCGTTCTGCGACGAGATATACAGGATGTCCAAAGGGTGGCGGTAGACGTTGCTTTTGCTGCCGAGGGCTTCTTTGATGGCGGTGTGCAATTCGGGGAATTGCTGGGCAATGGCGCTATCGTTCTTGTTCAACAGCGATTCGAATGCACCGGTGGCGGCCAGTACTTCCAGCTCCGGCCGGCCACCGTGATGGGTGTTTTCCATGCATAGCACGCCGTCGGTGCCCACATCCAGGATGGCGCTGATCTGCTTGAGTACCCCGGAGGCAAACTCCTTGAGCGAACGTAGCCGGTACAGGTCGCTGGCACCCTCCAGTATTTTGGACAGGCCCTGGCGGTTTTTTTCGATGGCGACCAGGTTTTCATAGGCGCGCAGCGAGGCAATGACGGTGGTAAACAGCTTTTGCACCGTCAGTTCGGTTTTGGTTTTGTAGTCGTTGATATCGTAATTGAGGATGACTTCCTGCTCGGGTGCCTGGCCAGGCTGGCCGGTACGCAGCACGATACGCGATACGGTATTGCCCAGCTCATTGCGGATGCGCTCTACCAGGCGCAGGCCGGCATCGTCGGTTTCCATCACCACGTCCAGCAGGATCAGGGCAATGTCGGGCTGCTGTTGCAGGATGCGGTAGCCTTCTGCCGCGCTGTAGGCACTCAATAGCGCCAGCGGGCGCTCTTTGTAGCGCAGGTCCTTGATGGCTAGCCGGGTGGCGCTGTGTACGTCTTTTTCATCATCGATGATCAGTACATTCCAGGGCCGGCGCAGCGGGGTGTCCGGTTGCGGTGTGTCCTGGTCGTCCAGCAGCCAGTCGTTGTTGTCGGTGAGCTCGCTCATACTGGTTCCTTACGCTTGTTGTTCTGGTGCCACGCAGGGCAGGGTCAATGTAAAGCGGGTCCCCTCACCCACCATGCTATCCACATTGATATTGCCCCCCAGGCGTTTGAAGACGATGTTGAATACGATGTGCAACCCCAAGCCACTGCCGCCATTGCCACGCTTGGTGGTAAAGAAAGGCTCGAAGATGCGCTCCAGGTTTTCCCTGGGTATCCCGTTGCCATCGTCGCTGACCACAAGCCGCACTTTTTGTGATGACATGGCGTCGGCTTTTATCAGGATAGTGCCTTCCTGTTCTTCATCATAGGCATGCAGCAAGGCATTCATCACCAAGTTTGTCACCACCTGGGACAGTGCACCGGGGTAGCTGTCCATGTCCAGCCCTGCCGGGCAGTCGATTTCCACCTGTGTGTGGGTACGGCGCAGTTTGGGCCGCAGGCTGGTAATGACCTCGTGCAGGTACTCGTTCAGGTCGAAGGTGCGGCGCGCTTCGCTGGTCTGGTCTACGGCCACTTGCTTGAAGCTGTGAATCAGGTTGGCCGCACGTTCGGCATTGCTCAGAATCAGTGCCGAAGATTCTTCGGCGGTATGCAGGTAGTCCTGCAGCTCGCTTTTCTTGATTTGCCCGCTGGAAAACTGGCTGACGATTTGCTGGGTAGAGAGCGACAAATGCGAGGCCGCCGTCAGGGTAATGCCCACCGGGGTGTTGATTTCATGTGCCACGCCGGCCACCAGCCCGCCCAGGGAGGCCAGTTTCTCGGTGCGGATCAGCGTGTCCTGGGTTTCGACCAGCTGCTGGTAGGCACCTTCGGCGCGTTCTTTTTCTTCCAGCGCGTAGGATTCGGCGTCACGGCGACGTTCCAGCTCGTTGCTCACTTTCTGGGTAATGGCGTTAACGCCATGCACCAGCTCGGAAAATTCGGAAAACCGCGCCTCGGGCAGCAAGATGCTTTCGTTGCTTTCCAGTTGTGATGCGCGCAGCAGCGCCGCGTGCAGTTCCTTGATGGGGGAGAACACATAGCTGCGCAGCAACAGAACCAGAATGATGGACAGGCTTACCGCTACCAGTAATGCCTGCATGCCCAGGCGCAATAGTTCGCTTTCCAGGCGGTTATTGATGCGCGCGCGCGACAGGTAAACGGTAATCGAGCCCAGGTTGTCGCGCTGCTGGTAGAGCACGGGCAGCACCAAGGTTTCGTCGCTCTTGAGCTGCTCGTCTTTTTTCAGGTTCACCACGCGGCCATCGGGCATGTTCTGGCGGCCAAGGTAAAGGCCCGCGTCTCCTTCTACCCGCATGCCCAACACGGCCATGGATTCCAGTTCGGCATCCAGGGTGAGGCGGATGAACTCGTCGTCCAGCTGCCACACACCGTGCGGCAGCGACAGGGCCAGCCGCTGTTTCAGGCCGTCTTTCAGTGCCAGATAGTCCTGCTCCTCTTGCGCCTGAGTACTGCGATAGGATGCCAAGCCGGTTGCGCCCAGCACCAGCAGCAGGGCAAACAGGATCCAGATCAGCAGTCTTGCCTTGATGCTATGCATGGCAGCCTTCCATTCATCAGGGGTCTATTTCATATTACGCCACGCTTTTATAGCTTTTATGCAGAATTAAGCTGGGCAGGCCAAGAGTTCGTGATGGCGTGTCCAAAATGCTGCAATGGCAATGCGGCCAACATGGTATTGAAATTGCCGCTGGCGGCCTTATTTAATGCCTACCGTTGTTAACCTCACAGATAGACACTATGAGCGCACAGAAAGAAACCCTGGGTTTTCAGACCGAAGTCAAACAGCTTTTGAAGCTGATGATCCACTCCCTGTACTCCAACAAGGAGATCTTCCTGCGTGAGCTGGTTTCCAACGCCAGCGATGCGGCCGACAAGCTGCGTTTCGAGGGCCTGAACAATGCGGCCCTGTTCGAGAACGACCCCGATCTGAAAATCCGCATCGCGGTAGACAGCGATGCCAAGACCATCACCATTACCGACAACGGCATCGGCATGAGCCGTGACGAAGTGATCGCCAACATTGGTACCATCGCCAAGTCGGGTACCAAGGCCTTCTTCGAGCAGCTGTCCGGCGACGCGAAAAAAGACGCCAACCTGATCGGCCAGTTCGGCGTGGGCTTTTACTCCGCCTTTATTGTGGCCGACAAAGTCTCGCTGACCACCCGCCGCGCCGGTGCCGCCGCCAGCGAAGGCGTGCGCTGGGAGTCGGCCGGCGAGGGCGACTTTACCCTGGAGCAAGTGGAAAAAGCCGCGCGTGGTACCGAGATCGTATTGCACCTGAAAGAGGGCAACGAAGAGTTCCTCAACGACTGGTCGCTCAAGCGCATCGTGCGTACCTATTCTGACCACATCTCGATTCCTATCGAGATGAAAAAGGGCAACAGCTACGGCGAAAACGGCGAAGTCATCGTCAGCGATGACTTTGAAACCGTGAACGAAGCCTCCGCACTGTGGGCGCGCAGCAAGAACGACATTACCGAAGAGCAGTACAAAGAGTTCTACAAGCACGTTGCCCACGACTTCACCGACCCGCTGGCCTGGAGCCACGCCCGCGTCGAAGGCCGCCAGGAGTACACCGAGCTGCTGTACATCCCGTCGCGCGCCCCGTTCGACATGTGGGACCGCGACCGCAAGCAGGGCGTGAAGCTGTACGTGCGCCGCGTGTTCATCATGGAAGACAGCAACAAGCTGATGCCGCAGTACCTGCGCTTCGTGCGTGGCGTGATCGACAGCAACGACCTGCCGCTGAACGTATCGCGTGAAATCCTGCAGGAATCCAAAGACATCGACGCCATCCGCGCTGGCTGCGTGAAGAAAGTGCTGGGCCTGCTGGACGACCTGGCGGCTAACCAGCCAGAGAAATACGCTGACTTCTGGAAAGAATTCGGCCAGGTGCTGAAAGAAGGCGTGGGTGAAGACTTTGGCAACAAAGACCGCATCGCCAAGCTGCTGCGCTTTGTGTCCACCGCGAGCGAAGGCGACGTACCTGCCGTATCGCTGGCTGACTACGTTGGCCGCATGAAGGAAGGTCAGGACAAGATCTACTTCATCACCGCCGACACCCTGTCTGCTGCGCGCAATAGCCCGCATCTGGAGGTGTTCAAGAAGAAGGGCGTGGAAGTGCTGCTGCTGACCGACCGCGTGGACGAGTGGGTCACCGGCTCGCTGACCGAGTTCGACGGCAAGAAGCTGCAATCGGTGGCCAAAGGCGCGCTGGACCTGGGCGCACTGGAAGACGACGCCGACAAAGAAGCGCAGAAGCAAGTGGAAGAAGCCGCCAAGCCGGTAGTGGAGCTGGTACAGAAAGCGCTGGGTCAGCGCGTGAAGGACGTGCGCGCCACCGCCCGCCTGACCGACAGCCCGGCCTGCCTGGTGGTAGGCGAGCAGGACATGAGCGCCCACCTGGAGCGCATGCTGAAAGCCGCCGGCCAGCCGGTACCGGAAGGCGCCAAGCCCACGCTGGAAATCAACCCCGAGCACGTGCTGGTAAAACGCCTGGCTAGCGAGTCTGACGACGGCCGTCGTGAAGACCTGGCCAATGTGCTGTACGACCAGGCGCTGCTGGCCGAAGGCGGCAAGCTGGAAGACCCGGCCGCATTCGTGAAGCGCATCAACAAACTGATGCTGGAGTTGTCCGCCTGAGCGTAATAATTGGCCGCAAGCCGCCCGTTTGGGCGGCTTTTTGTTTTTTGGGGTGGCAAACGTACAGGCCTCAGCTACCGGTACCGGCTGTGTTTGATGGTTTTTGTGGTGGTTTTCGTGGCCAAAGCCTGCTGTGCTTTGGTACTGTTACGGCCATGAAAATTACCCGCCATCTCCCCAAAGACGAAATCAAGGCGCTGCCGCCGTTTGCCGGTTTGACGCTATCGCAGATCACCCTGGTGCAAGACGAAGCTGGCCTCTTGGCCGCCGTTGCGGCCCTGCAGGCGCACGACGTACTGGGTTTTGATACCGAGTCGCGGCCAACCTTCCATAAGGGCCAGAAGCCTACCGGGCCGCATCTGGTGCAGCTGGCCAGCGCCGACCATGGCTGGCTGTTCCCGCTGGGCGAAGGCCCGATGCCGGCACCGTTGGCCGCACTGCTGTCGCGCCCCGGCCTGACGCTGGCAGGCTTTGACCTGAGCTCGGACCGTGCCCACCTGAAAAACCGCTTTGGCGTGACCGACCTGAACCTGCTGGACCTGGGCAATCTGTTCCAGTGCGAGGACAAGCGCCTGACCATTGGCGCGGTGCAGGCGGTGGCCCAGCTGTTTGGCCAGTACTTTCGCAAGTCCAAAAAACAGTCCACGTCCAACTGGTCGTTGCGCGCGCTATCCGAGGCGCAGCAGCTGTACGCGGCCAACGATGCCTGGGTGGCCTGGCGCGTGTGGCAGGCGCTACAGGGTACTTGACCTGCCGTCATGCTGTGTTAGTCTGCCCGTCCCGCGCGTGGCGCGGGCTTGATCCCTGATTTTCCTGAGTATTTTCATGCTGTTTGAGCAAGCTTGCGCCATTGTGGATCTGGAAACCACCGGTGGCCATATCACCCGCGACCGCGTCACCGAAGTGGGCGTTATCCTGGTGGATGGCGAACACGTAGAGCGTTTCGACTTTCTGGTGAACCCCGGGCAGACCATTCCTGCTTTCATCGAACAGATGACCGGCATCAGCAACGACATGGTGGCCAGCGCGCCGCCGTTTGCCGACATCGCCCCGGCGCTGCTGGAAAAGCTCCAGGGCAGGCTGTTCATTGCGCATAACGTACGCTTTGACTACGGCTTTCTGAAGAACGAATTCAAGCGGGTAGGCCTGAGCTTTCGCAGCGACGTGCTGTGCACCGTCAAACTGTCGCGCCGCCTCTACCCGCAGCACTACAAGCACAACCTGGACAGCATCATTGCCCGCCACGGCATTGTGTTGGCCGAGCGCCACCGTGCGCTGGCCGACGCCGAGGCGGTGTACCAGTTTCTGCGCCAGACCACGGCCAGCCAGGGCCAGAGCGTGGTGGAAGACGCCGCGCGCGAGCTGATGGCGCTGCCATCGGTGCCGCCGGGGCTGGACCCTGACGTGGTGGACAATCTGCCGGATGTGCCGGGCGTCTACCTGTTTTTCGATGAGAAACGCCTGCCGCTGTACGTGGGCAAGAGCGTCAACCTGCGCACGCGCGTGCTGTCGCACTTCAGCGGTGACCATCGCCAGCACAAGGAAATGCGCATCAGCCAGGAAATCCGCCACGTGGAGTGGGTGGAAACCATCGGCGAATTCGGCGCGCTGCTGCTGGAGCTGCAGCTGATCAAAGACAAAAAGCCGCTGCACAACCAGCGTGGCCGGCTGGAGCAAGAGCTGTGTACCTTGCAGCTGGCCGAAGGGGCGGATGGCTTTCTGCTGCCGCGCATCGTGTACGCACGCGATGTGGACTTTTCCCGCCTGGATGCCATCTATGGTTTGTTCCGCACGCAGAAAGAGGCCAAAAAGGCGCTGGGCGAGCTGTGCGAAGCCAACGGCCTGTGCCAGACCTGTCTGCAGCTGGAAAAGCGTGGTGCGCGCAAGGGCGCCTGCTTTGCCTACCAGATCGGCCGCTGCAAAGGCGCGTGTATCGGGCGCGAGGATGCGGCCAACCACAATATCCGCCTGCTGCACGCGCTGGGTAAGGTCAAACTGAAAAGCTGGCCCTACGCGGGCATGATTGCGGTGCGCGAAACCGACCCGGTGAGTGGCGAGTGGGAAGAGCATCTGTTCGAGCGCTGGTGCTATCTTGGTAGCCGCCGTAGCGAACAGGCTGCCCCGCAGGGGACGCCGCGCTTTGATGTGGATACCTACAAACTGCTGGCGGCGTTCATCAAGAAGCCCATGGAGAACACCGAGCTGCGCGAGCTGGCTTGAGCTGGCCGGCAGTAGCAAGACAAACGCCACCGTGAGGTGGCGTTTTGCATGGGCTGGGGCTGTGGCGCTTAGTCGTTGATGCTGGCCAGGCTGCGCAGGCGAGCTTCGATCAGGCGCGGGTTTTCGCCATTGGCAATGGCTACGATGCCTTCCATCACCAGCTCTTTGGCCGTGCTTTCCAGGCGGATCAGGTGCTTGAGTTTGGTTGCCATCGGCAGGAACAGCAGGTTGGCCGCACCTACGCCGTACACGGTAGCGACAAAAGCCACGGCAATGCCGCCGCCCAGCTTGGACGGGTCGGACAGGTTTTCCATCACGTGGATCAGGCCCAGCACCGCGCCCAGAATACCCATGGTGGGAGAGTAGCCACCTGCGGATTCCCAGATTTTGGCGGCCTGCTTGCGGCCATGCTCGTGGCTGTCGATTTCGGTTTCCAGTACTTCGCGTATGCTCTGCGGCTCGCCACCATCCACCAGCATCTGCAGGGCTTTCTTGTTGAACGGGTCTTTCTGGCTGTTGACGAAGCTTTCCAGCGCCAGCAGGCCGCCACGGCGGCTGGTCTGGCTCCAGTTGACGATCTCGCGGATCTGCTTGTCGTATTCGAACGGTGGCGGGCTGAACACCCAGCGCACCATGCGCAGGCCGGTAACAAACTGCTTGGGCGTGCTTTGCAGCATGACGGCACTGGCGGTACCGCCGATCACGATAAGAAATGCCGTGAGCTGCAGCAGGGACCCAAGGTGGCCGCCTTCGAGTGCCTGGCCTGCCAGGATGGCGGTGAGCCCGCCCAGCACGGCAACAATACTGATCTTGTCCAAGATTGGCTTTCGTTAAGGTTCAGGTCCACTCGCGCAGGCGGCTGCGCAAGCGGGTGATGGCCTGGCTGTGCAGCTGGCATACGCGGGATTCGGATACGCCCAGCACAGCACCGATTTCTTTCAGGTTCAGCTCCTGTTCGTA
The DNA here is from genome assembly GCA_000335715.1 of beta proteobacterium L13. Taxonomy (GTDB): domain Bacteria; phylum Pseudomonadota; class Gammaproteobacteria; order Burkholderiales; family Chromobacteriaceae; genus Vogesella. The sequence goes on from AMYZ01000001.1 coordinate 38,789, forward strand.
ATACAGGCTCATCACCAGCTGGTCGCGCTCCGGCAGTAGCTGGATGGCGTCGACCAGCGCACTGCGAAAGGCATCGTCACTGAGCACGGCCGACGGTTCGATGCCGTTTTCGTCGGCAATATTGTCGATGCCGTGCGTGGCATTGCCTTCGTCGTCCTGAAAGTCTTCAAAATGCACCACGCCAATGCCGCGACATTCGCCCAGCATGGTCTGGTATTCGTCCAGTGGCAGCTGCATGAAGTCGGCGATTTCGCTTTCGATGGGCGAGCGCCCCAGCTGCTGCTCCAGCTTGTGGATGGCGTCTTCGATCTGCCGGCTGTTACGGCGCGTCTGGCGCGGCATCCAGTCCTCGCGGCGCAGCTCGTCCAGCATGGCACCGCGGATACGCTGGCTGGCAAAGGTTTCAAACTGCACACCCTGAGCCGGGTCGAACTGCTTGGCCGCTTCCATCAGGCCGATCACGCCGACCTGGATCAGGTCATTGATATCCACACTGGCCGGCAGGCGGGCGATCAGCATGCTGGCCAGCTTTTTGACCAGTGGGGTGTATTGCTCGATCTGTATGGCCGGGCGATTATCCGCCACCTGGGCGTAGGCCCGCATTTTGTGGTGAGCTGCCATGTCAGGACCCTGTCAAGTCTGCTAGCGATTTGGTTGTCATGAGTAGGTGCTCCAGATAGCTGTTGCGCGGTGCGCTTTGGTCCGGTGCGTGCCAGCGTGGCAGCATGTCGGCCAGCTGGTTGTAGGCCAGCGCGGCTTCGCACTCGGCAAAGGCTTCTACCGTGGGGCGGCGCAGGGTCTGGCTTTTGCGCACGGTGCTATCGGCCGGGACAAAGCCCACCCAGCGTAGCGCTACCGACAGGTAGTCACCGGCCACGCTATTGAGGCGGTTGAATACGGCTTGGGCTTCTTCAAAATCCTGCGCGCGGTTCACCAGAATGTTGAACCGGCGGCGCGCGTAGTCTGCGGCCAACCTTTTCAGGCTGGCGTAGCCTTGGGTCAGGCTGTCGGCGTCCGGGCTCAGCACCAGTACCAGATTATCGGCGATGCACGCGGGGGACGGGTCGTCACTGATATTGGGGCAGTCGATCAGCAGCACGCTGCTATCGGCTTCAACCGAGGCAAACTCGTGTGCCAGCCTGCGCCACAGCCGCGGCGACAGGCGCGTGCGCTCTTCGCTGCTGGCAGCCAGGTTGATCAGGTTCAGCCCGTAGCGGTTGGCTACCATCAGCTCGTTGATGCCGCCCAGGCTGATTGCCAGGCTGGCAAAGGTGCCGGTGGCAGGCAGGCCCAGACGGCGCGCCTGCTGGTGGCCGGGCTGGTGTTCTATCAGCAGCGGGCGGCCACCGCGCAGCGCCAGGCTGGCGGCCAGCTCGCCCACCAGTGTGCTGACACCGCTGCCTTCGCCGCCGATAAAGGCAAAGCTGGGCGGGTAGTCGGCTTGGGCGCGCTGCAGGCGCAGGCTGGAGGCTTGATCGCTCATGCTTACCCCAGCCAGCCGGATTGTGCGGCGTTCATGATGGCCATTTCGTCCCCGGCGGGGTTGAAGGGCGAGTTGCTCTGGGCGGCACGCAGGGCGCGGTCTATCAGCAGCTCGGCGTGGGCGGCGTGGATGTCTTCCGGTACGCGCTGGCCATTGGTCACATAGAACAGTCGCAAACGGTTGCGGATGACCACGTCCAGGCTGGGGCCCAGGGAGAGTGCTTCGTCGATTTTGGAGACAATGGCGCCGGTCAGGCCATCGCCCTTGTAGTGGCGTACCACGTCTTCCAGCGTGTGGCCGTCGGCGTTGGCTGCCAGCAACAGCAGGCGCTGTACCGGGCGGCCTGCCTGGTTGAACATGTCCAGCTGGGTTTGAACCCGAGCGTCGCGCTGGCCCATGCCGACGGTATCGATCAGGACTACCTTGCGCGGTGTCAGGTCGGCCAGCGTCAGTTGCAGGTCGCCTTCGTTTTGTACCGAAAACACAGGTACACCCAGAATCTTGCCGTAGATGCGCAGCTGGTCTTGCGCACCGATACGGTAGGTATCGGTGGTGATCAGTGCCACGCTTTGCGCGCCGTAGCGCATGGTGGCGCGTGCGGCCAACTTGGCCACGGTGGTGGTTTTGCCCACGCCAGTCGGGCCGACCAGGGCATAGATGCCACCCGCCTCGATCGGGTCGTGTAGCGGGTCCATGCACTTGAGGTTGTGGATCAGCGCCGAGCGCGCCCACTTTTGCGCCACGTCGCCGTCGTATTGCGGTGGCAACTTTTGCGTGAGCTGGCGGATCAGCGCCGAGCTGAAACCGGCGGTGAGCAGGTGGCGGAACAGCTCGGTGCGGTTGGGCGTGCGCTGTTCCATATCGGACCAGGCAAAGCCGGCCAGCTGGCTTTGCAGCAGGCTGCGCAGCTGTTTGATCTCGTCGCTGATCTGCTTGAGCTCTTGCGCCATTTGCTCGCGGTCCGGCTCGTCCTGCGCGGGGGCTGCACGGCGCGGGTTGGCCGCAGCGGCGGGCTGCGCACTTTGCTGTGGCGGCGGCGCGGCACGGCGCGAGCTGGCTTGTACGTGCTCCAGAAACGGTTGCGGCTGGTTACGCGGCGGCTCAGGTGGCGGCGGGGGCGGCGGCGGTGCCGGTGGTTCTTCCAGCGGCTCTACCGGCATGGCGTAGGTACGCGCCAGCGCGCGGTTTACCGCCGGGCTGGCCGCCTGTTGCGGCGCCGGGCTCACCGGCGCCGGCTGTTGCGGCACATTGCGCGGCGGCTTGGGTTGCGATGGGGGCGTGAGCGTGGTGGCCAGCGCAGACACGTCTGCGTCGGCTACGGCCATGATCTCTACCCCGCCGCCCAACGTTGGACGGTTGGACAGGATCAACGCGTCAGCGCCAAGCTCTTCCCGAACCTGGCGCAGTGCATCGCGTGTGGTTTTGCCGTAGAACTTTCTGACGACCATCTATTAGCCTTTGCTCCCCCCAATCACCGCAATTATACGAATGGATTTGCTGTCTGGAATCTCATTATGCGAAATCACACGCAGTTGTGGCAGTGCCCTGCGCAGAAAACGTGCCAGTAGTGGTCGCAAACCCGGCGGTGTAAGCAAGACTGGATTGTAACCCTGATTTTCAACATTTTCTGTTTGCTGTGCCGCATTAGCCAATAGATTCTCTGCAAGGCCCGGTTCCAGCCCGCCGCCAGCCTTGCTATTGACCGCTTGCAGCAGTATGCCTTCCAGCGACGGCTCCAGCGTCATCAGCGGCAGCTCCTGCTCGCCAGGGAACAGCTGTTGCACGATGGCGCGTGACAATGCAGTACGTACGGCGCTGGTCAGTTCGTCGATATCCTGCGTTATGCCGACATGATCTGCCAGTGTTTCGATGATGGTGCGGAAGTCGCGCAGGTTGATGCCGTCGGTCAGCAGCTGTTGCAGAACTTTTTGCAGTACGCCTACTGGTACCACTTTGGGCACCAGATCTTCGATCAGCTTTGGTGCTTCCTTGGCCACGTGGTCGATCAGGGCTTGTACTTCTTCGCGGCCCAGTAGCTCTGCCGCGTGCGATTGCAGCAGGTTGGAAATATGGGTAGCCACCACGGTACTGGCATCTACCACGGTGTAGCCCATGTTCTGGGCGTCATCGCGGCGGCTGGCTTCTATCCATACCGCGGGCAGGCCAAAGGCCGGGTCAGTGGTGGCCATGCCTTGCAGCTCGCCGCTGACCTGGCCCGGATTGATGGCGAGGAATTGCCCGATGTAGGCCTCGCCGGTGCCGATTTCTACCCCTTTGAGCAGGATGCGATACGCGTTGGGGCGGATTTCCAGGTTGTCGCGAATATGTACGGCGGGCACCAGAAAGCCCAGCTCCTGTGCCATTTTTTTACGGATGCCACGAATTCGCCGCAGTAGCTCGCCATCCTGGTCGCGGTCTACCAAGGGTATCAGCCGGTAGCCGACTTCCAGGCCCAGGGCGTCGACGGCTTGCACGTCTTTCCAGCTGACCTCGGCCAGCGGCTGCTCCATCAGGGCGGGTGGTGGTGCGCTGGCGGCAGCGGGGGCCGCCGCTTTTTCTGCAGCCTGTTTGTCCATCCACCAGGCCGTGCCGGCCAGGGTGGCGGCAATTAGCAGGAAAGCCAGGTGAGGCATATTGGGGATCATGCCCAGCAGGCCGATCACGGCTGCGGTTAGGTATAGCACGGTCGGATTGGCAAACAGCTGGCCTACCAGCTGCTCGGACAGGCCTTTTTCGGTGCCTACCCGCGCTACCACCATACCGGCGGCGGTAGAAATGATGAGGGCCGGAATCTGGGCTACCAGGCCGTCACCGATGGTCAGCAGGGTATAGGTTTCTGCAGCGTCACCTACCGCCATATCGTGCTGCAGGATACCGATGATCAGGCCGCCTACGATGTTGATCACCATGATCAGGATGCCGGCCATGGCATCGCCGCGCACAAATTTGGAGGCACCGTCCATGGAGCCGAAGAAGTTGGCTTCTTCGGCAATCTTGGCGCGGCGCTCGCGGGCTTCTTCTTCGCCGATCAGGCCGGCGTTCAGGTCGGCATCGATGGCCATCTGCTTGCCGGGCATGGCGTCCAGGGCAAAGCGTGCCGACACTTCGGCGATACGGCCGGCACCTTTGGTGATGACCACAAAGTTGATGATGGTGAGGATGATGAACACCACGATACCGATGGTGATGTTATCCCCGATCAGGAAGTGGGCGAACGATTCGATCACCGCGCCCGCCGCTGCCGTACCGTTATGACCTTCCAGCAGGATGATGCGGCTACTGGCTACGTTCAAGGACAGCCGCAAGAGGGTGGTGATCAGCAGAACGGTAGGGAAGGCCGAGAATTCCAGTGGTTCGCGCGTGTTGACACCCACCATCAGCACAATGATGGAGATGGCAATGTTGAACGTGAAAAAGATGTCCAGCAGCAGCGGTGGCAGCGGCAGTACCATCATCGACAATACCAGGATGATCAGTACAGGCCCTGCCAGGGTGTTGATGTCGATCTTTTTCAGGAATTCCAGCAAATCACTCATGCCTTATAAATAGGTTCAGGTGGGCGCAGTATGTTGATTGTGTTTGGTTTCAGGGTCAAGCTCGGGCGGAACCTCCAGTTTTTCCGGGAAAACCGGTGAAATGCCCCCTTGTTGCTCATAGTGCTTGAGCTGGTGCACATACGCCAGTACCTGCGCGGCGGCGGTGTAGAGTTTGTTGGGCACATCCTCGCCCAGCTCCACGTTGAAATACAAGGCGCGGGCAAAGGGCGGGGCACGTACAACCAGTACTTTGTGTTCGTGCCCCTTTTCGATGATCTTTTCTGCCATCTTCAAGGAGCCCTTGGCGATGAGCTTGGGCGCGGCCATGCCGTCTTCGTAATGGATTGCCACGGCGTAGTGCGTCGGGTTGGTAATGATCACGTTGGCCTTGGGGATTTCCTGCATCATGCGCCGCCGCGCCGCTTCGCGTTGCAGCTGGCGGATACGGCCCTTGACCTCGGGCGAGCCTTCCTGTTCCTTGTATTCCTGTTTGACTTCTTCTTTGGTCATGCGCAGGTTCTTGGTGTACTGCCATAGCTGGAAAGGCACATCCAGCAAAACCAGTACCAGCATCGCGCCGACCACGATCTGAAAGGTATGCTCCATCAGCCCGATCAGGTGGATCTGTGCGCGGTCCAGCGGCATGCTGACCAGGCCGATCAGGTCGCCACGCTCGCCCCAGATGACCCAGGTAGCCACGCCACCGATCAGCAGGCTTTTCAGCAGCGCTTTCAAGCCTTCGCTGGCGGCTTGTATCGAAAACAGCCGGGCAATGCCGCTGAGCGGGTTCAGCTTGCCAAAGTTGGGCATGATGGCTTTTGTGGTGAAGTTCCAGCCACCAATCAGCAGCGGGGTGAGCGCGGCCACCAGAAACAGGCCGCCCAGTAGCGGGGCCATGGCTTGCAGGGCATCCACCAGGCTGCCACGAAACTGCTCCAGGATAATGTCGGTGCTCTTGGCGCGGGCGGCGTCAAAGCTCAGCCAGTTGTGCATCACCTTCAGCAGGTACTGGTAAATGCCTTCACCCGTGGCCATCAGCAAGCCCAGCCCGGTGGCGGTAACGGCGAAGGTAGACAGTTCGCGCGATCGGGGGACGTTACCCTCTTCGCGTGCCTGGTCTAACCGTCGCCCCGAGGGGGCTTCTGTTTTATCTTCCTGATCGCTATCGGCCATGGTGCTGCGGCGTATCGGCTGAGTGGGTCAAGCGGGCATGTTAGCGGATTGCCGTGCACTGCGCTGCGACTTGGCGCAAAGGTTGGCCGCATGGCGGCAGCTGGATGGTAAAATGGCACGCTTAACTTACTCTCCGGCCGCTCCATGAAACAGTATCTCGACCTGATGCGCCACGTGCTGGAACACGGCACCGACAAGTCCGACCGCACCGGCACCGGTACCCGTTCGGTATTCGGCTACCAGATGCGCTTTAACCTGGCCGACGGCTTCCCGCTGGTGACCACCAAAAAGTGCCATTTGCGCTCCATCATTCACGAGCTGCTGTGGTTCCTGTCCGGCGATACCAATATCCGCTATCTGAAAGAGAACGGCGTGCGTATCTGGGACGAGTGGGCCGACGAAAACGGTGACCTGGGCCCGGTATATGGCTACCAGTGGCGCAGCTGGCCAGCGCCCGATGGCCGCCACATCGACCAGATCAGCAACTTGCTGGACATGATTCGCCGCAACCCGGATTCGCGCCGCCTGATGGTCTCGGCGTGGAACCCTGCGCTGGTGGACGAGATGGCGCTGCCGCCATGCCACAGCCTGTTCCAGTTTTATGTGGCCGACGGCAAGCTGTCGTGCCAGCTGTACCAGCGCTCGGCCGATATTTTCCTGGGGGTGCCGTTCAATATTGCCAGCTACGCACTGCTGACGCTGATGGTGGCCCAGGTATGCGGCCTGCAGCCTGGCGAATTCATCCACACCCTGGGGGATGCCCACCTGTACAGCAACCACCTGGAGCAGACCCGCCTGCAGCTCACGCGTGAGCCGCGTGCACTGCCGGTGATGAAGCTGAACCCTGCCGTGACCGACCTGTTTGCTTTCAAGTTTGAAGACTTCACGCTGGAAGGCTACGACCCGCATCCGCACATCAAGGCCGAGGTGGCAGTATGAGCCCGCGCATTACGCTGGTCGCCGCCATGGCGCGCGGCAACGTAATCGGCATCGACAACACCCTGCCGTGGCACCTGCCGGAAGACCTGAAGCACTTCAAGGCGGTCACGTTGGGCAAGCCGGTGATCATGGGGCGCAAGACGTTTGACTCTATCGGCCGCCCCTTGCCAGGCAGGCTCAATATTGTGGTTACCCGCCAGGCAGACTGGCAGCACGATGGCGTGACGGTAGCGCACTCGCTGCCGGATGCCCTGGCATTGGCAGGCGATGCGCCCGAGGTGTGCATTATTGGTGGTGCCAATCTGTATGCGCAGGCGCTACCGCTGGCACATGCCATGGCGCTGACCCACATCGAGCTGGATGTGGCGGGCGATGCCTGCTTCCCAGCCTGGGTGCCGGGCGAGTGGGCCGTGACCCTGCATGAGATGAACACCGGCGCTGGCGGTTTGCAGTACCGCTTTGCCGATTACGTGCGCCACGCTGCACCTGATGCATAGCTGGCCGTGACAATAAAAAAGGGAGGCCGCGGCCTCCCTTTTTTATTGTGCCCAACATCTGCGCTTACTGCGCTAGTGCCTCGGCCGATGCCTGGGCCAGCTGGCTATAGGCGGCACCGAACTCGGGCACCATCTGGCGGATGGCAGCCTGGTCGCGGGCAATGATGGCTTTGAGCAGGTCGTCCAGAAATGCGTGCGTGCGGTCCAGCTGACCTTTGCCTGCACGCAGGATGGCATACAGGCTGCGCTGCGCCTGCGGCAGCAGGTCAAACAGCGTCTGCTGGGTGTAGCGGTTGCCGGCGTGCTGGTACAGCAGGCTCAGGAAGCTCACCCCTGTATGGTAAAACGCTTCGGTATCACTTTTGCGGTGATGCTCGCCCAGCTCGGTCATGATTTCAATAAAGCCGGCCAGGTCGTCATTTTGCCAGTGCTGCGACAGCTGCACGGCCACTTGTTCCAGCAGCAGGAACCATAACTCGAACAGCTCGCGCACATCGTCGCGGTTGATGCTGGACACAATGGCACCGCGGCGCGGGTAGATATCGACCAGATGGCGGCGCTGCAGGATCAACAGGGCTTCGCGCACGGAGCCACGGCTGACATCCAGCTCGGCTGCAATGCGCAGCTCTTGTACGCGGGCACCGGGGGCAATATCGCCAGAGACGATTTTATTGCCCAGGTACTGCGCAATTTGTTCTGTGAGTGAATCGTTAGCCTTGAAGCTCAAGTTGGCCTCCTGGAGGGGACTTATCGTTGTTTTATATTGTCCGGCAATCGGACTTTTGACAGATTCTAGCACTGCCAGGCATGGCCGGGCTATTTGGCCGCAGCCTGTACATTCTGGCAGGCTGCAGGGCGAGTGTTGTGTAAAGCCATCATTGCACAGCAGAAATTCGTCACGCCGCTTGTGGAGTATCAGGGAAAACCCGTACTATTCAAACGCTTGTTTAAGCAAGGCCGCGCGAGGAGATTCAGGGGCTAACACCACAATGTGGCTCGCAAGGTTTTTGTTTGGACAGCTGCTTCAAGAGTGATAGTGAATGCTATTGCGTGTTCCTTTGGGAACCTTGCAGGTACGACACGGGTGTTTGCCTCTCCCATCGCGGGGGAGGCATTTTTTTTTGCCTGCGGCCTGTCTGTATCAGCTATCCACTTAGCGCTGGCGCCGCGCTTCGGCAGCCACCAGGTCGGACAGCAGGATGTTCAGCGCATCGGTGGACATGCGCAGTTCCAGCAGCGACATGCCCAGCGAGACAATCAGCAGCAACAGGCTCACGCCGAAGGTGTACTGCGCCGCTTGCGGCCAACCTGTGTAGATCATGAACATGGCTACCACGCACAGAAACAGGCTACCTACGCCCAGGCTTTGCATGCCCTTGATCAGCGCGATGCGGCGACGCAGGTTGCCGATCTGCTGTACCAGCTTGTCGCTGGGGTTTTGCTGGTAGTCGTCGTACAGGCCGCGAATGATGCCGGCCAGCGCCAGATAGCGGTTGGTATAGGCCAGCAGCAGCAGGGAAATGGCGGGAAACAGCAGGGCTGGTGTGGTGAGGTTCAGCATGGTTACAGGGTTTCGTTGATGAGTACGTCGATGCCGTTGGGGGCGATGTCGTACAGGTCGATGATGTCGTCGCCGCTCATACGCACGCAGCCGCGCGAGGTGGGCGTGCCAAAGGCTACGTGGCTGCCGGCTCCGTGGATGTATATGGCACGGTCGTAGCTGTCCACGTCACCGCCCTGGTTCAGGCCGGGCTCCTGGCCGCACAGCCACAGGATGCGCGTCAGGATCCAGTCCTTGTTGGGGTACTCGGCGTGCAGCTGCGGCGTGTACAGCCAGGGGGTGACCTGACGGCGGTAAATAATGGTGTCGCGCGCCACACCATCGCCGATGCGCTCGCAGACCTTGTGCCAGCCGCGCGGGGTCTGGTAGCTGTTGACGCGCTCGCCCACGCCTTTGCTGGCTGTCGATATCACAAACTGCCGCACCGGTATGCCACGCTCGTCGTACAGGGCCAGGCTTTGGCTTTGCACGCCTACTTCTATCCACGGTGCGCCGGGGGTACGCGGGTTGGGCTTGAGCTGTACCGGCTGCACAGGCTGGTTTTGCAGCTGTAACAGCAGCGCGTACTCGTTGGCGGTGGCCCAGCAGGGCAGTGCCAGCAACAGCGCCGCAAACAGGGCTTTCATGATGTGCCTCCCGGGCGACGATGGGCAAAAAAGCTGGCCAGCAAGGCTGCGCTTTCCTGCGCGGCAATGCCGCCGTCGATGGCGGTATGGCTATTGAGCTGGCGCAGGGAAAACAGGTCTAGCACACTGCCGGCCGCGCCGGTGCGTGCTTCGCGGGCACCGTAGATCACGTGGTCCAGCCTGCTATGCAGTATGGCACCGCTGCACATGGCGCACGGCTCCAGCGTAACGTATAGCGTGCAGCCGGCCAGGCGGTAATTACCCAGCACCTGTGCGGCCTGGCGCAGTGCCACCATTTCGGCGTGCGCCGAAGGGTCGTGGCTGCTGATGGGCTGGTTATAGCCCTGGCCGATGATCTGCCCGTCTTTTACCACCACCGCGCCAACCGGCACCTCGCCCAGCTGGGCCGCTTGTCTGGCCAGGGCCAGCGCCGCCTGCATGTGCTGCTGCAGCTGTGCCGCCGGGGGCAGGGGGCGCACCGGTGCATGAGCTGCGGCAGCCTGGCGCAGCGCCTGGCGGTCGCTATCACTCAGCGCCGACCAGTGCACGCCGCGTGCGGCGGCCTCCAGCGCAAACAGCAGCTTGTCGGTAGCGGTGTAGCCGCTGGCTTTCAGCAGCAGGTAGGCGCGCACGCTGCCACACGATTGCAAGTCGTGACGGCTGCTCAGACCTAGCGTGGCCAGCCACTGGATGGCCTTGGGCGGGAGAGGGGGCGAGGTCAGCATGCGGGTTCCGTGAATGACGTGCGGCCAACCTTGCCGCAAGGCAGGGTTGGCCGCAAGCAAAACCGTCGGCCTCAGGCCAGGCGGCGGGTGGCGATCAGGTAGTTCACATCGGTGTCGCTGCCCAGGCTGTAAATGCGGGTGAGCGGGTTGTAGCTCATGCCGGACAGGGTGTCGATGCCCAGGCCCGCGTTACGCGCCATGCGCGACAGCTCGGACGGCTTGAGGAAGCGGCCATACTCGTGCGTGCCCTTGGGCAGCATGTTCAGCACGTATTCCGCCGCCAGCACCGCCAGCAGATAGGACTTGGCGTTGCGGTTCAGGGTAGAGAAAAACACCCAGCCGCCCGGCTTCACCAGCTGCGCGCAGGCGCGTACCACGCTTTGCGGGTCCGGCACGTGTTCCAGCATTTCCATGCAGGTCACCACGTCAAAGCTGCCGGGTGCCTCGGCCGCCAGTTCTTCCACCGGCACGCAGCGGTAAGTGACGCTGACGCCGCTTTCCAGGCCGTGCAGCTGGGCGACTTTCAGCGACTTTTTCGCCAGGTCGATGCCGGTAACACTGGCGCCGCGGCCTGCCATGCTTTCGGCCAGAATGCCGCCACCGCAGCCCACGTCCAGCACGGTCTTGCCGGCCAGGCCGGCGTGGCTGTCGATAAAGTCCAGGCGCAGCGGGTTGATCTCGTGCAGCGGTTTGAACTCGCTGTCCATGTCCCACCACTTGTGGGCTATCTGGCTGAATTTATCCAGTTCCAGTTCGTCTACATTGCTCATTGTGTGTCCTGCTTATTTGGCCAGAATGCGTACGCGCCAGGCGTCGGCACGGGCTTTCAGGTCGGCTTCGTCCAGGGTGGTGAGCTGGCGTTCGCTCAGGACCTTGCGGCCATTCACCCATACGTGGCTTACCTGCTCGCGGCCGGCGGCGTACACAATGTGGGAGATCGGGTCGAAGCTCGGGCTGGTTTCGATCTGCGCCAGGTCTACCGCGATCAGGTCGGCCTGCTTGCCCACGGTGACGCTACCAACCTTGTCGCCGATATGCAGCGCGTTGGCACCCTGCTGGGTGGCCATGCGGATGGCGGTGGCGGCCGGTACCGCTACCGGGTTCAGCGTGCCCACCTTGGCCAGCAGCGCGCCCATGCGGGTTTCGCTCAGCATGTCCAGCTTGTTGTTGGAGGCGGCACCGTCGGTACCGATGCCTACGGTTACGCCGGCATCCAGCAGCTTTTGTACCGGGGCAATGCCGGAGGCCAGCTTCATGTTGCTGGTAGGGTTGTGGGCGATGGCCACACCGCGCTCGGCGCACAGGGCGATTTCTTCATCGTTCAGGTGCACCATGTGCGCGGCGATCAGGCGCGGGCTGAGCATGCCCAGCTTGTCCAGGCGTGCCAGCGGGCGCACACCGTGCTCGGCCACGCCGCCGTTTACCTCATCCTGCGTTTCGTGGATGTGGCAGTGGATCAGCATGTCGTGCTCGTCGGCCAGCGCCACCACCTTGCGGAAGGTGTCATCGGACACAGTGTACGGCGCGTGCGGGGCCAGGGTGAAGGTGATCAGCTCATTGCCTTTGTAGTTGGCCGCATCGGCCAGGCCTTTAGCAATGTAGTCGTCGGCGTTCTGGCCGTAAGCGGTAGGGAATTCCAGGATGGAACAGCCCACGAAGGTACGCATGCCCGCTTGCAGGCCGGCGCGCGCCATGGCGCCATGGAAGAAGTACATGTCGTTGATGGTGGTGGTGCCGCTGCGGAACATCTCGCCCATGGCCAAGAGCGCGCCGTCGAACACGAACTGCTCGCTGACGTGTTTGCCTTCGGCCGGCCAGATGTGGTTTTGCAGCCAGTCCATCAGTGCCTTGTCGTCGGCCATGCCGCGCAGCAAGGTCATGGCGCTGTGGCCGTGCAGGTTCACCAAACCTGGCATTAACACATGGTTATCCAGCATCACACGCTCGCCGGCATCTGCCGCGGCGATTTGCTCTGGCGACAGGATGGCGGCAATACGGCCATCCTTGATACCCACGGCGTGGTTTTCCAGCACCACACCATCTTGCTCCACGGTGATGATCCAGCGGGCGCAGAGCAATTGGTCGAAGCGGTTGTTTTCCATGTGTTATCTGCCTTTTATAGAGTTAGCCAGAGATTGTAGGCGGGCTGTTCTGCATTCGGCAACCGGCCATCCCTGTGTATACTATGCATTCAGCGTCTTTGCACACTGCGCAAAGGCCGCTTATTCTGTGTAAATAACTGATAAAACCAGCGGCAAAATGCCCTGGCGGTAAACGACTCCATGACCCAGAAGCCAGACAACCTCGATAGCTACCTGATCGGTTCTCGTTTGTCTTTGCGGCAGGTTTTCCTGATGGCGCTTGTGTTGGGCCTGCTGATTCCGGCAGTCATCATCACGGTGCTCAGCTACAACCTGCAGCGAGAACGCATGGAAAACCAGCTGGCCGTCGACCAGAAGCGCCTGCTGGACATCGTTGCGCTAGGCATGCAGGAGCCGCTATGGAACCTGAGTAGACAAGCCGGTGCGCCATTGGTTTCGTCGGTGATGGACGACACCCGCGTGATTTCCATCCGCGTGTCCGATACCCAATCCAATACCGTTTTCCTGTCTACCCTGCGTAGTGAGCGCCGCATCGGCAGCGTGGCGTTTGTGCAGAAGGACGTGGTTTACCGTGGCGAGGCCATTGGCCAGGTCAGTATCGAGTTCGATACCGAGCACTTGGCAATCGACCAGCGCAACCAGCTGAAAAATCTTTTGATGATCGTGGTCGCCCAGCTGTTGCTGTCCGTGCTGCTGATCATGACTATTCTGCACTCGCGCTTTTTGCGCCCTATCCGCCAGCTGTCCGAGCAAGCCACACAGTTGGCCGCACTCAAGCTGGACGCCCCGTTTCACTGGGGGCGGCAGGATGAAATCGGCACCGTGGGCAAGCATCTGGAGTGGATGCGCGCCGAACTCAAGCGCCTGATCGACGAGCTGAAGTCCAAAACCCTGGCGCTGGAAGCCGATATCGAACGCCGCCGCGAAGTGGAAGACGCGCTGCGCCGCTCGGAAAACAAATACCGCGAGCTGTTCTGGTCCAACCTGGACGGCATCGTGATCAGCTCGCTGGAAGGGCAGATCATTGACGCCAACCCGGCCTTTCTCAGCCTGCTGGGCTACAGCCTGGACCAACTGAAGCTGCAAAACTTCTGGGGCCTGCTGGACCGCGAGAGCGAGCCGCAAGAACGCTACAACCTGGATCACAAGGTGATGCGCTTCGGCTTCTGCGACGAGTTCGAAGTGCAGTACATCAACCGCGTGGGCAACCCTATCCCGGTCAGCGTGAAAACCGTGGCCATGCGCGACGCCGCCGGCCGCATTACTGCCGTATGGCGCATGGTGCGCGACATCTCCGAGCGCCGCGCTGCCGAAGAGCGTATGCAGCTGGCCGCCAAGGTGTTCGAGAACACCGCCGAAGGCATCATGATTACCGACGCCGACGTACAGATCCGCTCGGTGAACCGCGCCTTTACCGAGATTACCGGCTTTACCCAGGACGAAGTGCTGGGCCAGCGGCCAACCGTGCTGACTTCTGGCCGCCACAGCAGCGACTTCTACGAAGCCATGTGGAAAGAGCTGCGCGAGGAAGGCTTCTGGCAGGGTGAAGTATGGAATCGCCGCAAAAATGGCGAGGTCTATCCGGAGTGGCTGGCCATCAACGTGGTGAAAAGCCCGGCTGGCGAGGTCACCCACTATGTCGCCATCTTCAGTGACCAGTCCGAGCGCAAGGCCGCCGACGAGCGCATCCAGTTCCTGGCTCACTTCGACGTGCTGACCGGCCTGCCCAACCGCGGCCACCTGCAAGACCGTGCGCTGCTGGCCATCCAGAACGCCGTGCGCGACAACGGCAAGCTGGCCATCCTGCTGCTGGATCTGGACCGCTTCAAGACCGTTAACGAATCGCTGGGCCACGCCGCTGGCGACATCCTGCTCAAAATGGCTTCCGAGCGTATCCGCAAGGTGCTGGGTACCGGCGAGGTAGTTGCACGCCAGGGCGGGGACGAATTCATTGTACTGCTGCCGCTGATCAGCGATGCCGCCGTGGCGGCCCACGTGGCCGAGCGCATCCTGTCCGAGTTCGGCGTGCCGCTGGAGGTGTACAACCACACGCTGTCCATCAGCGGCAGTATCGGTATCAGCATCTTCCCGGACGACGGGCGCGACTTTGACACCCTGGTGCGCAATGCCGATGCGGCGATGTACCACGCCAAATCCAGCGGCCGTAACAACTACAAGTTCTACACCGCCGACCTGAACGCCCGCGCCCGCGAAATTCTGGCTATCGAGAGCCAGCTGCGCTACGCGGTGGAGCACAACGAGTTCATCCTGCATTACCAGCCGCAGGTCGACATTGCCAGCGGCAAGATCATCGGGGCCGAAGCACTGATCCGCTGGAACCACCCGTCGCTGGGCCTGCTGGGGCCGCTCCACTTCATCGACGTGGCCGAGGAGCGCGGCTTCATCGTGCAGATCGGCAACTGGGTGATTCGCGAAGCCTGCCGCCAGATTGCCGCCTGGCACGCTGCCGGCCTGCCGCTGATTACCGTGGGTGTGAACCTGTCGGCACTGCAGTTCCGCCACCAGGACCTGGTGCAGGTGCTGAGCAATGCGCTGGCGGCCTACCAGCTGCCGGGTAGCTGTCTGGACGTGGAGGTAACCGAAAGCGTGATCATGGACGACATGGACGCCACCATCCAGACCATTCGTGCCATTCAGTCCATGGGCATCCGCATGTCGATTGACGACTTCGGTACCGGCTACTCCAGCCTGTCTTACCTGAAGCGCTTCAAGGCCGACAAGCTCAAGATCGACCGCTCTTTTGTGCGCGACATCCCGGACGACCAGGACGACACCGCCATTACCCGCGCCATCATCAATATGGCCAAGAACCTGAACATGCAGGTAGTGGCCGAAGGCGTGGAAACCATCGAGCAATGGTCGTTCCTGGAAGAGCACGGTTGCGACCAGGTGCAAGGCTACCTGTTGGCCAAACCGATGGCAGCCGAGCTGGTAGAGCCACTGCTGCGCCAGGAAACCCTGCGCCCGCCGCAGCCGGTGTAGCGCGCTGTGCGGCCAACTACCCGGCCCCGGCCGGGTTTTTTCATGCCGTAGCGCAGCCGTGTGGCCACGTGGTGACACAAACCAGACAGTGGCAGATTTGATAGCGAGCCCTGTTCAAATTAGAATTCGAGCCATTAACCTAATTCGAGACCTGTTCAGTGAACGCACCGACCTCTCTGCGCGACCTCCCGCAAGGCAAACTTTTCCGCCAGGGCGACGTTTTCGTCCTGTTTGGCGAGCTGTTCGGCCGTGGCTACGCCAACGGCCTGATCAACGAAGCCCGCGCAGCCGGCATGACCATCATCGGCCTGACCGTTGGCCGTCGTGAAGCCGACAACAGCCTGCGTCCGCTGAACGCCGAAGAGCTGGCCGAAGCCGAAGCCCGCATTGGTGGCAAGGTGATCAACGTGCCGCTGATGGCCGGTTTCGACCTGGACGCTCCTGCCGGCGAGCCTACCCCCACCGAGCTGCTATCGGTACTGACCCTGAAAAACTGGCAGGACGAAAAGCTGGACTGGGCGCAGATCGAACGCTGCCGCGAAGCCGGCGTCGCCCGCTTCAAGAACAGCGTAGCCGAAGTGATGGCCCAGCTGGAGCCGCTGGTGGCCGACGGCAGCAATGTATTCTTTGCCCACACCATGGCCGGCGGCATCCCGAAAGTGAAAGTGTTCCTGGCCATTGCCAACCGCATCTACAAAGGCCGTGGCGACCGCTTCATGTCGTCCCGTGCGCTGCTGGATAGCGACCTGGGCAAGCTGATCCTGATGAACTTCGACGAAGTCACCGCCAACACCTTCCAGTACCTGATCGACGGCAGCGCCGCGCTGCGCCAGCGCCTGGAAGCCAGCGGCGGCCAGGTACGCTACACCGCCTACGGCTACCACGGCACCGAGATCCTGATCGACGGCCAGTACCAGTGGCAGACCTACACCAACTACACCCAGGGCGGCGCCAAAAAACGCCTGGAAGACCACGCGCGTGCTGCGTGGCAGCAGGGCGTGAAGGCCACCGTGTTCAACTGCCCGGAAATCCGCACCAACTCGTCCGACATCTTTGTGGGCGTGGAGCTGTCGCTGTTCCCGCTGCTCAAAGCCCTACGCCAGGAAGCGCCGGGCGAGTGGACCGAAGCGCAATGGGCCGCCTGCCACGCGCTGCTGCAAGACGGCTACAGCATTGAAGACCTGCTGGCGCAGATCGAAGCCTACAACACCGACGCCACCATGCTGGCCTTCCGCGACTTTGCCGCCTGGCCCATGGACAACTCCCCGGCGCTGGCCGAGGTGATGATCGGCACCTCCGACGACATCACCAGCAAGCACAAAGAGCGCAGCGCACTGGTTACCGACCACCTCAGCGCCCTGGTGCTGGAAGGCACCGGCCCGCTGATGTTCGGCGAAGCGGCCAATCCTGCCGGCCCGGTGCTGTGGCTGAACCACGACGTGATCGCCAAACAGCTGGCCAAGCTGCACGGCTAAGCGTTTGGTTGTTTGCCAGCAGGCAAAGCAAAACCCCGGTCCTGTGACCGGGGTTTTTTCATGCGCGTACCGGGGGCGGCTGGCAGCGTTGCCATCAAACCTGCTGCTTATCGGCTAGCCAAGCCTGCTGCGCGTGCCAGAGCGCACCGCAGCGTGGGAAACGCCAACCATGCCCACCCCGCGCCAACCTTGCGGGCCGGATGGCGGGCCTGGCAGCGGCCGCGTGGCGCCCGTTGTGCAGCACGGTTCAGTG
This sequence comes from beta proteobacterium L13, assembly GCA_000335715.1. Taxonomy (GTDB): domain Bacteria; phylum Pseudomonadota; class Gammaproteobacteria; order Burkholderiales; family Chromobacteriaceae; genus Vogesella. The sequence continues at coordinate 56,162 of AMYZ01000001.1, forward strand.
CAATAGCACGATAGCCGCCACGCCGGTAAAGCCCGTCAGCAGCGCAATACCCAGCAGCAACAGGCTGCGCAGCAATACGCCACGCGCCAGCGCCGGGTGCTCGCTTACTGCCGCCAGCGCCAACAACACAAAGCTCGCCGCCCACAGGTAATACGCGCCGTGCAGCCGCAGGCTGGGCAGCAGCGCCACCAGCGGCCGCATCAGCATCACGTTATGTACCGCCACCGCCAGCAACAGCAGCAGCGCGCCCAGGCCGCTAGTTGGCCGCAGTGGCTGCCGCTGGCGGCGAAGCTCGGCCAGCATCAGCCCGTTACTGAGCACCCCCAGCCATAGCCACGGCGAGCCTAGCAAAGTAACCGGCAGCCACGCCGCCAGCAGCAGCGTGCCACTGGCCAGTAGCTGGATACCCAGCAGCGTATCGCCGTGCGGCGAGATAGCCGCCGGCCACAGCAGGCTGGCCAGCCACAGGGCCAGCGCGGCCAAGCGAAGCGCTTGCGTCATCGGTATGCACCGTCAAAGGAACGCCGACAGCCCGTAGCCCGGATAAGCTAACGGCGCATCCGGGGTTGATTGTCTTGGCACTCTCACTTGGTTATCTGACAGAATGCGGCCAACCTTGGGTATTTGGGTTCCCCGGATGCGGCTGCGCCTTATCCGGGCTACTTGCTGCTCGCGGATGTCCATCGGCTTGGCACGCAGGACGTTTTCCATACCGCGCTGGACCTCAATCACGCGATTATGGTCCTTAGCCATCACTCCCCCTTCCAAGCCGGCGAACATCAAAGTTCAGGGGTGCTGCGCAGCTTTTTCGCACAGCGGCACCTGCAACGCAGGGCTAGGCGCAGTGGACAGCAGGGGAGCCTGAGCATCGGCCTGTTGTGTAGGAATATCCAGCGGTGGTGCTGCCTGCGACAATTTGGCAATCACGTCTAGGTTTGCAAGAACATACTCGTACCAAAAAACTCGCTTGTCGACGTAGTACTTGGTTACAAGCAAGATGACGCTAACCAAAAGAAAAAATAAGAGGACGTATAGCGGAGGCACCACACCTGTTGCCGTACCCACAAGGGTAAATAATGCGCTGCCTAGCGCATAAATTGAAATAAATGCTGTGCATAGCGTCGACCAAAATTTGAAAACCGGCACTTTTGTTTTAATGAAACAGGACCAGTCTTCTGCCGCTCTCTTACACTCATCAGGGTTTGTTCCGAGGGCTTGCGCCAATTCGTTCCTGAAGTTATTAGTTGAATCTGCGTAATTCTTGAATTGCTCCTTGAGCTTTTTCTCGTCGGAGGACATTTCTCTGAATATACCAAGTATGCCGTGATGTCTCATTGAGTGATCTTTGGCGTATTTTGTTGTTAATAGCTTTTCAATTGACATAAATTTTCCTGTTAATGCAGATGATGGGTGGTATGTGACATGGTAATAACCAGCCTGCGAGGTTTTTTGCGCAGGTCCGGTTGATTGCCGGGTTATACGATCGGGGCATGCGCAATTTCCCTACCTGCAAACTCACTGGCCAACAGGTAGATGAACTGCTGCGGAATGTTTGAAATTACCTCCTGAATGTGGCTTCCATGCTTTCCTTTAAGGACTCCCTCAAACAGGTGTGGTCGATATCTAGTGATCGAGCCGAAGTAGTAGAAGCATGCATAAATGGAAAGCATTTGCTCCATTAGGTTGGGCTTGTCAGCCACAGGACATAGGTAGAGGTAGTTCTTTCGATATGGAGGAATCTTCATTGCAGTAGTCCATATCATTGGGCGTACCTGTGCGACTAGATCGACTATCTTATCTGCAGCCCTTCCCGTATAGACAAGGGGTGTAATTTGCTCAAACTTTAGCAACTCGCGGCCATCGATGATTTCAGTTGAAGTTACTTGCCTGAACGCTGAATCAAGCCCTGATTCGGTAAGAAGTTTCTTTCTCGTTATTCCGAAGCGCGACAGGTCATCTGCAAAGATATTGATGACAAGCCAAATAGACTTCGAAGCCTCATCGTGAAGGTAGTCAATCCTTGTGATCTCAACGAAGCGTTCAATCGAATCTGCTGCCTCACACCATACCCTATGACCTTGTAGAAGTTGAGGAAGCAGCCTTTGGAGATCAAACACTTTTCCAGCAGAAGGGAATTTTTTACCCACAAGCGCTTCTTGAAAATCATCGAAAACATTGACATCAGATAGCTTTGAGCGGTATGCCTTCAAGAACGAGTCGGTAAACTCGACACCTCCTGGATGAATACCCTCTTGTAAGCCATGCTGGGCTCGTAAGTACTCAACTTTTAGCCCCTTCTGAAGAACAAAGGCTTTCGCTAGATTTAAGAAGCAGTAGTAAATTAACAGTGGTTTCGCTGTCACCAATGTCGACGAGGCTGCAGATCGGAAGAAATCTTCCGCTTGCGCCAGAAACGCAATTGCTTGATCCCTAGAAGTACCGCTCAGTGAATCTTCGACGCTTTGTCTTATTATTCCCCACGGGTTCGTTGAGAAAATTCGCGATTGCAATCCATATCGGCGAGTCTTTCTGACTACAGGATGGAATGAAAAAGGTATAGGACGCCCTTTGACAGTTAACACTGTGCCGACTCTAGCTGCTGCGATGCGGGTCATTGGATGCTTACCGTATAACGTGAGATATACACCTTTGCAGGTGTATATTGGGTTTGTCTGTGTGTATAACTGAGCATGGTATGCGCATTTGTCATTGCCTTACAAGCTATTGGGGTTGCCAATACTTGAAAGTACACAGCCAGATGAGACTGCCGCACCACGCTTGCTTGATGTGTTGCGCCCGATGCTGCGAGTCTGGCATGACAGCCTGTGCACCGAGCAGCAGTACGTCAATTGGGTACGGTGCCTTTTTGTGCTTCCAACCTCACCGGTGCCTGTGCGAGGTGGGGCTGCGGAGGTGAGTAGTTTTCTCTCTCGCCAAGTGTTTGTATCCACGAAAAATCAGGCATTGTCTGCACGACTGCTCTTCTGCAGGCTTCCTCAGCACCGCATACCCAAGAAACCAACAGCGACCATGAAGCCCGACATTCTTGTCTGGCATGACTTTGGCGCTCACAACTTTTCTGCATGTGACGCTACCCAAAAGTGCTAAAGCGATTGCCATTTATGTGATCTTGCCATAAGTGAATTCGTATTGCCATGCCGTTTGATTTTAAACTGGAATGTATTGTGGTGGCTGATGCTATCAAGAGGCAGCATGCTGTGGCGTGCAAGAGGGGGCATCGCCAGCAAGGTTGGCCGCAGCGGTTAGCAGCAACAAAGTCCCGCGTTTAGCGGCGGGTGGCTGTGGCAATGCAGCCCTGCGGGAAAGTTGCAGATGGCTTGACTAGCCAGGGCAGGGCGGCGTGTCTGAAGCGGTTGTGCTTTCTTGGCATGCGCGCTTGCCGCAGCCGATGCTGGGCACGAAAAACCCCGCGTCGCGAGGGGCGAGGCGGGGTTGGGCGGGTGCTTGTTCGAAACGCTTAGGCTTCGTGGCGCATCTGCGGGAACAGGATCACGTCGCGGATGGACGGGGCGTCGGTCAGCAGCATCACCAGGCGGTCGATGCCGATGCCGCAGCCACCGGTCGGCGGCAGGCCGTATTCCATGGCGCGGATGTAATCGGCGTCGAAGTGCATGGCTTCGTCGTCGCCGGCGTCTTTCTGGGCGACCTGGGACAGGAAGCGGTTAGCCTGGTCTTCCGGGTCGTTCAACTCGGAGTAGCCGTTGGCGTGTTCGCGGCCCACGATGAACAGCTCGAAGCGCTCGGTGATGTTGGCGTCGGCGTCGGAGCCGCGTGCCAGCGGGGACACTTCCACCGGGTAGTCGATGATGAAGGTCGGGTTCCACAGCAGGCTTTCCGCACATTCTTCAAACAGCGCCAGCTGCAGGCTGCCCAGGCCAGGTGCCGGTGGCAGCTTGCCGCCCAGGCGCTTGATCTCGGCGGCAACCCATTCGGCGTCGGCCAGCTGTTCGTTGGTGTATTGCGGGTTGTAGTGCTGGATGGCGCCCACGATGGTGAAGCGGTCAAACGGCTTGCCCAGGTCGACTTCTTTGCCGCCGTAGGTCACGGTAGTGCTGCCGGTGGCGGTGATGGCGCATTGGCGGATGATGTTTTCGGTCATCTCCATCATGCGCTGGTAGTCGCTGTAGGCTTCGTAGAATTCGATCATGGTGAACTCGGGGTTGTGGCGTGTGCTCATCCCCTCGTTACGGAAGTTGCGGTTGATCTCGAATACGCGCTCCAGGCCGCCTACCACCAGGCGTTTCAGGTACAACTCGGGGGCGATGCGCAGGTACAGCGGCATGTCCAGGGCGTTGTGGTGGGTGGTAAACGGTTTGGCTGCGGCGCCGCCCGGGATGGGGTGCATCATCGGGGTTTCTACTTCCAGGTAGCCTTGGCTTACCATCACGTCGCGCACGGTTTGTACGATCTTGGAGCGCTTGATGAAGGTGCTGCGGCTCTCTTCGCTCATGATCAGGTCAACGTAGCGCTGGCGGTATTTCTGTTCCTGGTCGGTCATGCCGTGGAATTTGTCCGGCAGCGGGCGCAGCGATTTGGACAGCAGGCGCAGCTCGGATACGTTTACCGACAGCTCGCCTTTATTGGTTTTGAACAGGGTGCCTTTGGCGGACAGGATATCGCCCATGTCCCAGTGTTTGAAGGCGGCGTGGATGTCGGCGCCGACGCCCTGGTCGTTGATGTACAGCTGAATCTGGCCGGCCACGTCTTGCAGGGTGGCGAAGCTGGCTTTGCCCATCACGCGCTTGAGCATCATGCGGCCGGCAACGGCTACCTGGATGTTCAGCGGCTCGAGCTCTTCTTTGCTTTTGTCGTTGTAGGCGGCGTGCAGGTCGCCGCTGAGGTGTTCGCGCTTGAAGTCGTTGGGGAAGGCAACACCTGCTTCGCGGATGGCTTTCAGTTTTTCACGGCGCTCGGCCATGATGTGGTTTTCGTCGTGCTGCTGCAGGCTGGATTCTTGTTCCGACATGGGGGATCTCCGTTAATGTAAAAGGTTGGCCGCTGTCCTGCGGCCAACCTTGGGTATGGCTTACACGCCTTGTTTCAGGCTGGCTTCGATAAAGCCGTCGAGGTCGCCGTCCATCACGGCTTTGATGTTGCCTACCTCGTAGCTGGTGCGCAGATCCTTGATGCGCGACTGGTCGAATACGTAGGAGCGGATCTGGTGACCCCAGCCTACGTCGGTCTTGCTGTCTTCCAGCGATTGCTTGGCTTCGTTACGTAGTTTCAGTTCGCGCTCGTACAGCTTGGCGCGCAGCATCTGCCAGGCTTCGTCACGGTTGCGGTGCTGCGAACGGTCGTTCTGGCACTGCACCACAATGCCGGTAGGGGCGTGGGTCAGGCGTACGGCGGAGTCGGTTTTGTTGATGTGCTGGCCACCGGCTCCGCTGGCGCGGTAGGTGTCGGTACGCACATCGGCCGGGTTGATGGTGATCTCGAAGCTGTCGTCCACTTCCGGGTACACGAACACGGAGCAGAACGAGGTATGGCGGCGCGCGTTGGAGTCGAACGGCGATACGCGTACCAGGCGGTGTACGCCCACTTCGGTACGCAGCAGGCCGTAGGCGTATTCGCCTTCGATCTTGATGGTGGCGCTGCTGATGCCGGCCACTTCGCCTTCGGATTCTTCCAGGATCTCTACCTTGAAGCCCTTGCGTTCGGCGTAGCGCACGTACATGCGCAGCAGCATGCCTGCCCAGTCTTGCGCTTCGGTGCCGCCGGCGCCGGCCTGGATGTCCAGGAAGCAGTTGTTCGGGTCCATCGGGTCGTGGAACATGCGGCGGAATTCCAGCTTGGCCAGCTTTTCTTCCACGCTGTCCAGGTCGGCTTTTACCGCCAGGATGGTGTCGTCGTCTTCTTCGGCCTTGCCCATTTCAAACAGCTCGCCGCAGTCGGCCAGGGTGTTGGCGATGCCTTCGATCACCAGTACCACGTCTTCCAGCTGCTTGCGTTCACGGCCGAGTTCTTGTGCCTTTTTGGGGTCGTTCCAGATATCGGGGTCTTCGGTGAGGCGGCTTACTTCTTCCAGACGGTCTTTTTTACCGTCGTAGTCAAAGATACCCCCGGATATCGGTGTTGCGGGTAGTCAGATCGTCGATCTGAGCCTGAATTTGATTGAGTACTTCAGCTTCAATCATGGTATTGCGACCTCCAAAAAGAGCAATATAAACAAGATGACAGGGTATTTCAGTAAAGACAAAAAGCGCACCTTGCGGTGCGCTTTGGGCTGAACGGCTAGCTCATTAACCCAGCAGGTGGGCTACGCCAGCGCGCTCTTCTTCCAGTTCGTTCAGGGTAACGTTGATGCAGCTACGGCTGAATTCGTCGATTTCCAGGCCTTGTACGATGGTGTACTGGCCGTTTTCGCAGGTTACCGGGAAGCCGAACATTACGTCTTTCGGAATGCCGTAGGAGCCATCGGACGGGATGCCCATGGTAACCCATTTACCGTTGGTGCCCAGTACCCAGTCGCGGATGTGGTCGATGGCAGCGTTGGCCGCAGAGGCAGCAGACGACAGGCCACGGGCTTCGATAATGGCGGCGCCACGTTTGCCTACGGTAGGCAGGAACACGTCGCGGTTCCACTCGTGGTCGTTGATCATGTCTTTTACCGATTCGCCATTGATGGTGGCGTAGCGGTAGTCAGCGTACATGGTCGGGGAGTGGTTGCCCCATACGGCCAGCTTCTCGATGTCGGCCACGGCTTTGCCGGTTTTGGCAGCCAGTTGCGACAGGGCGCGGTTGTGGTCCAGGCGCAACATGGCGGTGAAGTTGTTCGGGTTCAGGTCCGGAGCCGACTTCATGGCGATGTAAGCGTTGGTGTTGGCCGGGTTGCCTACTACCAGTACCTTCACGTTGCGGTCTGCCACTTTGTTCAGGGCTGCGCCTTGTACGGTGAAGATCTCGGCGTTGGCGGTCAGCAGGTCTTTGCGTTCCATGCCTTTGCTGCGTGGGCGGGCGCCTACCAGCAGGGCTACTTGTACATCCTTGAAAGCCACTTCCGGGTCATCGGTAGCGACCATGCCGGCCAGCAGCGGGAAGGCGCAGTCTTCCAGCTCCATCATCACGCCTTTTACAGCGGTTTGTGCCTGTGGCAGGTCCAGCAGCTGCAGGATGACCGGTTGGTCTTTACCCAGCATTTCGCCACTGGCAATGCGGAACAACAGGCTGTAACCAATCTGACCGGCTGCACCAGTAACGGCAACGCGAACGGGGGCTTTCATCGATGTACTCTCCTTTGGACTTGGCGATGGATGCGTAGCGCATGCTCTTCCTTGCGCATGCTGCTTTGCAATACTGGCTTCGAGTGTAGCACGCCAAGTTCAATTTGTGGGTATCAAGGCGGGTGATGCGGCGCAGCATGATTTAGGCTTGTCTTGTGTCTTATATAAGACTAACCTTTACGCTTGATTTATTTGATGTTAAAAAGAACACATGCACGCAAAGTCGCTACATCGATTACCGCTTTACCAGCAGGTAAAGCTGCAGGTGCTGGAACGTATTGCCGAGGGGGAGTGGGCCAGTAACGAGCTACTACCCAGCGAGTGGGATCTGGCAGACCAGTTTGCGGTAAGTCAGGGCACAGTACGCAAGGCTTTGACCGAACTGGTCAACGACGGTGTGCTATACCGCCAGCAGGGCAGGGGTACGTTTGTGTCGGCACCGCTGGATGACTGGGCCGGCCTGGCGATGGTGTCGCCAGGTTTGCTGGCTGAAAAGCCGGACCGTCTGCTGCGCGAGTTTCTGGGTGTTAGCCGTGTGCACGCGCATGAGGAGTTGGCCGCAGCCATGGGTTTGCGCCGTAGTGCACCTTTGCACCGCATCCGCATGCTGTGGCGCATGCAGGGGCAGGTGGTGGCGCTGGACGATGTGATGCTGCCGGTAGAGCGCTTTGATGCCATCGATACCCGCTGGCTGCGCCAGATGCCCGGTGTGTGGTCGCTACTGCAGCAGCACTTTGGCGTGCGCTTGCGGGTACAGGCCGAGCAGTGGCGGGCGATTTTGCCCGGGCGCGAAGAAATGCAGCTGCTGGCCGTGGCAGACGGTGTGCCGCTGTTGCAGTACTTGCGGCTGTCTTGCGATATGCAGGGCGTGCCGGTGGAGTGGCGCGAGCGCTGGTGTGTGACAGACAAATTTGGCCTGATACGTCAGGGAAATCCCTGATTTGAAGGCCAGTTGTGTGGCTGGATGGTCTTTGTCTGACTGTTTGGCGTCCGCAGCCGGGCGCGGTTTTGATAGAATCTCAGGGACATGTTGCACCTGCAGCATCGGTTCGACATGTTTTGATGGGTGGGAGTGCTGTGCTGGCTCCCGTTCCGATGGCCCCTGCAACCATGGTGGGGGCCGGGTATAACCACTTGGTACATGCACATCCAAGGAAGCTCTATGCAGAAGCAACGACCTAAGCACTTAGATCTGGGCAAGATCAGGCTGCCTCTTCCGGGCATCGTCTCGATCCTGCACCGAATCAGCGGTGTGGCACTGTTTTTCTCGCTGCCACTCCTGATCTATCTTCTGAGCGGTTCGCTCAGTTCCGCAGAAACCTTCGACAGCTATCGCGCCGTAGTTGCCCATCCCCTGATGAAACTGATCCTGATCGGCTTCCTGTGGGCATTCCTGCATCACGCTGTAGCCGGCATCCGTTTCCTGCTGCTCGATATTCATAAAGGTCTGGAACTGCAGACCGCACGCGCTACTGCCAAGCTGGTGCTGGTAGTCAGCCTGTCTCTGACTGTGATTCTGGGGGCCATCCTATGGTAAACCGCAACGTCGTTGGTGCTCACTACGGCCTGCGCGACTGGATCATGCAGCGTGTGACTGCCGTGATCATGCTGGCTTACACCGTCATGCTGGTGCTGTTCCTGCTGGCCATGCCGGCGGGCTACGAAGGCTGGAAAGCCCTGTTCAGCCTGACCTGGGTAAAGGTTCTGACCCAAACTACCCTGCTGGCGCTGTTCCTGCACGCCTGGGTAGGTATTCGTGACCTGTGGATGGACTACATCAAGCCGGTAGGCGTTCGCCTGGCACTGCACTCCGTAACTGCAGTATGGCTGGTGTCCTGTTTTATTTATTCGCTTAAGGTTGTATGGGGGCTGTAATGACTGTACCCGTTCGTCGATTTGATGCAGTAATTGTTGGCGGCGGCGGCGCAGGTATGCGTGCTGCTCTGCAACTGTCCGAGTCCGGCCTGAAAACTGCCGTACTTTCCAAAGTATTCCCGACCCGTTCGCACACTGTTGCTGCTCAAGGTGGTATCTCCGCCTCGCTGGGCAACGTGCAGGAAGACCGCTGGGAATGGCATATGTACGACACCGTAAAAGGGTCGGACTGGCTGGGCGACCAGGATGCCATCGAATTCATGTGCCGCAAGGCACCGGAAGCCGTGATCGAGCTGGAACACTTCGGTATGCCGTTCGACCGTCTGGAAAACGGCAAGATCTACCAGCGCCCGTTTGGCGGCCACACCCAGAACAACGGTGAAACCCCGGTTCAGCGCGCCTGTGCCGCTGCCGACCGTACCGGCCACGCCATGCTGCACACGCTGTACCAGCGTAACGTGCGCGCCAATACCCAGTTCTTTGTCGAGTGGATGGCACTGGACCTGATCCGTGACGAAGCTGGCGATGTAGTGGGTGTTACCGCCCTGGAAATGGAAACCGGCGAGGTTTACATCTTCCACGCCAAAGCCGTGCTGTTTGCTACCGGCGGTGCTGGCCGTATCTACGCCGCTTCCACCAACGCCTTCATCAACACCGGTGACGGCCTGGGTATGTGCGTTCGCGCAGGCATCCCGCTGGAAGACATGGAGTTCTGGCAGTTCCACCCGACTGGCGTAGCCGGTGCCGGTGTACTGATTACCGAAGGTGTGCGTGGCGAAGGCGGTATCCTGCTGAACGCCAACGGCGAGCGCTTCATGGAGCGCTACGCACCGAACCTGAAAGATCTGGCCCCACGTGACTTCGTGGCCCGCTCCATGGAGCAGGAAGTGCTGGAAGGCCGTGGTTGCGGCCCGAACAAGGACTACGTGCTGCTGAAGCTGGACCACCTGGGCCCGGACATCATCAAACAGCGCTTGCCTGGCATTCGCGAGATCGCCATCAAGTTTGCCGGCGTAGACCCGATCAAAGAGCCGATTCCGGTTATCCCGACTTGCCACTACATGATGGGCGGTATTCCGACCAACTACCGTGGCGAAGTGGTGATCCCGCAAGGCGACAACCCGGAAGCCCGCGTAAATGGCTTCTATGCTGCCGGCGAATGCGCTTGCGCCTCCGTACACGGTGCCAACCGTCTGGGTACCAACTCCCTGCTGGACCTGGTGGTATTCGGCAAGTCGGCCGGCGACAGCATGGTCGAGTTCATCCGCAACGAAATGCCTACCTGGAAACCGCTGCCGGCCAACGCCGCCGAGCGTTCCCTGGCACGTATCAGCCGCCTGGACAACCAGACCAACGGCGAAGACGTGACCGAAGTACGTACCGCCATGCAGCGTACCGTTCAGGCACGTGCAGCCGTATTCCGCAACTCGGAAAACCTGGCACTGGGCGTGAAGGAAATCCAGGAAGTGGCCGAGCGCGTAAAACGCATCCAGATCAAGGACAAATCCAAAGTCTTCAACACCGCGCGTGTCGAGGCGCTGGAGCTGGAAAACCTGATCGAAGTGGCTGTGGCTACCCTGATCTCCGCCGATGCGCGTAAAGAGTCCCGTGGCGCCCACGCCCACGCCGACTTCCAGCAGCGCGACGACGAGGTATGGATGAAGCACACCCTGTACTACGGCGATGACCGTCGCCTGACCTACAAGCCCGTGCACACCAAACCGTTGTCGGTGGATTACATCCCGCCGAAAGAGCGTACTTTCTAAGCGGCGACCAGGAGATCAACATGACCAAAGCCCGTTTTTCCATTTACCGCTACGATCCGGACAAGGACGCCAAGCCGTACATGCAGGATTACGAGATCGAGCTGGGCCCGAACGACGTAAAACTGCTGGACGTGATCGTGAAGCTCAAAGCCATGGACGACACCCTGTCGTTCCGTCGCTCCTGCCGCGAAGGTATTTGTGGCTCTGACGCCATGAACATCAACGGCAAGAACGGCCTGGCCTGCGTGACCAACTGGGCTGACCTGAAACAGCCTATCGAGCTGCGCCCGCTGCCTGGCCTGCCGGTTATCCGCGACCTGATCGTGGACATGACCCAGTTCTTCAAGCAGTACCACTCGATCAAGCCTTACGTGATCAACGACACGCCGCCACCAGAGCGCGAGCGCCTGCAATCGCCGGAGGACCGTCTGGAGCTGGACGGTCTGTACGAGTGCATTCTGTGCGCCTGTTGCTCTACTTCCTGCCCGTCTTTCTGGTGGAACCCGGACAAATTCGTTGGCCCGGCCGGCCTGCTGGCCGCCTACCGCTTTATCGCGGATACCCGCGATCTGGCGACCAACGAGCGTCTGGACAACCTGGAAGACCCGTATCGCCTGTTCCGTTGCCACACCATCATGAACTGCGTGGATGTGTGCCCGAAAGGTCTGAACCCGACCAAGGCGATCGGCAAGATCAAAGACATGATGGTTAAGCGTGCCGTATGACCGACATCGATCCGGTTGAAATAAAACGGATCCGCTGGCGCTCGCGCCGTGGTTTGCTGGAACTGGACATTGTGCTGGAGCGTTTTCTGGCCAATGGTTTTGACCAGCTCACCACGGCCGAGCTTGCCGCGTACAGGAAGTGCCTGGAGCTGGGCGACAACGACTTCCTGGACTACGTAAACGGCAAAGCGGAAGTAGACGATCCCGAGCTGGCACACATTATCGGGATTTTGCGGGCGGTTTAAGGCCTGCAAGCAGCAAAACAAATTACAACGACCACAAACTGAACTGGGAGTATTGCTGTGGAAAACAATCGTAAAGTGACGCTCACCTACAACGACGGTAAAGACAATCTGGAGATGCCGGTACTGAAAGGTACCCTGGGTCCGGATGTAGTCGATATCCGTGCGTTCTCCAAAACCGGTATGTTCACCTTTGACCCCGGCTTCCTGGCTACCGCCAGCTGCGAGTCGCAAATCACCTTTATCGATGGTGACCTGGGTCAGCTGTACTACCGTGGTTACCCTATCGAACAGTTGGCCGCAAAGAGCGACTACCTGGAAGTGTGCTACCTGCTGCTGAATGGCGAGCTGCCAACTGCAGAAGAGCGCAAGGTATTCGAGCGCGGCATCATGCGTCACAACATGCTGCACGACCAACTGATGAGCCTGTTCAAAGGCTTCCGTCGTGATGCCCACCCGATGGCTGTAATGGTGGGTGTGGTTGGCGCACTGTCTGCCTTCTACCACGACTCGCTGGACATCAATAACCCGGAACACCGCAAGATCTCGGCCCATCGCCTGATCGCCAAGCTGCCGAACATTGCAGCCCAGGCGTACCGCTACAACAAGGGCCTGCCGTTCTCTTACCCGAAAAACGGCCTGACCTACGCCGAGAACTTCCTGCACATGATGTTCTCTACCCCGTGCGAAGAGTACAAGGTGAACAAGACCCTGGCCCTGGCCCTGGATCGCATCTTCACCCTGCACGCCGACCACGAGCAGAACGCGTCTACCTCTACCGTGCGTCTGGCTGGCTCCTCCGGTGCCAACCCGTTCGCATGTATCGCCGCCGGTATCGCCTGCTTGTGGGGCCCGTCCCACGGTGGCGCCAACGAGGCTGTACTGAAGATGCTGGACGAAATCGGTTCGGTAGAAAACGTACCGGCGTTCATGGAAGGCGTGAAGAACAAGACCCACAAGCTGATGGGTTTTGGTCACCGCGTGTACAAGAACATGGACCCGCGCGCAGCCATCATGAAAGAGACCTGCGACGAAGTGCTGAACGAGCTGGGCCTGCACAACGATCCGAAGTTCAAACTGGCCATGGCGCTGGAAAAAATCGCCCTGGAAGACCCGTACTTCATCGAGCGCAAGCTGTACCCGAACGTAGACTTCTACTCCGGTATCGTGCTGTCGGCTATCGGTATTCCGGTATCCATGTTCACCCCGATCTTCGCCCTGGCACGTACCGTGGGCTGGATCTCGCACTGGGCTGAAATGATTGCCGACCCGGCAATGAAGATCGGCCGTCCGCGTCAGCTGTACACCGGTGCCCAGCGCCGCGACTACATCCCGCAGGAACAGCGTTAATCGCTAACAAAAGGTTGGCCGCCATGCGGCCAACCTTTTTGCGGTGAAGAGCGTTCTGTCAAAAAGAGGCGTGTGGCTACCCGCATAGCTCTTTTTGTCAAAACGGTTTTTGCAAAGCAGCAACGCAGACAAAAGGGTCGAATAATGATGCAATCCATGTACAGTCATTCCCACCTGTTTGGTGGAAATGCACCGTTCATCGAGGAACTGTACGAACAGTATCTCGCTGATCCGAACGTGGTTCCGGCGGAATGGCGGGATTACTTCGATAAGCTGGCAATGGCACCGGGTGCGGCAGAGCGCGACGTAGCGCATCAGCCTATCCAGGAGTCGTTCATCCAGCTGGCCAAGAAGCCGCTGGCTGGCCAGCGCAGCAGCGATGTCGCCAACTGGGAGTCCATGCAAAAGCAGGTAGGCGTATTGAAGCTGATTTCGGCTTGGCGCGTACTGGGTTCCCGCCAGGCTAACCTGGACCCGCTCAAGCGCATGGACCAGGCGACCATGCGTGAGCTGGACCCGGCTCAACATGGCCTGTCCGACGCCGATATGGCTGTGCAGTTCAATGTAGGCTCGCTGGTTGCCCCGCAAAAGCTGCCACTGTCCGACATTCTCGCCCGTCTGAAGCAGACCTACGGCGGCAATGTGGGCGTGGAATACATGCACATCACCACCTCTGAAGAAAAACACTGGGTGCAGAAGCGCTTTGAAGGCGACCTGTCCACCCCGCGTTACAACGCAGAGAAAAAACAACGCATTCTGAAGCAGATCACTGCAGCAGAAACACTGGAACGCTACCTGCATACCCGCTATGTAGGCCAGAAGCGCTTCTCGCTGGAAGGTGGCGAATCCGCCATCGCCGCACTGGACCACCTGATCCAGAACGGTAGCGCCTACGGCGTAGAAGAGCTGATCATCGGCATGGCCCACCGTGGCCGCCTGAACGTGCTGGTAAACACGCTGGGCAAGCTGCCGCGTGACCTGTTTGCCGAGTTCGAAGGCAAGGCCGCACAAGAGCTGGCCTCGGGCGACGTGAAGTACCACATGGGCTTCTCGTCCGATATTCCTACCGCCAACGGCCCGATGCACGTATCGCTGGCGTTTAACCCGTCCCACCTCGAGATCGTGAACCCGGTAGTAGAAGGTTCCGTGCGCGCCCGCCAGGAGCGCCGCAACGACGTGGAAGGCAAATCGGTGGTGCCGCTGCTGATTCACGGTGACTCCGCGTTTGCCGGCCTGGGCGTGAACCAGGGTACCTTCAACCTGTCGCAAACCCGTGGCTATCGTACCGGCGGTACCATCCACCTGGTGATCAACAACCAGGTAGGCTTTACCACCTCCGACACCCGCGACATGCGTTCCACCCTGTACTGTACCGACGTGGCCAAGATGATCGAAGCACCGATCTTCCACGTGAACGGTGATGATCCGGAAGCTGTCTGCTACGTAATGCAGGCCGCGCTGGAATACCGCATGCAGTTCAAGAAGGACGTGGTCATCGACCTGGTGTGCTACCGCAAACTGGGCCACAACGAAGGCGACGATCCGTTCCTGACCCAGCCGATGATGTACAAGCGCATCGCCAAGCACGCCGGTGTGCGCGCCATGTACGCACAGCGTCTGGTAGCCGAAGGGGTACTGAAAGCCGAAGCCGCCGACGACCTGATCCGTGCCTACCGTGATGCGCTGGACAAAGGCGAACACGTCGAGCAGACCGTGCTGTCCAACTACCGCCGCGAACACGCGCTGGACTGGAGTCAGTATCAGGGCACCCACTGGGCACACCCTACCGATACCAGCCTGCAGCAAGCCGATGTACAGCGTCTGGCCGAGAAGTTCACCCACGTACCGGCCGACTTCAAGCCGCACCCTACCGTGAAGCGTGTTATCGAAGCCCGCCAGGCCATGGCGCGTGGCGAGCAGCCGCTGGACTGGGGTATGGCAGAGACCCTGGCCTACGCCAGCCTGGTAACCAACGGCTACGCCGTGCGTATCTCAGGTGAAGACTCGGGCCGTGGTACCTTCTCGCACCGCCACTCGGTACTGCACGACCAGAACCGTGAGAAGTGGGACCAAGGCACCTACATCCCGCTGGCCAATATGAGCGAGAACCAGGCCGACTTCCGCGTGATCGACTCGATCCTGAACGAAGAAGCGGTACTGGCCTACGAGTACGGCTATGCCTGCTCCGCCCCGGACCAGCTGGTAATCTGGGAAGCCCAGTTCGGCGACTTCGCCAACGGCGCCCAGGTAGCCATTGACCAGTTCATCTCCTCAGGCGAAACCAAGTGGGGCCGTCTGTGTGGCCTGACCACCATCCTGCCGCACGGCTACGATGGCCAGGGCCCGGAGCACTCCTCCGCGCGTCTGGAACGCTGGCTGCAGCTGTGCGCCGAGCACAATATGCAGATCGTGATGCCGTCCGAAGCTGCGCAGATGTTCCACATGCTGCGTCGCCAGGTACTGCGCCCGTATCGCAAGCCGCTGGTGATCTTCCTGTCCAAGCGCCTGCTGCGCTACAAAGACTCGATGAGCCCGATCGAAACCATCACCCAGGGCTCTTTCCGCCCGGTGATCGGCGACGCCACCATCCAGGACCCGAAAAAGGTGAAGCGCGTACTGCTGTGCGCTGGCCAGGTGTATTACGACTTGGTCAACGGCCGCAAAGAGCGTGGCATGGAAGAAGACGTGGCCATCATCCGTATCGAACAGCTGTATCCGTTCCCGACCGAGCTGCTGCAAGCCGAACTGGCCCAGTTCTCGCACGTGAAAGAGCTGCTGTGGGTACAGGAAGAGCCGCGTAACCAGGGTGCCTGGTATCAGATCCGCCACCGCCTGGAAGGCCTGCTGCAAGCCAAGCAGACGCTGGACTTTGCCGGTCGCCCATCGTCGGCTTCCCCGGCCGTAGGCTATATGAGCAAGCACGTTGCCCAGCTCAAGTCCTTCGTCGAAGAAGCGTTTTCGCTGAACAAATAACACCTGCACAAAAGAACGGGGCGGCAGTAAGCCGCCCCACAACGGAGAAGAACAATGGCCATTATCGAAGTCAAAGTCCCCCAGCTCCCGGAGTCCGTGTCCGAAGCCACCCTGATGACCTGGCACAAGCAAGTAGGCCAGGCCGTAGCCCGCGATGAAAACCTGATCGATCTGGAAACAGACAAAGTGGTACTGGAACTGCCAGCCCCACTGGCAGGCGTGATCGTGAAAATCATCGAGCAGGATGGCGCCACCGTGACCTCCGGCCAGCTGATTGCCCACATCGATACCGAAGCTACCGCTGGTGCATCCGCGCCTGCAGCCGCCGCACCGGCTGCTGCTCCGGCTGCCGCCCCGGTACAAGCTGCTGCCACCGGCGGCGCTGCCATGCCGTCCGCTGCCAAACTGGCCGCCGAAACCGGCGTGAACCTGGCCGACGTAGCCGGCTCCGGCCGTGATGGCCGCATCCTGAAAGAAGACGTGGCTGCCGCCAAACCGGCTGCTGCCCCGGCCCAGTCCGGCCCGGTTATCGCCGCTGCGGCTCCTGCCGCAGGTGTGGCTCTGGCGTCCACCCCGGCTGTAAACGCCGCTGCGCTGACGTCCGGCCGCCCGGAACAGAGCGTGCCGATGTCCCGTCTGCGCCAGCGCGTGGCCGAGCGACTGATCCTGTCGCAGCAAACCAACGCGATTCTGACCACTTTCAACGAAGTGAACATGAAGCCGCTGATGGACCTGCGCAACAAGTACAAAGACAAGTTCGAAAAAGAGCACGGCGTGAAGCTGGGCTTCATGGGCTTCTTTGTGAAAGCCGCCGTTGCCGCACTGAAGAAATACCCGATCGTGAACGCGTCGGTAGATGGCAACAACATCATCTATCACGGCTACTTCGACATCGGCGTGGCAGTAGGCAGCCCGCGTGGCCTGGTGGTACCGGTAATCCGTAACGCCGACCAGCTGAGCCTGGCCGACATCGAGAAACAGATCGCCGACTTCGGCAAGCGTGCCCAGGAAGGCAAGCTGACCGTGGACGAGCTGACTGGCGGTACCTACACCATCTCCAACGGCGGTACTTTCGGCTCCATGATGTCCACCCCGATCATCAACCCGCCGCAATCCGCCATTCTGGGCATGCACGCTACCAAAGAGCGCGCTGTGGTAGAAAACGGCCAGGTTGTGGTACGCCCGATGATGTATCTGGCACAGTCCTACGACCACCGCATCATCGACGGCCGCGAAGCCGTGCTGTCGCTGGTTGCCATCAAGGACGCCATCGAAGATCCGGCTCGCCTGATCCTGGATTTGTAATCACCGCAGGCGGAGGCAGGCGTAGCCTGTCATCCGCCATTCACGACGAACTGGCAAGCTGGCCGCCTGCGGCCAACTTGCTACAGGATAGAGAACACCATGTCCCAACAATTCGACGTAGTAGTGATCGGCGGCGGCCCAGGCGGCTATGTAGCTGCCATTCGTGCAGCCCAGCTGGGCTTCAATACCGCTTGCGTAGACGCTACTAAAAACCCGGAAGGCAAGCCTTCGCTGGGTGGTACCTGCCTGAACGTAGGCTGCATCCCGTCCAAAGCCCTGCTGCAGTCGTCGGAAAACTTCCACGCCGTACAGCACGACTTTGCCAAGCACGGTATCAGCGTAGAAGGCGCGCAGATGGACGTGGCCAAAATGCTGGCCCGCAAGAACGACATCATCACCAAGAACGCCGGTGGTATCAGCTTCCTGTTCAAAAAGAACAAGGTTGCCAATATCCACGGTCTGGCCACGCTGAAAGCACGCCAGAACGAAAAATGGGTGATCGAGGTAGCCGATAACGGCGCCGTGGTCGATACCCTGGAAGCCACCCATGTGATCATCGCTACCGGCTCCAGCCCGCGCCAGCTGCCTGGCCTGGCTACCGACAACCAGATCGTGCTGGACAACGAAGGCGCACTGGCGCTGACCGCTGTACCGACACGCCTGGGCGTGATCGGTGCCGGTGTGATCGGCCTAGAAATGGGTTCGGTATGGAAGCGCCTGGGCGCCGACGTCACCATCCTGGAAGCCGCACCGACTTTCCTGGGCGCTGCCGACCAGCAAATCGCCAAGGAAGCCTTCAAGACCCTCACCAAAGACACCGGCCTGGATATCAAGCTGGGCGTGAAAATTGGCGAGATCACCAAGGCTGACAACGGCGTGGTGGTGAACTACGAGCTGAACGGCGAAGCCGTGAAAGCCGAGTTCGACAAGCTGATCGTGTCCATCGGCCGTGTGCCGAACACCCAGGGCCTGGGTGGTGCCAACGTGAACCTGCAAATGGACGACCGCGGTTTCATCGTGGTAGACGACCACTGCCACACCAACCTGCCTAACGTATGGGCGATTGGTGATGTGGTGCGCGGCCCGATGCTGGCGCACAAAGCGTCGGAAGAAGGCGTGGCCGTGGCCGAGCGTATCGCCGGCCAGAAACCGCACGTAGACTTTGGCGTGATTCCTTGGGTGATCTACACCAGCCCGGAAATCGCCTGGGTCGGCAAGACCGAAGAGCAGCTGAAAGCTGAAGGCATCGAGTACAAGAAAGGCACCTCCGGTTTTGCGGCCAACGGCCGTGCGCTGGGTCTGGGCCAGGCACAAGGTACCGTGAAGATCCTGGCTTGCGCCAAGACCGACCGTATCCTGGGCCTGCACATGATCGGCCCGATGGTGTCCGAGCTGGTGACCGAAGGCGTGGTATCCATGGAATTCAAAGCTGCCAGCGAAGATCTGGCACGCATTGTCCATGCCCACCCGAGCCTGTCCGAAGTGGTACACGAAGCCGCCTTGGCCGCTGACAAGCGCGCGCTGCACGGCTAAAAGAACAGGCAGCAGGCAGGGCACTTTCAGGGTAAAGTGCCGGCCGGCTGCCTCTATGGTTTTGTTGCCGATATCGATAGAACACACCGCTTGTAGCCCAGGCGGTACAATCGCGACATCTCAGGCATAGCAAGGTTGGCCGCAAAGCCAGCCAACTATCCACCCGAAAGGAAACTTAATGAACCTGCACGAATACCAAGCGAAAGAGCTGTTGGCCAAATACGGCCTGCCGGTGCAAAAAGGCATTCTGGCCACCACACCGGAAGAAGCCGCTGCTGCCTACGACCAGTTGGGCGGTAAATTTGCCGTTGTAAAAGCCCAGGTCCACGCTGGTGGCCGCGGCAAAGCCGGTGGCGTAAAAGTGGTGAAAACCCGCGAAGAAGCTGCCGAAGTAGCCAAAACCCTGATCGGTACCAACCTGGTAACCTATCAGACCGACGCAGCCGGCCAGCCGGTAAACAGCGTGCTGGTATGTGAAGACATGTACCCGGTACAGCGCGAACTGTACCTGGGCGCCGTAGTAGATCGCGGTTCCCAGCGCGTGGTATTCATGGTGTCCACCGAAGGCGGCGTGGAGATCGAAAAAGTAGCCGAAGAAACCCCGGAAAAGATCATCAAGATCGAAGTGGACCCGCTGGTAGGCATGCAGCCGTTCCAGACCCGCGACGCGGCCTTCGCCCTGGGCCTGTCCGGTTCGCAGATCGCCGCGTTCAGCAAACTGATGCTGGGTGCTTACAACGCTTTCGTGGAAAACGACTTTGCCCTGTTCGAAGTGAACCCGCTGGCACTGCGCGAAAACGGCGAACTGGCTTGCGTAGACGGCAAGATCAACCTGGACTCCAACGCACTGTACCGTCACCCGGCGCTGCTGGCCCAACGCGACAAGTCGCAGGAAAACGAACGCGAAGTGAAAGCTTCCGAGTTCGACCTGAACTACGTAGCGCTGGAAGGCAACATCGGCTGCATGGTAAACGGCGCCGGTCTGGCCATGGCGACCATGGACATCATCAAGCTGAAGGGCGGCCAGCCTGCCAACTTCCTGGACGTGGGCGGCGGCGCAACCAAAGAGCGCGTGATCGAAGCGTTCAAGCTGATTCTGGCTGATACCTCGGTACAAGGCGTGCTGATCAACATCTTCGGCGGCATCGTACGTTGCGACATGATTGCCGAAGCGATCATCGCTGCCGTTAAAGAAGTGAACGTGACCGTACCGGTAGTTGTGCGCCTGGAAGGCAACAACGCCGAGCTGGGTGCCAAGATCCTGGACGACTCCGGTCTGAAACTGACCTCCGCCCAGGGCCTGAACGACGCAGCCGAGAAGATCGTTGCTGCTGTTGCTGCCCTGTAATCACCTGCACCGCATAAGGATTTCAAAATGAGCGTATTGGTAAACAAAGATACGAAAGTGCTGGTGCAAGGCTTCACCGGCAAAAACGGTACTTTCCACGCCGAACAGGCGCTGAAAGTAGGCACCAAGGTGGTTGGCGGTGTAACCCCGGGCAAAGGTGGCAGCGAGCACCTGGGCCTGCCGGTGTTCAACACCATGAAAGACGCTGTACGTGAAACCCAGGCTGACGCTTCGGTTATCTACGTACCGGCAGCTTTCGCCAAGGATTCCATCCTGGAGGCGGTAGAAAGCGGTGTGAAGCTGATCGTGTGCATCACCGAAGGCGTGCCTACCCTGGACATGCTGTACGTGAAAAAAGCCGTAGACGAAGCCGGCATCCGCCTGATCGGCCCGAACTGCCCAGGTATCATTACCCCGGGCGAGTGCAAGATCGGCATCATGCCGTGGCACATCCACAACCCGGGCCGCATCGGTATCGTGTCCCGTTCCGGCACCCTGACTTACGAAGCTGTGGCACAAACCACCGCTCTGGGTCTGGGCCAGTCCACTTGCATCGGTATCGGCGGCGACCCTATCCCGGGTACCAGCCACATCGACGCGCTGCGTCTGTTCCAGGATGACCCGGATACCGACGCGATCGTGATGATCGGTGAAATCGGTGGTTCCGCCGAAGAAGAAGCTGCCGAGTTTGCCAAGCAGTACGTGACCAAGCCGGTAGTAGGCTACATCGCCGGTGTTACCGCACCAAAAGGCAAGCGCATGGGCCACGCTGGCGCCATCATCTCTGGCGGCAAGGGTACTGCCGAAGAGAAATTCAAGGCTTTCGAGCGTGCAGGCATCGCCTACACCCGCAGCCCGGCCGAAATCGGCAAGACCATGTTCGAACTGCTGAAAAGCAAAGGCATGATCTAAGCTTTCTGCCCGTCAGAACAGCACAACGCCACCGCATGCGGTGGCGTTTTTTATTGCCTGCGGCCAACCTTTACGGCTGGTACCACTGGTTTTTGCGCGCTAGCGGCGTATCGGGCGGCAGCAAGGGGTTGGCCAGGTGAATGATCTGGCGTTTGTCCAGCTTTAGTGCCCGCAGCTTATCGCCATGGTATTGCTGGAACAGCGTGTCGAAGCTGCCGTCGCTGACAGCTTGCTCCAGCCCCTGACGGATCATTTGCGCCAGCTTGGGGCGGTGGGGGCTGACAAAAAAGTAAAACGCGGTAGGGTAGTGCAGCAGAATGTGCTGGTCTATCTCCAGGCGTAGCTCGGCATGGGTGCGCTGTTCGTTCTGGATTTCGATCACGCTGCGTGGAAAGTAGTCAAAGCGGTGTTTGGCCAGCATGGTGAACAAGGGTTCGTAGTCCGGGGTGCTGACAACCGGCAGGCCCGCTGCCTGCAGGATGGTGGTGTCCGGCCAGTCGTGTTCCTGCCCGGCAGTAAACCTGGCCAGGGTTTTCAGGCTGTTCACCTCGGCCAGCAGGTGCGCTTTGCCGGGGGGGAGCAGGGCTACCCGCCAGCCTATCAGGCCCTTGTATAGCGGGATGCGGATGGGGAGCAGCAGGCGCTCGCGCTCGCGGTTGGTCATGGTCCACATGACATCGATGCGGCCTTGCTGGCTTTGTAACTCTTGAATGGCGCGGCCTTGTACCATGGCCGGCCCGGAGCGTAGCTGACAGGTGGCGCCAGCTTTACTGCAGGCCAGCTTCAGCAAAGACAGCATGTAGTGCAGTAGCGGGTCGCCCTTGGTGGGCAGGATGGGGTAGTGAATGAGCACCGGGGATGCGTGACACCCGGCTCCGATGAGCAGACCTAGCAATAACAATTTAAGGCGGGCTGGCATGATGGCTATCCAGTAACAGTTCACGGGTCAGGGTGATCCAGGCCCGGGCTGCGTGAGACAGATAGCTATCTTTTTTCCAGATCAGGCCGATGTGCCAGATGATGCGGTCATCATCAACAGGGATCACGTCGAAGCGGTGTGGCTCCAGCTGGCTGGCAATAGCCTGGGGCAGCAGCGCAATACCCAGCCTAGCTTCCACCATGGCAACGATAAAATCCCAGTGCGCACTGCGCCCGGCGATATTGATGGTTTTGCCCATGGTGCGGAAGGCATCGCTGATGCGGGTGGTGAGCGAGAAGTCTTCCGGGTAAAACACGATGGGTTGATCCGCCACGTCAGGCAGCGTCACGACGCTACGCCCATGCCACGGGCTGCCTGCCGGGGCCACCAGGCACAGGCGATCGCGGACCAGGCTCAGGCTGTTGAACGTGTGGTGATCTACCGGCAAGACGGCGGCACCGATTTCCAGGTTGCCCGAACGGATACTGCTTTCAATCGCCAGGGCGCCGTCTTCTACCATTTTCAGCTCTACGCCTGGGTAGCGGTCGCGAAATGCGCCCACCACCGGCGCAAAGAAGGCCCCGCCGGCCATGGGGGGCAAACCTACCACCAGCTCACCGCGCGCCAGCGAGGCCAGGTCGGCCAGTGCGTTTTTCAGCCGTAGCTGCGCGGCCAGCACATCTTGCCCGCGCAGGTAGACCACGCGGCCGGCGTCGGTCAGCTGAAAACTCTTGCCCTCGCGGATCAGCAAAGGCGTGCCCAGCTCTTCCTCCAGCTGCTTCACCATCTTGCTGATGGTGGGCTGGGTGACAAACAGGGCTTCTGCCGCCCGGGTGAAGTTCTGCTGGCGTACCAGCTCGGCAAAATAGCGCAGCGCTTTGATGTCCACGATGATTCCAAAAAAGAATGGTTTTGATAATTTTAATTCATTTTTAGAATGTAATAAACCTACGTATACTCTGTATCACTCTCTGTGTTGTGTTGTGGCTCGTAAACACAGCAGGTGTTGACCGCTTGAGGCTGCCAAGGATTCTCCTCCCGACGCAGCTGCGAGACACCCGCTGTCTGCCACAGGTGGCTTTGCCACTTTTGGTACAGGCACCAGCCTAGTGCTGGTTCAGGATTATCTGGTGCCTCGTACATCCGGGGATTGTGTACGAGGTGAATCCTCTGTTTTCCCCTTACGAGCGTTGTTCGGCCGGCTATCAAGCCGGCTTTTTTTTGCCTGCCGGTTTTGCAGGGCGCGCCTTGCGGCCAACCCGGCTAGGGGGTGTCGTGGCAAGCGCAGGCGTCGCCGCTAGCCGCGTCATCCAGTGTTTTCAGAATGCCGCAGTCCGCCAGTGTATGCGGGCTATCGCAGCGGGCACGCAGCAGCAACAGCTGCTGTTCCAAGCGTTGTAGTGCTTCTATCTGGCTGTGTACACGGCTGATTTGCTGGTCGATCAGGGCATTGACGCGGTCGCAGGGCTCGGCGGCCGGTTGCTGGTGAAAACCGGCCAGCAGGCGGATATCGGCCAGCGGCATGCCCAGCGAGCGGCAGTGCAGAATAAAAGCCAGCTGTTCCAGGTGGCGTTGTTCGTAGCGGCGGTAGCCGCTGCTGCTGCGTGCCGGTGCCGGCAGCAAACCTTCGCGCTCGTAGTAGCGGATGGTTTCACTCTCGCAGCCGGTGCGTTTTGCCAGTTCGCCGATTTGCATCATTTTCTCCTCAGGGCTTGACCTTATAGTAGCTACAGGGTTTGCAATAGCACAAGCACGCTTTTGTGGAGACCAGCATGGCCCTGTACCAACCCAAACCCGGCAGCAAAATCATTCCCGTCACCGTGGTGCAGCCGCACGCTGCCGACCACGACCACGACCACGACCACGACCACGACCACAGTCATAGCCACGACCACAGTCATCGTCATGATCACAGCCACGACCAAGCGCAGGCTGCCTGCTGCAGTGGCGACGCCTGCAGCAGCACGTTAACCGCAGCACCTCAGCCCGCCGACGTACCGGCCGGTAGCAGCGCCTGGCGGCTGGCGATTCCGGCCATGGATTGCCCCACCGAAGGGCGGCTGGTGGACAAGGTGCTGGCCAATGTCGCCGGCGTGTTGCGCGTGGACTTTAACTACATCGAGCGTACGGTGACCGTGCACCAGCGGGACGCCAGCCTGGCGCAGGTGCAAGCGGCCATTGCCAGCACCGGCATGCCACCACGGCTGCTGAGCGCGGAAGAGGCCGACACCCCGGCAGCGCCGCCGGTAGAAAGCCGCGGCCAACTATGGCTGGCTGGCTTGCTGGCCGCTGCCGCCGAAGGCGCGGTGCTGGCCGGTGCCAGCGATGGCGCCTGGTGGGTGGCAGCGCTGGCGATTGCTTCGATGCTGGCTGGTGGTCGCACCACGGCACGCAAAGGCTGGTACGCGCTGAAACTGCGCACGCTCAATATCTACTTTCTGATGAGCCTGGCCGTGGTGGGCGCCATGGTGTTGCAGCAATGGCCCGAGGCCGCGATGGTGCTGTTCCTGTTTGCGCTGTCGGAAAAGCTGGAAGCGCTGTCGCTGGCGCGCGCCGGCGAGGCAGTGCGCAGCCTGATGGCGCTAAAACCCGACACCGCCTGGGTAGAGGTCGATGGCCAGTGGCAAGCGGTTGCCAGCGACAGCCTGCAAGTTGGCCGCGTGGTACGGGTGCGCCCCGGCGAACGTGTGCCGCTGGATGGCGTGATCGTCAGCGGCCGTAGCGACTTTAACGAAGCGCCGATTACCGGCGAAAGCCTGCCGCTGGACAAGGGCGAGGGCGACGCCGTGTTTGCCGGCGCCATCAACGGCCAGGGTCTGGTGCAGGTGCAAGTCACGGCGGCCGCTGACGGTAGCGTGCTGGCGCGCATTATCCGTAGTGTGCGCGACGCCCAGGCCGGCAAGGCCGCTACCCAGCGCTTCATCGACCGTTTTGCCGCGGTGTATACGCCTATTGTGGTAGCGGTTGCGGTGCTGCTGGCGCTGGGCCTGCCGCTGGCTGGCATCATGACGTGGCAAGCGGCGCTGTATCAGGCGCTGGTGTTGCTGGTGATTGCCTGCCCGTGCGCGCTGGTGATTGCCACGCCGGTCACGCTGGTGTCGGCGCTGTCTTCCGCCGCCCGTCGCGGCATGCTGGTCAAAGGTGGCGCGGCGCTGGAAGCCGCGGCGCGCATTCGCTACCTGGCGCTGGACAAGACCGGCACGCTCACCCGTGGCGAGCCGGTGGTAGAGGACGTGCTGCTGTTGCAGCCCGATCTGGGCCGTGATGCCGTGCTGCAGGTAGCCGCCAGCCTGGAAGCGCACTCCACCCATCCGCTGGCGCGTGCCGTTACGCAAGCCGCGAAGGGCTTGCCCTTGCTAGCCGCCAGTGGCTTGCAAGAGACGGCTGGCGAGGGCGTACAGGCCACGGTAAATGGCCAGCGCTGGGCACTGGGTAACCGCCGCCTGCTGGTGCGGCTGGGCGCTGACCTGACGCCGTGGCTGCCGCGCTTGCCGCAGGGCAGTGGCGAGATGTGGCTGTGCCGCGATGGCATCCCGCAAGCGGTGCTGCTGGTGGCCGACGCGCTGCGCCCCGATGCAGCCGGGGCGGTAGCACAGCTGCAGCAGATGGGCATTGCGCTTACCGTCTTGTCTGGCGACCAGCAGGCGGTAGTTGGCCGCACGGCGGTGCAGGTGGGCATTGCCGAGGCGCTGGGTGGTTTGCTGCCGGACGACAAGCTGGCGCATATCCGCCGCTTGGCGCAGCAGGGGCCAGTGGCCATGGTGGGGGACGGCGTGAACGATGCGCCAGCGCTGGCACAGGCCGAGCTGGGTATCGCCATGGGGGCGGCCGGCTCGGATACCGCGCTGGAAACCGCGCAGGTGGCGCTGATGGAAGACCGCCTCGACAAGCTGCCGCAGCTGTTTGCCCACGCCCGGCGCAGCATGGCGGTGCTGCGTGCCAACATCGTGCTGGCGCTGGCCATCAAGCTGCTGTTCTTTATCCTGGCGCTGGCCGGTGTGGCCACGCTGTGGATGGCGGTGTTTGCCGATGTGGGCGCCAGCCTGTTGGTAATCTTCAACGGCCTGCGCCTGGCGCGGGTACGGCAGGCCGGCTAGGTACAGCGCTGGCGGTGTGGCGGCTTGGCTGGCAGGCCGCTACACCTTCATGCCACGCATGCCGGCAACACGGAACGGGTACAGCTCGGCCACCATCACCCCGCCGCTTACCACCGGGTCGGCTTGCATGATGGCGCGGGCCTCGCTTTCTATCCCCGTCATCACCAGCACCATGGCAAAGTCCTGGCCGTTATCGGCGGTAGTGCGGCCGAACAGGGTGACCTTGCCAGCCAGGCACAAGTCGTCCAGGTAGCAGGTGTGCTGGCTGATGCACTCGGCCTCGTGGTCGCTCAAACCGGCGCGCAGCATATCGGGGCGGGTAGGGCGTAGCAGGTAAAGGTAGTGATGCATGGTGTCATGCCTGTGTATCAATGCCGCGACCTTGCAGGGCGGGGGCCGTGCTGTCTTGCGGCTGGTAGGTTTTCTCTATGCTATTGCCAGCCTGGCGGGCTGCGGCCTGCTCGGCCATGGCCTGTAGCGCCATCTGTCTCGCCTGTGCGGCCACGGCCTGGTCCTGGCCGGATGGCTCGGCAGGGGCCAGGGCGGCACGCTGTACGGCCTGGGCCTTGCGCAGGGTATCTTCCGGTGTGCGGCCCGGGCTCACGTCGATGTTCACGTGGCCACCCACGGCATAGCGTTTGCCGTCCGGGCCTTGCTGGTAGCTGTAGCTGGGGCCGCTGACACTCACGCCGCTAGCTGCCGCCATGTGTGCCTGTTCGTGGGCGCGCACTTCGCTATCCCGCGCTTTCAGCTGCGCTACCTGTTTTTCTTCCTCTTCACTCAGCGTGGCCGTCCCGTTCTGGCTGCGGCCTGCACCACTGGCGGCGCTGGCGCTGGCTTGCTGGCCTGGCGTGCTGCCCGCCAGGCAGCGGCGGCACTGGCAACCCGGGTCGCAGCTACCCGCCAGCCTGCTGGCTGGGGGGCTGTAGGCGCTGCCATAGTTGGCCGCAGTGGTGGCGCTTATACTCATTTCTATCGGGTGATACGCTGTTGCCTATAAGCATAGACCATAAAAAACGGCCTGCTGTCAGCAGCAGGCCGCACATGTCAAGCAGGTATCCGTTCAGGCCTGGCGCTCGCCCGTCTGCAGGCGCCACAATGCCGCGTAGCTGCCGTTTTGTGCCAGCAGCAGCGCGTGGGTGCCCGATTCCACTATCTGGCCGTGCTCCATCACGTGGATGCAGTCGGCGTGGCGTACGGTAGACAGGCGGTGCGCAATCACCAGCGTGGTGCGCCCGCGCGATACTACGTCCAGCGAGCGCTGGATGGCGGCCTCGGTTTCGTTGTCTACCGCGCTGGTGGCTTCGTCCAGTATCAGGATGCGCGGGTCTTTCAGGATGGCGCGCGCCAGGGCCAGGCGCTGGCGCTGGCCGCCGGATAGCTTCTGGCCGCGTTCGCCCACCGGGGTGTCGTAGCCCTGCGGCAGGCGGGCGATGAACTCGTGCGCCTCGGCGGCGCGCGCGGCGGCTTCGATGGCGCTGCGGCCAACCTGGCTCATGCCGTAGGCAATATTGTCGGCCACGCTGCCATCGGTCAGGAATACGTCCTGGCTGACGTAGCCAATCTGGCGGCGCAGGTCGGTAAGCGACAGCTCGCGGATATCGTGGCCATCCAGCCTTATCGCCCCGGCCGGTGCCTCATAAAAACGCAGTAACAGCTTGACCAGCGTGCTCTTGCCCGAGCCGGTGGCGCCCACGAAAGCCACGGTGCGGCCAGCAGGCACGGTAAGTGACACATTGTGCAGCACGGTGAGGTCGCCGTAGCCGAATGACAGGTTTTCGAAAGCCAGGCTGCCGGATACTGTAGCGGTTGGCAGCGCTCTGCCATCGTACGGTATCGAGACGGGTGTGGAGAGCACGTCAAGCACACGGTCGATGGCGGTCATCGAGCGCTGGTACAGGTCGGCAATATCGGCCAGCCCCACCAGTGGCCACAGCAGCCGCTGGGTGAGGTACACCAGCACCGAATAGCTGCCAACACCGATTTCGCCGTGCAGCGCCAGCCAGCCGCCGTACACCAGCGTTACCACGAAGCCGGCCAGAATGGCCATGCGGATCACCGGGATAATGGCCGACGACAGGCGGATGGCCGCCGCGTTGGTCTGGCGGTAGTGCTCGCTGGCCTGGCGGATATGTTCGGCCTCGAACGCTTCGGCGGTAAACGCCTTGATGGTGGCAATGCCCAGCAGGTTGTTGCTGAGGCGGCCGTTGATCACCCCGGCGGCTTCGCGCACGGCGCTGTAGCGCGGGGCAATGCGTTTCTGGAACCAGAACGTGCCCACCAGAATCAGCGGTACCGGAAACAGCGCCAGCATGGCCAGCTGCGGTGCCAGGTAAAAGAACACGGCACCGACCATAATGGAGGAACACACCACCTGGATGATGCTGTTGGCGCCACCGTTCAGAAAGCGTTCCATCTGGTTGATGTCATCATTCAGGATGGACATCAGGCTGCCGGTGCGCTTGTCTTCAAAGTAAGACAGTGGCAGCTTTTGTACATGGCCGTAGGCGTCCAGGCGCAGTACGTGCTGCAGGTTTTGCGCCAGGTTGCGCCAGCGCAGCTGGTACAGGTATTCGAACAGTGATTCGCCCGCCCAGATCAACACCGTGAGCCCGCCCAGCCACAACAGTTGATCAAAGCTGTCGGTAATGCCCAGGCGTGCCAGAAAGGAATCCTGTTTGCTTACCACCACATCGACGGCCACGCCGATCAGTACTTCGGGCAGGATATCGAAAAACTTGTTGATGGCAGAAAATGCCGAGGCAAGATAAGCATCTCGCCGGTACTGGCGGGCATAATGAAAGAGCCGTGACAGGGATGACATGGTATCGGGCTGGTATGAGGGGATCGGCGATTGTACGCCGCCATGCAATAAGAATGGAATGGGAATAAGTAGCAATGACTGAACACTCTGTTAACCAGCGAGAGCTCACCATGTCGGTGCTGATGACGCCGGACATGGCCAATTTTTCCGGCAACGTTCACGGCGGGGTACTGCTCAAGTTACTGGACCAGGTGGCCTACGCCTGCGCCAGCCGCTACGCCGGCTGTTATGTGGTGACGCTGTCGGTAGACCAGGTACTGTTCAAACAGCCCATCCACGTAGGCGAGATGGTTACCTTTCTGGCCAGCGTGAACCATGTTGGCCGCACCTCCATGGAAGTGGGCATCAAGGTAGTAGCCGAGAACATCCAGCAGCGCACCGTGCGCCATACCAATAGCTGCTACTTCACCATGGTGGCCTGGGCCGACGGCAAAGCCATGCCGGTGCCGCCGCTAGCGCTGGAGAGCGATACCCATAAAAAGCGCTTTCGCGAAGCCGAGATCCGCAAGCAGATGCGGCTGGAAGCCGAGCAACGCATGCAGCAGGCAGGCCATGCATGAATGAGGGCCTGATCCCGCTGACGGCGCTGGACAAATCGCGCGCCTACGCCATCTACTGCGCCGGTATGCAGGGCAAGCTCAGCCGCTGCGCCGGCTGGGATCCAGTGTTGCAGCGGCAGGGCTTCGAGCAGAGTTTTACCGCCGGAACGCTGTTCTGGTACCGCCACCAGGGCCAGGAGGTGGCCTTGCTGAGCCTGTCGCGCCGCGATTATGGTCTGCACGTGCATCTGCTGGTGGTGCTCGATCAGTGGCGCCGCCAGGGTATGGGGCGGCGCGTGCTGGCGCACCTGCACGGCCTGAGCAGCGGCCGCGTCACGCTCAGCTGCCTGCGCGACGACAAACCGGTACGCGCCTTTTATGCCGAAATGGGCTACCACATCGCCGGCATGGAGCCGGATTTTCTCAATCTGGAATGGCCTGGGCCGCAGGCCAGAGCAGGCTGACAGCGCTGTACGCCAGCTTGGGGTAGCCGCAGCTTTACCCTACAATGCGCGCCTCATTACCGAAAGCCCGCCATGTCTGCTTACCAGCTCGTTCATACCCACCCGCAGTTTTACGTGATTCATAAAGCCCCGGGCGTCAGCTTTCACCGCGAAGACGACGCCCCCGGCCTGATGGACGCGCTGCGTGAAGGCCTGCAAGACGATGCGCTATGGCCGGTGCACCGGCTGGACCGCATCACCAGCGGCCTGATCGTGGTGGCGCGTAGCCAGGCCGCCGCCGCCGAGCTGGGTGCGGCCTTTGCCGGGCGCGAGGTGGAAAAATATTACCTGGCGCTATCCGATGCCAAGCCGGCGCGCAAACAGGGCCTGATCAAGGGCGATATGGACAAGGGCCGTGGCGGCGCCTGGAAGTTGTGCAAAAGCGCGGCCAACCCTGCAGTGACCCAGTTTTTCAGCCACAGCCTGGCACCCGGCCTGCGCCTGTTCGTGCTGCGCCCGCGCACCGGCAAGACCCACCAGCTGCGTGTGGCGATGAAGTCGCTGGGCGCGCCCATCCTGGGCGATGCGCTATACGGTGGCAGCGCGGCCGACCGCGGTTACCTGCACGCTTACGCGCTGGCGTTCACGCTGGCGGGCGAGCAGCACCGCTTTGTGTGCCCGCCGCAGTGGGGCGAACGTTGGCCGCAAGACGCACTGGCCGCCTACCTGGCGGCCAACCCGCCAACCGGCCTGCCGTGGCCGGTGCTGTAAGCGCTTGCCGGCTTCGAGGCAGGTATGAAAAAAGCCGGTCGCGTGCGCGAACCGGCTTTTTTGCAGGCGGCTTGTGATCAGCCCAGGCCGTGCATCATCTTTTTGAGCTTGCCCGACAGCAGGAACAGCACCAGTGCGGCGCCACCAGCCATCATCACAAACAGCATGAAGAAGTCGTGCAGGTTGGCCACGGTGTAGCCCATGAACACCGGCAGGGCCTTGCCAGGCTCCGGGTACAGGCCGGACAGTACGCCGGCAAATTTGTTGGCCAGCGCGCTGGACAGGAACCACACGCCCATCATCATCGATACCAGGCGGGCTGGTGACAGCTTCACCACCAGCGACAGGCCGATCGGCGACAGGCACAGCTCGCCGAAGGTGTGGATGCTGTACAGGCTGATCAGCCACAGCATGCTGACTTTCACGCCCGGCTCCAGGCCGTTCACGCCCAGTGCGATGATCAGGTAGCCGATGGCCAGCAGCAGCAAGCCGATAGCCATTTTCATCGGCGAGTTCGGCTCCAGGCCCTTCTTGCCCAGCGTCAGCCACAGCCAGGCAAACAGCGGCGCGCACACCACGATTACCACCGGGTTGATGCTCTGGAAGAACGAAGCCGGAATAGTCCAGCCCAGCAGCTGGCGGTTGGTCTGCTCTTCGGCAAAGAAGGTCAGCGAGGCGCCGGCCTGCTCGAAGGCAGACCAGAAGAAGATCACGAAGGCCGACAGCAGCATGATCACGGCCAGGCGGTCTTTTTCTTCGCGCGTCAGCGGCGCGTGCTGGATCTTTTCGCCGCTTTCATGATGGCGTTTGGGCGGCAGGCCGATGGCCGCGCCTTCCGGTGTCACCAGGTAGCGGTTGCGCAAGCTCAGGAACAGCGCCAGCGACAGCAGCATGCCGATACCGGCTGCCAGAAAGCCCCATTTGAAGTCGGCCGGGTGGCCGGTATCGCCCAGCGTGCCGCACACCAGCGGCGCCAGCAGCGCGCCAGCGTTAATGCCCATATAGAACAGCGTGAAAGCGGAATCCACGCGCTTGTCGCCGGCCGGGTACAGCTGGCCCACCATCGACGAGATGTTTGGCTTGAACAGGCCGTTACCGGCAATAAGCAGCGCCAGGCCGCCGAACATCAGCGGGGTGGCGGTGGCTGGCTGCTGGTACAGCGTGGCGGCAAAGAACATGGCGAACTGGCCTGCAGCCATCAGCAGCGCACCGCTGACGATGGCGCGGCGGTTGCCCCAGTAACGGTCGGCAATGTAGCCGCCCAGCAGCGGCGCAAAGTACACCAGGCCGGTGTAGCTACCGTAGATTTCGGAGGCGTAGGCCTTGTCGAACATCAGCGCCTTCACCATGAACAGCACGAAGATGGCGCGCATGCCGTAGTAGCTGAAGCGTTCCCACATTTCGGTCACGAACAGCAGGTACAGACCGCGAGGGTGTTGTCGGTACATGAGGGTCTTTCTCTAGTAGTGAGTGAGGTGCACAGCCCTGTTTTAATATGGCGGACTTTGGCAAGGGGTCGGATTGTGCTGATGCTTTGGCGTTAATGCAATATAAAAATGCGCATAAATGAACATTTATGGCGTTATATTGTAATAAATAGATGAAACTTATTTGTTATGCATATTCGTATAGTGTAATTATTCCAGCCAGAATTGCATTGTTTCGCTATCGAATTGCTGCGCTGTAACATCGATAAATCTTGCTGGCTGGCAGCCGCTGGCGTAGGCTGCAGTGTGGCCCGCGCGGCCACCCGACACACTGGAGAACGTGCATGAAACCGCTAGTTTGCCCCGCAGCAAGCAGCGCCTGCCGCAGCCTGCTGCCTAACTGGTATAACCTCGACGTTGTACTGGCCAACGACTTTCCCCGCGCCTGATGCCCTCTGGCAGCTACCCGGCTGCCCGTCTGTTTTAAAGCCAATCTAAACAATCAATCGACACCTGTGGCCTTGCCACGCTGCTTTGCTGCGCGCCGTTATCGCGCCGGCAGCGTGCCGCTACGCAGCCCCATCACGCCTGCTTTGCCTGCGTGCGGGGGCGTGTGGCAGCCAGGTTGGCCGCAGGCATGGAGCATCAACATGGCACGACGCATCCCCGAACCGTTCCGCATCAAGATGGTAGAGCCCATCAAACAGACCACCCCAGAATACCGCCGCGAGGCACTGGCCGCCGCCGGCTGGAACCCCTTCCTGCTGCGCGGTGAAGACGTGTACATCGACCTGCTGACCGACAGCGGCACCGGCGCCATGTCGGACCGCCAGTGGGCCGGCGTGATGATGGGCGACGAAGCCTACGCCGGTAGCCGCAACTTCTACGAGCTGGAAGCCACGGTGAAAGAGGTATTTGGCTACGCCCACACCCTGCCCACCCACCAGGGCCGTGGTGCCGAGCAGATTCTGTTCCCCGAGCTGGTAAAACGCTGCGGCAGCCAGCGGCCGGTGTTTTTGTCCAACTATCACTTTGATACCACCAAGGCGCACGTAGAGATTGCCGGCGCCCGTGCCATCAACGTGCTGACGCCGCAGGCGCTGGACACCACCACCGCTTACGACTGGAAAGGCGACTTCGACCTGCCGCGCCTGGCGGCGCTGATCGAAGAGCACGGCGCGGCCAACGTGGCCGGCCTGATCATCACCATCACCTGCAACAGCGCCGGTGGCCAACCGGTGAGCATGAACAGCATCCGCGAGTCGGCCGCGCTGGCGCGCCGCCACGGCATTCCGGTGATCATCGACGCGGCGCGTTTTGCCGAAAACGCCTGGTTTATCCAGCAGCGCGACCCGGACTATGCCAAGCAGTCGGTGCCGGCCATCGTGTACGAGATGTTCAGCCACGGCGACATGTTCACCATGTCGGCCAAAAAGGACGCGCTGGTGAACATCGGCGGCCTGTGTTGCTTCAAGGCTGACGAAGACCTGTTCCGCAGCGTGCAGGTACGCTGTGTGGCGATGGAAGGCTTTGTCACCTACGGCGGCCTGGCTGGCCGCGATATGGCTGCGCTGGCGGTGGGCCTGAAAGAGGGCATGGACGAGGGCTATCTGGCCTACCGTATCGGCCAGGTGGCTTACCTGGGCGACAGGTTGGCCGCAGGCGGTATCCCGATCCAGACGCCCACTGGCGGCCACGCCGTGTTTGTGGACGCCAAAAAGCTGCTGCCGCACATCCCGGCCGGGCAGTTCCCCGCGCACGCGCTGGCCTGCGAGCTGTACCTGGAAGGCGGCATTCGCGGTGTGGAAATCGGCTCGCTGCTGCTGGGGCGCAACCCGGCCACCGGCGAGCAGGAGCCGTCGCCGTTCGAGTTGCTTCGCCTCACCATCCCGCGCCGCGTGTACACCAACGACCACATGGACTACATCGCCGACTGCCTGATCGACATCCAGCAGCGCGCTAGCAGCATCCGCGGCCTGGGCTTCGACTACGAGCCGCCTATCCTGCGCCACTTCACCGCGCGCCTGCATCCGCTGTAAGCCGTTTGATTGTGATCGCTACCCACCCCGCTGCACGCAGCGGGGTTTTTCTTGTGCTTGTATAGTGCTGGCAGGAGGCAAAAACATGCATATCAGGATCATTGCGGCGCTGTTGGCCGCATTACTGGCTGCGCAGGCACGGGCACAAACCAGCGTCACGCTGTCTTACGCGGGCGACGCGCTGGTGTACGACGGCGAGCTGTCGGCGGCGGCCAACCAGCGCCTGTTCGCGCTGTACGATGCGGCCACGGTGAAGCCAAAGACGCTGGTGATCAGCAGCAGCGGCGGCGCGTTCAACCTGGGGCTGGCGCTGGGCGAGTGGGTAGAGCAGCACCGCTTGCGCGTGCACGTGCCGCGCTACTGCAATTCGTCTTGCGCCAACTACGTGTTTACCGCCGCCAGCCAGCGCGAGCTGGGTTACCACGCGGTGCTGGCCTTTCATGGCGGCATGGATGTGGCCGAGCGCCAGCGCGATGCCTATCTGGCGCGCTTTGCGCCGCAGCGCCAGGCCGAGGCGCGGCAGCGCTTTGCCGCCGAGGTAAAAGAAGCACGCCAGCGCGAGCTGGCTTTCTTTGCCCGTATCGGCGTCGACTCGGCGATTACCAGCTACGGCTACCAGCGCTTCCCGCGCATCATGCGGCAGTACAAGGCCTGGAGTTATTCGCTACCCATGCTGCGCCGCTTTGGCGTGGGGCCGATCACCATCAGCGACAACGAGCGCTGGCTGCCACGCCCGGCCGACGACGGCTTGCTGATGATCGTGGCGCCGCAGGGCTACGGCTGCCTGCCGGCTGGCCGCGTCACCGACCTGCTGTACGACTGTGTGACCGACCAGCCGCTGCCGCTGTCGGTACTAGGTGATTGATAGTTATTCCCATCTAGGGTAGGGTGGCGCTTTGCCCGCAGCCTTACCGCCATGAGCCCGCACCTGGATCACATTCCCGCCGACCTGGTATCCGCCGCCGACTACCAGCGCTACGCCCAGCGCATGATGTCGGCCAACGCCAGCGCCTATATCGATAGCGCCGCTGCCGACGAACTGAGCCATGCGGCCAACCTGCAGGCCTTTGCCCGCCACCGCCTGCACACCCGCGTACTGGCCGACGTGCAGGGCGGCCACAGCCGCTGCCGCCTGCCGGGGCTGGATTTGGCCATGCCGATTTTGCTGGCGCCGGTGGCCTACCAGAAACTGGTACACCCCGACGCCGAGCGCAGCGCCGCCTACGCCGCCAGCGTAATGGGTAGCAGCATGCTGGTGAGCACGTTGGCCAGCACGCCGTTGGAGGAGATTGCCGCTGCCGCAGCGTCGCCCTTGTGGTTCCAGCTGTACTGGCAGCACGACCGCACTGTGGTAGCGCAGCTGGTGCAGCGCGCCGAAGCCGTTGGCTATAGCGCGCTGGTGTTGACGGTGGACGCGCCGCTGGCCGGCGTGCGCAACGCCGAGCAGCGCGCCGGTTTTGCACTGCCCGACGGCGTGGCCGCAGTGAACCTGGCCGGCATGGCGCCGTACCAGCCAGTGTTGGCCGCAGGGCAGAGTGCGGTGTTCGACGGCATGATGGCCATCGCGCCGCGCTGGGCTGACATCGCCTGGCTGCGCAGCCAGACCCGCCTGCCCATTGTGCTGAAAGGCATTCTGTCGCCGCACGACGCCGAGCTGGCGCTACAGCACGGCGTAGATGGCTTGATTGTGTCCAACCACGGCGGACGCGTGCTGGACACCGTACCGGCTGCGCTGGATGTACTGCCCGCCATCGCCGCCGTGGTGCAGGGCCGCGTGCCGCTGCTGCTGGATGGCGGTGTGCGTCGTGGCAGCGACGTGTTCAAGGCCTTGGCGCTGGGCGCCAGCGCGGTGCTGATCGGCCGCCCGTTCCTCCACGCGCTGGCCGTGGCTGGCGCCTTGGGCGTGGCCCATTTGCTGCGCACGCTGCACGAAGAGCTGGAGGTGACCATGGCGCTGACCGGCTGCCGCACGCTGGCCGACATCGGCCCGCACTGCCTGTGGCCGGCGCCGCCTGCAGCGTAGCGCCAGTGGCCAGCGGCAAAGCTTGGCCGCATGGATAACAGCAAGGGCAAGCCGCAGGCTTGCCCTTGTGCTTTGCCGGCGCCGCAAGCTTGCGCGATTGCCGCCGCCTGGCCGGTGCGGCACCCGGCTGCCGTCATCCGCACGCCCGCTCTCATGCGCTGCTACCCGCCTGCGGCCAACCTTGCAGCCGCCTGGCGGCCTCACGCCGCGCTGTCGAACCACAGCTGGCGGAAGTCCATCCAGCCGCATTGCGACAGCGCGATGCCGCGCAGCTGCGGGTCGAACTCCAGCCGCATGGTGCTGTGCTGCAGCGGGATCAGCGCGTGCTCGCGCACCAGCAGGCTAGCTGCGGCGGCGTAGTGTTGCCAGCGCGTGGCGCTGTCCGGCTCGGCCTGGCTGCGGCCAACCCACGTTTGCAGTGCGTGGCGCGTGGTGGCGGGTAGCCAGGGGTGAAAGCCGGATTCGCTGGCTAGCCACTGGTAGCAGCTGTAGTCCAGGTCGTCGCCCAGCACCTCGCCGGTCAGCATCAGGTCGGCGCTGTGGCGCCAGTGGTTGGCCGCAAACTCGGGAAAGTCCAGTACCTGCAGCGTGACCTGGCAGCCGGCGGCGGCCAGCCGGGCGCACACTTGCTCGGCCAGCCCGATGTGGGTGGCCAGCTTGTAGGTGACCAGCCGCAAGCGTGACGGCAGCGCCGGGCGCGCTGCCGCCAGCGGCGCCGGCCAGTGTTGCCATTGCGCCAGCATGCCCAGCGCACGTTGGCCGCCCAGGTTGGCCGGCCACTGCGCCGGGTGCAGCCAGGCGGCGAGGGTGGCGCGCTGGCCGGCGTCCAGTGTGGCCGGGTTGGCGCACACATAGCTGCAGCCGGGCTCGGCCTGCAGCGTGTACTGCCCCTGCGGCGGGGTGTGGCCGTGGTAGCCCAGCCGCACGTCCAGCCGGGCGCGGGTGGCTGCGTCGTTCACCACCCAGATGTCCACTTCGTCCAGCAGTGGCCGTGCCTGCCAGTAGCGCTCGAAGGCGCGCAGCGTGGCGCGGTGGGCGTTGTTGACGCTCAGGCGGAACGGGCCGGTGCCGCTGGGCAGGCGGCCAAAGTCGGCTTGCGGCCAACGTTCGCGCGGCAGGATCACCGCGCAATGGTCGGCCAGCCGGTGCGGCAGCAGGGCGTCCGGCTGCGACAGCGTGATGTGTATCTCACGCGGCGCGGGCAGCTGCACCGACTGCACATGGGCGAACAGGCGCTGGAACGGGCCGGGCTCGTCGCGCAGGCGGTACAGCGTCTGGCGCACGTCTTCGCCCTCCAGCGGCCGGCCGTGGTGGAACAGCACGCCGGGGCGCAGCACGAAGCGCCATTGCTGCAGGCTGGCGTCGTGCTGCCAGTGGTGGGCCAGCGCCGGCTCGATGCGGCCGCTGTCGCGCTGGTAACAGGTCAGGCCATCGAACAGTTGGCGGATCAGGTGGCACTCGGTGCGGCGGTTGATCTGCACCGGGTCCAGGCTGTGCAGCGGCCGGTAAAACGGGATGCGCAGCCGCTGTTCGCTGCCGGGCTGCACGCCCAGATACGCGGGTAACAGCTCGCCCAGCCGTTGCCGGCTGGCGGGGGTGAGCTGCTGCATGGCGCTTTCGATGTCGCCACGCGCCAGGTGTTGCTGCAGCGCGTCGGCCTCCAGCGTGGCGGGGTGGGTGTGGAATTGCAGCTGCGATAGTTGGCCGCGGCCGCGCCCGGCCTGCCAATGCAGCCAGCCGTGCGCGGCCAGCGTGGCCAGCACGGCACGGGCGTGGCGCGGGCTGCAGCACAGCTGCTCGGCTACTTGCTCCAGCCGCGCCGGGCCGCTCTGGCCGTGGCGGGCGTGGTACAGGCGTTGGTAGTACTGACGGGCCTTGTGCATAAAAGCGGAACACCTCGCTGATTTCTCTCCTGTTTAGCTTCCGCTTTTTGCCGGCATGCTGTCCAGCCATATCGAGTTGGAAAGGAACAGGACATGCAGCAAGCAGGGCAGGGCGGGGGGCTGTGGCAGCAGCCGGTATTTGTGGGGCTGTTTGCCAGTACGCTGTTTCTGGCGCTGGGTAGCCAGATCTATCAGCTGGCCTTGCCGCTGATCTTGTACGAGCTGACGCATTCGCTGAACGCGATGAGCCAGCTGCGCGCGGTAGAGTTTCTGCCCAATCTGCTGCTGGCGGTGTTCATCGGCGTGTGGGTAGATCGTGTCTGCCGCCGGCGCTGGGCGCAGCGCAGCTTGCTGGCGATGGCGCTGCTGCTGGGGCTGGCCGGTAGCTTGCTGGCGCAGGGCTGGCTGCCGGTGTGGGGTTTTTATCCGCTGGCTTTCGTGATGATGCTGTGCAACTACATTACCGCCATCTGCCGTTTTGGCCTGGTAAAGCACAGCGTGCCGCAGGCTTTGCTGATGCCGGCCACCAGCTACCTGAATACGCTGTTCAACGTGTTTGCCGTCACCGGGCCGATGCTGTCCGGCCTGCTGATTGCCTTTGCCTCGCTGGCGTGGGGTCTGTGGCTGCCGGCACTGCTGTTCGTGCTGTCGTCGCTGGCCTTGCTGCGGGTGCCAGCCATGCCGCCGCAGGCTGCGGGGGAGCGCCATTTTGCTACCGAGTTGGCCGCAGGCTGGGCCGCGCTGCGCGCCAACCGCCCGCTGTGGCAGCTGGTGTGGGCGGTGGTGCTGGCCAACGGTGCCAGCGGTGTGGCCGAGGTGCTGCAGCTGTTCCGCCTGCGCGACAGCCTGGGGCTGAGCCCGGCGCAGCTGGGCGTGCTGTACGGCGTGGCCGGCGTCGGGGGCATTGCCGCCGGTTTCAGCGTAACGTGGCTGCGGCAGCGGCTGGGCCTGGGCCGGGTGGTGGTGCTGGCCTTTGCGCTGGAAGGGCTGGGCATGCTGGCGCTGGCCACGTTGCAGCAGGTGTGGCTGCTGGGGTTGGTGATGCTGGCCAGCAGCTTTGTGGTGGTGTGCGGCAATGTCTGCGTGTGGAGCTACCGGCAGGAAAGCACGCCGCTGGCGCTGATCGGCCGCGTGTCAGGCATCACCGGTTCGCTGTTCAAGCTGTTGATGCCGCTGACGCTGTGGCTGTCTGGGGCGCTGGCCGGTAGTTGGCCGCTGACGCAGCTGATGCTGGCGGCAGCTGTGTTTTCTTTATTGGCGGCGCTGTATTGCCGACTGGGCGCGGTGTACCGGGTGGAGTGAGGCTGGCTGGCTGCTTGCGGCTAACCTTGCCTTGGCCCAGACAATGAAAAAGGCAGCCGTCAGGCTGCCTTTGGGCGACGCGTGGCGGGTTTACTGACCCACCATCACCAGCCGGATATCCAGCTTGTTGGCCGGGTTGGCTACCGGCTCGGCAGCTTGCATGCGCAGCTCGCCATCGACAAACAGGCGGGCATCCACTGCGTACTGGCGGCCGGGCTTGATGGCGGCATAGTCATAGCACAGCGAGAAGGCGATGGGTGTGGCGACCTTTTCCAGTGTCTGCTCGGCCAGTACGGCGGGGGCGCCACTGGTGACGTCTAGTAAACGTACGCGCAGCGTGGTTTTGTCTTGCGGGTAGGCGATGCGCTCCAGATAGAAAGCGCTACCGTTGACATAGCCCATGCCTGGGCGGGTGGCGCAGGCTGCCAGTGTGCTGGTGGCCAGGCCGAGTAAAAGGTGACGGCGGTTGATTTGGCTCATTTTGCTGTCCTCATTGCGCGGGCTGTTCCAGTTTGGGGTTACCCAGTTGCACCATGGCGCTTTCGCCCGGGCGCCACTCACCTTGCAAGCGCCACTTGCCCGCCTTGTCTTCCAGGCGCAGGTACCAGTGCTTGGCATTGCCGGCATTGATGCGGGCCTGGTAGATATTGTCGCCCTGGCGCGTCAGGCTTACGTGCTGGTCGTCTTGCTGGCGGGTAGGGTGCAGCAGGGTAAGGATAAGGTCGCCCTGCAGCGGTGTCTTGCTGCTGGTCAGGACGCGTACCGACTGACCGTCGTCACTGAACATGGCTTGAGCATCGATACCCAACTGGATGGCTGCCTTGTCACGCCCCAGCTCCAGATTGATGTCCTTGCCGCGCTTGTAGTAATCGTCGGTCACCATGTCATCAGCCGTAACAACGGCGATGCGGAAGGTGATGATACCGGCGACGACCGCCAGAAAAGGGCCGGCCATGAGCAGCCATGGCCAGCGGTCTTTGTACCAGGGGCGCGGGGCCCCGGTTGGGTTTTGCATGCCTTATTCCCCGATAAAGCTGGATTTCTCTTCAACGCTGGCCTCGTTGGTCAGCGACTCGATGGTGAAGTGAATCTCGTGGCTGCCTTTGGTGGCAATTTCCGGTGCAACCTGGGCGCGTACCGACACCAGCTCGTTGCTCATGCCTTCTACGCGGATTTGCGGGTGCTCGCTAACCAGCTTGATTCCTTCCAGACCATCCACTTTGATGCGGAATGTCTGCACTTGTTCCGATACGTTCATGATGCGGATGCTGTAGGTGTTTTCCAGCAGGCCGTCGTTGGTTTCACGTACCAGTGATGCGCGATCCCGAATGATATCTACCTTGAACGGTTTGCGCATGCTCAGCGAGGCGATGGCGGCGATGAAGATCACCGATAGCACCAGCATGTACATCACAACCCGTGGCCGCTTCAGGCGAGAAACAATGGCGCTTTCGGGGTATTTGCCTTCCAGTGCGGCTTCGGTGGTGTAGCGGATCAGGCCTTTGGGGCTGCCTATCTTCACCATGACTTCGTCACAGGCGTCGATACAGGCGGCACAGCCGATGCACTCGTATTGCAGGCCGTTACGGATATCGATGCCGGTAGGGCAGACTTGTACGCAGATACCGCAGTTGATGCAGTCGCCCAGGTTGGCTTGCTCCTGGCCTTTCTTGCGCGCGCCGCGTGGCTCACCGCGTTTTTCGTCGTAGGAGATGATCAGGGTGTCTTCATCGAACATGGCGCTCTGGAAGCGGGCGTACGGGCACATGTACATGCACACCTGTTCGCGCATATGGGCGGCCAGCAGATAGGTAAAGCCGGCGTAGAAGAACATCCAGAAGGTTTCCCACGTGCCGTAGTTGAACGTAGGCATAGCCTTGAGCAGGTCTTGCATCGGCGTGAAGTAGCCTACCAGGGTAAAGCCGGTCCACAGCGAGAACAGGATCATGATGCCGTGCGAGGTGCCTTTGATGCGCAGTTTGCGCAGGCTCCATGGCTCTTTATCCAGCTTGATGCGTTTGTTGCGGTCGCCTTCGATTTTTTCCTCGATCCACAGCATGATTTCGGTATACACCGTCTGCGGGCAGGAATAGCCGCACCAGAGGCGGCCGGCGATGGTGGTCCAGGTAAACAGGCCGAAGGCACAGCACATCAGCAAGGCTGCCAGATAAACGAAGTCCTGCGGCATGATGGTGAGGCCAAACAGGTAGAACTTGCGGCTGACCAAGTCAAACAACACGGCCTGGCGGCCATTCCACTGCAGCCACGGCAGGCCGAAGTACACCAGCTGGGTAGCAATCACAAACAGGATGCGCCAGTTGGCAAAGACACCTTTTGCGCTGCGCGGGTAGATCTTCTTTTGCGCTGCATACAGCGAAACGGTTTCACCCTGGGGTTTTTCTACCTTGACCCCGATATCTTTCAGCTTGTCGCTCATCTGGCTTTCCTTGGAGAACGCTTCATAAAGCACCCAGCTTATTCTAGGGTCTTTATGAAGCATGCTTGATGCTAAAACAATTCACAAACAAATAAAATGTTAGCACAAAAGATACTGCCCGCTTGCGCGGGCAGTATTGAGCAGGGTCAATTACTGGGCTTTGGCGTTATTGGACAAGCCATAAACGTAAGCGGTCAGCAGGTGAACCTTGCCGTCACCCAGGAAGTCTTTCCAGGCTGGCATCTGGTTGTTACGGCCGTTAGTAACGGTTTCGATGATGGTTTTCTCGGTACCACCATACAGCCATACATTGTCGGTCAGGTTAGGGGCACCCATGGCCTGGTTACCTTTACCGTCCGGGCCGTGGCAAGCTGCACAAACGGCAGTGAAGGTTTCCTTGCCACGCGCAGCGCGGTCGGCATCGTGCTTCTTGCCGGACAGCGACATGGCGTAGTTGGCAACGTCTTTCACCTTATCTTCACCGAAGGCAGCACCGAAGGCCGGCATCTGGCCCATGCGGCCGGCAGCGATGGTAGTGTGGATGGTTTTTTCATCGCCACCATACAGCCAGTCGTTATCGGTCAGGTTCGGGAAGCCTTTGGCACCGCGTGCATCAGAGCCGTGGCACTGTACGCAGTAGGTCTGGAACAGGCGTTTGCCCATGGCTTGTGCTTCCGGGTCGGCAGCGACAGCCTTGATATCCTGTTTCAGGTACTTGTCGTACAGAGGCTGGTATTTGGCTTCTGCAACGGCTTTCTCTTCCTTGTACTGGCCTACCGAGGTCCAGCCGCGAATACCTTTCCAGGTACCCAGGCCTGGGTACAGCACCAGGTAAACTGCAGCAAAGATCAGGGTCAGATAGAACATCAACATCCACCAGCGTGGCAGCGGGTTGTTGTATTCAGCCAGGTCATCGTCCCAGATATGGCCGGTGATCTGAACTTCTTCACCTTTCTTGACAGTGGTTTTCGATTGCGAGAACAGCAGGAAGGTCAAGCCTACCAGACCCACAATCACCACTACGGCGATATATACGCCCCAGAAATCACTCACAAAATCACTCATTGCTTCGCTCCGTTGGAAGCGTTATTCGCTGCTGGCGTGTCATCCTCGTCCATCACGAGGTTGGCCGCTTCGTCATAACGCTTCTTGGCTTTTTTACCGAAGGCACCCAATGCAATCACGATAAACACGGTGAAGCAGAATACCGTGAACAGGATGCGCCCCAGATTAGTCCAGTCCATGGCTTAACGCGCGTTCTTCAGTGCAAGGCCCAGGCCCTGCAGGTAAGCGATCAGCGCGTCCAGTTCGGACTTGCCTTCTACCTGGGCTTTCGCCTCGGCAATTTCCTTGGCGGTGTACGGCACACCTACCTTGGTCAGGGCAGTCATCTTGGCGGCTACGCCGTCAGCATCGGCTAGGTTGCGTGCCAGCCATGGGAAGGCAGGCATGTTGGACTCGGGTACCACATCACGCGGGTTAACCAGGTGAACGCGGTGCCATTCGTCGGAGTAACGGCCACCTACGCGGGCCAGATCCGGGCCGGTACGCTTGGAGCCCCACTGGAACGGGTGGTCGTATACCGATTCGCCTGCCACGGAGTAGTGGCCATAGCGCTCGGTTTCCGCACGGAACGGACGAATCATCTGCGAGTGGCAGGTGTAGCAGCCTTCGCGGATATAGATGTCACGACCGGTCAGCTGCAGCGCGGTGTAAGGCTTCACACCGGCTACTGGCTGGGTGGTGGACTTCTGGAACATCAACGGTACGATTTCGATCAGGGCGGCCACGCTGATAACCAGCAGGGTCAGCACGATCAGATACGCTACGTTTTCTTCAATCAGTTTCTGGATCTTTTCCATGATGTTTCCTTGGCTCCCTTAGTGCGCGTGCGCGGTAACTGCCGGGATCTTGGCATCTACCGGACGACCTGCTGCTACGGTACGGAAGGTGTTGTAAGCCATCAGCAACATACCGGACAGGAACAGGAAACCACCCAGGAAGCGGACAAACAGGTACGGGTAGGACGCTTTGACGGCTTCTACAAACGAGTAGGTCAGCGTGCCGTCGGCGTTCAGTGCGCGCCACATCAGGCCTTGCATCACACCGGCAATCCACAGCGAGGCGATGTACAGCACCACGCCAACGGTAGCCAGCCAGAAGTGAGCTTCGATCAGTTTCACGCTGTGCATGCTGTCACGGCCGAACAGGCGCGGCAGCAGGTAGTACATGGAACCGATGGAGATGAAGGCAACCCAGCCCAGGGCA
The DNA here is from genome assembly GCA_000335715.1 of beta proteobacterium L13. Lineage (GTDB taxonomy): Bacteria > Pseudomonadota > Gammaproteobacteria > Burkholderiales > Chromobacteriaceae > Vogesella. The sequence continues at coordinate 100,404 of AMYZ01000001.1, forward strand.
CCGGAGTGCACGTGGCCAACGGTCCAGTCGGTGTAGTGCGACAGGGCGTTAACGGTTTTGATGGACATCATCGGGCCTTCGAAGGTGGACATACCGTAGAAGGACAGCGATACCACCAGGAACTTCAGTACCGGGTCGGTACGCAGTTTGTGCCACGCGCCGGACAGGGTCATGATGCCGTTGATCATGCCGCCCCAGCTTGGTGCCAGCAGTACCAGCGAGAACGCCATACCCAGCGACTGGGTCCAGTCAGGCAGGGCGGTGTAGTGCAGGTGGTGAGGGCCGGCCCACATGTAAGTGAAGATCAGCGCCCAGAAGTGCACCACGGACAGACGGTAGGAGTACACCGGACGGCCAGCCTGCTTCGGTACGAAGTAGTACATCATGCCCAGGAAGGCAGCGGTCAGGAAGAAACCTACGGCGTTGTGGCCGTACCACCATTGCACCATGGCATCCACTGCGCCGGCGTAGATGGAGTAGGACTTGGTCAGCGATACCGGGATAGCCAGGCTGTTTACTACGTGCAGCAGCGCTACGGCCAGGATGAAGGCACCGTAGAACCAGTTGGCTACGTAGATGTGCTTAACCTTGCGGATGGCCAGGGTACCGAAGAACACGATGGCGTATACCACCCAGATCACAGTGATCAGGATGTCGATAGGCCATTCAAGCTCGGCGTATTCCTTACCGGCGGTAATGCCCAGCGGCAGGGTGATGGCGGCCAGTACGATAACCAGTTGCCAACCCCAGAAGGTAAACGCGGCCAGCTTGTCGGAAATCAGGCGAACGTTACAGGTACGCTGTACCACGTAGTAAGACGTGGCAAACAGCGCGCAGCCGCCGAATGCAAAGATCACGGCGTTGGTGTGCAGGGGGCGCAGACGACCGTAGTGGAACCAGGGCCCAAAGTTGAGCTCCGGCCACACCAGCTGGGCCGCAATAATGACGCCAACCAGCATCCCGACAATGCCCCAAACCACGGTCATTATCGAGAACTGGCGCACCACCTTATAGTTATAAGTGGATTGCGTATCCATTTAGGGTTTTCTCCAAGGTTGCGAACTAGAACGTGTAAAACTGGTGACTTGAATTTTGTGTACCAGCCCCAAACTGGGGAGGTGTATCAAGTTCTTGGGTGTTGATCAAAACCCCTGTCGCTGGTGCGCCCCGCTTTGCACCACCGCCTTGCCAGGCAAGAACAAGTGCTTTAATTCACCCGCGTATTCAACAGGCTATTCTAATCAATTCAGGCACCAGCCACCAGTCAAGAACGTGGGGCTGTGTACTGTCTCCCTCGCCCATGCTGGCTTTTTGGCCTTTTTAGCCTTTTGACAGATGTGGATTATATTGTCATCGGTAGTACTGCTATTGATGAAGATCAAGCCGGAAGGTCAGGGGTGGTTTTGTACAGCCAGTGCTAGAATCCAGCATCTTTCTGCCACAGAACGGTTTCAGCACTATGTCTTCCTCTGTTAGTTACCGCCTTTGCGTACTCGACCCGCAAGCCCACCTTTTCGAGGTCACCGTCACCGTTGCCCAGCCTGCTGCCGCCGGGCAAGTGCTGCGCCTGCCAGCCTGGATACCGGGTAGCTATATGGTGCGCGAGTTTGCCCGCCATATCGTGCAGATCAGCGCCAGTAGCGGCAAAAAGGCGGTAGCCCTGACCAAGCTGGACAAACACAGCTGGCAGGCCGCGCCGGTGAAGGGCGAGCTGACCGTGCGTTACCAGGTGTACGCTTACGATTTGTCGGTGCGCGGGGCCTATCTCGATGCCAACCGGGGCTTCTATAACGGCACCAGTGTTTTCCTGTCGGCAGATGGCTTCGAAAACGACCCTTGCACTGTTGATATTGACGCCCCGGCCAATAAAGCCTTGGCCGACTGGCAAGTGGCCACCAGCCTGCCCGCGCTGGACGTGCACAAAAAGACCGGCTTCGGGCGCTACCATGCGGCCAACTACGACGAGCTGATCGACCACCCGGTAGAGCTGGGCCGTTTCCAGCGCATCACATTCAAGGCCTGCGGCGTGCCACACGAGTTTGTGGTGTCCGGTGTCTGCCAGGCAGACCTCAAGCGCCTGGCTGCCGATACCAAGCGCATTTGCGAGTGGCAGATCCGCTTCTTTGGCGAGCCCGCCCCGTTCGATCGCTACGTGTTCATGCTGTTTGTCGGCGCCGATATCTACGGTGGCCTGGAGCACCGCGCCTCCACCGCGCTGGTAGCCAACCGTGACGACCTGCCGGCGCCCGGCTTGGCTGATGGCGAGATCGGTGACGGCTACCTGCGCCTGTTGGGCCTGATCAGCCACGAGTACTTCCACAGCTGGAACGTCAAGCGCATGAAGCCGGCCGTGTTCACCCCGTACGACCTGAACCGCGAAGGCCACACCACGCTGCTGTGGGCGTTCGAGGGCATTACCTCGTATTACGACGATCTGGCGCTGGTGCGCAGTGGCCTGATTGACGAGAAGCGCTACCTGGGCCTGCTGGCCAAAACCATTACCGGCGTGATGCGCGGCAATGGCCGTACCAAGCAGACGCTGGCCGACTCCAGCTTCGACGCCTGGACCAAGTACTACCGCCAGGACGAAAACAGCCCCAACAGCATCGTCAGCTACTACACCAAAGGCTCGCTGGCCGCGCTGGCGCTGGACCTGCACATCCGCCACGAAACCGGCGGCGCCAAGAGCCTGGACACCGTAATGCTGGCGCTCTGGCAAAAATGGCTGGCCGACGGCCAGGGCCTGGCCGAGGGCGAGTGGGAACAGGTAGCCGAGCAAGCCACCGGCCTGCAGCTGGGTCAGTTCTTCGATAAAGCCATCCGCAGCACGCAAGACCTGCCGCTGGCTGAACTGCTGGCCACCCAGGGTGTCTCTCTGCAGATGGTGCCATCCGACAGCCCCGCAGATAGCGGTAGCGTGGTAGACAGCATCCAGCCAGCCGCTGTGCGGCCAACCTTTGGCGTGAAGGCTGCTGCCGATACGCTGGGCGTGCGCCTGGTGCAGGTGTTCGATGGCGGTGCCGCACAGGCCGCGGGCCTGTCTGGCGGGGATGTCATTGTGGCGGTAAACGGCCTGAAAGCCAGCGATCTTGATAAAGCCATCGCCCGCCACAAGGTAGGCGACACCGTCAAAGTACACGCCTTCCGCCGTGACGAGCTGGCTACCTACAAGGTTACGCTGCAAGCCACGCAACCCGATACTTGCCGCCTGAGCCTGGCACCCGGTGCCGCCGCGTGGATCAAACAATAACCAGGGACGCTTTGCGTTGATAAAGACAAGGGGGCGGCACAGCCGACCCGCCTTGCAAGCCTACTGAGGATGCCCGTTCATGAGCCCACAACAGCCACAGATCAAATATCGCCAGGATTACCTGCCGCCAGCCTATCTGGTAGACAAGGTAGACCTGACATTCGATGTACTGGAAGACACGCAAACCCGTGTACGCTCCCGCATGGTGATTCACCGCAACCCGGAATCCACTGCGGCCAACGTATTGCAGCTGGATGGCAACGCCACGCTGCTATCGGTGGTACTGGATGGTGACCAGCTGCAGCCCGGTGCCTACCGCCAGCACGCCGAAGGCCTGGAGATTCCCGATGTGCCGGATAGCTTTATCCTGGACATCGAAACCGAAATCGACCCGGTGGCCAATACCAGCCTCAACGGCCTGTATGGTTCCAGCGGCAACCTGTATACCCAGTGCGAGCCGGAAGGCTTCCGCAAGATTACCTACTACCCCGACCGCCCGGACGTGATGGCCAAGTTCAGCACCACCATCATTGCCGACAAGCAGAAGTACCCGGTACTGCTGTCCAACGGCAACAAGGTAGGCGAAGGCCAGGCCGACAAGAAGCGCCACTGGGTTAAATGGGTAGACCCGTACCGTAAACCGGCCTACCTGTTTGCGCTGGTGGCCGGCAAGCTGGTGGCGCTGAAAGACAGCTACACCACCGCCAGCGGCCGCAAGGTGGCACTGGAAATCTGGACCGTGCCGGCCGACCAGGACAAAGTGGATTTCGCCATGGGCGCAGTGAAGCGCTCCATGCAGTGGGACGAAACCCGCTTTGGTCTGGAGTACGACCTGGACATCTACATGATCGTGGCCGTAGGCGACTTCAATATGGGCGCCATGGAAAACAAAGGCCTCAATATCTTTAACACCTCGGCGGTACTGGCGCGCCAGGACACCGCTACCGACGCCGACTTCGAGCGCGTGGAAGCCATCATTGGCCACGAGTACTTCCACAACTGGACTGGCAACCGTGTGACCTGCCGCGACTGGTTCCAGCTCAGCCTGAAAGAAGGCCTCACCGTGTTCCGCGACCAGGAGTTCAGCGCCGACCTGCACAGCCGCCCGGTGAAGCGCATCGAAGACGTGAAAAAGCTGCGCCAGCTGCAGTTCCCGGAAGACGCCGGCCCTACCGCGCACGCCATCCGCCCGGACAGCTATATCGAAATGAACAACTTCTACACCATGACGGTGTACGAAAAGGGTTCCGAAGTCGTCCGTATGTACCACACCCTGCTGGGTGAAGAAGGCTTCCAGAAGGGCATGAAGCTGTACTTTCAGCGCCACGACGGCCAGGCCGTGACCTGCGACGATTTCCGCGCCGCCATGGCCGATGCCAACGGCGTGGACTTTACCCAGTTTGCGCTGTGGTACAGCCAGGCCGGTACCCCGTTGCTGCAGCTAAGCGGCGAGTACGACACGGTAGCGCGCAGCTACACCCTGCACGTCAAGCAAAGCTGCCCCGACACCCCGGGCCAGAGCGGCAAGCAGCCTTACCACATCCCGTTGGCCGTCGGCCTGCTGGGCCGTGATGGCCAGGACCTGCCGTTGCAGCTGGCTGGCGAGGTCGAAGCCGGCGCGACGACCCGTGTGCTGGACGTACGTGCCGCCGAGCAAAGCTTTACCTTTGTGAACGTGCCGGAGCTGCCGGTGCCGTCGCTGCTGCGTGGTTTCTCTGCGCCGGTGCGTCTGCAGTTTGACTGGCGCGACGACGAGCTGTCGTTCCTGATGGCCAACGACAGCGATGCTTTCGCGCGCTGGGAAGCCGGTCAGGCCTACGCCGAGCGCCTGTTGAAAGCCTTGCTGGCTGACCATGCTGCCGGCCGTACGCTGCAGCTGCCGTCAGGCTTTATTGACGCGCTGCGCGCGGTGCTGAAAGACCACGCTGCCGACCCGGCGTTCAAGGCACTGATGCTGAGCCTGCCATCGGAAGCCGATATTCTGGAAATGGTAGAGGTTGCCGACCCGGGTCACATCCATACCGTACGCGAATTCGTGCTCAATGGCCTGGCTCAGGCGCTGCGTGGCGAATGGCACGAAGCCTACGACCTGAACCAGACCCAGCGCTACCAGCCGGCCGATGGTGGCCGCCGCAGCCTGAAAAACCTGGCGCTGGCTATGCTGACCCGCCTGCACGACGCCTGGCCGCTGGAAGCTGCCGAAAAGCAGTGCCTGGAAGCGGACAATATGACCGACCAGATGGGCGCCATGCTGGCCCTGCGCGACCGCGATGTGGCCGAGCGTGAAAACTGCTACCTGTCGTTTGCCAGCCGCTGGCAGGGCGACGCACTGGTGATGGACAAGTTTTTTAGCCTGGTGGGCAGCAGCCAGCTGCCTGGCGTGCTGGAGCACGTGAAAGCCGCCATGCAGCACCCGGCGTTTACCCTGAAAAACCCGAACAAGGCGCGTGCACTACTGGGCAGCTTTGGCCGCAATATGCAGCATTTCCACGCGGCAGACGGCTCCGGCTACGCTTTCCTGGCCGACCAGGTGCTGGCGCTGGACGCCATCAACCCGCAAGTGGCCAGCCGCATCGTGTCGCTGTTCAACCGTCGCCAGAAGCTGGAAGCGCAACGCCAGGGCCTGATGACGCGCGAGCTGCAACGTATTCTGGCCAAGGATGGCTTGTCCAAGGACGTTTACGAAATCGTATCGAAGAACCTGTCGGCATAAGCAGGTATACTGCTGTTTTGCCCCAAGCCGGTGCATGCACCGGCTTTTTCTTTGCCTGCCGCCATGTTCGCTTCTGCTTCGCCTGTTACCAGCGCTGCCATGCTGCTGGCCCTGTGGTTCTTCTGGGGGACCAACTGGGTGGTCACCAAACTGGGGTTGGCCTACGCCAGTGCTTTTCAGCTGGGCCTGTTCCGTACTGTATTTGCCATTGCCACGCTGGCAGTGGTGCTGCGCCTGCGTGGCGGCAGTTTTCGCCCTACGCCGTGGCGGCCAACCTTCTGGCTGGGGCTGACGCAGACCGCCGGTTTCGTGTTGTTCACCAATCTGGCGCTAGTGGCTGGCGGTGCCGGCAAGGTATCGGTGCTGTGCTACACCATGCCGTTCTGGACGCTGCTGCTGGCGCGGGTGTTCCTGCACGAAAAGCTGGCGCGCAGCCAGTGGCTGGGCGTGGCGATGGCCTTTGCTGGTTTGCTGGCCATTCTGGAACCGTGGGACCTGCACGGCAGCTGGCTGTCCGACCTGCTGGCCATCACCGGCGGCCTGGTGTGGGCCAGCTCGGCCATCATCGCCAAGCGCCTGCGGGCGCAGCACCAGGTAGACACGCTGGCGCTGACCTTGTGGCAAATGGTGTGGGGCACGCTGCCCTTGCTGGTGTTGCTGCCGGTGTTTCCGGGCGGCGAGCCGGTATGGGGTTGGCCGCTGCTGGGCGTGCTGCTGTTTTCCGGCGTGCTGGCCGGCGGCCTGGGCTGGCTGATGTGGATGATGCTGCTGTCGCGCCTTAGCGCCGGCATGGCCGGGCTGAGCATCCTGGCCATTCCTGCCGTGGCGGTGGGCATGGCGTGGCTGATTCTGGGCGAGCTGCCGTCGCCGTCGGAAGCGGCCGGCATGCTGCTTATCGGCAGCGCGCTGGTGCTGATTTCGTGGCAGGCGCTGAAGCGGCGCTGAGCCGGTTTGCTAGTCGGCAAGGTTGGCCGCATGGCCTTGCGGCCAACCCTGGCGGCGTCAGTCCCCCATCGCCTGCTGCAAGGGCAGGCGCTGGCTGTGCTTGATCGGCTCCAGCGCCACGGTGGACTTCACGCTGCGTACCAGCGGTAGCGTCATCAGCTTGTTCATCACGAAACGCGATAGCGACGGCAGGTCGGCCACCACGATGCGCAGCCAGTAATCGGCCTCGCCGGCCACGGCGTAGCACTCCAGGATTTCCGGCAGGTTGGCGATGGCGGCGGCAAATTCGCGGATCGACGCCTCGCCGTGCCGCTCCAGGCTGACACTGGCAAAGGCGGTGACCGACAGGTTCAGCAGGTCGGGGCGCAGGCTGATGTGGTAGCCCTGGATCACGCCGGCTTCTTCCAGCCGCTGGATGCGGCGCCCGATCTGCGACGCCGACAGTGCTACCTCTTGCGCCAGCTTCTGGTGGGTGGCGCGCGCGTCGCGCTGTAGCGCCTCCAGAATCTGGAAGTCAAAGCGGTCAAACTCCAGTTTGCGCATAATGTGCATTTCCATCGATTTGGTGCGGCAAGTATGCGAAAAAAGCCGTTGGCAAGCAAATGATGCGGCCAACGCGCACGCTGCTGCTTCTACACTTGTGCTACTGGCACCTGCCGCACACACAAGAGAAAAATGATGGAGATGAACACCTTTACCGTACCGGACATCACGGTGCGCAAGAACGCTGGTCTTAGCCACGGCGCCGACTTTACCCTGCCACAGCCGCTGGACTGCTACAGCGACGACGACCACCGCACCTGGGCCACGCTGTACCAGCGCCAGTGCGCGCTGCTGCCGGGCCGCGTCTGTGACGAGTTCCTGCAAGGCCTGGAACTTCTGACCATCGATGCCGACCGCGTGCCCGATTTCAAGCGGCTCAACGAAAAACTGGCCGCAGCCACCGGCTGGCAGATCGTGGCGGTGCCGGGGCTGATCCCCGACGACGTGTTTTTCGAGCACCTGGCCAACCGCCGCTTCCCGGTGACCTGGTGGCTGCGCGAACCGCACCAGCTGGACTACCTGCAAGAGCCGGACGTGTTCCACGACCTGTTCGGCCACGTGCCGCTGCTGGCCAACCCGGTGTTTGCCGACTACCTGCAGGCTTACGGCCGTGGCGGCATGAAGGCCAAGGGCCTGGGCTACCTGCCGCTGTTGGCGCGCCTGTACTGGTACACGGTGGAGTTTGGTCTGATCAACACGCCGCAGGGCATGCGCATTTACGGTGCCGGCATCGTGTCCAGCAAGTCCGAATCGGTATACAGCCTGGATAGCGCCAGCCCCAACCGTGTGGGCTTTGATCTGCAGCGCATCATGCGTACCCGCTACCGCATCGATACCTTCCAGAAAACCTACTTTGTGATCGACAGCTTCCAGCAGCTGTTCGACGCCACCGCACCGGACTTCACGCCGATCTACCCCCAGGTGGAAGCCGCCCCGGTGCTGGGGGCTGGCGATATCGACGCAGCCGACAAGGTGTATACCGTAGGCAGCCGCGAAGGCTGGCTGAATACCGAGGACGTCTAGGCGGCTACGGCACGGCGAAAAGCCACACCCCCTGCGGCCAGGCTGCAGGGGGTGTGGCTTTTATTGCGGCCAACTAGCGGACGGGTTCGTCTACGGGCGCGCCGGCTTGCTGTAGCCAGTACAGCATCTGGTGGCGGGCGCTGATGAAGTCCAGCGCTTGTAGCGCATTGGCCAGGCGCTGGTTGGCCGCCGTATCGTAGCTGTCCAGCTGGCTGGCTATGTCGTGGTAGACGCGTTTGGCGCGGATATTGCGTTCGCGCAGTAGCTGGTCCAGTGTCTGCAGCGCGGCCAGGGGCAGGCTGCCTGCAGGTGCCTCTTCTGTATTTTGTGCCGGCTGTTCTCCTGGCAGTAGCGCCAGGCTGGCATTGGCTTCTTCCATGGCGCGCAGCAGGGCCGGCATGAGTATGCCTGCGCCTTCGCTATCGCCATTGGCTAGCGCAAGCTCTACCGATGCGGCAGCTTTTTGCAGCTGCGCGATGTGCAGTGTGGCGGCGACTCCCTTGAGCGAGTGCGCCAGCCGCATGGCTTCTTGTGGCTGGCCGGCTGCCAGCGTTGCCTGAATCTGCAGTGCTGCCTGAGCGTAGTCCTGGCGCATGCGCAGCAACAGTTTGTATAGCAAGCTGGTTTTGCCGCCCAGCTGCTGCTGCGCCGCCTGCAGGTCGAAACCGGGCAGGTCGGGCAGGCTAATGGGGCTTTCCGTCGTGGGCATGGCTTTGCCTTTTGCGGCGGCCTTGGGGGCAACCCAGCGTAGCAGGGTAGTCACCAGCGCGTCAGGGTTGATCGGTTTGCTCAGATGGTCATTCATCCCGGCGTCCAGCGAGCGTTGCCGTTCACTTTCCATGGCGTGGGCAGTCATGGCAATAATGGGCAGCTGGCTGGCGCTGTATTGCTGGCGGATATGGCGCGTCGCCTGCAGGCCGTCTACTTGCGGCATCTGGATATCCATCAGAATGGCATCAAAGCGCTTGTTCGGGTGCAGTGCGGCAGCGATGGCTTGCTGGCCATTGCTTACCGCCTCTACCCGGGCTCCGAGCGAGCGCAGCAGGTGGCATTCAAATTCCTGCAGCAGCTCATTGTCTTCTGCCAATAGTAGGTATAGCCCAGCTAGTGCCTGGTCGTGTATCAAGCTTGGCGCCAGTTGCGTGTCTGCAGGGCTGGCTGGTGGCTCGCCGGGGTGCAGGCGGACGCTGAAGCGGAAAGTCGAGCCCTCGCCTGGTACGCTGGTGACGCGAATATCACCATGCATCAGCTGCACCAGTTGGCGGCAGATCACCAAACCCAGGCCAGAGCCACCAAAGCGGCGGGTAGTGGAGGTATCGGCCTGGCTGAATGACTGGAACAGCCGGTCGACTTGCGCGGGGGTCATGCCAATGCCGGTATCGCTGACAGCGCAGTGCAGCGTGTAATCCTGGCCGGCGCCGGCCTGGCCATGGATGGCAATGCGCACCTGGCCGTGCTCGGTAAACTTCAGCGCATTATTACTGAGGTTCAGCAGTATCTGCCCCAATCGCAAGGGGTCGCCACGCAGCCATGGTGGAATGCTCGGGTCGATATCCAGGGTAAGCATCAGCTTCTTCTGTGCCGCCTGCATCCGGATGATGTCTTCCAGATTGCGGATCACATCGTCCAGGGTAAAGCTGACGTTTTCCAGCACCAGTTTGCCGGCCTCGATCTTGGAAAAGTCCAGGATATCGTTGATCACGCCCAGCAGTGTCTTGGCAGCCGCATCTACTTTTTGCAGGTTTTCACGCTGCGCGGCCTGCAGTTTGCTCTCCAGCGTCAGGTGGGTATACCCCAGCACGGCGGTTAAGGGCGTACGGATTTCGTGGCTCATATTGGCCAGAAAATCGCTTTTGGCCCGCGTGGCGGCTTCTGAGGCCTCTTTGGCAAGATGCAGGGCGTCGGTTTTCTCGTTCAGTTGCAGCATCACCTGGCGAAACGCATCCAGTGACTGCGCCATGCTGCCGAGTTCGTCCGGGTGCGTATCGTCCAGCGCCTGGCCTGGTTCACCCTGCTGCATTTGCTGCATGGCACGGGCTAGCTGACGCAGACGGCTGCCCAGCACGCGCTCCACGTAGTAGTAGGCTACGGCCACAGTCAGCAGCAGGCCGGATAGCACCAGTAGCCACAGCATGATGCTGCCTTGTGTCAGCTGCTGTTGGAGTACGGCCAGCTGGCGGGCGTCGGGCTGGCTGGCCAGCAGCTGTACCACGTGCCGATAGCTCCATATGGCTACCCCTGCAGTCAGCAGAAGGGGCAGCAACAATACCAGAATGGCGCGCTGGAGCTGTCTGGTAATGCTATGGGTAGCTGGGCTGGGGGCGGGCAAGACTGCTCCTGTATGCAGATGGTTTTTGCTATGCAGCCGTAACGCTAAAGCTTATCGACATAGCTGGCAAGGCGCCCTTGATCTGGCGCACGATTTATCGGATTTGCTTGACACAGTTACGGCAGTGTTGCGCAGATGGCATCCAGACCGGGCACGATATCGGTAAACAGCGGGCGTTGAGCAGGCACAGTAGCCAAGCAGGCAGCTTGCAGCGCGGCTAGTGTGTCCCGAAGAAGCTGCTCGACAGGCTCTGCCGGGTAATGCCGGCCAGCGCACTGCTGCGCAGCTGTTCTAGTGTATGCATGGGTGGCCTGTTTCAGGGCAAGACAAAGCCCGCTATCGGGCGGGCTTTGTAAGTCGGGCTGCTGTTGCGGCCAACCTCAAGGTTGGCCGCAAGGGCTTATTCCCACTCGATGGTTGCCGGCGGTTTGCCCGATACATCGTAAACCACGCGGTTCAGGCCGCGTACTTCGTTGATGATGCGGTTGGACACGCGGCCCAGCAGGCTGTACGGCAGCTCGGCCCAGTGGGCGGTCATGAAGTCGCTGGTAACCACGGCACGCAGGGCGCATACGTAGTCGTAGGTGCGGCCATCGCCCATGACGCCTACCGATTTCACCGGCAGGAACACGGCAAATGCCTGGCTGGTGAGCTCGTACCAGTTTTTGCCGGTTTTTTCGTCGATGGTGTTACGCAGCTCTTCGATGAAGATGGCGTCGGCACAGCGCAGCAGGTCGGCGTATTCCATTTTCACTTCACCCAGAATGCGCACGCCCAGACCCGGGCCCGGGAACGGGTGGCGGTAAACCATGTCGTGCGGCAGGCCCAGGGCCACGCCCAGCTGGCGTACTTCGTCCTTGAACAGGTCGCGCAGCGGTTCCAGCAGCTTCAGGTTCATGTCGTCCGGCAGGCCGCCCACGTTGTGGTGGCTCTTGATGGCGTGGGCTTTGCCGGTTTTGGCGCCGGCAGACTCGATCACGTCCGGGTAGATGGTGCCTTGTGCCAGCCATTTGGCGTTGGTGAGCTTGCCGGATTCGCGCTGGAATACCTCGACGAATTCACCACCGATGATTTTGCGCTTTTTCTCCGGGTCGGCTTCGCCGGCCAGCTTGCTCATGAACTGTTCGGTAGCATCGACGTGGATCACTTTCACGCCCAGGTTCTGCGCGAACATTTCCATCACCATCTTGCCTTCGTTCAGGCGCAGCAGGCCGTGGTCTACAAAGACGCAGGTGAGCTGGTCGCCGATGGCGCGGTGGATCAGGGCGGCGGCTACGGACGAGTCCACACCGCCGGACAGGCCGAGGATGACTTCTTCGTTGCCGACCTGGTCGCGGATTTTCTGTACCGCTTCTTCGATGTAGTTCGGCATGGTCCAGCTAGGCTTGGCATTGGCCACATGCAGTACGAAGCGGTGCAGCATTTCGGTGCCGCGCTTGGTGTGGGTCACTTCCGGGTGGAACTGTACGGCGTAGAAACCGCGTGCTTCGTCGGCCATGGCGGCGATCGGGCAGGACGGGGTTTCGGCAATCACGTTAAAGCCGGCGGGCAGTGCGGTGACTTTGTCGCCGTGGCTCATCCACACGTCCAGGAAGCCGTTACCGGCGTCGTCTACGTGGTCTTGCAGGCCTTCCAGCAATTTGGAGTGGTGGCGGGCCTGGATCTGGGCGTAGCCGAACTCGCGCTTGTCGCCGGCTTCCACTTTGCCGCCCAGGGTCTGGGCCATGAACTGCATGCCGTAGCAGATGCCCAGTACGGGCACGCCTAGTTCAAATACGGCCGGGTCGGCCTGGTAGTCGGACTCGTACACCGAGTTGGGGCCACCGGAGAGAATGATGGCTTTCGGGGCGAAGGCACGGATCTCGTCTATGGGCATGTCGAACGGGTGCAGCTCGCAGTAAACATGCGCTTCACGTACACGGCGCGCGATCAGCTGGGTGACCTGGGAGCCGAAATCGAGGATGAGGATTTTGTCCATGACTGTCCTTGAAGGTAAAAAACTGGCAGGTAGCCAGTAATGCTTGGAATACGTTTACTTTAGTCGTTACCGGCCACGCGGCGCTGGCGTCTTTCCGGTATGCGTTCGCTGCGGGCGATCAGCATCAGCAAGCCCAGCAGGATCATGCCCAGCGACAGCATGTGGCTCAGGCGCAGTTTGTCTTCGTCAAACAGATAAACCGCTACGCCGGCGTACATCAGCATGGGGGCGGTAACGATAGTGGATTTGGTGAGGCCATCTACCACCAGCAAGACGACGCCGCTGGCGGCCAGCAGCAGGGCCAGCAGGGTGGTGGTGTCAGGCAGCAGTGCGCTGCTTTTCAGGAACCACAGCAGGCCCAGGACGATGAGGATAAGCGGCTGGAAGGCGCTGGATTTCATGGTTTAGCCTTTGTTGCGGATCAGGCGCTGTTTTTCGCGCTGCCATTCGCGTTCTTTTTCGGTTTCACGCTTGTCGTGCTGCTTCTTGCCTTTGGCCAGGCCGATGTCGGCCTTGATATTGCCTTTGCTGAAGTGCAGGTTCAGCGCCACCATGGTGTAGCCGGCGCGTTCCACCTTGCCGATGAGGCGGCTGATCTGCTCTTGCTTGAGCAGCAGTTTGCGGTCGCGCACCGGGTCGGGTTTGATGTGGGTAGAGGCGGATTGCAGCGGGGTAATGTGGCAGCCAAACAGGTAGAAAGCGCCGTTACGGTAAATGACGTAGCTTTCTTTCAGCTGTACGCGCCCGGCGCGAATCGCTTTGACCTCCCAGCCTTCCAGTACCAGACCGGCTTCGAGTTGTTCCTCGATAAAGTAGTCGTGGAAGGCCTTGCGGTTGTCGATAATGCTCATGGCTGCCAGATAAAGAGGTTTGCAGGGAATCGCGCATTCTAGCAGATTCGGTGCTTTCGCCAAAGTGCCGAAAATTCAGGGGCTTGTCCTGGCGGCTTGCCCGCAGGGGCGGGCATTGTGTAACCTTCCACCTTTCTTTTGCCGGTTGAACCATGCAAGTCGTCGAAAAAAACGTGCTGGTGGCGCACACGCCCGAGCAGATGTTCCGTCTGGTAGACGAAGTCAGCCAGTACCCGCGCTTTTTGCCGTGGTGTGCCAGGGGCGAGGAGCACTCGCGCGAGGGCGATACCCTGGTGGCCAGCCTGCATATCGATTACCTGAGAGTGAAGCAGCATTTCACCACGCGTAACGTGAACCAGCCGCCCTCTACCATTCTGATGCAGCTGGTGGATGGCCCGTTCAAGTTTCTGGAAGGGCGCTGGCACTTTCACCCGCTGGGCGAGGTAGGGTGCAAGGTGGAGTTTCGCCTGAGCTACGAGTTTTCCAGCAAGCTGCTGGAAACCATTATCGGCCCGGTATTCGGCCACATTTCCGGCACGCTGGTGGATGCGTTCATCAAGGAAGCCGACCGGGTATACGGCGATGACTGAGCGCATTGCGGTAGAGGTGGCCTACGCGCTGCCTGCGCGCCAGAAGATCGTGCGCCTGACGTTGGCCGCAGGCAGTAATGCGCTGCAGGCGGTGCAGGCGTCGGGGTTGGCCGCAGAGTTTGCCGATATTGACATGGCCAACCTCAAGCTGGGTATTTTCAGCAAGGCGATCAAGGCTGATACCGTGCTGCGCGAGGGCGACAGGGTGGAGATCTACCGCCCGCTGCAGGCCGACCCGAAAGCGGTGCGCAGACAGCGTGCCGAAGCCGGCCTGACCATGAAGAAGGGGGGCGACTAGCCCGCCATCAGAGCGCGGCCAAAGGTTGGCCGCAGATAAAGCAAAACGGCGCCGCGGCGCCGTTTTGCTTGGGTAGGTCTGGCTTAGTTTTCGGCCGATAGCGTGCGGTTCTTGCCCGCCAGCTTGGCCTGATACATGGCACGGTCGGCGCGCTCGATCACATCGCAATCCTGTTCGCCACGGTGCCACAGCGCCACGCCGGCACTAAAGGTAACCACCAGCTTGTCCTGGTTGGCCAGGAAGAAGTTTTTGGTCAGCTCGCGCTGCAGGCGTTGTACCAGCTCTACGGCTTCGTTCACCGGCGTGTCCGGCAGGATCACCACGAATTCTTCGCCACCAAAGCGGCCAACAATGTCGGACGTGCGCAGGCTGTGGTGCATCATGTCCACCAGATACTTCAGCACGTCGTCACCGGTCAGGTGGCCGTAGCGGTCGTTCAGCTGCTTGAAGTTGTCCACGTCGATCAACGCGACCGACAAGGGTTGGCCGCTGCGTTCGGCACGGTGGATTTCGCGGTCGAAATGCTCTTCCAGGCCACGGCGGTTGAAGGCGCCGGTGAGCTGGTCTTCCTTCACTTTGGCGCTGGCGGCTTCCAGCGCTTTTTCCAGTTCGCCAATGCGGCTTTGTGCCGACTGGACATCCTGCTTGGCGGCCAGCAGTTCGCTGTGCGACTGCTTGAGGCTGTCTTGCATATTGGCAGTGTCAGACAGCAGGTCTTGCAAGATGCCGGTGAGCTCGCTGGCGTTCTGCGAGCTCTTGATGCGTTCGCTGTGGCTACTGATGCGCTGGTGGAAATCACCGGTGTGGTCGGTCATCAGCGACAGCTTGTCCAGGAAGGTATCCAGCAGGGCGCGCAGCGAGCTAGTAGCTTCGTCCAGCGAGTGGCGCAGGTTGCCCTGTTTGTGGATGACTTCTTTCAGGCTGGATTCCAGCTGGTAGATGTGCTGGATCGAAATATTGGGCTGCGACAGGATTTGCTGCAGGCTGGCGATCTGGCCAACCAGGTAGCTGTCGGAGCGGTTCAGCTCGGCCACATTTTGCAGCATCAACTGCATCAGGCCGGACAGGCCGGATACCAGACGCTTGTCATCCTGCGAGATCAGCTCCAGGCGGATCAGGAAGGCGCGCAAACGCGGGAAGAAGCTGCCGATCTCGTCGTCCGCTTCAATGTGTTGCAGTGCCTGCTGTACTTCGTCGAACAGCGGCATCATTTCCGGGTAGTGCACCAGACGCGGCTCTATGCCGAACTTCAGCGCGTATTGCAGCACTTCCATCCAGGCGCGCCACTGGCTGCTGGCCATTACGGTGCTGCTGACGGCTGCGGGGAGGGCTTCGGCAGCTGCGGTGTCGGTGTCGTTCTCCAGGCCTGCTACTTCTATGCCGGCGCTGTTATTGCTGCCGGGCTGTAGCCAGGTCTTGGCCAGGTTGGCCAGTTTTTCGTTGAGCTCGTCAGGTGCATTGCCAAAGGTGGCAATGACCCGTTCCAGTGCTGACTGTTTGTAGCGCTGCCCCATATCGGGGGTGCGGGTTTCCCAGGCGCGGATCAGGTCCAGCACCAGTTGGCCCCAGCTCTGGGTCACTTCACGGCTGCGCTGGTGCAGGGTGGACAAATCCATGACCAGCTGCGGGATAAGCTCCCACTTTTCGTCTTCGATGGCTTTGCGCAGCTTGGTGAGGGCGATCTTGTAGCTGGAATCTGCAGAGGGCAGGTTTTCAAAGGCACGTAGTATCAGCTCGGCCAGCTTGTTCTTGCGGGTTTCCTGCGGTACCTGAGCGATTTCGCAGTAGACGCGCTCAAAGTTGTCCGGTGTGGGCAACAGCTTGCGCATGGTCAGCTGTTTGAGGGTTTCCCGTGCGGTATCGATGGGATTATGTGTCGTCATAGACCAGACCCTGTAGCCTTTGTAGCCTGCCATTTATATCGTTATCGGTAGTGGCCTGAGGCGCGTCAATATACGCTATTGCTGCGCGGGTGGTGCATTGGCCGTATCAAGAAGCTGGAAAAATACCTCACCTTTGCGGATCATGCCAAGCTCATTGCGTGCACGCTCCTCAATTGCGGCGGTTCCTTGCTTCAGATCACGCACTTCTGCATCCAGAGCAGCGTTGCGGCGTACCAGCACCAGGTTGGCCGCACGCTGTTCTTCAACCTGTTTATCAAGCTGCCAGACCCTGAGCCAGCTGCCCTTGCCCAGCCATAATGGCCATTGCAAGGCAGAGAGCAAGATGATCAGCATCAGGGTCAGGCGGCGCATGATTATTTCTTCAGGTGGTAAAAGGCGTTGCTGCCCGGGTAGTAGGCAGCATCACCCAGCTCTTCTTCGATACGCAGCAGCTGGTTGTACTTGGCCATGCGGTCGGAGCGCGACAGCGAGCCGGTCTTGATCTGCATGCAGTTGGTGGCCACAGCCAGGTCGGCGATGGTGCTGTCTTCGGTTTCGCCGGAGCGGTGGCTCATCACGCTGGTATAGCGGGAACGCTTGGCCAGATCAACCGCTTTCAGTGTTTCGGACAGGGTACCGATCTGGTTCACTTTTACCAGCAGCGAGTTGGCCAGGCCGCCTTCGATGCCTTTGGCCAGGATGGACGGGTTGGTCACGAACAGGTCGTCACCTACCAGTTGGATACGGTCGCCCAGGCGGTCGGTCAGTACTTTCCAGCCAGCCCAGTCGTGCTCGCTCATGCCATCTTCGATGGAAATGATCGGGTAGTTGTTGGCCAGGGTTTCCAGGTAGTCGGCAAACTGCTCGGAGCTCAGCGCCAGGCCTTCGGCGGTCAGGTGGTACTTGCCGTCTTTGTAGAACTCGCTGGAAGCGCAGTCCAGGGCCAGCATCACGTCCTGGCCGGCTACGTAACCGGCAGCATCGATGGCCTCCAGAATCAGCTTGATGGCTTCTTCGTGGCTGGTCAGGTTAGGGGCAAAGCCGCCTTCGTCGCCTACGGTGGTGGCGTAACCTTTGCTATCGCACAGCTTTTTCAGTGCGTGGAAGATCTCGGCGCCACAGCGCAGGGCTTCGCGGAAGGTGGCTGCACCTACCGGTACGATCATGAATTCCTGGATATCCAGGGTGTTGTTGGCGTGCGCGCCACCGTTGATCACGTTCATCATCGGTACCGGCAGGGCCATCGGGCCGGCGCCACCCAGGTAGCGGTACAGCGGCAGGCCGGCGTCTTCGGCGGCTGCGCGGGCTACCGCCATGGACACGGCCAGCATGGCGTTGGCGCCCAGGCGTGCTTTGGTTTCGGTGCCGTCCAGCTCGATCAGGGTCTTGTCGATGAAGGCTTGGTCAGAGGCGTCCAGGCCGATGATGGCTTCGCAGATTTCGGTATTGATGTTTTCTACCGCTTTCAGCACGCCCTTGCCCAGGTAGCGGCCTTTGTCGCCGTCACGCAGTTCCAGCGCTTCTTTCTCGCCGGTGGAGGCGCCGGACGGTACGGCAGCACGGCCCATCACGCCGGATTCCAGCAATACATCAGCTTCAACAGTGGGGTTACCGCGCGAGTCCAGGATTTCGCGGGCAATCACGTCGATGATCGCACTCATGAGTGTTTCCTTCAGGGTGTCAAGGTTAGTCAAACCGGATACGGTGCGGCCAACCTTGGGGCAGGTTGGCCGTGGAGTCAACCTGTTACAGCGATTGTTCTGCGAAGGGCTGGCCCTTTACCAGGGCATCAATCGCCTGCAGCGTGGCCAGCAGTTCTTTCATGCGGCCCAGTGGCCAAGCGTTGGGGCCGTCGGACTTGGCGCACGCCGGGTCCGGGTGGGTTTCCATGAACAGGCCGGCAACGCCGGTGGCAATGGCGGCACGCGCCAGTACCGGTACGAATTCGCGCTGGCCGCCTGAGCTGGTGCCCTGGCCGCCGGGCAGCTGTACCGAGTGGGTGGCGTCAAACACCACCGGGCAGCCGGTTTCGCGCATGATGGCCAGGCTGCGCATGTCGGACACCAGATTGTTGTAGCCGAACGACGCACCGCGCTCGCACGCCATGAAGTTGTCGGCGTTCAGGCCGGCTTCCAGTGCGGCTTCGCGTGCCTTGTCGATCACGTGTTTCATGTCGCCAGGCGCCATGAACTGGCCTTTTTTGATGTTCACCGGCTTGCCGCACACGGCTACGGCACGGATGAAATCGGTCTGGCGCGCCAGGAAGGCCGGGGTTTGCAGTACATCCACCACGGCGGCGACGTGCGGTACCTGTTCTTCGGTGTGCACGTCGGTCAGGATGGGCACGCCGATCTGGCTGCGGACATTGTCCAGAATGCGCAGGCCTTCTTCCATGCCAAAGCCGCGAAAGGACTTGCCAGACGAACGGTTGGCTTTGTCAAAGCTGGATTTGTAGATGAAGTTGATGCCCAGCGCGCTGGTGATTTCCTTCAGTTGGCCAGCCGTATCCAGGGCCAGCTGTTCGCTTTCGATCACGCAGGGGCCAGCAATCAGGAACAGCGGCTGGTCCAGACCTGCTTCAAAACCGGCGAGTTTCATGGTGTGTCCTTTCAAGGCAAGGTTGGCCGCAAGTCCTGCAGGGGTCTGCAGGAGCTGCGGCCAACCGTTAACAGGCTGAGTAAGGCAAAACGCTTATCAAGCCTTGGCTTTGTCCTGCTGATGAGCCAGTGCTGCCTTCACGTAGGCAATGAACAGCGGGTGGCCATCACGCGGGGTAGAGGTGAATTCCGGGTGGAACTGGCAGGCGAAGAACCAGCGGTGGTTGGCCAGCTCGATGGTTTCTACCAGTTTCTCGTGACCGGCGGACACGCCGCTGATGGTCAGGCCGGCTTCCGACAGGCGCTGTACGTAGTGGTTGTTCACTTCGTAGCGGTGACGGTGGCGTTCGGTGATCTCGGTATTGCCGTACACGCGTGCCGCCAGCGAACCTGCGGTAAGGTCGCACTGCTGGCTGCCCAGGCGCATAGTGCCGCCCATATTGGAGTTCTCGTCGCGTTTTTCGATCTTGCCGTCGTGGTTGACCCACTCGTCGATCAGCGCCACGACCGGGTAGTCGGTTTCCAGGTCGAACTCGGTGGAGTTGGCACCCTGCATGCCGGCTACGTCACGGGCGTATTCGATCAGCGCGATCTGCATGCCCAGACAGATACCCAGGTAAGGGATATTGTTTTCGCGGGCAAACTTCACCGCCTTGATCTTGCCTTCCACGCCGCGCTTGCCGAAGCCGCCCGGTACCAGGATGGCGTCCATGTCTTTCAGCGACTCGGCGCCGTCGCGCTCGATCTCTTCGGAATCGACATAGATGATGTTGACGTTGGTGCGGGTATGCACGCCAGCGTGTTTCAGCGCTTCGGACAGCGACTTGTACGACTCGGTCAGGTCAACATACTTGCCGACCATGGCGATGTTGACAGCGTGGTCCGGGTTCTCGATGGCATCGATAATGCCTTTCCATACCGACAGGTTGGCCGCAGGCAGGTCCAGCTGCAGCTGCTCGGCGATGATGTCGTCGATACCCTGTGCGTGCAGCATGGCAGGCACTTTGTAGATGGAATCTGCGTCGTAGCAGCCGATGACGGCGTTTTCTTCTACGTTGCAGAACAGGGCGATCTTGCGCTTTTCGTCTTCCGGCAGCTCACGGTCCATACGGCACAGCAGGATGTCCGGCTGGATGCCGATTTCGCGCATCTCTTTTACCGAGTGCTGCGTCGGTTTGGTCTTGATCTCGCCAGCGGTAGCAATGTACGGCACGTAGGACAGGTGCACGAACAGGGTGTTCTTGCGGCCCAGGTTGGAGCGCATCTGGCGGATGGCTTCCAGGAACGGCAGCGACTCGATGTCGCCCACGGTACCGCCGATTTCCACGATGGCGACGTCAACGTCACCTGCGCCTTCACGTACTTTCAGCTTGATCTCGTCGGTAATGTGCGGGATCACCTGCACGGTACCACCCAGGTAGTCGCCACGGCGCTCCTTGGTGATGACGGATTCGTAAATCTGGCCAGTGGTGAAGTTATTGCTTTTCTTCATCTTGGCGTGGATGAAGCGCTCGTAATGGCCAAGGTCGAGGTCGGTCTCGGCGCCGTCTTCGGTGACGAAAACCTCACCGTGCTGGAAGGGGCTCATGGTGCCCGGATCGACGTTGATGTACGGATCCAGCTTCAGCATGGTGACTTTGAGCCCGCGGGACTCAAGAATGGCGGCGATGGACGCGGCGGCGATGCCCTTGCCTAAGGAGGACACCACGCCACCGGTAACGAAGATGTACTTGGTCATGGGATTACGGCTCTATGAGAATCCGGGATTTTAACCGAAAGCGACCTTTTTTTGAATGGGGCAAGGCGCCTTCATCGCAATCTATTCGACTGTCGTGCCGGTTTTCCATGCGAAGCGCAGGGTAGTTTGCGGCTGGCAGGCTTGGCGGCAGTATAGAAGCTGGGCACCGTAGCGCCAGCAAAGGTGCTGCAGGCACGGTGAGTGTGTTGATGCTGTCGTGTCGCAGCAGGGTAGGGAGGATAAGTCTTTGCTTGTTTTGCCTTTTTGTCTTGCCGCCTGCTGGCGCTGCTGCGCGGTTTGCTTGCAGTTTTTTGCTGCGTGAATGGCCGCAATGCGGTATCATCCGCCTCACTTTGGGTTGGGGTTCTGGCAACAACTTACCGCTGCAGCATGTATTTGCCGTGGCGGGTGCTTGTGTCCGAGCCTCTTAATATGGTATAAGTCTTTCTTTTACCGGCTTTTGGGAGTGATTAACCATGGCGCGTGTTTGCAAAGTCACCGGCAAGCGTCCGATGACCGGGAACAATGTGTCCCACGCCAATAACAAAACTAAGCGTCGTTTTCTGCCGAACCTGCAGTATCGCAAGTTCTGGGTAGAGAGCGAAAACCGTTGGGTACGTCTGCGTATCTCCAACGCTGCTCTGCGTACTATTGACAAGGTAGGCATTGATGCAGTTCTGGCCGACCTGCGTGCTCGCGGCGAACTGTAATTAACTCGACCGAAGCTTAAGGATTAGCCATGCGCGACAAGATCAAACTGGAATCGACTGCAGGTACTGGTCATTTCTACACCACCACCAAGAACAAGCGCACCATGCCGGAAAAAATGGAGATCAAAAAGTTTGATCCCGTTGCCCGCAAGCATGTTCTGTACAAAGAAACCAAACTGAAATAATTTGGCTTCTTTACGGTGGCGCTCCTTCGGGAGGGCACCTGTTGATAACAAACCCCCGGCCTAGGCTGGGGGTTTGTTTTTTGTGGGTGCATGCATGGGGATTCGATAGCCATGCAGGCTGTTTGTGGCCCTGATTGTGTAGCGCGTGCAGGTGTTTGTCTTGTTGTCATTTATACTGCCTGCCTGAATAGGGGGAATCGCATGCGTTTGCTTGGGATGGTGGCCTTGTTGGCCGCAGCTGGGGTGATGTCGGGTTGTGCCGTGGTGTCGGTAGCGGGTGCTGCCGTATCGGTGGCTTCGACCGCCGTGTCGGTAGGCGCTACCGTGGTGGGTACCGCGGTCGATGTGACGGCGGCTGGCGTGAAAGCGGTGGCCAATGCTGGTAGCAGCACGCCTGAGCCGGCGGCTTGCCCCGCTGGTATGGTGTGTACACCGGCGCCTTGAGGCGCTGCGGTCGTGGCATGAAAAAAGCCTGGCGTACGCTAGGCTTTTTTCATGGTGGTGTTACTGGCCGCGCATGAACAGGGCATCCAGGTCGCGCATGCCCAGGCGGCTCCAGGTCGGGCGACCGTGGTTGCATTGGCCGGAGCGCTCGGTGGCTTCCATGTCGCGCAGCAGGGCGTTCATTTCCGGCAGGGTGAGCTGGCGGTTGGCGCGGACTGCGCCGTGGCAGGCCATGGTGGCCAGCAGCTCGTTGCGGCGCTCGGTCATGACTTGCGTCAGGCCGTGTTCGCGCACGTCTTTCAGTACGGCACGGGCCAGCTCCACCGCATTGCCTTCCTTTAGCCATACCGGCATGCCGCGCACGGCAATCTGGGTGGGTGAGAGTACGGCCAGCTCGACGCCGAGGCGTTTCATGTCGTCGGCGCTTTCTTCTACCGTGGCTACCTCGAAACGGTCTGCGGCAAACGACACCGGCAGCAGCAGCGGCTGCATGGGGATGGCGTCGGCCTCCAGCGCCGTTTTCAGGCGTTCGTACACAATACGCTCATGCGCCGCGTGCATGTCCACCACGATCAGCCCGTCTTCACACTGGCTCAGAATGTACACGCCGTGCAGCTGCGCCAGGGCAAAACCCAGCGGCGGGATGCCTTCGCTGGCGGCGGGTAGCGTAATGGCCGGGCTGGCTGTACCGAGAGGTAGGGCTGCGCTGATGGCAGGCTGCTGCCGCTCTTCGTCACGCAGGCCGGCAAACTGCTTGTCGTACACGCCAATGGCTTCACGCGCCACATGCAGCGGGATGCTTTGCTGCTCGTAGCGGTAGGTTTGCGGTAGCGGCGTGCGGCCAACGTTGGCCGCAGGGCGCGGTGGCGGCAGACTGGTTTGCTGGCCTATGGGTGCGGCGCCTGCCGGGGCGGCGGCTGTGGCGCCAGGCTCGCCCACAGGCTGCTCGTGCAGCTGTACCGCCGGGCTGGCGCCCGCGGTGGTGCTGGCCAGGGCGCGGTGCACGCTGTGGAACAGAAACTGGTGGATGGCCTGGCTTTCGCGAAAGCGCACCTCGATCTTGGTGGGGTGCACGTTTACGTCTACGCCGGCCGGATCCAGCGTGAAAAACAGTGCATAGGCCGGGTGGCGCTCGTGGTGCAGCACGTCGCGGTAGGCCTGGCGTAGCGCGTGCTGCGCGGTTTTGTCACGCACAAAGCGCCCGTTGACGAAGAAATACTGCGCGTCGCGGCTGGCTTTCGAGTAGGTAGGGCTGGCCACAAAGCCGGTCAGGCCCAGGCCGGCAGCCTGGGTATCCAGCGGCAGTGCCGCCTCGACAAAGTCCTTGCCCAGCAGGGCGCCGACGCGCTCGGCCACGGTCTGCTGCGGCAGGCGCCATACCACCTTGCCGTTGTGGCGCAGGGTGAATTCCACCTGCGGGTGCGCCAAGGCGATGCGCTCGAAAGTGGCGGCGCAGTGGGCGTATTCGGTGTTGTCGCTCTTCAGGAATTTGCGTCGTGCCGGGGTGTTGAAGTAGAGATCGACTACTTCCACGCTGGTGCCGGCCGGGTGTGCGGCCGGCTCTACCGGGTGCAGGGTGCCATCGATGGCAATAATCTGGTGCGCGTGTTCGGCGTCGTGCGGGCGGCTGGTGAGCGTCAGGCGCGATACCGAGGCCACGCTGGCCAGCCCCTCACCGCGAAAGCCCAGTGTGGACACGCTTTCCAGGTCGTCCAGGCTGCTGATCTTGCTGGTGGCGTGGCGATCCAGCGCCAGCGGCAGGTCGTCAGCGGCAATGCCGTTGCCGTTGTCGGTAACGCGAATCAGCTTGATGCCACCCTGTGCCAGGTCCACGGTAATCTTGCTGGCGCCGGCGTCCAGGCTGTTTTCCAGCATTTCTTTCAGGGCCGACGCCGGGCGCTCGACCACTTCGCCAGCGGCAATCTGGTTGACCAGGTGGTCGGGCAGTTTCTGGATGCGTTTCATGCGCTGGAGCTCTAGTTTGGCAAGGGGAAAATCAAAAATACTTTTGCCATGAACGGCACGGCAAGCTCTTCTGCATTACAAAAACCACGAAACAACACGAAAGCCGTATCGGGCGTGGCCCGCTGCTGGTGCACTGCTGGCCAGGCCCGTAGCGTGTTTCCGTGCTTTCGTGTGTTTTCGTGGCTAAAAATCAGGTTTTGCGTGCCGCACGGCGGTGGCGTATCACTTCGATAATGCCTGGCAGCATGGAGACGATAATGATGCCGAAAATCAGGTATTCCAGATTCTTGCGCACGAAAGGCATGTTGCCGAAGAAGAAGCCGGCGTAAGTAAAGCCGATCACCCACAACAAGGCGCCGATCACGTTGTAGCTCAGGAACTGGCGGTACTCCATGCGCCCGATGCCGGCCACGAACGGCGCAAACGTGCGCACGATGGGCACAAAGCGGGCAAAGATGATGGTTTTACCGCCGTGCTTTTCGTAAAAGGCGTGCGTCTTGTCCAGATAAGACTGCTTGAGCAGGCGTGGAAAGCGTGCAAACAGCTTCATGCCGGTGTGGCGGCCAATGGTGTAATTGACGCCATCGCCCAGAATGGCCGCCACGATCAGCAGGGCCACCAGCAGGTGCACGTTCATCTGCCCCATGGCTGCCAGCGCGCCGGCCACGAATAGCAGCGAGTCGCCCGGCAGGAAGGGGGTGACCACCAGCCCGGTTTCGCAGAACACGATCAGGAACAGGATGAAATAAATCCACGGCCCATAGTCGGCCACGAGTGTGGCCAGATGGGTGTCGATGTGCAGGATGAAGTCGATCAGGAAAGTAATCAGTTCCATGGTCTTGTTTTGCAGTGGCTGGCAGGGCAGGGCTGAGCCAGCCCGGCTTTGCAAGACACCGTAACAAGGTTGGCCGCATGGTGCGGCCAACCTTTCATTGCTGTACGAGGCAGGGCGTTACACCACCGCTTCTTCTTTCGGTTTCACCACTTTCACCATGTGCTCGCGGGTCGTACCCAGCGCCAGCGCCAGCGGGCTGGCCACCAGAACCGACGAGTAGATGCCGAACACGATGCCGATGGTCAGCGCCATGGCAAAGCCGTGCAGTGCCGGGCCGCCAAACAGCAGCATGGACAGCACCATGGTTTCGGTCGAGCCGTGGGTGATGAAGGTACGGCTCATGGTGGCGGTAATGGCGTTGTCGATTACCTCCGCTGTGCTCTTGCCACGCATGGCCGGGCGGCGGAAGTTTTCACGGATACGGTCAAACACCACCACCGACTCGTTCACCGAGTAACCCAACACCGCCAGCACGCCGGCCAGCACGGTCAGGCTGAATTCCCACTGGAACAGCGCAAAGCAGCCCAGGATGATCACCACGTCGTGCATGTTGGCAATAATGGCCGACAGCGCCAGGCGCCATTCAAAGCGGATAGCCAGGTAAATCACGATGCCCACGCAGACCAGCAGGATGGCGGTCAGGCCGCTGCTGACCAGCTCTTCACCGACGCTAGGGCCGACAAATTCCACCTTGCGCAGCTGTACGCTGGCGTCGCCGGCTTTCAGCAAGCCCATTACCTGCTCGGACAGTTTGGCCGAGCTCACACCCGCTTTGCTGGGCAGGCGGATCAGCACGTCACGGCTGGTGCCCAGGCTTTGTACCTGCACCTCGCCGACCTTCAGCGCTTCCACGCGGTGGCGGATATCGCCCAGGTTGGCCGCTTGCTGGTACTGCACTTCCATCACGGTACCGCCGGTAAATTCCACCGACAGGTTCAGGCCTTTGGTAAACAGGAACACTACCGCCAGGATGAAGGTCACCAGCGAAATGGTGGTGGTGAGCTTACCGTAGCTCATGAACGGGATATCCCGTTTGATGCGGAAAAACTCCATCTCTCAGATCCTTATTTGTTTTCCGGCTTCCAAACCTGGCCGATAGACACGGAGGTCAGACGGCGGCGGCGGCCATACCACAGGTTAACCACGGCGCGCGATACCAGTACCGCAGAGAACATGGAGGTCATGATGCCCAGGCAGTGCACCACGGCAAAACCGCGTACCGGGCCGGAGCCGAAGATCAGCAGCGCCAGGCCGGCAATCAGCGTGGTCACGTTCGAATCCAGAATGGTGGCCCAGGCGTGGCCGTAACCGGCCTGGATGGCCGACTGTGGCGGTACGCCGTTGCGCAGTTCTTCGCGGATACGTTCGTTGATCAGCACGTTGGCGTCGATGGCCATACCCAGTGTCAGCGCGATCGCGGCGATACCAGGCAGCGTCAGCGTGGCCTGCAGCATGGACAGCAGTGCCACCAGCATGAACAGGTTGGCCGCCAGCGAGATTACCGAGATCACACCGAATACACCGTAGTAAGCCGCCATGAACACGGCGATGGCTGCGAAGCCCCACAGCGTAGAGTGGAAGCCTTTTTCGATGTTTTCTTTACCCAGGCTCGGGCCGATGGTGCGTTCTTCGATGATGTTCATCGGTGCCGCCAGCGAGCCGGCGCGCAGCAGCAGGGCCACGTCGTTGGCTTCGGCCGGGTTCATGCTGCCGGAAATCTGCACACGGCCACCGCCGATTTCACTGCGGATCACCGGGGCAGTTACCACTTCGCTGCGGTTTTTCTCTACCAGCACCATGGCCATGCGCTTGCCGATGTTCTCGGCGGTCAGCGTGCGGAAGATCTCGGCGCCGGTGCTGTCCAGGCCGATGTCTACCGACGCGCCACCGTTCTGGTCAAAGCCGGGCTGGGCGGAGTTGATGTTGTCGCCGGTCAGCTCCACGTCTTTTTTCAGCAGGATCTTGCTGCTGCCGCGCGAGGTGGCTTCGTCCAGCAGCTCGTAGCCGGCTGGCGTATTGCCGGCCAGTGCTTCGGCTACCTTGCCCTGGTCGTCTTCCACCATGCGTACCTGCAGTGTGGCGGTACGGCCCAGGATGTCCTTGGCCTTGGCGGTGTCCTGTACGCCCGGCAGCTGCACCACGATACGGCTAGGGCCGGCTTGCTGGATCACCGGCTCGGCCACGCCCAGCTCGTTTACCCGGTTGTGCAGGGTAGTGATGTTCTGCTTCACGGCATCACCCTGGATGCGGGTGATTTCTTCCGGCTTCAGGGTCAGCGTCAGGCGGAAGTTGGCCTCGTCGCTATTGAACGTGACCGACGGCAGCGTGCGTGCCAGTTTGTCGGCGGCGGCCTTCAGGGTTTCGGCATCGCGCAGCTGTACTTCCAGCGTGGTATCGCCCTGGCGCTTGATGGCGCCGTAACGGATCTTGGCGGCCTTCAGCTCGCGGCGTACGTCACCGGCGTAGCGTTCCATGGTTTTTTCCACGGCGGCCTTCATGTCCACTTCCAGCAGGAAGTGCACGCCACCGCGCAAGTCCAGGCCCAGGAACATCGGGTTGGCGTGCAGGCGGGTCAGCCATTCTGGCGAGGCTGGCAACAGGTTCAGGGCAATGATGTAGGTGTCACCCAGCGCTTGCTGGATGGCATCGCGTGCCTTGATTTGGGTGTCCGGGTCCTTGAAGCGCACTTTCAGGCTGGTGCCGTCCAGGAAGATGCCTTGCGGGGCAATGCCTTGCTGCTTCAGGGTGGTTTCGATGCGGGCCATCAGCGCGGTGTCTACCGGGGTGGACTGGCGCGTGCTGGAAATCTGGACCGCTGGCGTTTCGCCAAAGAAATTGGGCAGGGTGTAGATCGTGGCGGTGATCAGCACCAGCGCAATCAGTAGGTATTTCCAGATCGGGAAGCGGTTCATGGAAGGCTTGACAGGAAAAGGGCCGCCAGGGCGGCCCGGGGGGTTACAGGGACTTGATCGTGCCTTTTTCCAGCTTGGCACCGACGGCACCGCGCTGAACGTTGATTTCCACGCCGTTGGCGATTTCCACGGTCAGGTACTGATCACCGCATTTGGTCACGCGGCCGATAATGCCACCCTGGGTCACGACTTCGTCGCCTTTCACGATTTCGGACAGCATCTTCTGGTGTTCTTTCATTTTCTTTTGCTGCGGGCGAACCAGCAGGAACCAGAACAGGATGAAGATCACGATCATCGGCAGGAACTGCATGAAGTCAAACGCTGCGCTGCCGGTGTTGGCGAAAGCCTGGGGGATAAACATTCGGGTCTCCCTATTTATCGAGTTGCGAGTGGGTTGATGATTGTGGCAAGTGGGGCATTGTAGCCACGGGCGGGCTACTTTCCAACCGTGCTAAAGGTTGGCCGCAAACAGTCTATGACTGCGGCCAACCCGGTCAGTTCGCCTGTTTAGCTCACGCCACGTGCGCGGCGTTCGTGGAAGCTGGCTTTCCAGTCTTCGAAACGGTCGGCGTCGATGGCGTCGCGCATTTCCTGCATCAGCACCTGGTAGTAGTGCAGGTTGTGGATGGTATTGAGGCGCGCACCCAGGATTTCGCCGGTACGGTGCAGGTGGTGCAGGTAGGCACGGCTGAAGTGGCGGCAGGCGTAGCATTCGCATTGCTCGTCCAGTGGCTTCTTGTCGTCCTTGTAGCGCGCGTTCTTGATCTTGATGTCGCCCCACTGGGTAAAGATCCAGCCATTGCGCGCATTGCGGGTCGGCATCACGCAGTCGAACATGTCGATACCGTTGGCCACGCCGTGCACCAGGTCTTCCGGTGTGCCCACACCCATCAGGTAGTGTGGCTTCTCGGCCGGCAGCATGTCTTTCAGCTCGGTCAGCATGCGGTACATTTCCGGCTTGGGCTCGCCCACCGACAGGCCGCCGACAGCGATGCCGTCAAAGCCAATATTCATCAGGCCTTCCAGCGACTCCTGGCGCAGGTCACGGTACAAGTTGCCCTGTACGATGCCGAACAGCGCATTCGGGTTTTTCAGGTCGTCAAAGGCGCGGCGCGAACGCTCGGCCCAGCGCAGGCTCATGCGCATGGATTTGGCAGCAGTGGCGTGGTCTACCTGGCCTGGCGTGCATTCGTCGAAAATCATCACGATGTCCGAATTCAGCACTTTCTGGATTTCCATGGATTTTTCCGGCGACAGGAACAGCTTGTCGCCGTTGACCGGGCTCTGGAAGGTAACGCCTTCTTCGGTGATCTTGTTCAGCGCACCCAGGCTGAATACCTGGAAGCCGCCGGAGTCGGTCAGAATGGGTTTGTCCCAGCCAATGAACTCGTGCAGGCCGCCAAATTTTTCAATGATGTCCAGGCCCGGGCGCAGCCACAGGTGGAAGGTATTGCCCAGAATGATCTGGGCTTTGATGTCCAGCAGCTCGTGCGGGCTCATGGCCTTCACCGAGCCGTAGGTGCCAACGGGCTGGAATACCGGCGTTTCTACCGTACCGTGGTTCAGTTCCAGCGTACCGCGGCGAGCGCCGCCCGAGGTCTTGTGCAGGGTAAACTTCAGCATGTGCTTGATATCATTCATCTGAATCTGAAAATTAGCCCGCCAGTATACACCCCGCAGGCAGCGATTGCCCGCTGTTTGCTTGCCAGCCCGGCCTTTAGCCGCTAATATCTTTATTCCTGACAACAGGCACGTAGCTCAGTTGGTTAGAGCACCACCTTGACATGGTGGGGGTCGTTGGTTCGAATCCGATCGTGCCTACCAGAATTTCTGTATTGGAGTATTGCCATGTTCAAGCGAACTACCACCACCCGTACCTCGAGATAATTCCGAGCCAGTACGGGGGCCTTTTACACAGTAAAGGGATACTCCATGCAAACGAAAAAGTGCGGCTCGAGCCGCACTTTTTTTTTGGTTTTCGTCTGTCCACCTTCTGATTAAGCTGGAGTTGCTATGCCTGACATTCGCCTGCCCGACGGTTCCATCCGTTCCTTCGACCAGCCGGTAACGGTGTACGAAGTGGCTGCGTCCATCGGTACCGGTCTTGCGCGTGCGGCGCTGGCTGGTCGCGTGGACGGCCAACTGGTTGATACCTCCTACCGTATTGCGGCCAACGCTGACCTGGCCATCATTACCGAGAAAGACGCGGACGGCTTGTCCATCATCCGCCACTCTACCGCCCACTTGCTGGCTTATGCGGTAAAAGAGCTGTTTCCGGAAGCGCAGGTCACCATCGGCCCGGAAATCGAAAACGGCTTCTACTACGACTTTGCCTACAAGCGCCCGTTTACCCCGGAAGACCTGGTGGCCATCGAGAAAAAGATGCAGGAGCTGGCCAAGAAAGACATTCCGGTAGAGCGTTACGAGCTGTCGCGTGACGAGGCCGTGGCTTACTTCAAGGGTATCGGCGAGGCTTACAAGGCCGAGATCATTGCGTCCATCCCGGCTGACCAGGTGCTGAGCCTGTACCGCGAGGGCGAGTTCACCGACTTGTGCCGCGGCCCGCACGTGCCGTCCACTGGCAAGCTGAAAGTATTCAAGCTGATGAAAGTTGCCGGTGCCTACTGGCGCGGTGACAGCAATAACGAAATGCTGCAGCGTATCTATGGTACCGCCTGGACCAAGAAAGAAGACCTGGAGCAGTACCTGCACATGCTGGAAGAGGCCGAGAAGCGCGACCACCGCAAGCTGGGCAAGCAGCTGGACCTGTTCCATCTGCAGGACGAAGCGCCGGGCATGGTGTTCTGGCACCCCAAAGGCTGGGCGCTGTGGCAGAGCATCGAGCAGTACATGCGCAAAACGTTGGCCGCAGCCGGCTACCAGGAAATCCGCACCCCTATGGTAATGGACCGCGTGATGTGGGAAAAATCCGGCCACTGGGAAAACTACCGCGAAGGCATGTTCACCACCGAGTCGGAAAAGCGCGACTACGCCGTGAAACCGATGAACTGCCCGGGCCACGTACAGGTGTTCAATAGCGGCCTGCGTTCTTACCGCGACCTGCCGATGCGCCTGGCCGAGTTTGGCGCCTGCCACCGCAACGAGCCGTCCGGCGCGCTGCACGGCATCATGCGCGTACGCGGCTTTGTGCAGGACGATGCGCACATCTTCTGTACCGAAGACCAGATCATCAGCGAAGCCAAGGCTTTCAATGAACTGACCATGTCGGTGTACCAGCGCTTCGGTTTTGACAAGGTGTCGGTCAAGCTGTCGCTGCGCCCGGAAAAATACGCCGGCGATCTGGAAACCTGGAACCGCGCCGAAGAAGGCCTGCGCGAAGCGCTGCGCGCCTGCGGTATCGAGTGGGAAGAGCTGCCAGGCGAGGGCGCGTTCTATGGCCCGAAAATCGAATACCACATCAAGGATGCGCTGGGTCGCTCCTGGCAGTGTGGTACCCTGCAGCTCGATTATGTGTTGCCAGAGCGCCTGGACGCCGAATACGTGTCCGACGACAACAGCCGCAAACGCCCGGTGATGCTGCACCGCGCAGTGCTGGGTTCGCTGGAGCGCTTTATCGGCATCCTGATCGAAAACCACGCAGGTGCCTTCCCGCTGTGGCTGGCACCGGTGCAGATGGTGGTGATGAATATCACCGGTTCGCAGGCCGAATACGCCACGAATGTTGCCGCGACATTGCGTAAACATGGCTACCGTGTTGATCTTGACTTGAGAAACGAAAAGATCGGCTATAAAATCCGCGAGCACAGCCTGCAAAAGCTTCCGTATCAGATCGTTATTGGCGATAAAGAAATGGAAGGCGGGCTGGTTGCCGTGCGCGCCCGGGGCGAAGACCTGGGCCAGATGCCAATCGACGCGTTCATCCAGCATCTTGATGCTGCCATGGCGCAGGCTTAACGCACGGATACGATGAATTTCTTTAGGAGTAATTGCTATAGCTCAGGAACGTGAACCACGGATCAACGGTGAAATTACCGGCCGTGAAATCCGCTTGGTAGGTGAAGAAGGCGAACAACTCGGTATCGTGACCGTGCGTGAAGCACTGGCGATGGCCGAAGAGCGCGAAGTTGATCTGGTCGAGATTTCCCCGACAGCCCAGCCGCCTGTGTGCAAACTGATGGACTACGGTAAGTTCAAATACCAGCAGTCCAAAAAGAAGCATGAAGCCAAGCTGAAGCAGAAACAGATCCAGGTTAAGGAAATCAAGTTCCGCCCTGGTACGGACGATGGCGACTACAACGTCAAGCTGCGTAGCCTGATCCGCTTCCTGACTGAAGGCGACAAGGCCAAGATCACGCTGCGTTTCCGCGGTCGTGAAATGGCTCACCAGGATATCGGCCTGGCACTGCTCAAGCGTGTCGAGGCGGATCTGGCAGAAGTAGGGACTGTCGAGCAGTTCCCGAAGCTGGAAGGTCGCCAGATGGTGATGATGATTGCCCCGAAAAAGAAATAATCGGTTATAATCATCGACTTCAACACGGCAGGTTCGCCTGCCGTGTTGATTTTGTAAGCCGGAAACAGCTTGCAACAAAAGCGTGACGCAGTGGTTTCAAGTGCCGGTGGCCACCCTGTGTCTAATCTAATGAAATTCAGCAGGAGATTTCCATGCCGAAGATGAAAACCAAATCGAGCGCGAAAAAGCGTCTCAAAGTGCTGGGCAATGGTGGCGTTAAGCGCTCCATGGCTTTCAAACGTCACATCCTGACCAAGAAAACCACCAAGAGCAAACGTCAACTGCGTGGTACCACCATGGTTCACGCTACCAACATGGCTTCTGTACGCGCCATGATGCCTTACGCCTAAGGAGACCTGAAGAATGCCACGCGTAAAACGCGGTGTAACCGCACGTGCTCGTCACAAGAAAATCCTCGCCCTGGCGAAAGGCTATCGCGGCCGTCGCAAGAACGTCTATCGCATCGCCAAACAGGCGGTGATGAAAGCCGGTCAATATGCATACCGCGACCGTCGTCAGAAAAAGCGTCAGTTCCGTCAACTGTGGATTGCCCGTATCAACGCAGCTGCTCGTGAAAACGGCCTGCCATACAGCAAATTCATGAACGGCCTGAAGAAAGCGCTGATCGAAATCGACCGTAAGGTTCTGGCCGATCTGGCCGTGTTCGATAAGCCGGCATTTGCGCTGATCGTTGAAAAAGCGAAAGCCGCCCTCGCTTAATCGCAGGACACTAAAAAGGGAGGCTGATGCCTCCCTTTTTTTTCGGTTTACTCCCCATGAAGAATGCTGATTCGAGCGGCTGCGCTCCGGTCAGTTTTCTTACGCATACTGGTGCGACCCATGAGCAATGTTGACGTGATTCTCAAGGAAGGTCTGGCAGCACTCGATGCTGTTACCGATCTCGTTGAACTGGAACAGGTCAAGGCCCGCTTTCTAGGTAAAAGTGGCGCGCTGACCGAGCTTCTGAAACAGCTGGGCAAACTGTCGCCCGACGAGCGCAAGACCGCCGGTGCGACCATCAACGCCGCCAAGCAGGCGTTCGAGACCCGCCATAATGAAGTGCGTGACGGTTTTAACGCGGCCAAGCTGGCAGCGCAGTTGGCCGCAGAATCGCTGGATGTCACCCTGCCTGGCCGTGGTACCACCCCGGCTGGCCTGCACCCGGTTACCCTCACACTGGAACGCATTACCAGCCTGTTTGCCAGCATGGGTTTTGAAGTGGCCGATGGCCCGGAAATCGAAACCGATTTCCACAACTTCCAGGCGCTGAACATCCCGGAAAACCACCCCGCCCGCGCCATGCAGGACACCTTCTATGTAGAAGGTGGCGATGTATTGCGCACGCATACCAGCCCGATCCAGGTGCGCTACATGCTGGACCACCAGCCGCCTATCAAGATCGTGGCGCCGGGCCGTGTGTACCGCGTGGATTCCGATGCCACCCACTCGCCGATGTTCCATCAGATGGAAGGCCTGTGGATCGACCAGAACGTGAGCTTTGCCGACCTGAAAGCCACCATTACCGAGTTCCTGCGCCGCTTCTTCGAGCGTGACGACATGCAGGTGCGCTTCCGCCCGTCGTTCTTCCCGTTTACCGAAACTTCGGCCGAGATCGACGTGCTGGACGAACAAGGCCGCTGGCTGGAAGTGGGCGGTAGCGGCATGGTGCACCCGAACGTGCTGCGCAATGTCGGCATCGATCCGGAAAAATACACCGGTTTTGCCTTCGGTATCGGCCTGGACCGTTTCGCCATGCTGCGTTATGGCGTGAACGACCTGCGCTTGTTCTTCGAGAACGATCTGACGTTCCTGAAGCAATTCAACTGATCGCGACGGAGAGACCTCATGCAATTTTCCGAACAATGGCTGCGCAGCCGCGTTAACCCGTCGCTGAGCACCGATGAGCTGTCCTACCTGCTGACCATGGCAGGCCTGGAAGTAGAAGACGTTGTTGCTGCCGCCCCGGCCTTTACCGGCGTGGTAGTGGGCGAAGTAAAAGAATGTGAACAGCACGAAAACGCTGACCGCCTGCGTGTGACCAAGGTCGACGTGGGCAGCGGCGAGCTGGTGCAGATCGTGTGCGGCGCGCCGAACGTGGCCGTGGGCGTAAAGGTACCATGCGCCTTGCCAGGCGCCATCCTGCCGGGCGATTTCAAGATCAAGCCGACCAAGATGCGTGGCGTGGAATCCGGCGGCATGCTGTGCTCCGGCAAAGAGCTGGGCGTGCCTGATGAAGTAGACGGCCTGATGTTGCTGCCGGCTGACGCGCCGGTTGGCCAGAATATCCGCGACTACTTGGGTCTGGACGACAGCCTGTTCACGCTGAAAATCACGCCGAACCGTGCCGATTGCCTGTCTATCCGCGGTATCGCCCGCGAAGTGGCCGCGCTGACCGGTAGCCCGCTGGCCGCCTGGGATATCGCCGCTGTGGCGCCGCAGACTGACAGCAAACTGGCCGTCGCCATTGCCGACAACGCGCCGTGTGGCCGCTACGTTGGCCGCGTGGTGAAAAACGTGAACGCCGCCGCGCCTACGCCAGACTGGATGAAGCGCCGTCTGGAGCGTTCCGGCCTGCGCTCCATTTCCGCCATCGTCGATATCACCAACTACATTCTGCTGGAGCAGGGCCAGCCGATGCACGCCTTTGATCTGGGCAAGATCAACGGTGGCATCACCGTGCGCATGGCTGCTGCCGGCGAAAAGCTGGTGTGCCTGAACGAAAAAGAAGTGGCACTGACGCCTGACCTGATGGTGATTGCCGACGACCAGCAGCCGCTGGCCATCGCCGGCATCATGGGCGGGCTGGACAGTGGTGTGACTACCGCCAGTCGCGATATCTTCCTGGAAAGTGCCTTCTTCCAGCCCGAAGCCATCGCCGGCAAAGCCCGCGCACTGGGCTTCGGCTCCGACTCCAGCTACCGCTACGAACGTGGTGTGGATTTTGCCCTGCAGACTGAAGCCATCGAGCGCGCTACCGCGCTGGTGCAGGAAATCTGCGGTGGCGAAGCCGGCCCGCTGACCGAAACCGTCGGTCAGCTGCCGCAGCGCAGCAGCGTCACGGTACGCACCGCCCGCGTTGCCCGTGTGCTGGGTGTGGCGCTGGCGGCCGAGCAGATCGCTGCCATCTTTACCCGCCTGGGCCTGGCTTTCGAGCAAAACGACGCAGGTTTTGTGGTGAGCGCGCCGAGCTTCCGTTTCGATATCGAGATCGAAGAAGACCTGATCGAAGAAATCGCCCGCGTGTATGGCTACGACAATATTCCGGCCGATGCGCCGTTGGCCGCGCAAACCATGCTGCCACAGCCAGAAGGCCTGCGCCTGCGCAGCGAAGTACGCCGCCTGCTGGCTGGCCGCGATTTCCAGGAAATCGTCAGCTACGCCTTTGTGGAAGAAAAATGGGAGCGCGACTTTGCCGGTAACGCTAACCCGGTACGCCTGATTAACCCGATTGCCAGCCAGATGAGCGTAATGCGCTCCAGCCTGATTGGCGGCCTGGTGGATACCCTTGCGGCCAACCTGAACCGCAAACACAGCCGTGTGCGCGTATTCGAGATTGCTCGCGTGTTCCACAAACAGGCCGACGGCAGCGTGCAGCAGCCGGAAGTGATTGCCGGTCTGGCGCATGGTGGCCGTGTGGACGAGCAGTGGGCCAGTAAGGCAGAGCGTGTCGATTTCTATGACATCAAGGCCGATGTGGAAGCGCTGCTGTACCCGCGCATGGCGGAATACCGCAAGGCCGCGCACCCGGCATTTCACCCGGGCCGCTGCGCCGAGGTGCTGCTGAATGGCGCCGTGATTGGCGTGCTGGGCGAGCTGCATCCGCAGTGGGTACAGGCTTATGGTCTGACCAACGCCCCGGTATTGTTCGAGCTGGCAGTAGAAGCGGTCGAGCAGGTTGGCCGCGTGCAGCTGGCACCCGTCAGCAAGTTCCAGCCGGTACGCCGCGACCTGGCGCTGGTGGTAGCGGAAGACGTGAGCGCTGCTGCCATCCAGCTGGCCATGAAGGCTGCCGCCAGTGCCTTCGTGCGCGAGCTGGCGCTGTTCGACGTGTACCGCGGCAAGGGCGTGGACGAGGGCAAGAAGAGCCTGGCGTTCCGCATTGTGCTGCAAGCTGCCGATCGCACTTTGGTGGATGACGAAGTCGAGCAGGCTGTGGCTGCGATGCTGGCTGCCGCCCAGGCTGCCGGTGCCGTGCTGCGCGCCTGATTTATCTCTGTAGGCCACCCGCAGGGCGGGTGGCGTTTTATCTGATGTTGTAGTGAGGAATTGTCATGACTTTGACCAAAGCCGAGTTGGCCGATCTGCTGTTTGACAAGGTGGGCCTGAACAAGCGCGAAGCCAAGGACATGGTGGAGTCTTTTTTTGAAGAGATCCGCGCCACCCTGGAAACCGGTACCAGCGTAAAGTTGTCCGGTTTCGGTAATTTCCAGCTGCGCGACAAGCCGCAGCGCCCCGGCCGTAACCCGAAAACCGGGGAAGAGATTCCCATCACCGCCCGACGCGTGGTAACTTTCCATGCAAGTCAGAAACTCAAGGGAATGGTTGAACAACATCATGCCGACAAACAAGGCTGAGCTGCCGGCGATTCCGGCCAAGCGCTATTTCACGATCGGTGAGGTCAGCGAGCTGACCGGCGTCAAACAGCACGTGCTGCGCTACTGGGAACAGGAATTTTCCGAGCTGCGTAACGTGAAGCGCCGTGGTAACCGCCGCTATTACCAGCATGGTGAAGTGCTGCTGGTGCGCAAGATCCGCGATCTGCTGTACGACGATGGTTTTACCCTGCAGGGCGCGCGCCAGCGTTTGCAGGGGGGGAGTGCAGAGCAGGCGCCGCTGACGGCCCAGCAAGTGCGGACCGAGCTGCAATCGATTGTAGACTGGCTGGATATTTCGCTTGGCAAAGAGTGAGAATGACTCTATAATTTTCACCTCTTTAGTCGGGGCGTAGCGCAGCCTGGTAGCGCACCTGCATGGGGTGCAGGGGGTCGGAAGTTCGAATCTTCTCGCCCCGACCAAAGAACCAATTCAGCAAAAAAGCCATCCGCACAGCGGGTGGCTTTTTTGTTTTCTAGCTGTCCTGCAGGCCGGCTGGCAGCCCTTGCCGGTAAGCGGCCATTTCGCTGTGTAGCCAGTGGCGGAAGTCGGCCTGTTTCTGGCTGAGCTGCGGGTGCTGTGGCCAGACCAGCCAGAGTGCCGACGGGTGGGGCACGGTTATCGGGCTGAGCTGGCATAGCCTGCCATCTGCCAGGTAGCGTGCCACCAGGCTATGCCGCATCAGCGCCAGCCCTTCTCCTTGCAGTACTGCGGCCAATAGCAGGTTACTGTCGTTGATCCAGAGTGTGCCGGGTGGTGGTTCGGTGACGCGTGCTTGCTGGCACCAGCTGTGCCACGACTCCACGGTATGTACGATGGGGCTGGTTACGATTTCTTCGGCGCTGGTGGGCAGCTGACCGTGGCGGAAGTGCGGTGCGGCGACGACCACCAGATGTTCCTTCAGCAGCAGCTCTTGTTGCAGGCCTTGCCAGCCGCCGCGGCCCATGCGGATACCCATATCAGTCTGGCCGTAAGCCAGCGGCTGGATATCCAGGCTGGCGTGCAGTGTAAGGCTGTACTGCGGGTAACGTTGCCGAAAGCCGGGCAGGCGCGGCAGCAGCCACTGTTGGGCGAAAGACGGCAGCACTGCCAGCACCAGTTCCTGTTGTGGTGTTTGCTGCTGCAGCAGGCGGGTAGCGTCGGCCAGCTCGGCCAGCGTGACTCTTACTTTCAGCGCATAGGTGCGCCCGGCCTCGCTTAGCTGCAGCTTGCGGCCAACCTTGCTGAACAGGGCGATAGCCAGCTGGCTTTCCAGCAGTTTCAGCTGCTGGCTTACCGCTGAGTGGGTAATGCACAGCTCGGTGGCGGCACGGCTGACGCTGCCCAGGCGTGCCACGGCTTCGAAAGTGCGTAGTGTAGCGAGCGGCGGGAGGGTTTTCATGTAAGTAATGCTAACGTAAGTGGCCAAAAATGATCGATTTTCAGCATGAATGCGCTCATTTAGACTGGCCTGATGTTGTTTTGATTAGCCTTGCTTACCGCACTGCGGCCCGGAGCGCATATGAATGATTTGGAACTGTATGTTGATAGCCATTTTCTTAGCCCTTATGCCATGTCGGTGTTCGTGGTGCTGCACGAAAAAGGGCTGCCGTTTCTGTGCCACGGCGTTGATCTGGATAGTGGCGCCAACCTGCAGCCCGATTACGCCGTGGCATCGCTCACCGCGCGGGTGCCGTTGCTGGTAGAAGGTGATTTTCGCTTGTCCGAATCATCAGCCATTGCCGAGTACCTGGAGGCGCGTTACCCGGCACCGGCGTATGCCGCGGTGTATCCGCAAGACGAACAGCAGCGTGCCCGCGCCCGCCAGCTGCAGGCCTGGCTGCGCAGCGACTTGCTGCCGCTACGCCAACAGCGCACAACCGAGGTTGTATTCCTGCGCCCGACCTCCGCGCCACTGGACGCCGCCGGGCAGCAGGCGGCGGCTAAACTGATTCGTGTGGCAGAAGCTTGTCTAGCGCCTGGTGCGGCCAACCTGTTCGGCGCATGGTGTATTGCCGATACCGACTTGGCGCTGATGCTGCTGCGCTTGGTCAATAATGGCGACCCGGTACCGCCAGCGCTGGCCGACTATGCGCGCCAGCAGTGGCAGCGCCCTGCTGTGCAGGCCTGGTTGGCGCAGCAGCTTCAGGCTGTGAACTGATGGACTGGGCGTGCTGGCCGCACTGGGTGGCGTTTTGCTGCTGGGGGCGATGAGCCTGGCCCCAGCTTCTGGCTGGTGGTGCAGCTGGCGCTGGGGCAGTCACGCAGGGTGGCCGTGGCGGCAGCCTTGGGTGTGGGCATAGGGGCTGTCTGTTTTGCCATGTTGGCCGCATCGGGTTGGCAGCGCTGGATTCCCCCGGGGTGTTTGCAGGCTGTGCACTTGGCCGGCGCAGCCTTTTTGTGCTGGCTGGGCTATCGCATGTGCTGTGGGGCGGGTGTGGGGGTGCCGGCCAGTGCTCGTACTGCGGGCGTGTAGACGTTGTGGCTGGGTGCGCTGGCTGGGTGCCTGGGGCAGTTATCCAACCCCAAGACGCTGCTGCTGTATGCCGCAGTCTTTGCTGCGCTCTTGCCCGCGGCGTTGCCACTGGCTGCGCAGTGGCCGGTAGTGTTGGTGGTATGGCTGGTGGAGGCGGGCTGGTATGCCTTGGTGGCGTTTGCTTTTTCTTCTGCCCGATTACGGCAGATGTATCTGCGCCAGCAGGCTATCGTCGACCGCGCGGCTGCGTTGGCCATGCTGTGCCTGGGGCTGTGGCTGGCGTTTACTGCCTAAGTGGCATGCGGGTTCAGGCTGGTGTGGTCTGGCTGCTTTCTGCTATGTTGCCGACGGCAGCTTTTTTGCGTTTGGATTCAGGCACCATCCAGATAGTCGTAGCCCGGCCAGTCCAGCTGGTAGGCAGTGCGGTTTTTCGCGACCAGAATGCGTTTGAGCATGCCGGTGCTGTGCAGGTATTGCAGCTGCTCGCGGACGTGGGCAATGTGCCCCGGCGAAGCCTGCCCTAAGCTGCTGACGATACGGTTTTCTTCCAGGCTGCCGGGGGCGCGGCTGCGCAGCATTCTGAGGATGCTGTAGATCAGGGATTCATCGCGTTGCATGTGTGTTCGTGTGAATTATTAGTTACATTTATTTATCAATCATATGGCGTTATACGTCAAGAAACATGAATTTATTATTACATGTCATCGTTAAACCAGCAGCCTGATACACCGTGCATCGGCATTTGCTCCACGGCTATTGGCGACGATGTATGCCGTGGCTGTGCGCGTACCTTTGGCGAGATCAGTTTCTGGGGGGAGCTCAGCCAGGCAGAAAAAGACCATTGCTGGGCTTGCCTGTCTATACGCAAGGTATGGTTGGCCGTGGTGCGCCCCTTGCATGGCCACCTTGAGATCTTTCCGCATGATGGCAGCGAATCTGCCAGATTTACCCTGCGTGATGGTGGCGAACTGTTGCTGGGGCAGCCGTATCTGGACGGCGAGCGGCGTTTGCTGCCCCTGCGTTACGGCGAGAACGAGCTGACACTGGAGGTATCGTTGGATAGTTGGCCGCAGCAACTCCTGGCCTGGCTGGCGAAGCAGGCCGGGCAGATGACAGATTTATATTGAGATATCAGTTTATCGAATGCTATGTTCATCCATGATCAATCATGGAGTGCGATATGGCACAGGACAGCAGCAAGGCCGATTTCTGGGAAACCCGCTACCAGAGCAATGTCACCCCGTGGGATAGTGCCGGCTTGCCGGCGGGGTTTGTCGAACACGCCAGCGCCTTGCTGGCCGATGGCCAGGTGCGGCGCGTTCTCATCCCCGGCTGTGGCAGTGCCTACGAGTTGCAGCAACTGGTGGCACAAGGCTGTGATGCCTTGGCGCTCGATTTCAGCCCTGCCGCCGTAGCGCGCGCGCAGGCTGCTTGCCCGGCACTGGCATCCCGCATTATTGAGGCTGATTTTTTTGCCGATACGGTGTCCGGCATGTGGGACTGGGTGTACGAGCGAGCCTTTCTGTGTGCGTTGCCACCCACATTGGCCATGCGCTACGCGCAGCGTATGGCATCGCTGATACCGGCTGGCGGGGTGCTGGCAGGCTACTTCTTTTTGCGCGATCAAGCCAAAGGGCCACCGTTTGGTACCTCTTTGTTCAATTTGCAGCAGTCTCTTGGTCCATACTTTATGCTGCAAAAGCAGGAGAGGATTGCTGGCTCGCTGTCTGTATTTCACCCTGATGAATATTGGCTTGAATGGCGAAAGCGGCCATGAGCTTGACTACTGTCAACAGCTCCTGAATAGTCAGTGCACTAATTTATAGATAACATGTATAGATTAGTGGTGTTGTGCGCGAAGAGCCTAAATAAAAACGCAAGAGGAGAGCATGTGATGGAATGGTTCTGGAAGACGTATTTCCTGATCGAGAAAACCTTCTGGAATTCTCTCACCAAAAAGCTTTGCAGCTTCTTCTTCATCAGCTTGTTTCAGCTGGTGCTCATTGCCTATGTCTATAATTCGCTTGAGGAAATTCGTAGCCTGGTGAGTGCGCAGCCGCTGGGGCCGGAAAGTTTGCAGCAAGTACATGCACTGCTCGATCGTACCATTTACTGGTCTCTGGCAATCTGGGCGGTGTCGCTGGTATTTATTGCCTTCATGGTGTGGTACCTGCGCTATCTGATCGTGCGGCCGCTTAAAATGATCATTACGATTTTCCGCGAGATTGGCGCGGGTGAG
Source organism: beta proteobacterium L13 (assembly GCA_000335715.1). Taxonomy (GTDB): domain Bacteria; phylum Pseudomonadota; class Gammaproteobacteria; order Burkholderiales; family Chromobacteriaceae; genus Vogesella. The sequence continues at coordinate 141,951 of AMYZ01000001.1, forward strand.
GGCGATTTGTCGCGCGAGATCCCGACGATTACCTACGACGAGATCCGCGATTTGTCGTTGTCTTACAACGACTTCCTGCAAAAAATGCGTGAAATCATCAGCAATGTGCGCACCATGACGATGCGCATTGCCATGGATTCGGCACGGACTCGCAAACATATCAGTGCTTCGGTGAACCATGCTACCCAGCAGGCTGCCCTGGCGGGGCAGGTGAGTGATGCCAGTGCCCGCTCCACGCAAGGGGTGATCCAGGTGTCGGGCGATACCCAGCAGATTTCCGCTACCACCCTGCATAATCTGGATGTGGCCAAGGCGTCCTATGCCGAGCTGCAAGATGCGGCGCAAAAGATCGGTGGCGTCAGCCAGCGCGTGAATACCTTCAATGGCACGGTGGACGAGCTCAATAGCCGCTCTGCCAGCATCAAGACCATTGCCGACCTGATCAAGGATGTATCCGAACAAACCAACCTGCTGGCCTTGAATGCTGCCATCGAAGCCGCCAGAGCAGGTGAGGCTGGCCGTGGCTTTGCCGTCGTGGCCGACGAAGTGCGCAAGCTCGCCGAGCGGGTGAAGGTGGCGACAGATGAAATCAGCGGCAATATCGACGGCATGCTGAGCCTGGTGCAAAACACCAAAGACGAAACCTCTGTCATTACACGAGACACTGCGCAGGCGCGCGAGGTGGTGGATCGCTCATCGCACCACTTCGGCCGCATGATGGGTGATTTCGAAAGCACCGCCAGCCGCATGGGGCAGATTGCCACCACCATGGGCGAGTTTGCCAGCTCCAACCAGCAGATTGCGGCCAACGTGAGCGAAATCAGCACGCTGAGCCACTCGGTTTCCTCTAGCCTGAAGCAGTCCGAGCAAGATTCGGTCGCCCTGTCCCGTGCCGCAGAAGAGGTGCAGGAGCTGGTGGCGCGCTTTGTGTTGGGCGAAGGCATTCTGGACGACACCATCAGCCAGGCGCGCCAGGCCTGTGGGGAGCTGGTGCAGCTGCTGCTGCAAGCACAGCAAGACGGCTGTGATATCTTCGACCAGCGCTACCAGCCCATTGCAGGCACCAACCCGCCCAAGTATCACACCCAGTACGATACGAGGCTGGAGTTGCCATTGCAGAAGGTGTACGACCGCGTGGTGCAGAATGTCACCGGCGGACGTTTCTGCCTGCTGGTGGATAACAATGGCTATGCGCCCACACACAACAGTTTTTATTCCAAGCCGCAGACTGGCGACCCGCAACAAGACTTGGTGGGGAGCCGCGACAAGCGCATTTTCAACGACCCTACCGGCTTGAAATCGGCGCGCAGCAAGCAGCCATTCCTGCTGCAAACCTATATGCGTGACACCGGCGAGATCCTGTCTGAAATTGCCTTGCCGGTGATGATCAACGACCGTCACTGGGGCGCGATTCGTGTCGGCTTTGACCCTAGCTCCCTGTTTGTCGCCAAGAACTGAGTGGTGACGCGATAAGCCCCTCGTGCCGCAAGGTACGGGGGGCTTTGTCATGCTGGCTTATCCATTAAAAGCCTCCTCTGCCTGATAGCAGGCTATATTGCTAGCAGGCAGAGGAGGGCGCTGGATGCGGTGGTATGGCGTATTGTTGGTCTTTGGCCTGATGGCCACGGCAGGGGCTGATGAACTGTCGCTAACCGTGGCGACACGGACTGGCCAGGGGCAAACTTATTATCATGACTTGCTGGCGGCAGCACTGGCAGACAGCGGTGTGCCGGCTAGGCTGAAACCGGTACCCGATATGCCCAATGCGCGTATCGAGCAGATGCTGGTGCAAGGGCGGCTGGGCGTGCACTGGTTTTTGCGTACTGCCGAGAGGGATAAGCGCTTTTTGCGGGTGAGCCAGGGCCTGACTGGCGGCATGATAGGCTGGCGTATCTTGATGGTGCCGCCAGCAGATGTGGCCGACTACGCCGGGGTGCGCACGCTGGCCGATTTGCGTCGTAGCCGTCGCGTGGCTGCAATGGCGTTTGGCTGGGCGGATACAGCCATCTGGCAGCACAATGGTTTGCCGGCCATCCAGCAGCGCTTTTCTGTGGGCGAGCTGTATCGTCAGGTGGCTAGTGGTAAACGCGGGGTACATTACTTTCCGCGTGGCAGTATCGAAGTGGCTGGGGAGCATGATTTGCGTGCAGGCCTGGTGCCGCTGCCGGGCATCGTGCTGATCTATCCGCAAGATTTTTACTTTTATGTCTCACCAGCCATGCCGCAGCTGCACGCCAAGCTGCAACTGGCCATGCAGCAAGCCGAGCAAAGCGGCTTGCGCCAAAAGCTATTCCGTCAGTACTACGGCACGGCGCTCTCCGAACTGGCCTTGGACAAGCGCGTGCAGATCCACCTGTCTTCGCCGCCATGATGCTGTATCGCCAGCACACGGCAGCAAGCATGGGCACTCAGCCGCGAGGTGCTTCGCCGGTGCGGTTTGCCTGCAGCCAGCTTAGTGCTCCCCGCGCTGCAGCGCGGCCGCTGGCAAAGCAGGCAGTTAGCAGGTAGCCACCGGTTGGCGCTTCCCAGTCCAGCATTTCACCGGCGCAGAATACGCCAGGCAAGGCTTTGAGCATGCTGGATTGGTCCATGGCCTCGAAGCGTACGCCCCCTGCGGTACTGATGGCTTCATCGATGGGGCGCGCTGTGTGCAAGGTGAGTGGCAAGGCCTTGATGGCTTGTGCCAGCCTGGCCATATCGTTAAAGCTGTCTTTATCCAGCAGTTCGCGTAGCAGGCCCGCCTTGACGCCATCCAGACCGCACTGTTTGCGCAGGTGGTTGGCTAGCGAGGCGGCACCACGGCCGCGCTGCAGCTCGCCCTGCAGGCGTTGCAAGCTGCGGTCCGGTAACAGATCCAGGGTGATGGTGGCTTGGCCGTCGCGGGCAATGGCGTCGCGAATAGCGGCGCTGTAAGCGTAGATCAGGTTGCCTTCCACACCGGTGGCGGTGACGACAAATTCGCCCCGGCGCTGGCTGGGTTGGCCGCATGCATCGGCAAACTGCAAGGTCACCCCTTTGAGCGCCTGGCCGGCAAACTTGCTGGCAAAGTGTTCGCTCCATGGGCGGTCGAAGCCGCAGTTCGATGGCGCCAGTGGCCGGGTATCCACGCCCCTTTCGCTGAGCAAGGGCAGCCAGCGGCCATCCGAACCCAGCTTGGCCCAGCTGCCGCCGCCTAATGCCAGCACCACCGCGCAACCTTGCCAGTGTGTGTCACCTGTAGGCGTGCTAAAGCGCAGGCTGCCATCGGCAAGCCAGCCCTCCCAGCGGTGGCGTACGTGCAGCTGCATGCCGGCCTCGCGCAGGCGAGCCAGCCAGGCACGCAATAGCGGGGCGGCTTTCATTTCTCGCGGGAATACCTTGCCCGAGCTGCCTACAAAAGTGTCGATCCCCAGGCCGTGTACCCAGTCACGCAGCGCCTCGGCATTGAACGCGTCCAGCATGGGTGCCAGCGCGGCCTCGCGCGGGCCGTAACGGCGGTAGAAGTCGGCTGGCGCTTCGCTGTGGGTAATGTTCATGCCGCCTACACCTGCCAGCAGGAATTTGCGCCCTGGCGAGGGCATGGCATCAAACACGTCTACCTGCACACCTGCCGCCAGCAGTGTTTCGGCTGCCATCAGGCCGGCCGGGCCGCCACCAATCACGGCGACGCGAGGCTGTTTGCTTGTAGAAACGGGTGAGGTCATGGGGTAATCCGCATAGTTTTAGGCTGGGCGCGCGATTGTTACCGAAAGCAGCAGAAAAACCAACCGTTGGCCGCGCTTTGATGCGGACGGTATTTGCTGCCTGACAAGTGCTTGATTAAAATAGGGGTACACTATTTTGTTGTTTCTTTTGTTCTTTCATCTATTGGGCTGTATCTGCATATTATGAGTTTTACGCGTGAAAACCGCTTTGAATCCCGCCTTTCCCCTACCTTGCCCCGCCGTGCCACGGCAATTATCGAGCTTCCTGATGGTGTATTGATGACGGCCTCTGCCGGTGGGCGTTTCAGCTTGCCTGGCGGGGTGTCGCAGCGTGGCGAGCTGCGCTCGCAGGCGCTGCTGCGCCAGGTACGCGACCAGACCGGCTTGCGTATCAACTCCATGTTGTACCTGTACGACCACATTACCCAGCACAATGCCCACAAGGTGTACCTGTGCATCGCCCAGGGCCAGCCGCGCATGCAGGAGGGCGGGGCGCGCATGACGCTGATTACCTCGCCGGATAGCGAGATGGACGTGCACGTGGAATCCCGTGCCATCTTGCGCCGCTACGCCAAGCTGCGTGGTGAAGAGGGCCCGAAGAGCGATGCGGTGCGTGCCATTTTGCAGCTGGCGCGCTATATCGCCAAAATGGACTAGCCGTGTCCTGGCAAGCGCTGGACGAGTTCGGTTTTGATGCCACGTTGGCCGCAACGCCAGGTGTGAGCCTGGTGATGTTTGGCCAGCCGCATTGTGGTGCCTGCCGTGGCTGGCAGGCGCAGCTGCCCTTGTGGCTGGCAGATCTGGGCGTGCAGCTGTGGTACGCCGACGTTGCCCGCGCGCAGGCGTTGGCATATCGCTTCGAGCTGTTTCAGCTGCCGGCTTTTGCGCTTTATCGAAATGGCCAGTTTCACGCCATGTGGCAAAGTGCCTTCAGTGGGCAGGCGGTGCGGCAAGCACTGGCCGACGCGCTGGCAGCCAGCCCGCAAGAAGAGCCCTGAGACTGGGCTCTGCAAAACAAAACGCTGCCTGGTGGCAGCGTTTTGTTTTGGCAGGAAACGAACTTAAGGGGCACTCTCGCCAGCCTTGAGTGTGGCAGCCTGCATCAGCTCCGGCGGGAACACCTCTACGCCCATGCTGGCCGCCACCGTCACCATATTGACCATCAGGATGATGGCAATGGGCGAAAACAGCAGGGTGCCGCCCAGTACGCGCAGTACGCTGGCGCCAGTGCTTAGCGCCATTGCCTTCACCACGATATACAGCGCTACCGCCCCCATGACTAACGATAAGCCCTGTGCCACGTCATCCGGCAGCCAGCTCACCAGTGGGTCCAGCAGCTTGATCAGGCTGGCTGCGGCAACAAGCCCTATCAGGGGGAGCTCGATACGGCAGCCGGCGCGCCGCAACCACCAGCGCATGAAGGTGGCGTATAGCGAGGTTTCCATCAGCGTATACAGCGTAAAGAACAGCGTGAGTGCCAGCGGGTCGCCGCTGGCACCATCAGCGTGGGCGGCCGCGGCCGACATGATGCCAAGTGCGGCAAACACCCCCATGAGCTGGCCCAGCGGGTACTGGTATTGTTCCAGGCGGCCAACGCGCAGGCGCAGCAGGTCGATGGCGTCGTGGATCAGTGGCAGGTTCATGGTTTAGTCAAAAATCACGGTCTTGTTGTTGTAGGCCAGGATGCGGTTTTCCAGGTGCCAGCGTACGGCACGGGACAGCACCACGCGCTCCAGGTCGCGGCCTTTCTGGATCAGGTCGTCCACGTCATCACGGTGCGAGATGCGGGTGACTTCCTGTTCGATAATCGGGCCGTCGTCCAGGATTTCGGTGACGTAGTGGCTGGTAGCGCCGATCAGCTTTACGCCACGGGCAAAGGCGCGATGGTAAGGCTTGGCACCGTCGAAGGCCGGCAGGAAACTGTGGTGGATGTTGATGACGCGGTGCGGGTAGCGCTCGACAAATTTTTGCGACAGCACCTGCATATAGCGCGCCAGCACGATCAGGTCGACATCGGCTTCTTCCAGCAGCGCCCACTGGCGAGCCTCGGCTTCGGCCTTGTTGTCTTTGGTGACAGCAATCACGTGGTAGGGGATGCCGTGGAATTCGGCCAGGCGGCGGCAGTCTTCGTGGTTGGAGATAATCAGCGGGATATCGCAATCGAGTTCGCCAATGCTGTAGCGGTGCAGCAGGTCGACCAGGCAGTGTTCGTATTTGGATACAAAGATGGCCATGCGCGGCTTGCGTACCGACAGCGACACCTGCCATTGCATATTGTGCTTTTCGGCGATGGGGGCAAAGGCGGCGGCAAAGCTGTCCATCGGCAGGGTAAAGCCGTTCAGGTCCCACTGCACGCGCATCAGGAACAGGTTTTCCACCGGGTCCTGGTGCTGGTCGGCGTGCAGGATGTTGGCGTTATAGGTCAGCAGGAAATTGGCGATGGCTGCAACCAGGCCGTGGCTGTCCGGGCAGCTGATCAGCAGGGTGGCAGAATGGCGGTTACTCATGGTTTGACTCTTTGTCTGTAAGTTTTGTCTTGAGGGCAGATAAAAAACGCCGCCGGCTGCAGCGGCAGACGGCGGCGTGCGTGCTTCGTGTCTGCGTCAGGCGTTGAGATTGGCCGAATCCAGCGTGTTCTGCAACAAGGTGGCAATGGTCATCGGGCCAACGCCGCCAGGAACCGGGGTGATGTAGCTGGCTACTTCGCGGGCGGCGTCGAATTCAACGTCGCCACAGATCTTGCCGCTATCCAGGCGGTTGATACCCACATCGATCACTACTGCACCCGGTTTCAGCCAGGCGGCCTTCACGAAGTTGGGGATGCCCACGGCGGCCACCACGATGTCGGCGCGGCCAACTTCACCGGCCAGGTCGGCGGTGGCGCTGTGGCACACGGTAACGGTAGCGCGCGCCAACAGCATTTCCAGCGCTTGCGGGCGGCCAACGATGTTGGAGGCGCCCACGATCACTACATTCTTGCCTTTCGGGTCGATGTTGTACTCTTCCAGCAGCGTCATCACGCCGCGCGGGGTGCAGGGGCGCAGTTGCGGCATCTTGATCGCCAGGCGGCCCATATTGTAAGGGTGGAAGCCGTCTACGTCCTTTTTGGGGTTAATGCGTTCGATCACCAGCTGCGGGTCGATCTGCTTGGGCAGCGGCAGCTGTACCAGAATGCCGTCTACGCTGTCGTCGGCGTTCAGCTGGTCGATGATGGCCAGCAGTTCTTCCTGGCTGGTGCTACCCGGCAGCTCGTAAGACAGCGAGCGCACGCCCGCCTTTTCGCAGGAGCGCTTCTTGTTGTTCACGTAAATGCCGGAAGCCGGGTCGTCGCCGACCAGAATCACAGCCAGGGCCGGGGCGCGTTTGCCTGCAGCCAGGCGGGCGTCTACGCCCACGCGTACGCGGTTGATCAGGGTTTCGGCAACGGCCTTGCCGTCGATGAGTTGTGCCGCCATGCTGCTATCCACCATTAAGGTTAGAAGTGAACGAAAGCCGGATTTTCTCATTTTTTGGGGTATCTGCTCAATCGCTTCAATGGCTTGTGCTGCATTCTTTTTTGCATTGCAGCAGCGGGTGCTGTCGTGTTTTACCGGCACGCGCATGGGGTGGGGCGCAGGTACATGCAATTTTTTAGCATTGGGTGTTGACAGCAATAAAACAGCCCTGTATATTTCGCCTCCTGTCGTCGGGGCGTAGCGCAGTCTGGTAGCGCATCTGCTTTGGGAGCAGAGGGTCGTGAGTTCGAATCCCACCGCCCCGACCACAGCCACACCCGATAGAGCGCCCGTAGCTCAACCGGATAGAGCACCGGCCTTCTAAGCCGGGGGTTACGGGTTCGATTCCTGTCGGGCGCGCCAGTGGCGATGTGGTAGTAAAATGCAGTATCTGTGGTGGATGTAGCTCAGTTGGTAGAGTCCAGGATTGTGATTCCTGTTGTCGTGGGTTCGAGCCCCATCATCCACCCCAAAATTCGGTTTGCCGCACAATGTGCGTCAGACGCACCGCTCAGCGGTGGATGTAGCTCAGTTGGTAGAGTCCAGGATTGTGATTCCTGTTGTCGTGGGTTCGAGCCCCATCATCCACCCCAGAATAAACCCGGTCCTTGCGGCCGGGTTTTTCTTTGCCTGTCGTTTGCGCCGGCCAGGCTTTTATTGCGCATGAACGGCCGCCTGGTGCCGTTTTGCTATGCACTTCTGCTAATTCGATGTCCCTTTTCTGTAATCTCTTGTCGCACGCGTATTTCACCGTATAATCGAATACATTTGCATGTATCCGATAGCCAGAGCGTGACCATGACCACTATGCAGCCCATCAAGCGACAAACCCTCACCAGTGCCGTGACCGAATCCTTGCGCCAGCGCATTCTTTCGGGCGAGTTTGCCGACGGACAACAGCTGCGTCAGGAGGCCTTGTCCAACGAGTATGGCGTCAGCCGCGTGCCGGTGCGTGAAGCGCTGCGCCAGCTGGAGGCCGAAGGCCTGATCCAGATTATCGACCACAAGGGCGCGCTGGTGTCCAAGCTGTCGCTGGACGACGTGCTGGAGCTGCTGGAAATACGCGCCATGCTGGAAAGCGAAGTGCTGCGCGCCGCCATTCCCTGTCAGGTGGCTGCCGACCACGATGCAGCCGAAGCCACATTGAACGAATTCGAACAGGCGCTGGCCACCAACGATATTCGCCACTGGGGCGAGCTGAACTCGCGCTTTCACCTGGCGCTGTACCGTGCAGCCAAGCGGCCCAATACCATGGCGCTGATCGAGCAGCTGCATAACAAGACCGACCGCTACACGCGCATGCAGATCCTGTTCACCCGTACCATGGAGCGCGCCCACGAAGAGCACAGCAAGCTGCTGGACCTGTGTCGCAAGGGCGCAGCAGACGAGGCGGCCGAGTTTCTGCGCTTCCATATCCTGTCTGCCGGCCACGCGCTGGAGTCCTACCTGCTGACGCAAGAGCGCCGCTAAGTTGCGGCCAACCCGGTTTGAAAAAAGCACCGCCTCGGCGGTGCTTTTTTATTGCTGCGGGCTTAGGGGTGACGCAGGCGGTCTTGCGGGTAGGCGTACATCACATGGTGCTGACGCACTTCGCCAATCACCGGTACATCCAGCTCGATGGCTTCATGGTCGGTGGCAGAAAAGGGTTTGCGGTAGGTGGTAATCAGGCCGGCTACCGGCTGTTTCAGGTTTTCCAGCGCCTGGCGTATGGCCGGGCCGTCGGTATTGCCCGCCTGGCGGATGGCCGCGGCCAACAGCAGCATGCTGTCGTAACCCTGGGCGGCCGAGGGGGGCGAGGGGATGTGAAGCCCGCCATTGGCGCGCAGGTAGCGGTTGATGAATTGCAGCCGCGCCGGGGTGTTACCGTCCTGGATGAAGGTTTGCACCATGCGGGCACCCACGGCGTTGGGGCCGGCATTATCGATGAAGTTGGACATCGATAGCGTCCAGCTGCCGATGATGGGCACGCGCCATTCCATTTGTGCCAGGGTGTTGGCGATCTGTGCCAGCTCCGGGCCGATGGTGTAGGTCAGGATGCACTGCGCGCCTGCTGCACGGGCTTGTTTCAGGTAAACGCTCATGTCCAGCTCGCCATTATTGAACTGGTTGACGGTGACCGGTTTCAGCCCTTTTTGTGCTAGCGCTTTCAGCAAGTCCTGCTGGCCCAGACGGCCGTAGTTGCTGCTGTCGTTCAGTACGGCGACGCGGCTAAAGCCACGGCGCAGTGCTTCGCGCACGATAAGCGGTGCCTGGATACTGTCGGAGGCCGCCACGCGGAACACGTAGTTGGCCGCATGGCGCGGCGGGGTGAACTGCTGGGTAATGATGTGGGCGGTGGCAACCGCGGTAATGGCCGGGATGCGCGCCTGCTGGTAGCGTATCTGCGATGCCAGCGCCACGCCGCTATTGGCAAAGCCCACGCTGGCCACTACCCGCTGCTTGTCTATCAGCTCGCTGGCGATGCGCAGGCCCAGTTCCGGCCGGCCGCGGTCGTCGCGCTCTATCAGTTGTATCGGCCGCCCCAGCAGCCCCCCCTGGTTGTTGATTTCCTGTGCGGCAAGCCGTATGCCATTGCGCATGGACAGCCCCATGGGGGAGGAACCGCCGCTGAACGGGCCGGACAGGCCGATGCGGATAGGCTCTGCCGCGTGGGTGCTGGCCATGATCAACAGGCAAAAGCTTAACAGACGGCGCACGGGCTGCTCCTGATAGCGTTATCGCAAGGGGGCGCTTATTATCGCATTCCATCGACCCTTGCGGCCAACCTGTCTTGTCCATGCGTACCTCCCGCTTTTATACCTCGCTGCGGCGCAGCCCCGTTTACCGGCTGATGCCCAACAGCACCATCGTGCTGTTTTTCCTCACCATGGCGGTGATGCTGTGGACGCTGGACGCGCGTGAAAGCGACCAGCAGCGTACCGACCTGGCCAAAGACACGTTATGGGCCGAGCAGACCATGCGTTTGCGCCTGGATGGGCATCAGGCCGAGCTGGCGCAGATCGCACGGGACATCGGCCGCGAAGAGCTGACAGAAGAAGGCTTTCTGGTACAAGCCTCGCAGTTTCTGGGTAATACACCGGAGATGGCCGCGGTGGTGTGGGCCGATGCCAGCTATATCGTGCGCTGGGTGGCGCCGTATGAGGAATCCGGCCTGTCTGCCGGTGCCGGCATTTCCGGCCAGCGCGTGGATGCCTATCTGGCGGCACGCAACGATGGTCACCCGCGCTTTAGCCAGCCGTATCAGAGCGAGGGGGGGGACTGGCGCTTTGACCTGATGGTGCCGGTGTACCGTGACACGCAATTTCGCGGCATGGTTATCGGTATTTATCAGGCCGGTGCGTTTGTGCGCCGTGTGCCGCCGTCATGGTTCGCCGAGAAGTATCACCTTGCTTTGCAGTCTGGCGGCATGAACCTGGCGCGTAATGCACAAAGCCAGCCACCGCTAGGGGTGATGCAGAGCATACGCCTGGGTGGCACTTCGCTGGCCTTGGTGGCGCGCCCGGTGCGCGGCGACGTCAACAAAAACCGCCTGATCCAGCTGGGGCTGATTACCGGTTTATCCGTGCTGACCTTGCTGTCGCTGTTCAGCCTGTCGCGGCATATCCGCCGCCGTATCGAGGCAGAGCGCGAGCGGGACAGGGTGTACAAGCTGTCGCGCGAATGGCTGGGGGTGATGCGCGAAGATACCACCTTGCTGCATATGAACCCGGCGTTTGTGCAGGGCCTGGGTTACAGCGCCGAGCAGCTACAGGGCACCTCGTTCCTGAATTATGTTGACCCGCAGCAGCGCGAGCCGACGCGCCAGCTGATTCGCCAGCTGCTGGAGGCGGGCAGCGTAGATCGCTACGTGGAAACACGCATGCTCAGCCGCGATGGCCGTGTGTTGTCGCTGGCCTGGGCCATGAGCCCGCTGCTGGATGCCGGGGTGCTGTACCTGTCCGGCCGCGATATTACCGCCGAGAAGCAGGCCGAGCTGGCGCTGCGCCACGAGTACATGTTCCGCAAGGCGATGGAAGACTCGCTGGTGGTGGGGATTCGCGCGATCGACCTGGATGGCCAGATCAGCTATGTGAACCCGGCTTTTTGCCGCATTACCGGCTATGGCGAAGACGAGCTGATCGGGTTGCGCCCGCCTTACCCGTACTGGTCACCTGATGTGGCGCCGCTGAATTACGACGCGCTGCGCCAGACGCTATCGGGCGATAACAGCCAACAGCTGTTCGAGTCGGTGATGCAGCGCAAGAGTGGCGAGAAGTTCTACGGACAAATGCTGATTTCGCCGCTGATCGACGCCGACGGGGTGCATACCGGCTGGATGGCGGCACTTACCGACATGACCGACAAGCGCGAGGCGCAGCAGGCGCTGGAGGCGGCCAACGAGCGCTTTATCGCGGTGATCGAGGGCCTGGATGCGGCGGTAGCAGTAGTGCGGCCCGATAGCCAGCAACTGCTGTTCTGCAATAAGCGCTACCGCCAATGGTTGGCCGCAGCCAGCGAAGAGCACGAGTACGAATACTGCGACCTGCGCCTGCGCCAGATGCTGCAGCACGCCAATACCGACCAGGAGCTATGGCTGGATGACCCCGGGCGCTGGTACCTGCTGCGCAGCCGCCCGGTGCGCTGGGTAGATGGCCACAATGTGCAGATGCTGATTCTGACCGACATTACCGAGCAGCATGACGCCGAGCAGCGCTACGAAGAGCAGATGCAAAAGCTGCAAGCTACCTCGCGCCTGATCACCATGGGCGAGATGGCATCCACGCTGGCGCACGAGCTGAACCAGCCACTATCGGCCATCGCCAACTACCAGGCCGGCTGTGTGGAACGGCTACGCCAGGGCAAAGCCACGCCGGCGTCGCTGATCCCGGTGATGGAAAAAATCACGGCGCAGGCCGAGCGCGCTGGCAAGATCGTGCGCCGCGTGCGCGAATTCGTGAAGCAGAGCGAGCCGGTACGCAAGGCCGCCGACGTGGGCGAGATCATCGACGCCGCGCTGTCGATTGCCGAAATCGAAGCGCGCCGCCTGGCCAGCAGCATCAATGTGCACCTGGCGGCCAACTTGCCGCTGGTGCATGTGGACCCCATCCTCATCGAGCAGGTGCTGCTCAATCTGGTCAAAAACGGCATGGAAGCCATGCAGCAGCTGCCGCCAGACCAGCGCCAGCTGGAAATCAGCGTGCAGCGCCAGCACAGCAAGCGTATCGAAGTGGCCATCGTAGACCGCGGCCATGGTGTGCCGGACGCGCTGAAGTCGCAGCTATTCGATGCCTTCTTTACCACCAAGGGCGACGGCATGGGCATGGGCCTGAATATCTGCCGCTCCATTGTCGAGTTCCATCAGGGTCAACTCTCAGTGGAAGATCACCCATTGGGTGGTACTATTTTCCGTTTCACATTGCCGGTGTTTGAGCCATGACCGTAGCCAAGAACATACGCATCCATATCGTGGACGACGACGAGGCCTTTCGTGATTCCTTGCTGTGGCTGCTGGAAAGCCACGATTACAGCATCGAGTGCCACGATAGTGCGGAAGGTTTTTTGCATAGCTACCGGCCGGCGCTGGGCAGTGGCTGCCTGATTCTGGATATCCGCATGCCGGGCATGAGCGGGCTGGAGCTGTACGATGAGCTGCAGGCGCGTGGCAATACCTGGCCGGTGATTTTCATTACCGGCCACGGCGATGTACCGATGGCCGTGCAGGCGGTAAAGCGCGGTGCGCATGATTTTCTGGAAAAGCCCTTTAACCAGGAAGCTTTGCTGGCGGCGGTAGACAGTGCGCTGGCCAGTGCGGCCAACCAGGCGCAAAGCGCGCAGGAGGCCGGCCAGTGCGAGGCGCGGCTGGCCACGCTGACCACGCGCGAGCGCGAGGTGCTGGAGCGGGTGATAGAAGGCAAGATGAACAAGATCATTGCCGATGACCTGGGCATCAGCATCAAAACGGTGGAGGCGCACCGTGGCAAGATGATGGACAAAATGGGCGTGCGTTCCATCGCCGACCTGGTGCAGACGGTGGTGGCCTACCGCCAGCAGAAAGGCCGCTAGCCTTACCCGCTGCGCCCAACCCCGATAGCGCAACAGGCCCGCCGTTAACTGGCGGGCCTTTTTATTGGGCATCGTGTGCGTGCGTGGGTAAGGCGCTACCTTAAGGCGCTTCCAGCCAGACTAGCTGGCCATGGCAGGCTTCGCTCAGGCTGTGGCGTAGTGTGTCGGCTGCCTGTGCGGGTAAGCTGAATTGCAGGGTAACGTTGGCCGCATGCTGCACGGCCAGCAGCGTAGCGTCGTGCTTTTGCAGCAGCCGCCGTGCGCTGCCTTCCAGCGCGTAGGGCAGGCTGCAGGCCAGGATCTGCATGGCGACTTGTTCTTGGCGCTCGCAATGCAACAAAGCCTGGGCGACGGCATCGGTATACGCCCGTACCAGCCCGCCTGCACCCAGTTTCACCCCGCCGTAGTAGCGCACCACGGTGGCCAGTACGCCCTCCAGCTGCTGGTGTCGCAGCACGTCCAGCATGGGGCGGCCTGCCGTGCCGGAGGGCTCGCCGTCATCGTTGGCCGCAGAATGCCCGCCGGCCAGCAGCGCCCAGCATACGTGTGCCGCGCCCGGGTGAGCGGCTTTGAGCTCGGCCACGCGCTGCAGGGCGGCGGCGCGGCTAGGCACCGCCTCGACGCAGGCGATGAAACGGCTTTTCTTGATATCCAGCTCGGCGTGGCCAGGGTGGGGCAGGGTAAATGGCATGGTACGGGGGGCGCGTGCTTAAGGGCGGCATGATAACAAGCCGCGCCCTAGCGTAGTACGTATTCCACTTCTACGCAGCGGCCGTTTTCCTGATAGCGCACGCTTCGGCACAGCCGGTTTACCAGTGCAATGCCGCGCCCGTGCGGGGCGGTATCATCCAGATCGCTCTGCAGGAAGGGGGCGGCATCAAAGCCCTGGCCGCTGTCCTGGATGCAGAGTTTCAGGATGGGGAAGTCTTCGCCGGTAACATGCGACATGGCCACTTGTATCCAGCCATGTTCTAGCCCGAACAGCTTACCGGCCCGTTTCATCAGATAGCTGGTAAAGCCGCTGCTGGAGTGCTTTTCGCTGGAATCCAGCGCCAGTACGCCGTGGTCCAGGGCGTTGTTGAACAGCTCGGTCACAATCAGCAGCATGTCGCTGAGCTGGGCTTCGGATAGCCCGATCTGGTTCAGCCAGCCCAGCAGGGTGGCCATGCCCAGCTCTTCGCGCAGCTCTTTAGGGCCAAAGTCCAGGCGCAGCTCCCAGTTGCTGAGCTGGGTAAACATGGCGTTCTGCGTGGCGGGGCTGGCAGGGCCGATACTGGCCGCGCAGGGCGCCAGTACCAGCGAGATATCATCGGCGTTTTCATGGCCGGCAAGATGAGCGATAACCTGTTCGCGTAGCGGGGCAATGGCCGGCTGGGTATGCGGGCTGGCCAGCATGCTGCACAGGCTTTCCAGCGACAGGATGTCGCCTTGCGCCCCTTTGGCCTCTGTCAGGCCGTCGGAACAGATCATCAGCCGCCCAGGCTCGGACCAGCGATACACATCGACGCTGGCGTCAAAGTCCATATTGCGCAAGATACCCAGTGGCGGGTTGCTGGACTGGAACTGTTTTTCGATCCTGCCTTGCTCGTTGATGAAGGCGGCAAACGGAATACCGCCATTCCATACCGTAACGGTTTTTTCTTGCGGATTGATGGCAGCCAGCGTGGCGGCAACGAAGCGGCCCACGGGCAGGTGTTGCTTGAGCTTTTTGTTGATCTCGCGCGCGATGGCGTTGATGCCGAAGCCCTTCTGTGTCATGGCATAGAACACGGTAGCGGCGGGCAGGCAGGCAATGGCAGCCGATAAACCATGACCGGTGCTATCGGCCAGCATGATGTGCAGGGTATCGGTGGGGGAGCGTGCCGCAGTAATGATGTCACCGCTAAATTGCACAGCCGGCAGGATCCATTGCTCGATCCCCGTATGACTGCGGTCGCCGTACAGATTGTGCAGCACATGCTCGGCCAGCTGCTGTTCCATCTCATTGCTGAGATAGTAGGCTTCCAGGCGCTGTGCATCCTGGCTGATGCGCTGCTGCATGTCGGCAATGCGCGACATCACGCGAATTTTGGCGGTGAGCAGTTTGATGTCTACCGGCTTGGTCAGGTAGTCATCGCCGCCGGCTTCCAGGCCGGCCAGCATGTCTTCCTGCTCTATTTTGCCGGTAAGGAAAATGATGGGGATCCAGTGTTTGTTGAAGCGCTCGCGAATGCGACGGGTAGCTTCCAGGCCATCCATCTGCGGCATGGTGACATCCATCAGGATCAGGTCAGGCAGCTTGGCTTCGCAGCATGCCAGTGCCTGCTCTCCGTCTTCCGCGGTCACGACATGATGGCCCAAAGCCTGGATAAGGCGGCTAACAACCAGCCTGTTTACATTACTGTCGTCGACTACCAGCACGTTCAAGGTTTGCATTGCGGCTGGCTTTCAGTCTATTTCAAAAAACTTGTCGAATTTGGCAATGGCGAAAATCTGGCGCACAACAGGTTTGGCATTGCTTATCAGTAGCCGCGGAATACGGCGTTCGTCTACCTGATCGCGCAGCACCAGCAGCATCCCTAACGCGGAGCTATCCAGGTGGTCTACTTCCATCAGGTTGATTTCCAGAGATTTTATTGCCTGGTGCGCCAGTACCGCCTTGCAGGCATCACGAAATGCGCCATGCTGGGAAAAGTTGAAATGGCCGTGAATCTGGATGGTGGCCTCTTGCTCCCGGATATGAAACGTAACAGACATGGTTGGCCTTTATGGGTTGGTCGTGGCTGCTGGCAAGGGGGGTATCTATGCGGTATGGTTATTGTATGCATTGGCGCAGCTATTAACCAGCCTTATTGTTACCAGTTCCTGCGCATACCTGCCGGGTTACCAATAATGACACCTATAGAATAAGCTGAATCGCGCGGGCTGGATGGTCTAATACTAGAGAGGATCATCAGCCTGCATGGCAAATAATTCGAGGGGAGACTATGTCTCACAAAAAGCAGGCCGTTTGTCTGTGTCTTGCCGCATGCACGGTACTGGCCTGGCATCTGGCCGCCGCGCTACTGGGCCAACAGAGCTGGTTGGCCGCACTCTTGCACAGCGGGTTCACCTGTTTGGTATTGCTGTCATTTGGCTGGTGGGCACTATCGGTGCAGGTGCAGCAGCGTACTGTCCGGGTTGATAGCATAGCTGCATCTTGGCAGCAGATTCAGCCTTTGTGGCAGCAGCTACAGCAAGAATATGTCGAGCAGTGCCGGCAGCTTGAAGCGCAGCTTGGCGCGGCAAACCAGATACTGGAGGAGGCAATCAGTGCGCTGCTGGATAGCTTTAGCAGTATCACGAGCCATGCCAAGGCCCAGCAGCATATTGCCATCAGCATGATTGGCGCAGATGAAGACGGCGATAACCAGCATACTGCCAGTTTTGAGCGCTTTGCCCATGACACCAACGCGACGCTGGAGATTTTTGTAGAGAATACCCTGCGCACTAGCCAGGTCAGCATAGTGCAGGTCAACCATATGACCGAAATCGACGAGAAAATCCGCAGCGTGCATGCTTTTCTGGCCGATATCGATGGTATTTCCAAGCAAACCAATATGCTGGCGCTCAATGCGGCTATCGAGGCGGCTCGGGCGGGGGAGGCCGGGCGGGGCTTTGCTGTCGTCGCCGATGAAGTGAGGGCGCTATCGTTACGCACACACGATTTCAACGAGCAGATCAGCCAGACCATTTTGTCGGTGCAGAAAATGGTGCAAGAGGCGCATGCCAGTATTGCGGATCTGGCATCGCATGACATGAGCTATGTGCTGGAGGCCAAGATGCGCGTGCAGCACACCATGGGCCAGATCAACGAGCTAAGCCAGGGTATGGAGGAGGCGGTCACCCAGCTGAACGGCATTGCCGGGCAGGTGGAGCACAGCACCAATGTGGCCATTACCTCATTACAGTTCCAGGATCGCCTGAGCCAGATGCTGGGGCGGGCCGGACAGTGCTTATCGAAGTTGCAGGCCTTGCAGCAATTAGCCCCGCCGCTGCTGGACGCTGCCGGTAGTGGTAAGGCGCTGGACGCCGCCAAAGAGCATTATCTGGCGCAATTGGCGGCTTTGCGTCAGTCGCCGCAGACTGAGGTGTCTGCCAGTAAAAATGATATAGAGCTGTTTTAATCAGGACGCGTTGGTTGGCACTATGCCAGGCGCGGCCAGCTGGCATTTTATCTGGTGCCAATCTTGCCAGGCTTTGGCTTTCTCCCCGGGGCTGCGCAACAGGTAGGCGGGGTGGAAGGTCACCAGCACGGGGCGGCCATGCGCTTGATGCAGCTGCTTGCGCAGTGCACTGATCGGTGCCTGGCTATTAAGCAGGGTGTGGGCGGCAAAGCGGCCTAGCGCCACAATCAGTGCAGGTTGGATGGTGTCGATTTGCCACTGCAGGTAGCTGGCACAGCTGGCGATTTCTGCTGGAGCAGGGTTACGGTTGCCCGGCGGCCGGCATTTCACCACATTGCAGATGTAGACGTCTTGCTCGCTGTGAATGCCGGCTGCGGCCAACATGCTTTCCAGCAGCTGCCCGGCTTTGCCGACAAACGGCTGCCCCTGGCGGTCTTCCTGCTCGCCCGGTGCCTCACCCACAATCAGCAAACGGGCCGTGGGCGTACCGCGGCCAACGACAACATTGTGCCGTGTCTTGGCCAGCTCGCAGCGCTGGCAGGATGCAATGCTTGCGTGCAAGGTGGCCCAGTCGCTTATTGGCGGCTCGCTTGGCGTGGCGGGCGGTTCGATCGGAATGATACGTGCCGGTGTCGGCGCTGGTGCCGCAAGCGGTGCCTGTGTAATGGGCTCGGTGATTACCGCGCTAGCAGAGGGCGTTATGTCCGCAACCAGGCTGTCATCCGCAAGGCTGATGCCACGCGGGAGCCATAGCGGGCTATGGCCCATTTCATGCAGTACAAATGCACGGCGGTTCATAGGTCGGCTTTCATCAGGATGGCATCTTCACGGCTGCCATCGGGTTGGCGATAGTAAGCCTTGCGTGTGCTGTACTGGGTAAAGCCGGCGCGCTGGTATAGCTGCAGGGCAATGCTGTTGCTGGCGCGTACCTCAAGAAACAGGCTGCTGGCACCTTGCTGCCGGGCCTGCTGCTGCACATGGCGCAGCAGTTGGCCGCCCAAGCCTTGGCCCTGATGGCTGGCGTGGATAAAAAAATTCTGCAAATGGGCTTCGTCCAGTACCTGCATCAGCACAGCTGCCCCCAGCAGTACATTATCTTGCTGCATCAGCCAGATCGTATCGTGCTCGCTCGCCAGTGAGCCGGCATACATGCTGGTGTTCCATGCATGGGGTGTGCTGTCGGCTTCGGCACTGGCTAGCCGCTGTGCATCTTCAGGCTTGGCGCGGGTAAAGTCAGCCACGTTTCTGCTCGCGTTGCTCGGTGGCGGTCAGGGCAATCTTGTTGCGCACATAGAGCAAGTCCGCACTGGGGCTTGCCGGGTAGCGGGAGGGGTTTTCAAGGTATAGCGCGATATAGTCGCTAGCCTGAGGTACCGCGTAGCTCGCAGGGATATGGTGCGGAGGCAGCAAATCGATGGCGTCGCCCGCTATGGCAGGGACGTCTTGCAATACCAACTGCTCGGCTTTCACTACGCTGATCTCGCCTTGGCACTGCCCATGCTGATAATGCGCGGCATACACCTCGCCCATGCGGGCATCAATCACGGCCATACCATTGCCTTGTGGCAGGCTGCGCGCGATGGCGTCCAGCGTAGGCACACCGACCACAGGCAGGCCGGCAGCCGTTGCCAGGCCCATGGCGATGCCAGCGGCTATGCGCAGCCCGGTAAAGGCACCAGGCCCTTTGCCAAACAGGATAACGTCCAGCTGCCCAAGGCTCACGCCCCCCTCGCTGAGCAACTGGTGTACAGCGGCCAGCGCATGGTCGGAGTGGCCTTGTTTCACGCTATGGTGTTGGCTGAGAGTGCCGTGTGGCGTTGAAAGTGCGACAGACAGGTTCTGGTTCGAGCAATCGATGGCAAGTAAATTCATCAGGGTAAGTCAAAGTCCGAGTTCTTCTACCCAAGCCAGGGCAGAAGTGTGCAGCAGGTTCAGTTGGTCCGGTTCCAGCGATAGCTGGCTTGCCAGTTGGGGCAGGGACGGGTCACCAGCCTCCAGTGCCATGGCCAGGCGGAACAGCAGGCTCAAACCACCACTCTGGTCGGCCAGAACCTGGTGAATTTCTGCCGGCAGGCTGATGTGCTCCAGAATGGTGTGCATGGGCATGTCAAAGATCACGTCCAGCAGCGAAAACATGCCAGCAATGAATGCGTTGTCACAATGCTCGGTGGTGAAACCGGTTTCTTGTGCCAGTATTTCCATCAGGCGGGCGCGGATAACGGCGGTTTTCTGCAGTGCTGGGGGAAGGTGATTGCTTTCGTTGCTGGTTACCAGCAGCAGGGTCAGCCAGCGGTAGAGTTTTTGGTAGCCCAGCACGGTGACCGCGTGGCTGAAGGAACTGATGGTGGTATTCAGGCCTGCCGCAGCCGAGTTCACGTAGCGTAGCAGCTTGAACGACAGCGCCACATCGGTTTTCAGTACGGCTTCAATATCACGTACTGGCGCATCGGCGCGCAGCAAGTTCAGCAGCTTCAGCGTATTGGCAAACGAAGGGTGGATCACTTTGGCCGACAGGGTTTCCGGCCGGGCAAAGTAATAGCCCTGGTAGCCATCCATGCCCAGATCGCGGCACAGGTGATAGTGCTGGTAAGACTCGACGCGTTCGCCAATACGGATCACCGGGTAGCTGCGTAGTCTGGCCGCTTGTGCCTGGAATTGGGCTGGCGTCTGGCTTTGCACATCCAGTTTGACGTAGTTAGCCAGCTCCAACAGGGCAGAGGACGGGGCATCAAATGAAAAATCATCCAGTGCAATGCCAAAGCCCAGCGAGCGCAGGTAGCGCACACGCGACACTACCTCGTTGGTAGGCTGTATGTTGGCCGCAAGATCGAGTACGACGCGCCGGGGCGGCAGCAGCTCCAGGAAATCACTGGTCAGCATCGCTTCGCCTACATTGATGAAGGCCAGCTTGTTGCCGATCAGCCAGTTGGTGCCCATATTGTTCAAGGCATTCACCAGCACCTGGGTATCTGCTTCTAGCGGTGCATGGGGAGTGGCGCTGGCAGCATCGTCGGCACGACGAAAAAGCAGCTCATATCCAATGAGCTGCTGATTCCTGTTCAATACAGGCTGACGTCCCAGAAAGGCGGATGTCGACATTGTTTTTATCTTAGTAAGAGAAGTTGTCTGCGTTTCTCAGCATGACACTACCGTTGGCAGAGGAGTCCATCTGGCCAGCCAGCAGGTCTTCCATATCCAATACCAGTACAACAGAGCCATCACCAGACAGCGTGGCACCAGCCACACCTTTCGGGCGAATGTTCTGCAGCGGCTTGATCACCACATCGTCGCGGCCAACGAAGGAGTCTACCGCCAGGATGAAGGACTTTTCAGCAGACTGCATCAGTACGCCAAAGTTCGGTTTTTGCGTAGGTTGCCAGTTCAGCAGGCCAGACAGGGTTTTCAGCGGCAGAATTTCGTCGCGTACCACAATGGTTGGCCGGCCGGATACTTCCTGGATGGCGGTGGTGTCGATCGGGATGATCTCGCGCACCATGGCCAGGGGTACGGCAAACGGCTGGTTGCAAGCGCGTACTACCAGTACTGGCAGAATCGCCAGGGTCAGTGGCAGCGAAATGCTGATGCGTGTGCCTTCGCCCTGAATGGAGTTGATATCGATACGGCCATTCAGTTTCTGGATATTGGTACGCACCACATCCATGCCAACGCCGCGGCCGGATACGCTGGAAATCTGGTCTTTGGTGGAGAAGCCTGGCAGGAAAATCAGCTGCAGGCACTGCTTTTCGTCCAGAGAGTTCGCCGTTTCGGCATCGATCAGGCCTTTGGCAATGGCTTTGCGGCGCAGCACCTCAGGGTTCATGCCCTTGCCGTCATCGGTTATCTCGATAACGATATGGTCACCTACCTGCTCGGCAGTCAGCTCAATCAGCGACTGCGGTTTTTTGCCCATGGCAATACGCTCGTCTGCCGACTCTACGCCATGATCCACTGCGTTACGGACCAAGTGCACCAGCGGGTCGTTCAGATCCTCGATCATGGTCTTGTCGAGTTCTGTTTCTTCACCGGTAATCACCAGCTCCACTTCCTTGCCCAGTTGGCGGGCCAGGTCGCGCGCCAGACGCGGGTATTTCTGGAACAGGCGGCCAATCGGCTGCATGCGCGTTTTCATTACCGCGTTTTGCAGATCGCTTACCAGCAAGTCCAGCTGGCTGATGGCTTCATCCAGCGAGCGCAGCGTATTGGTCTCCATATTGCCTTGGAGAATTTCGGTACGCAGTGTCGTCAGGCGGTTCTTGGTCAGGCCGATTTCACCAGAAAGGTTCAGTACCTGATCCAGCCGCACAGTGTCGATGCGGATAGTGTTTTCCTGGCCGGAAATCGGGCCGCCGGTAGATGGGGCCGGTTTGTTTTGCGGTTTCGGCGCAGCAGGTACCGCAGCGGCAGGTACGATAGCCGCAGGAATGAGCTCTGCAGATGCGCTTTCCGTTACTACGGTAGCGGCGGCGGCCATATCAAATGTTGGTGTTGCTGCCGGGCTGGCAGCCGCGGCTGGCTGTTCGGCGCCGCTCACGGCTTGGTGCAATGCCGCCCAGTCTGGCTCGTTACTGTTGGCCGCAGCGGCGGGTGTAACAGCAGGAGCTGCCTGTGCTACCGGTGCTGCTGGTGCGGCCTGTGCCGGTGCCTTGACGGCAGCCAGGTTGCCAGCAAGCGCGGCATCCAGTGCGGCCAACATGGCCGGGTCCGGGTTTGGTGGTGGCAGGCCTTGCGACAGCACGGTAAACATATCGCGTACCGCACCGGTGGCGTCCAGAATGACATCCATCAGCTCCGAAGACAGGCCCAGCTCGGAGTTGCGCAGTTTGTCGAACAGGTTTTCTGTCCGGTGGCAAATCGTCACCATCGGTGCGACATTCAGGAAGCCCGCGCCACCCTTGATGGTATGGAAACCGCGGAAGATGTCATTGAGTAAGGCGCGGTCGTTCGGCCTTTTCTCAAGCTCTACCAGCTTGTTGTCCACATCGGAGAGTAGCTCGGTCGACTCGAGTAAGAAATCCTGCAGAAGTTCTTCCATTCCGGCGAAGTCGCTCATTTTTGCTTCCTTTGTATGTCGACTTAATGCATGTTCTTGGAGTATGACCTAGAAACCAAGACTATCCAGCAGATCATCTACCTGCTGCTGGTTGGTTACTACATCGGTACGGCCATCGGGGTTAACAACCGGGCCATTCAGCAATTCTGTATTGAGCTCCAGCTTGCGCTCGGCAGGCAGGTACTCTATCAGCACGGTCAGCAACTCGGACTCGAGCGTTTTGACCATTTCCATGACTTTCTTGATGACCTGGCCGGTCAAGTCCTGGAAGTCCTGGGCCATCACGATCTCCAGCAGCTGGTTGCTGGTTGCTTCAGTTTGTTTGGGAACCAGTGTCAGGTAGGTGCGCGTATCCTGGGCCAGGGTTTTGAACTCTTCAGTCGTCAGCTTGTTGGCGTAGAGTAGTTCCCAGCGCTGGTTCAGCTGGTCTGCACGTGCTTGCAAGTCATCCTGGATAGGTTTGGCAATGTCGGTAGCGTTGAGTACACGCTCAGCCGCATTGGCAGTGAGTGTCGCAATGTAGCCCAGGCGATCCTTGGCATCGGGGATGGCATCCGCGACACGCTCCAGCGATTTGTCATAGCCCATTTCGCGCAGAGTGTCGTGCAGCTTGCGTGTCATCTGGCCGATCTGTGCATACATGCCCATGACTTTTTCCTGAGACATGTCGGCTGGCAAGGCTGCTGCTTTTGATTCTGGTGCAGAGGCATTACTTACCGGCTGCGTAGCCGCAATACTGTCAAAAAGTGCTTCCAGTTCTGGAGAGTCGCCACTTTCAAGAAGGTGATCAGACACGATTACTCCTCCTCAACCGCTCAATGTTCGCGATGTTGATGTTATTTGTTTAGGTTCTGGAAGATTTTGTTCATCTTTTCTTCCAGAGTGGCGGCAGTAAACGGCTTGACGATGTAACCGCTGGCACCTGCCGTGGCGGCCTCGATGATGTTCTCCCGCTTGGCTTCCGCGGTAATCATCAGGAACGGCAGGTGCTTCAGTTGCGCGTCGGCACGAACGGCACGCAGCAGCTCGATCCCCGTCATGTTCGGCATGTTCCAGTCGGAAACAATAAAGTCAAAATGCTGTGTTTTCAGCTTGTGTAGTGCCACCTGGCCGTCTTCAGCTTCATCCACATTGGTGATGCCAAGCTCTTTCAACAGGTTGCGTACGATACGTCTCATGGTGGAGAAATCATCCACCACGAGGAAACGAAGGTTTTTATCTGCCATTGGCGTTGTCCTGACCAAGTATTGGTGTTTAACCCGCTATTTTAGCGTTGCAGGAACGGAATTAAAGTATCTGCGAGGATTGCGGGGTCAAATTTTGCAACATAGGCGTCTACACCGACGCTGGTGCCCATGGCGCGGTTGGCGTTGGACGACAGCGACGAGTGCATGACAACCGGGATGCCGTTAAAGCGATGGTCGGATTTGATCAGCTTGGTCAGTACATAGCCGTCCATCTCGGGCATTTCGGCATCTACCAGGATCAGTTTCAGCGTGTCGTGCAGGTTTTCGTTTTCCGACCAGTTACGGTTGGCCAACACTTGCAGCTTGTCCCAGGCTTCCTTGCCGTTGTTTGCCTGGTGGTATTTCAGGCCCATCTTGTCCAGCACGCTGCTGATTTCTTTACGGGCGACAACCGAGTCATCCACAAAGAAAACATACTGGTCTTGCTCTAGCGCTGCAGTAGGAATGTCCGGTACGCGGGTTTCGCCCACCACGCTGGCCAGAATCTGTTCTACGTCCAGAATGGATACCAGCTTGCCGTCTTCTAGCTCTGTCACCGCGGTGATCAGGGTTTGCTGCGTGGTGCTCATCACGTTTTCCGGTGCACGCACTTTGTCCCAGTCCACGCGGATGATGCGGTCAACCGAGTCCACCAGAAAAGCCTGGGTGCTCTTGTTGAACTCGGTAACGATCATGGTGCCGTAGGTCGTGGTGTCAGTTTCACAGCCAATGAATTTGGCCAGGGAAATTACCGGAATGATGTTACCGCGCAGTGATAGCACGCCTTCTACACCAAAAGGCATGTTCGGGGTGCGGGTAATGAACGGGGTTTGCGATACTTCGCGTACCTTGAAAACGTTAATGCCAAACGTTTCCCGTGTTCCCAGCGAGAACAGCAGGATTTCCATTTTGTTAGACCCCGCCAGCTTGGTGCGGGCGTCGACACTGGCCAGAAGGGATGCGTCAGATGCTGCCATGGCTATTCCTTGTTTTTCCAGAGATTATTCAGGTAGCTCAGATTTTCAGCATCTCGCGAATTTTCATCGAGAGCTTCTGCGGTTCAAACTTGGATACGTAAGCGTCTACGCCGACAGATTCGCCCAGTTTCTGGTTCGACTGTCCCGATAGCGACGAGTGCATCAATACCGGAATGCCGGCAAAGCGCGGGTCGGACTTGATCATCTTGGTCAGCATGTAGCCGTCCATCTCCGGCATTTCCACGTCGGTCAGTACCAGGTGCACGATGTCGCTCAGCTTGCGGCCGGCCAGGTCTGCCTGACTGGCCATGCGTTGCAGGTCATCCCAGGCACGCATGCCATTGATGGAGTAGGCGTACTTCACTTGCATGGCCTGGAAGGTGCGCTCGATCTGTTTGCGGGCCACCGCAGAGTCATCGGCGAAGTACACCATGCGCTCTTCTTTCAGCGGCTCGATGTTGACGAACTGATGCTCGTCACCATACATGGCGGTTTCTGCCAGCACTTTTTCTACGTCCATCATCATCACCAGCGTACCGGCATCCAGCTCGGTGACCGCCGTAACCAGGCCGCCCATGCGGTTGGTAATCATGTCCGGCGGTACGCGCATGGCAGCCCAGTCCAGACGCAGGATGGTATCAACCGCCTCCACCAGGAAACCCTGGGTATGGCCGTTGTACTCGGTAACGATCATGATTTCCGGGCGTTTGTCGGAAATAATGCCGGCGTATTTTGCCAGGTCGATCACGGGTACCAGACTGCCGCGCAGGCTGACCATGCCTTCCACCGAAGCAGGCATTTCCGGCGCCGAGGTAATTTCAGGCGTGCGCATCACTTCGCGGACCTTGAACACGTTAATGCCAAAGGTCTCCTTCCGGCCTGTGCGTTGGTCTACGCCTAGGGAGAAAAGAAGGATCTCCAGTTTGTTAGTGCCGGCCAGCTTGGTGCGGGCATCAATTTTTTTAAGTAGTTCAGACACGGAAACCTCCGGAGGTTGGCTGTCGTTCAACGTGGTCACTGACAATACTATTCATACTCTGTCCGCGGAAAAAGGCTAGGGCAAGTTTGCGTGTCCCAGTTTATCGGCAAGATGCCGCGGATGTCTCTTGTCCATTATCATACTGTTCAAGCATGTTTTACAAATGGATGTGTCGCAACTGAACGGGGTTTTACGAATGAAAGCAGACGAAGGTCAACTGCGCAGTGCGCTGGAGCACTTCAATAGTGTGACGGATGACCTGATTCAAGCCTATCAGTTGTTAGAGGCACAGGTAGCCGAGCTGAATGTGAAATTGCAGTTGGCCAACGATGAGCTGGTAGCCAAATCTGCGGCCAACGAGCAGCTTGCTGCCCGCCTGTCCACACTGTTGCAGGTCATGCCTGCCGGTGTGGTAGAGCTGGATGAGGTTGGCCGCGTAGTTGCAATGAACGCCGCCGTACATGGCTGGTTGCCAGATGTAAAAGCTGGCCAGCTCTGGCGGCTGGATGATCATTTTCATGAAAGTGAGCGCGAGGGAGTCTATGTCCGCAAGCAGGGCACCATGCTGTTTTTTACAGTGGTGGCCTGTCCTTTACCGGGTGCCGGCTCATTCTTGTTGCTGGTGGATGTGAGCAATCTGCACCAGTTGCATCAGCAACTGGCCCAGCAAGAGCGGTTGGCGGTGATGGGGCGCATGGCTGCGTCGTTGGCGCATCAGATACGTACCCCGTTGGCGACGGCCTTGTTGTATGCGGCCAACTTGCAGCGTGATGATTTGCCGCTGGAGGGGCGAAGCCGTTTTGCCGGGAAGGTAATGAACCGGCTGCAGGCACTGGAAGCGCTGGTGCAGGACATGTTGCGGTTTGTGCGTATTGGCCCGGTGCGCGATGGCATGGAGTCCATCCGTATCGCGTCGGTTTTGTCCGAACTGGAGGCGGTCGTGCAAGCGCAGCTAGCCGGCAAGCAGCTGCAGTGGCAGCCGAAAATCGGGGAGGATGCCGTGTTGCTGGGCGGGCGTTCCGACCTGCTGGGCGCACTGGTGAACCTGCTGGAAAATGCCTGTGAGCATGCACCCGCAGGCTCTGTGCTTACGCTTGAGGCTGTGCTGCAGCAGGATTTTTACGTAATACGGGTAATTGATCAGGGCGCTGGCGTGCCCGAGCAGGTAGAATCCCAGATCTTTGACCCCTTCTTTACTACAAGGGCAAATGGCACAGGGCTCGGGCTTGCCATTGTCAAACGGGTGGTCGAGGATATGAAAGGGTCAATTACCTACAAACATGATGACCGGGGCACGGTGTTCGAGCTGCAGCTGCCGGTTGCGCAATCCAACCAAACAACTTGCTGAGGAATGTATGAAGCCCATCGTGAAGGTAGAAGGCAAGACCGGGATTATCTTGCTGATCGGACAGTTTGATTTCAATGTTCACAAAGACTTCCGCGCCGCTAGCCAGGAGCTGCTGGAGAACCCTGATGTGAGCAGCATCGATGTGAATTTCGAGCAAGTGCCTTATCTGGACAGTTCCGCGCTGGGCATGCTGTTGTTGCTGAAAGAGCGGGCAGGCGCTGCCGGTAAAGATTTGGCGCTGGTGAACTGCAAAGACACAGTGCGACAAGTGCTGGAAATTGCCTGCTTTACCAAACTGTTCACTATTCGTTGAAACAGCACCGGTCACGGCAGCTTGCGCATAGGTACTGAACGCAAGCTGGCTGGTGCTGGTGTGGCGGCTTGCCAAATCGCCTGCTAAATGCGGCCAGATTCATACATGACATTGACCAAGGTGGCATGCATGGACTAATACGTATAGAAACATGGTGGCTTCGCAGGCTTTTTCGTTTAAATTGTGCGCATACTTAATCTAGATGGATTGCTGAGTCTATGGCTAAAAGAATTCTAACGGTGGACGACTCCGCCTCGATTCGCCAAATGGTTGCCTTTACCCTGAAAAGTGCCGGTTATGAAGTCGTCGAGGCTTCTGATGGCAACGCCGGGCTATCCAAGGCACAAGCAGGGCAGGTGGACCTGGTACTCACCGACCAGAACATGCCAGGCATGGACGGCCTGACTCTGATCCGTTCGCTACGCCGCCTGCCAAATTACGCATCTGTCCCTATCCTGATGCTGACTACCGAGTCTAGCGACCAGATGAAAGCCCAGGGCCGGGCTGCTGGTGCGACTGGCTGGCTGGTAAAGCCCTTCGACCCCCAAAAGCTGGTAGACGTTGTGCGCCGCCTTGTTGGCTAATCATCAGAAAATCATTATCAGGGGGCGTCCATGACTTTTGACATGTCGCAGTTTCATCAAGTGTTTTTCGATGAGACTGCAGAGCACTTAGTCAATATGGAATCGCTTCTACTGGCGATCAATGTACAGCAGCCAGAGTCTGAAGACCTCAATGCCATTTTCCGCGCGGCGCACTCTATAAAGGGTGGGGCGGCCACCTTCGGCTTCAGCGATCTGGCCGAGTTGACGCATGTGCTGGAAAACCTGCTGGATAAGGTTCGCAAGAACGAGCTGCCGCTAAGCAGGGATATTGTTGATGCCTCATTGCTTTCTGGCGACCTGCTCAAGGAAATGCTGGCATTTCACCGTGGTGACGAGCCTGTAGACGAAGCTCGTATTGCGGTACTCAAACAAAAGCTGGAGCAACTCTCCATTCCCGGCCAGGCAGCGGTACCGGCACCCGCAGTGGCTGTGCAGCCCACTGCTGCAGCCTTACCTAGCCGGTTGCATATCGAAATTTATCCACCCGTTGCCATGCACGTTGATGAGCTGTGGCAGCGCCTAGCCGCATTGGGCAGCCTGCAAATAATGCAGGCACCGGACGAGCAGGCGGATCCGGTCATCCCGGCCCTGGCCTTGCTCAGCACCGAGTCCCCTTGTGACGACGTGGTGGAGATGCTTGCATTCTTGTTGCCACCCGAGGCATTCAAAGTTGTAGAGGACCTGACGGTAGAAGACGACGGTGTTGGCTTCTTCTCCCTACCTCCCATTGCCCCCACCGGTGACATTGCCTTCGAAGAAGATGGCTTTGGGCTTTTTGCCCCTTTGCCCGCCAGCAATGTGGCCAGCCATGGTGATATTGCTTTCGAGGAAGATGGT
The DNA here is from genome assembly GCA_000335715.1 of beta proteobacterium L13. Classification (GTDB taxonomy): domain Bacteria; phylum Pseudomonadota; class Gammaproteobacteria; order Burkholderiales; family Chromobacteriaceae; genus Vogesella. Next base: position 170,650 of record AMYZ01000001.1, read on the forward strand.
TTTGGCCTGTTTGCCCCGCTGCCAGCGGGGCCTGCTGATGGCAAGGCCGGTATCGCTTTTGAAGAGGATGGTTTCGGCTTGTTCGAGCCCCTTCCTGCTGCAAGTGCCGCCCCGGTTAGCATGGCTGGCAGTGTGACTGCGCCGGTACCTGTCAAAGAACCGGTTCGCTCAGAAGCACGACCTGCTGCCGTAGCGGCATCGGGTGCCGGTGAAAACTCCATTCGCGTCAGTACCGACAAGGTCGACCTGCTATTGAACCTGGTGGGCGAGCTGGTGATTACGCAGTCCATGCTGATGCAGTATGGCTCAGGGCTCGATTCGGTCGAGCACGAGAACCTGCTTAACAGCATTTCGCTGCTGCAGCGTAATTCGCGTGAGCTGCAAGAAGCCGTGATGTCCATTCGCATGATGCCGATTGCATTTGTATTCAATCGCTTCCCGCGTGTGGTACGCGACCTGGCTGGCAAGCTGGACAAGCAAGTCGAGCTGAAAATGGTGGGCGAGAACACCGAGCTGGATAAAGGCTTTATCGAGAAACTGTCCGACCCGTTGACGCACCTGGTGCGCAACAGCCTGGACCATGGTATCGAATCGCCAGAGCAGCGCCGTGCCAAAGGCAAGAAGGAAACCGGCCTGCTGACGCTACGCGCCTTCCACGAAGGCGGCAGTATCGTGATCGAGGTGACCGATGATGGCGCCGGCTTGCGCCGCGACAAGATCCTGGCCAAGGCGCGCGAAAGCGGCCTGCCGGTGACCGACAGCATGAGCGATACCGAAGTGTGGGCCCTGATCTTCGAGCCTGGCTTCTCCACCGCCGCCGAAGTCACCGACGTGTCCGGCCGTGGGGTTGGCATGGACGTGGTGCGCAAGAATATCGTGGCCATGGGTGGCCGTATCGATATCAGCAGCATGGTCGATATCGGCACCACCATGACCATTCGCCTGCCGCTCACGCTGGCCATCATGGATGGCATGTCCATCAAGATTGCTGACGAAACCTATGTCTTGCCGCTGAATTACATTCTGGAGTCACTGCAGCCCGCGCCGAGCGAAGTCAAAACCATTGCCGGGCGTGGCCAGGTGGTGAGTGTGCGCGGCGAGTACCTGCCGATTGTCAGCGTGGCCGATTATTTCGCCATCGATACGCCGGCTACGCAACCGGATAAATCCATTCTGATCATTGTGGAATCCAGCGGCCAGAAAGTGGCTTTGATGGTGGACGAGCTACTGGGGCAGCAACAGTTTGTGGTGAAAAACCTGGAGGCCAACTACCGCAAGGTAGAGGGGCTGTCCGGTGCCACCATTATGGGTGATGGCCGCGTCGCGCTGATTCTGGATGTGGCGGCCATTGTCCGGGTGAATTTACAAAAAGCGCACGGCGAAATACTGACCGCGCAGCTTCATTAACAGGTGCTAGTGATGGGTGTTGCCACCATGGACGCTAACAACAGCAGTGATACCGACAAAGTCAGACGTGAATACCTGGTCTTTGCACTGGGTAGCGAAGAGTACGGTATCGATATTCTGAAAGTACAGGAAATCCGCGGCTACGACGCGGTAACCCGCCTGGCGAAGTCGCCCAGCTTCATCAAGGGTGTGATCAATCTGCGCGGGCACATCGTGCCTATCGTGGATATGCGCATCAAGTTTGATGTAGGCAACGTCATTTATAACGACTTCACCGTGGTCATTATCCTGAACGTGCTCAACCGCACGGTAGGCATGGTGGTGGATGGGGTGTCGGATGTGATCGAGCTGTCCGGGGACGATATCCGCCCGGCGCCGGAATTCGGCGCGGTGATGAACACCAACTACATCCAGGGGCTGGGGGTGGTAGGGGAGCGCATGATCATCATGGTGGATATCGAGAAACTGATGAGCAGCGACGAGATGGCGTTGATGGATGCGGCTGTTGCGGCCAACGTTTAACACAGGGGAAAAGGCATGAAAGTCAAACAGTTACTGGTTATCGGGTTCGGCGTGCTGCTGGCCCTGATTGCCGCATCGTCTATCCTGGCGGTTCTCCGGCTGCAGACCATTATCGAAAGTGGTGCGGAAATCACCGAGAACCACATGCCGCGTGCCAACGCGGTGAACAAGATTGTCGACAACGTCAATGCCACCGCGCGCGGCGTGCGTACCGCGCTGCTGGCGGATGACCCGCAAGTAGCGGCCTCGCAAGTAAAAGAGATGGATGAGCAGCTCAAGAACATTGATGCTGCCCTGGAAGTGCTGAAGCAGCGCCCGGCGGAAGAAGAGTCGGTTGCCCTGCAGGCGGCATTGGTGAAGGCCGACCAGGAATACCGTGCCAAACTGCGTCAGTTTACGGCCCTGTTCAATGCCGGCCAGCTGCCGGAGGCGAAAGCATTCCTGTTCGATCACATGCGTGAAACGCAAAAGGCCTACCTGAGCGCCATCGAAGCGCTGGTTGCCTACGAAGAAGGCATGGCACAGGAGCACGGTGTCAGCCTGCAGCAAGATGCCAACACCTCATTACTGATTACCGAGGGTTTCCTGGTAGCGTCTCTTGTGATCGGCTTGCTGGCGGCCTACCTGATTGGCCGTTCGCTGTTCCGCGTGATTGGCGGTGAGCCTTCCGATGCAGCCAAACTCATGCAAGAGCTGGCTACTGGCGAGGTCACCAGTACCCTGCAGGTTGCCGAAAAAGATACCAGCAGCCTGTTCTACTTTATCAAGCAGGCAGCAGAGAAGGCGATCGAGAACATCCGCATCCGTAATGCGCTGGACGCCGCGGCCACCAATGTCATGATTGCCAACGCCGACAATATCGTCGTGTACGCCAACCGCGCAGTAGCGGACATGCTGCAAAACGCCGAAGCCGACATCAAGAAAGAGCTGCCAGGCTTTAGCGCCCGCGATCTGGTAGGCAGCAATATCGATGGCTTCCACAAGCGCCCGGAACACCAGCGCAGCATGCTGGCCAGCATGCGCTCGCCGCACAAGGCCACCATCCAGGTGGGTGTGCGTACCTTTGTCCTGTTCGTGACCCCAATCCTGAACAAACAAGGCGCCGCCCTGGGTACCGTAGTGGAGTGGCAGGACATTACCGAGCAGCTCAAGCGCGATGCACTGGAACAGCAAAAACGCGAAGCCGACCTGCGCATGCTGGAAGAAAACACCCGTATCCGCAAAGCGCTGGACAATGTGTCGTCCAACGTGATGATTGCCGACAACGACCGCAACATCATCTACCTGAACCGCAGCGTACAAGACATGCTGCAAGTGGCCGAGCACGACATCAAACGCGTACTGCCAAACTTTGACGCCCGCAAGCTGCAGGGTGCCAATATGGATGTCTTCCACCGCAACCCGGCGCATCAGCGCGGCTTGCTGGAAGCGCTGAAAACCACCCACGCCAGCCAGATCAGCGTGGGCGGCCGTACCTTCCGCCTCACCGCCAACCCGGTGTTCAGCGATACCGGCGAGCGTATCGGCTCGGTAGTCGAGTGGGCAGACCGTACCGAAGAAGTGCGTGTGGAAAAAGAAGTGTCCGAAGTGGTGGGCGCTGCGGCCAACGGTGACTTTAGCCAGCGTATTCCGCTGGACGGCAAGACCGGCTTCTTTGCTACCCTGTCTGGCCAGGTCAACCAGCTGCTGGACGTGTCCAGTCGCGGCCTGAACGATATTGCCCAGGTGCTGTCCGGCCTGGCTGCCGGCGACCTGACCCGCACGATAGAAGCCGAATACGAAGGCATGTTCGGCCAGCTGCGCAACGATACCAACCTGACAGTAGCGCGCCTGAAAGAGATCGTCGGCAATATCAAGGAAGCCACCGACGCCATCAACACGGCCGCGCAGGAGATTTCTGCCGGTAACGTGAACCTGTCCAGCCGCACCGAGCAGCAAGCCGCCAGCCTGGAAGAAACCGCTTCCAGCATGGAAGAAATCACCAGCACCGTGAAGCAGAACGCCGAGAACTCGCGCAAGGCCAATAGCCTGGCCGTGGGGGCCTCCGACATTGCCTCGCGTGGTGGTGTGGTAGTGGGCAAGGTCGTTTCCACCATGAACGAGATCAACGAGAGTGCCACCAAGATCGTGGACATCATCAGCGTGATCGACGGCATTGCCTTCCAGACCAATATCCTGGCGCTGAACGCTGCGGTAGAAGCGGCCCGCGCTGGCGAACAGGGCCGTGGTTTTGCCGTGGTGGCCAGCGAGGTGCGCAACCTGGCGCAGCGCTCGGCTGCTGCTGCCAAGGAAATCAAGGGCCTGATTGGCGACTCGGTAGAAAAAGTGGAGTCCGGTACCCGTCTGGTAGACGAAGCTGGCCGCACCATGGAAGAAATCGTATCGTCCATTCGCCGTGTCACCGACATCATGAGCGAAATCTCGGCGGCCTCCATCGAGCAGAGCTCGGGTATCGAGCAAGTCAACCTGGCCGTGAGCCAGATGGACGAAAACACGCAGAAGAATGCCGCACTGGTGGAAGAGGCCGCCGCCGCAGCCGAATCGCTGGAAGAGCAGGCATCCAATCTGCGCGATGCCGTGGCCATCTTCAAACTGGATCAGCTAGGCGCTGCGACCAGCGTGCGTAAAACAGAGCGCAAGCCGCAAGCCAGCGTAGTGGTGCATCAGCCAGCCGCGCCGGTACGCAAGGCCCTGCCAGCGATGAACCACCAGGCCGTCCGCCCGGCTGCGACGGATGAAGGCGAGTGGGAGGAGTTCTGAGTACAGCCAGCGATAAGGAAAGCATCTTTGCGCGGGATCTTCATTTCTCCGATGAAGATTTCCGCATCATCCGAGAGTTGCTTTACGACAAAACCGGTATTGCCCTGAGTGCGGTAAAAAACCACATGGCGTACGCCAGGCTGGCCAAACATGTGCGGCGGCTTGGCGTAGCCAACTTTACCGACTACCTGGCTTTATTGCGCTCGGCGGAAGGGGCGCACGAGTGGGAGCATTTCATCAATGCACTCACGACCAACCTCACATCGTTTTTCCGCGAACAGCACCACTTTGACATCCTGCATCAGCACGCCATGCAGCACGCCGATCGCGGCGAGGCCTACCGCGTGTGGAGCTCTGCCTCTTCTACCGGCGAAGAACCCTATTCAATCGCCATGACACTGGACCCGGCGGTAAGGTCGGGCAATTATCATATCGTGGCGTCGGATATTGATACCAATGTCTTGAAGAAGGCGGCGGGAGGGGTGTACGCTCTCGATAGAATTGCCAAACTCAGTGACCAGCAGCTCAAGCAGTTCTTTTTGCGTGGGCGCGGTCAGAACGAAGGCATGGTCAAGGTCAAGTCTGGCCTGATGCGCAATATGGAATTCCGCCAGATCAACCTGGTGGATCGCAGCTGGCCACAGCTTGGCATGTTCGACGTGATCTTCTGCCGCAATGTGCTGATCTATTTCGATAAGCCTACGCAGGCCGGCATCCTGGAGCATTTTGCCCAGTACCTGAAACCGCATGGCTTATTACTGCTGGGGCATTCCGAGAATATCCAGCATATAACCGATACCTTTTCGCCCTGCGGCAAGACCGCTTACCGCCTGGCGAGTGGAAAAACACCATGAACCCGGAGCGCAAGATACGCGTGGTAGTAGTTGATGATTCGGCGCTGATACGCGAGCTGCTGGGCAAGATCATCAATGAACAAAGCGATATGGAAGTCGTGGCTTTTGCCCCAGACCCGGTTGCTGCGCGTGAACGTATCCGTGAAACCAATCCGGACGTGATCACCCTTGATGTGGAAATGCCCAAGATGGACGGCCTGGAGTTTCTGCGCCGTCTGATGAGCTTGCGGCCAACCCCGGTGCTGATGATTTCCTCCCTCACGGCCAGTGGCTCGGAAACCGCCTTGCGGGCGCTGGAGCTGGGGGCGGTGGACTGCATTGCCAAGCCGCAGCTCGATATCAGCCGTGGCATGCTGGATTACGCCGAGAAAATCTGCGAGAAAATCCGCATGGCTGCCGATGCGCGTGTACGTTTGCCGGCGCGCTTTATCCAGCGTGACAGCACCGCTGCCCAGCCGCGTATCCCTGCCGCTTCTGCCATCCTGCGCCGCGATGCCATCATCGTGGTGGGGGCATCTACCGGTGGTACCGAGGCCTTGCGCGAGTTCCTCTCTGCCTTGCCGGCAGATACACCGCCAGTGCTGGTGGTGCAGCATATGCCGGAAAACTTTACCCTGTCTTTTGCGCGCCGGCTGGACCAGTGCTGTGCCATGTCGGTATGTGAAGCTACCGATGGGCAGCCAGTCTTGCCCGGGCATGTTTATATTGCCCCTGGCCATTCCCACCTGAGCCTGCGCAAGGTTGCAAGCGGTTTTGTGACCGAGCTGAGCCAGAGCGAGCCGGTGAATCGCCACCGGCCTGCTGTTGATGTGCTGTTCGACTCTGCGGCCAACCTGCTGGGCAAGCGTGCCGTCGGGGTGATTCTTACCGGTATGGGGCGGGATGGTGCGGCAGGCATGCTGCGCATGCGCGAAGCCGGGGCGTTCAATATCGGCCAGGATCAGGCTTCCTGTGTGGTGTATGGCATGCCGCGGGCGGCGTTCGAAGTCGGTGCCGTGCATGAGGTAGCACCGCTGGATAGAGTGGCCGAGCGCGTGCTGGCCTATCTGGCTGGCAAAACCATGCGGGAGGCCGGATGACAATCGCCGGTACCGCCCATCATCGATATTTCGATAAAAGTTTCAACCGCGCTGCTGCCAAGTTGTTGCCCGGGGAGTACGAAGCCTCGGCAGATGGCTTGCTGCTGGTTACCGTGCTGGGGTCCTGTGTCTCGGCCTGTCTGCGCGACCGCAAAACCGGCATTGCCGGCATGAACCACTTCATGCTGCCAGATCAAGGCAGCAGCAATAGCGACCGCCTGATGCCGGCGCGCTTTGGTACCCACGCCATGGAGCTGTTGATTAACGACATGCTCAAGCTGGGCGCCAACCGCAGCACGCTGGAAGCCAAGGTATTTGGCGGCGGCAACGTGATTGCCGGCATGACCACAGTGAATATCGGCCAGCGTAACGCCGGTTTCGTGCGTGCCTTTCTGGCGCAGGAAAACATCCCTATCGTGGCGGAAGACCTGGGGCTGGATATTGCGCGCAAGATCTACTTTTTTACCGATACCGGCAAGGTGATGGTGAAAAAGATCAACCCGCAACAAACCCTGGTGCAGGAAGAAGAAAGCTACCGCCGCCGTATCGACCGCGATACCGAGCAAAAGCATGGTGGCGATATCGACCTGTTCATCTAGCCAGCTTGGCGTGGCAAGCAAAACAAAAGGTTGGCCGCGGCCAACCTTTTTTGCGTCTAGCGTTCCAGCAAGGGCAGTTTGCCGCTTTGCGTAGCCCAGTGTGCGTGGTCTGGCAGCGGGGCTTTCTGGCTGCTGATCACCGGCCACTGCGCCGCCAGCTCGGCATTGAGTGCCAGCATGTGCGCCTGATCTGCGGGCAGGTCGTTGTCGGTGGTGATGGCATCGATAGGGCACTCGGCAATGCATAGCGTGCAGTCGATGCACTCGTCCGGGTCGATGGCCAGAAAGTTGGGCCCTTCGTGAAAGCAGTCCACCGGGCATACCGTCACGCAGTCGGTGTATTTGCATTTGATACAGGCTTCGGTTACAACGTGCGTCATGCTGCGGCCCCCGCGCTTGCTTGTTCATCTACTCATTGTTGTCGTCTTTTCCTGCCATGTCAGCCTCGCTTTTTACCACGCCAGCCATGCCCTATCGTGGCCGTTTTGCCCCCAGCCCTACCGGCCTGTTGCATGCCGGCTCGCTCACAACGGCGGTGGGCAGCTATCTGGAGGCGCATCGCCATGGCGGCCAGTGGTGGCTGCGCATGGAAGACCTGGACCCGCCACGCGAAATGTCTGGCGCTGCTAGTGCCATCCTGCACACGCTGGATGCCTTTGGTTTTGAGTGGCAGGGCGAGCTGGCCTGGCAGCACGACCGTCACGACTTGTACCGTGCGGCACTGGATCAGTTGATCGACGCTGGCCACGCCTATGGCTGCGCCTGCACGCGCAAGGAAATTGCCGAATCGGGCCTGCGTGGTATGGATGGCACGGTCTACCCCGGTACCTGCCGCCACGGCGTGGCGGCGGGGCGGCAGGCGCGGGCGTGGCGTTTGCGCGTGCCCGATGCCGAGCTGGCGTTTGATGACCGGCTACAGGGGCATTACGTCCAGCAGCTGCAGCGCGATATCGGCGATGTGGTGCTGCTGCGGGCGGATGGCTTCTGGGCCTACCAGCTGGCGGTGGTAGTGGATGACATCGCTCAGGGGATGACCGATATCGTACGCGGTGCCGACCTGCTGGTGTCTACCCCGCGCCAGCTGTGGCTGCGCCAGTGTCTGGGCGGTGCGGCGGTAACGCATTGCCACCTGCCGGTGATGGTGAATGCGGCGGGCGAGAAGCTGTCCAAGCAGACGCTGGCCCCGGCGATTGATGCGGCCAACGTCGCACAGCAGCTGCGCGATGCGCTGGCACGGCTGGGTCACGCGGTGCCAAGCCACGTACAGACACGCGACGAGATATGGCAGTGGGCGCGACAAAACTGGCAGCTGGCGCAGGTGCCTGCCGGGCCTATCGTCCTGGCATAGCCAAAAACCGCTATAATTTTGTGCACAGCAGCAGGGCCTCCTCGTCGGGGCCCTGTTTGTTTTGTGAGGCGGTGCAGCCAGACTGCACGCCTTGGCCACGCCCCGAGACAGGGGCGGGCCGGTGGACACTAGCAAAACCCAAGAACAATCAGGACCTTCCATGCAATACCTCATTTCCTGTGCGGCCTGGCCGTGCATTGTTGTTTCCGCTGTTTCTCCTGCCTGTCACGGAGGCCGTCATGACTAAGGCTGCACCGGGCAAGCTCGGCTTCTGGATGTGTACCGCCCTGGTGGTGGGCAATATGATCGGCTCCGGCGTGTTTCTGCTGCCGGCGTCGCTGGCGCAATACGGCGGCTCGTCGCTGATCGGCTGGACCATTACCTCGCTGGGCGCCATCTGCCTGGCGCTGGTGTTTGCCAAGCTGGCCACCCTGCTGCCACATAAAGCCGGTGGCCCTTACGCCTATATTCACGAAGGCTTTGGCGACTTTGCCGGTTTCCTGATTGCCTGGGGTTACTGGATTGCGCTATGGGCCGGCAACGCCGCGCTGACTGTAGCCGGTGTCAGCTATCTGGGGGTGTTCTTCCCGGTGCTGAACCAGAGCAATCTGGCTGCCGGTGCCACCGCCATCGGCCTGATCTGGCTGGTAACCTGGATCAACAGCCGCGGCCCGCAAAGCTCCGGCCGCGTGGCGATTGTCACCACGCTGATCAAGCTGCTGCCGCTGGCGGGTGTCACCATTGCCGGCCTGCTGTACCTGAACCCGGACTTTGTGCAGTTCAACCCGCAGCACAAGCCGCTAGGCGAGGCGATCCCTGCCACCATGGCACTGACGCTGTGGGCGTTTCTGGGGCTGGAGTCGGCCTCGGTACCGGCTGGGGATGTAGACCAGCCGGAGCGCACCATCCCGCGTGCCACCGTGCTGGGCACGCTGATTGCCGCCGGCCTGTACATCCTTAGCACCATCGCGCTGCAGGGTCTGATGCCTGCCAGCCAGTTGGCCGCGTCCAGCGCACCGTTTGCCGATGCAGCCCGCCACCTGTGGGGCGACTGGGCGTATTACGCAGTGGGCCTGGGTGCGGTAGTGTCGTGTTTTGGCGCGCTGAACGGCTGGTGTCTGATGCAGGGCCATATTCCGGCTGCGGCCGCGCGCGACCATTTGTTCCCGCGTTTTTTCACCCGTGAAAATGGTGCCGGCGTACCCATCGTCGGCCTGGTGCTGTCTACCGTGCTGGTGACCATCCTGCTGGCCAGCAAGTACGCTGGTGGCGATAGCGGCGTGCAGATTTTCGAGTTTGTCATCCTGCTGGCTACCGCCACTACGCTGCTGCCGTACGCCTTCTGCGCCATGGCGCTGCTGGCGGTGATGCTCAAGCGCCACCGCCAGTTCACACGCCGCGACTGGTACGCACCACTGGCGTTCTCGTTTGGCGGCTTCATTTTTGCCATGTGGACCATTTATGGTTCGGGTGCCGAGGTGGTGATGTGGGGCGTGCTGCTGTTGCTGGCCGGCCTGCCAATTTATCTGTGGCAGCTGCGCGAGCGCCTGGTGAAAGGCTAAGCAGGGCGGGGTAGCTTGCGGCCAACATGGCAACAGGCCCGGCGTACACGGTACGCTGGGCCTGTCTGTTTGGTGGCCAGCGTTGTGCCAGCTCAGCCCAGCTTGAACGGGATCAGGTGGTTTTCGCTGTGTAGCAGACTGTGTGCCCCAAGGTCGTTGCAGCCCGACACACTGCTGTCTGGCGGGTGGCCAATCTCGGCTGCATGGCCCAGTGTCTGCACGGCAGCCCGCATCACCAGCGATTTTTCCAGCGGTGCCAGGTGCGCGGTTGCCTGCTGCAAGGTGTCTTGCAGCAGGGTGTGATACGGCTGGCCCGGGCCAGCCAGCCGCGCGGCTTGCTCGCTGTAGCATTCCAGGCTGGCAAGAATCTCGTCCATTGATAATGGTGGCATGGCGTTCTCCTGTATGGCCGCTGCCGTGGGTGCAGGCGGATCAGTCTGGCGACGTGATGGCTGCAACAAGCCAAGAACAGAGGCGTGGCGTGAGGCCATCTTTATCGCGTGCGCTTGGCTTATCAGGCGTGCGTCGGCATGGTGCTACGGTGCTGCCGAGGCCGGTTTGTCTGTCGCAGCAAGACAAGTGATAGCCGCATAGCATAATGCATTTGTCGCACGGGTTCATCTGTTCAAAACCCGGTGAACCACCGCCACAGTGCTGCCAAATCCAGCTTGCCAAGCCACGCCGTGGCAACGATAATGCGCGCATTCCGCAGGAGAGAGCGGTTTGCCCGCAGGGCAGAACCGCCGCCGAAGGCGCAAGTGCACCCGCAATCGCTCAGGCAAAAGGACTGCAAGAATCGGGGTTTTCCCCGCAGAATCTGGAGAGCGGCGCACAGGATGCGCCCACCGAAGGGGCTAACGGCGCAACGCCGGAAAATCTCAGGTGCAGGGACAGAGGGGTGTGAGAAACAGAGGAAACTCACGCTCGGACAAGGACCTGCCATGACAGCCCCGCAACGCACCCCCCTATACGAAGCCCATCTCGCCTCCGGCGCGAAAATGGTCGATTTTGCCGGTTGGGACATGCCCATCCATTACGGCTCGCAGCTGAAAGAGCACGAAATCGTGCGTAGCGACGCCGGCATGTTCGACGTGTCGCACATGACCGTGGTGGATATCACCGGTAGTGACGCCAAGGCCTGGCTGCAAAAGCTGATTGCCAATGACGTAGCCAAGCTGGGTTTCGAGGGCAAGGCGCTGTATTCCGGCATGCTGAACGAACAAGGCGGTGTGGTAGACGATCTGATCGTATACCTCACCGCTTTTGGTTTCCGGATGGTCGTTAACGCCGGTACCACCGAAAAAGACCTGGCCTGGATGGACAAGCAATCCGCCGGTTTTGACGTGAAGCTGCAAGTGCGCCGCGACCTGGCCATGCTGGCCGTGCAAGGCCCTACCGCCATCGACAAGGTGTGCAGCGTGAAGCCGGCACTGGCCGACGCTATCCGCGCGCTGAAAGTGTTCCAGGGCCTGCCATCCGGCGAGTGGTTCTTTGCCCGCACCGGTTACACCGGCGAAGACGGCCTGGAAATCATGATTCCTGCTGCCGAAGCCATCACCTTCTTTAACGAGCTGAAAGACGCTGGCGTGGCCCCTATCGGCCTGGGCGCCCGCGACACGCTGCGCCTGGAAGCTGGCATGAACCTGTACGGCCACGACATGGACGACAGCGTCTCCCCGCTGGAGGCCGGCATGGGCTGGACTATCGCCATGACCGAAGGCCGCGACTTTATCGGCCGCAGCGCGCTGGAAGCGCAAAAAGCCGCCGGCGTGGCCATGAAGCAGGTCGGCCTGGTGCTGGAAGGCCGCGGCGTACTGCGCGAAGGCCAGAAAGTGGTGGTAGAAGGCATTGGCGAAGGCATCATCACCAGCGGCACCTTCTCGCCCACCCTCAAGCATTCCATCGCCATCGCCCGTGTACCGGCAGCCACCGGTGCTACCGCCCAGGTAGACCTGCGCGGCACGCTGACCGACGTGCGTGTGGTGAAAATGCCGTTCGTGCGTAACGGCAAGAAAGTTTTTGAATAAGCTGGTGTATAACGACGGGGCGAGCAAGAGCCTGTCCCGCTACACCATCACGACACATTTTTCTGGAGAGAAACGATGAGCAACATTCCTGCCGAACTGAAATACGTATCCAGCCACGAATGGCTGCGCCTGGAAGCCGACGGCTCCGTGACCGTAGGCATTACCGAGCACGCGCAAGAGCTGCTGGGTGACATCGTATTTGTCGAGCTGCCTGCCGTAGGTGCCAACCTGGCTGCCGAAGAGCAAGCCGGCGTGGTGGAATCGGTAAAAGCCGCTTCCGACGTGTACGCCCCTATCGCAGGCGAAATCCTGGAAGTGAACGCCGAGCTGGAAGCCAACCCGGAGCTGGCCAACAGCGAGCCATACGCCGCAGGCTGGTTCTTCAAGATCAAGCCGGCCAACGCCGCTGATCTGGACGGCCTGCTGGACGCTGCTGCCTACGCAGCTGAAATCGGCGCCTGATAAAACGGCCCCGCCATCGTAAGATGGCGGGGCTTTTTTTTGCCGCGAATTTTTGCCACGAAACCCACGAAACAACACGAACGCTTCCATTGTTGACGTGTACTAGGCAAGCCATGACCTTGCCTGGATCATTTTGTGTCTTTTGTGGTTTTCGTGGCCAAGCAGTAAGCCGTTCGTGGCTAATCGATTAGACGGAATCGCAGACATGTCTCTCTCGCAACTCTTCAATCATCAAGAATTCATCGCCCGCCACATCGGCCCGTGCGATGCCGAACAACAGCAGATGCTGGCCGAAATCGGCGCCAGCTCGCTGGAAGACCTGGTGGCGCAAACCGTGCCGGCCGGCATCCGCTTCAACCGTGCGCTGGACCTGCCGGCTGCGCAGCGCGAAGTAGACGCTCTGGCCGACCTGAAGGCCGTGGCCAGCAAGAACGTCATCAACAAATCGTTTATCGGTATGGGTTACTACCCGGTGATTACCCCCGGCGTGATCCTGCGTAATGTGCTGGAAAACCCGGGCTGGTACACCGCCTACACCCCGTACCAGGCAGAAATCGCCCAGGGCCGCCTGGAAGCGCTGCTGAACTTCCAGCAAATGGTGATCGACCTCACCGGCCTGGACATCGCCAACGCCTCGCTGCTGGACGAAGCCACCGCCGCCGCCGAAGGCATGGCGCTGGCGCGTCGCGCTTCCAAGGTAAAAGGCGACCGCTTCTTTGTAGACAGCCGCGTGCTGCCGCAAACACTGGACGTGCTGAAAACCCGCGCCGAATACTTCGGTTTCGAGCTGGTGCTGGGCCACCCGGAAGAAGCCGGCAACGGCGACTACTTCGGCGCGCTGTTCCAGTACCCGGGTGAAGCCGGCGACGTGCTGGATCTGACCCCGTACATTGCTGCCGTCAAAGCCAAAGGTGGCGTCGCCATCGTGGCCGCCGACGTGATGGCACTGGTAGCACTGAAATCGCCTGCCGAAATGGGCGCCGACGTAGCCCTGGGTAACACCCAGCGCTTTGGCGTACCGATGGGCTTTGGCGGCCCGCACGCGGCCTACTTTGCCTTCCGCGACGACATGAAGCGTTCGGCCCCTGGCCGCATCATTGGCGTGTCCATCGATGCCAAAGGCAAGACCGCGCTGCGCATGGCGCTGCAAACCCGCGAGCAGCATATCCGCCGCGAAAAAGCCAACTCCAACATCTGCACCAGCCAGGTGCTGCTGGCCAATATGGCCGGCATGTACGCCGTGTACCACGGCCCGGCTGGCGTGAAGCGCATTGCCCAGCGCATCCATCGCCTGGCCGTCATTTTCGCCCACGCGGTGAAAGCGGCAGGCGGCAAGCTGAAATTCGAACAGTTCTACGACACCGTACAGGTGGAGCTGGGCGCCAATGCGGCCAACGTATACGCCGCTGCACTGGCTGCCGGTATCAACGTGCGTGACGCCGGCAATGCCGTGCTGGGTGTGGCTTTCCACGAAGCGGCTACCGAAGCCGACCTGGCCCAGCTGATCGAAATCTTCACCGGCAAGGCTGCCGACATCGCCGCGCTGGACGCTGCCGCTGCCGACGCCATTCCGGCCAGCCTGAAACGCGAATCCGCCATCCTCAGCCACCCGGTGTTCAACGAGCACCACAGCGAGCACGAGATGCTACGCTACCTGAAGAAGCTGGAAAACCGCGACCTGGCCATGAACCACAGCATGATCAGCCTGGGCAGCTGCACCATGAAGCTGAACGCCACCAGCGAGATGATTCCGGTGACCTGGCCAGAATTTGCCAATATGCACCCGTTCGCCCCGCGCGAGCAGGCTGCCGGCTACCTGGAAATGATCGAAGGCCTGCAGCAGCAGCTGATGGCCATTACCGGCTTTGACGCCATCTCCATGCAGCCGAACTCCGGCGCGCAGGGCGAATACGCCGGCCTGCTGGCCATCCGCCGTTACCACGCCAGCCGTGGCGACGCGCACCGCACCATCTGCCTGATCCCGCAATCGGCACACGGTACCAACCCGGCTACCGCACAGATGCTGGGCATGCAGGTGGTGGTGGTGAAAACCGACGACAACGGCAACGTGGACATGGCCGATATGCAGGCCAAGGCCGAGCAGCATGCGGCCAACCTGGGCGCGCTGATGATTACCTACCCGTCCACCCACGGTGTGTTCGAAGAATCCATCAAGGAAATCTGCGAACTGATCCACGCCAACGGCGGCCAGGTGTACATGGACGGTGCCAACATGAACGCGCAGGTGGGCCTGACCCGCCCGGCCGACATCGGCGCCGACGTGCTGCACATGAACCTGCACAAAACCTTCTGCATTCCGCACGGCGGTGGCGGCCCGGGCATGGGCCCCATCGGCATGAAAGCGCACCTGGCGCCGTTCATGGCCAACCACGTGGTAGCCGAAGTGCCGGGCGCGGTTGCTGGCCAGAGCGCGGTTTCCGCTGCGCCGTTCGGCTCGGCGTCCATCCTGCCGATCTCCTACATGTATATCCGCATGATGGGTGCAGAAGGTGCCAAGCGTTCTACCGAGATCGCACTGCTGAACGCCAACTACCTGAAAGACAAGCTGGCTGCCCACTACCCGGTGCTGTACACCGGCAAGAACGGCCGTGTGGCGCACGAGTGCATCATCGACCTGCGCCCGCTGAAAGCCGCTTCCGGCGTGACCGAGGTAGACGTGGCCAAGCGCCTGATGGACTACGGCTTCCACGCCCCGACCATGAGCTTCCCGGTAGCCGGTACGCTGATGATCGAGCCGACCGAGTCCGAGTCCAAGGCCGAGCTGGACCGCTTCATCGCCGCCATGGTGTCCATCCGCCAGGAAATCGATGCGGTACAGAATGGCGTATGGCCGAAGGACAACAACCCGCTGTGCAATGCGCCGCACAGCAAGGCCGACATTGCCGGCGAGTGGGCCCGTCCGTATAGCCGCGAGCAGGCGTTCTTCCCGCTGCCGTACGTGCTGGACAACAAGTTCTGGCCTAGCGTGAACCGTATCGACGACGTGTACGGCGACCGCAACCTGGTGTGCAGCTGCCCGTCCATCGACAACTACGAGTAAGCACTGCCCATGCGGCCAACCTGCCAGGTTGGCCGCAGGCAAAGCAAAACCCCGCCGGTGCAAGCCGGCGGGGTTTTTTGATGGCGTCAGGGAAGGCTAGCCGCTAAAGCTGGCCAGCGTTTTGTTGAGGCTTTGTGCCAGCTGCTGCAGGCGGCGGGTTTCGGTTTCTACTTCCAGCGCGCTGTTCAGCGTACGGCGCGCCATATCGGACACCTGGTCGGCGTTACCGGCAATATCCTGGCTGGCGCTGGCTTGCTCTTGCAGTTCCTGGTGGATCTGCCCCATGGTGTTGACGCTTTCCCGTGTGCGGTCTTCGATCAGCTCGATGGCGTTACCGGCTTTTTGTGCATCTTCCGAGCTTTGGGCTACCTGGCGAATGCCGTCTTCCATGGCGTGCACCGCTTGCTGTGCCGAGGTCTGGATCCCCGACACCATGGTCTGGATTTCTTTGGTTGCGCTACTGGTACGCTCGGCCAGGTTGCGCACTTCGTCGGCCACCACAGCAAAACCGCGCCCGCTTTCCCCCGCTCTGGCTGCTTCAATGGCCGCGTTTAACGCCAGCAGATTGGTTTGCTCGGCAATGCCGGTAATGGCTTCCACTACGCGCCCGATCTGCATGGCGCTGCTTTCCAGCGAGTGAATTACACTGGACACGTGTTGCACCGATTCGGTAGCCGCCATGATGGCATTGGCAGACTGGGTGACCGTCTGGCTACTGCTGCGTGCCTGTTCGCCGGCCGCCTGGCTGCATTCCAGTGCGCTGCGCGTGCTCTGGCTGACGTTGGCCACGCTATGGCTCATCTGGCTGATGGCACTGCTGATATGTTCGGCCGAGCTGCTCTGTGCTTCGGCATCGCTACGCACGCGGGCGGTGAGGCCACCTATGCTGCTGCTGGTGCTTTCCAGCGAGCCGGCAACGTCTTGCAGCTGGGCGACCAGTTTTTGCTGGGACTGCAGCATGCGGTTGAAAGCTTGTATGGATACAGACAGCTCCAGCCCGGCGTGGTCGTCTACACGCAGGCTCAGGTTGCCGGTCTTGATGACCTGGTTGGCGGTGCTGGTCAGAGCCTGTAGCGGGCGCAGCAGCAGGCGGCTCAGGACGGCTGCGTAGGCGATCAGCAACACCGCAGCCACCAGTGCCAGCGTACCGCTCATGATGGATTGCTGGCTGATACCTGTGTCTACTGTCTGCTGCGCACTATTGGACGACAGTTCGATGGCATCGGTGACTTTTTCCATGCCACCTTCCAGTGCGTCAAAGTCCTGCTCGAAAGCGGGCAGGGTGGCCAGCGCCTTGTCCGGCTGGCTTTCCAGGCTGCCGATGATGATGCTGGCCGATTGCAGATAGCGTTCAACCTGCGGGACGACTTCGCCGTAAAGCGCCTTGAGTGGTTCATTGGTGCTGGCGCGCTGGGTGTTGTCGGCCATCAGCTCGCGAAAGTGTTTGGCGTGCTCGGCCAGGTCTGCCGCGATATCCTTGAGCTTGTCCTTTTCGCCCACTTTGTCGCGGTACAGTGCCGACAGCACGTCGGAGCGCACCGCGTCGTGCATCATGTCGGCTTCGGTTTGCTGCCGAATCATTTTCTGGGTGTTCAGCAAGTCGTCCACCTCGCCGGCAATATTGCGAGACCCCAGCAGGCCACTGGTACCCAGCGCCACACAGAACAGGATCGCAATACTCACAATCAGCGTGAGGTGGGTACGCAAAGAAATACGCTTCATCGCATTTTCCTTGAAAATGGGGCAGCAAAATGCCAAGTTTTTTATTTATAGTGCTTTCAGCTAGGCTTGCCAATGATTGGACATATTTTTTTGGCATGTTTGGAGTGCGGCAGGGTACTGGCGAAAAAACGGCTGGCATGTAGAATGGCGTAGTCTTCTTTATATGGTGTTCACCCTGTCCAATGGACGTGCTTATATTAGTTGTACTTTTCCTCCTCAATGGCATCTTTGCCATGACCGAAATCGCCATCGTCTCCTCGCGCAAGGTTCGCCTGCAGCAGTGGGCAGATGAAGGCAACCGCGGCGCCGCTGCGGCGCTCAAGCTGGCAGAAGAGCCTACCCGCTTCCTGTCTACCATCCAGATCGGCATTACCCTCATCGGCATTTTGTCCGGTGCGTTTGGTGAGGCTGCCATTGCCGACCGCCTGCAAGCGTATCTGGAAACCTACCCTGTACTGGCCGAGTTTGCCCGCCCCATTGCGCTCACTGTCACGGTAATGCTGATTACCTATTTCTCGCTGATCATCGGCGAGCTGGTGCCCAAGCGCGTGGGTATGCAGAACCCCGAGGTGCTGGCCTCTATCCTGGCGCGCCCCATGTTGCTGCTGGCGCGTGTAACCTCGCCGGTAGTGCGCCTGCTGAGCCTGTCTACCGAGGCGGTGCTGCGTGTGCTGGGCGTGAAAAAGAACAAAGACCCGTCCATTACCGAAGAAGAAATCAAGGTACTGATGGAGCAGGGCGCCGACGAAGGCATCTTTGACCGCGCCGAACAGGAGCTGGTGGAAAACATCTTCAGCCTGGACGAAAAAAAGGTGGTCTCCATCATGACGCCGCGCAAGGACATCATTGCGCTGGACGTGGAAGACCCGCTGGAAGAAAACCTCAAGATCATTCGCGGCAGCGTGTTTACCCGCTACCCGGTGGTAAAAGGCGGTTTCGAAAACGTACTGGGCATGGTGCAGGCCAAAGACTTGCTACACCGCCTGCTGGACGACAAATCGGTAAAACTGGCCGAGTCGGTGCGCCCGCCGCTGTACGTGCCGGAAGCCATTAGCCCGATGCAGCTGTTGGAGCAGTTCAAGCGCACGCGTAACCATACTGCGCTGGTGGTGGACGAATACGGCGAAATCGAAGGCCTGGTCACCATCAACGACGTGATGGAAGCCATCGTGGGCGACCTGCCCACCGAAGCCGGCGACGGCGACGAGGAAATCGTGCAGCGCGAAGACGGCAGCTGGCTGGTGGACGGCATGATGTCGCTGGAAGACTTCAAGGAACACTTCGAGCTGGACAGCATCGAGGGCGAAGAGTCGGGCAACTTCCAGACCCTGGGCGGCTTTGTCATGTTCATGCTGGGCCGCGTACCCAGCGCCGCCGACAAGGTGGTGTGGAACGGCTTCAGCTTCGAGGTGATGGACATGGATCGTACCCGGGTAGACAAGGTGCTGGTGATAGCGCCACCTACGCCCCCGGCAGCCGATTAGCCCCTGGCTGGTGCGCTACCCTGCTGTAAAGTTGTGGTGGCCCGATAGACAAAACCCCCTGCTAGCTTGGCAGGGGGTTTTGTTTGTCAGGCTTGCGCTACCTACGGGCAGGGTTGGCCGCAGCTTAGCCGGCGGGTGTCGTGTTGGCCGGGCCTAGCTGCTGGAAGGTCAGGAAGTCTTGCTGGCTCATGGGCCTAGCCAGGTAGTAGCCCTGTACGTAGTGGCAGCCATGCGCTTGCAGGAAGGCCAGCTGCTCGGCGGTTTCCACGCCTTCGGCTACCGTCTGGATGCCGATGGTGCGCGCCAGCGACAGAATCGCCTTTACCACCGCCTGGTTGCGCGGGCTGTTGAACAGGCTCCAGATAAAGCGCTGGTCGATTTTTACCTTGTCTACCGGCAGCTCTACCAGATAGTTCAGCGAGGAGTAGCCGGCGCCAAAGTCATCGATGGCAATGCGGAACCCTGCCTGGCGCAGCCGGGTCAGCGTCACCGAAATGGCTTCCAGGTTCTGGATCAGCGACGACTCGGTCAGCTCCAGCTCGATGGCAGAAGCCGGGATGCCATGCTTTGATACCGCCTGGCTCAGGCGCTCGGGTAGGTCGCTCATGGCCAGCTGGCGTGCTGACAGGTTGATGCTGATGCTTTGCGGCTGGCCTTGCTCTACGCTGGTGGCCACAAAGCGGCAGGCAGCTTCCAGCACGAAATCGCCTATGCCTTCTATCAGGCCATGCTGCTCGGCAAAGGGGATAAACACGCCCGGCGAGGCCTGGCTGCCGCCATCCGGCCAGCGCAGCAGTGCTTCGCCGTAGCTGCCCAGCCCGTCGCCCAGCGGGATGATGGGCTGGTAATGCAGCACAAACTGCTGCTCTTCTATGGCGTGGCGCAGCTGGGAGAAAAGCTCCATCTCGCCGCGCAGCCGGGCTTCGATCGCGGGCTCGAAGAAGCAATAGCGGTTACGCCCCAGTGCTTTGGCCTGGTACATGGCAGCGTCTGCATTTTTCATCAGGTTTTCACTGTTCTCGCCGTCGCCGGGGAACATGGCAATGCCGATGCTGGCGCCTACCTCGGCATCGCGCGCTTCCAGCCTGAAAGGCAGGTTCAGTACGGTGACGATGGCTTCGGCGGTGCGGGCGACGTGGGAGGGCGTACAGTCGCGCACGATGATGCAGAATTCGTCACCCGATAGCCGCGCTACCGTGTCTTCTAGCCGTACCGTGCCGCGCAGGCGTTCTGCTACGTCCATCAGCAGCTCGTCGCCCGCTTTATGCCCCAGTGTGTCGTTGACGTACTTGAAGCGGTCCAGGTCCAGCAGCATGGTGGCAAAGCTGCGCCTTTCTTCGCGGGCGATGTCGATTTCGTGCGTCAGGCGGTCTTTCAGCAGTACACGGTTGGGCAGGGCAGTGAGCGGGTCGTAGTAGGCCAGGCGGCGCAGCTGGTTTTCGGCCAGCTTGAGCTGGGTGATGTCGGACAGGATGCCCACATAGTGCGTTATCGAGCCATCGGGCTCGGTGGCGGCATTGATGGTAAGCAGGGCATGTACCAGGCTGCCGTCGGCATGGCGGTTAACGATTTCACCCCGCCAGCGCCCGGCACTGGACAGCTGTGCCCATAGCTGCTGGTAGAACTGGCGGTCGTGGTGGCCGGAGCGGGCAATGGGCGGGCGTTTGCCGCAGAGCTCATCCAGGGGCATGCCTGTCATCATCTGATAGGCAGGGTTGGCCGCAACGATATGGGTATCCGGCGTGGTAATGATCACGGCGTCTTCGGTGTGCTCGAACACCATTTCGTACAGCCGGCGACGCTTTTCTGCCTGCTGGCGCTGACGGATTTCGTCTTCCAGCTGGCGGTTGGCTTGCTGCAGGTGGGCGGTGCGCTCGTTTACCATGTGTTCCAGCTTTTGCTGCTGGGCCTCGCTGCTGGCCAGCAGGGCTTGCTGGCTGATCAACAGCTCGCGAAAGCGGTGCAGGGCGTTGAATATCGGCTGGAACAGCGCATCGGCTTTCGGCGGTACCACGCTGGTGTCGCCATGGCCCAGCGCCACCAGCAAGGCTTCGGTTTGTTGCAGCTGGCGGCCAATGCGGTGCATGCGCCAGCCTATCAGCGCCAGCGCTGCGAGTAACAGACCCAGCAGCAGGTTTTGTAGCTGCTGGCCGGTGTGCAGGGTTTCCTGCAAGTCGGCCTCGAAGTGGCGGATGGACATTTCACGCTGCTGGCGTGCCAGTTTGCGCAGCTTTTCCATGTCCTGGGTGACCTGGCGGCTGATGACCAGTGCCTGGTCTTCTGCGGCCTCGGTTTCGCTGGGCAGCAGTTGCAGCAGGTGGCTAGCCTGGGTGTGGTAGCGCATCAGGTCTGCCTGAATCTCGCGCACCAGGTCGGCCAGGTCCGGGCTTTGCCGTGTTTGCTCGCCCAGCGCCAGGGTGTCATGGGCTAGCTGCTCCAGGGCTTTTTGCAGGCCAAGTTTGCGGCGCACGATATCGGTGGGGCTGAGCTGCCCGGCTTCTTGTTCCTCTACCAGCAGGATCAGCCTGTTGTGCAGGTCGCCCAGGCGCGACACGGTATCGCCCAGCTGCTGCTGTTCGCGTGCGTGCCGTCGGCTTTCATCGGCCAGCAGCCAGGTGCGCCCGTCGTTGTAGTAATGCAGGAACGCCATGGCACTGAGCAGCAGGACAACCAGTAACGATTGCAGCCAGAACATTTGGCGGCTGACGGTGCGTGCCAGCGGGAAGAGTTGTTGCAGCATGGGAGGCCCGTGATCTTGTTTTATTGAAGCATAGCTGCTGGTGGGCAGCTTGCTTGGATGCAGCGTAGCGGGGCGGGTTGCAAAGCTTTGCAAAAAAACAGACTTTATCTTGTGGCAGCATGACGCTAAGGTATGGCCTGCGGCCTGCCATGATGCGGCCGGCGATAACAAGCCCTAGGGATCTACAAAGATGAAACTGGAAACACTTGCCGTACATGGGGGCTACAGCCCCGACCCGACCACCAAAGCCGTAGCGGTACCGCTGTACCAGACTACCAGCTATGCCTTCGACAGCACCCAGCACGGTGCCGACCTGTTCGATTTGAAAGTACAGGGCAATATCTACACCCGCATCATGAACCCCACCACCGACGTGCTGGAAAAGCGCGTGGCGGCGCTGGAAGGCGGCATTGGCGCGCTGGCAGTGGCGTCGGGCATGGCGGCCATCAGCTACGCCATCCAGACCATCGCCGAGGCCGGCGACAACATCATCGCCACCAGCACGCTGTACGGCGGCACCTATAACCTGTTTGCCCACACCTTCCCGCAGCTGGGCATTACCGTGCGCTTTATCGACCCGGCGCGCCCGCAAGACATTGCGGCCAACGTGGACGCCAAGACCAAGGCGGTATTCTGCGAATCCATCGGCAACCCGCTGGGCAATGTGGTGGATTTCGGCGCGTTTGCTACCGAAGCGCACAAGCACGGCCTGCCGCTGATCGTGGACAACACCGTACCGTCGCCTTACCTGTGCCGCCCGTTCGAGCACGGTGCCGACATCGTGGTACACAGCCTCACCAAATACCTGGGCGGCCACGGCACCAGTATCGGCGGCATCATCGTGGATAGCGGCAAGTTCCCGTGGGGCGAGCACAAGGAACGCTTTGTGCGCCTGAATACACCGGACGTCAGCTATCACGGCGTGAACTACGTGGAGGCGCTGGGCGCCGCCGCCTACATCGCCCGTGCCCGCGTGGTGCCGCTGCGCAATATGGGCGCGGCGATCTCGCCGTTTAACGCGCACCAGATCCTGCTGGGTATCGAAACGCTGGCGCTGCGTCTGGATCGCATCTGCGACAACACGCTGAAAGTGGCGCAGTACCTGCAGCAGCACCCGGCGGTGGAATGGGTAGAGTATGCCGCGCTGGAAGGCCACCCCAGCCGCCCGCTGGTGGACAAATACATGGGCGGCCGCGCGTCGGGCATCCTGTCGTTCGGCATCAAGGGCGGGGTAGAGGCCGGTGGCCGCTTTATCGACGCGCTGCAGCTGGTAACGCGTCTGGTGAATATCGGCGACGCCAAGAGCCTGGCCTGCCACCCGGCGTCCACCACCCACCGTCAGCTGTCGCCGGAGGAGCAACTGCGTGCCGGCGTGAAGCCGGAGCTGATCCGCCTGTCCATCGGCATCGAGCACGTGGACGACATCCTGGCCGACGTGGTGCAGGCGCTGGACGCCGCTGTGCGCCAGGCGTAACTCGCTGCCCTTGCTGTCGTACCGTTGCGGCCAACCCCACCAAGGTTGGCCGCAATGTTTTTGCCTTGCGCTACACTGGCGCGCTTTACTGCTTTTTTGCCCTGACATGTCTTATACCGTACCTGATTGGCCTGTGCTGGCGGCCTTTACGCTGCTGGCCATCGCCCTGCTGGCCGCCCTGGCCGGGCAGCGCCGGCTGGCGCTGGGCGTAGCCGTGCCGGCTTCGGCCGTGGCGCTGTGGGCGGGCGTGCTGGCGCCGTTAGCTGGCTTGGCCTACCTGCTGCTGGGCTTGGCCGCCTGGCTGTGCCAACGTTGGCCGCGGGCGCGCTGGCCCTGGCTGCTGGCGGTGTTGCTGATACTGGCCTTGGCGATGCACGCCTTGCCCGGCTTTTACCCGCCGCGCTGGTGGCAGGGGGCGCTGGCTGACAACAGCAAGCCTTACACGCTGTACTGGCACTGGGATAAGGGCCTGGCCGGTTTGTGGCTGCTGCTGTGCCTGCCACGTATCGCTGTGCCCGCGGTGGCCAAGCGTGGCCACTGGCTGCTGGTGTGCGCTGCCTGCCTGTTTGCCGCGCTGGGCTTGGCACTGGCTAGCGGCCTGCTGGCCTGGCAGCCCAAATGGCCAGCCTGGTGGCTGCCTTGGCTGGCGGCCAACCTGCTGCTGGTGTCCTTGCCGGAGGAGGCGCTGTTTCGCCAAGGGGTTTTTGCGGCTGCAGCGCGCTGGCCGCTGTGGCAGCGCTGCCTGTTATCCGCTGCGCTGTTTGGCCTGGTGCATATGCCCGGTGGCGTGCTGTGGGCGCTGGTGGCCACGCTGGCTGGTGCCGCGTACGCGCTGCTTTATGCCGCTACCGGCCGGCTGGCTTACGCTGTCTTGCTGCATACGGGGTTTAATGTGCTGCATCTGGCCTGGCTGAGCTACCCGCAGCTGCGCTAGCCGGTAGCCACAAAGAAGAGCGGCCAACCCTGTTGCCAGGGCTGGCCGTTATAGTTGGCACCTTGCGGTATCAGACTATGGTAGGCGGTTTAACCGCTCTGTTTGTGGTCGCTTATTGATAGGCGCTCTTCTACCAGTAGCTGGGCGGCCATGCGGTCTACGCGTGCCAGATCCACGATGTCGCCCAGGGTTGCCAGGCTGGTTTCCAGCCTGGCTATAGCCTGTTTATGTTCTTCAATTGCTTTGAGCATGGCAGTGGCTTGTTGATAAGCCGCTTGCTCGCGCAGGCCTGCATACCAGTTCAGATTACCCATGATGTCTTCCTCTTGCCTTGCCCAGGGGCCTTGCATTCACTAGCGTTGCTGTGTGCTGCCCCATGTTTGTTTATCGACGGGGCGGGATAAAACCTTAGTTTTTTCTGTCAATTCAGTTGCATGACATCTGTTGTAAGCAGCACTGAAAAGCAACAGGCCCGGGGTGTGCCCAGGCCTGTTGTGGTGAGGGGGGGCGGTGTTAGCCGGGCAGGTCGATATATTCCACCTGTGCCGTGGTGCCCAAGGTGTGCTGCAGGAACTGCGCCATATTGCCGGGCTGGCCGGTGCTGGCAAAACGGTAGTTGGCCGCAGGGCCGCTGGCGGCAGCCAGGCCGTGTTGCTGCATCAGGCGTAGCGTCTGGCGGATCACCGCGTCGGTGGGGTCGATGATGTCGATATGCGCCGGCAGCAGCTGGCGCATTAGCGGCGCCAGAAACGGGTAGTGGGTACAGCCCAGCACCACGTGGTCTACGCCTTGTTCCAGCAGCGGGGCCAGCGCGCGGCCAACCACGGCGCGGCTGCGCTCGCTGTCCAGCTCGCCCGCTTCCACCAACTCGACAAAACCCTTGCCAGCTTGCGGAATCACCAGCGTGTCACCGGCGAACTGCGCCACCAGCTGGCGGAACTTGTCGCCCTGCAAGGTGGCGTGGGTGGCCAGCACGCCCACGCAGCCGCTCTGGCTGGCCAGCACTGCCGGCTTGATGGCCGGCTCCATGCCGACGATGGGCAGCTGCGGGTAGCGTTCGCGCAGGTGGCGCGCGGCGGCGCTGGTGGCGGTATTGCAGGCGATCAGCAGCAGCTGCGCGCCTTGCTGCAGCAGCCAGGCGGTAATGACTTCGGCGCGCGCTATCAGCTCTGGCTGGCTGCGCTCGCCGTAGGGGCAGTAGCCCTGGTCGGCCAGGTACACCACATCCTGCTGTGGCAGGGCGTGGCGCAGCTGGCGCCATACCGACAGGCCGCCCAAGCCGGAATCGAACATGCCGATCATGCGTGTGCCCTAGCTGTTCTGGATGACGATTTTCGGCATCTTGCTGGAGAAGTCACGCGCCTTGTCGCCTACCTTTACGGCGACACGGCGGGCGATTTGCTGGTAGCGGGCGGCCAGCTTGCCGTCCGGCTCGGCTACCACGGTGGGCTTGCCTTCGTCGGTAGACAGGCGGATGGACAGGTCCAGCGGCAGCGAGCCCAGTACGTCCACGCCGTACTGCGCGCTCATCTTGTCGGCGCCGCCGTGGCCGAAGATGTGCTCTTCGTGGCCGCATTGGCTGCACACGTGCATGGCCATGTTTTCCACGATGCCGAGGATGGGCACGCCCACTTTCTCGAACATCTTCAGGCCTTTCTTGGCGTCGATCAGCGCGATGTCCTGCGGCGTGGTCACCACGATGGCGCCGGTCACCGGTACCTTTTGCGACAGCGTCAGCTGGATGTCGCCGGTGCCCGGCGGCATGTCGATGACCAGATAATCAAGCTCGTCCCACAGCGTGTCGTTGAGCAGCTGCTGCAGCGCCTGGCTCACCATGGGGCCGCGCCATACCATGGCCTGGTCGTCGTCCACCAGGTAGCCGATGGACATGGTTTGTACGCCGTGCGCTTCCAGCGGCTTGAGTTTGCCTTCTACTACTTCGGGCTTCTGCCCTTGCAGGCCCATCATCAGCGGCTGCGACGGGCCGTAGATGTCGGCATCCAGAATGCCGACGCGCGCGCCTTCGGCTGCCAGCGCCAGCGCCAGGTTGGCCGCAGTGGTAGATTTACCCACGCCGCCCTTGCCGGACGACACCGCAATCACGTTCTTTACACCGGGCAGCAGCGGCACGCCTCGCTGGGCGGCGTGGCTGGTGATCTGGCTGCTTACATCGACCTCTACCGGGCGGCCGTCGGCAAACGGGGCCAAGGCTTCGCTGAACAGGGCGCCGATCTCGGCAAAGCGGCTTTTGGCCGGGTAGGGCAGCTTGACGCTGAGCGCCAGGCGGCTGCTGTCGTTGCAGGCAATGGCCAGGCCCTTGCGGTAGGGCTTGCCGGTATCCGGGTCGATCAGGTTGGCAAGGGCTGCCAGAATATCTGCGTCGCTGTGAGCCATGTCGGGTGTCCGTGGGGTGTCGGTGTTGGCAGGGCTGCCAAACAGTTTGCCTAGTCGGGAGAACATATTCGTGCGCCAAGTCGGGATTACCCGACTATTTTAATCAGGTTTTGCGCCCGCCGACAGGCGCCGGGGGCGCGGGGAATGCCGCAAATGATAGCCCAAAGCGCCGCCTGTCGCCTGCGCTGGCGGTGCGTTGGTAATAAGCGCTGGCCTAAGTGGCTGATTTCGCGTAGAATCCTCGGCCTTTTTGTCAACGTGACACGGTGCTTTGCTGCCGCGTCATGGCTCTTGAGGTGTTCTTTTGTCTGCCAATAATAAAATTGCCCACCTGTCTGTTGCTACCTTGTTGTTCCCGCTAGCCCTGGTGCTGTTCGAGTTTGCCGTTTATATCGCCAACGACATGGCACAGCCGGCCATGTTGCAAGTCACCCGCGAGTTCGGCGTGGACGCCGGCTGGGTGCCGCTGTCGATGACCTTCTTCTTGCTGGGCGGTGCCGCGCTGTCGTGGCTCACCGGCCCGCTGTCCGACCGCTACGGCCGTCGCCCGGTGCTGCTCAGCGGCGTGGTGTTCTTTATCGTGAGCTGTCTGGCCACCTATCTGGTCAGCAGTATCGAGGCCTATATGGCGCTGCGCGTGCTTCAGGGCATGGGCTTGTGCTTCATCAACGCCGTGGGCTATGCCGCGGTGCAGGAGGCCTACGCCGAGAAAACCGCCGTGCGCGTTACCGCGCTGATGGCCAACGTGGCGCTGATTGCGCCCATGGTGGGCCCGCTGGCCGGTGCCGCGCTGATCGAGCTGGCGCCGTGGCGTAGCTGCTTCCTGTTTATTGCCGTCTGCGCGCTGCTGGCGCTGCTGGGCCTGTGGTGGAAAATGCCGGAAACCGTACAGCCTGCGGCCAACCCGCGCCCGCTGTCGCGCATGGGCGGCGACTACCTGCAGCTGCTGCGCGACCGCCGCTTTGTGCTGTCGGTACTGTGCATCCCCATGCTGGCGTTGCCGCTGATGGGCTGGATTGCCCTGTCGCCGGTGCTGCTGGTGGAAGACCTGGGCATGAGCACGCTGGAATACGGCCTGTGGCAGCTGCCGGTATTCGGTGGCCTGATCGCCGGTAACCTGCTGCTGGCCGCCCGCGCCGAAGCCTGGCCGCTGGGCCGCTCGGTGCTGCTGGGCATGTGGCCGGTAGTGGGTGGCCTGGTGCTGATGCTGGCCGGCGTACTGTACGGCCATTACCAGCACATCTTCCTGGTGCTGGGCATGAGCTTGATGGCGGTAGGCGAGGGCATGTCTTTCGGCGTGCTGTACCGCTTTGCGCTGATGAGCAGCCAACTGCCCAAGGGCGTAGTGTCGGCCGGCATGAGCATGCTGTGCATGGCCGGTTACGGTATCGGCATCGAGCTGTTCCGCTGGGCCTATATCGCCGGCGGCATCACCGGCTTTGCCCTGCTGTCGGTGCTGACTGCGCTGGCTTTCGTGTGGCTGGCGCGCCCGCAAGTGGCGGTGGCCATGGCCGAGCGCGACGACCCGGACCTGCTGCCACAATCGGCCTGACCGGCGCGGCCGCTGGCGCTACCTGCCGGCAGCCAGGACCAGGCTGACCCCGCTGCTAGCGTTGCTGCGGCGGTGTAATTTCACAAGGTTGGCCGCGATGACTGTCGCGGCCAACCTTTGTCGTTATAATCGACGGTTTACCGAATACCTTTCACCGGACGCTTCTCCATGACCACACGCAAGATTCTGGTGACCAGTGCACTGCCTTACGCCAACGCGGGGCTGCACCTTGGCCACATGCTCGAACAGATCCAAACCGATATCTGGGTGCGTTTCCAGAAGATGCGCGGCCACGAGTGCTACTACGTGTGCGCCGACGACACCCACGGCGCGCCCATCATGCTGGCAGCCGAGAAGCGCGGCATCACCCCCGAGCAGCTGATCGCCGAGGTAGAAGCGCTGCACGTAGCCGACTCGCAGGGCTTCCTGATCGGCCACGACAGCTACTACAGCACCAACAGCCCGGAAAACAAGGAACTGGCGCAGCAGATGTACCGCGCGCTGCGTGCCGATAACAAGATCACCTCGCGCACCATCGAGCAGCTGTTCGACCCGGAAAAGCAGATGTTCCTGCCGGACCGCTTCGTGAAGGGCGAATGCCCGAAATGCAGCGCCAAAGACCAGTACGGCGACAACTGTGAAGTGTGCGGCGCCACCTACAACCCCACCGAACTGAAGAACCCGTACTCGGCGGTGTCCGGCGCCACGCCGGTGCTGAAAACTTCCGAGCACTACTTCTTCCGCCTGGGCGAGTGCGCCGACTTCCTGCGCGACTGGACCAGTGGCAACACTACCCGCGCCGACGGCGTGGTACAGCCGCACCTGCAGCCGGAATCGCTGAACAAGATGAACGAGTGGATCGGCGGCGGCCTGCAGGACTGGGATATCAGCCGTGATGCGCCGTACTTCGGCTTCGAGATTCCCGACGCGCCAGGCAAATACTTCTATGTGTGGCTGGATGCGCCGATTGGCTACATGGCCAGCTTCAAGAAGCTGTGCGCCCAGCTGAACCTGGACTTCGACACCTGGTTCAAGCCCGATACCGACACCGAGATGTACCACTTCATCGGCAAGGACATCCTGTACTTCCACGCGCTGTTCTGGCCAGCCACGCTGAAGTTCTCCGGCATGCGTGTGCCTACCGGCGTGTTTGCCCACGGTTTCCTTACTGTGGATGGCCAGAAGATGTCCAAGTCGCGCGGCACCTTCATTACCGCCAAGAGCTACCTGGAATGCGGCCTGAACCCGGAATGGATGCGCTATTACATCGCCGGCAAGCTCAACAGCCGCATCGAAGACATCGACCTGAACCTGGGCGACTTCGTGGCGCGCGTGAACTCGGACGTGGTCGGCAAGTACGTCAATATCGCCAGCCGCGCCGCCGGCTTCATCACCAAACGCTTTGGCGGCAAGCTGGCCGACAGCGTGCAGGATGAAACCCGTCTGCTGGGCAATATCGCCGCCGAGGCCGACAACATCGCCGCCGCTTTCGAAGCGCGCGAATACGCCAAGGCGCTGCGCGAGATCATGGGCATTGCCGACGCAGTCAACGCCTACGTCGATGCCAACAAGCCGTGGGAGCTGGCCAAGCAGGAAGGCCAGGACGCGCGCCTGCACGAAGTGTGCACCGTGCTGATCAACGCCTTCCGCCTGCTCACCATCTACCTGAAGCCGGTACTGCCGAAAGTAGCGCAAGACGTGGAGGCCTTCCTCGACGTAGCACCGCTGCAGTGGGCCGACGCCCAGCAGCAGCTGCTGGGCCACACCATCAAGCCATACCAGCACCTGATGCAACGCGTCGACCCGGTGCTGGTGGACAAACTCATCGAAGCGAACAAACAGACCATGGAAGCACAAGCACCGGCCGCTGCGGCCAACTACGAGCCGCTGGCCGACACCATCAAGATCGACGACTTTGCCAAGCTGGACCTGCGCGTGGGCAAGGTACTGGCCTGCAACTTTGTAGAAGGCTCCGACAAGCTGCTGCAGTTCACCGTCGACCTGGGCTTTGAACAGCGCAACATCTTCTCCGGCATCCGCTCTGCCTACCAGGAGCCGGAAAAGCTGGTTGGCCGCAAGGTGATCGTGGTGGCCAACCTGGCCGAACGCAAGATGCGCTTTGGCGTATCGCAAGGCATGATCGTCTGCGCCTCCGGCACTGAAGACAGTAGCGGCCTGTTCCTGCTGGATACCGACGACGGCGCACAGCCGGGCATGCGCGTAGGCTAAGCCGTATCGCCATCCGCACCACAACGCCCCGCAGTGCGGGGCGTTTTTTTTGCCTGTCATCCGGCGTTCATTTGCCGCTGCTAAGCTGTTTGACAATACACGGGAACCACGTAGTCCTACGTATAGTCAATATCTTTGACACTGTGTATGGTGTGCTGTAGCTTCAAGCTGTTTTACCAATAGTTCATAAAAAGAATGAAAACTGAAAAGGAAATAGACAATGCGTATTAACCAACTGGAGCCAGGCCATAGCATCCTGGAAGTCACCGATAAAGGTGAAGAGCTGCGTTTCGAGGTAATGGACGTGCGTGCAGTAGGCCGCCGTTACGAAGTGACCATGCGCACACCCGCTGGTGTGGAGAGCGTAATGTACCCGGCCAACGCCTACGTACAGACGGCAGCATAAGTTATTTTTGTAAAAAGCTTGACGCGGTAGTGCAGTACAGATATATTTGCTCCTCTCTGTCGCGGGATGGAGCAGTCTGGTAGCTCGTCGGGCTCATAACCCGAAGGTCGTAGGTTCAAATCCTGCTCCCGCAACCAAGTTTTCGAAAAAAGCCAATCGAAAGATTGGCTTTTTCATTTCCGGCAAAGCAGGCTGGAAAAAATTGATAATTACAGTAAATAAGTCTTGACGAAACAATAGTTACTGTATATTATTCAACACATCAGACGCGGGATGGAGCAGTCTGGTAGCTCGTCGGGCTCATAACCCGAAGGTCGTAGGTTCAAATCCTGCTCCCGCAACCAAACACGAACCCCTGATTCAATTGGAAAATTGGATCAGGGGTTTTGCGTTTTCTCTTCTCTGTTTTGGGCACAGACGGGCTTCAGCGCCCATTTCTGTGCCTAAATCATGCCCACAGCACATCCCTGATGAGGTTTTTTTGACCTTTGGGATTTCGGCACGCTCTGTGCCCACCGGGCACAGAGTGGGCACAAGGATCAAGTGTCTGAAATCGCCCTCAAATACCAATAAATCACCTTTGTGTCGTGCTAGGTCATTGAAATGGCAGGTGGTCTTTAGATTGGTCAGCGATCAGTTGGCAGGACTTGCACTGTGTTCACTCAGCATCCCAGCGTAGTCAAAGTGCCGTATTTTCACTCTTGGGCACAGGATTGGGATTGAACTCGAAGATATCGCTGACTTTGCAGTGGAAGTATGCGCATAAGGCATCAAGAACATCTGGCTCAACGTTTTCAGTCGTCTCGCGCTAGGGCCTGGTCAGCGCACCTCGATTTAGCTCCGTCATTCGGCTAGAAAAATTCTGATTCTCAGAAATGGATTCAATATTCAAGAATTCATGGAAAAAACCCCAGACCAGGCCGGGGTTTGAAGAGTAAATCCAGAGCATCATCACCCGACTGAAATAGGGGTGATCTGTGATTGAAGAAATGTAGGGCATGGCTCGATGCTCCCACACCATTACTCAAAAATCACTTTGACATTATCTGTAACGTTACGTACTCCTGGCGTACATAATACAGCATGCTTGACTAAGGATTTTTCTGACCAACTATGTACTGAACCACTCAAGATAATATCGGGGCCATCTATGGAAATGGTAATAGCATCGATATCTTGAATTGCTCTACGTTGCAATGCTGCACGCACTTCTTCTTTTACGTCACGAGCAATATGAATTGGATGTATGTTGATATCATTGCTAACCCCTTTCACGCCACGGACATGCGAAACATATCGTAATACTGCATTTCGTTGAAAATTCCACTCAACATCACCAGACAATGTCAACCAGCCTTCCTCAACCATGATTTTAATGCGCTGACTATATTCGGGAGACATTAGATCCAAAACATTGGCAACGGAGCGGGAGACATCCACATCTGTGTACGTGCCTGGATCTGGTAGATCAACATGAATATCAACAGCCAGTGCCCTTACTTCACCCACCCGCAGCGCTGCCTGCTCAGCAGCCCATTTCTGACTAAAATCGGGAACATGCCCACTTAAGGTAATGACCCCTTTTTCACATTGCACACCTATGTGTGCCTCATTGACTTCAGGGTCCCATATCAATTCAGCTTGTACATCATGTTTCAGCTGAGTATCAGTTTTGCTCATGATTTACTCCTTGGTGCTCAATTGGTTTCACATCGATAATACTTACAGGCTTTACGGGGTAGAAGTACATAAAATGCAATAGATCTGACGGAATAAGATGCCGATAGCCGTGATGCTTAGCTAGTGCATTGAGTCTAGATACGAACAGGGCATCAAGGGGTGAAAATTG
The DNA here is from genome assembly GCA_000335715.1 of beta proteobacterium L13. Lineage (GTDB taxonomy): Bacteria > Pseudomonadota > Gammaproteobacteria > Burkholderiales > Chromobacteriaceae > Vogesella. The sequence continues at coordinate 203,115 of AMYZ01000001.1, forward strand.
TTTACGGAGATAGCTGCCAAGGATGCTGTGAAATATGCATCTACTCTCTCCATCAAGATGACGAAAATCAGTGAAATTAAATGGAGGCGGCATAGGATGCTCATCCATCTGCAACCAAAAACGCGCAAGTAGTGCACGGTTATCTTGTCCTGCAACATTATGGATACGATTTAAAAGCTGGTTTTCGTTCATGGCATGCCTCCTGACCAAGAGGGTCAAATACCCGGTTCGCACCTGCCACCCGGTATGCAAGCACAATGCGCGTCATCGAGGCCTGCGACTGTGCACTGGCACACATAACTCACCGAAACAACAAGCAAGCCGTCCACCGCTTTGGTTCGACAGCGTACGGACGGCGGCAGCACCTGGCGGGATGCTGTGTGTTGATGGCGCAAAGGGGGTCGGGCATCTTGCTCACGGCACCGGCACAGCCCATCCGGGGGTGACTTATGTATTCCGAACGCTATATCCGCACATTCGGCAGTGCAGCAGGTGTGATCGGACGGCTGTATTCCTTACCAGCGCTAGAGCGGGATGGCTACGGCGATATCTCCCGCCTGCCGGTGTCGCTGCGTGTTCTGCTTGAGTCACTATTGCGCCACGCAGACAGCAGGCCCGCCTGCGAGGCGCAGCTGCGTCAGCTGGCCGGCTGGCAGCCACAGGCCCTGCGCGATAGTGAAGTCCCTTTCATGCCGATACGCGTGCTGTTACAGGATTTCACCGGCGTACCGCTGCTGTGTGACCTAGCCGCCATGCGCGACGCCGTGCACGCACTGGGGGGAGATCCCGGCTGGCTGGCACCAAAGGTGCCGGTTCACCTGGTGGTGGATCATTCGGTACAGGTAGATTGCTTTCGCGAAGCCAATGCGCTGGCATTGAACATGGCACAGGAGTACACGCGCAATGCCGAGCGCTACCGCTTCATCAAGTGGGGGGTGCAAGCATTTGACAAACTACAGGTCAGCCCCCCGGGGCTGGGTATTGTGCACCAGGTCAATCTGGAGTTTCTGGCGCCGGGCCTGGGGCGGCTGGGTGAGATGTGTTTCCCTGATAGTGTCGTGGGTACCGACTCGCATACCACCATGATCAATGCACTGGGCGTGCTGGGCTGGGGGGTAGGCGGTATCGAAGCCGAGGCTGCCATACTTGGCCAGCCTGTCACACTGCTTATCCCTGATGTAGTAGGGGTACAGCTGGAGCAACAGTTGCCACACGGTGTCAGCGCCACCGACCTGGCACTTGCCCTGACGGCCATCCTGCGGGAAGAAAATGTACTGGATTGCTTTGTGGAGTTCTTTGGTGCCGGCTGCGCCAGCCTCACGGTGCCCGACCGCGCCACACTCGCAAACATGGCACCAGAATACGGCGCCACCGTGGCATTTTTCCCGCCCGACGAGCAAACCGTAGCCTACCTGGCTGCCACCGGGCGTGACGAAGCCACGCAGCTGGCTTTTCGCCGTTATTACCAGGCGCAAAACATGTTTGGCACACCGCTGCCCGGCATGCTGAACTACAGCCGTACTGTACATGTTGACCTGAGCCGTATCCAGCCCTGCGTGGCCGGCCCCAGGTTGCCGCAAGAACACAAACCACTGGGCATCGTCAAACAGGACTTTCTGCTATCGCTTGCCCTGCCAGTGAGCCAGGGGGGCTTTGGCAAGGTCACCACGCCCCGGCAACCTCTTGCGGCCAACCCTGCCGCCTTGCGGCACGGCGATATCCTGATTGCCGCCATCACGTCCTGCACCAATACGGCCAACCCCGGCAGCATGTTGGCCGCAGGCCTGCTGGCGCGTAACGCTGTACTGCGCGGGCTGAGGGTGGCACCGCATATCAAGACGTCGCTGGCACCTGGTTCGCGTGTGGTCAGCGACTATCTGGGCCGCACCAACTTGCTGGCACCACTGGGCATACTGGGCTTCCGGGTGGTGGCCTACGGCTGCACCACCTGCATTGGCAATGCCGGGCCGCTGGCACCGGCACTGGAAGCGCAAGTCAGCCAGCAAGGGCTCGTGTGCGTGGCCGTGCTATCCGGCAATCGCAATTTTGAATCCCGCATTCACCCTGCGCTACGGGCCAACTATCTGATGAGCCCGGCGCTGGTGGTAGCCTACGCCCTGGCTGGCCGTATCGATATCGACCTGATGTACGAGCCGCTGGGGCAGGATGCTTCCGGCACGCCGGTATACCTGCACGAGCTATGGCCCAGCCTAATGGATTCCAGGCTTGCCCTGCAGCAAGCCAGCCACAGCCAGCATTATCGCCAGGCCTACCTGCCACTGCAGCAGCCACAGTGGGCTGCCCTGCCTGCACTAAGTGGCCCGTGCTATCCATGGCCACCATCTAGCTATATCGTGCGTCCGCCGTTTGTAGACAAGCTTGCCCTGACTTGCCCCGACATCCGTGGCATTTGCCAAGCCCGCGCTCTGGTATTGCTGGGCGACGCCATTTCTACCGATCACATCAGCCCTGCAGGCCCGATCGCAGCGGATAGCTGTGCTGGTCGCTACTTATACGAGCAGGGCATTGCTGAGCCAGATTTCAATAGCTACGGCAGCCGGCGCGGTAACCATCAGGTCATGGTGCGAGGCTGCCTGGCCAACTCGCAGCTAGTGAACCTGATGCTGCCGCCCGACGACGAGCCGCAAGGCGGCATTACCCTGCACCAGCCGGATGCACAACGCGGCTTTATCTACGATATCGCCACGCGCTATGGCGCCGAGCAGGTACCGCTGCTAGTGTTTGCCGGCCACAACTACGGCACCGGTTCCAGCCGCGACTGGGCCGCCAAGGGCGTGGCCTTGCTGGGTGTGCGTGCCGTCATTGCCCGCAGCTTCGAGCGCATCCACCGCAGCAACCTGGTGGGCATGGGCGTGCTGCCGCTGGAGTTCCAGGGCCAGGATAGTGTGGCGTCGTTACAGCTGCACGGGCAGGAGCTGTTTGACCTGCCCTTTATCGAAGACGGCCTCCGCCCAGGCATGCTGCTTACCCTGCAGATTTACTACCCGAATGGCCAGCAGCGCAGCTGCACCCTGCGCTTGCGCATCGACACAGAAACCGAAGCCACTTACTACCGTCACGGCGGGCTCATGCCCTACCTGGTCAGAACGCTGCTCAACAATGCCTCGCTTTCCCCGCAGCAGGTGCCAGCATGACTACCTTTATCCGGCGGGAACAAGACACCCTGGGTGCCATTGCCGTGAGTTCCGACGTGCTGTGGGGCGCGCATACCCAACGTGCCCTGCTGCATTTCCAGATAGGCAGCGAACACATGCCTTTACCGGTGCTGTATGCCATGGCCCGCATCAAACGTGCCGCCGCCATGGTCAATGCCGAGCTGGCACTGTTGGACAACCGTCTGGCGCTGGCCATTGCCCAGGCCGCGGGCGAAGTACTACAGGGCATACACGACCAACAGTTTCCCTTGCGCGTCTGGCAAAGTGGCTCGGGCACCCAAAGCCATATGAACATGAATGAAGTACTGGCCAATCGCGCATCGGAAATTCTGGGGGCCAATTGCGGCGATCGACGCATTGTGCATCCGAACGACCATGTCAATCTGGGACAGTCCAGCAATGACGTCTTCCCCACGGCCATGCACATCTGCGTGCTGGACATACTGCACGCACAGCTTTTGCCGTCGCTACAGCAGCTCATTGATGCGTTGCAGCACAAGCAACAGTGCTACAGCAAGCTGGTAAAGCTGGGGCGTACCCATCTGCAAGATGCGGTACCGCTGACATTGGGGCAGGAGATATCGGCCTGGGTCACGCAGTTGCAGCATGTACAACGCAGCTTGCTAAGACAGATACCGGATCTTTACCCGGTAGCTCTGGGTGGTACGGCTGTGGGCACCGGGCTGAATTGTCACCCGGATTTTGCCCGCGCCGTGATGGTGCGCCTTTCCGAAGAAACCGGGCTACCCTTATCCGTCAGTAAAAACCGCTTTGCCATGCTGGCAGCGCATGATGATTTGCAGGCCTGCCACGGTTTATTGAAGGTACTGGCCGTGGCGCTGTGCAAAATAGCCAACGACATCCGTTGGCTTGGGTCCGGCCCGCGCGCAGGCCTGGGTGAGCTGAGTTTGCCCGAGAACGAAGCCGGTAGCTCCATCATGCCCGGCAAGGTCAACCCCACGCAGTGCGAAGCGCTCACCATGGTGTGCTATCAGGTAATAGGCAATGACATGGCCATGACCATTGCATGCGCATCCGGTCAGCTGCAGCTTAATACATATAAGCCACTGATAATATTGAACATGCTTCAAAGCCTGCACTTGCTGGCAGATGGCATGCGTAGCTTTAAACGCTACTGCGTGGTGGGCTTGGCCGCTAACGAAGCGCATATCCAGACGAGCGTGGAGCGGTCGCTGATGCTGGTGACAGCTCTGGTGCCATACATAGGCTACGATCGTGCTGCCGTCATAGCACAGTACGCCCAGCAGCAAGACTGCAGCCTGCGTGAGGCGGCCGTAGCAGTAGGCGGCATCAGCGACAGCCAGTTCAGCGACTGGGTCAATGCGGCTGCTATGGTATAGCCGATGTAGGTAGCGGCGCCGGGTTGGCCGCACTGCATGCCCGGTAGGGCTAAGCCAGCTTGTCCGGGTGAAGCAGGCGGTCGTATTCCTGCTTCACCACCGCGTAACACTCGCAGGTTCGCTGCTCCAGGCCCAGACGGTTTACCACGTGGATATGCCCGCGTGCATAGGTAATCAGGCCGGCACGCTGCAAATTCATCGCAGCATTGGTTACGCCCTCGCGCCTCACACCCAGCATGTTGGCGATCAGCTCCTGGGTCATTACCAGGTCACTTCCCTGCAGGCGGTCCAGGCTTAACAGCAGCCAGCGGCACAACTGCTGATCCAGCGAGTGGTGCCGGTTGCAGACAGCTGTTTGCGCCATCTGCGTAATGAGCGCCTGGGTATAGCGCAGCAGCAAGTGCATCACGGCGGCAGAAGCATTGAACTCCTCCTTGATAACCCGGGAAGGCAGCCTATAGCCATATCCGCCACTTTGTACCACCGCACTACTAGGTGTGGACTCCCCGCCCATAAACAGGGCAATACCGACAATACCCTCGTGACCCACGACTGCGATTTCTGCTGAGTCTCCGTTCTGCATGACATACAGCAAAGAAACAATCGCATTGACGGGAAAGTAAACATAGTTCAGCTTGCCGCCAGGCTGATACAGCGTCTGGCCTAGTGGCATGTCTACGCGTTGCAGATGGGGCTGAATTCGCAACCATGCCTCATCAGGCAAGGCTCTTAGCAAACCGTTTCCGACTCTGGGGGGCTCATTCGTCATGATATGCAGGCCTTGAAAGTGAAAAAAGCGATTCAGCATAAAAGCACTGCGCACCGGTGTATGTACGCTACCGCACAGATTGCTTATCTACTTCGATAGAACATACAAAGGCCTTCCAGGCTTTCTGTACCTCATCAGGCGGGCTTCCAGCCTGCCACGCGCAGCATGCATGGGCTGGCAAACATAGGCCGGGATGCATCGCTTATGCCACCGCGCATGGCGAATCCGCCACACCAAGCCTGTCACGCTTTTACCAGGAGTTGCTGATATGAATAATGCCGCGAAACGCATCAAGAAACTGATGGATGACAACCCTGCATGTAAGCAGCTTGATATCCTGAAACAGCTGGCACTGGCTTTACAGCTAAAGCATGATTTCAATGTGCATCTATTGTACGAAATTGATTACGCATACTTCAAAATTGCCATGCAGTTACTGGAAGACTGGCGCTTGGGGCACCATATCGAGACGCGCAGCAGGCTAATGGAGAAACTGTTCTGCGAATATCCGGACGCCATCATGCCCATACAGATAGCAGAGGACACGCCGCTTGCCCCCACAGAAACAGAGCAACCGGTAGCAACCGCCACAAGCAAGCAACGCACTAAAGGGCAGGCGAATCGCAAGCAAACGGTACGCTAGGCAGTGCAGCGGCCAACTTGGGGGCCAAAGCCCCGCCAACCCCGCGGTTACCTTGCACAAGGCTGGCTGCCGCCCTGTTAGCTAACTTAATCTGCCGGGTAACAATAAAACCGCACCAGACAGTGCGGTTTTATTGTTACCCAACTGGATATATCAGGTTCAGGGCAATAGTTTTCCCGCCTCTACCTGCTGCACACCACGCACATTCCTGCTGAGCTGGATAGCCAGCGCACGCTCTGCCTGGCCGTGTAGCTTGCCGCTAAGATGCACAACGCCAAGGCTGGTAGTCACGCTGATACGGTTGCTGTCGATATTGCGCGAGTACAGCAACGTAGATTTCACCTTGGTAGTAATCCAGGTATCCGACAACCCTTGCTCTACCTGCGTGCCCGAGCGTTTGGCAGCCACAGGCGAGGGAGGGCTGACCAGCTGTAGCTGGTTATCTACCTCGGTGACGCCACGTGTAGACGCGGCAATCATGCCGGCCATTCCCAGGCTTTGCTTACTGTTGGCCGTACCCTGCAGCGTAACCTTGCCCTGACGGCTGCTCACCATTACATCCACATCGTCCGCGTAACGGCTCCATTTCAAGCGAGATTTAACCGCCGCATTCAAGGTAGCGTCGTCGGCCATTTCGCCGTAGCCACGCGTCAGCACAGGGGGCGGCGGCATAAAACCCTCACGTACCTCCAGCTGGTTATCCACACCGGCAATACCTTCCACCCCCAGCGCTATTTCCTGCGCCAATTCTTTTTTCACACTCTCCTCTACCGTGCCGCTGAGTGTGACTTTATTGCTGTAAACCGTCACACGAATGTCCTGATCGCGCAGTAGCGGGTTCAAGGCATAGCTGGTGGAGATCTGCGCTTCGTGCCGTATATCCGTTGCTTCCTGTGCGGTAGGGGCTGCAAAGCTCTGGGCGCTCATGCTCAGAGAAAGTCCGCCTGACAAAAATAGCCATGCCAGCTGGCGAAACCGCGTTTTCATGATGAATTTCCCTATTTGTGGCACACAGCTAACAAAACCACGCGGCCAACCTTTATCTGCCTGCCACAGGTGATAAAAGGCGGGGGCGGGATTGTGTTAGCGGCGCCCGGCTGATGAACAAAAGCCCGCCGGCGGCAGATAGCCATAGTGACTACCCTCGTAGCGGGACAGGGCTTACTTGTGCTTGTTCACAAAGTCATGAACCTGCTTTTCGGCAGCCTCACGCGTGATGGCGTAGCGTTGCTGCACCAACCCGGCCAGCTTCTGCACATGGCCTTCTGTTTGCAGCAGCTCATCGTCGGTCAGCTTGCCCCACAACACCTTGGCCTCGCCAACATAGGTTTTCCATTTGCCTTTTATCTCGTCAGCACTTGGCAGGTGGGCAGCGGTGCTAGCCGGGCTGGCAACCTTGGCGGTAGCTGCAACGGTGGGCTTGGTGGTTTTTTCCATAATGATGCTCCTTCATTCAGGGCAAGCCCTGCCGAAAGGCATGGCGTTTACCCAAAAGACAGCATCACCTTCCACCAGCCACGCGTCTGTTCACTAACGCACCCTATTCATGGCGATGTGCTTCATCAAACCTGTCTGAATCGCGCTAGCTTTTCCAGATGCCTCCACCGCCTCTCAGGATTTACTAGGTTGATCAGCTCAGCCCTGCGGCCAGTCGGTCTCGCTGTTGCTGTCTGCTGGCAAAAATGGCCTCTGCCACTTCCAGCGGGAAATCTGCTGGCAGTGTTTGCTCAATGTCTTCTAGTACCTTGCCCGTGCAATCTGTCAGCTCGTGCAGCAGTGCCTTGGCCCATGCCTCAGTCAGGCCGCAGCTGCGCGCTTGTGCCAGCCAGTGCTGTGGCTGGATGCGATCGATCAGGTAGTGGTGGCTTTGTCCGCGTACCGCCATGGCCAGTTTGGCTTTTTGAGGTGCCACCTTGCCGGCACCATGGCCGATGACGGGGTGGGCGGACAAGATGTCGTATGGCGGTGTGGCAAGGTAACGGCCACCCGGCAGATGAAACAGGCTGAAGTTTTTGGCGTGGCCATCGGTGGCGGCCGAGCCGAACCAACGCTGTGCGACAGACCGGTGCCGCATCTGGGCCGGCAAGGATGGCTGGTGCCATTTGGCGTTGGTGATTGACTGCTGCACCCGGGAATTGCAGGGTTGGCACCTGTCACGCAGTGGCAAGTCCAAAACGGCCGAGTCGGTGCTGGAACACGCGCTGATCAACCGCTTTGGCTACCTGGGGCGGGTACCGCAACGCTTTCTGCTGCGCAGCGATAACGGCTTGGTGTTCACCAGTCGCAGCTACACCGCGCTGGTGAAAAGCTACGGTTTGCAGCAGGAGTTCATCACGCCGTACAAACCGGAGCAGAACGGCATGGTGGAGCGGGTGATTCGTACATTTAAAGAGCAGTGCGCGCATCGACACCGCTTTGAAAGCCTGGTGCACGCCAGCCGGGTGATTGCAGACTGGATCGGGTTCTACAACCAACGGTGCCCGCACCAGGCTTTGGGGATGAAGACACCGGCGATGGCGTATCAATTAGCAGCCTGACCTGTGCAGAAAGGGCTGGGTCATTACATATCCTTGAGTAGTGCCATGCCATTGCTTTTGTCTGCTTTCATAACGAAGTACCCCCTGAAGATAGCATGGGGGTACATATGGGGGTACGTTTTTGTGTGGCTGTAGTAACCCGGTACTAAACAGTCGTAGACATGTTGCCCAGCTTTATCTAGTAAATACAGGGTTGCATAGACACTCTAGAACAACTTTGAAATATCCTTCGCGTCCCAGTGCGGGAAGCACTATTTGTGTTTTTTTGCAATTAAATCATTATCTTGTGTTCTTATTTTATTGCATTGGGGGAATGAAGGGGGGAATGTATGTTCGTTGTTGCAAGTTGGGCCAGGAAAGCTTCCCTACGGGCAGCATAGTTATCCTTGAGTGATCTATGTTGGCTACCGTGTCTAGGGTGATGTTTGCCACTCTTGAGCCTGTTCTAGGGCAATACCGCTGCGGTTTTTGCACAAGTACCGCGCGATCATGCGCCTGTACCATCGCGTTGTGCGCGTAGCGCTGATCCAGGGGGCTCCCATTGCAAGCCCACCGAGCCGCACGATGGTCATGAGCTGCAGATCTCCGATGTGATCAAGTCCTGCATCAAGCAGTTCTGCTAGCCATACAGCCTAGTAGATGGTAAGGGCTACTGTGTCATCTTCGAGCGGTGGTTTGATCCTAACTTCATTGGCAAGTCTATCGTGCTTTTCACTGGTAATCATAGTTGTACTGTGACGCTCGGCCCACGATGCATTGCATCAAGGGCTCTGCGCAGTTTTGAGGTGTCCGCAGCGGTGCTCTATTGCTCAGCTGCTACTATGCGTTTCGAAGTGACAGCGATCATCTTGGACTACGTGCATATCAGATGTTAGGACATCGACCATGATGTGAGTTGTGCTAGCAGGCGTGTCTTATGATTAATCATGCTGTTCATTTTTTATTACACCGAATTGGATAGTGACTTTTGAGCTTATTTTTGAGCGATAGAATCTATCATTCTTCTCTTGTTGAGATTTTCTTTTGTGCAATCTGATTAGTGATTTTATTGCTGTTTCTATAAACTCATTTTTTGATTTGTAAAAATTGGGATTGTTGTTTAGGAATAAATCTAAAGTTTCATGAAGTTCTGGTGGGATTTGTACATTCATTGGTTCTTTCTTTGCAGTTAATTTTTTCTCTTCAAATGGCTTTGAGCTATTTTTCTCGTAGCTATCTCTTATTGAATCGAATAGATTGGCATTTCTCTTTTCTGATAGCATGAGACTTTCGTATATATGATCTTCGTTTTCTTGTACAATATTTTTTATGCCAGTCTTCAGGATTCTACTGTTTAGATAATGTGCTACGTAGGCTATTTTTCTGTCTGTTATTGATTTTTTCTCCGATTTAATCCATTGCCTAAGCTGTCTTCTGAATGTAACGTGTCTTCCCCATAGTTGGCATAAATTCTCCATGAACTTTATTCTGTCTAGATGACTTAAGGGGACTGTGTCAAAGTATGCTCGCAGCTTTGTTTGTCCGTTGAGATTTGTTTCGTAAAATGGGTATTTTATTTTATTTTCTTTGAATAGCTGGCTCATTGATAATTTTATCATGAGATTATAGTCATATTCGTATGTAATAATTTCTTTGGGTAAAGTTAGCTTGTCGTAGGAATTGAGCCGTGTTGTGTCAAGCCACCCTGCGAATCTGTGCTCCCCACGCTCGTACAGCGCTGCTATGACCTGCTTAACATCGTCCTCCTTGAGTCGTCTGTTCTGATCTACAGACCGAGCCTTCATTTCCGCAAATAAAGCAGTCATATCTGGTTCTATCGCTTGAATGATTGCGAGCGAATTGCTGAATCGCTGGTCATTAAATTTTTCCATGCATCACCTATTGATAGTTAATATCATTGCATAATGATTGGTTTTGCTTGTAGTACTTGTTTAATGTGAATGTATACAATTCTTGTAAACAAAACTGGTTCATGTTGCTAGTTTTTTTTACTAGTATCTTGCTACTAGTATGGTCCTACTAGCATCATTTTTATAACTCAGCTATTGGTTCTAGGCAAAGAATATGTGGTTGACAGCACACTTTTCTACTATGTGACAGCTTGCAAGATAAGCTGCTTAGTTCGGTAAAATTTTACACAGCTTCATCCATGGTGTGTTCTAACCCACAGGTGACCACCATGAAGATCCTTCGCATCAAACAAGTCATGGCAATGACAGGCCTTGCCCGCTCCACTATCTACAAGTACATCAAGGATGGTGGCTTCCCGAAATCGGTTAAGCTAAGTGTACGGGCGGTCGGCTGGGTGCAATCCGACATCGAGGTTTGGATCCTTTCTAAGCTGTCCAGCCGTGACGAATGCTGACCAGCTCCCAAGGTTGTGGCATGGCCAGCCGGTTGTTCAGTGCTGCTAGGCTTGCTAAACAGAGGGCGGATGCGCCCTCTGTTTTTTTGCCTGATATGATTTAACTTAGTAGTTCTGATAGAGCACACTTTGTGCTTTGCTCTGAATGTATATATCTAATGCAAGCAATCTTGCTGTTTGGGCTGTGATTTTGTGTAGGGTATAATAGTATCTAGCAAATAAGTACTATCAGGTACTCTACTGGCAGATATCCACTACCAGGTACCTATCCCTAAGTAACCATCCCTAAGTCTTCAGTCTCAAGTATCCATCCATAACCTGCAGAGTGATCTCAATCATCACCCTTAGCCAGAGTTGATGCTAAGCGATCTATGATCAGCACTGTGTTTGTCACGCAGAGCAATTCATCATGCTGTGCACCGGCAGAGTCAACTCTTGGATCAATACACAGCCATGCTACCGAGCATGGGCTGATGGGCGTTTAGATCTTCCCCGATTGTTTCCCTTAAGCAGATCCAGCATGCAGGCAGTATCGCTAAGATTAACTGCCTGATGCTATGCCTCGTCTCGTATTCTTCAATGGTCCCTTTAGCTTTTTATCTGCGTTGACCGTTGATGAGCATCCTGTAGCAGATCAGTCTGGTATCGGTCATTATCCTGCGATACCTCTTAGCTTGATCATGCTCTGCCATTCATTGGCTTTGGTGGCCATGAATACCAGCTTTATCATCTTGGTTATTTACGAGATTAAGCAGGTGAAATAGAAAGTGAACGGTGGGGGAAGGGAAAGGGTATTCCCAGGCTAGCAGGCCATCATCTGGGTAGATTGGCCTGTGCGGGTAAGGGGTAGGGGGCAAGGTCGTGCAGTCGCTGCTATTGGGCTTGGCAGGGCTGCAATACGCTCAGCACCAGATGGCTGTATCGACCAGCGTGTGGTCTGCTTCAGTAAAAATTTACAGTGTTCGTGATCGTGTGAGACCAACCATCAGAAGCACTCACATGACACGTCATCCCGAGAACCGTAACTTACGTCTGCACTACGAAGACACCTTCCATAATCTGCCAGTGCTGGCCAGTGACGATAGGCCGCTGGTGGCAAACTATCTGGAGACCATGGAGCAGGTCATTGACCAGGCGATGGAAGATTATTCCCGAGTCTTTGTCTTCAGGCTAGATCTTCGCTTTCCCTACGACTACGACCAAGACGTCAGCAACAACACAATCAGGCGTTTCCTCGACTCATTCACGGCCAAGCTTGAAGCCAGTGAACAGCGCAAGCGATCAAGCTTACGTGTGCACGATAACCGTGTTCGCTACCTATGGGCTCGGGAGCAGGTGTCATCAGATCACCCCCATTACCATCTGGCGATCTTGCTCAATGGACATGCTTACCGACGAGTCGGCAGCTACATGGCAGAGCACGGCCTTGCAAGAGCGATCAAAGATGCTTGGGGGCGTGCTTTAGAGCTCGATGAGCGGGGTGACCATGAGGGGCTGGTTTCGTACCCAAGGGATAGCGAATTCATTCTGACACGTGACGATGAGCGTACCCGCCATAGTTGCTTCAGTCGGCTGAGCTACCTTTGCAAGGTAGCAAGCAAGCGCTACGGAGATCGTAGCCGTAACTTTGGCTACAGCACCAGATAAGGGGAGGGGGCAACCCCTTCACTTGAGTAAAAAAATACAGTGTTCATTAACCATGTGACTACAACCCACCAGGGCAATCACATGGCACACCTAGCATCGAACCAGATCTCTTCCCATCAGCAGATCGTCACCACAGATCAGTACCACTACCTGGCAGCGCAGCACCAAGAGATTGCACAGACCAAAGTAAGCTACGGTACAGCGATGGTGGTATCGCTAGAGCTTTACTTGCCGCAAGGCAGCCTGGCACCTAGCCTCAGCCGTAGTAACGACATGATTGAACGTTTTCTGGAATGCCTGCAGGGATCTATCGACCACGCCATGATCAGTCGGTCAAAGCTTGAGGGGCATCCGCTTCATTGCCGTGTGCGGCATGCATGCCAGTGCATCATGGCTGACGATGAACAGCCCGCCTTCGAGATGACGCTTTGCCTGAATCCCGACGCATTCAATGGCCTGGGTCTGCTGGACATGACAGGCAGGGGCTTAATGTCGCAGATCAAACAGGCCTGGACCAAGACGCTGGGTATCTCGTTAAGTCAGGCTGCTGAACTGGTTAGATCTGGGCAACCTAGTGTGGCTTACCCTTAAACCAGAATGTAAGCGAGCACCGTGCATGTCAGCGCAGGTCGAAATATCTCGCAATCTAGGTCGCAGGTATTGAAGCCACTGGCTAGAGCTGTTTTTGTTTGCTGATTCAGTCGGCTAACTATCAGTTAGGAAACCGCAAGGTAAAGCAATTCACACCCGCGGCTGAGTCGACGGTAATGTGCCCACCGTGCAGCTCGACAATCGACCGGGTAATGGCCAAGCCCAAGCCTGCGCCATCGGACTCCCCCGCGACGCGTGCAGGGTCTGCGCGGTAGAACCTGTCAAACAATCGGGGGATGACCGCTTCGGATATGGCGTCCCCTTCGTTGCGTACCTGGAGGGCCCAGCCGGTAGCGTCTTCTGCCATGACGATGCTGACGACACTACCGGGATAGGCGTGGCGCAGTGCGTTGGACAGTAGGTTGCTGAGTGCCCGTCTCAGCATCAGACGGTCACCTTGCAACTGACCGTGACCAGCTTGCTGCAAGCGGATGTCTTTCTCTTCTGCTAGCGCGTCGTAAAACTCGAACAGTGCCGCGACTTCATCCTCGATGACAATCGTCTCGCGGCTAGGCAAAACCAGCCCATGCTCGGCTTTCGCCAGAAAGAGCATGTCAGACACGGTGCGGGCAAGGCGCTGAAACTCTTCTGCATTGGATGCCAGTATTTCCCGGTACGCTTCCGCGCTACGCGGTTGTGCGATGGCGACCTGGGTTTCGGTCAGCAGATTGCTGATGGGCGTGCGCAGCTCATGCGCCAGATCGGAAGAAAATTCAGACAGTTTGTGGAAGTCGTTCTGCAGCCGGCGCAACATGGCATTGAGGGTGTGCGCCAAATCGGCCATTTCTGGAGGCACCGAGTCAACCGGCATTTGTGCGTCCAGATGTTGCCCGGTGATTTCTTGCGCTTTGGCTTTCATGTCACGCAGCGGGGCCAGACCATTGTGCGCCACCCACCAGGCCAGTAAACCGCCCAATAAAGCCGAGAAAACGATGTATCCCAGCAGTGAGTGGCCGACGGTATGCATGAAGTGCTCATGCCTTTTGGTGTCAATCACGGCGCAGATGGTCAGCTCGGTCCGTTGCTGGTCGGCCAGTTGCCCTGTACCGCACAGGCCATGGTAGTTGGCGCCCTTGTGCTGCCAGCTCTGCATGCTCTGGTTGGTGCTGGGCCGGGTATCGGGAAAGTAAAATCCTGCTGGCACGGGGGAGGTGTACACCGGGTAGCCCAGGCGCTGTAATTGCACGTAAAGGTCTCGGTGGTTATGTACCACGTCATCGAGCCGGGTAGCCAAAGCGCCAAGGTTGGCCGTGGTGCGCATGACTTCCTGAATCAGGCCAATCTTGTCGCGCAGGTCATCTGCATCTTGCTCATCGAAGTGGCGATTCACCATCACGCCGACCAACACGCCCAGGCCTGCTAGTAACAGAACGGAGACTAGCGCGTACAGCAATGTCAGTCTGGCGGTGAGTGACAGACGGTACGTCATGCATCCGTCTCCGGCACTTCCAGTACGTAACCCATGCCGCGTACGGTATGAATGAGTTTGGGTTCGAAGCCGTCATCAATTTTTACCCGCAACCGGCGTACGGCCACATCGATGACATTTGTATCGCTATCGAAATTCATGTCCCACACTTGGGAAGCGATCAGGCTGCGCGGCAGGACCTCGCCTTGGCGGCGCATCAGGAGCTCCAGCAAGCCGAACTCTTTGGCTGTCAACGTAATCCGCTTGCCTTCGCGGCAGACCCGTCGCCGTAGCAGGTCCAGCTCCAGCCCGGCAATCTGCAACGTTGTCGTCTCTTGCTGGCTGCGACCACGGCGCAAGATGGTGCGTACCCTGGCCAGCAATTCTGCGAACGAAAAGGGTTTGACCAGATAATCGTCTGCGCCCAGCTCCAGGCCCTTGACCCGGTCCTCCACCTGGTCGCGTGCAGTCAGGAAGAGGGTCGGCATGGTTTTATGCCGCAGCCGCAACTGCGTCAGCACTTGCCAACCATCCATGGTCGGCAGCATCACGTCCAGAATCAGCAGGTCATACATCCCCTCCAGGGCAAGGTAAAACCCCTCCTGCCCGTCTTGTGCCAGATCCACCGTAAAGCCGGCCTCGCGTAGCCCCTGGCGCAAATACTCCCCGGTCTTGAGTTCGTCTTCGACAATCAGAATTTTCATCGCCATTCCCGTATCAAGCCGACAGTTTGCCATTTCCCGCGATGGAATGCGCCAGATGACAGATTTGTAATCTGACTGTCAGTTTGTTGTTGGCTGCCGTCGGCCAGACTAGGCGTACTGAATACGGACCTGATTTTCTGCCAACGCGACGCAAGGTTTGGGCGGTGGCAGAAAAGGAGAGTGGAGTATGAATAAACACACAACATGGCTGGCCATCCTGCCACTGCTGGCCAGCCTGGCGCATGCACAGCAAGCCCCGGAAAGCGAGTGGCGGCAAGCCAACCGGCGCGTGGCCGAATTCCCGCGTGGGCATGCAGATGTTTTGAAATGGGAACAGCAGCAGGCAGTCGCTGCCGTGCCGACTGTCACCAACGCTGCCCCATTGCGGATTGGGCAACTCGCCGAGGGGGTACGCCTGGCTTGGCAAGCTCATCCTGAGCTGGCGAGATCACTGAACCAACTTGGCGCCGAGCAAACCGAGCTGCTAGCGACTGGGCAGTGGCAGGCCTTGTCGCTGACACAGTTACGCCGAGTGGAAGACGCCGCAGAACTGATCGAGATTGCTCATGGTTCGCGCAAGGTTCTGCTAGCCGCTGTTGCCGCTACACAAGTGCAGCCGTATCAGCATCAAATCCTGAAGGCCGCCGAAGCCGCATCCGAGCTGGGTGAGCGTATGGCGAAAACCGGTAACTGGAGCCAGCTACAGGCGGCGCAGCGGCAGCTGATTCATCTTGATGCGCAGCAACAGTGGCAGCGCGACCAGTATGCCGTGGCGCAGAACGAGATGGCGCTACTCAAGACAATACAGCAATGGGCTCGCACCACCCCACCCAGCTTGCAGCTGCCGACCGCACTACCCGAACTGCCGGTTACCCCAGTGAGCGAGCAAGCCATGCAAAGCCGGCTGGCTCAGGTGCGAGATACGCTGCCTCACCGTGAAAAAGTCACCGCGCTTCCCAATGCAGAGATGGCTTACCGCGCCTACCGTACCGCCCATGCGCTGGCTAGCAAACAGCAGCAGATACTGACATTGAAGCAGTTTGTGTATGACGAAACGGTGCTGCGATACAACGGCATGCTGATGAATACCTGGGAATTGCTGGACGAGGCGCGAGCCTTGGCGGAAGCAAAGGTCCGGGCCATCAACGCCATTCGCGACTTCTGGCTGGCAGAGGCAGACCTGCAACTGGTTCTGCTGGGTGGACAGCCCGAAAGCTTTGTAACGTTGGCCGCAGGCAGCGGCGATAGCCCTGCTGCTGCGGGACATTGAAAGGATAAGGCATGAGTATTGATCAATCCCGCCGCCAATTTTTTGCGGGCGCTGCCACCGCCGTCGTTGGTGCTACTGTCGCCCGTTCGGCACTGGCTGCGTTACCGGAGCCCGTCATTCAGACCTCGGTAGAAACCGCGCCACCACTGATTCCCGATACCGGCCGCCCGTACAACCCGGTGGTGACCCTTAATGGCTGGACGCTACCCTGGCGAATGAACAATGGCGTAAAGGAGTTTCACCTGGTCGCCGAGCCGGTAGAACGCGAAATGGCACCCGGCTTTACTGCCCAGCTGTGGGGCTACAACGGGCAGAGCCCGGGGCCGACCATTGAGGTTGTCGAAGGTGACCGCGTACGTATCTTCGTCACCAACAAGTTGCCGGAGCATACCAGCGTGCACTGGCATGGCCAGCGCCTGCCTAACGGCATGGACGGGGTGTCCGGGCTGACCCAGCGCAGCATTAAACCCGGTAAAACCTTTGTTTACGAGTTCGAAGCACGGCGCCCGGGGACATTCATGTACCACCCGCATGCCGATGAAATGGTGCAGATGGCCATGGGCATGCATGGTTTCTGGGTCACCCACCCCAAGGGCAAACACCCGCTGATCGACGAGGTCGACCGCGACTTCTGCTTCCTGCTTAATTCCTTTGATGTAGAGCCCGGCAGTAAGACGCCCAAGGTCAATACCATGACCGATTTCAATATATGGGCGTGGAACAGCCGCATCTTCCCGGGTATCGATTCGCTGAATGTGCGCCTGAACGACAAGGTGCGCATCCGGGTGGGTAACCTGACCATGACCAACCACCCGATCCACCTGCATGGTCACGAGTTCCTGGTGACCGGCACCGATGGCGGGCCAACACCCAAATCCACCCGCTGGTACGAAGTCACCACTGATATTGCCGTCGGCCAGATGCGCCAACTGGAGTTCATAGCGGACGAGGAAGGCGATTGGGCCATCCATTGCCACAAAAGCCACCACACCATGAATGCCATGGGGCATGACGTACCAAACATGATTGGTATCGATCACCGGGGCCTGGTGGGCAAGATCCAGCAAGTAGCACCGGATTACATGCTGATGGGCGAGCGTGGCATGGCGGATATGGGGGAGATGGAAATGCCGATTCCCGATAACACCGCGCCCATGATGACCGGGCAAGGCCCGTTTGGCTCGCTGGAGATGGGGGGCATGTTCAGCGTGCTGAAGGTGCGCAAAGACCAGCCTGCCGGCAGCTACAAAGACCCGGGCTGGTTTCAGCATCCTGCGGGTACGGTGGCGTACGAATACCGGGGGGAACTGCCCGCTGCCTCACGTCAGCCCGCTGCGGCCAACCCAGCCGCTGCCACGGTAAAAGCCAAAAAACCGGGGACGACGCCCGGTCACCATTAACCACACCATCAGGAATAGACCACATGAAAACCACCCGCCAATTGATCGCCATTGCCTTGCTGGCTAGCGTGGGGATTGCCCCAGCCTGGGCTGCCGGCAGTCATGCAGGCAGCCATGACGAATCTGCCATTGGTTTGCCGGGTAAGGCTGCCAATGTCACTCGCACCATCCAGATGGACATGTCTGACAACATGCGCTTTTCAGCGCCGTTGATTCGTGTGAAGCAAGGCGAGACTGTCCGTTTCGTTGTGCAAAACCTGGGGAAGGTAAAGCACGAGTTCAGTCTGGGGACAGAAAAAGAGCTGCTTGAGCACTACGAGCAAATGAAGAAATTTCCGGACATGGAGCACGACGAGCCCAGCAAGGTATCGCTCGCACCTGGTGCCAAAGGCGAGGTGATCTGGCAGTTCACCAAGGCAGGTAAGGTTCACTTTGCCTGCCTGCATCCCGGGCACTACGATGCCGGCATGAAAGGCTTGGTCAAAGTAGACAAGAAGTAAAACCATGCGGGCGAGCAGAAAGCCTGCCCGGCGTATTGATGTTTGAGGAGTATGAAACCATGACCATTCGTACCGTGTTTTTCGCCACCGCTTTGGGCTTGGCTGCTTTCAGCCCTGTCGTTCAAGCTACCCAGCACACTATGGCAGGCAGCCACATGAGCGCCAGCAATCACATGAACATGATGGCTGACGGTGAAGTCCGCAAACTGGATCTGGCTGCCGGCAAAATCACCATCAAGCATGGCCCGCTTGCACACATGGACATGCCAGGCATGACCATGGTGTTCACCGCCAAAGACAAGGCATTGCTGGATAAGATCAAGGTGGGGGACAAAATCCGCTTCATGGTCAGTCATGAGGACGGCAAGATGATGGTTACCGACATCCAGCCAGCCAACTGATACCCGTGCGGCCGTGTCACCACGGCCTTTTTCACCTTTCAGGATGTCGACTCAATCATGTCGTTGCTGACGTCTAAACAGAAAATAGCCTTCATCGTGTTGCTCGGGCTGGTGGCTACAGGGGTTGCCGTTTATTTGACGACCGATCGCGGCCCGGGGGCACAACCGTTTGCACTACGCCCGGATGATGCGGCACTGGTGACACGTGGCCATCAGGTGTACCTGGAAAACTGCGCCAGTTGTCACGGCAGCGAGCGTGAAGGGCAGGCGAATTGGCGTGAGCGTAACGCGCAAGGCATGTTGCCGGCACCGGCACACGATGAAAGCGGCCACACCTGGCACCACCCGGACGAGATGCTGTTTGCGCTGACCAAGCACGGCGTTGCCAAGGTGGCCAATATGCCGGGCTACCAGTCCGCCATGCCAGCATACGAAGGCAAGCTCAGTGATAGCGACATCATCGCGGTGCTGTCCTGGATAAAAAGCCAGTGGCCAGAAGAAACGCGCAAGCTGCACGATCAGGTAAATCAACGCGCACAGGTAAAGTGAGGGTATTGCCATAGCCTTTAGCGAGGCTTTAGTTTGGTGTCCGATTGCCATCAGGTTGCTGATTAGAGAGTGCCATGATGGCTATTGCTTTTGGTGTGGCATTTCTTTTTGCTCGAACAGCCCATCACCTCTCTGTGCTAACCACTGCTATTTATTAAATCCAGTCGCTACTTGCTTGCTTGTATCCCCCCGGGTAGGATGCTGAGCCATGAGCATACACACTTCCCATCCCGACATTATCAAGCGCCTTAAGCGTGCCGAAGGCCACCTCAGGAGCATCATCACCATGCTCGAAGAGGAGCGTAGTTGCCTGGAGATTGCCCAGCAGCTGCAGGCCGTAGAAAGCGCCGTGACCAATGCCAAAAAAACCTTGGTTCACGACCATATCGAGCACTGTCTAGAGCACGCTGTACGCGAAGGCGCGCAGACTGCAGACGATACCCTGCGCGAATTCAAAGCCATCACCAAATACCTCTGAGGCGCTACCTGCATGACTGAGTTTGCAACCCTTCTGCAGCAGGGCAATGCCTGGCTGTTTGTCCCTAGCGCCATCCTGCTGGGGGCGTTGCACGGTTTGGAGCCGGGCCATTCCAAGACCATGATGGCCGCGTTCATTGTGGCCATCCGCGGAACGCTGGGGCAGGCGGTTTTGCTAGGCCTGTCGGCGACCTTGTCGCATACCGCCGTGGTGTGGGCCGTGGCCATGACTGGCCTGTACTTTGGCCAGAACTGGGACCCGGGCAAGACCGAAGCCTATTTTCAGCTGGCATCTGCCGTGATTATTGTTGGTGTAGCCGCCTGGATGATCTGGCGCACCTGGCGCAACCAGCAATGCGCGCACGCCCATGACCATGACCATCATCACGACCATGACCATGATGAAGGCCAGACTATTGATACCGGCCACGGCAAGGTAAGGCTGCAGGTTTTCGAAGACGGCGTGCCGCCTCGTTTTCGCTTATATCACGCAAGCCAGCGCGGCCATGTCTGGGCGGCTGAACATATCCGCGTGGAAACCCTGCGCCCAGATGGGCAGCGCCAGGCTTTTACTTTTGTGCAGCGAGATGGCTTTGTGGAGTCCGAGCAGCTCATTCCCGAGCCGCACAAATTCGTGGCACGTCTGAGCCTGGGGCATGGGCAGCATAGCCACGATTACGAAGTGCAATACGTCGAACATGGCCACGATCACGCTGTAAATGACTCGGATGGCCTGAACGTATCGACAGACGGTTATCAAGACCCGCACGAATTGGCCCATGCAAACGATATCCGTCGCCGCTTTGCCGGGCGGGAGGTGACCACCGGCCAGATTGTCATGTTTGGCCTGACAGGCGGCCTGATTCCGTGCCCGGCCTCGATTACTGTTTTGCTGCTATGCCTGCAGTTAAAGAAAGTCGCACTTGGGGCGGTGCTGGTGCTGTGTTTCAGTATTGGGCTGGCGCTGACCATGGTGGCTTCGGGGGCATTGGCCGCACTCAGCGTGCGCCATGCCCGAAAACACTGGGGCGGCTTTGGGGATTTTGCGCGTAAAGCGCCTTATTTCTCTGGCGGCCTGATCATGCTGGTGGGGCTGTACGTGGGCTATCACGGTTGGCTGGCGTTGCCCGCGGCCTAGCAAACACCAGCAAAGATTGTTCTGTGATGCGATGCAAGGTCATACCGATGAATGCCGCCATGATGAGCGAAGCCGATGATGCCCCTTGGCAAATCGTCATGGCGCAGCTGCCATTGGCTTTTGGCCTGGCGGGTCATAATTTTCTGGTGCTGCTGGATGGCAACGTGCGTGTAGCATCAGAAATCAATGGCTTAGCCATAGGGCAGAATGGCAGCGTGCGGGCTATAGGCTGGCGGCTTGGCGACCGATTGCGGGCGGTGGTCAGTAGCGGTAGTTGTTACTATCAGGGAGCTTTGGGCCAAGCTGTGCTGTATGTAGGTCCGCGGCAGGCTGCCATGCGGCTGTGGCTGAAAGCCGAAGAGAAAGCCTGTGCGATCAACGCCCTGGCCCTGAAATATCCGTTTTTAGGGTGCGGTAAAAACAGCAACTCCGTAGCCAGCACCTTGATTCATGCCATGGGTCTGGCAGAGTGCCGGCCTTCGCGGTCAGCAGTCATCGATTTTGGCCGTGGCAAGATACTGGTTTGATCACTTTCAGGTGCTAGCGTTACGTGTTAAACGCAACCGATTTCTTGCAATGAGAATGCTCTGGCATGCCATATGCCAGAACAGCTTTTGTCATGACCTCATGCAGAGTATTTGCTTGTCCCATCTATGGCCCACGGCTTAGGTGGATAGTTGTGTGCTGAGACGTTGGAAGAGGGAGATTGGAACAGGGCTAGCCTGACGTACTTGGTCTGTTTTTTGCCATTTTTAATATAAAATAATTATAAATAATTAATTTCGCTGCTCAATCCATCCGGCTTTACTATGTATTCACCTCTCAGGAGCCTTCCATGCTTTCCAAACTAGGAATTGGCCATAAATTGCTGTTGCTTGTGTTGCCTTTCGGTGGCGCGGCGTGTGTATTAGGTTTGACGTTGTCACTGCAGCGCTACGAGGTGTTCACTGAAATGCGTAGCGCGCAAGAGCTGGTTGCCGTTGCAACGCAAAGCGCCAACCTGATTGATGGCTTGCAGACCGAGCGAGGATTAAGTAATGGCTACCTGAGTGGTCAGGGTCCGTTGCCGGACAAGCTAAAAGAAGCCAGACAGAAAACCGATCAGTCTCTTTCCAGCCTGGCAGGCGTAGTCAGCACTCTATCTGCTGGTGAGCTGGCAGGGAGTAGTCAGCGGGTGGTGACTGATGTGCAGAACCTGCTAGCCAAGCGCGGGGCAGTAGACAGCCGCGGGCTACCTGCGACAGAAGCTTTTGCAGCTTACAGTCAGCAAATTGATGCCCAAGTTGCCTTATTGGCGAGTCTCGGTCGTGCTACGGATGCTGGTGATGTGATTCGCTACAGTACTAGCTTATCTAACCTGTTGTGCGTAAAGGAGTACGCAGGGCGTGAGCGTGGCTTTGTGAATGGCTTGCTATCGGGTGGGCCGGTTTCTTTGGTTGGACTCGCGCAAGCGACAGCATTGCAAGCGCGTCAAGATATGTGCGCCAGCCAACTGCTGCTGCTGTCGCCAGCGCATGTTCGAGAAGCCATGCAGCCATATTTGCAGTCTGATGCTGATGCAGCGCTGGAAACCCTACGCCAGACTTTGCACGCAACGGCGCCGGGCACTGCCGCCTCAATAGACCCTGAGTTATGGTTTACTGCGGCTACTGCACAGATCGTTCAACTGAAAAAAGCACAGGACGATTTACTGTTAAGGTTGAGTAATACCGTAGAGCAGCATCAGGACGATGCTAGTCGCAGCCTGATCTTAACTCTGGCCTGTTCCGTGGTGTTGCTGGTGCTGTTGATTTTTGGTGGTGGTGCGGTATATCGCAGTATCCGTTACCCGATTGTGAGGCTGTCCGGCCTGATGCAGGAGATGAGTCACAATCTTGATCTGGCTATGCGTGCCAAGCTGGAGGGGAGTGATGAAATCGCCGGCATGGGCCAGGCATTCGACCGGCTGGTGAGTGCTTTTGGTGAAACTCTTAAAGATGTGAAGCGCAATGCTCACCAGCTTGTAAAAGCTTCTGATGCCTTGCAGGCGGTCTCTGCTCGCGCAGCGAATGCTGCCGAGGCGCAAAGTACCTCTTCGTCGGGTATCGCTGCTGCTGTTGAACAAATGACCGTTGGTATTGCTTCTGTTAGTGACAATACGCGGGATAACTTACAAGTCGTGCAGCAAATGCAAGAGGGCGTCAATGTTGGCCGTCACCGTATGCAAGCGACTGCCGCAGCGATGACGCAGACTGCTAGCAGTGTGGAGGGAGCGGGGCAGGTCATACAGGATTTGGCCGAGAAGTCGCAAAATATCCGGCGCATTATTACCGCCATACGCGAGATTGCTGATCAGACCAACCTGCTGGCATTAAATGCTGCTATCGAGGCTGCACGAGCCGGGGAGATGGGACGTGGTTTTGCCGTGGTGGCTGATGAGGTGCGCAAGCTAGCGGAGCGCACTGGTAAGGAAACCGTGGAAATTGCCAGTTTGATAGAAACGATGACAGCCAGTACGAATGATGCATCCAGTCGAATGCAGCAAGCACATAGTCAGATGAGTGAAGGGCTGCAGCTGGTGCAGTCTAGTCTAGACGAATTGGGGCGTATTCACCAAGAGGCTGACCTTAGCGCAAGTAAGAGCCAGGACACCGCGGCCGCGATGCAGCAACAGTCGGCTGCCAGTAATGAGGTAGCTGTCAATGTCAGCAGGATTGCATCACTAGCAGAAGACAATGCGGCCATTGTGGATGAGGCAGCCCAACTGGCCAGTCAGCTCAAGCAGACTGCCTCTACCCTGGTTGGTTACGTTGACCGCTTTAAGCATACATCCAGCTAGCTCCTAGCTATTAAATGAGCAAAAGCGCACTGTTCGTAGTGCGCTTTTGCTTTTATATAGGATCGTGCTGTTTGCCGATTGGGTCTATCTTATCGTTAGATATGGTGTTTGGTAGTCGTCTCTGGCGTGTGCTGATGATTTTCCATGACAAGGAGATTGGGTGTGGCGGGTAGTGGCTTGATGTTCTCAGATCAAGCAAGCTTGTACCAAGACACTAGGTATCTCATTTATGCAGGCAGCTGCGCTGGTTAGATCTGGCCTGTCTAGCTTTAACTACTCAGGGAGTGCCGGATACGCCCATTTAGGTCTAAAGATCTAGCTGGTCTACGCACTCTAGGTCAGAGGTGTTGAATGTACTTCCTGATATTCTTTCCGGGCTCAAGGGGTACGCAGCGGCGAGTCAGTGTTGCTGTCGTAATGTAGATCAATCCGGAGTTAGCAGAACGATACGTCGCGAAGATATTTAGTCTGGCTGTTGCGTAGTGCTGCTGACTCTGAAATAGCAGATTAGGTCATTTAGCGTGCAGATGTGTGATATGGCTACACCACTTCTTGTGTTGGCGGGTTGGTCTGGAAGTGGCAAGACCACGCTGCTGGAGCAGTTGTTGCCCTGCTTGACCGCAACCGGTTTGCGCGTGTCCGTGGTTAAGCACAGCCACCATGCGGTGGATTTCGACACCCCAGGCAAGGATAGCTACCGCCACCGAGCAGCCGGTGCGGCACAGGTAATGCTGCTGGGTGAACGCGGCCTAGCCGTCTATGAAAACCTGTCAGCGCCCTTAGACTTGGCAGCACAACTGGCACGGCTACACCCGGTAGACCTGGTGATTTTGGAAGGGCAGAAGTGGCTAGCGGTGCCTAAGCTGGAGGTACACCGCTCGGCGCTGGGTAAGCCCTTGCTGCAACCGGACGATCCAGACATTCTCGCGGTAGCTAGCGACGCTACCTTGCCGGCACTGGCAGTGCCACAACTCGACCTCAACGATATCGATGCCATTGCCGCCTTTGTGCTGCGCTGGTGGGAGCAACAAGCATGAGTAGCATCCGCATCCTGTACTTTGGTCGCCTCAAAGACGCCGTCGGTCGTGCCGACGAAAACCTGGACTGGGCTGGTGGTAGCACCAGCCAGTTGCTGGCGCAACTGCGCAGTCGTGGTGAGGCGTGGGCCGGCGCGCTGGCCGAGGGCCAGGTGTTCCGCCTGGTCGTCAACCAACAGATCGTGCGCGGTGACGCCGACATCCCCGTCGGTGCCGAAGTCGGCATTCTGCCGCCGGTAACAGGGGGCTGACATGCATTGCGATATCACCATACAGACCGCGCCGTTTGACCTGGGCGCCGAAGAAGCGATGCTGCGTGCGCAAGCCGGCGATGCCGGCGCGCTGGTGGCGTTCCAAGGCATGGTGCGCGGTCACGACGCCGCCATCCCGCTGACGGCACTGTTCCTGGAGCACTACCCGGGTGTGACCGAAGCCGAAATCTGCCGCATCGCCGAGGACGCCGCAGCACGTTGGCCGCTGACGGCGGTGCGGGTCATTCACCGCGTGGGCAGCCTGGCGCCGGGCGAGGGCATCGTGCTGGTGCTGGTGGCGTCCGGCCACCGCGCGGCGGCGTTCGCCGGCGCGGCCTTCCTGATGGACTACCTGAAAACCGAAGCACCGTTCTGGAAGCGCGAACACTTTGCCGACGGCAGTCTGCGCTGGGTGGACGCCAAGGCCAGCGATGATGATGCCGCTGCACGCTGGGCCTGATCTGTAGATTCTGCTTCCGGTACGCCGCTGCGTGGTGTCTTGCTGTCTGTTTTGCTTGGCCCCTATCGTTGTGGCCAACCTTGTCATCTACTTCAGGATTTGTTACCTGGAAGCGTGGCTGATGTCGCCTGTGCTTTTGTAAAAATTACTGCGCAAATTACCTCTAGTTATTCCGGCTTAGTTCTGGACTCCCCACCTGCTTATCTAGCTACGTCATCGGCAGGGTTGTTCTTACTCCTCCGGCCAATACCCGTACACGTTGACGGGGCATAGCATGCCTCTGACTCTTTCGTACAGGTAATGTGTCATGGCATCCCCGGCTTATAAGCAATACGCGGTGCTGGCTAGTAGCACTGTGGCGTTCACTGTCTGTTTCATGATCTGGATGATGTTTGCTGTACTGGGCATTCCGATCAAGCAGCAATTGGGCTTGAGTGAAACCCAATTCGGTATTTTGGCGGCCACACCGGTGCTATCAGGCTCGTTGATCCGCGTGCCGCTGGGCATCTGGACGGACCGCTTTGGCGGTCGCATCGTGCTGTTTGTGCTAATGCTGGCCAGTGTTGTACCCATTTACATTATGCAGTTTGCCACTGCGTACTGGCACTTTCTCACCATCGGTCTATTTGTCGGTTTGGCTGGGGGTTCGTTTTCAGTAGGTACGCCTTATGTAGCGCGCTGGTTCCGGAAGGAACAGCAAGGCATGGCTATGGGTGTTTTCGGTGCAGGTAATGCGGGCTCTTCGCTTACCAAGCTGGTCGCACCTGGCATCATTGCTGCCGCTGGCTGGCAGATGGTGCCTACCGTGTACGCCGTAATTATGTTGGTGACTGCCATTCTATTTTGGGTTTTCTCTTACCACGATCCAAAGCATGTTGTGTCCAGTAAGGCTAGTTTGAGCCAGCAGTTGGCACTAATGAAAAACCCAGCAGTGTTACGCTATTGCCAGTACTACTCCGTGGTGTTTGGCGGCTATGTGGCACTGGCGTTGTGGATGACGAAATACTACGTGGCCGAATATGGCTTCGATATCAAGCATGCAGCTTTTCTTGCCGCCTGCTTCTCCTTGCCTGGTGGCGTTTTGCGTGCGCTGGGGGGGTGGTTATCAGACAAGTATGGTGCTTACAAAGTGACTTGGGGCGTGATGTGGGCGTGCTGGGTTGCTTTCTTTATCTTGTCTTATCCGCAAACTCACTTTGTCATTCAGACTGTTAAAGGCCCCCAGGGCTTCGAGATTGGTTTGAGTGCTACTTGGTTCACGCTGCTGCTGTTTGGTGTAGGCGTCGCCATGGCTATCGGCAAGGCGTCGGTGTTCAAGTTCATCGCGGACGAGTTTCCCGACAATATCGGTGCCGTCTCTGGCGTAGTTGGTTTGGCCGGCGGCCTGGGTGGCTTTCTGCTGCCCATCCTGTTTGGTCTGCTGGTGGACCTGACTGGTGTACGTTCTAGCTCGTTCATGCTGTTGTACGGTACTGTTTGCGTCAGCCTGGTTTGGATGCACTTCTCGTTCAAACCGGTAGCTCAGGCTCGACAGGCCGTGCTCAAACCTGCGGCTAACAACTAGCAAGGCACCTGTTTTCTCGGTTAACAAACCGGGGCGGCAGGGGCCGCCCCGACAAGGGAGCGAATCATGTCTGAACACGTCCTTCACCGCTGGGAGCCGGAAAACCCGGCCTTCTGGCAACAACAAGGTAAGCCGGTGGCACGCCGCAACCTATGGCTGTCTATCCCCGCGCTGACACTGGCCTTCATCATCTGGCAAGTGTGGAGTGTGGCGGTACTGAACATGCCCAATATCGGCTTCAACTACACGCAAAACCAGCTGTTCTGGCTGGCCGCGCTGCCGGCGCTGTCCGGCGCCACGCTGCGCATTTTCTACAGCTTCATGGTGCCGATCTTCGGTGGTCGCAAGTGGACGGCTATCTCCACCGCCAGCCTGCTGATCCCGGCCATCGGTATCGGCTTTGCAGTGCAGGACACCTCCACCAGCTACGTCACCATGCTGATCCTGGCGCTGCTGTGTGGTTTTGGCGGCGGCAACTTCAGCTCGTCGATGTCCAACATCAGCTTCTTTTTCCCCAAAGCCGAAAAAGGCACCGCGCTGGGTCTGAACGCCGGCCTAGGTAACCTGGGCGTATCGGTGGTGCAGTTCGTGGTGCCTATCGTCATCACCATGGGCCTGTTCGGCAGCTTTGGCGGCGAGCCGCAAACCTGGGTAAAAGGTGCGGCCAGCAAGCAGATGTGGTTGCAGAACGCCGGCTTCGTGTGGGTGCCGTTCATTGTGCTGTCCACGCTGGCGGCCTGGTTCGGCATGAATGACCTTGCCTCGGCCAAAGCGTCGTTTGCCGATCAGGCGGTGATCTTCAAGCGCAAGCACAACTGGCTGATGTGCTGGCTGTATATCGGTACTTTTGGTTCCTTTATCGGTTTCTCGGCGGGCTTCCCGTTGCTAGTCAAAGGCCAGTTCCCCGATATCGACCCCACCAAATACGTGTTCTTCGGCCCGCTGGTGGGGGCGTTGGCACGTCCGATTGGCGGCTGGTTGGCCGACAAGATCGGCGGCGCTCGCGTGACTCAGGTGGTGTTTTTACTGATGATCGCGGCTGTATTTGCTGTAATCGGTTTCCTCCCTCACGCTGGCCAGGGTGGTAATTTCCAGGGTTTCTTTGCGATGTTCCTTTGTCTGTTTGCGCTGACGGGTATTGGTAATGGTTCCACCTTTATGCAAGTGCCAGCCATCTTTCTGACACTACACAAACGTATGGCAGGTCGTAGCGAATCAGCACAAAAGCAGGCAGTGGCCGATGCAACTAAGGAGGCGGCTGCGGTGCTGGGCTTTTCCGGTGCCATCGGTGCCTACGGTGGTTTCTTCATTCCCAAAAGTTACGGCACGTCGATTGCCCTGACGGGGGGGGTAGAAGCCGCGCTGTATGCTTTCATCGCTTTTTATGTGACCTGCATGCTGGTGAACTGGTGGTTCTATGCCCGCAAAGGCGCGGAAATTCCGTGTTGAGCTAAATCGTTTTCTCCAAGCGGTGCGACGCGCTGCTTCTTTTCACGCGCCCTACGGGGCGCGTTTTTTTATGCGCTGTTCGCTAAGCCGGACGGTGAATGTACGGATGGAGATAGCGTTGGTGGCTAAGCCTTTGGGAGTAGGAGGACTCCTCCCTCTGCCGCTGCAGTTTGCCACCAGTGGGGAATGGGAGGCGAGCTGGCCTGCGCCTAAGCTTGGTAGCGTGAATCGGGGTATCCGCATACCGCTTGCGGCCAACCTAAGCAGGCCGCAGCGGCGGCAAACACACGGAGGCAAAATGAGCCACTTTCTCGACAGACTAAATTTTCTTGGCAAGGTAAGGTCCACCTTTGCTGATGGCCACGGCGCAGTAGTAAACGAAGATCGTAAGTGGGAAGACGGTTACCGGCAGCGCTGGCAGCACGACAAAATTGTGCGCTCCACCCATGGCGTAAACTGTACCGGCTCTTGCAGCTGGAAGGTTTACGTGAAGAACGGGCTGATTACCTGGGAAACCCAGCAGACAGACTACCCGCGCACGCGGCCGGATCTACCTAACCACGAGCCGCGCGGCTGTCCGCGTGGTGCGTCGTACAGCTGGTATGTTTACTCGGCACAGCGTGTGAAGTACCCCATGGTACGTGGCCGTCTGATGAGGATGTGGCGAGAGGCCAGGCAGAAGATGGGTGCTATTGATGCCTGGCAGCTCATTAGCCAGAATCCTGAAACTGCCAATGAATATAAGAGTAAACGTGGCCAGGGTGGCTTTGTTCGTGCTAGCTGGGACGAAGTAAACGAAATAATTGCGGCAGCAAACGCGTTCACCATCAAAAACTATGGTCCTGACCGCGTTGTAGGCTTTTCACCCATTCCAGCGATGTCGATGGTGAGCTATGCCGCTGGCAGCCGTTACCTAAGCCTGATCGGGGGGGTGCCGCTATCGTTTTATGACTGGTACTGCGACTTGCCGCCAGCCAGCCCGCAAATTTGGGGCGAACAGACTGACGTAGCCGAATCGGCAGATTGGTATAACAGTAACTACCTGATGGTGTGGGGCTCCAACATTCCGATGACGCGTACCCCGGATGCCCACTTTTATACCGAAGTGCGCTACAAGGGCACCAAAACGGTGGCCGTCTCGTCCGACTTTGGCGAAATGGCTAAGTTTGGCGATATTTGGCTCGCACCGAAGCAGGGTACCGACGCGGCATTGGCCATGGCTATGGGCCACGTTATCTTCAAAGAATTTCACCTCGATAAGCCATCCGACTACTTTACCGGCTACATACGCCAGTACACCGACATGCCGATGCTGGTGACGCTGAAAGCTCAGGATGGTCGCTATGTGCCGGACTACTTCCTGCGTGCATCCAACCTGGTGGACAACCTGGGTCAGGACAACAACCCCGAATGGAAAACCCTGGTGCTGGACGAGCTTAGCGGCGAGCTGGTAGCGCCCAATGGTTCGGTGGGCTTCCGTTGGGGCCAAAGCGGCAAGTGGAATCTGGAAGAAAAAGACGGTGCCGGCAATGGCCGCGACATCAAGGCCCGCCTGTCTCTGATCGACCAGCGTGACGCCGTGGTGGGTGTGGGCTTCCCATACTTCGGCAGCGAGCATGACGAGCTGTTGGAGCGTAACGTCCCGGTAAAACGGGTTCGTCTGGCCGACGGTAGCGACGCGCTGGTGGCCACTGTGTTCGACTTGATGGCGGCCAACTACGGTATCGACCGTGGTCTGGGCGGCGGCAACGTGGCGCGCGACTATATGGACGACGTGCCCTACACCCCGGCTTGGCAGCAAAAGCATACCGGCGTAAAACCAGAGATGGTGATCCAGGTGGCTCGGGAATTTGCTCGTAATGCCGACGAGACACATGGCCGCTCGATGGTAATCGTCGGCGCCGCGCTGAACCATTGGTATCACATGGATATGACCTACCGCGGCATCATCAACATGCTGATGATGTGTGGTTGTATCGGTCAGAGTGGTGGTGGCTGGTGCCACTATGTGGGCCAGGAGAAGTTGCGCCCGCAGACAGGATGGGCACCGCTGGCTTTTGCCTCTGACTGGGTACGCCCATCGCGCCAGATGAATGGCACTAGCTTCTTCTATGCCCATACCAGCCAGTGGCGTCACGAGAAACTGGGTGTTGGTGAAATCTTGGCTCCTACTGCCGATGGCAAAATGGGCAATATGGCGCTGATCGACTACAACGCCAAGGCCGAGCGCATGGGCTGGCTGCCGTCTGCACCACAGCTCACCACCAACCCGCTTGACGTGGTGCGCGACGCTGAAGCCGCAGGGCAAGACCCGGTGGCCTACGCCGTGTCGCAGCTGAAATCTGGCAAGTTGGATATGAGCTGTAACGACCCGGACAACCCGAAAAACTTCCCGCGTAACATGTTCGTGTGGCGTTCCAACATCCTGGGTAGCTCTGGCAAGGGCCACGAGTATTTCCTCAAATACCTGCTGGGTACTCAAAACGCGGTAATGAATGGCGAGGAAGGCTGCATCAAGCCTACCGAAATCAACGTGCGACCGGCAGCCGAAGGTAAACTCGACCTGTTGGTTGTGCTGGACTTCCGCATGTCCACCACTTGCCTGTATGGCGACATCGTGCTACCGACGGCTACGTGGTATGAGAAGGATGACCTGAACACTTCCGACATGCATCCCTTCATCCACCCGCTGTCCGAGGCCGTGCAGCCGTTGTGGCAAGCTCGCAGCGACTGGGAGATCTACAAGGGTTTTGCCAAGGCGCTCACTAACGTTGGTGGTGACTACCTGGGTACCCGTAAGGATCTGGTACTGACCCCGCTAATGCACGATACGCCAGAAGAGCTAGGCCAGCCGTTCGACCCGCGCGACTGGAAAAAAGGCGAGTGCGAACCAGTGCCTGGCAAAACCATGCCCAAAATGACGGTGGTTGAGCGCGACTATCGCAAGATTTATGACAAGTTTACCGCTATTGGCCCCTTGCTGGAAAAAGTGGGTAACGGCGGCAAGGGTATCGGTTGGAAAACTGCGCACGAAGTAGATGTATTGCGCGGCCTCAACAAGACGGTGCAGGGCGGGGTGGCCGACGGCCAGCCGCGTCTGGATAGCGCTATCGACGCTGCCGAGATGATCCTGACACTGGCTCCGGAAACCAATGGCCACGTGGCGGTAAAAGCCTGGGATGCGCTGTCCAAGGTAACCGGCCGTGATCACACTCACCTGGCCTTGCCGCGCGAGCACGACAGCATCCGCTTCCGTGACGTACAGGCCCAGCCGCGCAAGATCATCAGTTCGCCAACCTGGTCCGGTCTGGAAAGCGAGGAGGTGAGCTACAACGCTGGCTACACCAACGTACATGAACTGATCCCATGGCGCACGCTCACCGGCCGCCAGCAGTTCTATCAGGATCACCAGTGGATGCGCGCCTTCGGCGAAGGCCTGTGCGTGTACCGCCCGCACGTGGACCTGAAAACCACGGCTGCCATCTTGGGCAAGAAGCCCAATGGCAACAGCGAAATCGTACTGAACTGGATTACGCCGCACCAGAAGTGGGGTATCCACAGTACTTACTCCGACAACCTGCGCATGCTCACCCTAAGCCGTGGCGGCCCACACGTGTGGATCTCCGAGATTGACGCCAAGAAGGCCGGCATCGTGGACAACGATTGGATCGAGGTATTCAACGTAAACGGCACGCTCACTGCCCGCGCCGTGGTATCGCAGCGCGTGCCAGAAGGCATGAGCCTGATGTACCACGCCCAGGAAAAGATCGTGAACGTGCCTGGTGCCGAAATCAGCGGTAAGCGCGGTGGCATCCACAACTCGGTGACACGAACAGTAACCAAGCCCACGCACATGATCGGCGGCTACGCACAGCTGGCCTGGGGCTTTAACTACTACGGCACCGTGGGCGCAAACCGCGACGAGTTCGTGGTGATACGCAAGATGAAGAACGTGGACTGGATGGATCGTCCACTGGCCGAGTAAGCCGTCTCAGACTGGATACGTGACGCTAGCAGGCCGCAGCCTGCTAGCGTCACAAGACAAGGAGTTTTTCACATGAAAATCCGTGCCCAAATCGGTATGGTGCTCAACCTCGACAAGTGCATCGGTTGCCATACCTGTTCGGTAACCTGCAAAAACGTGTGGACCAGCCGCGACGGTATCGAGTACGCCTGGTTCAACAACGTGGAAACCAAGCCCGGCATCGGCTATCCCAAGGACTGGGAAAACCAGGATAAGTGGCAGGGCGGCTGGGTACGCAAAGCTAATGGCAAGCTGGAGCCGCGTCAGGGCGGCCGGCTGAAGATTCTGGCCAATATTTTTGCTAACCCCAACTTACCGGCTATCGACGAGTATTACGAGCCGTTTACCTACGACTACGAGCACCTGCAGAACGCGCCGGAAATGATCACGCCGCCTACCGCCCGTCCGGTATCGGTGCTGACTGGCAAGAAGATGGACAAAATCGAATGGGGCCCGAACTGGGAAGACGACCTGGGTGGTGAATTCAGCAAGCGCAGCAAGGACGCCTTGTTCGAGGGCATCCAGAAGGAAATGTACTCGGCCTTCGAGAACACTTTCATGATGTACCTGCCGCGCCTGTGCGAGCACTGCCTGAACCCGGCCTGCGTGGCCAGCTGCCCGTCTGGCTCCATCTACAAACGTGAAGACGATGGTATTGTACTGATCGACCAGGACAAGTGCCGTGGTTGGCGCATGTGTGTGTCTGGCTGCCCGTACAAGAAAATTTACTACAACTGGACCACCGGTAAGGCCGAGAAGTGCATCTTCTGCTACCCGCGCATTGAGGCCGGCCAGCCTACTGTGTGTTCGGAAACCTGCGTTGGCCGCATTCGCTACCTGGGTGTGCTGCTGTACGACGCAGACAAGATCGAAGCCGCCGCCAGTGTGGAAGACCCGAAGAGCCTGTACGAGGCGCAACTGGGTGTGTTCCTGGACCCGCACTCCAGCACCGTGCAGGAAGAGGCTCGCAAGCAGGGCATTCCGGAAGCCTGGCTCACCGCAGCGCAAAAGTCACCGGTGTACAAGATGGCCATGGAATGGAAAGTGGCATTTCCACTGCATCCGGAATACCGCACGCTGCCGATGGTGTGGTATATCCCGCCGCTATCTCCCATCCAGAGTGCTATGGAAAACGGTTTGATCGGCGAAAACGGCATCATCCCAGACGTGAAAGACCTGCGTATCCCGATTCGTTATCTGGCCAATTTGCTGACTGCCGGCAAGGAAGAGCCGGTGGTGAGAGCGCTGGAGACCATGGTCGCCATGCGCCGCTACATGCGCGCCAAGAGTATCCATAAGCAAGTGGATGAGACCACGTTGAAAGGCACGCACCTAAAACCTCTTCAAGTCGAAGAAATGTACCAGGTGATGGCCATCGCCAACTACGAAGACCGCTTCGTTATCCCGTCCAGCCATAAGGAAATGGTGGAAAACACCTTTGATGACAAGGCCAGCTGCGGCTTCACCTTTGGTAACGGCTGCTCTGGCGGATCATCTGAATCTAGCTTATTTGGCAAGAAGAAGGCCACGCCTATTGTGTTCCACGATATGCGGCGCGATCGCAAAGCCAACACCGGGAGTAAGTCATGACACCAAGCATTGTTTACCGTGCACTGAGCACATTACTGGTGTACCCGGAGGCTGAATTACAAGCAGCTATTCCAGAATTGGCCAACACACTTGCCGTGGAGCCGGATGTATTACGTGGTGTCCAGCCGTTACTGACAAGGTTATCAGGAGGGGACTTGATAGAGTTGCAGCAAGACTATGTACAGCTATTCGACCGCAACCCCAGTCATTCGCTGCACCTGTTCGAGCACATTCATGGCGAAGATCGTGCCCGTGGCCAAGCCATGGTGGACTTAATTGATGAGTATCGTCGGCATGGCTTTGAGCCAGTAGCTGATGAGCTGCCTGATTATGTGCCGCTATTCCTTGAGTTCATTTCGCTGTGCGAGGCTGACGAAGCCGCTCGTTTACTGGGTGATGCCGTACATGTGCTGGCCCACGTGTCCAAGAAACTGGCAGATAGCGGCTCGGCTTACGCCGGGGTGCTGGATGCGCTGGTGTGGTTGTCGCCAGTGGCCCCCGAGCCGTTGACGGTACCGCCGGTCCGCGACATGGACGAGGCTCTGGAAACCTTCGGCCCCGGAGTCGACGGTGTGGAGCCTCTACTGAAGCCAGCTATGCCGTCTGTGGCCACAGTCAACTTTTATCCTAAGGGCCACGCTGCTACCCGTTAACCACGCATGTGGCCAGTCGTTAAGGTTGGCCACAGCAAGGAGAAAACAATGGACTATCTGCATCAATTCGTTTTCGGGATCTACCCGTATATCGCGCTGGCGATCTTCCTGCTGGGTAGCTTGGTGCGCTTCGAACGCGAACAGTACAGCTGGAAAAGCGAATCCAGCCAGCTACTGCACCGTGGCAGCTTGCGCCTGGGCAACATCCTGTTCCACGTCGGCATCATTGGTCTGTTCTTCGGCCATGCAGTGGGCCTGCTGACCCCAGTAGCGGTATGGGATGCACTGGGTGTGACTCACAGTTTCAAGCAAGCTTTTGCCATGACTGCTGGCGGCATTATGGGTACGTTGTGCCTGATTGGTGTGCTTATTCTACTGGCACGCCGTTTGGGTAACGATCGCCTGGCTGCCAACACCACCTGGCGCGACAAGTTGGTACTGCTGTGGATTCTGGCCACGCTGCTACTGGGCCTGTCCACCATCGCCGTCTCCGCCCAGCACATGGACGGTCACGAAATGGTGCTGTTGATGACCTGGGCGCAACACGTGGTGACCTTCCGTGGTGATGCGGCCAGTTTCATCGCTGACGCCTCGCCAGTGTTCAAGGCCCATCTGTTCATGGGAATGAGCTTGTTCGTGATTTTCCCGTTTACCCGTCTCGTGCACGTTTGGAGCGGCTTTGGTGCCGTTGGCTACCTGGGTCGCAGCTGGCAGCTGGTGCGTCCTCGCCGCTAAACCAGCACCGGCTTTTGCTGGTTGCAGCGCTAACGACGCCGGCTTGTGCCGGCGTCGTTTTTAATGACTTCACAAGAAAGACAAGTATGCAAAGCGTGGATGCCACCCGCGATGCGCTGTTGGCTTGCGCCCGTGCGCCGGCCCAGAGCGAAACCCTACCCCTTTTGGATATTGCTCATCGAGTGCTAGCCCGGCCTTTAGTGGCACGTTTGGATGTGCCCCCGCACGATAATAGTGCTATGGATGGCTACGCCGTGCGAAGCAGCGAACTAAAACCAGGCGTGGCTTTCGAGGTTAGCCAGCGTCTGCCCGCCGGCAGTCTGCCTTCACCATTATTGCCAGCTAGTGTGGCACGCATTTTTACTGGCGCAATGCTGCCCGAAGGTGCCGATGCCGTGGTGATGCAGGAGCACACCAGCACGCTACCCGATGGACGTGTGATGTTTGACGACGTGGTGAGGTCCGGGCTGAATATCCGCCGCCGTGGCGAGGATATCACCGACGGCAGCAGCGTACTGGCCGGTGGTCTACGCCTTAAACCGGCTCATCTGGGTTTGGCCGCATCTGTGGGCGTGGCCTCATTGCCGGTCTACACGCAGTTGCGTGTGGCTGTGTTTTTTACTGGTGACGAACTGCAAGAACCGGGGAGACCTGCTTTGCCTGGGCACATCTATAACGCTAATCGCTACTGGCTGGTGCCTGCCCTGCGGGCGTTGGGTTGTGAGGTGCTGGATTTGGGTATTGTGCCGGATCGACTGGCCGACACGCGGCAACTGTTGCGCGATGCTGGCCAGGCTGCCGATGTGGTAATGACCTGTGGCGGTGTATCGGTTGGCGAGGAAGATCACGTCAAGGCGGCGGTTTGCGCCGAAGGCGAGCTACAGCAGTGGCGAGTCGCGATCAAGCCGGGCAAGCCGCTGGCATTTGGGCGCGTAGGGCAGGCTGACTTTATCGGTTTGCCCGGTAATCCAGTGGCTGCCTGGGTGGGCTTTATCGTGCTTGTGAGAGACTTTCTGCGTGCCCGTCAAGGCGAGGTGCTACCTCGCTGGCAGCCGCAGGGTTGGTTGCCAGCCAGCTTTCGCTGGCCAAGGCCAGACCCGCGGCGGGAGGAATTCTTGCGGGTACGCGTGGTGCCAGATGGCACCAGCCACGTGTTGCATGCCTACCCACAACAGGGCTCGGCAGTGCTGTCGTCCTGCGTATGGTCAGACGGGCTAGCGCGGCTGCAGCCTGGGCAAGTGGTAGAGCCAGGTACCTTACTGCCAGTATACGGCTGGGGTGCAGGCGTATGAGCAATCTTACTCATTTCGATGCTAGCGGCCAAGCCCATATGGTGGATGTTGGCCATAAGGCAGAAACCCGCCGCACGGCGGTGGCCTGCGGTCATATCGACATGCATGCCGACACATACGCTGTACTGCAGGCCGGCAACAGTAAGAAGGGCGATGTGCTGGGCATCGCCCGCCTAGCGGCTATTCAGGGCAGTAAGCGTACGGCTGACCTTGTTCCCCTTTGTCATCCGCTGGCGTTGACTCATGTTGCTGTCACCTTTCGCTATAACGATACGGCGTGCCGTCTGAGTTTGGTGGTGACGGCTGAGACTGTTGGCCGCACCGGTGTGGAAATGGAAGCGCTGACCGCGGTGATGGCCGGCTTGCTCACGGTGTACGACATGCTGAAAGCTATCGATCGAGGTATGCGGATCGGTGGCATACGACTGTTGGAAAAGCAAGGGGGACACAGCGGGCACTGGCAAGCCGAGACCGCCTTGCCGAGCTGAAGTCCTTATCCTGTCTCAAGGAAGTATGACTCTGCTCCCCGTAACATGCTAAGCAAGTTCAACCCTGTGGATAGCAAATATGCAAGACCTAACCGTACATTTATTCGACGCACGTGGCGTCGCCAAGCGCTTTCGTCATGCCGCCATATTTGGTGCGCTGGAGCAACTGAATCGCGGTGAAATTATGCGCTTCGTCAACGATCACGAGCCTGTGCCACTGCTGCAGCAAATTCGTCAGCGCTACCAGGATCAGGTGCAGATCGTGGCTGTTTCGCAGCAGCCTGGTGAAGTGGTATTCGATTTCTCGGTCTTCCCGGCCGGTTCGGACCAGGATGACGCCACGCCGCCGCCAGTCGGCAGTTGTGGTGGTGGGGGTGGTGGCTGCGGTTGTAGCGGGGGCTAAAACATGCGGCCAACCCTGAATGTGCAGCCTGCTGCCTCTGGGCGCATCAGGCTCAGCCCGCAAGCGGTGCCATCAGCACCGCCGCTGAGTTTACGTACCCGTCTTGATAGCGTACCTCACCGAGCGTTCTTTCTGGCGGGCGTGCTGGCTGTACTTAGCCAAGGCCTCTGGTGGGCGCTGACCTGGCTACTGGCACCTCAACAGGCCTACGCGGCTGTTCCGGTGCACGGGCTGTTGACACCACTGGCTGTGTTTCCTCTGTTCATGCAGGGTTTTGTGTTTACCGCTGGTCCGCGTTGGCTGAGCGTAGCCGATGGCACGCCCAAGCGGGGAAATCTGTCGCAGGCGCTGCTAGCCCTCGTGGGTATCTGGCTAGCGCTGCTCGGTTTCATGCTGGGCGGTGTCTGGCCGTTGCCAGGGCTGCTGCTGATTGTGGCCCAATGGGCTGGTAGCTGCTGGCGCTGGGCGGCAATCTGCCATCGCAGCCAAATAACTGATCGGCTTCATGGAGTTGCCATACTGCTGGCTATGCTTGGCGGGTTAGGTGCTATGCTGTTCGCTTGCTGCTGGGTGATCAGCGGCAACGACATCTGGTGGGCAGCAGCTCGGCAGGGCTTGTTTTGGTGCTTTTTACTGCCGGTATTCCTGACGGTTTCGCATCGCATGCTACCGTTTTTCACACAGGCGGTCTTACCCACTCATCAATCGTGGCGGCCTGCGCATTTGTTGCACTGCTGGCTGGCCTGCTGCGTATTGCTGGCGGTGGCTAACTTGGCCGGATTGCATAAGTTGGAGGCGGTACTTGCTATGCTAATGGCTGGTAGCCTGGCCTACACTAGTGCTCGCTGGGGCCTGCGCGTCAGCTTGCAGAACCGCCTGCTGGCCATGTTGCATTTCAGTTTCGTTTGGTTGGTACCTGCGCTGTTGCTGCAAGCCGCTTCTGCACTAGGTCAGCCGGTGGGGTCTGCGCCAGTGCATGCATTGGGGCTGGGTTTTGCGGGTACCATGCTGATGGCGTTTGTCACGCGAGTCAGTCTTGGCCACAGTGGTCGCCCACTACAGGCTGACCGCGGCTTTGTGGTTCTTTACGTACTGTTGTACCTTATCGCTCTATGGCGTGTCTTTCTGGCGATAGTTGGTAACCACGCCGGTTGGCTTGCATTTGCGTCACTTGCTTGGTTGGCGGTGTTGTTTGTCTGGGCGGTACGTGTGATTCCCATGTACCTTCAGCCGCGGTTGGATGGTAAGGTTGACTGAGTCCTGTGTACTCTTATCACAAAAAGCCACGCGTTAAGCGCGTGGCTTTTTTAATACTTAAGAGACACTACAAACAGACAAGAATATTGTAATTCTTGCCAAGGTATCCGGACTAGAGCTTCTCCAGGCCGTGCTCTACTGCGTACACAGCAGCTTGTACCCTGCTGCTGATGCCCAGCTTGCGCAGAATGTTCTGCACGTGCACTTTCACTGTGCTCTCGGCTAGGTCTAGAGCGCGAGCAATTTCTTTGTTGCTTCCACCGCGAGCAAGGTGGCTAAGTGTTTCGCGCTCACGCGGTGTTAGGCTGTCCAGCTCACTTTGTGGTGCGACAGGTATTGGTGTACGTAGTCGAGCTACTAGCTTGGCTGTCATTTCCGGTGATAACACACTATCGCCATCCACTGCACGACGGATGCTGTCCAGAAGGAAGTCAGCATTAATATTCTTCAGCAGGTAGCCCCGAGCGCCAGTCTTCATACACTCGGCTAGGTCTTCTCCGTCTTCGGATACGGTCAGCATCAGCACAGCTAACTCGGGTTGGCTAACGAGCATCTGTGCCAGTGCATCGCGGCCGTTCATGACCGGCATGTCCAAATCCAGTAGAACGATGTCAGGTTTGAGTTGCTCTGCTTTTTTGACACCTTCCAGGCCATCTGCGGCTTCGCCGATTACTTCCAAGTCAGCTTGGCGTTGAAGCAAGGCTTTGAGGCCGCTACGGAAAAGGGTGTGATCATCGACTAGCAGTATACGAAGGAGGGGGGTCATGCGGCTTGTCTTTCTGTGCGGGGCAGGGTAATTGTCACCATGGTGCCGTTGCCTGCCCGGGGGGTGAACTGAATGCTGGCATGGATGCGAGCCGCGCGTTCCTGCATGATGGAGAGTCCGACATGACGGTCTTTACGGGCTTCCATCAATTTGTCATCGAAGCCACAGCCATCATCAGCAATTTCCATGACGAAGTCGTCTTCGTTGCTTATACGTATATCTACGCGCTGCGCTTGTGCGTGCTTGCGTACGTTCGATAGTGCTTCTTGCAGAATGAAGATCATCTGTAGTTGCTGATCTGGCGTGAGTGGGAGACCGTTACCACTGATGTTGAATTGTGTCAGCACGCGAGCCTGAGTTTCAAAGCGCTGCAACAGGCTGTCTACAGCAGCTAGAAAGTCTTGCTTGCTAATGCGAGTACGGAAATTCAGTAGTAGCTCGCGCACGTCTTCGTAGCACTCTTGAACACCTGCTTGGATGAATGCTAGATTTTCACGTGCTTCAGGGCTGAGATAGGCAGGCAAGGCACTTTCCAGCATTTGTACCTGCAAGTTCAGAAATGATAGTGACTGCGCGATGCTGTCATGCAAGCCTTGCGCCATTAGATTGCGCTCTTCTGATACGGCAAACTGGCGGTCGCGTGCGGCCAGACGTTGGTTTTCTATGGCTACACCTAAGTGATTCCCTAGGGTCTCTATGAGAAACTGTTCATGCTGCGGTAGCTGTGTGGCGTGGCGGAAATAGAGGGTAAAGATACCAACGTTCTGCTGCTTGGCACGAATGTGGAAAATAGCTACGCTTGAGAAACCAGCTTGTTGGCAATGCTTCTCTTCATCGCTAGGTAGCTTGCGAAAGAGCCGTACGATGGCTTGTGGCTGAGCTACGGCATCGCCGCAGTAGCAGCCGTTAATTTGCTGGCAGTCATTCTCTTGCTGCAAAGGTACAGGTAAACCCAACTGTGCTAGGGGTTCCAATCGGCCTCGCTTACTGTCTACGAGTCGGATGCTGCCTGCATCAGCCCCGGTGAGTTTCATGAGTTGCTCGATAAAACCACGGCCCATATCTGCCAATTCGTGAGCTTCATGCAAGTAAGCGGTAATACCGTAAAGTGCAGTTAGTTGACGGTTCTTTTCGTCTAGGGAGCGGGTTTTGTCGCGTACTTTATCTTCCAGTGTGGTGTATAGCTCTTGCAAGCGGCTGGCCATCTGGTTGAATCCGTGTGAAATATCAGCCAGCTCATCGTTCCCTACTACGGGCACACGTGTAGCCAGCTGTCCGTCACGTAGCTGTACTATCCCTTCGCCCAAGGTATTTAACGGACGGATGATAAGCAGAAATAGAAGGTACATCATCGTGATGGCACCGATGATGGCCATCGCCATGAGGGCCATTTGAAACAACCGAAGTAATGTAGTGTTTTTGGCGTTATCTTCTTCCACTAGGCGTACTAGGCGGTCTATTTGTTCTACAAATCCGCTGATATCTAGTATCGGCATGGTGGGGCCTGTGACCTGGCCGCGCCTTGCTTGCTCCAGCATGGGGAGAATCTGGTATTGCCATTGTTTCAAGATCAATACGGCTTGCTGGCGCACTGCAGCATTGTCCGGTAGGAATAATGGTCGAGCAGGATCTCCGCGCTGTAGCCGTGTCATGGTGTCTGCAAACTGCTTTTCCTCATGGGTGATGCTGGCTGAGCTGGCACCTTCGCTGACCATCAGCGCTACACGATAACTACGCATGCGCAGGCTGCCCGCATCATTAATGGCAGCAGCACCTCCTTCAAGTTTCCAGGACAGAATAAGGGTATAGCCAATAGATGTCATGGCCAGTAGTAGCCAGACAATGGTGAGTCCCAGCAGCTTGCCGGATAGACTGCGCATGGCTTCGGGGGCGGAAAAGTGCATAGTGGGAGCGCGCGATTTGGGATGGTTTCACCTTAATGCGCTTTGATCGCTTCGGCAATCCGCCAAAAGGAGGAGGCGTTAGCAGTCTGCCCGTTCAAGCGGGCAAACTAGTGGAACGAAACGGTGGCTTTCAGCGTCCAGACCCCAAAGTGCACCTTCATGCATATCGAAGTACCAACCATTCAGCATAAGTTGTCCCGTCTTGACGCGGTCAGCCAACCACGGGTAGCCCAGCAAGTTGCTCAGTGATACCAGGATGGCTGCCTGCTCGCATTGACGAGTTTGCACGGTGGCATTGTCCCCTGCATGGTGGCGGTAAGTTAGTTCTCGTGCTGGTTCCGCTATAGCCAGCCAGCGTGTGAGGGCGCTATCGCGTGGTGTACTGCGTTGGAGCAAGGCCTGGATCCCACCACAACCTGAGTGTCCCATGACAATGATGCGGCCAACCTTCAGGCTAAGTACTGCGAATTCCAACGCAGCCGCCACGCTGGCGTGTTCATTGTGCGGGCTGTATGGCGGTACCAAGTTAGCGACATTGCGTATGACGAACATTTCACCGGGTTGGCTGCCCATGAGTGCAGGAGGGTGAACTCGTGAGTCACAGCAAGCAATCACTAGCGTTGCAGGGTGCTGGCCCTGGCATAGGCCGGCGTAGACGGGGTTGTCTGGAGAGAAGTACTCTTGCTGAAAGCGGCGAAAGCCCTGCAGCAGCGGATCATCGAGTGCCATGCTTAGCCTCCGGTCATCGACATGAAGCGTACTATGCGGGTAGGTGCTTCGTTGAAAGTGTGTTGTTGTGGTTTGAGCTCGATCGCAGTGCGGATGGCATTGTCAAGTTCACTATCACTGCAGCCCTCTCTTAGCAATGGACGTAGTTCAAAACGTTCCTCTTGTCCCAGGCACATGTACAAGGTGCCGTCTACCGATAGCCGAACACGGTTGCAGCTAGCACAGAAGTGCTGTGACATTGGGGTAATCAAGCCCAAGGTAAAGCCACCATCTGCGCTTTCCCAGTAGCGAGCGGGCCCCCCTCCTAGCGTTTTGCAGCTGGGCCGTAGGCCAAAGCGTTGTTGTAGGCGATCCAGTATCGGCTGCAGAACCACTCCGCGAGTTTGCTGGCCGGTGTGCCCCATTGGCATGGCCTCAATCAAGCGCAGGATTAAACCATGGGCCATGCAGTAAGCCACCATCGGTTCGATATCATCTTCATTGATACCGGCCAGCGGCACCATATTGATCTTGATGCTGGTAAAGCCTACTTCGCGTGCCGCTTGTAGGCCATCAAGTACTTGTTGCAAGCAGTGACTGCCGGTAATGCCATGGACACAATCTTCGCGCAGAGAATCAAGACTGACATTCAGCCGTTGTACGCCAGCAGCGTGCAATGCTTCTGCTTGCTGTACCAGTTGGGTGCCATTAGTGGTGAGAGACAAGTCATCCACACCTGGTAGCGAGGCTAGCTGTGCAGCAAGATTCGGCAGGTTGCGGCGTAATAGGGGTTCGCCGCCGGTGAGACGGTAGCGGCGTGTGCCCAGGCGTGTAAAGGCAGCGACTACCCGGCTGATTTCATCAAAACTTAGCCAGTTAGCTGGCTCTTCGAAACCTTTGAAGCCTTTAGGTATGCAATAGGTACAGCGCAGATCACAGCGATCGGTTACTGAAATGCGCAGGTAGTCCACGCTGCGGCCAAAACGGTCGGTCAGCATGACGAATCCTTTCTGTAGGTGTTACAGGAAACGAAGCGGCTGGCCCGCACGGTTAAACGCAAGGTAGCGCGCAATATCACCGCCAGTTTGTATAGTCTGGATCATGCGTTTGAGGGGTGCATCTGCTGTGGCGCTACCGCTGTCATCGATCGCAGCGACAAACACTACCTCCCAGCGGTGATCCAGAGCATCGGCATCACGCTGCAGCGTTGCAAAGTCGGTTAGCTCGGCAGGGGTTTTATCGACGCAAAGCACGGGTTGCAAAATGCCACCTTCACCGGCCGCAAAGCGTTCAGCTTCAGCTGGTTGATGGTCGTCATGCAGACGGCGCTGGCAAAAGGCGAATAATAGACGCTGCGGTGCAGCTTGCTGACTTGCAGCCTGTAGCAGGCCACTGAAATCGTGAATAGCGGACATGGCGGTATTCCTAGGGTAGTTGACCGCAGTGTAGGCCGACGATGAGGCCTTGCCGATACGCTATCAGCAGGGGGGGGCTACGCCGAAAGAGGTAGCGGGTAAGTAAAGCCTTGATACGGATCATTCCGCCCGTATTGGATGGCGGCGATACTACCGCCATCGTTTATTCGGAGTGTTTTGCCATGCTATTTGCTAGGCTTTATTCCTGCGCTCTTTTATGGATTGGGTGATGCATGAGGCCACGTGACTTGCGCGGTTTAGCACCACCTGGGCCACTGGAAATTATTTTAGCAGAGGTCGATGAGGCGAAGCCTGGAAAGCAATTGGCTTATGTGCTTCCTCATTTTCCAGGGCCACTGGCATCTCTGCTGGCGGAGCAGGGGGTACAGCTGCAGAGTCAAATGCTGCCTGACTTTAGTGGTGTCGTATTGACCCTGCAATTGCCCGGATGAGTGTTTAAGGGTTGAGGATACGCCTTAGTCATTTATCTCAGGATGTTTAGCTGGACTGACTAGTGCTAACTCCTGGTAAAGAGGGTGATAGCAAGGGGTAGAGTCTTACCACTTCTCCAATGAGTAATAGCGCCGGAGGTATAATTAGCTGGCGTTGCACGGTATCGGCAAGGCCGGCAAGCGTTGTACAGCACACCCGCTGTTGCGGCGTCGTGGCGTTTTCTATCACTGCTACAGGCGTGCCAGGTAGCCGACCAT
The DNA here is from genome assembly GCA_000335715.1 of beta proteobacterium L13. GTDB lineage: Bacteria > Pseudomonadota > Gammaproteobacteria > Burkholderiales > Chromobacteriaceae > Vogesella. Next base: position 247,635 of record AMYZ01000001.1, read on the forward strand.
GCTCCATCAGGTTGCCAGCGATAGCAGCCGCCTCACCTAGCCCCATGTACACCACGATGGTCTCTCTGCAGTCGGTTCTTTGTGTCCAGTTCAGTGCTAATTCACCTTCACGGCGGTGGCCTGTGACCAATATTACTCCTTGCGCGCAGTCGCGATGGGTAAGTGGAATGCCGCAGCTTGCAGCTGCACCCAGCGCTGCACTGATACCTGGCACGACTTCACAGCGTATGCCTTCTGCTGCTAGTGCGGTCAGCTCTTCACCGCCCCTGCCGAAGAGCAGTGGATCTCCCCCCTTCAGTCTGACCACTCGCCGGCCTTGGCGCGCGTAATCCACCATTAGCTGGTGTATGGCAGCCTGTGGCAGTGTGTGTCGGTTGGCACGCTTGCCAACGCAAACCAGCTCGGCCTGGCGGTTGGCCAGCGCCAGGATGTCGGGGCTGACCAGCAAGTCGTACAGCACCACGTCGGCCTCGGCCAGGCGGCGCAGTGCTTTGAGGGTCAGCAGGTCCGGGTCGCCGGGGCCTGCGCCCACCAGGCTGACTTCGCCGGCCTGTAGCGGGGTAGCGTGGGAAAACGGTTGCGCGGTGTTCATGGCGGCTCCTCTGGTGTTGAGGTCGTCAGTGTAGGAAGGGCAGCGCCTGGAAATCGTTGATTCGAATCAATGCTATCCGGATACCCCGAAACGTACAGTCCGCCCTGAATGCCGGGGTTCCGGTACACATGATGGGAGGCTGCGATGAGCACCAGTTTTACCAAGTCAACCGCACGAAACATTTTCTACGGAGGGGCGGTGTTTTTCTTCCTGCTGTTTGTCGCACTGACGTTCGACACCGTGCAGGCCCTGCCCAAGCGCGATAACCGCGCCAACCTCACCGAACAGGTGGCGCGCGGCAAGAACCTGTGGGAGGTGAACAACTGTATCGGCTGCCACACCTTGCTGGGCGAGGGCGCCTACTTTGCGCCGGAGCTGGGCAACGTCTACCAGCGTCGCGGGCCGGAGTTCATCAAGGCCTGGATCAAGGCGCAGCCCACCGGGGCACCGGGCCGTCGGCAGATGCCCAATTTCCACCTGACCGATGCCCAGATCGACGACCTGGTGGCATTCCTGAAGTACAGCAGCCAGATCAACACCAATAACTGGCCGCCGAACATCGAAGGCTAGACCAGTCCGCCGTACCAGCGGGTGCGGCCAACGTATCCAGCCCTTTACCTTAACGGGAGAAACACATGACATCCCTTGCTTCGGCAGCAGGTCGGCAAACCACGCCGTCTGCGGCCAACGTCCAGCTCAAGTACCGCTCGCAGGTGGTGGCCAAGCCATATTTCACGGCCGCCATCGGCCTGTTTGTCGGCCAGATCATTTTTGGCCTGGTGATGGGCCTGCAGTACGTGATCGGCGACTTTCTGTTTCCGGCCATTCCGTTCAACGTGGCGCGCATGGTGCACACCAACCTGCTGATCGTGTGGCTGCTGTTCGGCTTCATGGGTGCCGGTTATTACCTGATTCCAGAAGAGTCGGAACGCGAGCTGCACAGCCCCAAACTGGCCATCGCCACGTTCTGGGTATTCCTGGTAGCGGGGGCGCTGACCATCGTCGGCTACCTGGCGGTGCCCTATGCCACGCTGGCGCAGATGACGGGCAACGATCTGCTGCCCACCATGGGGCGGGAATTCCTGGAGCAGCCCACCATTACCAAGATCGGCATCGTGCTGGTGGCGCTGTCCTTCCTGTTCAACCTCAGCATGACGGTACTGAAAGGCCGCAAGACCAGTATCAGCATGGTGATGATGCTGGGGCTGTGGGGGCTGGCGATTTTCTTCCTGTTCTCGTTCTACAACCCGCATAACCTGGTGCTGGACAAGTACTTCTGGTGGTGGGTGGTGCACTTGTGGGTGGAAGGCGTGTGGGAACTGATCATGGGTGCCATGCTGGCCTTCGTACTGGTGAAAGTGACTGGCGTGGACCGTGAAGTGATCGAAAAATGGCTGTACGTGATCATTGCCATGACGCTGATTACCGGCATCATCGGTACCGGCCACCACTATTTCTGGATCGGTACGCCGGCTTACTGGCAGGTGTGGGGGTCGGCCTTCTCGGCACTGGAGCCGATTCCGTTCTTTATGATGACCCTGTTCGCCTTCAATATGGTGAACAAGCGTCGCCGCGAGCACCCCAACAAGGCCGCCGTGCTGTGGGCGCTGGGTACCGGCGTGATGTCCTTCCTGGGGGCGGGCGTGTGGGGCTTCTTGCACACGCTGGCGCCGGTGAACTACCTGACCCACGGCACGCAGATTACGGCCAGTCACGGTCACATGGCTTTCTACGGTGCCTACGCCATGGTGGTAATGACCATGATCTCCTACGCCATGCCGCTGATGCGCGGGCGCGAGGCCAACAGCAATCGCGCCCAGGTGGTGGAAATGTGGTCGTTCTGGCTGATGACCATCGCCATGGTGTTCATCACGCTGTTCCTCACCGCCGCCGGCATCCTGCAAGTGTGGATGCAGCGCATGGGCGATACCCCGCTGTCGTTCATGGCCACTCAGGACAAACTGGCGTTCTTCTACTGGCTGCGTGAAGGGGCCGGCGTCGTGTTCTTCATCGGCCTGCTGCTGTACATCATCAGTTTCTTCGTCGGCAAGGACGAAGCCCGCTAAGCCGGGCACCGGGCTGCCGGCACGCCATCTGCGGCGCTGGAAGTGCCGGGCTTGAACCTGAAGGGGCGCAGATCTGCGCCCTTTTTGGCCGCTTACCGCTGTCTGCGGCGCCACCGTCTTGCGTTTTTTCTCCCTGCAACCCCTGTCTGCCCGCGTGCGTTCTGGCATGCGCCGGGCAGCGTGTTTTTTGCGGAGGCGATATGTCCCACCCCATGCCGGCCACGCCACGCCGGGTACCCGGCGACCTGGCCATGTGGTTTTTCATCCTGGCGGAGCTGGCCGTGTTTAGTCTGCTGTTTGCCGCCTGCGTTTACGCCCGGCTGCAGCAGCCGCAGCTGTTTGCCCGTCAGCAGGCCGGCCTGCCATTGTGGCCGGCACTGGCCAATACTGTGCTGCTGCTTAGTGGCAGCGCGGCCGTATTCAATGCCTGCTGCGCTTATGCGGCCGGGCGGGGGCAGGCAGGGCGGCGCTGGTTGCTGGCCTGCCTGCTGTGCGGCAGCGGCTTCGTGCTGCTGAAAGGCCATGAGCTGGGGGCGCTGTTTGCCGCCGGCATCAATCTGTCCAGCAACAGTTTCTGGATGTTCTACCTGTCGCTGGCCGGCTTTCATTACCTGCACGTGCTGCTGGGCATGGTTATTGTGGCTGCGGTGTGGTGGCGGGCCGGGCAGGGCGCCTACGCGGCCAACCATGACGGTGTGGAAACCGTTGCCGCCTACTGGCACATGGTGGACCTGGTGTGGCTGGTGCTGTTCGCCCTGCTGTACACCGCCCGCTAGGAGGGTGGCGTTTTCTTATTGCGTATCAAGGCAGAGCCGGCAGGGCACCGGTAGGCTGCTGCCATGACATCCCTCCACGTTCACCGCATTTACTGGCGCCTTTGGCTGGCCTTGCTGTTGCTCACCGCTGCGCTGGCACGGCTGGCCGACACGCTGGCCCCCGGCCCGCTGTTGCTGACACTGGCACTGGGCGGCGCTTGGCTGAAGGGCACGCTGGTGGCCGAGCACTACATGGGCTTGCGCCGCGCGCCGCTCTGGCTGCGTGCAGCCGTGCACGGCTGGCTGCTGCTGGTGTGTGGCGGGATCTTGCTGACTTTCCTGCCGGAGTTGCTATGAACGCGCCCCACCGAGCCGCCGCTGCGGCACCGCTGCCTTTCTACCAACCGCTGGCCGACGAATGCGAGGTGTTCGAGGCGGCCTGGCACCAGCAACTGCCCCTGCTGATCAAGGGCCCCACCGGCTGCGGCAAAACCCGCTTCGTGGCACACATGGCCGCCCGGCTGGGCCTGCCGCTGTTTACCGTGTCCTGCCACGATGACCTGTCGGCTGCCGATCTGGTAGGCCGCCACCTGATTGCCGCCGGCAATACCCAGTGGTGCGACGGCCCGCTCACCCGTGCCGTGCGCGCTGGCGGCATCTGCTATCTGGACGAAGTGGTAGAAGCGCGCAAGGACACCACTGTGGTGCTGCACCCGCTCACCGACGATCGTCGCATCCTGCCCATCGAGCGCACCGGCGAACAGTTGGCCGCACCCGCCAGTTTCATGCTGGTGGTATCGTACAACCCCGGTTACCAGCACGTGCTGAAAACGCTGAAGCCCTCCACCCGGCAGCGCTTCGTGGCGCTGGCGTTCGACTTTCCGCCGCCGGCGGTAGAGCTGACCGTACTGCGCGAAGAGGGCGGCGCCGACGAGGCGCTGGCGCGCCGGCTGGTGGCGCTGGCCGCCCAGTTGCGCCGCTTGGGCGGCTATCACCTGGACGAAGCGGTCAGTACCCGCCTGCTGGTGTACGCCGCCAAGCTGATCGCTAGCGGCATGGCCGCCCGTACTGCCTGCCGGGTAGCGCTGGTGGAGCCGTTATCGGACGAGCCGGATACGTTGGCCGCGCTGATGGCGGTAGTGGATACACAGTTCGGAGCCTGACATGGAAGACCTCGTCGGCAGCTGGTGGGACCGGCTGGTGCGCCGTGCCGCCTACCCCGGCTACCCGCAAGCGGCGGTATTGCTGGATGACGTGGCGCCGCAAGCGTTGCTGTTTTTTCGTGCCATGGGCGGCGACCCCGGCCTGGCCATCCGCAGCGCAGTAGGCACGGCACACGGCGCCCGCCGCCGCTGGTTGGCACGTGTTGCCGGTATCGACACCCACGTCGAGCTGGCCTGGCGCGACGGACAGGCGCTGTACCTGCCCGAGCGCATCGACCTGTACCCGGACGCCGCGCTCAACCGCGGCCTGTATTTCTGGCTGATGGCCTTGGCCGCGCAGCCTCCAGCGCAGGGCGACTGGCTGCAAAGCAATAGCGAGGGCACGGCGCGCTGCCTGGCCACCATGCCGGGGCTGGCGACCTTGTACCAGCGGCTGGTAGCGGCCTTGCTGCCGCTACGCAACTGGCCGGCAAACGGTACCGGCCAGGCCGCCGAGCAGGCCATCCGCCACGCGCTGTTGCAACCGGGTACAGCGACAGCTCTGCCTGCTGGCAGCCCGCCACCGCAGCCGGTGCCGCTGTGGCTGCACCCGTCACCCCCGTCTGCTGCCGCGGCTAACCAGGACGACGGCCAGCAGCCGGAGCAGGGCCATGGCGACAGCCGGGACAGCAAAGCCCGGCGCCGCTACCGTGCCCGCCGCGATAACCCGGACGATCGCAAGAACGGCATGTTGCTGCAGTTTCGCGCCGAAAGCATCTTTACCTGGGACGACTACGTGCGCGTCAACCGTCACCAGGACGAGGACGAGCCTGACGACGGTGCCGCCGCCGAAGACATGGATCGCCTCACCGTCAGCCGCGACGGCAAGACCCGCGCCAGCCGGCTGAAGTTTGACCTCGACCTGCCGGCTGCCGCTTACGACGACACGCCGCTGGGCGACGGTTTGCTGCTGCCGGAATGGGACTACCGCCGCGAGCGGTTGGTGGCCGACCATTGCCGCTTACAGCCGATGCTGCCACGTGATGCCAGCCCGGCACCTTTGCCGGACAAACTGCAGGCGGCCGCCCGGCGTTTGCGGCGGCAATTCCAGGCCTTGTCACCCGAGCGCAGCCGCAAAAGCGGTGAAGCCAGCGGGCCGGACCTGGACCTGGACCGCATCATCCGCTTCTTGGCCGAACAACGCAGCGGTGTGGCCGTGGCCGAACCGCCGTTGTACCAGGCATGGCCGCCCGCCGGGCGCAGCATGGCCTGCCTGCTGCTGGCCGACCTGTCGCTGTCTACCGAAAGCTGGCTGGGCGAGGCCGGGCAGGTGATTCACGTCATCCGTGACAGCCTGCTGCTATTTGCCGAAGCACTGGCGGCCTGCGGTGACGCCTTCGGCCTGTACGGTTTTTCGTCACTGCGGCGCAGCGAGGTACGCTACCTGCTGCTGAAAGATTTCGGTGAACCCTACGACGATGCCGCACGCGGGCGCATTCTGGCCATTCGCCCCGGTTACTACACCCGGATGGGCGCCGCTATCCGCCAGTCCACCACCATCCTATTGCAGCAGCCTGCCCAGCGCCGCTTGTTGCTGATCGTGTCCGACGGCAAACCCAACGACCTGGACCACTACGAAGGCCGTTACGGCGTGGAAGACACCCGCCAGGCGGTGCTGGAAGCACGCCGCGCCGGGCTGATTCCGTTTTGTGTCACCGTCGACCGCGAGGCCGGCGACTACCTGCCGCACCTGTTCGGCAAGCGCGGTTACAGCGTGGTACACGACGCCCACCGCCTGCCGCAGGTGCTGACTAGCCTGTACGCCAGCCTGACTGCCTGAAACCCGTGTACCGGAGTGTGCCATGCGCCGCAAATTCCCCATTCACCCCGCCCATCCCGAGCGCCTGTGTTGGGGCTGCGACAAGTATTGTGCGGCCAGCGACCTGCAATGCGGCAACGGCTGCGGCCGCACCCAGCATCCGGCCGAGCTGCTGGGCGACGACTGGTACCTGCAGGGGGACTGGGGCTTCAGCACCGAGGAGCTGGCGCGTTTTACCGGGCTGGAAAGCGTTGATTCGAATCAATGATGATGTGCTGAGACGGGGCGGATGATGCACGCATGAATTCCCTCATAGCGTGGTGGAGAGCATCATGACAAGCTTCAGGATCCGTACCGTGGCCCAAGGCGTTTTATTGGCAACCCTGCCCTTTGCAGCTGCACTGGCCTATGCCGATGCGGCCAACAAACCTGTCAGTCCGGCTGAGGCAGCCTATCAGGCTGGCGGTTCGCCGCTCGCAGGCGAGGACATGCATCAGAATATCAACCCCAAAGCACCGCCTATGACTAAGGCTGAGTTTGCACGGGCTCGTCAGATTTATTTCGAGCGTTGTGCCGGCTGTCACGGTGTGCTGCGCAAGGGAGCTACTGGTAAACCGCTTACTCCAGATATTACTCTGGGTAAGGGTACCGATTATCTGAAGATCTTCATCGCCTACGGTAGCCCGGCCGGCATGCCCAATTGGCAGACCTCCGGCGAGATGAGCGAGCAGGATGTGGACCTGATGGCGCGCTACATCCAGCAGGAGCCGCCAACACCGCCCGAGTTTTCGCTGGCCGACATCGAGAAGTCGCGCAAGGTCTACCTGCCGGTAGACAAGCGCCCGACGCGCAAGATGAACAACTACAACCTGGACAACCTGTTCTCGGTAACGCTGCGCGACAGCGGCGAGGTGGCGCTGATCGACGGCGACAGCAAACAGATCATCAACATCGTCAAGACCGGCTATGCGGTGCACATCTCGCGGCTGTCTAAGTCCGGCCGCTATCTGTACGTGATCGGCCGCGATGCACGCCTCAACCTGATCGACCTGTGGCTGCCCAAACCGGACAACGTGGCCGAGGTGAAAGTGGGGCTGGAAGCGCGCTCGGTGGAAACCTCCAAGTACAAGGGTTTCGAAGACAAGATTGCCGTGGCCGGCACCTACTGGCCGCCGCAATTCGTGATCATGGACGGCGACACGCTGCAGCCGCGCAAGATCGTGTCCACCCGTGGCATGACCGTGGACAACGAGTACCACCCCGAGCCGCGCGTGGCGTCCATCGTGGCCAGCCACTACCGCCCCGAGTTCGTGATCAACGCCAAAGAAACCGGCAAGATTATGATGGTGGACTACAGCGACCTGGCCAACCTGAAAACCACCACTATCGACTCGGCCAAGTTCCTGCACGATGGCGGTTTCGATAGCAGCGGCCGCTATTTCCTGGTGGCGGCCAACGCTTCCAACAAGATTGCGGTGGTGGATACCAAGACCGACAAGCTGGCCGCTCTGGTCGACGTGGGCAAGATTCCGCACCCGGGGCGCGGGGCCAACTTCGTGCATCCCAAGTACGGCCCGGTATGGAGCACCTCGCATCTGGGCAGCGACGAGGTGACGCTGATCGGCACTGACCCGGCGAAACACCCGCAGTACGCGTGGAAGGCGGTTGCCACCTTCAAAGGGCAGGGCGGCGGCTCGCTGTTCATCAAGACGCATCCGAAATCCAGCAATCTGTGGGTGGATACCCCGCTTAACCCGGACGCCAAGGTCAGCCAGAGCGTGGCGGTGTACGACATCCGCCAGCTGGACAAGCCGCCGCAAGTCATCGACATCGCCGCGTGTGCCAGCCTGGACGATGACGGTGCCAAGCGTGTGGTGCAGCCGGAGTACAACAAGGCCGGTGACGAGGTGTGGTTCTCGGTGTGGAGCGCCAAGAACAAGCAGTCGGCCATCGTGGTGGTCAACGACAAGACCCGCCAGTGCAAGGCCGTCATCAAGGACAAGCGCCTGATTACCCCGACTGGCAAGTTCAACGTGTTCAACACCCAACACGACGTTTACTGATCCAACCATCACGGCGGGCTGCGGCCCGCCCAAGGAGTCAACATGAAAACCTCTCTGCTTACTGCCATGCTGCTGTCCGCCGGCCTGCTGCTGGCCACCACCGCCCAGGCCTCACCGGAGCTGGCCAAGAAGTACAACTGCCTGGCCTGCCACAGCATGGACAAGAAGGTGGTCGGCCCGTCGTTCAAGGACATCGCCAGCAAGTACAAAGGCCAAAACGTGCAGGCCAAGCTGGAAGAAAAAGTGAAGAAAGGCGGCGCCGGCAGCTTTGGCCCGGTGCCGATGTCACCCAATCCGCAACTGCCTGACGCCGACCTGAAGGTACTGGTGAAGTGGGTGCTGTCCCAGTAAGCCGCCCGTGCCGCCAGCCAGTACCGGTATGGCGGCGTTGCGGCCAACCTTGCGCGGGCCGGCCCGGCCCGCGTTAGCCGGAGTACCGTCATGACGAAGCCACTGTACAGCAGGGGTAGCCTGATCGGCCTCATGCTGATGCTGCTGGCCTGTGCGCTGCTATTTGCCAGCGAGGCAGTGCCGGCGTCTCATCTGCCGAAGCCGGATGCGGCCCGGAGCCAGGTACTGCTGCATCTGCTGCGCGAAGACTGCGGCGCCTGCCACGGCCTGACGCGACAGGGTGGGCTGGGCAGCCCGCTCACCGCCGCCGCGTTGGCCGGCAAGCCGGCCGATAGCCTGGTGGCCACCATTCTCGATGGCCGCCCCGGTACCGCCATGCCGCCGTGGCGGCCCTTCATCAGCGAGCAGGAAGCCCGCTGGCTGGTAGAACTCTTGCAACAGGACCTCCCGCGATGACACTTCGAACCCTGCTGAGCGCCGTGTTGGCCGCAGCTGCGCTGGCCGGCTGCGCCACCCCCACGCTACGCGGCAGCGGCGATCTGGGGGTGGTAATCGAACGTGCCGCCGGCAGCCTGCAGGTGGTGCAGCAACAGCCGCCGGCCAGCCTGGCACGCGTCAGAGGCCTGGGCGACCTGTCGCACGCTTCGCTGGTGTATAGCCGTGATGCCCGCTATGTCTACGTGTTTGCCCGCGACGGCGGCTTGTCCAAAGTGGACCTGCTCACCGGTACCTTGCAGGCCCGCGTGCTGCAGGCCGGCAACAGCATTGGCGGGGCCATTTCCAGCGATGGCCGCATCGTGGCGGCACAGAACTACAGCCCCGGCGGGGTGAAGCTGTTCGATGCCGACACGCTGACGCTGCTGGCCGACATCCCGGCGCAGGACGCCGCCGGGCAGTCGTCGCGTGTGGTGGGCCTGGCCGACTTGCCGGGTAACCACTTTGCCTTTGCGCTGTTTGACGCCGGCGAAATCTGGCTACTAGATGCGGCCAACCCGTGCCAGCCGGCCATCACCCGTTACCGCGGCATCGGGCGGCAGCCTTACGACGGTCTGGCCAGTAGCGATGGCCGCTACTACATCGCCGGCCTGTTCGGCGAAGACGGCCTGGCCTTGCTGGACACCTGGCACCTCGATGCCGGCGTGCGCCGCATCCTGCCGGCGTACGGCCAGGGCGAGACCCGGCTGCCGGTGTACAAGATGCCGCACCTGCGCGGCTGGAGCCTGGCCGGCGATTATGCGTTCTTTCCCGCCATCGGCCAGTCACAGGTGCTGGTGGCCGATAGCCGCAGCTGGCAGCCGGTGGCCAAGGTGCCGGTATACGGCCAGCCGGTGTTCGTGATGGCCGAACCGGGCGGGCGCCGCGTGTGGGTGAACTTTGCCTTTCCACACAATGACACCGTGCAGGTGATCGACGTGCCCAGCATGCAGGTGGTGCACACGCTGAAGCCGGGGCGCGCCATCCTGCACATGGAGTTCACCGCCCGTGGCGACGCGGTATGGTTGTCCAGCCGCGACGACGACAAGGTCGTGGTTATTGATACCCGCACGCTGGCCGTGCGTAGTGTGCTGCCGGCGGCCAACCCGTCCGGGATCTTCTTCAGCTGGCGTGCCGGCCGCATGGGGATGTGACATGCTGCAGCCACACGACCCGTTATTGCAGTTGCTGGACCGCTACCAGCGCGACTTCCCCTTGCTGGCATCGCCGTTCGGCTTTCTGGCCGCCGAATGCGGGCTGAGCGAGGCGCAATTGCTGCTGCGCCTGCGCTTGGTACAGGAGCAAGGCCTGCTGGCCAGGCTGGGGGCCGTGTTTGCGCCCAATACCGTGGGTGCCAGTACGTTGGCTGCGCTGGCGGTACCACCGGCGCAGCTGGATGCGGTGGCCGCACTGGTCAGCGCCCAGCCCGAGGTCAACCACAACTACGCACGCGATCACCATTACAACCTGTGGTTCGTGCTGGCCGCTGATAGCCGCCCGGCGCTGGACGCCGCGCTGGCACGCATCGCCAGCGTGACCGGCCTGACGCCGCTGGACCTGCCGCTGCAGCGCGAGTACCACATCGACCTGGGTTTTGCGCTGGGCCGGCACGGCCCGCCGCGGCGTGCGCGCTTGCCGGCAGCGCAGCGCTTGCTGCAGCTGGCGGGCAGCGAGCAGCGCCTGCTGGCTGCGCTGGGACCGGGTTTGCCGCTGCAGCCGCAGCCGTTTCTGGCCCTGGCCGCTGCCAGTGGGCTGTCCGAACTGCATGTGCGCCAGCGCCTGCAGCAGTGGCTGGACGATGGCGTGATCCGCCGTTTCGGCTTTGTGCTGCGCCACCGCGAACTGGGCTACCGTGCCAACGCCATGTGTGTGTGGCAAGTGCCTGCCGCGCAACGCGACGCCATCGGCACGCAACTGGCCGCCGATGCCGCCGTCACCCTGTGCTACGCCCGACCGCCGCAGGGGGCGCACTGGCCGTACAACCTGTTCTGCATGGTGCACGCCCGCAGTAGCGATGAGGCGGCGGCGCACTACCGGCGGCTGAGCGCCGATTACGGTTTGCACGCCATGCCGTCGGCCATGCTGCTGTCTACCCGTCGTTATATCCAGCGCGGTGCGCGCTACCAGCAAGGGCTACTGACCCCATGACTTCTCCATTGGTACTGGACACGCTGGACGCGGCCATCATTGCCGGCCTGCAGGGCGGCTTTCCGTTGCTGGATACCCCTTATGAGGTAGCCGGCCAGCGCTGGGGCATAAGCGGCAGCCAGCTGCAGCAACGCCTGGCCGCGCTGTTGCAGTGCGGCGTGCTGACCCGCTTCGGCCCCTTGTACCAGATAGAGCGTATGGGCGGCTGCTTCCTGCTGGCGGCGCTGGCGGTACCCGAAGCGCGCTACGACGCGGTGGCTGCGCAGGTGAATGCGCTGCCGGCGGTGGCACACAACTACCGGCGCGAGCACGCATTGAACATGTGGTTCGTGCTGGCTACTACCAGTCAGGCGGGGCTGGCCGAGGCGATGGCCCACATCCAGTTGGATACCGGCCTGTCGGTGTATGGCTTTCCCAAGCTGCGCGAGTACTACGTGGGCATGCAGTTGCTGCCCGGTGGCGACAGCGCGGTGGGGCGGCAGTCGGCCACCGTCACCGATACGCCTGCGCCGGTGCTGGACGACGCCGACTGGCGGCTGATCCGCGCTACCCAGGCCGGCTTGCCGCTGCTGGACGCACCGTGGGCGGCGCTGGAAGCCGGCTGCCAACTGGCACCGGGCGAGGCTTGCCGGCGGCTGGCGGCCTTGCTGGCGGGAGGGGTGATCCGCCGCATTGGCGCGGTGCCCAACCACTACGCGCTGGGCTATGGCGCCAACGGCATGGCGGTGTTCGATGTGGACGACGCGGCAGTGGACGCGCTGGGTACGCTGCTGGGGGCGCAGCCGGAAGTCAGCCATTGTTACCGCCGCGCGCGGCAGCTGCCATCCTGGCGTTACAACCTGTTTGCCATGTGCCACGGCGCCAGCCACGCGCAGGTGACGGCTACGGTAAACCGGCTGCGCGGCCTGCTGGGCGAAGCTTGTGGCGACCATCAGGTGCTGTTTTCCAGCCGTATCCTCAAGAAAACCGGCTTGCGGGTGTAAGGGGCAGCCCAGCTGCGCACCGGTGCGGAAAGGCTTGATAGCCATCAAGGAGCCGGCTCCGCGCCAGGAAGAGCATGAGGCCATTGTCATCCGCGGAGCCTGCCATGCTGCGCCTCAGCCATTACCTGCATACCTTGCTGCATCCCGCCCCCTTGCCGCCGGCGCGCCGCCCGGCCGGCCCGGTGGTGATCTGGAACCTGCTGCGTCGTTGCAACCTTACCTGCCAGCACTGCTACGCCACCAGCGCCGACCGCGACTTTGCCGGCGAGCTGTCGCTGGACGAGCTGTACGCGGTGATGGAAGACCTGAAAGCCTGCGGCGTGTCGGTGCTGATCCTGAGCGGTGGCGAGCCGCTGCTGCACCCGGCTATTCACCAGCTGGGGCAGCGCGCCAAAGCGATGGGCTTCTACGTGGGCCTGTCCAGCAATGGCACGCTGGTGGACGCGGCCAATGTTGGCCGCATTGCCGAGACGGGTTATGACTACGTGGGCGTCAGCCTGGATGGCATAGGCACCACCCACGACCGCTTCCGGCGGCTGGCCGGGGCCTACGACCGTTCGCTGGCCGCCATTCGCCTGCTACGCGATGCCGGCATGAAGGTGGGCGTGCGCTACACAATGACCGAAGGCAATGCCCACGACCTGCCAGCGTTGCTGCAGCTGGTGGCCGACGAAGGCATCGACAAGTTCTACTTTTCGCACCTCAATTACGCCGGCCGTGGCAACAAGCACCGCGACGGCGACGCGCGCCACCAGCGTACCCGCTGGGCGCTGGACTTGCTGATCGACGCCGCGCTGGGCCACGTGCGCGCCGGACGGCAAAAGGATTTCGTCACCGGCAACAACGATGCCGACGCTGTCTACCTGCTGCAGTGGGCGCGCCGGCGCTATCCGCTACAAGCGGATGCATTGGCGTCCCGCTTGCAACAGTGGGGCGGCAACGCCAGCGGCGTGGGAGTAGCCAATATCGATAACCTGGGCAATGTGCACCCGGACACCATGTGGTGGAAAGTGTCGCTGGGCAATGTGCGGCAGCGGCCGTTTTCGGCCATCTGGGCCGACGCGGCCAACCCCTTGCTGGCCGGGCTGCGGCAACGGCCGCGGCCGGTGGCGGGGCGCTGCGGGGCGTGTCGGCACCTGGCCATCTGCAACGGCAATACCCGCATCCGCGCCTGGGAGCTGAGCGGCGATTTCTGGCAGGCCGACCCCGGCTGCTACCTGCACGATGCCGAAATCGGCGTGCCCGATGGCGCCTACCCGCTGCCAGCGCTGTCGCCGTGGCAACGGCCACAGGCACTACTGAGCGAGGTGCAATCATGAGCGCCCGCCACCTTGCCGCCGCGCTGGCCTGGCTGCTGGCTGCGCCACTGTGGGCGGCCACCCCCGTCACCCCCGTCACCCCCGTCACCCCCGTCACCCCCGTCACCCCCGTCACCCCCGTCACCCCTGTCACTGGCGCGCGCGCCGCAGCCCTGTACGACCAGCATTGCCTGGCCTGCCACGGTACCGGCCGGCTGGGCGGTATGGGCCCGGCGCTGCTGCCACAAAGCCTGGAGCGGCTGAAACCGGGTGAGATTCTGGCCACGCTGCGCCAGGGGCGGGCGGCCACGCAAATGCCGGCCTTTGCCGGTCGTCTCGACGATACCGAGCTGAACGAGCTGGCCGCCTGGCTGGGCACCCCTCCGGCCCAGCCGCCACAATGGACGGCTACCGATATGGCCGTGTCCCGCGTGCAGTACGTGGCCGAGGCCAGTCTGCCAGCCAGTGCGCAGCTGCCGGCCGGGGTAGACCCGCATAACCTGTTTGTGGTGGTGGAGGCGGGCGATCACCATGTGTCTGTGGTGGACGGCGACCACTTCACGAGGCTGGCGCGCTTCCAGAGCCGCTTTGCCCTGCACGGCGGGCCGAAGTTTTCGCCCGATGGCCGTTTTGTCTACTTTGCCAGCCGCGACGGCTGGGTCAGCCAGTACGACCTGTACAGCCAGCGCATGGTGGCCGAGATCCGCGTCGGCCTGAGCACCCGCAACGTGGCGGTATCGGCCGACGGGCGCTGGGTACTGGCCGGCAATACGCTGCCGGAAACGCTGGTGCTGCTGGACGCACACGGCCTGATGCCGCGCCAGACCTGGCCGGTACGCGACCGCCATGGCCGATTGTCGCGGGTGTCGGCGGTTTACGATGCCGCACCGCGGCAGAGCTTTATCGTGGCGCTGAAAGACAGCGACGAGCTGTGGGAGATCAGCTACAACCCGCAGGCGGCGCCGGTCTACCCCGGTATGATGCACGACTACCGCATGGGCGAGGGCGTGGCGCTGCCGGGTTTCCTGCAGCCGCGTGTTACCGCGCTGGACATGGTACTGGACGACTTCTTTTTCGACCCGGCTTACCGCCACGTGATGGCGGCGTCGCGCGAGGGCCGCGCCGAGGTCATCCAGCTGGACACAGGCGTGAAAGTGGCCGACCTAGCGCTGGATGGCATGCCGCACCTGGGCTCGGGCATTACTTTCGAGCGCGACGGCCAGCGCCTGATGGCCACGCCCAACCTGAAAGGCGGCAAGGTAACGGTGATCGACATGGACCGCTGGCAGTTGGTGAGTCAGATTGCCACGCCGGGGCCGGGGTTCTTCCTGCGTAGCCACGAAAATTCGCCCTACGCCTGGGTGGACGCCATGATGTCGCCGCGCAAGGACACACTGGGCATCATCGACAAGGGCACCTTGCAGCTGGTGAAAACCCTAAGCGTGCGCCCGGGCAAGACCAACGCCCACGTCGAGTTCACCCGCGATGGTCGCTATGTACTGCTGAGCATCATGGAGAACCCAGGCGAACTGGTTGTGCTTGATGCGACCACCTTTGCAGAGGTAGTTAGCCTGCCCATGAGTAAGCCAATCGGTAAATACAATGTGTACAACAAAATCAATCGCTCTGAAGGTACCAGCCACTAGGACTAGGTCATCTGGCCAGTGCCTTAGTCATGGTCGCCTGCGCTAGGCTGCCACTTTTGTCTTGTGGGGCTTGGCATGAGTCAGATTGATATAGGCGCTTTTTTACAGCACCAGCCATTGTTTCAGCAGCTGTCACCAGCGCAGCGTGCAGCTTTGGTTCCTGGTACGCATGAGGTACGTGGTCAGAAAGGACAGGTCATTTTCCAAAAGGGTGACCCTTGCGATGGCATGTATGTGGTGGTGTTCGGTAAAGTCAAGCTGGCATTGACCGCACAAAATGGCAGTGAAAAGGTGATGGAAATATTGCATCCTGGGCAGAGTTTTGCTGAGGCAGTGATGTTTCTCAACCGGCCTTGCCCGGTTATGGCACAGTTTCTGGAAGATGGGCTCCTACTGCACGTCAGTGCAGAAGTAATCTTTGGTGCTATTGCCAGTGACCCAGGTTTTGCTCAGCGTATGCTAGCCGGCCTATCGCTGCGTTTGCACAGCATGGTGCGTGATGTAGAGCGCTATTCGGTGGAAAACTCATTGCAAAGAGTGATCAGTTACCTTTTACAAGAGGGTCAGCCAGCATGTAATGGTAGGGTGGTGCACTTGCCTGTAAACAAGAACCTGATTGCGTCACGTCTAAATTTGACCCCGGAAACTTTCTCGCGGGTCCTGCATCAACTGGTTGAGTCGGTATTGGTAGAGGTTCGTGGACGTGACATTGTCCTTATGGATGTAGAAGGTATGCAGCAGCTGGTGTCTTGATGGCTGCTGCATCCCGGCTAGCTGTTTCGTAATGAAAAGTGCTCAAAGCGTGTTTTAGTCTCGGACAGTAAGGCTAGGTCTGGCCAGCCAGGGGGAGCGGCCCCTACTGGTGGTATTTGATCCGGTGCTGGGCGCAGCAGTTGCCAGGCGTAGTGGCGTACACCGTGTGTGGAGAGCCAAGCCGCCATCTGCTGCAGCGTTTGTCGGCTATGCCAGTGTGGATGAATGCTACTACGGCACTCAAATGTCACATTGCTGGACAGTAGTAGTGACAGGCTGTTCTGCACATGCTCGCCGCTGCCGGTCACGCCGGTCAGCGCCGCGTAATGTGACGGTAGCGTTTTGATATCTAATCCTACCCAGTCTAGCAGAGGCAAGGCCTTGGCCAATCTGTGTGGATAGCTGCCGCTAGTATGTAGGCCTGTTGCAAATCCCATCGCGCGAACTTGTTGCAAGAGCAGTGGCAGGGAGGGTTCCTGTAGTGGCTCTCCGCCTGAAAATACTACGCCATCTAGTAAACCGCACCGATTTGCCAACCAGGAAATAAAACGAGGCCAGTCCGTTTGCCCATTTTTCCTACGCAGCAAATGAGGATTGTGGCAATAACCACAGCGCCATGGGCATCCGGCCAGAAATACTACCGCACATAGCCGTCCCGGCCAGTCGCAGGCCGAAAACGGCTGCCAGCCACCCAGCCGCGCGCTAGTGGCGTCCTGGTTCGTCAAAGTGACGGCGTTCATAGAATTCGCCTTGTTTACCGGTGTTGAACGATGCCACTGGGCGGTGGTAGCCCATTACTCGGGTCCAGATTTCACAGCGAGTGCGCTCGCTGTCGTCCAGTAGCGGGCGTGTATCGGTGGTAGGTTGAGTCATGCGATAGCTCCTTCAGTGTTGGCCGCAGCGGTGGTCTTGCGCGCCAGAAGTTCGGCATCGCAGCGCGGGCAGAACTCGTGGCGGCCAGACAGATAGCCGTGTTGCGGGCAGATGGAAAATGTGGGAGTGATAGTGATGTAGGGCAAACGGAAGTTTTCCAGCGCCCGGCGCACCAGCTGGCGGCAGGCGTCGGCGCTGGACACCGCCTCGGTCATGTACAGGTGCAGCACGGTGCCGCCGGTATAGCGCGATTGCAGTGCCTCCTGGTGCGCCAGCGCGGCGAACGGGTCGTCGGTGTGGCCGACCGGCAGCTGGCTGGAGTTGGTGTAGTACGGCTTGTTGGCGCTGCCAGCCTGCAGGATGCCGGGGTAGCGCTTGCGGTCTTCGCGGGCAAAGCGGTAGGTGGTGCCCTCGGCCGGCGTGGCTTCCAGGTTGTACAGATGGCCGGTGTCGTGCTGGATGGCCACGATGCGCTGGCGGATATGATCCAGGTAGCGGCAAGCAAAGGCGTGCCCGCTGTTGCTGCTGATGTCGTCTTGCCCGGCGCTGAAGTTGCGGATCATCTCGTTGATGCCGTTTACCCCCAGCGTGGAAAAGTGGTTTCGCAGGCTGCCCAGGTAATGCTTGGTGTACGGATACAGCCCGGCATCGATGTGCTGTTGCACCACGCCGCGGCGCGCTTCCAGCACCTCGCTGCCCAGCGCCAGCAGGCGGTCGGTGGCGGCAAGCAGCGCGGCTTCGTCGCCGGCGTGCAGGTAACCTAGTCGTGCGCAGTTGACGGTAACCACGCCAACTGAGCCGGTTTGTTCGGCACTGCCGAACAGGCCGTTGCCGCGCTTGGCCAGTTCGCGCAGATCCAGTTGCAGGCGGCAGCACATGCTGCGCACCATGTGCGGCTGCAGGTCGGAGTTGACGAAGTTCTGGAAGTAGGGCAGGCCGTACTTGGCGGTCATGGCAAACAGCAACTCGGTGTTGGCGCCGTACCAGTCGAAATCGCGGGTGATGTTGTAGGTGGGGATGGGGAAGGTAAACGCGCGGCCACGGGCATCGCCCGCCAACATCACCTCGATGAAGGCGCGGTTGATCATTGCCATCTCGTCGGCACAGTCGCCGTAGCGGAACGGCATTTCTTCGCCACCGATCACCGGAATCTGCTCGCGCAGGTCGTCGGGGCACACCCAGTCGAACGTGAGGTTAGTGAACGGTGTTTGCGTCCCCCAGCGGCTTGGTACGTTCAGGTTGTATACCAGCTCCTGCAGGCATTGCCGCACTTGGAGGTAGTCAAGCTCATCCCTGCGTATGAACGGTGCTAGATAGGTATCGAACGAGCTGAATGCCTGGGCGCCGGCCCACTCGTTCTGCAGCGTGCCCAGAAAGTTCACGATCTGGCCGCAGGCACTGGAAAGGTGACGTGGTGGGGCCGACTCTACTTTGCCACCGACGCCGGAAAACCCCAGCTGCAGTAGCGTACGTAGCGACCAGCCGGCGCAGTAGCCGGACAGCATGTCCAGGTCGTGGATATGCAGGTCCCCGTGGCGGTGGGCCTGCGCTGCGTCGGCGCTGAACACGGCGTTCAGCCAGTATTCGGCGCTGAGCTTGCCTGCCATGTTAAGGATCATACCGCCCAGGCTGTAGCCTTGGTTGGCGTTGGCCTGAACCCGCCAGTCGGCACGGCTCAGGTATTCCCGCACGGTGCTCACAGCGTCCACGTGGCCGGCGGTGAGGGGTTTTGAATGCATTTCGCATGGCTCCTGATGTAATTAAGTGCAATATATAGTTAAATTTTTCTTTTAAATTACTAGATGTTGTTTTCTTGATCGTTATCAAGCGTGCTAGCGCCGCAGGGCGGGCTCCCCGAAAGTCTTGATATGGGGCAAGGCTGCGCCGCCATCGCGCCGCGTAAGGTCGCCCCGTCTTGAACGGAGGGTTACACCATGCAGCTACCAGAGCTGGTCTGTCCGGCCGGCAACCTGCCCGCCCTGAAGGCCGCCGTGGATCACGGCGCCGACTGCGTTTATTTGGGCTTGAACAACGACACCAACGCCCGCCATTTCGCCGGGCTCAACTTTGATGCCGCCAGCGCCCGCGAAGGCCTGCGCTACGCTCGCCAGCGCGGGGTGAAGGTGCTGCTGGCCATCAATACCTTTGCCCAGGCCGGCGAAGAAGCCCGCTGGCGCGCGGCGGTTGACGAGGCGGCAGCACTGGCGGTGGACGCGGTGATCCTGGCCGATTTCGGCTTGCTCGATTACGCCAGCCAGCGCCACCCGCAGCTGCGCCTGCATCTGTCGGTGCAAGGCTCGGCCAGCAATTACGAAGCCATCAACCTGGCGCAGCGTATGTTTGGCGTGCAGCGGGCGGTGTTGCCGCGCGTACTCAGCCTGGAGCAGGTGGCGCAGGTGATAGCTGGCACTACGGTGGAAATCGAGGTGTTCGGTTTTGGCAGCCTGTGCGTGATGGCGGAAGGGCGTTGCCATCTGTCCAGCTACGCCACCGGCGAATCGCCCAATACCCACGGTGTATGTTCGCCAGCCCGTCACGTGCGCTGGTTGCCACACGCCAACGGTACCGAGGCACGTCTGAACGGGGTGCTGATCGACGATTTTGCCCACGACGAGCCGCGTGGCTACCCCACGCTGTGCAAGGGGCGCTTTCACGTGGGCGACAGCCTGGGCTACGCGCTGGAAGAGCCTACCAGCCTCAACGTGCTGCCTTTGTTGCCAAGGCTAATCGACATGGGCGTAGCGGCCATCAAGGTAGAAGGGCGGCAACGCAGCCCAGCCTACGTGGCGCAGGTAACGCGCACGCTGCGCCAGGCGCTGGACGAGGCACGCCGGTCTGGCTGGCAGCCGCCAGCCGCGCTGATGCAGCAACTGGGCCGGGTTTCCGAAGGACAACAAGTGACACTGGGGGCGTACAGCAGACCATGGAAGTAAGCCGACATACCGCATTACCACTACAGCTGGCCATCGGCCCCTTGCTGTATTTCTGGCCGCGCGACGAAGTGATGCGCTTTTATGCTGACGCGGCAGAGTGGCCTGTGGACCGCATTTATCTGGGTGAGGTGGTGTGCTCGCGCCGCCAGCAATTGAAGGTAGACGACTGGCTGGGTCTGGCGGCGGATCTGCAGGCTGCTGGTAAAGAAGCCGTGCTGTCCAGTCAGGGTTTGCTTGAGAGTGAATCTGACCTCAAGCGCCTGCGCCGCCTGATCGATGGGGCTGGTGTGCTGGTAGAGGCCAACGATACCGGCGCTGTCGGCATGCTGCAGCAGCGTGGCCTGCCATTTGTGGCTGGCCCACACCTCAACATCTATAACGCCGCTACCTTGGCACTGTACCAGCGCTGGGGAGCACAGCGCTGGGTGCCGCCGCTAGAAATGCCGGCACAGCGAGTGCAGGCTATTACTCATGCCTTGCCGCAGCTCGATACCGAAGTGTTTGCATGGGGGCGGATGCCGCTGGCGTTTTCATCGCGCTGTTTTACCGCGCGGCATGAAGGACTCCATAAAGACAGCTGCGAGTTTCGTTGTTTGGCGCATCCGGACGGGATGCCATTGCTCACCCGCGAGCAGCAGGGCTTCCTGCAAATTAATGGTACCCAGACACAGTCGGCCGCCTGCCACAGTCTGCTTGATGAGCTGGATGCCTTGCCTTCGTCGGGTGTGAATGCTATTCGCCTCAGCCCGCATAGCCAGCACTTTGCTGAGGTGGTCCAATGGGCAGCCGCCTGTTTGCGTGGCGAACCGGCTGGCATGCCGCTAGCTGGTCTGGCACCCGCACTGCTGGTCAATGGCTTCTGGCATCGACAGCCCGGTATGCAATTTCACGGAGTGCGCCATGACTGCTATTGACCCCCGTTTCGGTAAGTTGGCCGCACGCTTGTTGCGCGCTTGTCCTGATGCAGCTGCAAGCCAGTTGCTGGCACAGGCATTGAACCTCATGGGTTGGCGCGGTCTGATTCCATTGGATGACCCTATGCTGCAACAGCGCACGTTCCTTGTTGGTGTACGTGATGCAGGCCTAGTGCTATCACTAAGGCACGATGGCAGTACCTTTCGTGCCTGCCCGCGGCTTGCAGCCCCTGACTTTTTCTTGCACGCTGACTTGGCCGATCACTTGGCCCTGCTATGGCGGCAGGAAGATCCGGATACGCTATTTTTCCAGCGCCGTATCGACATCGGCGGCGATACCGAGCTGGGTTTGTGGGTGAAAAATGTGTTAGACAGCATTGATTGGCGATCACAGCTAAAGTTGTATTAATGCGATCAAGCGATACATGCGTTCAAGACAATTCAACGGGCTAGGCCTGCTGCACATGACGGGCTGGGACTTGATGCCAAAGATCAAACAGACTTGGGCCCAAGCCCTTGGCATCCAGTTGTTTCAGGACTCTGAGCTGGTTACTGGTGGGCAGCTAGTAGTGGATTGCCGTTCACATTCAGACTAAAGCATGGCAGGAAGGAGGCGTGCGCTTTCCTCGTCGATTTAGCAGGATGATACGGTCGGCACCGCCGAATTTCTGACCGTCAACAGTCATCCAGAGCGAACCCTGTAACCGGATAGTCTTGGCGTTAGCGTTCATACTTTGCCTCTGTTTATTGCTAACTTTTTGACATAATCAGGTATTGGTCCTGGCGCTTGCATGTTGGGACCTAATTGGTTTTCTGATGGCAAGATGCTGTTACTTGGCGGTCCAGATATCCGTCGCGCAGCTCGACGACATGGTCACCAAAGGTTTGTACGTCCAGCGGGTCATGGGTAATCAGCACCATGGGTATTTGTAATAGCTGCTGTAAATCGCTCAGTTCCCGACGCATGGTATTGCGCAGTGATGGATCGAGTGCTGCGAATGGTTCATCCAGTAACAGTGCCTGCGGTTCGGCAACGATTGTCCGAGCCAGGGCGACACGCTGCCGCTGCCCTCCGGACAGATCATCCGGCAGCTGGTGTGCCATGGCGGCTAAGCCGAAGGTGCGTACCCAGTATTCCACCTTATCGTGTCGATCTCGTGCTCGCGGGTTAAGCCAACCATGACTCAAGCCGAAAGCAATGTTCTGACGCACATTGAGGTGAGGAAATAGCGCATAGTCCTGGAATAGATAACCGACACGCCGCGCTTGCGGAGCCAAGTTCAAACTGGCCGAGTGGTCAAAAAACGTTTGGCCATTGATACGGATATGACCGCGCTCCGGGGTAAGCAGTCCAGCAATCGCCTTCAGAGTCAGGCTCTTCCCGGCGCCGGATGGGCCGTAGATCACATTGCGCTGGCTGCCAGACTGTAATTGCACGTTCAGCGTAAAACTACGCGTGCCTGCGTGCAAGGTCTTGTAGATATCGATATCAAGCTGCATTGCCTGCCTTACTCAATGCCGAACAATGCGCCCAGGCGCAAGATAGCCGGCAGTCAACAGTACCGCTATGCAAACGGCGGAGATGATGTACACAAGGATGTTGGCCAGATCGTCCTGCCCGGCCTGCACCGCCTCGTATACCGCGACGGACAGGGTCTGGGTCTTGCCGGGAATACTGCCAGCCACCATGAGCGTGGCGCCGAACTCGCCCAGCGCCCTGGCGAAGGCGAGTAGCAGCCCGGCCAGGATGCCGCGCCACGCTAGTGGCAGAGTCACCCGGAAAAAGACGGCGACATTGCTGATCCCCAATACCTTGGCGGCTTGCTCCAGCTGACCATCCACAGACTCGAATGCCGCTCGCGCCGGCTTGAATACCAAGGGAAAGATAACTGTGGAGGCCGCGATGACCGCGCCTTGCCAAGTAAAGATCAGGTTAATGCCGAACACATCGAACAACCATGCGCCAAAAGGGCTGCGACGACCGAGCAGAACCAGCAGGTAATAGCCCAATACGGTGGGTGGCAGCACCATGGGCAGGGTTAGCAGCGTGTCTAGCACATTACGCCCCGGAAACTTACCCCTGGCCAACACAAATCCTGCTGTCACACCCAGTACTGTTGTGGCAGTAGTGGCCAGCCCAGCCACTTTCAACGACAAGGCCAAGGCAACCCAGACCGATTCCATGATTGTGCTACTCCCGGGTCAGGGTTTCAGAAAGCCGTACTTGCCAAGAATGGTTTGGCCGGCGGGAGACAGGACGTATTCGATGAAGCTCTTGGCTTCCTTTGCATTGCTACTGCTGGTGCTCGCAGCAATCGGGTAACTGATTGCTGAATTGAGCGGCACGGTAAACGCTACTTTCACCTTGTCCGGCATCACCGCTGCGTCTGTTGCGTACACGAAGCCAGCCTCAACCTCGCCTCGTGCTACATAGTCCAAGGATTGGCGAACATTCTGTGTATTGATAGCCTTGGCCCGGATCACTGACCACAGGTTGGCAGTTTCTAGTGCAGCTTGGGTATAGCGGCCAACTGGCACACTGGCAGGTTTTCCAATAGCGACTTTGTCTATTCGCGATTGGGACAGGTCTCTGAGACGCTTGATCGCCAGTTTGCTGTCGAATGGCACAATAAGCACTAAGGCGTTACGTACAAAGTTATGCCGGCTGTTTGCAACGATCAGGCCCTGCTTGAAGGCCTGATCCATTGTTTCCTGATCAGCGGAGGCAAAGACATCCACTGGTGCTCCTTTGGCTATCTGCTGCAGCAGGGCTCCCGAAGCGCCGACGTTCAATAGGACCTTGGTGCCCGGGTGTTGCCCCTCAAATGACTGCGCCAGATCTTTGAAGGCATTGGTCAGACTAGCTGCAGCTGAAACAGTCACATTGCCTGCAGCAGCAAGGTTGCTGAGTATGAGCAGTATGGCACTCGCAATTGAATTCAGAGTGGGCTTCATGACGTCTCCATTCATGATCATATTTTCGCAATATAGCCAGGTACATAACGGTGCTCAATACTCCTTACGGCCTAGTCTGCGCTTCGGCAGCTGGGGTTATGAGGTAAGAATGTGACGGCTTAGATATAGACCTCGATTCTAAATTTTTTCACCCACATATCACCTCCATGTCAGCAGGGTGATGATGCCCTGGATTCGCCCCTCTAACCCCAGCCTAGCCTGGGGTTTTTCTATGGAGTCTGTGATATGTCTCATCTTGTCGAAACCATGGCTTACGTGGGTGCTACCCCTTGGCATGGCCTGGGTAACCAGCTCACCGAACAACAGCCGATTGATGTCTGGCTGCACGAAGCAGGCATGAACTGGACCATCGAGCAAAGCGATGTGCTGTTCAATGTCTCGCAGGACGGCATGCATATCCGCATGCACCGCGATGCGAAGGTGCTGTATCGCTCCGATACCTTGGCACCGTTGTCTGTCGTTTCCCCGCGTTACAAAGTGGTTCAACCGCATGAAGTCCTGCACTTCTATAACGACCTGGTGCATGCCGGGGGCTTTGAGCTGGAAACAGCTGGCGTATTGAAAGGTGGCAAGAAGCTGTGGGCGTTGGCCAAGACCGGTCAGGAAACCTTGGTCCGTAGTGGTGACCGTGTGAAAGCCTACCTATTACTAGCGACCAGTTGCGACGGCACGCTGTGCACCACGGCGCAATTCACGTCTGTCCGAGTGGTATGCAATAACACGCTGCAGATTGCGGTGGGGGATAACCTGGGTGCAGTAAAGGTACCGCACTCGACCGTATTCGACCCTCTGGCGGTCAAGGATGCCCTAGGCCTGGGGCTGAGCGATTGGGATGTGTTCATGCGCAATATCAAAGCGCTGAGTCAACGGCCCATCTCGCCCGAAGAAGCCCGGCAGTACTTTGCCGATGTGCTGGATGAGCCAATGCCGGTAGAAGACGCCACACCCTCCAAAGCCATGCAACAGCTCCATGCTTTATATAGTGGGGCAGGGATGGGGTCGATGCTAACCGGTACCCGTGGCACCGCCTGGGGGCTGGTGAATGCCGTAACCGAATACGTCGATCATCACCGTCGGGCACGTAGCAGCGACTACCGTTTGGACTCTGCCTGGTTTGGCCAGGGTGCTACGTTGAAACAACGCGCAATGCATAAGTCATTGATTTTGTTGGATTGAATCGCGACTGCGCTTAACGCTGCCCCTTTCTATCGTTATCTGCCCAGCAGTGCTCGCCACTGCGGGTGCTGCTGTGGCCAAGGAGTGCTTTATGACTGCTCTGGCTCATTTCCCTAAAACCCTGCGTATCCAGCAACTGAACGACGCCCTGCGTACCCAGTTTGTCGGTGGTCAGGTGCTACTCACTGCCGGCTTTCAATCCCTGCCCGATGAGCAGCAAGCTGCCTTGTTGCTCGCCATCCGCCACTTCAACGACTTCACCCCCGACAACGACCCCTACGGCGAACACGACTTTGTCGCGGTCGAACTCGACGGCGTGCAGGTGTTCTGCAAGATCGATTACTACGACCCCACGCTGCAGCAGCACTCCGTTGATGCGGCCAACCCTGTACTGACCCACCGCGTGATGACGGTGATGTTGGCCGCAGAGTACTAAACCCTTTTACTCAAACCGATAGCCCGGACTGGCACTGCCAGCCCGGGCTTTATGCTTTTGGAGGTTTCTATGCGTGAACGCTACGGCCAGGCCAAGCGCCTGGCATCCACCCTGAATCTGCCGCGTGAACAATGGCTACAGCTGCGCCAGCTGGGTATTGGTTCGTCCGATGCGGCCGCCTCTGTCGGCCTATCTCCTTATAAGAGTGCGCTGTCGCTTTGGCTCGAAAAAACTGGCCGCAAACCGGCAGAGGATCTGTCCGATAAAGCCCCGGTGTTCTGGGGCACCATGCTGGAGCCGGTACTCGCCACCGTGTACGCCGAGCAAACCGGGCGCAAGGTACGTCGGGTAAATGCGGTACTGCAAAGCCCGCAGCACCAACACATGTTGGCCAACCTGGACCGTGAAGTACGTTGCGGGCGCGACGGTAACGGCATCCTGGAAATCAAGACTGCCAGCTACCACAGTGCGCCGCAGTGGGAAGAGGGCATCCCCGTCGCCTACCAGTGCCAGGTACTGCACCAGTTAGCCGTGACCGGGCTGGACTGGGCTGACGTTGCTGTGCTGATTGGCGGTCAGGACTTCCGCATCTATCGCATTGAACGTGACGACGACAAGATCCTGGACCTGTGCGAACGCGAAGACGGCTTCTGGCAACAGGTCACCCAAGACCAGCAGCCATCGCCCGATGGTTCGGACGACGCGGGTAGGGCGCTGAGCTGGATGTTCCCCCGCGACCAAGGCATCACCCTGGACCTGTCCGAATCGATGGAAGCCAACAGCCTGTTTGGCACCTTGCTCGCCCTGCGTGCCAAACAAGACGACCTCAGCCTGCTGGAAGCCCAAACCCGCCAGCAATTGCAAAACATCCTCGGTACCGCCAGTGCTGCCGTGTTTGCCGACGGCAAAGTCAGCTGGAAGAAAACCAAAGATCGCACCAGCCCAGATCTGGACAAACTCAGCGCCGATTACCCCGACCTGCTGCCGCAATACAGCAAAACCGTCGAAGGGAGCCGGCGCTTTCTCATTCACACTGCAAGGAGCGCAGCATGATCAAAGGCCTCGCCATCACCCCGCCCGTGATCGGGCGCATCAGCATCGGCAAGCTGGTTCAAAAGAACGACAAGTGGCTGCCGGAGAAAGACGACAGCTTCACCCTCACCACCCAGGTACAAAACCGCGACGGCTGGCTGCTGCACCCATTGCACCAACCGTTGGCCGACCAAGCCAACAACGGCAAGATCCGCGCTATCCCGGTACGTACCTTGTTCAACAGCAGCGAGCTGAACCTGCGTGCCGAATACTGCGCCTTCGACCGCGCCACCGGCCGCCCGCTGTGCGTGGGCAACGGTGAAAGCGCCAAGCTGTACCGCAAAGAAGGTCCCGAAGACGTGAAGTGCACCGGGCCAGACCGCTGTCTATACGCCAAAGAAGTGGGCTGCAAACTGTACGGCAGGCTGAACGTACAGGTAGACGGGCAACAGGACGCGCTCGGTACCTTCATCTTTCGCACCACCGGCTACAACTCGGTGCGCACCTTGGCCGCCAGGCTACGTTACTTCGAAGCGCTCAGCGGCGGGCTCACCCACTACCTGCCGCTGATGCTGCGCCTGCGTGCCAAATCCACCACGCAGTCGTATCGGACCCCCGTCTACTACGTGGATCTGACGCTACGCGAAGGCGTGGAGTTGGCTGACGCCATCTCACAAGCCCGGGCCGAAGCAGAAGCAGCCATGGAAGCAGGGGTCAACATCGAGCAATTTGAACAAACCGCCCTGCAGCTATTGGGTACCGGTCTGTTTGAAGAAACGGAAGAAGAGCTACCGCAGGTGATGGAAGAGTTCTACCCGGTAGAAAGCCCACCGCCAGAAGGGAGTACACCACCAGACAGCAAGCCTGTGCGCCTCACCGCCAGGCTGGGCAAGCAGACGGCCAAGTCAGCTTAATCACTGCTGTAGACGGGCACTCAGTTGTTCTACTACCGAAATCACCATGGTGCGATC
Organism: beta proteobacterium L13; assembly: GCA_000335715.1. Classification (GTDB taxonomy): domain Bacteria; phylum Pseudomonadota; class Gammaproteobacteria; order Burkholderiales; family Chromobacteriaceae; genus Vogesella. The sequence goes on from AMYZ01000001.1 coordinate 275,036, forward strand.
TTTTGTCGATAGCGGGGATAGGAGACGGGCCAGGTGTTGAGCCTGGCCATCCGCGTGGCTGGACACCTCGGAGAGTAAAGCCGCGACATCGCATTCCAGTATCACGGCAATTTCGACCAAGCGGGCAACGGTGGGCATAACGATCCCGCGCTCCATACGCGAGACCGCTTCATTGCCAATGCCCAGCTGTTCCGCCAGTTGCTCCTGCGTTAGTCCTTTGCTCAGACGGTGGCGAGTGATGGCCTTGCCAATCACCTTCGCCAGTTGATCCAGGTCGATAGTTGTCATCACGCTCTCCAGTTCAACCTGAATAGTCGTAACTCAACCCATTGACATGAAGTGCCTGCCGGGTTGAAACTCAACCTATTGAGTTGATAAGCGACGTTTAAAGTTAGCGCTGTGCCAAGAGCTGCACCTCGGACTGCGCTTTCTTCCATCAAGGAACCCTCATGAAAACCAAAGTACGCACCTTCACGGTGCTGTGTCTGTGCGCAATGGCCCTGACGGGTTGTGGCGACAAAATCATGGACTTCCGTAATGCCGAGATAGCAAGCGGAAAGATGTACCGCCAAGGTGCCGATGAGCCTTTCAGTGGCAAGGTAACCAACGTGCCACTAGAGCGCCTGATCGATCGCCATCCTGGCTACTTCAAGGTGATGCCGGTTGCTTTTGTGGGAACCGGCACGCCAGCACCAGGGCTCGTATTCCAGGGATTGCAGGTGTACTCCAGCGGCTTGTTTGCACTGTGTGACGCTGAATTTACCGATGGCCAGATGGATGGCGCTATGTCATGCCGTAAGGAAAAGACCAACGAGAAATTGCTGGATATCCAGTTTGATAAAGGCATGCTCAGTGGCCCTTTCACCTTCTACACCAACCAAGCCTCGGCCAGCATCACGTTCAAACAAGGCATGCCAGAGGGCGTGTTGACGGTAAAGGTTAGCAAGACAGACAAGCCTGTTCATACCTACACATTCCAAGGCGGCAAGCTGAATGGCCGCGAGGAGGTACTGAATGAAGAGACCGGTGCGGTGACCAGCTATGCAAACTATGAGAATGGCTTGCTGGAAGGGGAGGTTGCGAGGTTTACGCCTGATGGCAAGCAGATGATCTACCTGGCGACCATGGTGAATAACCTGCAGGACGGTCCAGAAAAGTTCTTCTACCCCTCCGGCAAGTTAATGAAGACCGGCCAGTGGTCGAAAGGCATGCCTCAAGGCCGCTTCCAGTTCTATGACGAGCAGGGGAGTGTTACCCAGGAAGAAGTGTGGAAAGACGGCGTAAAGCAGAATCCTAACGCCAACACGCCTGAGTTGTGCCTTGACGAGAAAATCAAGGCATTCCGCGAAGAGAACGGTGATGAGCAACCCATCATGCATGACGTGATGATGGATTGGGAAGGCGAGTGCGGTCTACCTGCCACCGGTTACAACTAGCCACAAACGTTTATCAAGGAATGCACATGAAAACCAACGTTAGAGCTGTCTCGGTGCTGTGCCTGTGTACGATCGCACTGAATATCAGCCAGGCCAGCGTGCTCGATTTCCGCAACGCTGAAATTGCTAATGGCAAGGTATACCGCCAGGGTGCCAATGCTCCTTTCAGCGGGAAAGTAACCAATATGCCGCTGGAGCGCTTGATCAACAATCAAGGCGGCTACTTCAAGGTGATGCCCATGATCTTTTCGGGGACGGGTACTCCTGCACCAGGCATTTTGCTGCAGGGTTTGATGGCGTATTCAAATGGCTTGCTTGCTATCTGTGACGCTGACTTTACCGACGGCCAGATGGATGGCTTGGTCCAGTGCCGCAAAGAAAAAACGGGTGAGCGACTCCTCAAGATCCAGTTCAAGCGAGGGATGCTCAATGGCCCGTTCAACTTCTACGGCAACGTCGCGACGGCCAACGTTAATTTCCAGCAAGGTCACGCTCAGGGACAGATGGCCATCCGCATGGTGAAGTCCGGCAAGCTGATCCATACCTACCAGCTACAGAATGGCCTACTGCACGGGCGTGAGGCCGTACTGAATGAGCAAACGGGGGCCGTGACCAGCTACGCCAACTATGTCAACGGCTCGATGGAAGGGCAGATCGTCAGATTGACCCCCGATGGCAAGCAGATCATCTACCAGGGCACCATGGCCAACAACCAGCAGCATGGCCCAGAGAAGTTCTTCTACCCCTCCGGTCAGTTAATGAAAACCGGCCAGTGGGAGAAAGGTGTACCCGAGGGACTCTTCCAGTACTACGACGAACAGGGAAAGTCGACCAAGCAAGAGCTATGGAAGTATGGCGTGAAGCACGATCCTGTCGTCTATGCGAAGGGACAGTGTGTGCGAGAAAAAATAGAAGCATTCGAAGAGACCAATCGTGACCCGGACATGGTGCGTCAAGAACTGAGAAGGTTGCAGGACCTGTGCTACGGGCCAAGCCCCGTCGAGCAATAGCAGCGAGTAAACAAGATTTCCAAACCATCAAAGCCACCTTCGGGTGGCTTTTTGTATTTGTGAGAGGACTCATTATGCAAGAACCAGACTTCCAGCCAGGCCAAGCCTTGGCGCAATTCAAGCAACTTATCGACCGCGCAGAGCTGCAGCTCACCAGCCAGCAGCGCCAGCAGATCCTGGGCGTGGTGAACCAGGTACTGAACTACCACGCCGTGGTAGGCGTGATGGGCAAGACCGGTGCCGGTAAATCGTCGCTGTGCAACAGCCTGTTTGGTGCCACCGTTACCGAGGTCAGCGATGTGGGTGCTTGCACCCGCCACCCCAACGAAATCTCCTTGGTAGCCAAAGGCGATCGTGGCCTATCGCTGATCGACATGCCCGGGGTAGGGGAAAGCACGCAACGGGATGTGGACTACAAGCAGCTGTACCAGGAGTGGCTACCCAAGCTGGACTGCATCCTGTGGCTGATCAAAGCAGACGACCGGGCACTGAGCGTAGACGAAACCTTCTACCGCGATGTGGTACTGCCAGCGTTGGCCGACAAACCCATCCCCATCCTGTTTGTGCTGAGCCAGGCCGACAAAGTCGAACCTTGCCGCGAATGGAATTGGCAGTTCCAGACGCCAGGCTTCATGCAAGCGGCCAACATCCGCGCCAAAGAAGCGTTGATCTGCCAGCAGTTCAAGCTCAGCCCGAAAAGTGTCTGCAGCATCTCGGCAGAAGAGAACTATGGCCTACCCAGCTTGCTAGAAAAACTGGTGTTAGCTCTGCCCGCACAAAAAAAGTGGGCCATGGCCCGTGAAGCGAAAGCGGAATGGGTCAGCGCGGCGACGAAACAAGAAGCGCAAGACGGGTTGTGGTCAGTCGTGGTCGGCACGGTCAAGGAAGTGGCTAAAGAAGCCTGCGATTACGTGGTAGACCGCATCACCACCTTGGCTAGCCGTGTGTTTGGCTGGCTGTGGTAAGCCAAGCGAAGGAGCGGCAATGAAGATCCTGAGAATCCACGATGTGATGGCCATGATCGGTTTGGCCAGATCGACTATCTACAAGTACATCGGAGAGGGCCACTTCCCCAAGCAGATCCGCCTAGGTAGAAGGGCAGTGGGGTGGCTGCTATCGGACATCGAACGTTGGCTGCGAATGAAGGTGGCAGAACGGTGATGCGAAAGCACCATGTACCACCCGCTTCTACGCGGGCGGGACGTGGTGTTTTTTTTTGCTATTGATAGGCTGAGCGCTGAAGTTATAGCTGTCTGCTGTTCGGCCAAAGCGGACGAACCAGCCATAGTCCGCACTGACCGCTACCGACCCAAAAGAGACATTAGACCTTCAACGGCGGGAAAGTCAGCAATGTGGCGGACTACGGTCAATAGCCAGCATCCAACGATGCAAGCCCCTATTGAAATACTAATAACCGGGGGTGGTTCAAAATGAGACTCCCTCGGTTATTCATCATCCAGCACGGACAAACCAAATCTGACACCAGTCAAACCCACTTCACCTTATGTCACATGTGTAGGTGACAGGACCTTCACTGCCATAGATTTCTTCGCTGGCCAGTGGCTAGTCATGGCCGGCTCCTGTCTGGCTTCAGCTCGAAGCAACTGCTGACCCATAGTTGACCGATAACACCCGGAGCTCTACTTTCTGAGGCTTGCCTTTGAGCCGACATCTGGTCGACTCAAATCAGATAACCCGTGCCAAGTGAACTCGCAGTCTCGCAACATCCCCCTCAACATCTGGCTGCTTCATTACGTCATGGCATGAAAATGAGGGGAGGATTTCGACACCACAAAACTTGTAGTTGGCCGTGTTGCTGACGAAAACATCATCAACGGTTTTGCCGGAAAACAAGACCTGCTCGTTGTCGCCAAATGCTTCTTTAGGGGCGTTCCAAGTCAGGGAAAGCATGTACTTCTTGCCGTGCATCCGTCCCCCGGTGCCATACTGCTTACTGGGGTCGTCGCGCGTTCTGCCGTCATCCACAAGAAAGCTCTGTTGGAAAAGGCCCGCCGTGAAGACCTCATCGACGTATTTCTTGTATATCCAAGGCATCCCGAACCAGTAAATCGGCGACTGCAAAATAATGAGGTCGGCCCAAAGATGCTTCTGGACTTCGGCATCGACGTCGTAGCCTTGCTCAATGTTTGTTTCTTCGACTTCGCAGCCCCGTTTCTCCATCTCTTCTTTGATGACGCCAGCCATGGCCTTGTTCAAGCGCCCTGCCGAGATACCCTCGTAAAACTGGTGAGCGTTGATGATGAGTACGTTTTTCATTTATGGTCCTCTGAGATGTTCGCAGTGGCTGCTAGTGTGACGCCCAGTCTCCAATTTGGGTTTGTCGGATTTGATGGTGTTCTTGCCTATTTCGATGAATCTTCCGCATCGCAGCTACGCAACATCACCGACGGGCTAGGCTGTAGATTGATGAGTTACACGGTGATATGGCGCCATGAGCGTCTTATGTGCAATGGGTAAAACCCTTGCCGGACTGTTAACAGATATTGCCCATACCGATGGCGATTACGCTACGTCAGTCCCAGGGCTGATGATTTCCAGCCGGGGGGCAGTACCAACCTGATGCCCTGTATCTATGGTTTAGGACTGGGTATTACGGTCCAGGGGGGTAAGAGGGTTACTCTTGGCGACGAGGTGTTCGACTACGGGCCTGGGCTGTCGCTTGTGACGTCGGTTGACTTGCCCGTGGTGTCCTACGTGACCCGTGCCTCCGTCAAGCCCTATCTCGGCATGCGGCTGGAGCTACGGCTATGTCTTGCCTAGTGGTCTATCCGATTCGCGCTTCCGCCAATCGTATACGGCGGACATCTTGCTGCGGTGGGGCCCCAAATAAGCGAGCATATTCCCTGCTGAACTGCGATGCACTCTCATAGCCTACCTGTCCGCTAGCATTGGTCGCATCCATGTTTTGATTGAGCATCAGTTGCCTTGCTGCTTGTAGCCGCAATTGCTTTTGGTACTGAAGCGGGCTTGTGCCGGTGATGGTGCGAAAGTGCTGCCTAAAGGTTGATTGGCTCATGTGAACCCGTGCTGCCAGTTCTTCCACCTGCATTGGCTGGGCAAAGTTCTGCTTGAGCCAGGTAACCGCCTTGGAAATTTGCTGGCTGGGCGAACCGTCGGCAACCAAATGTTGTAACTGAGGACCATGTGGGCCAGCAAGAAGCCTGATGATGATTTCGCGCTTGATAAGCGGCGCGAGAAGCGCAACAAGCTCTGGTTGGTCGAGAAGCTCAAGCAGCCGACTCAGGTCTTGCGTAAGCCGCTCGTCCAGTTTTTCAATCGAAAGAGGACGAAATACTGTTCCACGGGTAGGTGCCGGTAGCTTCATCTCAGTCGCCACTTGGACAATCTCTTGACTGTCGAGCGTCAGCATGAGGCCAAGCAAAGGTTCCTGTGCACTGGCTCGCGTGACACGAGAGATGACCGGCAGCTCAATCGAGGTCAGCATGGACTGCCCCGGTCCATAGGTGATGACCTCGTCGCCCAATAAAGCCTGCTTGTCGCCTTGTGCTACCACCCCTAAACCCAGGTTAAAAATGCAATGCAGCGGCTCTGTGGGCATTTTACGTCGGTGTAGCGAAAGTCCGGGGATGGCCGTCGTGAAGTCGCCATCGCTTTGGGCAATTTTTTCAATTTCACGGGCGAGGAGACGGATTGCCGGAATCGCTTGTTTAGCAGTAGGTCCGGTGCTATTCATGGCATTTTGATTGTCAAATTCGATGGGGTAATTGTATCACTGGGTGTGTCTGTGCTCTGCGCTGAGTTATCAAGTGCATTGCTTTAGGCAAGATATTCGCTGGTTTTGGCAACATGGTTTGCTGGCAGGTCGCAATAATTCTCTCAACGCCACTTACTGCTGTTTAACCGTCCAAGGAATATCGCCATGAACGACAAGTCATCCACCCAGGCGCCCGCTGACATTGGCCGCCGCCAAGCTATTTTCGGCGGCTCGGCGCTGGCTGCCTCACTACTGATTCCGCAAGTCGCTTTCGCCGCTGGCGATTCGAAAATTCATACAACGGCAACTGGAGTCCGCGTACTGAACGTCAGTTTCAAGAACAACGACATCCACATGGCAGGCAACCTTTACCTGCCGAAGAGCTTCAGTGAAGGCAGCAAGTATTCGGCCATCGTGAGCGTACATCCTGGCGGTGGCGTTAAGGAGCAGACTGCTGGTCTGTACGCCGAGAAGCTGGCGGAACAGGGCTTCGTTACCCTAGCCTTTGACGCATCACATCAGGGCGCAAGCGGAGGCATGCCTCACCTCCTCGATGACCCGATGCGCCGGGTGGCCGATATTTACAGTGCCGTCGATTACCTGACCACGCTTGGCTACGTTGACGCAAACCGCATCGGTGCCCTAGGTATTTGTGCGGGTAGCGGCACCGCAGTCAAGGCTGCTTCTCTGGAGAGACGCATCAAGGCCGTGGCGACAGTGAGTGCGGTTGATGTGGGGGCAGCCGCCCGAAAGGGCTGGGATGGTAAGGCCACGAAAGAGGAGCAGCTTGCACTGCTTGATTCTGTTGCCAAACAGCGTACCGCCGAGGCAGCCGGAACGGCGCCGTTGTATGTGAATTACGTGCCCAAGATAGGCGATACGACAGCCCACCGCGACCTTCAGGAAGCAGCCGACTACTACCTGACGCCTCGCGGTCAGCATCCGAATTCACCAAACAAGATGCTCATCACCAGCTTGAGCGCCATGGTGGCGTTCACTGGATTTGACCGACTCGACCTGCTGACGCAGCCCATCATGATTGTTGCAGGTAGCAAGGCTGGCTCGCTGTGGCATAGCCAGGAGCTTCACGCTAAGGCATCCGGTCCAAAGGAGCTGTACGTGATTGACGGAGCTACGCACATGGACCTTTACGATGGTCCTGGAGCAGACACCGCCATGACGAAGCTAGCCCCCTTCTTCAAGCGCACCCTTTAACTCAATTGAGGCACCCCATGAGCAACAATAAAGTGTGGTTTATTACAGGCGCAGGTCGCGGCCTTGGTGTTGAACTTGCGAAAGCAGCCCTAGCTGCTGGGAACTTCGTCGTTGCGACAGGCCGTAATCCGGTGAAAGTTGCAGCCGCTGTCGGCGAGCACCCCAACCTATTGTGTCTGAAGCTGGACGTTACCCACATCGAAGAGGCTCAGGCGGCGGTTGATACCGCAGTCGCGCGGTTTGGACGTATCGATGTCCTAGTAAACAACGCAGGTAATTTCTATGCGGGCTTCTTCGAAGAGTTAAGCCCGGAGCAGGTCCGCAGCCAAATCGAAACCTTGCTGTTCGGCCCCATGAATGTCACTCGTGCCGCTCTGCCCACGATGCGCAGTCAGCGTGCAGGCTTGCTGCTCAATATATCCTCAACGGCCGGTCTCGCCGGTGGGATGTTCTGTTCGGCTTATGCCGCTGCGAAATTCGGTCTTGAAGGCTGGACGGAATCCCTCGCCGTCGAAATTGCGCCGTTCGGAATCCACTCCATGCTCGTCGAACCAGGCTTTTTCCGCACTGAACTGCTCACGCAGGATTCGACGACCTTCGCTCAGCCGAGCATTCAGGACTATGCTGACCGCAGCAAGGCGACCATCGACGCTTGGAGTGGGATGAGTGGTAAGCAAGGCGGTGACCCAGTCAAGCTCGCTCACGCTATCGTGCGCTTGGCCAGCCTCGATGTGCCGCCAACGCGGTTTGCGGGTGGGGCTGATGCGGTCACTGTCTTTGAAACGAAGGCCAAAGCACTGCTTGTAGATGCAGATGCCCACCGCGAGCTATCGGCCTCACTTGCACTCGATACCGATTCAGAGTGATGTTCCCGGTGCGCTACCAATCAGCACATCGCGTCGTCCCATGAACAGGCGCCAAAGCATGACCATCCTTGTCTTGGCGCCCGTTCTGCTCGGCGTATCTGCTTTCGTCACCATGGCGGTGAAGGACCAGAGCTACGCACCCAGTCCGGAATACGCTCCTGCGGGTGAGCCCAGCCGACAAGATGCCGTTGTCTACTACTCACGCTCAGGCCATTCGGAAGCGGTTGCCCGCGAAATTGGGCGATTGCTCAACGCGCCAATTGCTCGGATTGTTTCGGACTACTCGTTGAGTTTGACCGGCCAAGGCAAAGCCCTGTCCGATGCTAGTGATAAAGCCTTGCCTTCAATTGAGGTTGAGTCAATCGACTTGCGTCCTGTCCAGCGACTCTACCTGGTTTCGCCAACGTGGTTGTTCAGGCCAGCAACGCCTCTTTGGTCCTACGTTGAACAGACCGACATGACTGGCAAGAAGGTCGTACTTTTTACCACAGGCAACAGTCGTTTTGAGCAAAGCGAGATTGATGCATTCGCTGAGCGAGTAGAGGCTCGCGGAGGCAAACTCGTGCGCCATGTTTTTTTGCGCCGCGGACGCATCTACTGGCAGAAAAATCGTGAAGAGTTATTGGAGGAGGTGCGAGCGAATATGGCTTAGGATTTCGGCCGCTTGTAGAGCGGAGCAGTCGTTCAAAAGACCGCTCCGCTTTGGTATTGAATTGCCGCTTCTGGCCGAAGTGCGACACAGCAAGTCATCTACCTTGCTGGCAGCATATCAACCGGAAGCGGTCACCACCAGCGCAGCATCCACGAAGCGGTAAGAGTGCGCCGGCACAAGTGGTCAGCTGCGCCAGAATCCGCAACTGGGGTGATTTAAGCAGCAATGTTCATCCCTCCATGAGTAGCACACAGCTTTTTTGCCCAACACACTCAGAGCGATAAAAATGTATTAGCTAGCATATTAATGACATATACTAGTTCATATACGTAAAATAAAGTAATGGGCATTCAATTTGGCTACGTCAACACCTGAAAGTTGCTTTCAAGTTTTGAAGCAAGCTATCGCATAAAATTTTGACTAGCACGAATGAATAAGTGATTTGAAGCAGCGCAGCTGATTCAAGTACATAAGGGATGCTTGGTTACCTTCCACACTTGGAGTGCGCGTATGAAACTGCAGTCTTTACGACTATCGAACTTTCAGTCCTTTGGTGCACCAACTGAACTCGGAATGGCAGAGATTACTTACCTGATTGGTCCCAATGGCTCGGGTAAGACAGCTGCGCTTCAAGCCCTGTGCCGTCTGTTTGCCTTTGATCCTTCACTGCGTCGAATCTTGCGTTCGGACTTTCATGTCCCATTCAACGAGGCTGCACCGCCTGCTGAGCGTCAGCTATGGATCGAAGCCGATTTCCTGTTTCCGGAACTTGATGACGACGAAGACAACAGCACAGTAGCTCCTCATTTCAGCCACATGCGCCTTGACGAAATCGATAGCACACCACGCGTGCGATTCCGCCTCACCGCCACCATGGGCTTGGATGGGGATATTGAAGAAAGCATGGTCTATGTGCTGGACATCACTGCAGATGGCTCACCACTGACCACTGCTCAGGTCCCCCGGTCTGAACGCAACCATATCCATGTTCACTACCTGCCCGCACGCCGAGATCCCGCAGATCACATTACCTATAGCGCTAATGCACTGCTGGGACGCATGCTGCGTGCGGTGAACTGGGATGCAGAGCGAACTGCCATAAAGGGTCTGACCGACCAAATCAGCGTCAGCTTGGCGGCCAACCCGTCAATCAATTCGTTCAGTTCAAGCTTGAAAGGTGCCTGGGAGGCATTACATAAAGGCAGTTTCTTTGCCGAACCAAAGGTCACTTTTGTAGCGTCCGAAATCGAGGCCTTATTACGGCACATGTCGATTTCCTTCACCCCAGGTCATGACGAGCAGCTGGTCGATTTCTCGCGGCTGAGCGACGGTCAGAAGTCAATGCTGTATCTGTCGCTCGTGCTGTCCTCGCAAGCCATCGGTCGTGCTGTTCTGGCTGACAAAGATAAATCCTTCGACGTAGATAAGCTGCGCCCACCTGTTTTCACACTGGTAGCACTAGAAGAACCAGAGAACAGCCTTTCGCCACACTACCTTGGGCGAATCGTCAATGCTCTCAATGGCATGACGGGCGACGGCGATGCGCAAGCATTGATTGCCACCCACGCGCCGTCGATGCTGCGACGTGTCGCCCCGGAGAATATCCGCTATCTGCGGCTGACTGAGAAACGAACATCACGCGTCACGCATATCCAGCTGCCGTCAGCCACTGACGAAGCTCACAAGTTTGTGCGCGAGGCAGTACAAGCCTTTCCGGAGGTCTATTTCTCGCGGCTTGTCGTGCTTGGCGAAGGCGATAGCGAAGAAATTGTGTTGCCTCGCCTCCTTCAGGCCAAAGGTGCGCCGGTTGATGAGTCAGCAGTTTCGATTGCACCATTAGGTGGGCGCCACGTTAATCACTTCTGGCGTCTATTGTCCGACTTGCAGATTCCTTATCTGACGCTGCTTGATCTCGATGTCGCTCGTTACGCTGCAGGCTGGGGACGAATAAAGGTCGTCAACGATCAACTGGCGAAGTTTGAACCAGCGAAAGTCCTTCCTGCAAACTGTCACTTGCCAAAATGGAACACCAAGGAAGCCCCAGTTCGAACCCATTACTGTTTTGGGGAAGATGAGAAGAGTGTCTTCAGCGAATTGGAAAGTCGCGGAGTCTACTTCTCCGAGCCCTTGGACTTGGACTTCGCGATGTTGCGAGCCTTTCCAGAAGCCTACGGCGTCGAGGAGGAGGAGCCGGAAGAAGACACGATCAAGGCCGTCCTTGGGAAAAAGTACCACGACGCAAACCAGTACAGCAAAGACGAACAGAAGCTATTCAACACCTACCATCAGCGCTTCAAGCTTGGGAGCAAACCCGCAGCCCATATTGATGCAATGGCTCAGCTGACTGATGACGAGTTGCTGGCTAAGACGCCAGCATCGCTAAAAAGATTGGCTGATGCCGTCATTGCCAAACTCGCGGAGTTGCCGGAATGATTGCGGTAGATGCCTGGAAGCCTGCGGATGGGCTGACTCTTGAGCCGAATGCATTACTGGCTGCCAAGGAGTGTGTGCGTAGTCTCGCACTGACAGCAGGCCCTGGGGCGGGCAAGACCGAAATGCTTGCGCAGCGGGCAGATTTCCTGTTGCGCACTGGCACCTGCCGTTATCCCAAACGGATTCTGGCCATTTCGTTCAAGGTCGATGCTAGTAGCAACCTGAAAGAGCGAGTCAAGCGACGTTGTGGTTCCGAACTTTCCTCGCGGTTTGACAGCTATACCTTTCACGCTTTTGCCAAGCGCATCATTGATCGTTTCCGTCCAGTGCTGTCGGGCGAGTATGCGCTGGATGTTGGGTACAAAATTATAGATCGAAAGTCTGGGCCATCACGGACCTTGATCGAGTTTTCCGATTTGGTACCGTTCGCGATCCAGATTCTGCGGCAGTCTGCAGTCGCACGGAACGCCATCCGTCAAACCTACAGCGACATCTTCCTCGACGAATTCCAAGACTGTACCGACCTACAGTATGAGCTGCTCAAGCTCGCCTTTCAGGGGACAAGCATTCGCTTGACCGCCGTGGGAGACACCAAACAGAAGATCATGGGCTGGGCGGGAGCCATGGACGGCATCTTTCCGACTTTCGTTGCCGACTTTGCTGCTGTCCCGCTCAATATGTACCGTAACTTTCGCTCAAAGCCGCGACTGCTGCGCCTGCAGAACGAGATCATTCGCACGCTTGACCCCTCATCCGTCATGCCTGATGAGCAGCTTGCCGGCGACGAAGGCGAGATATTTGCGTGGCGCTTCGAAGACAGCCGCAACGAGGCTGACTACCTCGCAGACTTGATAGCAAGCTGGATAAAAACCGAGCAGCTCCCACCTGCGGAAATCGCGGTCCTGATTCGTAATCAGCTCGACCTGTACGCCGATCATCTAATGGCGGCATTGGCGGCACGTAACATCCCTTTCCGTAACGAGCAGCAGATGCAGGACATCACGGTTGAGCCCGCTGCACGTTTGATCGTGGACTATCTCTCCTGCCTCTATGGTCAGCGCGAGCCTAAGTCATGGATTCGGCTCATGAACCAGCTCATCCCATTTGCCGATGAAGACATTCAGTCGAACGCGCGCAAGGACCTTGATCGGCTCATCAAGCAACAACGAAAAGAGATAGCCATTGCCGAGCTGGTTGACGAGCTCTTCTCCGGCTGGTGGGAGTTTGTTCGAGCATTCCTGAAGCAAGTCAGTATCGAAACATTGGTGTCGCTTTCCTCGGACTACGAGTCGCATGATCGGTTGAAAGAGGTGGTTCGTGATACCAAGGCCAGGATCGAGGAATTGCTGAAGCTGGAGCCTGACTTGCCCAAAGCCCTTGAGCGGTTCTCAGACGACCAAGCCGTACGAATCCTGACCATCCATAAGAGCAAGGGCCTTGAGTTTGATTCGGTCATCATCATGGCCGTCGAAAACGAAATCTTCTTTGGTGATCAGGATGAAAACCGATGCGCCTATTTCGTCGGGGTTTCTCGTGCTAAGAATCGCTTGATCCTTACGCATGCCGATCAACGGGAGCGCCCTGCGGGATATGCGAAGCGCTGGGATGTGCAACGCACAGCTAAATTAGAGTATTTCGGCTATGCCACACCGTTTCTTAGGTAGGACAGGATTGCCTACAGTACCTGGGATAGTCCAGACAAACCAAATGTGCCCTTGCACAGGTTCATATTTCACGTTAGGCAGCTAAGGACATGTTATCTCGTGGCTACAACCATCGCGGAGGCTGTGCCTGCCGCTTCTGCCAGCCTCGCCGGGTGGGAGAAACGCTACCGACCACTGCGGACCTCATCCCGGTGGAAGGCACAAGCTATAGTTATACACGCCCCACTACATGCCCTGTTTGCGGGGAAGCAATCTTCTTATTTATGTCAGAGCACGGCGGGAGGGTATTCTTTGACGAGCTAGGACCACCATGGCCTAAGCATCCTTGTACGGATGCTGCCTCAGCTTCACCATTGGTGAAGTCCATATCCTCGAGTGACCATATATCGATTCGGCGCTATGCTTGGCAGGAAGCTGGATGGCTTCCCCTCACCAATGTTGTAGTCGAATTTTCAAGTCTTAACAACGTCCGCCTAAGCGGTTTACATGCTGGAAAACAGTTCGCTGCGTGCATTCTCTTGTCCGAACTGCAACGTATCTCCAGTACAGCGGCGGATCTGGCTTACTCACCAATACACGCTCGGCTCTCGATTGCGGGCGTTTACGAGGTCACTTTTCTGAGTTCAGATATCCTTCCCCGAATGGTAATAGCTACACCTGAATTGCCCCCGCTTTCCTAGATACTTCGACGGGTTTCCTCGCGAAAGCAGCCATCTGAGCTCTGCCATGTGGACTTCCGCTTTGGCCGACAAGCAGCCTGGCGACGTACACCCCATCTCAACTAGCCATCACCGTAAAGTCTGCCGGCTCTACAAACTCCCCGCGCTTTTCGAGTTCATCCAGCCAGTCGCTGTACCATTGCATCATTTCCTGTCGGTGCTGCAGGTAGCGTGCTTTCCGGTTGTACAGATCTCGTATGGCTTTGGCTGAGGGGGCTAGGTCGCCTTTGTCGTTTTTGGCTGCGTGGCCGATATGTAGTTCGATCGCATCCCGGTGGAAGCGCATGGCTTCATTCAGGGCTGATGTCATTGTAGTGCGGAAGCCGTGCAGGCATTGGTCGGTGCCGGTGCTGTAGCCCATAGCCCGAATGGCATTGTTGATGCCGGTATTCGAAACCGGGCTGCCAACACGTCCTCCTGCGAACACGAAGGTAGCGTGCTCGTTTAGACCGCGTACCTGCTGCATCACCTCTATGGCTTGGCGGCTTAGGAAGATCATGCGTGGCCTGCCCATCTTTTCCCCACGATAGCTATACGCTACGCCTTCTACCGGCTCGCGCTCCGGTGGGATAGTCCACAAGCCTTCTGCTAGGTTGAACTCGTCCCAGCGGGCAAAGCGGATCTCTGATGATCTGGCACCTGTCAGCAAAGCAAAGCGCAGGAATAGCTTGATGATCAGCAGGCAATCTACCGAACGCAGCTTCTGTAGCAGCTGTGGCATGCTTTCCAGGGGAAGGGCAGCTTTGGGGGTGCTGACAATCACCGGCAAAATGCCATTACGCCCTGTAAGGCTGGATACCGGGTCGTGCTGGATGCGGCTGGTACGCTTAGCGTGCTTCATCACGCTGCTGATGTGTTGCAGTACACGTGCAGCGGTTTGCTGGTGTCCTTGCTTGCTTAGCAGGTCTACCGGCTTGCGAAGTAGGGCTTCGTTCAGCGTATCGACCGGTAATCTGCCAATGTGCGGGAAGACATGCTTGCGTAGCTGGCTGGCAATGCGGGTGCTGGTCACCGGCTTGATGTTCTTTACCCTGCAGTGCTCTTCCAGCCATTCTAGTGCTACCACTTCAAACGTAGAGGCTTGAGCCAGCTTGCCTGCCTCTTTCTCCAGCTTGCGTTCAATGGCCGGGTTAGTCCCATGCCTGATGCTGTCTCGGCAGGCTTCTGCAGCAAGCCGCGCAGCCTTTAGGCTGAGTTGGGGATATTCCCCTAGCCAAAGCTTGACCTGTTTGCCGTGGAGGCTTCCTACAAAACGCCAGCGCTTGCGTTCTGTATTCACGACTAGCCATAGTCCACCGCCATCACGATAGTTGGACTCATTCTTCCCTGTTTCTACTTGCGCATTACGGCACGTAATGTCCTTAAGCAAGGCCATGCCGCTAGAACTGTTTCTTCCCATAAAAAGCTTCCCCCGTATCTTCCCCCGTAACTTAGCACGGGGGAAGATGTGGGGGAATGTTTTGCTATCGATGTGGTTGGATTTTTGTGTGCTGTGATAGACGCCAAATCACTTTAAGCCCGCATTAATAAAGCACTTCGTAGACATCCTAGAGCAACTTTGAAATATCCTTCGCGTCCCAGTGCGGGAAGTGCTTGCGTACCAGCGCGTTGAACTCGATCTCGAACGCGCGCAGGCGGGCCAGGTCGCTCTGGTCCTGGCTGGCGCTGTCGATCTGCGCTTCGCCGCGGATCATGCCGGCGCCGGAGGTGGCGTTGGACAGGCGGTCGATCACGATCAGGCTGCCGGTGGCGCGGCACTGGCTATAGGCGTCGAACACCACCGGAGCGGTGAAGGCGATGCGTACCAGGCCGATTTCGTTCAGTTGCAACTTTTCGGCTTCGAAGGCGTCCAGCGTGTTCACGTCCACGCGGTGCACGATGCGCTCCACGCGGCCGGTAACGGTTTTGCCGCCCAGCTTGAAGCTGTAGTCCTTGCCTACCGACAGCGGCGTTTCGTCCATCCATACCAGGTGGGCTTCCACCGCCTGGCTCACGGTCGGCGCAACTTCGTCTGCGCGTACGATCATGTCGCCGCGCGAGATGTCGATTTCGTCTGCCAGGGTCAGGGTAATGGCCTGGCCGCTGCCTGCTACATCCAGGTTGCCCTCGTACACCACCACGTTTTCTACCGTGCTTTGCTTGCCGGAAGGCAGGGCGACAACGCGGTCGCCGGGGTGGATTTCACCGCTGGCAATGGTGCCGCAGAAGCCGCGGAAGTCCAGGTTGGGGCGGTTCACGTACTGCACTGGCAGGCGGAAGGTGCTCTGGGCCACGTCGTGGTCGACTTCCACGCTGTCGAGGATGCCCATCAGGGTCTGGCCGTCGTACCACGGTGTGCGCTCGCTGGCGCTCACCACGTTGTCGCCACGCAGGGCGCTGATCGGTACAAAGCGGATGTCGGCAATGCCCAGGTTGGCCGCAAAGGCCAGGTATTCGTCGCGGATGCGGTTGAACACGGCCTGGTCGAAGTCCAGCAGGTCCATCTTGTTGATGGCTACCACGACGTGCTTGATGCCCAGCAGGCTCACGATGTAGCTGTGGCGGCGGGTCTGGGTTTGCACGCCATAGCGGGCGTCGATCAGGATCACCGCTAGGTTGCAGGTGGACGCGCCGGTGGCCATGTTGCGGGTGTACTGCTCGTGGCCCGGGCAGTCGGCAATGATGAACTTGCGGCGGTCGGTACTGAAGTAGCGATAGGCCACGTCGATGGTGATGCCTTGCTCGCGCTCGGCTTGCAGGCCGTCTACCAGCAGGGCTAGGTCGATGTCTTCGTCGGTGGTGTTGTACTTTTTCGAGTCGCGCTGGATGGCGGCCAACTGGTCTTCGAAGATCAGCTTGGAGTCATGCAGCAGGCGGCCGATCAGCGTGGATTTGCCGTCGTCTACGTTGCCACAGGTGATGAAGCGCAGCATGTCCTTGTTTTCGTGCTGCTTCAGGTAGGCCAGGATGTCGCTGGCGATCAGGTCGGATTGGTGTGCCATGAGCGTATGCCTTGCATCTGCAAGGTTGGCCGCGTGCGGCCAACCTTAGAATATTCGGTAGGGGCGAAGCGGGGCTTAGAAATAGCCTTCCATCTTCTTTTTCTCCATCGAGCCGGCCGAGTCGTGGTCGATCACGCGGCCCTGGCGTTCGGAGGTTTTGGTCAGCAGCATTTCCTGGATGACCTCGGCCAGCGACGTGGCTTCCGATTCCACGGCGCCGGTCAGCGGGTAACAGCCCAGCGTGCGGAAGCGCACTTTCTTGTGCTGGATGCGCGCTTTCTCCTCTTCGCTCAGGTACTGCAGGATGCGCTCGTCGTCGATCATGATCATGGTGCCATCGCGCTCGATTACCGGGCGTTCGGCAGCAAAGTACAGCGGCACGATCTCGATGTTTTCCAAGAAGATGTACTGCCAGATATCCAGCTCGGTCCAGTTGGAGAGCGGGAACACACGGATGCTTTCGCCCTTGTTGATCTTGGCGTTGTAGATGTTCCACAGTTCCGGGCGCTGGCTTTTCGGATCCCAGCGGTGGTTCTTGTCGCGGAAGGAGTACACACGCTCCTTGGCGCGCGATTTTTCCTCGTCGCGGCGCGCGCCGCCAAAGGCGGCGTCGAACTTGTACTTGTTCAGTGCCTGTTTCAGGCCTTCGGTCTTCATCACGTCGGTGTGCTTGGCACTACCGGCGGTAAACGGGTTGATGCCGGCATCTACGCCGTCCTGGTTCACGTGCACGATCAGGTCCCAGCCGTACTCGCGGGCCTGCTTGTCGCGCAGATCGATCATTTCCTTGAACTTCCAGGTGGTGTCCACGTGCATCAGCGGAAAGGGCGGGCGGCCGGGTGCAAAGGCTTTCTGCGCCAAATGCAGCATCACGGCGGAGTCCTTGCCGATGGAGTACAGCATCACCGGGTTATCGAACTCGGCGGCGACTTCACGGATGATGTGGATGGACTCGGCTTCAAGTTGCTTGAGGTGAGTCAGCCTCTCCTGACTGATTTTCATCTTTGCGCTCAATTCTCTGGCTGTTTGCATCGCGGCACCCGGGCAGGCACCGTGCCGGACTTTCCGGCAGTGCAAATGTACCGGAGAGCCGCTACCCCCGAAAGAATGAATATATATATCTATATGCTATATATGGGAGTGTTTGGTGCTATTGCGGGAATATAGGCGCTTTTTGATTGGGGAAAATTATCGATCAACATGGGTTTTTACTTAACGAACTGTGGCTAGAATGAAGAGTACTGGCGCATTAGTGATCCAACATAAAAACCATGGCAGGTGCCCGATGAGCGACAAACCTCTGATTATTGTGATTGACGATGATGTGCTGACCACGGAAATGATCTGCGATGGTCTGGAGGATCAGTACCATATTGTGGGCTTTACCAACCCGGTGGAGGCGCTGTCTCAGGTAGCTGCCCGGCAGCCGGCTCTGATCCTGCTGGATATCAACATGCCGCAAATGGACGGCTACGAAGTGTGCCGCCGTCTGAAAGAAGATTTTGAAACCAGCGATATCCCGGTGGTGTTCCTGTCCGGGCTTACCGCGCTGGAAGACCGCGTGGCGGCTTACGATGCCGGCGGTGAAGACTTTACCTCCAAGCCGCTGAATCTGGCGGTGGTGGCCTCGCGCATTGATGCCATTTTCCGCCGCAGGCGGGAAAAGGCTGCCTTGGCCAGCCAGGCCAGCTTCGCCACCGCCACCGCCATGACGGCGATGAGCAATGCGGCGGAGCTGGGGCTGGTGGTGGATTTCTCGCGCCGTGCCATGGCCTGTGTGGACTTGCAGCAGCTGGGGCGCACCCTGCTGGATACCGTGCAAGGCTTTGGTGTCAGCGGTGCGGTGTCTCTGGCCAGTGGTGGTGAGCGCCTGGCCTTGAGCCAGGAGGGCGAAGTCAGCGAGATGGAGCGCGGCGTACTGCAGCTGATTGCCGATTGTGGCCGGGTGGTGGCGCTGGGCAAGCGTGCCGCTTTTAACTTTGAAGGGGTAACGTTACTCGTGCGTGACGTCCCTGTAGATGATGAAGACCGTGCCGGTCGCCTGCGTGACCATTTTGCCGTACTGGGCGAGCTGATGTCGGAGCGCCTGAAAATCCTGGCGTTGCAGCGGCGGGCGGCCAGGCAGGAAAGCCAGCTGCGTTCGCTGCTACAAACGATTCGTGACGGTATTCATGGCCTGGATGCGCAGCGCCGCGAAGATCGCCTGGCGGCCAGCACCTTTCTGGAAACCTCGCTGGGGCGGGTAGAGCGTGACCTGGTGCACCTGGGCCTGACCGAATCGCAGGAAGAGCAGCTGGTGTCTACCCTGCGCGAAACCAGCTACAAGGTGCTGGACCTGTACCGCGGCGATCCCAAGGCGGTAGAGGACTTGAAGCAGGCACTGGCCGCGCTGCCGGATCTGTAAACACTCGGGGTTGGCCGCAGGGCCAGCCCCGTTTTCCTTTTGTGCTCACTATGTCCCTACGCCATCGTTTATTGCTGTGGTTTCTGCTGGGTAGCTTGCTGCCTGTCGTTTTTACCGGTGTGGTGGCTTACCAGCAGGCGCGCGAGAGCTTGCTCGCTGGCTTGTTCGACCAGATGCGCGTGCTCACCGACGACCGCGTGCGCGAGCTGCAGCACTGGCAGACAAGCCAGGCAGACCACGTAGAAGTGCTGGCGGCCAACCCTGCCATCCAGCAGTGCAAGGCTCGTCTGGGGGAGGCGATGCGCCAGAATGGGCCGCTGTCGGCGGCGTATGGCCTGGTGCGTACCAGCTGTGCCCAAGCGCTGGATCTGGATAGCCTGGAGGGGGTGGACGATATCCTGCTGGTCGATGTGGATGGCCGCGTGGTGTACAGCGCCAGGGGGCGGCGGGATTTTGGCTCGGAGCTGTTTCAGGGCGAACTGGGCCGCACCATGCTGGCCGATGGCGTGCGCAAGGCTTTGCGCCAGCCGGGCATGTATTTTGTGCCTTACGACTTTTATTCGCCCAGCGGCAGTGAAACCGCGTTCTGGCTGGCCACGATGGTGGAGCAGGGCAAGGTCAGCGGGTTTTTCATCATCAGCATCAGTGATGCGTCGCTCAATACGATTCTGGCTAGCCGTACTGGCCTGGGGCAAAGCGGGGAGGTGATGCTGGCCAGGAAAGAGCCGGATGGCAGAGCGCTGGTCATGGGGCCGTTGCGCCATCACCCGGATGCGGCTTTTCATTTGCGTATAAAGCGTCGTACTAGCGAGCCGCAACCTATCTTTGACGCGCTGCAAGGGCAGCGTGGAGCTGGTCTGCGCCGGGATTATCGTGGCGAGCCGGTGTTGGCCGCATGGGCGCCGGTGCCGGGGCTGGGTTGGGCGGTAGAGGTGAAGATAGACCAGCAAGAAGCGCTGGTGCCGCTGCAGCAGCTGCAATGGCAGGTGCTGCAGGTGTTATTGCTGGTGGCACTGGTGATCAGCGCGCTGGCGTACTGGGCGGCACAGCGTTTGCTCAAGCCCTTGCAGGCCTTGGTACAAGCCAGTGTGCGCTTGGGTGAGGGGGATATCCATAGCCGTATCAGCCACCCGGGGCGCGACGAAATCGGCGTGCTGG
Source organism: beta proteobacterium L13 (assembly GCA_000335715.1). Lineage (GTDB taxonomy): Bacteria > Pseudomonadota > Gammaproteobacteria > Burkholderiales > Chromobacteriaceae > Vogesella. The sequence goes on from AMYZ01000001.1 coordinate 295,310, forward strand.
GGCACAGCTTCAACAGTATGGCCGAGCAGCTGGCGCAGTCGCAAAAACGGTTGTGGAACTATGCTTTCGAGCTGGAAGCCAAGGTGGCAGAACATACCGCCACCCTGCTGCAGCGCCAGCAGCAGCTGGAAGATGCCGAGCAGATGGCCAGGCTGGGGTATTACATTGTCGATTTGCACAGCGGCGTGGTGTCATGGTCGCGCCAGCTGAGCAGTTTGCTGGACTACCCCGAGCAGTTTGACGCCAGCGAGGTGCTGTTCCAGGCGCGTATTCACCCTGATGACCAGGCGCGCGTGCTGGCCGCCTATCAGCAAGCACAGACCGGGCAGTACCACCTGAACTATCGGCTGCTGCTGGCGGGTGAAGTGAAATATGTACAAGAGCAAGGGCGCTATGACTTTGCCGAAAGCGGCGAGCCGCAGCGCCGCATGGCGGTGATCCAGGATATCTCGCATTACGTGGCCATCCTGGAGGAGAAAACCGCCACCCTGCAGGCGCTGGAGCAAGAGCGTCTGGCGCGGGCGGAGCAGGCGATAGGCCATGCCGAGGCCAAGGCGCAGGCCATTTTGCACGCGATTGATGATGGCATTATCGGCTTGAGCATGGAGGGGGTGGTGGTGTTCAGCAACCCGGCTGCAGCCAGCATGCTGGGGCTGGTGGTGGCCACGCTTACCGGGCGGGCACTGGACGATGTGCTGCTGCACCACAACCCGGAGGGCGAAGCCTTTGGCACCCCGGGCCCCCTGGCGCAGGCACTGGCGTTGGGGCAGCCTTGCGCCAGCCAGTGGGAGCTGTTCGGCAGTGCGCAGCGGGCGGCCTTTCCGGTGTCGTACGAGCTGCACTTGCTGCCGGAGGGGCATGGCAACCTGGCGGCCGTACTGTATTTCCGCGATATCAGTGCCCAGCGTGCCAGCGAGGCCAGGCTGGAGCAGATGTCGCGCGCGGTAACGCAAAGCCCCGCCGGGGTGCTGATTACCGATACCCAGGGCGTGATCGAGTACGTCAACCCGCGGCTGATGGCCATGACGGGTTATAGCGAGCAGGAGGTCCTTGGCCAGACACCCCGGTTGTTCAAGTCCGGGCAGACCAGTGAGCAGACCTACCAGGGCTTGTGGCATGCCTTGCGGCAGGGCAATAGCTGGCATGGAGAAATGCTGAACCGGCGCAAGGATGGCCGCGAGCTATGGGTGATGCAGATGATCTCGCCGCTGCGTGATAGTGCCGGGCGATTGACCCACTTCATCAGCATCCAGGAAGACATTGGCGAGCAAAAGGCGCTGGTACAGCAGATGGAAGCCGCCAGGTTGGCCGCAGAGGCCGCCGCCGCCACCAAAAGCGCGTTTCTGGCCAATATGAGCCATGAAATCCGCACCCCGATGAATGCCATTATCGGCATGGCGGACCTGGCGCTACGCGATACCCTGCCCGAGCGTACCCGGCAGTTTCTGCAAAAGCTGCTGGGGTCGGCGCGCGGCCTGCTGGACATCATCAATGACATCCTGGACTTTTCCAAAATCGAATCCGGCCACTTGCAGGTAGAGCAAGCGCCATTCGACCTGGAGGACGTGCTGGGGTCGTTGGCGGATATGCTGGCCATGCGGCTGGAAGGCAAGCCGGTCGAGCTGGTGTTTGATATCGCCCCGGGTGTGCCGCCCGTGCTGGTGGGGGATTCGCTGCGCCTGGGGCAGGTACTGCTGAACCTGCTGGGCAATGCCGTGAAGTTTACCCGCGAAGGGGAAATCATCTTGCGCATTTATCCGCAGGACCACGGCTGGCATTTCAGCGTGAGTGACTCCGGCATTGGCATGAGCGCTGCCCAGCAGCAAGGGCTGTTCCAGCCATTTAGCCAGGCAGATGTTTCCACGCAGCGGCGCTATGGCGGTACCGGCCTTGGGCTGGTGATCTCCAGCCAGCTGGTGCGCCTGATGGGCGGCAAGGCCATTGATGTGGTTTCGCAGCCCGGTGTCGGCAGTACTTTCAGCTTTACCCTGCCGCTGGCTGCCGGTGGCGGGCAGAAGCTGGCCGCGCCGCTGGCAGTAAACAGGGTCTACCTGTACGGCGTGCGGCCAACCTTGACGGCGGTATTGCAGCAGCAGTTTGCCGCCATGGGTTTGCCGGTACAGCCTTTCACCGGCGTAGGGGCGACAGTTTGTGCCCTGGGCGAGCAGCGGGCGGGAGATGTCTGGCTGGTGGATATCGATCAGCCGGGTTGGGCGCATGTATTCAACGAGGTGCGCTGGCAGCCTGGCGTGTGGTGCGTATTGTTAAGTGTGCGCCACCTGGGCGTGGCCGAGCTTACGCCCTTCATGCCTGCCGCCATGCCGGTAGCAGCCATCTGGGTCAAACCGCTGACGCCGCAGCGCCTGCGCCATGGCCTGAAGCAGCTTGGACGCCAGCCGGCGCAAGCGCAGCCAGCAACGCCGGCAACCCACGAGCAATGCCTGGCAGGCCGGCACGTGCTGGTGGTGGATGATGTTCTGCTAAACCAGGAGGTGGTGGCGGCCTACCTGATGGATGCCGGTGCCCAGGTGAGCTATGCCGGCAACGGTGAAGAGGCCTTGCACCGCCTGGCCAGCGAGAAGCCGGACGTGATCCTGATGGACTGCCACATGCCGGTGATGGACGGCTTTGCGGCGACTGCGCGCATCCGTGCCCACCCGCTGTGGTCTGCCATACCGGTGGTGGCGCTCACAGCCAATGCCTTGAGTGGCAGCCGCGAAGAAGCCATTGCCGCAGGCATGGACGATTACATCAGCAAACCGATCGACCCGGACAAGCTGTTCGCTGTGCTGGCCCGGCTGGGGGTCAGCCAGCCGCCCGCAGCGGGGCAAGTAGCGGTACCGCCACCTGTGGTAAGCGCTGCTATCGAGGCGGCACCGCTCATGGCGGAGCACGATGCCTGGCAAGCCTTGGGGCATACCGGCGTACAACTGGAAGAGGGGCTGGCGCGGGCCATGGGCAAGCGCAAGGTATACCTGAAATGGCTGCGGCTGTTCGCCCAGAGCCAGGAGAGCTTCGCGCAAGAGGCGGCTCAGGCGCTAGCGCAGCAAGACTGGGTGTTGTTGCAGCGTTTGGCGCATACCCTGAAGGGCGCAGCCAGCAATGTGAGTGCCGAAGCGGTACGTGAGCTGGCCGAACAGCTGGAGGGTAGTGTGCGTGATCGGCAGCCCGAGCCGGTGCTGGCTGGCCAGCTGGCGGCGCTGGTGCCGGTATTCGAGGCGTGCAGGCAGGCGATTGTGCGTTTGCCGGATAGCGAATAGGCGCAGCAAAACAAAAAAGCCACCTTGCGGTGGCTTTTTTGTCGAATCCTGGCGTCCCCACGGGGATTCGAACCCCGGTTACCGCCGTGAAAGGGCGATGTCCTAGGCCTCTAGACGATGGGGACAGATTGTGGCGCACCCGGAGCGATTCGAACGCCCGACCCTTTGGTTCGTAGCCAAATACTCTATCCAACTGAGCTACGGGTGCGCTGGCGTCCCCACGGGGATTCGAACCCCGGTTACCGCCGTGAAAGGGCGATGTCCTAGGCCTCTAGACGATGGGGACAGATTGTGGCGCACCCGGAGCGATTCGAACGCCCGACCCTTTGGTTCGTAGCCAAATACTCTATCCAACTGAGCTACGGGTGCGCTGTTCTCGTTTGACTGTTGTCTTGCGAGAAGGCGAACTATACGGATGTGGGATTTGGCTGTCAACACATTTCTGTAAAATAATTCAATCAGTGCTGGCTTCTTGGCTGGCAAGTAGCCGTTATGAGACAACAAAGGTCGTAATGACATCGAGCAAGGCGAGGGAACATGGCATTTGATGACCGATTTCGTTTGAGCAGCCACGCAGTGATCTGCAATGCCGCCGGCGAGGTATTACTGCTGAAAGCCAGCTATGGCAGCCTGGCTTGGGGCCTGCCCGGCGGCGCGCTGGAGCCGGGTGAAACGATCCATCAGGCGCTATTGCGCGAGTGCCGTGAGGAGCTGGGCGTCACGCTAGAGATTTGTTATCTGTCCGGGGTGTATTACCACGCCCAGTACGATTCGCAGGCGTTTGTGTTTCGTTGCGCCTTGCCTGGCGGCGCCGATATCCGGCTTAGCGAGGAGCACACGGCTTGGGCCTGGTTTGCGCCAGCGCAGTTATCGCCAGTGCAGCGCCAGCGGGTGCAAGATTGTCTGGGGTTTGATGGCTATGTGCAGAGTGCACGGTTTGACTGATGCGGCCAACCTGTCTTGGCGGGTTGGCCGCACGGGTTTCAGAGTGGCAGGTAGGGGGTAAGCTGGTTGATTTCGTTCAGTGCCTTGCGAAAGCGGGCGTGGGCACGGGATACGGTCGATTGGCTGATATCCAGCTGGCGCGAGGCGGCATAGCCGGTCATGCCATCAATTTCGATAAGCCACACGGCTTCGCGGGACTTCTTCTTCAAGCCGATCAGGTTGGCGATATGGTTGAAGTGTTCCAGTCTCATGATGTGCTCTCCTGCGGGTGGTTGCGGTGGGCGAACCTGTGTTCAGCATAGAACGATGCAGGAAAAATGCACATATTTTGTTTGTGTCAGCCGGGCAGGAAAAAGCCCCGCGCGCGCCAGGTGGTGGCAGCGCGGCGGGGCCGTTGGCCGCAGGTTTAGAAGCGGCGGCCCAGATGGGCTTTGTGCATGATGGTGGAGGCGATTTCTTCGATGGATTTGTGCGTGGTGCTGATAAACGGCACGGCATGGTGGCGGAACATCGATTCGGCCTCGTTTACCTCGCGGCGGCAGTTGTCCATGCTGGCGTAGCGCGAATCCGGGCGGCGCTCGGAGCGGATAAAGTGCAGGCGGTTCGGGTCGATGGTCAGGCCGAAAATCTTGTTCTTGAACGGCAGCAGGATTTTCGGCAGCGTCGGGCTGCCCAGGTCTTCCGGTGTCAGCGGGTAGTTGGCCGCCTTGATACCGTACTGCAGTGCCAGGTACAGGCAAGTCGGTGTCTTGCCGGAGCGTGACACGCCCACCAGAATCACGTCAGCCTCGTCCAGGTCTTTCAGTTTTACGCCGTCGTCGTGGTTCAGCGAGTAGTTCACCGCTTCGATGCGATGGTCGTATTTTTCTTCGTTGGACATGCCATGCGCCTTGCCCACTTCCAGTGTCGCTTTTTCACCCAGCTCTTTTTCCAGCTCGCCGATGAAAGTTTCGAAGAAATCGATCACCAATGCGCTGGGAATGTTGAGCGCCGCGCGTACGTCTGCCTTGATGATGCTGGTGAACACCAGTGGCTTTTCATGGTCTTCGCGCGCGACTTCGTCGATGCGTTGCGCTAGCTCCTGCGCTTTTTCGACAGTGTCGATAAAGGGGATGGTCTCGCGTTTGAATTCTTCGGTGTCAAACTGGGTCAGCAGGGTGTTACCCAGCGATTCGGCGGTGATACCGGTGCGGTCGGAGACAAAGAAGGCAGAGCGGCGGTGTGGCATGGTGTGTCCTGTGCTTGGGTTGGTACGCTGGCATGAAGTCTGTGCCGTTTTGCCCTGAGCGGCAAGCAGGCAGATCAAGCGGGCGGCTGGATTGCCTGCGTGCCATGTAGTGGCTTCATTACATTTCCCTCTTTTATTCAGGGAGATAAACAGTATTTTTTATCCAGTATGCTGAAAAATCAGGGAAAGCCCTGTGTTGTGCGATGCAAAAGTCGCTACGCAAACCGGGGCTTGTTCGGCTAGAATGCGTGCTTCCCTATCGTCCAATCCAACACAGGAAGTGAAGTGATGGCAGAGAACTACGTCATCTGGTTCGAGAACCTGCGCATGACCGATGTCGAGAGAGTAGGCGGCAAGAATGCCTCGCTCGGCGAAATGATCAGTCAGCTTGCCCATTCCGGGGTGCGCGTTCCGGGAGGTTTTGCTACTACAGCAGACGCCTATCGGGATTTTCTCCAGCACAACGGTCTGGCTGACCGCATCAACACCGCGCTGTCGAAGCTTGATATCGACGACGTAACGGAGCTGGCTCGTGTCGGCAAGGAGATCCGCCAGTGGATCATCGACACACCATTCCCGGCCAAACTTGATGAAGACATCAAGACTGCCTGGGATCAAATGGTCGCCGATGCCGGTGGTGCCGATATTTCCGTAGCAGTACGTTCCTCTGCAACCGCAGAAGATCTCCCCGATGCCTCGTTCGCAGGCCAGCAAGAAACCTTCCTGAATATTCGTGGCCTTGACAACGTCAAGGACGCCATGAAGCACGTATTCGCTTCCCTCTATAACGATCGCGCCATTTCCTACCGCGTACACAAAGGCTTTGCCCACGATGTTGTGGCGCTGTCTGCCGGTGTGCAACGTATGGTGCGTTCCGATAGCGGCGCAGCAGGCGTGATGTTCACTATCGACACCGAATCCGGTTTTGAAGACGTGGTATTCATCACTTCTTCCTACGGTTTGGGCGAGACAGTGGTACAAGGCGCGGTGAACCCGGACGAGTTCTATGTTCACAAGCCAACCCTGAAAGCCGGTCGTCCTGCCATCCTGCGCAAGACCATGGGCTCCAAGCTGATCAAGATGGAATTCACCGACGCCTCGCAAGCTGGCCGTTCCGTGAAAACCGTTGATGTGGCCGAAGACCTGCGCAAGCAGTTCTCGATCACCGACGCCGAAGTGGCCGAGCTGGCCCAGTACGCGCTGATCATCGAAAAACACTACGCCCGCCCGATGGATATCGAGTGGGGCCGCGACGGCCTGGATGGCAAGCTGTACATCCTGCAGGCACGTCCGGAAACGGTGAAATCGCAGGAAGACCGCAAGGACACACTGCGCCGCTACCGTCTGAAAAACACCTCCACCGTGCTGTGTGAAGGCCGTGCCATTGGTCAGAAAATTGGCCAGGGCACCGTGCGCATGATCAAGGACGCGTCCGAGATGGATCAGGTCAAAGCCGGCGACGTGCTGGTCACCGACATGACCGACCCGGACTGGGAGCCGGTGATGAAGCGCGCTGCCGCGATCGTGACCAACCGTGGCGGCCGTACCTGCCACGCGGCCATTATTGCGCGCGAGCTGGGTATTCCTGCTGTAGTGGGTTGCGGCGACGCTACCGACCTGCTGCGCGACGGCATGCAAGTGACCGTATCGTGCGCCGAAGGCGACACCGGCAACATCTACGATGGCCTGCTGGAAGTGGAAATCATCGAGCTCGAACTCGACAAGATGCCTAAGTCGCCGGTGAAGATCATGATGAACGTGGGCAACCCGGAACTGGCTTTCGACTTCGCGCAGCTGCCGAACGAAGGTGTGGGCCTGGCGCGCATGGAGTTCGTGATCAACCGCCAGATCGGTATCCACCCGAAAGCGCTGCTGGAGTTTGATACCCTGCCGGCCGACCTGAAAGCGACCATTACCGATCGCATCGCAGGCTACGCCAGCCCGGTAGACTTCTACGTCGACAAGATTGCCGAAGGCGTGTCCACGCTGGCTGCTGCCTTCTCGCCGAAAAAGGTCATCGTGCGCATGTCCGACTTCAAGTCGAACGAGTACGCCAACCTGATCGGCGGCCAACTGTACGAGCCGCACGAAGAAAACCCGATGCTGGGTTTCCGTGGTGCAGCCCGCTACGTGGCCGACAGCTTCCGCGACTGTTTCGAGCTGGAATGCCGCGCCATCAAGAAAGTGCGCGACGTGATGGGCCTCACCAACGTGGAAGTGATGATCCCGTTCGTGCGTACCCTGGCCGAAGCCGAAAAAGTGATCGAGATCCTGGCCGCCAACGGCCTGAAGCGCGGCGAAAACGGCCTGCGCCTGATCATGATGTGCGAACTGCCGACCAACGCCATTCTGGCCGAGAAGTTCCTGCAGCACTTTGACGGTTTCTCCATCGGCTCCAACGATATGACCCAGCTCACCCTGGGTGTGGATCGTGACTCCGGCGGCCCGATCGCCTCCACCTTCGACGAGCGTAACGAAGCCGTTAAAGCCATGCTGCACCTGGCTATCCAGGCTTGCCGCAAGCTGGACAAGTACGTGGGTATCTGCGGCCAAGGCCCGTCGGATCACCCGGACTTTGCCAAGTGGCTGGTAGAAGAGGGCATCGAGACCATCTCGCTGAACCCGGATACCGTGGTGGAAACCTGGCTGTACCTGGCCAAGGAACTGAACGCGTAAGCGTTGCGTTTCGCCACACGCCCGACTCGCCAAAACGGTTTCCGTTTTGCCCTGGTCGGGCGTTTTTCTTTGCTGATGCATGTAGTGCGCAGGTAACACCCCAGACGCTTGGGGCAGGGTGGTAAACTTGGCCAACCCTTTCTGCGACCTACGTGATACGAGGACAATAATGAGCAGCCGTATCTCCCTCTCCCGATTCCTGATTGAAGAACAGCGCCTGCATGGTGCCCTGCCGCCGGATCTGCGCCTGCTGATCGAAACCGTGGCGCGTGCCTGCAAAGCCATTGCCCACTCGGTAAACAAAGGTGCGCTGGCCGGTGTGCTGGGCGATGCCGGTACCGGCAACGTGCAAGGCGAAGCCCAGAAAAAACTGGACGTAATCGCCAACGACATCCTGCTGGAAGCCAACGAATGGGGTGGCAATCTGGGCGCCATGGCGTCCGAAGAAATGGAGCTGCCGCATTCCATCCCCGAGCACATGCCGCGTGGCCGTTACCTGCTGATGTTCGACCCGCTGGACGGCTCGTCCAATATCGACGTGAACATCTCCGTGGGTACCATCTTCTCGGTGCTGGAAGCGCCGGAAGGCAATACCCAGCCGACCGAAGCCGACTTCCTGCAAGCCGGTAGCCACCAGGTAGCCGCAGGTTATGCCGTCTATGGCCCGCAAAACATGCTGGTGATTACCTTTGGCCATGGTGTGTACGGCTTTACGCTGGACCGCGAGCTGGGCTCCTGGGTGCTGACCCACCGCAATATGACCGTACCGGCTACCACCGGCGAGTTTGCCATCAATATGTCCAACCAGCGCCACTGGGAAGCCCCGGTACAGCGTTATGTCAGCGAGCTGCTGGCTGGCAAGGAAGGCCCGCTGGGCAAGGACTACAATATGCGCTGGGTGGCCTCCATGGTGGCAGAGGTGCATCGCATCATTACCCGTGGCGGCATTTTCATGTACCCGAAAGACGCGCGTGACCCGGCCAAACCGGGCAAGCTGCGCCTGATGTACGAAGGCAACCCGATGGCCTTCATCATCGAGCAAGCCGGTGGCCTGGCTACCGATGGCCATCGCCGTATCATGGACATCGTGCCGCAGGGCCTGCACGAACGCGTGGCCGTCTTCCTGGGTTCCAAGGAAGAAGTCGCCCGCGTGACAGGCTACCACCAGGGCTAATGCCCGCCTGCGGCCAAGGTTGGCCGCAGCGAGTACCCAGCAAAACCGCCGGTCACGTACCGGCGGTTTTGCATTGTTCTGTGTTTATCTTCCTGCGTTGCAGCATTGCGCCTTCCTGCCCGTGGGCGAAACGCCTAAAATAGCGGCACAAACCCAACACAGCCCCTACGCTGGAGAACCCAATAATGACCATCATCCGTCAGGACGACTTCATCCAGAGCATTGCCGATGCCTTCCAGTACATCAGCTGCTACCACCCGAAAGACTATATCGAGGCGTTGTACCAGGCCTATCTGCACGAAGAGAGCCCGGCGGCCAAAGACGCCATGGCGCAGATCCTGATCAACAGCCGCATGTGTGCCGAAGGTCGCCGCCCGATTTGCCAGGATACCGGTATCGCCGTGGTGTTCCTGAAAGTGGGTATGAAAGTGCAGTGGGACAGCACCCTGTCGGTACAGGAAATGGTGAACGAGGGCGTGCGTCGTGCCTATAACAACCCGGACAACAAGCTGCGCGCCTCCGTGCTGCTGGACCCGGCAGGCAAGCGCCAGAACTCCAAAGACAACACCCCGGCCGTGGTGCACTTCGAAATCGTCGAAGGCGACGGTGTAGAAGTGACCTGTGCGGCCAAGGGCGGCGGCTCCGAGAACAAATCCAAGTTCTACGCGCTGAACCCGTCCGACAGCATCGTGGACTGGGTGGTGAAAACCGTACCGACCATGGGCGCCGGCTGGTGTCCGCCAGGCATCCTGGGTATCGGCATTGGCGGTACCCCGGAAAAAGCCATGCTGCTGGCCAAAGAATCACTGATGGACCACGTGGATATCCATGAGCTCAAAGCCAAGGCCGCCAGCGGCGCCGAGCTGAGCCGCGTGGAGCAGCTGCGCCTGGAAATCTTCGAAAAAGTAAATGCGCTGGGTATCGGTGCCCAGGGCCTGGGTGGCCTGACCACCGTGCTGGACGTGAAGATCCTGGATTACCCGACTCACGCCGCCAGCCTGCCGGTCGCCATGATCCCGAACTGTGCCGCCACGCGCCATATCCATTTCCACCTGGACGGCAACGGCCCGGCCGTGCTGGAAACGCCAAAGCTGGAAGACTGGCCGGAAATCACTTACGACACCAGCAATGGCAAGCGTGTGAACCTGGACAGCATCACGCCGGAAGAGGTGGCCAGCTGGCAGCCGGGCGACGTACTGCTGCTGAACGGCAAGATCCTGACCGGCCGCGACGCCGCGCACAAGCGCATGGTAGACATGCTGAACAAGGGCGAGAAGCTGCCGGTAGACTTCACCAACCGCTTCATCTACTACGTGGGCCCGGTAGACCCGGTGCGTGACGAAGTGGTTGGCCCGGCCGGCCCGACCACTGCAACGCGCATGGACAAGTTCACCCGCCAGATGCTGGAACAGACCGGCCTGTTGGGCATGATCGGCAAGGCCGAGCGTGGCCCAGCTGCCATCGACGCCATCAAGGACAACAAAGCCGTCTACCTGATGGCAGTGGGCGGTTCGGCCTACCTGGTGTCCAAAGCGATCAAGGCATCCAAGGTAGTGGGTTTTGCCGACCTGGGCATGGAAGCCATCTACGAGTTCGAAGTACAGGACATGCCGGTAACCGTGGCCGTCGATTCGAGTGGCACCTCGGTACACAACACCGGCCCGGCCGAGTGGAGCGTGAAAATCGCCGATATCGCGCGCGCCAAGCAGCAAGCCTGATACTGCGGCCAACCCTGGCTAGCCAAAAAGCCTTCCCTTGCCGGGGAAGGCTTTTTTCTTGGTGTTGCCGCTGTTTTGCAAACGCACAGTAAACCGTGCTGCAGCCAACAACGCGCTAGCGGCGAAACAGCTGGCGCTTGACGCGTTGCCACAGCCACTTGGCGGCAATGCCTGCCAGCATCAGGGCGATACGTTTTTTTACCGACATGGCTAGCCCCCTTTCACGATGGCATACACATACTGCCGCCCGCTGCGGGTGAAGGCGACAACCTGATAAGTGTCACTTCTACCGGTTTCCATGCCGGGGCTACCCTGTGGCATGCCTGCCACTGCCAGGCCGCTGATGGCGGGGCGATCGCGCAAGATCTGCTGCACCATGGCGGCCGGCACGTGTCCTTCGATAATGTAGCCACCGATTTGCGCAGTATGGCAGGAGCGCAAGGAGGGCGGCACACCCAGCCGGTCTTTCAGCTGTGCCATATCGCTGCGGTCCTGGCTTTGCAGCGCAAGCTGGTTGGCACGCATATGCGCGGCCCACTTGCCGCAACAGCCGCATGACGGGTCTTTATAAAGTTGGCCGCTGTTTGTTGCCAGCGCAGGCAGGCTGATCGTGAGGGCCAGAAAAAGCAGACGGGCAGTACGCATAAGGGCTTCACCAAAGAGAATGCTGCATGGACGCGTATTACCGTGGCGAGTTCCTGCACCAGCTATGCGATACTCTCGCTCTTGCCGGCCAAGCGGGCCGAGTGACACGGGGTGGGAAGTGCGATTACGGTTTATTTTATGGCTCTGGCTGCTTTGCCTTGCGCCCGCGTGGGCGGCACAAACCCAGGTATTGTCCAGCGCTTATCTGGTAGACGAGCAGGGCAAGCTGGATTTGTCCGAGGTACGCCAGCAACTGTTCACCCCGCTGCCCGGCATCCTGGCGCGGGGTTATACCCCTACGGCGACCTGGCTGCGCATCATCGTGCAAAACGGTGCCCCGGGCGAGCCCTTGGTGCTGCGCATCCGGCCGGGCTATCTGGACGAGGTGCGCCTGTACTGGCAAGACAGCCAGGGGCGCTGGCAGCAGCAAGTCGACGGTGACCGCTACCCCTACGTGGCGCGCAGTTATCCCGGCATTACCCCGTCGTTCCTGGTGCGGCAAGAACAGCCGCAAACGGTGTACTACCTGCGCCTGTACACCACCAGTACCAGCATGCTCAGCGTGGAAGCCCAGCCACTGCAGCAGGCTCTGCAGACGGATGTGCAGCAGGCTTCCTGGCAAATCATCTACTACGCCATTCTGCTGTGGCTGCTGGTATGGGCCATTGCCGATTACCGCGAAAGCCGTGACCGCGTAGTCGGGCTGTTCATCCCCTACCAGCTCTTGTCGGTGCTGGTGAACCTGGCCTTCATGGGCTATTACAGCATGCTGGCGCCGGCTAGCTACCCGCAGCTGGCCGATATCGCCACCAGCTGGACTTCAACGCTATTCTGCTTGGCCAGCTTGCTGTTTCACCGCCACTTGCTGCTGGGCTTTTCTCCGCCGCGGCTACTGCAATGGGTGCTGAAACTGTTACCCAGCTACTACCCGCTGTTATTCCTGATGCTGGCATTCGGCATTATCCAGCCGGTGATGCAGACCAATACCATGGTGGCGCCGGTACAGGTGCTGCTGATGGCCATTACCGCCTGGCTGGTGCCGCCGCACCCGCTGCGTCGCCTGTTGCGCGTGCTGTATACCCTCTCCATCGGAGTCATTGCCATTACCATGCTGCCTTTGCTGGGTATCGGTAATGTGCTGGAAATGAACCAGTACGGCCAACTGATGCAGTCGCTGCTGATCAGCGCACTGGCCTTTGTGCTATTGCAGCGCCGCTCCAGCCAGCTGCGCAGCGAGCGCCATGCCTTTGCCGTGGAGCTGGAGCTGGCAAGGCAGCAGATCGCGATCGAGCGCCAGCAAAGCGAAGAGCAGTCCCGCTTTATGGCCATGCTCACCCACGAGCTCAAAACGCCTATGTCGGTTATCCGTATGGCGCTGGGGAGCTTGCGCATGCAGCTGGGCGAACAGCGCATTCTGGCGCACGCCGAGCGGGCGGTAGACGACATGAACGCGGTGGTAGAGCGCTGCACCCAGGCCGACCGTATCGAGCAGGGGCAGCTGGAGATCCAGCGCGAGACGATTGTGCTGGCCGAGCTGATAAACGATGTGCGCGACAATAGCCGCGAACCGGAGCGGGTCGTGTTGCACCCGAGTACCGTGCCCTTGCTGCGCAGTGACAGCCAGCTCTTGCGGACGGTGTTATCGAATCTGATAGATAACGCTTTGAAGTACTCGCCGGCGGCCAGCGTAATTAATGTCAAATGGGGGGCGAAATCCGCTGGATTGTGGCTATCTGTTGACAATGTTGCCTCATCGGCAGGCATGCCCGATGCAAGTAAAGTGTTTACAAAGTATTATCGAAGTCCTGGTGCTCATAGCAAAACCGGTTCCGGCCTCGGGCTGTATCTGGTGCGTGGCTTGTGTACCCAGCTGCAAGGGATGGTTTCTTACCGGCCTGAAGCCAATATCGTGAGATTTGAAGTATGGTTACCCGTATCAACCCGTTAAATGTCGTGGTCGTCGAAGACCACGATGTCCTGCGAGAAGTCACCCTGGACGCTTTGCGCGTGCAGGGTTATCACGTGCAAGGTGTGGATTGCGCAGAGGCGCTTGGCGACCTGCCGTTCCAGCCGGACCTGTACATAGTGGATTTGAACCTGCCGGGCGAGGATGGCATCAGCCTGTCGCGGCGGCTGCGTGCTGCCCAGCCCGAAGTGGGCATCATCATGACCACGGCGCGTAACAGCATTGCGGCCAAGGTGGAAGGCTATGCCAGCGGCGCGGATATCTACCTGACCAAACCCTGTTCGCTGGAAGAGCTGCTGGCGGCCGTGCGTTCGCTGGCGCGCCGGCTTACTGGCCAGGGCCCGGAGCATGGCTGGCTACTGCAAACCGACAAGCAGCAGCTGTCGGGCCCGGGTGGGCAGGTCGGGCTGACGTCATCCGAGTTTGCCCTGCTGGCAGGCTTGTCCCGCGCCCCGGGGCGGCAGCTGGAAACCTGGCAGATGATAGAGCTGCTGGGCAAGCGGCTGGAGGAATACAGCAAGGCGAATCTGGAAGTGCAGCTGGTGCGCTTGCGCAAGAAACTGGTGCAGGCGGGCTGTGACAACCAGGCGCTGAAAGCGGTGCGCGGGCAGGGCTACCAGCTGGCGGTAACGCTGGCTATCCAGTAGCACCGGCATCACCAAGGTTGGCCGCAAAAAAACCCGCTTGCACGGCAAGCGGGTTTTTTTTAGCAGCCGGGCTGCCTGGCGCGGCGGTGGGGTGGTATCAGGCGGCAGAGCGCATGCTGTTGCCTTCATCCGGTGCGCTAAAGTCGTCGTAGGCGCGCATCATCTCCATCAGCCGCTGTGCGATGCGCCCCTGCATGTCCGGGCTGCCGGACACGCTGCCGGTGTTGCTCTCACTGCTGCCGCTGCTGTCGCTGCTGTCGGCTTGCTCTTGCTGGCGCTGGTAGGCCACGCTTTCGCTAACGCTCACTTTGCCATCACCATCGGTGTCTGCTGCGTCAAAGTTGTCTGCCAGCTGGCTGAACAGGCTGGCGGCCTGGGTATTGCCCGACTCTGCCGCAGCCGTGGCCATATCGCCCAGCTGGCTTTGGTCCAGGCCCTGATCCTGGCCCTGGCCCCCACGCCCGCCTGGCGGTGGCATGCCGCCGCCCATGCCCTGCATGCCACCTTGCATGCGCATGGCGTTGAACTGGCTATCCAGCTGTTCCTGCAGCGACTTGATGCCGCTGGCCAGCTCGTCCTGGGTGACTTTGCCGTCGCTATCGCCATCCAGGCTGGCAAACACCTCGTCACTGCTGGCGGTGCTGCTGCTTGGCCCGCTACGCGCTAGCTGGCTGATGGCGCTGGCAAAATCGTCAGCCTCCAGATAGCCCTGCTTGCCGGTATCCAGCTTGCTGAAGATCTGCTCGGCGACTTCGCTGGCTTCCGGCCGCTGCCGCATGCCACGCGGCCCACCGCCCGGGCCCTGCATCATATTGGGCATGTAGCTGCTGGTACTGCTTGTTACGCTGCTCATGGTCATTCTCCCTGAAGGGTAGGAAAGCCCGCCCGAGCCGTGCACGGCCAATACCTGTCACGGCCTGTAGCGGGTCATGACACTGTATGGCTGGCTTGTCTGCATGATTTATCGAGTTTGTATCACGATGGATACAAACCACAGTGCTAGCGCGGCAGTACCAGTAGCGCAATCAGGCCGCCATCGCTGGCGTTGCTCAGGTAGAGCTCCCCGCCCATGCGCCGCGCGGCATCGCGGGCGATGGTCAGCCCCAGGCCGGTGCCGCCGGTGTGGCGGTTACGCGAGTCTTCCAGCCGCACAAAGGGCTCGAATACCCGTGCCAGCTGTGCCTCCGGTATGCCCGGGCCGTGGTCGCGAATGGTGATCTCTACCGTGGTGTCGCTTTGCTGCAGGTGGATGTCGGCGCTTATGCCATAGCGCAGGGCGTTTTCCAGCAGGTTGTCCAGACAGCGGCGCAGGGTAGCGGGCAGGGTGCGCAGCTGGCTGGCTTGCCCGCTAAAGCGCACTGGCTGGCCCAGCTCTTGGGCGTCTTCCGCCATGGCTTGCAGCAGGGCTTCGATATCCAGCTGCTCCCAGCCTTCTTGCTGGCTGTTGTCGCGCAGGTAGGCCAGGGTGGCGTCCAGCATGGCCGCCATCTCGTCTATATCCTGGTTCAGCCGTTGTTGCAGCGCGCTGTCGTCGATCTGGGTACCGCGCAGGCGAATGCGCGTCAGCGGCGTGCGCAGGTCGTGCGATACCGCAGCCAGAAAGTGGCTGCGCTCGTCCATCTGGCGGCGCAGTTTGGCGCGCATATCGTTGAACAGCTGCGCGGCCTGGCGCGTTTCCAGCGGGCCGCTTTCGTCTATGGGCGGGGCGTCCAGCGTACGGCCCAGTTCGCGTGCGCCCTGGGTGAGCTGCTCGATAGGGCGTACCAGACGGCGCGCGCCGTACCAGGCCAGTTGCGAAACAGCGGCCAACTGTAGGGCAAAACCGGCCCAGAATTCCGGCGGCAGGCGGCGTTTGCCCCTGCCCGGTGGCGGGCGCTCGTCAGGTGGGGGCCGCGCATGATCGGCCGAGCGTGGCGGGGGCGGGGCTTCGGGTGGCGGGCCGTCGGGCGCAAATACCACGAACAGGCCGGTCATCACCAGGTGGCTGCACAGCAGGGCTGCCAGTACCAGGCCAAACAGGCGGGTAAATACGGTATCGGGTACAGGCCATTTCATGCGGTGGCTTTCAGTTGATCTTGCAGTCCAGCAGGTAGCCTTCGCCGCGCACAGTTTTCAGCAGCTGCGGCTGCTTGGGGTCGTCACCCAGCTTCTGGCGCAGGCGCGAGACCAGCAGGTCGATGCTGCGGTCAAATGCCTCTACCGCGCGGCCGCGGGCGGCATCCATCAGCTGTTCGCGGCTGAGTATGCGTTGCGGGCGTGCCAGAAAGGCGCACAGCAGGCGGTACTCGGCATTGGACAGCGGCACCAGCAGTTGCCCGGGGGTGGTGATCTGGCGTTTCTGGTGGCTAAGCCGCCAGCCGGCAAACTGTACGGTGTCCTGGTCGGCCGCCGAGCCTGGCTTGCCGCGCACCCGGCGCAGTACGGTGTGAATGCGCGCTACCAGCTCGCGTGGGTCGAAGGGCTTCACTACGTAGTCGTCGGCACCCAGCTCCAGCCCCACCACGCGGTCGGCCGACTCGCCACGGGCGGTGAGCATGATGATGGGCGTGTCGCCCATGGCGCGGATATGGCGGCACAGCGATAGCCCGTCCTCGCCCGGCAGCATCAGGTCCAGGATGATCAGGTCGACACGCTCGTGTTCCAGCTGCTGGCGCAGGCCGTGGCCGTCGCCCACGCACAGGCACTGCATGCCGTAGCCTTGCAGATAGTGCGCCAGCAGGCTGCGGATATCGGGGTCGTCGTCCACGATCAGCAGGCGAATGCCGTGTTCGTTCATGCTGGCTCCTAGGGGTAGCGCCGTGCGCCTGCAGGGGGGCGGCACGGCCATAGGGTTACGGGTGGCACAGGCCTAGCCGGGGGGCGGCATATCGTGTGGCGCCGGTGGCGACTGTAACACCTGGCGCACGATGCCGGCTTGCTGGCTGCTGAGGCTATCAAAAAATGCCAGCCACGCCGGGGATGGCTGCATGGCAGGGGCCGCCAGGCTGGCAGCACGCAGCGCTTGCGACAGGCTCAGGCGGGTGTCCGCCAGCTTTTGCTGCAGCTTGAAGCGGGCGTGTTGCAGGCCGCGATGCTGGCTGGCTTGCTGGTTCAGGTCGTTCTGTTCTGCTTTCAGCCATAAAGACTGCTGGGCGTCGCTCAGCTGCAGTGCGGGCAGGGCGTCCTCCAGCATGATAGCCAATGGGGGCGGCATGTCGCGTGGCATCTCGTGCCGGGGGCCGTGTGGTGGCGGGGGGGCGTCGTCCGCCTGTGCCGGCAGGCTGGTGCCTAGCGCCAGCAGGGCGGTGGCCAGCAGCAGTGTTTTCTTGTGCATGATAGGGCTCCTTGATCGGTGCGGCACGGGGCCGACGCTGGCAGTATCCGGCCAGGCTGTATCGCCGCCTTGTCCCCTTTGTAACAGCCCTGATACATGGCCGCGCGCCGGGCTGGCGGCATGGCCGTATTTGTCCTGTGCATGGCTGGTCATGGCATGGCGCCTGGCGGCGCTGCCCAGCACAATAGCCCCATCTTCACTGGCATACAGGTACCCCGCCATGTCCGCTTCTGCCCTGATCGTGATTGATGTCCAGCAATCCTTTTTGCACCGCCCGTATTGGGACGAGGCCGAGCTGCCGGCCTTTCGCCAGGCGGTGCTCGCGCTGATCGCCGGTGCCCGCGCCCGCGCTGTGCCGGTGGTATACGTGCTGCACGAGGACGGCGACGGCCCGTTTGCCGCCGCCAGCGGCCACGTGCAGCCGATGGCCTGGCTGCCGCCGGCGCCGGACGCCATCTTTACCAAGCACGTGCACAACGCGTTTACCGATACCGGCCTGCAGGCGTGGTTGGCCGCACGCGGCATAAACCGGCTGATTATCAGCGGCATCCGCACCGAGCAGTGCTGCGAAACCACCACCCGCGTCGGCAGCGACCTGGGCTTTGCCGTGGATTACGTCACCGAAGCCACGCTGACCTTTGCCATGACCCACCCGCACAGCGGCCGCGTGTTCAGCGCCGACGATATCCGCCAGCGAACCGAGCTGGTGCTGGCCGGCCGCTTTGCCGACATCCACACCGTGGCCAGCGTGCTGGCGCGGCTGGACGCCGATGCGGCCAACCAGGCCACACTCTGAAAGGACACACACCATGCTGCAACTGCGCCCCAGCTGCGAACACTGCAACACGCCGCTACCACCCGACAGCCCCGACGCCCGCATCTGCAGCTACGAGTGCACGTTCTGCGCACGCTGCGTCGAGACGGTGCTGCACAACGTCTGCCCCAATTGCGGCGGCGGCTTCGCGCCGCGCCCCATCCGCCCGGCGCGGCAATGGGTTGGCCGCACCGGTCTGGCGGCACACCCTGCCACTACCGCCGTGACCTACCGCCCGGTAGACCTGGCCGCCCATGCCGCCCTGTTGGCCGCACAGGGCGGGCTGCCGCCCGGCCAGCGCTAGCGGCAGCTGTATCCCGTGAATCGGAACGCACTGTTGCTGTCTGGCGCGTGCCGGCTAGCGTAAGCTCGATGTCATCATGCACCGGCCGCGTGCGGCCAACCTTGGGGAGCAGGCCATGAACTGGCAGGACCGGCTGATCGCGCTGGCGATCGTTGCGGTATGGGGTTTCAACTTTGTGGTGATCAAGTGGGGCGTAGCCGGCGTGCCGCCCTTCCTGCTGGGGGCGCTGCGCTTCAGCGCCGCCGCCGGCCTGGGCCTGCTGTTCGTGCGGCGGCCAGCCATCCCGTGGCGCTGGCTGGCGCTGTACGGCCTGAGCGTGGGGCTGGGGCAGTTTGCCTGCCTGTTCACCGCCATCAAGCTGGGCATGCCGGCCGGGCTGGCGTCCATCGTGCTGCAATCGCAGGCGTTCTTTACCCTGATCATCGGCATGCTGTGGCTGGGCGAACGCTTTACCCCGTGGCAGCTGGCCGGCCTGCTGATCGGTAGCGCCGGGCTGTACCTGATCGGCGGCCTGGGCGCGGCCAACTTGCCGCTGGCCGGCTTTGTGCTGACGCTGTGCGGCGCCGCCAGCTGGGCGTTGTCCAATGTGGTGGTGCGCCGCATCGTGGCCGCTGGCTACAAGCCGGACATGCTGGGCCTGGTGGTGTGGAGTAGCCTGGCGCCCATCGTGCCGTTCTTTGCGCTGTCCGGCCTGTTCGAAGCCGACCGTATCGTATGGGCACAGGTGGCCACGCCGCAAAGCCTGTTTGCCATTGCCTACCTGGCGCTGGTGGCAACGCTGTTCGGCTACGGCCAGTGGAGCAAGCTGCTCAGCCGCCATGCGGCCAACGTGGTGGCGCCGTTCTCGCTGCTGGTACCGTTTTTCGGCGTGCTGTCGGCAGCGCTGGTGCTGGGCGAGCGCCTCAGCTTCTGGCAGCTGGCCGGTGGCGCGCTACTGTTGGCCGGGCTGGCGGTGAACGTGTTCGGCCCGCGCCTGCTGGCTCTGTGGCGCAAGCCGCTGCCCGCGTAAGGTTGGCCGCATGAGCGATACCTTGCAGCTGCGCCCGCCGCAGCCGGACGATTTCGACGCCTGGCTGCCGCTATGGGACGCCTACAACGCCTTTTACGGTCGCCACGGCGCGCTGGCGCTGCCGCCCGCCATCAGCCAACTAACCTGGCAACGCTTTCTGGACCCGGCCGAGCCGCTGCACGCGCGGCTGGCCTGGCGCGGCGGCCAACTGCTGGGGCTGGCGCACTATGTGTTTCACCGCAACACGCTGATGGCGCAGCACGCCTGCTACCTGCAAGACCTGTTTACCGTGCCGGCCGCGCGCGGGCAGGGCGTGGCACGGCAGCTGATTGTCGCCGTGCTGGCCGAGGCGCAGGCCGCCGGCAGCCCTAGCGTGTACTGGCACACCCGCCACGACAACGCCGCCGCCCGCCAGCTGTACGACCGCGTGGCGCGGGAGACCGGCTTTGTCGTGTATCGTCATACCTTCTGACCACCGGACCCACACCATGAAACTGTACCGCTTGCTCACCGGCCCCGACGACAGCGCCTTCTGCCACCGCGTGACCGAGGCGCTGAACCGTGGCTGGCAGCTGCACGGCGCGCCCACGCTCACCTTCAACGGCGAACGCGTCATCGCCGGCCAGGCCATCGTTAAAGAGGTGGACGGCGATTACCAGCCGGACATCAAGCTGGGTGAATTGTAGATAAATTATTTAAAGTGAATGACTCATGAAGAAAAGGAAAAGTGAATATTGTGTTCTTTGTGGAATAAATCCACCTTTTGGCAAGAAAGGAGATCATATACCTCCTTTAGGTATTTATTCCTTGGCCGAAAGAAGAGCTGCCAAGTACCCATTTCATACAGTACCTGCATGTGAGTCTTGCAATAGTGAAGGGAAAGTTAGTGACGAAGTGTTGAAATTGTTTGTTGGAATAGCAACTGGTGAATCAAGACAAAATCAAGATGAATTAATTGACGCAATCGGAGCTACACTGCTTGGTAATGCGAAAGAATCCAGTAATTTTTTTCGTAACACTATTTTAATCGATGATGGGCGCGGTGAGATAGATTCTCAAAGGATTGGAATTTATTTTGACGAAGAGTTGTGCAAAAAGTCATTGGCAAGAATTTGTAGGGCTATGTATTGGTGTCACACGGGTATAGTTTTGCATAGGGAGAAAGCTATTGATATTTTCTTCCATAGTGATATGAATGTTGAGATGAAGAAGCTTATGCCAGATTTGTTGCTTATCGCAAAATCATTGACTGTTAATGGAGGATCATTTGTTAGTAGTTTGGCTGTTGGTAATGGGGAGTCCATGATGGAAATGAGATTTTTTGATAAGTTGACTGTTTATGCATTAATTGATCAATAGCCAGATGTTTAATGCATGAAAGACATCTACTTCCTGCTCACCCCGCGTTACCTGGCGCTGGATTTCGTCGGCCCGGCCGAGGCCTTCCGCATGGCGCAGGACGAGGGGGCACCGTTTCAGCTGCACATTGCCGGCCCGGCCACCGAGTGTGTCAGCTCGCTGGGGCTGGTGTCGCGCATCGCGCCGCTGCCGGACGCGGTAGCCGACGGCAGCCTGGTGATTGTGGTGGGCACGGTAGATGAAGACGCCGACTACGCCACGCCCGAGGCGCAGCAGCTGGTGGCCTGGCTGCGCCAGCACATCCGCCCGCAGGTCGCCCTGGCCACGGTGTGTTCCGGTGCCTTGCTGGCTGGCATGGCCGGGCTGCTGGATGGCCGTGCCTGCACCACGCACCACAGCATTGTGGCCAAACTGGCCGCCACCGCGCCGCGTGCGCGGGTGCTGGATAACCGCATTTTTGTAGAGGATGGCCACATTGCCACCTCGGCCGGCATTACTACCGGCATGGACCTGGCGCTGGCGCTGATCGAGCGCCACGCCGGGCCCGACGTGGCGGCGCGGGTGGCGCGGCGCATGGTGCTGTACAGCCGCCGCGCCGGCGACGACGCCCAGCTGTCGCCGTGGCTGGCCTATCGCAACCACCTGCACCCGGCGGTACACCGCGCACAAGACGCCATCGCCCGCGACCCGGCGCAGCCGTGGCCGCTGGCCGCACTGGCCGAGCGCGTGCACCTGAGCCCGCGCCACCTGACGCGGCTGTTTCGCCTGCAAACCGGCGTCAGCATTGTGGAGTACCAGCAACGCCTGCGCGTGGCGGTGGTGCGCCAGCTGTTGCAGCAGGGCGTGGCGGTAGAGCGCGCGGCCGAGGGCGCCGGTTTTGCCTCGGCACGCGATATGCGCCGCGTATGGGCCAAGTTCGAACCGCAGTTGCCTGGGCAGGTGGCGGCCGGCTTGTAAACGATCTGTTACCGGCGGCCACAATGTGGCAACCCGCGCCCCTGTCCGGCGCGGCATGCTGATGGCTTTGCGTAGCGGGGAGCAGCCATGAGCTATAGCGGCATGGCCGTAGGCGGTAGCCAGATGCTGAAAGGCATGGCGGGGCTGGGCAAAGGCCTTTATCACGCGGGTGAAGCGGTGGTCGATACGGTGGCTGCCGATTTCGGCGAGGCGGCGCTTGATCTGGGAGAGGCTGGCATCGAGCTGGCAGGTGCTGCCTTCAACCTTGCCGCAGGGGCGGCAGAAACGGCGGTGGAGGCGGCCGAGGCGGTGTACGAAACGGTGGCCGCCACCGGCGAGAGCGTGGTGAACGGCGTGAAGGTGGCCGGCAACATCATCGATATTTTCGCCTGAGCGCTTTGCCGGGCCGCTACGACAACACTGCGCACCGCCATTCCCACTTCATGGCAATAAGCCCGTACAATCCGCCGATTGATTTTGCGGTATCTGCCATGACCATTACCCTCCCTGCCGGCGACGGCAAACCCGGCCTGCACTTTCGCAGCCTGCACCGCGAGCGCTACGATTTTGCCGCGCTGATTGCGGCCAACCCCGAGCTGGCCGAGTACGTGCGCCATAACGAA
This sequence comes from beta proteobacterium L13, assembly GCA_000335715.1. Taxonomy (GTDB): domain Bacteria; phylum Pseudomonadota; class Gammaproteobacteria; order Burkholderiales; family Chromobacteriaceae; genus Vogesella. The sequence continues at coordinate 317,948 of AMYZ01000001.1, forward strand.
CACGGCATCGAAACCGTGGATTTCCACAACCCGGCCGCCGTGAAGGCGCTGAACCGCGCGCTGCTGATGCACCACTACGGCGTGCTGTTCTGGGACATTCCGCCCGGCTACCTGTGCCCGCCGGTACCCGGCCGCGCCGACTACCTGCACCACGCTGCCGACCTGCTGGCCAAGAGCAATAAAGGCACCATTCCCAAGCGTGCCACCGTGCTGGATATCGGTGTGGGCGCGAACTGCATTTACCCGATTGTTGGCCGCCACGTGTACGGCTGGCGCTTTGTCGGCAGCGATATCGACGCCGACGCGCTGCGCATGGCGCGTTTGATCGTGGACGCCAACCCGCAGCTGAAAAGCGGCCTGAAGCTGCGCCAGCAAACCGATGCGGCCAACGTGTTCGACGGCATCATCAAGCGCGAAGACCGCTTCGACCTGACCATCTGCAACCCGCCGTTCCACGGCTCGGCAGCCGAGGCCGACGCCGCGGCGCGCCGCAAGGTGGCCAACCTTACCGGCCAGCGCATGGCCAATGTGGAGTTGAACTTTGGCGGCCGCCACCACGAGCTGTGGTGCGAGGGCGGCGAGGAGTACTTCCTGGCCACCATGGCGCGCCAGAGCGTGCGCTACGGCCACCAGGTAGCGTGGTTCAGCTCGCTGGTGTCCAAGGTGGACAATGTACGCGGCCTGCTGCGCGAGCTGGAAATGTGCAACGCCAAGCGCGTGATCACGCTGGACATGGCGCAGGGCAACAAGATCAGCCGCGTGGTGGCCTGGACTTTCCTGGACAAAGAAGCCATGGCCGAGTGGCGCGACGAGCGCTGGGACGCCTGACACCTTGTAGCACGCTGTTGCAGGCGGCCGTAGCTGCTCGGCGTGCGGCCTGCACGGCTAAGGTGAAGCAATACTTGATCTGGTGCAGAGTTGGGTAGAAGCCCGGCTGATAATGTGTGTATTCTATAGAATATATTAATTTAAAATGCGTGTTTTTATGCATTTTGCTTGATACGCTGCGCCTTGTGCGTGCCACCAAGCCGTCTGGAAACTTGCTATGAAATATGCCCTGCTTTGTCTGGCCGCCCTGGCCACGCTGCCCGCTGCTGCCCAAGCCGGCCGTCTGGACGACGTGATGGCTGCGCGGGAAGTGCGCGTGTGCATCTGGCCCGATTATTACGGTATCTCCTACCGTAACCCGAAAACCCGCCAGCTCAGCGGTGTCGATATCGATATGGCGCAGGGGCTGGGCCGCGACCTGGGCGTGGCCGTGCGTTTTGTCGATAGCTCTTTTGCCAGCCTGATACCCGATGTCGAGCAGAACCGCTGCGACATCGCCATGTTTGCCATCGGTATCAACCCGGCGCGTAGCGAGAAATTGCGTTTTACCCGCCCGCACCTGATCAGCGACATCTACGCCATTACCACCAAGAGCAACCGCCGCATCCAGCGTTGGGAAGACATCGACAAACCCGGCATGGTGGTGGCCGTGGCCAAAGGCACGCTGCACGAGCCGGTGATGCGTGACAAGCTGAAGCAGGCCACGCTGCTGGTCACCGATACACCGCAAGGGCGCGAGCAAGAGGTGGAGTCCGGCCGTGCCGATGTGTTCATGACCGACTACCCGTTTAGCCGCCGCATGCTGGAAACCACCGACTGGGCACGCTTGGTCGCCCCGCCGGCCACCTATCACCTGACCCATTACGCCTACGCCATGAAAAAGGGCGACGATGCCTGGTACGAGCGGGTGTCGCGCTTTCTGGAACGCGCGCGGCAAGATGGCAGCCTGGCTGCGGCGATCAAGCGCCACAAGCTGGACCCGGTAGCCGAGCGCTAGAGCAGGGCCAGCGTGAGTACGTACGGCAGCCTGCAAACCCGGCTGGGCCTGAACCAGCGCGCCACTTTTGTACTGGTGGTGGCGCTGGTGCTGCTGTTTACCACCCTGGCCACCGCCTCGGTACAGTGGCGTTTGCGTAGCGAGGCGCTGTCACGGCAGTTTGCGCTGGCCAACCTGACCGTGCGTGCGCTGGAAGACCAGCTCACCCAGAGCCTGAACGTGGTGGAGCGCACCTTGCTGCTATCGGGCAGCACTCGCCAGCGTAGCGACAAGCTCAAGGCCTTTTTACAGCAGGCACCCTATATCCGCTCTATTGCGCTGGAGAACAGCCAGGGCGTTGTCGAGGCCAGTACCAATGCGGCCAACCTGGGGCTGCGCCTGCCGCGCCAGCAGTTCATGCCGCAAAGTACCGAGCCACTGGGCGTGCTGCGCACCGGCCCCTTGACCGCCGGGCGCGACTTTGCCGATAGCCCGCTGGCCGGGCAGCCAGCGCAAAGCGGCATCAGCTTTATCCCGGTAGCGCTGGACGTAATGCAGGACGACCAGCGCTGGGTCACCGTGCTGGCCGCGCTCAATACCGACTATTTCCTGAATTTCTACGGCAACCACATCAACCCGCAGCAAGGCCAGGTAGCTCTGCTGCGCTACGATGGCAGCCTGATCATCAGCACCGACCCGCAGGCGCGGCCCGGCCACCGCGGCCCCAGCCGCCTGCTGGCCGCCAGGCTGGCGCAGACCGATGCCGACAGCTACCGCGAAACCTGGCCGGATGGCCGGCGCGTGCTGACGGCCTACCGTGCCTCGCGAGCCTACCCCTTTGTACTGGCGGTGCACCTGGATGAAGCCCACGCCCTGGCCGCCTGGCGCCAGGAAGCCTGGCGCACCGCCTGGGTGGTAGCCGGTGTGCTGCTGCTCTTGCTGGGGGTGGCCACGCTGTATTTTCTGCGTTTCGAGCGCCTGGCGCGGGCGCGGGCGCGTGACGAACAAGACCTGCGTATTGCCGCAGCCGCCTTCGATTCGCAAGAGGGCATTTTTGTCACCGATACGCGCAGCGTGATCCTGCGGGTCAACCGCGCCTTTACCCGCATTACCGGCTACACCCAGGCCGAGGTGGTAGGGCAGACGCCCGGCCTGTTGAGCTCCGGGCGTCATGGGCCGGCGTTTTATGCCCGCCTGTGGCACCTGCTGCTGAGCCATGGCAGCTGGAGTGGCGAAATCTGGAACCGCCGCAAAAATGGCGAAATCTACCCGGAGTGGCTCACCGTCACCGCCGTGCAGGACGCCAGCGGAGAAGTGACGAACTACGTGGCCATGCTCACCGACATTACCCAGCGCAAGGCGGCCGAGCAGGAAATCCAGCAACTGGCCTACTACGACCCGCTTACCCGCCTGCCAAACCGCCGTCTGTTGCTGGAGCGCCTGCAGCAGGCACTGGCGCACACCGACAGCGAAGGAGCCTTGCTGTTTCTTGATCTGGATAACTTCAAAACGCTGAACGACACCCTGGGGCACGATCACGGCGATATGCTGTTGCAGCAGGTTGGCCGCAGGCTGCAGGACGGTGTGGGCGAGGGTGACACGGTAGCGCGGCTGGGCGGGGACGAGTTCGTGATCTTGCTGCCCGCGCTGGGCAGCAATGTGGCCGAGGCGGCGGCGGTGGCGCAGCGCCTGGGTGAAAGCCTGCGCCTGGCGCTGAACGCCCACTACGACCTGAACGGCCACGACTACCAGTGCACGCCCAGTATCGGCATCTCGCTGTTTGCCGACGGCCCGCGCGAGTGCGACGAACTGATGAAGCGCGCCGACATGGCGCTGTATAGCGCCAAGGCGGCAGGGCGCAATACCGTGCGCTTTTTCGACATGCAGCTACAGCACAGCGTGGCGGAACGGGCCCGGCTGGAAAGCGCCTTGCGCCGCGTGCTGGCCGAAGAACAGCTGAGCCTGCACTACCAGCCACAGGTGGATGCCAGCGGCCGGATCTGCGGCGCGGAAGCCCTGCTGCGCTGGCACGATAGCGTGCTGGGCAATTTGCCGCCGCAGCGCTTTGTTCCCCTGGCCGAGGATACCGGGCTGATCGTGCCTATCGGGCTGTGGGTACTGGAGCAGGCCTGCCGCCAGCTGGCGCGCTGGGCGGCCAGCCCGCATACGGCCGGGCTGAGCCTGTCGGTGAACGTGAGCGTGTGCCAGCTGCGCCAGCCGGACTTTGTAGCCCAGCTGCGCGCCATTCTGGCGCAAACCGGTGCCGCGCCGGCACGCCTGGTGCTGGAGCTGACCGAAAGCGTGTTGATGGATGACGATGGCAGCGGCAGCAGCAAGATGCGCGCGCTGCGCCGCCTGGGGGTACGCCTGGCGCTGGATGACTTTGGCACCGGCTATTCTTCGCTCAGCTACCTGAAAAAGCTGCCGCTGCACCAGATCAAGCTGGACCAGTCGTTTGTGCAGGGCATGCTCAGCGACGGCCACGACGCTGCCATCGTGCGCGCCGTGCTGGGCCTGGCGCAAAGCCTGCAGCTGGACGTGCTGGCCGAAGGCGTAGAAAGCCAGGCGCAGTACACCAGCCTGCTGGCTTGTGGCTGCCAGCACTTCCAGGGCTACCTGTTTGGCGCGCCGCAGCCGCTGGCCGCGTTCGAACAGTTGCTGTCTGCCGCGTACAGCAGCGGCGACCGTTAAGGCTTGCCCGCCGCTGCGGCAGCGGCGCGCAGCTTGTCTTTCTTGCTCATGCGCTTGCCCTTGATACCGCCGTTATCGTCGGCTGCGGCCAACCTGGCCGCCGGTGTATCGGTGGCCGGGTAGGCGGCCAGCTGCTCGCGGGCAATCTTCAAACCCAGGCGTTTTTCTATCAGGCGAAAGTGCGCGCGGCTATCGGCGTCGATCAGGCTGATGGCTACCCCCGCTTGCCCGGCGCGGCCGGTGCGGCCGATGCGGTGGGTGTAGTCCTGCGGCGAGCGCGGCAGCTCGGCATTGATCACCGTCGGCAGGGCGGGGATATCGATACCGCGCGCCGCCAGATCGGTGGCCACCAGCACCTGCAGCGTGCCGTTTTTCAGGTTGTCCAGCACGCGCTCGCGGCGGCCCTGTGCCAGCTCGCCGTGCAGCGCGGCGGCACGGATACCCTCGCGCTGCAGCCATTGCGCCAGCTCGGCGGCGTCGTGCTTGCTGTTGACGAATACCAGCACCTGTGGCCACGCCGCCTCGCACAGCAGCGCCTGCAGCACGGCGTAGCGGTCTGCCGCGTTGATCTCGATGGCACGCTGGCTGATGTCCGGCGCGGCTTCGTCGGCAATGGCCACGCGTTGCGGCTGCTGCAGCAGGCGTGCGGCCAACTGTTGTACGTTGGCCGCAAAGGTGGCGGAGAACATCAGCGTTTGCCGCTGCGCCGGCAGCAGGGCCAGGATGCGGCCCAGCTCGTCGGCAAAACCCAGCGCCAGCAGGCGGTCGGCTTCGTCCAGTACCAGGGTGTCGATGCTGCCCAGCGGCACAGCGTTGTTGGTGATCAGGTCCAGCAGGCGGCCAGGCGTGGCGACGATGAAGTCGGCCCCGCCGCGCAGCGCCATCAGCTGCGGGTTAATCGATACGCCACCGTAAGCCACCACGATTTTCGGGCGCGGCAGGTGCGCAGACAGCTGCCACAGGGTGTCGCCTACCTGCTGCGCCAGCTCGCGCGTAGGCAGCAGGATCAGGCTGCAGCCACGGCCAGCGGCCAGCTGTTTTTGCAGCAGCGGCAGGCAGTAGGCAGCCGTTTTGCCCGAGCCGGTACGGGCGGTAGCCAGCACATCGCGGCCGGCCAGAATAGGCGGAATGGCGGCGTGCTGGATAGCGGTGGCGCTGTCAAAGCCGGCGTCGGCCAGCGCGCGTTGCAGCGCCGCGTCGAGCGCCAGGGTAGAAAAAGGCATGGGGCAGGGCCGGGTAAGGTGCAAAGGCGGCAGTCTACGGGGTTTGCGCTGTGGCAACCAGCGCAGCAAACAGGCCATGGCCTTGGCATGGCGGTTGACGCGGGTGGACAGGATACGGATGATTCAAGCGCTTGTTTGATTATTGCCACCCCGCCACCGAGGCCACATGAAAAACCGCGAAGAAGATTTGTTCGTGCCCGTTACCGCCAGCGACACCCTGTATGTAAAGCGCATCCGCCACCCGCAGCACGACGGCCAGCCGGTACTGATGGTGCACGGCGTGATGGCCAACGGGCGCATTTTTTATTCGGATAGTGGCAAAGGGCTGGCGCATTACCTGGCGCGCCACGGCTACGACGTGTACGTGGCCGACCTGCGCGGGCGCGGGCGCAGCACGCCGCGCATCAGCCGCCACGCCCGCCACGGCCAGACCGAAATCATCCGCGAAGACCTGCCCGCACTGCACGCTGCCGTGCGCCAGCATAGCGGCGGGCAGGCGGTGCACTGGATGGCGCACTCCTGGGGCGGGGTGCATATGAGCAGCGCGTTGCTGTACCAGCCGGCGCTGATCCCGCAGGTGGCCAGCCTGGTGTATTTCGGCAGCAAGCGCAGTGTGCACGTGCGCAACCTGAACAAGCTGCTGGAGGTAGACCTGATGTGGAACGGCGTGGCACGGCTGCTGTGCCGCAGCATGGGTTACTTGCCGGCGCAGCGCATTGGCCTGGGGGCGGACGACGAAACCGACAAGAGCCATTGGCAGAGCAAGCAGTGGGCCAAGGTGCGCCCCTGGGTGGATAGCGACGACGGTTTCGATTACGCCGCCGCCGCCCAGCGCCATACCTTGCCGCCGGCGCTGTATTTTGCCGCGCAGAACGACCCGTGCCGTGGCCACCCAGCCGATGTGAAGCGCTTTCGCGCCGAAAGCGGCGCCCACACCTCGTGCGTACACCTGCTGGCGCGGCATACCGGCTACCGCCACGATTACGACCATGTCAGCCTGCTGACCCACCCCGATGCGGCCAACGATCACTTCCCGCTGGTGCTGGCCTGGCTGGCGGGCAACCCTAAGCAGGTAGCAGAAAACTACTAGGGCCTGTTAACACTATTGCTTGCTGTGGCGCAGGCGTACCGGGCGCTTGATCTGGCGCATTGGCGGCAAGCGGCGCGCATGGTACAAAGCCCGCCTTGATGCTTTTTTGCCGGATGTCGCCATGACTGTTTTGCAATTTGATCTGGATGCCGTACTGGACGCGTTGGCCGATAAGGGCTGGGTGGTGATACCGCACGCCTTGCCCGCCAGCCTGGTACAAAACCTGCGCGATACCTGCCTGTCGGTATGGCAGCAGGGCTTGTTTCACGAGGCCGCTACCGGCCGCGCTACCGGCCAGGCGCGCCGTGCAGAGATACGTAGCGACTCGGTGCTGTGGCTGGACCAGGTCGCGGCCGAGCCGGCGGTGCAGGCGTATAACGCCGCCATGGACGACATCATGCACGCGGTGAACCGTGGCCTGTATCTGGGCCTGGCCGAGCTGGAGTTGCACTTTGCCGTGTACCCGGCCGGTGCCTTTTACAAGAAGCACCTGGACCGGTTCCAGGATGACGACGCGCGCACGCTGACCACGGTGTTTTATCTGAATGAAGGTTGGCCGCAAGAGGCCGGCGGGCAGATCCGCCTGTATCTGGACGACGCTTGCAGCGAGTACCTGGATATCGAGCCGGAGGCCGGGACGCTGGTGTTGTTCCTGTCCGACCGTTTCTGGCACGAAGTGCTGCCGGCGCGGCAGCAGCGCCTGTCGGTAACCGGCTGGTATCGCCGCCGTACCGACCGCGTGCTGTAAGGCGGGCCGCTAGCCGGGTTTTGGCTGCGTGCTAGCCCAGGCTGTACAGTGCGCTGCTCAGCTCGCTATTGATGCCGGCTTCGCCGATGACGCAGTTACGGCCACTGCGCTTGGCGTGATACAGGCGCTGGTCGGCCAGTTGCAGCAGGCTGGAGGGTGTATCGATACCATTTTGCAGGCTGGCCACACCGGCGCTGATGGTCACGACGTGGCTAACCAGCGAAGCAGGGTGCGGGATGGCCATGGTTTCTACCGTACGGCGCATGCTTTCCAGTAGCTGCCACGCCCCCTGGCCTTGTGTGGCGGGCAGGATGACGACAAATTCTTCGCCGCCATAGCGGGCGGCCAGGTCGCCGGGGCGGCCCAGGTTGGCCGCAATGGTTTGCGCCAGCTGCTGCAACACACGGTCGCCCATGGCATGGCCGCAGTGGTCGTTGTACTGCTTGAAGCAGTCTACGTCGATGATGGCTACCGACAGCGGTAGCTGGTTGCGGCGGGCGCGTTCCCATTCACCGTGGTAAACCTGGTCCAGCTGGCGGCGGTTGGGCAGCTCGGTCAGGCCGTCGATATTGGCCAGGCTTTCCAGCATGCGGCGCTGCCGCTCCAGCTTGAGGTGGGTGGCGACCCGGGCTTTGACGATGACCTCGTTCAGCGGCTTGGTGATGTAGTCCACCGCGCCGCGCAGCAGGCCTTGCGCCTCGTCTTCCGGCCTGTCCTGGCCAGTAATGAAAATCACGGGAATATTCTTGGTGCGCGCGTCGTGGCGCAGGGCTTGCAGTACGGCAAAGCCGTCCATTTCCGGCATGACCACGTCGAGCAAAATCAGGTCTGGGTGGTGCTCGCGCGCCAGCTGCAGTGCCTGCTGGCCGTTTTTGGCCATCAGTACGGTGTAATCGGTTTTCAGCAGGCCATCCAGCAAGTGCAGATTGATGATGACATCGTCCACGATCAGGATTTTTTGTTGTTGTTTCATGTGGTACTTCCGATGGGCAAGTCCAGTGTCTTGATCAGTGTTTGCAGCTGTCGATAAGCCTGATCATATTCTATCTGATCCAGTAATTTACCGATATTAATCAAATGCTCATGGTAATCGATAGGCATTGCATCAAAAAGTGCCGCTAGTGCTTCATCGGCACGGGAGTCAGCGTGCTTGAGCTTATCTTGCAAATGTTGCAAAAGCCGCATTTGTTCCAGTGGCGTCTGCGGTCGTACCGTGCTGCGTTCTGGCGTGCTGCGGCTGTCTTGCAGCTGGCGCAGGGTTTTATCCAGCTCGTCTTGCAGCTCGGGCAGCAGGGCTTCTGCCGTCAGGCGCTGGTGGTCGCGCAGGGCGCTGTCGATGTCCGATGCCAGCCTGGCCAGGCGCTGCGCATCCACATAGGCGGCTGCGGCTTTCAGGCTGTGCGTGTGGTATTCGATGGCGGCCCAGTCCCCGGCTTCGCGCAGTAGCTGCAGCTTGGCAGGCAGCTGGCGGTAGCTGCTGACAAAGTGGTATTGCAGGCGTTGCGCCAGGTTGTGGCTGCCCTGGCGCGGCGTGGGCTGCAGCGGGCGGCGTGGCTGGTGGGCCGGTAGCCAGCGCAGCAGGGTGGCAATCAGCGCATCGGGGACAATGGGTTTGTCCAGGTGGTCGTTCATGCCGGCGGCCAGGCTGGCCTGATGGTCGCTGACCATGGCGTGCGCGCTGAGCGCCACGATGGGCAGGCTGGCGTGCGCCGGGTTGGCGCGTATTTGCCGGGTAGCGGCAAAGCCGTCCAGCATGGGCATCTGGATATCCATCAGCACCAGGTCGTAGTGGCCGATGTTCACGGCGTCTACCGCATCCACCCCGTTTTCGGCGATGTCGATCAGCAGCCCGCTGTCTTCCAGCATGCCCAGTACCACTTCGCGATTGATGGCATTGTCGTCTACCAGCAAGACGCGGCAGCCGGCTACGCCGGACAGGCTGGCCAGCTGTATGGCCATGCGCTGCTTTTCATCCGGCGGGGCGGGCAGGGCGTGGCCTGCCAGGCTTTGCAGCAGGGTGAGCACGCTGGCAGGGCGCGGCGGCTTGGCCAGCATGCCTTGCAGGCCCGTGGGTAGCTCGTCTTCGTTGTCGCCGTAGGGCTGGATCAGCATCACCACTGCCGGTTCGCACGCCAGGCGGGCATCGCGCAGGCGCTGCAGGGTGTCGCTACCGCTCCAGCCCGGCATCTGGCTGTCCAGCAGCACCAGGTCTATGGGCTGGCCTTGTTCGCTGGCTTGATGGAGCTTGGCCAGTGCGGCCATGCCGTCGCCGGCTTCGCTGACCTTCATGCCCAGGTTGAACAGCATATTGCTCAGGGCGCTACGTGCTTGCGGGTGGTCGTCCACTACCAGTACGTGGCGGTTGGGCAGCGGGCTATCGGGTGCGGCATCGGTTTGCCATGGCAGGGTGATGCGCAGGGTAAAGCTGCTGCCGCGGCCGGGCTGGCTGTCGACGGCCAGCTCGCCTTGCATCAGGCTGGCCAGCTGTTTGCAAATGGCCAGACCCAGCCCGGTGCCGCCGTAGCGCCGCGTCACCGAACCGTCGGCCTGGGTAAACGAGTGGAACAGCTGCTCGCGCAGCGCGGGTTCTATGCCGATACCGCTGTCTTGCACGGTAAAGCTCAGGGTCACGCTGTGGGCGTCTTGCTCGGTAACGCCTACCGACAGGCTGATCTGGCCGCGCTCGGTAAATTTGGCGGCATTACTGGCCAGGTTGCACAGGATTTGCTCCAGCCGCAGCGGGTCGCCTATCAGCCTGCCGGGCACGTTGGCCGCAATCTGGTAGATGGGTTCGATGGGTTTGCCCTGGATGCGCAGCACCATCACGTCGGCCACGCGCTCCAGAATGTTGTCCAGCGAGAAGGGCACGCTTTCCAGCGTGAGCTTGCCGGCTTCGATCTTGGAGAAGTCCAGGATGTCGTTGAGTATCTGCAGCAGCCCTTCGCCGCTGGCCAGAATCTTGTGCAGATAGTGGCCTACTTGCAGGTCCGGGTCGCGCTGCAGTGCCAGGCGGGCCATGCCCAGAATGGCGTTCATCGGGGTGCGGATCTCGTGGCTCATATTGGCCAGGAACAGCGATTTGGTGCGTGTGGCGTCTTCGGCGCGCTGGCGCGATTCGGCCATGGCCTGTTCTGCGGCCTTGCGCGCGCTGATATCCATGATCACCACCACCATGCCGGCGTCCGGCTCGGCCGGGTTCACCAGCTTGGCGCTGATGGCGCACCATACCGGGCTGCCATCCTGGCGCCGCAGGGCCATGTCGGTTTCCAGATAGCTGCTGCGCGTCAGGTGGCCGGTGAGCTGGTAGTCGCTTTCGCTGAGGTAGGCCAGCTGGGTGGGCTGCTTGTCCAGCGCACCGCGGGGGTAGCCCAGTATCTGCTCGAAGCCCTGGTTGCACTGCTGGAAGACGCGGTCGCGCACAAAGGCGATGCCCACCAGCGCGTTGTCCAGAATGGCTTGCTGCTCCAGCCGTATCTGGTTCAGCCGGGCAGTGCGCTCCTGAACCTGGCGTTCCAGGTTGTCGTACAGCCGCGCATTGTCGATGGACACCAGCGCCTGCAGCGTGAGCATGCGCAGGAAGGTGAGCCTATCGTGGCTGAACGCATGGTGGATCAGGCGGTTTTCCAGGTACAGCACGCCGATGACCTGCTGCTTGCGCAGGATAGGCAGGCACAGTACCGAGCCTGGCTGATGTTGCTCGACGTAGGGGTCGGCATGAAAGCGTTGCGAGGCCGCCAGGTTGCCTTCTACCAGCGCTTCGCCAGTGCGGATGACATAGCGCAGCAGCGACAGCGGCAGCAGCGGGTGCTGGCGTGCATCCAGCAGTACCGGCTCGGGCTTGCCGCGCTGACCATCGCCACCTTCCAGCAGCCAATGGTTCTGGTAGTGCAGTAGCAGGCGGGCAGTCTGGGCCCCGGTGTTTTCCCGCACGATGTCCAGCAGCCGCGCCAGTACCCGCTCCAGGCTGAGCTCGCCAGACAGGGCGCGGGTCGCTTTCAGAATGGAGGCCAGGTCCAGCGAGCTGGTGTTGTCGCTGCCGCTATGCGTGCTATGGCTCACCGCCTGGGGCGCGCTGGCTTCGGTAGGCGCGCTGGCCAGTTGCAGGCCCTTGGCCTGGTAGAGCTGTTGCAGCTGGCTGGCCTTGCCGCTGGCCCCCCACGCCTGGTAGCCCTGCCAGGCTTGTTGCAAAAACAGCTGGGCAATGGTGGGTTGGCCGCAAGCCAGCCAGTAGTCGCCATAGTTTTCACGCGCGATGGCGGCAATGTGGGCAAAGCCGTGCTGGGTGGCTTGTTCGATGGCTTGCTGGTAGTGCTGCTGTGCCGCGATGTGTTGCCCGTCCAGCCTGGCCTGTTCTGCTAGCAGCAGGCTATGGCGCGCGGCGAAGTTGTCGGCGCACAAGCTGGCCCAGCCGGTGTAGCTGGCCAGGCCGCCGGCCAGGGTGGTTTGCCAGCTGTCTTGCTGCGGGTGGCCTGGCTGTTCGCGCAGGGCGCGGGCCAGGATCAGGCCGCAGTAGAAGGTGGCTTCTGCCACTTTGAACTGGCCGGCAACGTTGGCCGCAATATGGGGTAGCTGCGCGGTGAGTGCGATGGCGTCGGGGCTGCGCAGCAGGTAGCCGGTAAACAGCTTGCTGTGATGGTAGTAGGCCAGGTGCAGCGGGCTGTGCTGGTAGTGCTGCAGGAAGTCGTGTTCGCTGAAGGTTTCGTCGTCGAAGCTGTGTGGCTGGTAGCTCAGCCCCATCAGGCAGCATAGCGGCTGCACGCTGCCGACGCGGGTGCAGTCGTACATGTCTTGCCGGGCGTGGTTTTGCAGGCGTTGCAGGTCTTGCTCGCCCAGCTCCAGCAGCTCGGGCAGGTACTGGCCCTGCATGATGCGGTCGGTGCCACGTACTGCCAGGATATAGCCTTCGTTCAGCAGGTCGCCGCTTTCCTGGCTCCAGTGCAGGGCTTCCTGGTAGTAGCCGTTCAGGCTGCGTAGCGGGTGCTGCCAGTGCCCCAGCTTGCTGGCGTACAAAAAGTGGGTGTTACCGCGAATGGCCAGGTGATGCTGCTTGTTGGACAGGTCCAGGGCGAGCTGGCCCCATTGTTCGGCCGCCTCGTATTGCTGGTGCAGCTGGCCCAGGGTAAAGCCGTACAGGGCGTAGGCGTAGGGCGACAGCTCGCTGTGGCCGTGGGCGAGCGATAGCCGCGTCATGTGCAAGATGGCGATGGCATCCAGGGTCAGCTGGCCGGACAGGTAGGCCGCGTGGCTCACGCCAAACAGCAGTGCCATGGCGGCTTGCGCGGTGCGGTCGCTCATCTGGCCCAGGCGGTGCAGGACGGTACTGTCAGGCAGGCCGTGTGCGGTGCCCAGCTCGCTTTCCAGTGCGTGTAGCTGGGTTTGCTGCTCGGCCAGCGTGGCGGGCAGGCTAATGCCCAGCATGGCCAGACACTGGCGCTGCAGTTGCAGGGCATCGTCAAAGCGGCCTTGCAGCAGGTACTGGTGCATCTGCACCAGATAGCCTTCTATCTGCGTGGTAATGCAGGGGCTATGCGCTTGTAGCTGCGGGTAGAGGCTGTCGGCCAGGGCAAACTGGCCACAGTGGCTGGCCGCGTCGCACAGACCCAGCAGGATGTGGCGCAGGTCGTCGCTGGCGGCGTATGCCGGTAGCAGCTGCTGCGCCAGCTGCATGTGGTGCAGGGCAGCCGGGTAAGCGGCGGCGCCTTGTGCCAGCTTGCCGGCTTTGTAGTTCAGTACCGCCAGCTGTTCGCGCTCGGCCGGGTCGTGCAGCAAAGCCACGGCAGGGTTCAGCTGCTCCAGAATGGCGTACAGGTCGTCTTGCAGCTGGGTGCTGTGCGCCAGCAGGCTGCGGCCAACCTTGAGGTGTTGTTGCAGCTGGCCGGCCTCGTCGTACAGCGCGTAGGCGGCTTGCTGGATGCGGTCGTGCACAAAACGGTAGTCGTCGTGCTCGGCGGCATTATCGTGGCCGCTATGGCGTATCAGCTCGTTTGCCAGCGCCGGCTTCAGCTGCAGGCGTGCGCTGGCCAGCGGCAGTGCCGCAATGCGGGCCAGCTGGCTGAGGGTAAAACGGTTGCCCAGCGTGGCGGCCAGTTGCAGCAGTGCCTGGGTATTGGCTGGCAGGCTGCGCAGCTTGTCTACCATCAGGGCAACGACATTGTCGGTAAAGGCGGTGTTGTCCAGTGCTTGTTGCTGCCAGCACCAGCGCGCTTCTGCCGGGTGGTAGAACAGCAGGCCGCGGTCGTACAGGCTGCGCAGGAACTGGCGCAGGAAAAACGGGTTACCCCGGGTTTTGTGCTGGCATAGCGTGGCCAGCGCGCTGATGCTGTCTACCGGGCACTGCAGTGTATCGGCCAGCCACTGGCTGATGTGCTCCTGCCCCAGCGGAGCCACCGTCAGCGTTTGTATGGCAACACCGTGTTGTAGCAGCGCCGATTGCAGGTGTATCAGCGGATGGTCGGTGCCGGTTTCGTTGTCACGGTAGGCGCCCAGTAGCAGGATGTGCCGGGCTTGCGGGCTGGCCAGCAGCTGTTCGATCAGGCCCAGAGTGGCGGGGTCTGCCCATTGCAGGTCATCCAGAAAGATCACCAGCGGGTGATAGGGGCTGGCAAAGGTGGTGGCCAGGGTGAGTAGTAAGCGGTGTAGCCGGTGCTGTGCTTCTTGCGGTGGCAGCGGCGGGCTGATGTGCTGGGCTGGCAGCAGCAAGGCCAGCTCCGGCAGCAGGGCACACAGGATGTCGGCCTGTTCGCCCAGGGCATTGCGTAGCAGCTGCGACCACTGTGCCAGCTGGCTTTGCGGCAGGGTCAGCAGCTGGCGCAGCAGGTCTTGAAACGCCTGGATAATGGCCGCGTACGGCGTGTTGCGCTTGTACTGCTCGCATTTGCCTGCGACGAAGAAGCTGCCTTGCTCGTTGGCGGGCTGGCGCAGTGCTTCGGCTAGCGCCGATTTGCCTACGCCGGCGAAGCCGCCAAGCAAAACCAGCTCGTTATGCGCGCCACGGCAGCGGGCAAATGCCTGCAGCAGCTGGGCAAGCTGCGGCGCACGCCCGTACAGGTTATCCGGCAGCACCAGTTGGCCGCGCTGGCTGCCCCAACTGGCCTGGCCGGCCAGTGGCTGGGTATCGGCGAGCAGCTGGCGGCATAGCTGCAAGTCATTCTTGAGCAGGGCGATGGTCTGGTAGCGGCGGTCCGGGTGTTTTTCCAGCAGCCGCTGCACGACAGCCACCAGCTGCGGCGGCAGGCTGGCAAAGGCGGGCAGCTGGAAGTCCGGCGGGCGTGCCAGGTGGCTATGCACCAGCTCCATGGCGTCCTGGCTATCGAATGGCAGCTGGCCGCTTAGCAACTGGTACAGGGTGACACCCAGCGAATAGTAGTCGGCACGGTAGCCCAGGGTATGGCTGGTGCGGCCGGTGTGCTCGGGCGAGCTGTACGCCAGTGTGCCCTCGTAGCGCTGCCCGGTGGGCGGCTCGTAGCTGGGCGGCTGGGCCAGGCCAAAGTCGATGAGCTGTAGCTGGTGTGTGTCGGCGTTCCACACAATATTGGCCGGGTTGATGTCGCGGTGCACCAGTTGTGCCTGATGCACGCAGTCCAGGGCATCGCATAGCTGCAGGCTCATTTCCAGTACCAGGCCGGGTGGCAGTGCCTGCCCCGCCTGCTCCAGCAGCTGGCTCAGCGCCACCCCGCCGCAATCTTCCAGCACCATGACCCAGTGTTGCTGATGCTGCAGCAGGGCCAGCGGCTGCACGATGCCAGCATGGGCAAAACGCTGCAGGCAGGCGTATTCGGCCTGGAAGCGCGCTACATCAGCGGCTTGCGGCTGCGGGTGGCGCAACACCTTCATGATGACGGGTTGGCCGCTTTGCCGGTGCTGGCTGCGGTAGATCAACGAGGTGCCGCTATCGTGTAGCAGGCTGCCTGGGTGGTAAGCGGGCAGTGTGATCATGGTATGAGCCTGTTCCTGCGCGTGTGCGGTGTGCCGCCTTGGCTGGAGCCCGCGTGGCTGGCAGCCGGGTAGCTGGCGAATATTTACTAGCTTTTTATATAGAACATATGCTTGTTCTGTGATTTTGTGTGAATCGATGGCTGATTTGCCACTAATTTGATGCAATTTGTATGGCCCGCCGGCGGGCTGTGGCATTTTATGCAGACAGATCACGCCGTCACGTCTGGCCGCAAGGCGGCTGCATCGGCCGTAATTGTGCTGTTGGCCACGCCAGTAGCCAGCCAGCTGCCGCGCCATGCTTTCCCCGCCTTCCCCTATACGGTTAGAATCGGGCTTTGTTTTTCAATCATTCAGATTCCGCCACATGCTCACTTTCCAGGAAATCATCCTCACCCTGCAGCACTACTGGAACCGTCAGGGCTGCGCTTTGTTGCAGCCGTACGATACCGAAGTGGGCGCAGGCACCTCGCACACTGCCACTTTCCTGCGCGCCCTGGGCCCGGAACCGTGGCACGCTGCCTACGTGCAGCCTAGCCGCCGCCCCAAAGACGGCCGCTACGGCGAAAACCCGAACCGCCTGTTCCAGCATCACCAGTTCCAAGTGGTGCTGAAACCGTCCCCGCCGGATATCCAGGACCTGTACCTGGGTTCGCTGCGCGAGCTGGGTATCGACCCGGCCATCCACGATATCCGTTTCGTGGAAGACGACTGGGAAAACCCCACCCTGGGCGCCTGGGGTCTGGGCTGGGAAGTCTGGCTGAACGGCATGGAAGTGACCCAGTTCACCTACTTCCAGCAAGTCGGCGGCCTGGACTGCAAACCGGTACTGGGTGAAATCACCTACGGCCTGGAGCGCCTGGCCATGTACCTGCAAGACATCGAAAACGTGTACGAGCTGGTGTGGACGCGCCTGCCGGACGGCACCGTGGTGACCTACGGCGACGTGTTCTTCCAGAACGAGTTCGAGCAATCGAAATACGCGTTCGAAGAAAGCAATGTCGAGCTGCTGTTCAAACAGTTTGCCGACTACGAAAGCGAAGCCAAACGCCTGCTGGACGCCGGCCTGCCGCTGCCGGGCTACGAAACCATCCTGAAAGCCGGCCACACCTTCAACCTGCTGGATGCCCGTGGCGCCATTTCGGTCACCGAGCGTGCCGCCTATATCGGCCGCATCCGCAACCTGTCCCGCGGTGTGGCCCAGGCTTATTACGACGCGCGTGAAGCCCTGGGCTTCCCGATGTGCAGAAAAGACTAAGCCATGAAGACAGCGGTAGCCTTTTTCACCCTGATTGCGGTGCTGGCCGGCCTGACCTGGTACCTGGCCAGCCAGCAGGAAGCCCCGCAGCAGGAAGGCAATTTCCAGGTGTACCAAAGTGGTGACGCACTGGAGCTGGCCATCGATCTGGACAGCATTGCCAATGTGAACGAAGGCTTTGTCCGCTTCATCAACCAGGAGCGTTACGCCGAGAAAAAGCAGGAAGACAGCCTGGGTATCAGCTATCAGGTACGCCGCCTGGAAGGCCGTGCCGACTGCCAGAACATGCAGTACGCCTTTGTGAACACCAGTTACTGGACCAAGCGCAACCAGCATGTCTACACCCAGATGTTCCAGCTGCAGCGCTTCAACTGGACCTTCGTGCCGGTGGAGCAGGGCTCCATAGCCGAAACCATGCTGAAGATTGTCTGCCGCCTGGCACCTAACGCCCCCAGCGAAAAGATTGAATGACCATGACCCAACAAGCCACTTTGCTGATCGAGCTGCTCACTGAAGAGCTGCCGCCAAAAGCACTGGAAAAGCTGGCCAACAGCTTTGCCGACACCATTACCGACGAGCTGAAAAAGCTGCAGTTTGCCCCAGCCGACGCTGCGGCCAACGTATACGCCAGCCCGCGCCGCCTGGCGGTGCAGATTCCGGCTGTGGCCGCCATCCAGCCCGACCAGCACATCGTGCGTCGCGGCCCGGCAGTATCCGCCGGCATGAAAGACGGCCAGCCGTCGCCGGCGCTGGCCGGTTTTGCCCGCTCCTGCGGCGTGGACGTGGCCGCGCTGACCACCGTGCACGACGGCAAGCAGGACGTATACGCCTACGAATCCACCAAAGCCGGCGAGGCGCTGTCCGCCGTGCTGTCCGGCATCGTGGCCACCGCACTGAAAAAGCTGCCGGCGCCAAAACTGATGCGCTGGGCCGACCTGGACCTGCAATTCGTGCGCCCGGTGCACGGCCTGATGATGCTGCACGGCGAGCAAGTGATTGCCGGCGAGGTGCTGGGCCTGCAAAGCCGCCAGCTCACCCGTGGCCACCGCTTCCTGTCCGCCGGTGACGTCACCGTGGCCAACGCCGACGCCTACGCCCGCACCCTGGCCGAAGAAGGTAAAGTCATTGCCAGCTTCACCGCCCGCCGCGAGCTGATCCGCCACAAGCTGGCCGAAGCCGCCGCCCGCCTGAACGCCACCATCGCCGCCCCGGACGCACTGTTCGACGAAGTGACCGGCCTGGTGGAATGGCCGGTGGTGCTGGAAGCCGGCTTCGAGGCCGAGTTCCTGAACGTGCCGCAGGAATGCCTGATTCTGACCATGCAGCAGAACCAGAAGTACTTCCCGCTGCTGGACGCGGACGGCAAGCTGATGAACCGCTTCCTGCTGGTGTCCAACCTGCAGACAGAAGACCCGCGTTACATCATTGGCGGTAACGAGCGCGTGCTGCGTGCCCGTCTGTCTGACGCCAAGTTCTTCTACGAGCAAGACCAGAAGCAACGCCTGGACAGCCGCCTGCCGCGCCTGGCCAATGTGGTGTACCACAACAAGATCGGCAGCCAGCTGGAGCGCGTCGAGCGCCTGCAGACCATCGCCGCCGCCATCGCCGGCAAGCTGGGTGCCGATAGCGCGCTGGCTGCCCGCGCGGCGTACCTGGCCAAAGCCGATCTGGTGTCCGACATGGTGGGCGAGTTCCCCGAGCTGCAGGGCATCATGGGCCGCTACTACGCGCGGCTGGACGGTGAAGACGCCGCCGTGGCCGACGCCATCGAAGGCCACTACCACCCGCGTTTTGCCGGCGACAGCCTGCCGCAAGGCCCGATCGCCACTGCAGTGGCGCTGGCCGACAAGCTGGAAACCATCGTCGGTATCTGGGGCATCGGCCTGATTCCTACCGGCGACAAAGACCCGTTCGCGCTGCGTCGTGCCGCGCTGGGCGTGCTGCGCATGGTGCTGGAACAGCCGCTGGACCTGAAAGCGCTGATCGCCGACGCTGCCGCCGCTTTCCCGGCCGGCCTGCTGTCTGCCAGCGTGGTGGACGAGGTATACGCTTTTGCACTGGAACGCCTGAAGAACTACCTGGCCAACGACTACAAGGCCGACGAGATCGACGCCGTACTGGCGCTGGCGCCGACCCAACTGAACGAAGTGGGCGCCGTGCTGGCCGCTGTGGCGCAGTTCAAGGCGTTGCCGGAAGCCGCCACCCTGGCTGCGGCCAACAAGCGCGTGAAAAACATCCTGAAGAAAGCCGAAGGCGATATCGGCACGGTGAACCCGGCGCTGTTTGCCGAAGACGCCGAGCGTGCGCTGTTCGATGCCATCCAGGCGCTGGCGCCGGCGGTGGAAGCGCAGTTTGCCGCCCACGACTTTGCCGGTGCGCTGACCCAGCTGGCGTCGCTGCGGGCGCCGGTGGATGCGTTCTTCGACGGTGTGATGGTGATGGCCGACGACCTGGCTGTGCGCGCGAACCGCATTGCGCTGCTGGCCAGCCTGGCCGCACTGTTCAACCGCGTAGCGGATATCTCGCTGCTGGCTGACTAAAACTGCCTGGCCACGAAAACCACGAAACAACACGAACAAGGCGAATCATGGGCTACTCGGCGCGTGATGTGTCTTTTGTGTTTTTCGTGGGGTTCGTGGCAAAAATGGCTTAAAAGGACACCATGAAACTCGTCATCCTCGACCGCGACGGCGTGATCAATCAGGATCGCGACGACTTCGTCAAGAACACCATGGAATGGCAGCCGCTGCCGCGCAGCCTGGAAGCCATTGCCAACCTCACGCAAGCCGGCTGGCGCGTGGTGGTGGCCACCAACCAGAGCGGCATCGGCCGTGGCCTGTTCGACATGCACGCGCTGAACGCCATGCACGAAAAAATGCACCGGCTGGTGAACCAGGCCGGTGGCCGCATTGACGCGGTGGTTTTCTGTCCGCATACGGCAGACGACCAGTGTGATTGCCGCAAGCCCAAGCCGGGCATGGTGCACGAGGTGATGGAGCGCTTCAATGTGCGCGGCGACGGCCTGCCGCTGATAGGCGATAGCCTGCGCGACCTGCAAGCCGTGGCCGAGGTGGGGGGCAAGCCCTTGCTGGTGCGCACCGGCAAAGGCCTGCGCACGCTGGAAAAAGGCGGCCTGCCGGCCGGTACGCAGGTATTTGACGACCTGTTCGATGCGGCAGACTTCCTGATCAATCTGGACAACTGAGTGCCATGCTGCTGATTCGTAACCTGATTTACTGGCTGCTGGTGGCCATCCTCACCCCGCTGTTCTGCGCAGTACTGTTTCTGTGTGCGCCGTTGCCGCGTCGCCGTCGTCACCTGGTGGGCGAGAGCTGGGCACGGGTGCTGACCTGGCTGCTGTGGCATGTGGTCGGCTTGCGCTACCGCGTTATCGGCCTGGAAAACATCATTGATCAGCCGGCCATTATTTGCGCCAAGCACCAGTCCGGCTGGGAAACGCTGTCGCTGCAGGAAATCTTTCCGTCGCAGGTGTTCGTGGCCAAGCGCGAGCTGTTGATGATTCCGTTTTTTGGCTGGGGTCTGGCGCTGACCAACCCCATCACCATCAACCGCTCCGACCGTGCCAACGCCAACCGCCGCCTGCTGGAGCAGGGGCTTAACCGCAAACAGCACGGTTTCTGGATCAGCGTATTCCCGGAAGGCACGCGCATCCGCCCGGGCCTGGCCGGCAAGTACAAGCTGGGCGCCGCGCGCATGGCGGTGCAGTTCGATATGCCCATGGTGCCGGTAGCGCACAATGCCGGCGAATTCTGGCCACGTAACGCCTTTCTCAAGCACCCCGGCGAGATCACCGTGGTGATCGGCCCGGCGCTGTTCCCGGCCGACTACGCCGGCCCCGAAGCCATGATGAAGGCCGCCGAAACCTGGATCGAAGCGCGTCAGCGCGAGATCGGCGGCGTCGGCCCCTTTGCCCACCCGGATGAACGCAAAGCACGCGCCGCTCAGCCTCACCCTGCCTGATGGCCCGGTAGCGGTGCGGCTCACGCGCCGCGCGCGGCAGAGCGTGGGCATACGCATACGCGAGGGCGAGGTGGAGCTGATCGCCCCGCCTGCGGTATCGTTGGCCGCATTGCAGGACATTCTGGCCAGCAAGCGCGGCTGGATCATGGCGCATCTGGCGCGTCACCAGGCCGAAGCAAACCGGCGCGAAGCCAGCCGCGGTACAGTAATGCTGGCCGGCCACACCCTGCAGCTGTTGGTGGAAGAGGCTAGCCGCCACCGCGCCCTTATCGATGGCGAGGTACTGCACCTGGCCGGCCCCGGCCTGCAGCAGCCGGCCAGGTTGGCCGCAGCGGTGGTGGCCTGGCTGCAAAAGCAGGCCCGCGAGGGCTTTTGCAGCAGGCTGGCCGCGTGGGAAGCGCACGCGGCGCGGCCGCTGTCCGGCTGGGCGTTGTCGTCGGCGCGTACGCGCTGGGGCAGCTGTACCAGCCAGGGCATTATTCGCCTGAACTGGCGCCTGGTGCAGGCGCCGCCGGCGGTGCTGGATTATGTTATCGCCCACGAGCTGGCCCACCTGCGCCATATGAACCATTCGCCCGCTTTCTGGGCCGAAGTGGAACGCCTGTACCCAGGCTGGCAGCCTGCGCGGCAGTGGCTGAAAACCCATGGTGACAGCCTGTTCCGTTACGGTTGAACAGCCTGTTCTGCGGCAGCAGGCTTTAAGTTTGCCGCCCCAGCCCCATCTGCCCGTTCTTGCCGCCATGCGGCCAACCTTATTGCCGGAGAACACCATGCGCCTGCTGCATACCATGATCCGTGTCGGCCAGCTCGACCGTTCCATCGCCTTTTACACCGAAGTATTGGGCATGACCCTGCTGCGCCGTCACGACTACCCGGAAGGCCGCTTCACGCTGGCCTTTGTCGGCTACGGCGACGAAGACAGCAATAGTGTGATCGAGCTGACCCACAACTGGGACACCGACAGCTACGAGCAGGGCAATGCCTTCGGCCACCTGGCGGTGGAAGTCGCCGACGCCTACGCTGCCTGTGACGCCGTGCGCGCCAAGGGCGGCAAGGTGGTACGCGAAGCCGGCCCGATGAAGCACGGCACCACCGTGATCGCCTTCGTGGAAGACCCGGATGGCTACAAGATCGAGTTCATCCAGAAAGGCACCCGCTAAGCACCGGCATGCCGGTTGCGGCGAGTTTGCCGCTGTCATCTGCAGCCCTTCTGCTATGCTGAAGGGCTTTTTTACGCCTTCTGCGGCGAGCAGGGTGCGAGTTTTTGCTTTTGTGGGAAAGGGATTTTGGAATTAATCGGGTAAACTGTAGTCCTAAAACATTCTGTTACAAAAAAGAGCGGTTGTGACGCCGCCAGCACAAGGAGCCCTGATGACCCGTTTTACCTCTGCATTGCTGCTTGGCCTGCTACCTGGCCTGGCCCAGGCCGCCAGCCTGGATGGCGCGACGCTATCGCTGGCCTGGGGCTTACCCTTCGCCGGTATCTTGCTGTCGATTGCTTTGTTTCCTATTTTTTCCCCCGGTTTCTGGCACCACCATTTCGGCAAGATCACCGCCGGCTGGACGCTGCTGTTCCTGCTGCCGTTTACGGCTACCTTCGGGCTTGGCACCAGTGCCGGGCTGGTGGTGCATGCGCTGATGGCCGAGTTCATCCCGTTCGTGGTGTTGCTGTTTGCGCTGTATACGGTGTCCGGCGGCATTCTGGTATGGGGCAATCTGCACGGCTCGCCGGCGCTGAATACCGGCCTGCTGGCGCTGGGCACGGTGCTGGCGTCGCTGATGGGTACTACCGGTGCCGCCATGCTGCTGATCCGCCCGCTGATCAAGGCCAATGACAACCGCCAGCACAATGTGCACGTAGTGGTGTTCTTCATTTTCCTGGTAGCCAATATCGGCGGTGGCCTCACCCCGCTGGGTGACCCGCCGCTGTTCCTAGGCTTCCTGAAAGGCGTGGACTTCTTCTGGACCGTATCGGCCATGGCGCTGCCGGTGCTGCTGTCCGTGCTGGTGTTGCTGGCGGTGTTTTACGCGGTGGATAGTTACTACTTCCGCAAGGAAGGCGTGCTGCCGTGCGACAAAACCCCTGACGCGCCGATCAAGCTGTACGGCCTGCGCAATATCCCGCTGCTGCTGGCGATTATTGCTGCGGTATTGTTGTCGGGCTTCTGGAAGCCGGGTATCAGCTTTGACATGCTGGGTACCCCGGTAGCGTTGCAGAACCTGGTGCGCGACGGCCTGCTGCTGCTGATTGCCGCCATCTCGCTGAAGATCACCCCGCACCAGGTACGTGCCGGTAACGAGTTCAACTGGGACCCGATTCTGGAAGTGGCCAAGCTGTTTGCCGGCATCTTCATCACCATCGGCCCGGTGATCGCCGTGCTGCAGGCAGGCCAGGCCGGTGCGCTGGCGCCTTTGGTAGGCGTGGTCACTGGCCCGGATGGTGCCCCGCTGAACGCGATGTACTTCTGGATGACCGGCATCCTGTCCAGCTTCCTGGATAACGCGCCGACCTATCTGGTGTTTTTCAACCTGGCTTCGGGCGATGCCGCCACGCTGATGGGCCCGCTGTCGCAGACCTTACTGGCCATCTCGATGGGGGCGGTATTCATGGGTGCCAATACGTACATCGGTAATGCGCCCAACTTCATGGTGAAGGCCATCGCCGAGCAGCGCGGTATCAAGATGCCGAGCTTCTTTGGCTACATGCTGTGGTCCATCGTGTTCCTGCTGCCGCTATTCGTGCTGCAAACCTGGTTGTTCTTCTGATTCAGCGCGTAAAAGCCGCCGTGGCCACCAAGCCACGGCGGCTTTGCGGTATGCTTCTGCCTTTCCCGATTTCTGTCTGCAGCACATCATGCATATCCACATTCTCGGTATTTGCGGCACCTTCATGGGTGGTATTGCCGCCATCGCCAAAGCCGCCGGCCACAAGGTGACCGGCTGCGACGCCAACGTCTACCCGCCGATGAGCACCCAGCTGGAGGCCATGGGCATAGAACTGATGCAGGGCTTCGGTGCCGAGCAGGCCGATATCGGCGCCGATGTGTTTGTGGTGGGCAATGTGGTGACGCGCGGCAAGCCGCTGATGGAAGCCATCCTCAACCGTGGCCTGCCGTATATCTCGGGCCCGCAATGGCTGGCCGAGAACGTGCTGCACGACAAATGGGTGCTGGCAGTGGCCGGTACCCACGGCAAGACCACCACCAGCTCCATGCTGGCGTGGATCCTGCAGGACGCCGGCCTGGCACCGGGCTTTTTGATTGGCGGCATTCCGCAAAACTTCGGCATTTCTGCACGCCTGCCGGGTACCCCGGCGCAAGATGTGGCCAGCCAGAGCCCGTTCTTTGTGATCGAGGCCGACGAGTACGACACTGCCTTCTTCGACAAGCGCAGCAAGTTTGTGCACTACCGCCCGCGTACCGCGGTGCTGAACAACCTGGAATACGACCACGCCGACATTTTTGCCGACCTGGCTGCCATCGAAACGCAGTTTCACCACCTGGTGCGTACCGTACCGGGTGAAGGCCTGGTGGTGGCCAACGGCCGCGAAGCCAGCCTGCAGCGCGTGCTGGAGCGTGGCTGCTGGACGCCGGTGGAAACCTTTGGCACCGACAGCGGCTGGCAGGCCGGTGTGGCCGACGCCGACGGCAGCTTTGATGTGCTGCTGGATGGCCAGCTGCAAGGCCGTGTGGTGTGGGACGTACCGGGCGAGCACAACCGCCTTAATGCGGTGGCCGCCATTGCCGCCGCGCGCCATGTGGGCGTGACGCCTGCTGTGGCCATCGACGCACTGTCGCGTTTCCAGAGCGTGAAGCGCCGCATGGAAGTAAAAGGCACCGTGCGCGGTATTACCGTGTACGACGACTTTGCCCATCACCCCACCGCCATCACCACCACGGTGGCTGGCCTGCGCCACAAGGTTGGCCGCAATACGCGCATTCTGGCGGTGCTGGAGCCGCGCTCCAACACCATGAAGCTGGGCACCATGAAGGCGGCGCTACCCGGTTCGCTGCAGGACGCCGACGTGGTGTTCTGCTACGGTGCGGCCAACCTGGGCTGGCGCGTGGACGAGGCGCTGGCGCCGCTGGGCGACAAGGCGCGCTGCTTTGATGATATCGACGCGCTGGTCGCGGCCATCGTGGCAGAAGCGCGCGACGGCGACCAGGTGCTGGTAATGAGCAACGGCGGTTTTGGCGGCATTCACGCCAAACTGTTGGCCGCATTGGCCTAGAACAGGCGCAGCGCCAAAGCAAAAAGCCACCGAAAGGTGGCTTTTTTCATGCGGGCCGTTAGTGCACGCTATCCAGCGTAGGGAAGGCGCTTTCCACGCGGTTGCGGCCGTTGTGTTTGGCCTGGTACATGGCGTGGTCGGCTATTTTCAGCAGTTCCGACAGCTGGTTGCTATGGCATTTGCGCTCGGCCACCCCGGCGGAAAAGGTGATGTGCAGCTGGTGGCTATCGATGTGCAGGGCTTGCGCGGCCAGGCCCTGGCGGATGTTGTCCATCAGGGCGTGGGCTTCGTTCAGGCCGTAGCCTGGCAGGGTAATGGCAAACTCTTCGCCACCCATGCGGCCAAACTGTGCCGCGACGGGCAGCGCGCCAGCAATGTACTGCGTCATGCGCTGCAGTACTACATCGCCAGTGGCGTGGCCGTAGCTGTCGTTAATCGCTTTGAAGTGATCGATATCCAGCACCGCCACGCTATAGGGCTGGTTGTCCAGCCGCGCCAGCTCCAGTGCCTTGGCGGCACCGGACAGAAAATGGCGGCGGTTGGCAATACCGGTCAGGTCGTCACAGGTGGCGCGCTGGTAGAGCTCGTGCTGGGTGGATTGCAGCTGCGATAGCGCCCGTTCGGTAGCCTGTTTTTCTTCTTCCAGCCGCTGGGCGTGCAGCAGGCGGTCGGTAATGTCGACAAAGCTCAGCACGTAGGCGCTGCGCTCGCGAAATAGCAGGGCGCGCATGGACAGTACGCTCCACAGCCGTTCGCCGTGGCGTGTATTGAGCTCTACTTCGCGTTCGCTCAGCTGCTGTTGCTCTTGCAGCAGGGCCAACAGCTGGCGGTATTGATCCGGCGAGGTAAACAGGCTTTCCAGCGTGCGGCGGTAGAGCGCCTGGCGGGTGTAGCCCAGCAGGCGGCTGGCGGCTTCGTTGGCGGTGATCACGATCTTGTGCTCGGCGTCGATCAGCAGCACGCCTACCTGCACCGTGTCGATCAGCGTTTGCTGGTCGCGCTGTTCTTCGATGAGCTTGCGCAGGCGGTCGCGCAGGCTGTTATTGGTGAGCGTCAGCAGGTGGGTGGCCTGGTTGACCTCTTCGCTGCGCTGCAGGATAAACCCCAGCCTGCGGCCAACCCTGAGCAGAATGATCATCAGGGTACCGCTCATCAGTGTGGCGGCCCCGGTCAGGTAGAGGGCAAACAGCACAAAGGGTTCGGCGTAGCGCTGCGGTGGCAGGTGGACGCCCAGGCGCAAAGGTACGCTGGCCAGCTCGGCCTGGGCCTGGCTGGTATGCAATAGTTTGCTGTCCAGATAGCTTTCCAGCTTTTGCGGGCCGTTGCCGTGGGTCAGCAGGGCGTTGTTGCTGCTATCGGTCAGCAGGATATGGGGGTCGTCGGCCAGCAGGTCGCTGTCCAGTAGCTCGCTAAAGCGCACGTAGCCGGTCAGTGCAGCCTGGCAGCCGCCCTGGTCGCATTGCGGTACCACAATCTGCAGGCGCTCCGGCTCGCGCGGGGTGCTGGCGTCCAGCAGCAATAGTTTGCCATCTATCGGGTATTGCTCCAGCAGCTGGCGCACGCTGTCCTGTGCCGCGGTGTCGAGCGTGAGGAGCTCGCCGTGTAGCTGTTGCTGCTCCTGCTTGTCTACCCGCCACAGGCGGCCGCTCTCTAGCGGGTACAGTCCGTTGGCCTGGCGCGCCAGCCCGTCGCCTGGCTGGCGATACAGCAGCAGGTCTTCACGCAAGGCTTGCAGGCGGGTGTCGATACCGCGTACTGCCTGGTTCAGCCAGCTGTGCTGTTCGGTATGAATGCGCTGGCGGACAAACGTGGCCCGTTCGCTAAGTGTTTCTATCACCACCGACCACAGCAGCAACAAAAACAGCGCCGACAGTATCGGCAGCAGCCGGCTCATGCGTAGTGCGCTTTGCTCTGCCTGTTGCAGGGTGAGTGGCGTCATGCCTTGCGCCCTATGGCCTGACGGTGGCGGCGGAAGACCCAGCGCTCCCAGTCGGCCTGGGCCTCTGCCAGCTGCGTACCCCAGCTGGCGTGAATGGCGTACCCCTGGCCGGCCGGCTGGCATTGCAAGATAGCCAGCGGCAGCTGCAAGGTAAGCGCGGAAGGCATGCGTGGCTGCAGCGAGACGATGCCGCTACTGCCTATGTCCAGCGGGGCAGGGTGCAGCCAGCACAGGCTTTCCAGCCCGATACGGCAGTGGGTAGGCTGGCCTGCCTGCGGGTAGCGCTGCTGCAGCGCCAGCTCCAGCGCCAGATCCAGCTTGGCTTCCAGGCGCTGCAAGGTGCCAGCCTGTTCGCTACTGTCTGCCGGGCTGGCCAGGATGGACAGCGCCAGCCGCGTGCCAAGTAGTTCCTGGGCCATGGCTTGGGCATCGGCCTGTGGCTGGTAGGCTAGTGGCAGCTCGGCATCAAAGCTGACCGTATCCAGTGGTAGCAGCAAGGGTGTGGACATGGTTTACAGGAACAGTTTGCGGATGCCGTCCAGCCCGCAGACGTTCAGGCTGTATTGTGCCTGGGCTTTCACCACCGGCTTGGCGTGGGTGGCCACGCCCACGCCGGCTTCGGCCAGCATCAACAGGTCGTTGGCGCCATCGCCCATGGCGATGACTTGTTCTGGTGCCAGGCCCAGCTCGCTGCGTTTTTCGATCAGCAGGTGGCGCTTGGCTTCGGCGTCCACAATCTCGCCCACCACGCGGCCGGTAAGCTTGCCGTCGATGATCTCCAGCTGGTTGGCGTAGGTGTAGTCCAGCCCCAGCTCGGCTTTCAGGCGTTCGGTAAAGTAGGTAAAGCCACCGGATACCAGCATGAATTTCACGCCGTGCTCGCGGCAGGCCGCCAGCAGCTCGCGCGCACCGGCCATCAGCTGCAGCCGCTCTTCGTATACGCGGGCCAGCGCGCTTTCCGGCAGCCCGGCCAGCAGCGCCACGCGTTCGCGCAGCGATTGCGAAAAATCCAGCTCGCCGCGCATGGAGCGGGCGGTAATGGCGGCTACCTGCGGCTTCAGGCCCTGCATGTCGGCGATTTCGTCGATGCACTCGATGGTGATCAGCGTGGAATCCATATCGGACACGATCAGCCCGAAATCGGCAAAGCGGCGGCCGCTGTCTACGTAGTTGGCGTCCACGCCCAGGCGGTTGGCGCGCTCCAGCACCAGCTCGCGGCGCTCGGGGTTGGCCGCAGCCAGGCGGGCGATGCCATCGACAGGTGTCACCGGCTCGCTAGCGGCCAGAATAGCCAGCTCGGTGACGCGGGCAGAATCGAGATGCGGGGCTTGCAGAACCAGGGTAGGGCTGACGCTCATGATATCGGTGGCGGGGTGATGGATGACTGCCCGCGATTATGCCATGCCCTCAGCCAAACCGGCGTTTGATCAGCCCATCCAGCGCCAGCTTGCCGGGGCCGCTAGCCAGCAATAGCAGCAACATCAGCCCCCATTGCAGGTGAAACTCCAGCGTGCTGCCTTCCAGCGCGTGCCAGTAGCTGACTACTGCCATGATATTGAGCACAAACAGCCCCAGCGCGGCAAAGCGCCCGGCCAGGCCCAGCACTAGCAAGGGCGGCAGCAGCAGCTCGCCAGCCGTGCCCAGCGCCGCCGCCACCGCAGGCGACAGTAGCGGTACGTGGTATTCCTCGGTAAACAAAAAGACCGTGGTGTCCCAATCCTGAATTTTGGTAAGCCCGGACAAGAAAAACACCCGTGCCAGGTACAGGCGCATGGCCAGCAGGGCGACGGGTTGCAGCCAGCCATCCAGCGCGGCGGTGACGGGCTGGCTGCGGCGCAGCAGGGTAGCAATGGCGTTCATGATGGCTCCTTGATGGCAGACAGTACGCCGTGCTGCAGTACCAGCAGCAGCGCGGCTTGCAGGTCAAACTCGTTATATGCGGCCAACCCTGCCGCACTGGCATCGTCCAGCGTGGCACCGTGCAGCAGCGCCTGGCAGAAGGCCGCCTGGCCGGGCGCCAGCTGGTGCAGCTGCATCAGGCCGTCGCTGTCGCGCCACAGCAGCAGCGGCTGCGCCGTGGCCATGTCTACCGCACAGCCGGCGGTAGCCGGCTGGTGATGAGCGTGGATGTCGGCCAGCGGCCAGCGGCTGTCCAGCACGGCACAGGCCGGATGGCAGCAAAAGCGCAGCTCGCCCCAGTGCTGCTGCGGGATGGCCGCCAGGGTGGCTATGGCCAGCGGTGTGGCGTCCGGCGCGTAGTAGCCGCGGTGTAGTGCCCACTCCAGCCGCGCCACGTCGGGCAGGTAAGCGATGTGGGCTGTGTGTTCGAAGGCGGCGACAAAGTCGGCAAAGCTGCCGCCGTAGCGGTGCAGGTTACCGCTGGCCGACGGTGTGGCCTTCACGTATTCGCGGCTCAGTGCCTCGAAAAACTCCTCGCCCAGTAACTGGTGGCAAATCGGGTACACCAGCGCCAGCATTTCCATCAGGCCGACGCGGTAGTTGTTGCGGTACACCGCCAGCGCGCCAGCGGGAAAGCGCGGGTCAGGCTGCCACTGCGGCGTGGTAATGGCGTCCAGCAGCGCGTGTTGCCAGGTGGTTTCGTTCATGGCGCGGCCTCCGTGTACTGGTCGAGTATGGCCTGCGCGGTAGCGGCTTCGGCCAGCAGCGTGTCCAGCGGCGGGATATCGATGTCCCATTCGATCAGGGTTGGCCGCGCCCCGAAGCGGGCGATCACCTGCCGGTACAGCTGCCACACTGCCGGGTACACCGGGCGGCTGTGGGTATCTACCAGCAGCGTGCTGCCGTCGTCAAAGCTGCGCTCGGTGTAGCCTGCCAGGTGGATTTCGCCAATCGCGTGCGGCGGCAGCGCAGCCAGGAAGGCGTCTACATCGGTGCCCAGGTTTTGCTGGTTCACGTACAGGTTGTTTACGTCCAGCAGCAGGCCGCAGCCGGTGCGCGTTACCAGCTCGGCCAGGAATTCGCCCTCGTGCATGTCGTTGCCGGGGTAGGCCAGGTAGCTGGACAGGTTTTCTATCAGCAGCGGGCGGCCCAGGGCGTCTTGTGCCTCGGCTACGTTGGCCGCCACCAGGTCCAGCATGGCGCGGGTGTAGGGGATGGGCAGCAGGTCGTTGGCAAAACGCTGGCTGGCGTCGTGGTTGAACGACAGGTGCTCGGATACCGCCACGGCCGGTACCGCGTCCAGCAAGCGGCGCAGCGAGGCCAGGTGCGTGGCGTCCGGGCGGGCGGCCGCACCCAGGCCCAGGCCGACGCCGTGCAGCGACAGCGGGTAGCGTGCGGCCAACTGTTGCAGCATGGCCAGTGGCTGGCCGCCGTCAAAGAAGTTTTCGCTGTGCAGCTCTATCCAGCCCAGTGGCGGCTGCTGTGCCAGTACCTGGCTGTAATGGGGGTGGCGCAGGCCGATACCGGCGCAAACGGGAAGGGGGGCAGTCATGGCGGGGTACCCGGTAAGAAACGGAAACGGGGCCGCAGCCCCGTCAAGCAGACAATCCCTGCGTGCTTACTTCTTCATCGGTTCCAGCGTGCCGTTCATTTTGGTGCAGCTGCCTTTGGCCACGTATTTCCACTCGGTACCGTCTTTGTCCATTTTGGACTGGCCGGCGCAGCTGTGGCCATTGGCTGCACAGTCGTTCTTGCCGGCCATGGCGATGCCGTAGCATTTTTCCTTGTCGGCAGCAGCGGCCGGGGCGCTCACGGCAGCCATGGCGATAGCAGCGGACAGTGCAGAAACCAGCAGGGTTTTGGACGTAGCGGACATGGTGATTCTCCTGTGTAAAAAGTGGGTTTGTAACGCGTGTTGTATCGCGTTACCAGCTTTAGTCGGCCCACATTGCAGTTCATTACACACTGCGGCAAAAAAAATTTCGAGTGTCTTTTTGTGTGGCTTGTGTAACGCCAAGGATGGGCAAAACAAAACCCTGTCTGTGTAGCAGACAGGGTTGGTGTTAGGCAAGGTTGGCCGCCATGGCCAGACACGGGTTTAGCGGATGTTCACTACCTTGTGCGTCTGCACCGACAGCCGCCAGGCCGGGTGGGCCATGCACCAGGCAATGGCTTCTTGCGTGTTCTGGCGCTGCAGCGGGCTGTCCATCGGCTGCAGGTACAGGTGGTCAAACTGCAGGTCGGCCGGTAGCTCGCCCGGCAGCAGCGTGGGCTGCGGGTAGACCAGCTTCAGCTCGTGGCCGCTACGCTGTACCCAGTCGGCCCCGGCTTTGGGGCTGACGCAGATCCAGTCTATGCCGCGCGGGGCGGGCAGGCTGCCGTTGGTTTCAACGGCGACTTCGAAGCCCAGCGCGTGCAGCGCGTCGATCAGCGGCTCGTCCAGCTGCAGCAGCGGCTCGCCGCCGGTAAACACTACATAAGGTTGGCCGCCGGTGGCGCCCGTGGGCCAGGTGGCGGCAATGCGCGCGGCCAGCTCGGCGGCGGTAGCAAACTTGCCGCCGTCGGGGCCGGTGCCGACAAAGTCGGTATCGCAGAACTGGCAGATGGCTTTGCTGCGGTCTTCTTCGCGCCCGCTCCACAGGTTACAGCCGCTAAAGCGGCAGAACACGGCGGCGCGGCCAGCCTGGCGGCCTTCGCCCTGCAGGGTGTAGAAAATTTCTTTTACGGTGTAGTTCGCCATGCTTGCCCCTTTACAGCAACGGCCATTGCATGTCGCCACGGAAGGTCAGCGACACGCCTTGTTCCGGGGTTTCCATCAGGTCGATGCGTGACAGTTCCGGCACCAGCGGTTTGAGTTCGCCGTGCACCCACTCGGCCACACTGCCGGCGTCGGCTGCGCGGATGCCGCTGAGCTTGTCCAGCGGGTTGTGGTCCAGCTGGCGGTAGATGGGCTTGAAGCGGTCTTTCACGTCGCCGAAGTCCAGCACCCAGCCCATCACGCGGTCCACACTGCCTTGCAGCATCAGGCGGATCAGGTAGCTGTGGCCGGTATAGTTGCCGGCGGCGTCGAACGGCACCGCGCTTTCGAAGTGCTGTTCTTTCCAGATGCGGTAGGTGTGGCCGTCAAACTGGCTGCCGGCGGTGTGCGTTTCGCGCACTTCCACCCAGGCCAGGCCGGCCAGACGCGGTTGCAGCTGCTGGTACAACCACGCTGCCATCACCTCGCTGGTAGGGTTTTCCAGGCCGGGGATGTCGTTCAGGTAGCGGTGGTTCAGCTGCGCAAACAGCGGCGGCCAGGCTTGCAGCAGGATGTCGTTCAGCGAGGCATGGCGCGCGTCAGCCACGATGCGCACGCCAAAGCCATGGCCGTGCAGGCGGCCGCATTTGTGGCCGGGCGGTACGTGTGGCAGCTGGTGCGCGGCTTCGAAACGGGTATCGAAATACACGTACTCGCGGCCATCTTCACCCAGCAGCACGCCACGGTCCGGCGCGCTGGCCAGGTGCAGGCTGCCGGGTTGGCCGCAGGCGGCCAGCAGGTGGCGCGCCAGAGCCAGGTCGCTGGCGTCGGCCAGGTGCTGGCTGATATTGCCGTAGTGGAACGGGGCTACCGCCTGTTGCAGCGCGCCTTGCAGCATGGGCAGGGTGTCCGGCAGCGCCGCGGTGCGCAGCTGCACGCGAAAGCTGTGGCCGTGCTCGCCGATGCCCGGCAGCGTGCGCGCGGCTTCAAAACCGGCGCCTAGCAGATGGTGGCGGGCGTTCATGCGGCACCTCCGGTACGTTCTACCAGCGGGTCGGCCACGCCGGCTTCGGCAAAGCCCTTGGCGCGCAGCTCGCACGAGGCGCAGCGGCCGCAGGGTGGCACTTCGCCGTTGTAGCAGGTGTGGCTCCAGGCCATGGCGTCCATGGCGCCCACGTCCTGCGCCAGGCGCACGGTGTCGGCCTTGCTCATGAACATCAGCGGCGCGTGCAGGGTAACGCGGCTATCCATGCCCAGGCGCAGCGCCAGCTCCAGCGCTTTCAGGGTGTTTTCGCGGCAGTCCGGGTAGCCGGAATAATCGGTTTGCGCCACGCCGGTGACCACGTGTTCGATGCCGCGGGTGTAGGCCAGCGCGGCAGCAAAGCTGAGGAACACCAGGTTGCGGCCGGGCACGAAGGTATTGGGCAGCGCGGTGTCGGCGTCGTCGCGGGCGCCTTCTTCCGGCGCGATGCTATCGTCGGTGAGCGCATTGCCGCCGATGGCGGCGAAGGTGTCGATCGGCAGCACGGTCTGGCGCACGCCGGCCAGCTGGGCGATCTTGCGCGCGCAGTCCAGCTCCACGCGGTGGCGCTGGCCGTAGTCAAAGGTAACGGCTTCTACGTTGGCCGCGCCGAATTCGCGCAGCGCCCAGTACAGGCAGGTAGTGGAGTCCTGGCCGCCAGAAAGAACGACAAGGGCTTTGGGTGTCTTGTTCATGGTTCCGTCGAAATACAGTCGAGGTTATTCAGCATAGACGCACACGGGATCGGTCTCACCCGGCGCGAAAAACCGGCCATTATACCCTAGCCAGTGCCTGACGTGGCGCTGTCAGGCAGGTAAACGGCGCAGGCAGCGCAGCGCGCCGGGTACCAGCTCGAAGCGCACCGGGGCGTGGCCGGCCAGCTCGCCGTCCAGCTCCAGCGGGCAGCGCCCCGCGTCGCCCTCTACTTGCAGTACGCGGCCGCGCAGGTAGCGTACGCGCGGGTCGGCCAGGCGCTGTGCCTGGCGCAGCTGTGGTAACAGGCGGATGAAGTCCAGGCTGCCGGCGTTATCGATCAGCACCACTTCCATCAGGCCGTCGTCCAGCCGCGCCTCGGGGGCAATGCCCAGCCCGCTGCCGAAAAAGCGCCCGTTGGCCGCTGAAACACAGGTAAAGCGCCCGTCGATGCGCTGGCCGTCCAGCGTCAGCTGCATGGGCTGCGGCTGCCAGCGCAATAGCGCGGTGCTGACGGCGCTGTAAAAAGCCAGGCTGGCCGGCAGCCGCGCCGGCATGGCTTTGACGCGGCGTACGATGTCGCTGGTGATGCCGATGCTGCCGATGTTGTTGCACCAGCGCACGCTGCCATCGGCCAGCGTGACGCGGATCAGGTCCAGCGCGTGTACCTGGCCGGCCGCCATCAGCGCCAGCAAGTCCGGCACGCTATTGCCGCTGCCCAGGCTGCGGGCAAAGTCGTTGCCGGTGCCGGTGGGCAACACTGCCAGCGCCACTTGCTGGCGGGCGGCTTCCGGCACGCTCATCAGGCCGTTGACTACCTCGTGCACCGTACCGTCGCCACCGACGGCCACCACCCAGCGCGCGCCTGACAGCGCGGCTTCGCGCGCGTAGCGGGTGGCGCTGTCGGCGCTGCTGGTCAGCAGCACATCCACGTCGAAATCGGCACGCAGCGGTGCCAGCAGGTGATCCGGCAGGCCCTGCGGGCAGTGGCGGCCGTGCAGGATGAAAACGATGCGGGACGGGTGGGCCATGGCGATGTTCAGGGCAAAGGGGAATGGCCCATTATGCGCAAAAGCAGGCCAGGTGCCCACGGTGCAATAGGGCAGGGTTGGCCGCGTGGGTGCGGGTGCCACGGTAGCGCCCGTGCTCGGTTACAATGAAGCTCTCCCGTCACCCTGAACGCCGGTATGCTGATCCTCAATCAACGCCAGAAAGACCTGCTTGCCTGGGTAAACCGCGAAGGCTACGTTGCGGTGGAAAAGATGGCCGCCCACTTCCAGGTTACCCATCAGACCATACGCCGCGACATCACGCTGCTGGCCGACAACCAGCTGCTGCAGCGCTACCACGGCGGCGCCAGCGTGCTGTCCAGCGTGGAAAACGTGGCCTACGACGCCCGCCAGGTGCTGATGGCCGAAGAAAAGCGCCGCATCGCCCGCGTCGTGGCGGCCGAGATTCCCGACAACGCCTCGCTGTTCATCAACCTGGGCACCACCACCGAAGAGGTGGCCCGCGCGCTGTCGCAGCACCGCGGCCTGCGCGTGATCACCAACAACTTCCACATCGCCAACCTGATGTGCGACTACCCCGACTGCGAGGTGCTGGTGGCCGGCGGCGCGCTGCGCAAGCGCGACCGTGGCCTGACCGGCGAAGCCACCGTGCAGTTCATCCGCCAGTTCAAGGTGGACTACGGCATCATCGGCATTTCCTGTATCGAGGCCGACGGCGTGCTGCGCGATTACGACTACCGCGAAGTGCTGACCAGCCAAGCCATCATGCAGCAGTCGCGCCAGGTGTGGCTGGTGGCCGACCACTCCAAATTCGAGCGCCCGGCGCTGGTGGAGCTGGGCCACGTGTCGCAGCTGGACGCGCTGTTTACCGACCAGCCGGTCAGCGCCGAGCTGCAGGCGGTGCTGGACAAGGGCCAGACCCGTCTGGTGGTGGCCGGCTGATCTGAGCCGCAGCATGACAAAGCCAGGCCCGGAGTGCGCGAGCAAACCGGGCCTGGCTGTTTTATTACGGTATCCGTACTGCCGAGGGCTGATCTAGCAAGTTGCTGACAGTCGCACGCCTGTGCTGACCCATGCTTCGCGGTAGCGCGCCAGCCAGGCGTCTACCGCCGCGTCGGCGCCGGCCGGCAGGTGCAGGCGCAGCTTGCTGCGGCGCCACAGGATGTCGTCGGCGCAGGTGGCCCATTCTTCTTCTACCAGGTAACGCAGTTCCGCTTCGTACAGGCCGGGCTGGATGGCTTCGCCCAGGTCCGCCAGCGACACGGCAGCGCCCAGCACGGTATGCACGCGGCTGCCGTAGGCGCGGGCCAGGCGTTGCGCCAGCGCGGCTGGCAGCCACGGCTTGTCGGCTTGCAGCTGCGCCACGAAGGCGTCGAAATCGCCACCCGGCAGGTCGCCGCCCGGCAGTGCCTTGCCGGCGGTCCACGTTGGCCGCGTATTGCCCAGCAGCGGCGCCAGCTGGTCCACCACCTGCTCGGCCAGTTTGCGGTAGGTGGTGATCTTGCCGCCGAACACCGACAGCAGCGGCGCGCCGTCGGTATCCAGCTCCAGCGCGTAGTCGCGGGTCACGCCGCTGGCGTTGGCCGCGTCGTCGTCCAGTAGCGGGCGCACGCCGGAGTAGGTGGCCACCACGTCGTCCGGGGTGATTTGCTGGGTGAAGTAGCGGTTGCTCATCTGGCACAGGTAGGCCACTTCGTCGCCGTCGATGGCTACCTGCGCGGCGTCGCCGTGGTATTCCACGTCGGTGGTGCCGATCAGCGTGAAGTCCTGTTCGTACGGAATGGCAAAGATGATGCGCTTGTCCGGGTTCTGGAAGATGTAGGCGTACGGGTGCTCGAACAGGCGCTTGACGATGATGTGGCTGCCTTTTACCAGGCGGATGGCTTTGCTGGCCGGCGCCTGGATGACGCCGCCCAGTAGCTGTTGCACCCAGGGGCCGGCAGCGTTCACCACGGCGCGGGCTTGTACGGTGGCCTGTTTGCCGTCGGCGCCCTGCAGCGTGGCTTGCCAGCCGTCACCGTGACGGCTGGCCGCCACACAGGCGGTGCGGGTGAGGATGGTGGCGCCGCGCTCGGCGGCGTCGATGGCGTTCAGCACCACCAGCCGCGCGTCGTTGACCCAGCCGTCGGAATAGACAAAACCCTGGCGGTAGCTGGCTTGCAGCGGCGTGCCGGCTGCGTGGCTGCCCAATTGGATGCGTTCGCTACCCGGCAGCCGGCGGCGGCGCGCCAGGTGGTCGTACAGGAACAGGCCGCAGCGGATCAGCCACGCCGGGCGCTGGGCGGCGTCGTGCGGCATCACGAAGCGTAGCGGCCACATGATGTGCGGCGCGGCGTCCAGCAGCACTTCGCGCTCTTGCAGCGCCTTGCGTACCAGGCCGAACTCGTAATACTCCAGATAGCGCAGGCCGCCGTGGATCAGCTTGGTGCTGGCCGACGAGGTATGCGCCGCCAGGTCGTCCTTCTCGCACAGCAGCACGCGCAGCCCGCGCCCTGCCGCATCGCGGGCAATGCCCGCGCCGTTGATGCCGCCACCGATCACCAGCAAGTCGTACTGTTCCACCGTTCTGTCCTTTGCGTCACGTTGGCCGCATGCGGCCGCCTGATTGATTCCAGTGTAGAAGATAGTGAAACTGCGACAACAAAGCAACATTAAACGAACATTAAATGTTTGAAAAATGTTTGATGTGTGATTTGAACGAACATGCCGTCCGACAGAGCATGCAAGCGACTGCGTTGCACTCCGACTATGGGATCCGGTCGGTGCTCCGCGTCGTGCTGCATGCTGGTGTGGCGGGGGCGTGGCCAGACGCAGGCGCAAAAAAGCCGCTCCCCGTTGCGGGCGAGCGGCGTGCAGGCGGTGCCTGGGTAGGTAATCAGGCGATGCCGTGCGCGACTGCGGCCAGCGTGGCGCCCAGCAGCGAGCCCACTACCGGTACCCAGCTGTAGGACCAGTCGCTGTCGCGCTTGCCCTTGATCGGCAGCAGTGCGTGCATGATGCGCGGCGCCAGGTCGCGGGCCGGGCTCATGGCGTAGCCGGTGGTGCCACCCAGCGAGACGCCGATGCCCAGTACCAGCAGTGCCACCGGCAGCGCATCCATGGCGCCCAGCGAAATCTTGGGTGACACCATGCTGAGGATGGCAAACACCAGCACGAAGGTGGCCAGCACTTCCGACAGCAGGTTGCCGGTGGTGCTGCGGATGGCCGGGCCGGTGCAGAACACAGCCAGCTTGGTATCGGCGCAGTCGGTGTGATCGAAGTGGTCCCGGTACACCAGCCACATCAGCAGTGCGCCGGCCATGCCGCCCAGCATCTGCGCCAGGATGTAGCCCGGCGCGTCGGCCCAGGCAAACTTGCCGGCCACCGCCAGCGCCACGGTTACCGCCGGGTTCAGGTGGGCGCCGCTGATGGCGGCCACGCTGAACACGCCGACAAACACCGCCATCGCCCAGCCAAAGGCGATGACGATCAGGCCGCTGTTGTGGCCCTTGGTGTTCTTGAGGATGACGTTGGCGACCACGCCGTTGCCCAGCAGTACCAGCAGGGCGGTACCGATGAATTCACCGAATAAGGGGTTCATGATGCTTTCCTTGCAAAAAGGGGGACCGCCCGCGCCACCACGTAAGCGGGCGCGGGGCAGGTCGGTATAAAGGAGGCGTGCGGCCAAGCTCGGGTTGGCCGCAGACAGGCAGGCGCTTACTGCTGGTCGCCGGCCCAGGCAATGGCGGCGCGGGTGGCGCGGTGCCAGCCGGCCACGTAGCGGGCCACGGCGTCGGGGCTTTGTTGCGGTGCAAAGCGCGTATCCAGCTGCCATTGGCCCTGGATGTCGTCGGTGCTCTGCCAGTAGCCGACGGCCAGGCCGGCCAGGTAGGCGGCGCCCAGGGCGGTGGTTTCGGTGATTTTCGGCCGTGCCACGGCGGTGCCCAGGATGTCGCTCTGGAACTGCATCAGCACATTGTTGACGCTGGCGCCGCCGTCCACGCGCAGCTCGGCGATGGTGATGCCGGAGTCGGCCTGCATGGCACCCAGCACGTCCATGGTCTGGAACGCGATGCTGTCCAGCGCGGCGCGGGCAATGTGCGCGGCACTGGTGCCCTGCGTCATGCCGACGATGGTGCCGCGGGCTTCGGCGTTCCAGTGCGGCGCGCCCAGGCCGGCAAAGGCCGGCACCAGGTAGACGCCGTCGCTGTCGGCCACTTGTGCCGCCAGCGGGCCCACGTCGCTGGACTGCTTGATGATGCCCAGGCCGTCACGCAGCCATTTCACCACCGAGCCGCCGATGAAGATGCTGCCTTCCAGCGCGTACTGCACCTTGTCGCCCACTTGCCAGGCGATGGTGGTCAGCAGCTTGTTGTGCGACGGCACCGGTTTGTCGCCGGTGTTCATCATCATGAAGCAGCCGGTGCCGTAGGTGTTTTTCACCATGCCGGGCGTGGTGCACTGCTGGCCGAACAGCGCGGCTTGCTGGTCGCCGGCCACGCCGGCGATGGGGATGGCCACGCCCAGATGCGCGGCGTGGGTATGGCCGTATACCTCGCTGGAGCTTTTCACCTGCGGCAGCATGCTGGCCGGAATGCCCAGGATGTCCAGCAGCTCGTCGTCCCACTGCAGGGTGTGGATGTTGTACAGCATGGTGCGCGAGGCGTTGGACACGTCGGTCACGTGTACCTCGCCGCGGGTCAGCTGCCAGATCAGCCAGCTGTCGATGGTGCCGAAGGCCAGCTTGCCGGCCTGTGCGCGTTCACGGGCGCCGGGTACGTTATCCAGAATCCAGCGCACCTTGGTGCCGGAGAAGTAGGCATCCACCAGCAGGCCGGTCTTGTTGCGGATGGTGTCGGCCAGGCCACGGGCGCGGATGTCATCGCAGAAGCCGGCGGTGCGGCGGTCTTGCCACACGATGGCGTTGTACACCGGCTGGCCGGTTTCGCGGTCCCACACCACGGTGGTTTCGCGCTGGTTGGTAATGCCGATGGCGGCAATGCGGCTGCCGGGTACGCCGGCGCGCGCCAGCGCCTCGGCGGCCACGCCCACCTGGCCGGCCCAGATTTCCATCGGGTCGTGCTCTACCCAGCCGGCTTGCGGGTAGATCTGGCGGAATTCTTTTTGCGCGCTGGCCACCATGTCACCGCTACGGTTGAACAGGATGGCACGCGAGCTGGTGGTGCCCTGGTCGAGGGCGAGAATGAAAGTGTCTTGCATGAAGCTCTCCTTGGGCGCGGGCGCCTATGTTGTCTTGTGTTTTTTGTTTGATTTATGTTTGAAAAATGTTGTTTTTGTTTTCGGATGATTCTAGGCCGCTGGCATCCGCTGTCAATATCCCCCGCGCAAAATTTGTCTGCGCCCGGTTTTTCGGGGTGTGTGCTGTGGTGTAGTCGGTGGGCTACAAGTTGTTGCATGGCAAGGTAAAAAGCGTCTGCCCAAGGGTAGTTTGCCTGCCATCGCCGCCAGTGGCCGGGCTTGTAACAGATTGTGCATCGCAATGCCTGGCAACCGGCACCAATGCAAACAGGGTTGGCCGCGGCCAACCCTGTTGCTGTGTATTGCCTGGCTAGCTTTAGTGGCTCAGGCGCGCCAGCAGCGCGTGCGCCACGGCTTCGGACGAGGCCGGGTTCTGGCCGGTAATCAGCAGGCCGTCTTCCACCACAAACGGCGCCCAGTCGGCGCCCTTGCGGTACAGGCCGCCCTTGGCCTGTAGCGCGTCTTCCACCAGCAGCGGCACGATGGCGGTGAGCTGCACCGCGTCTTCTTCGCTATTGCTGAAGCCGGTCACTTGCTTGCCGGCCACCAGCGGTGTGCCGTCGGCCGCTTGCGCGTTCACCAGCGCGGCGCTGGCGTGGCACACGGCGGCTAGCGGCTTGCCCGCTGCTACGGTGTCGGTGATCAGGCGCAGCGAATCGGCGTTGTCCACCAGGTCCCACAGCGGGCCGTGGCCGCCGGGGTAGAACACGGCCTCGTAGTCGGCGGCGTTGACGCTGGCCAGCGGCAGGGTGTCGGCCAGGCGGGCTTGCAGCGCGCTGTCGGCGTCAAAGCGCTGGGTAGCCGGGGTGGCAAACGCTGGGTCGGCGCTTTTCGGGTCGATCGGCGGCTGGCCGCCCAGTGGCGAGGCCAGGGTGATGGCGACGCCGGCGTCGGCCAGTGCGTAGTAGGGGGCAGCAAATTCTTCTACCCAGAAGCCGGTCTTGTGGCCGGTATCGCCCAGCTGGTCGTGGCTGGTCAGCACAAACAGAACGTGTTTCATGGTGTGTGTCTCGTGGTGGCCTGCGGCCAACCTTGGCCGCAGGCAGATATGGATGACAAACCCTGTTTGCCGTGCACACAGGGTTTGTTGTCTAAGCAGCAAGGCTGCGGATGCCAGTACTGACATGAAGCGGCCCGGCTTTGCCGGGGCCGGTCAGACCTTGGTCGGTAGGTTGTCAGCAGCCGGGCCTGCGGCCAACCTTGGCCACAGGCAATAGGGTGTTGTCTGCCCTTGCGGGGCAGGGTGTTTACTGGCCCAGTACCGGGTAGTCGGTGTAGCCCTCTGCACCGCCGCCGTAGAAAGTTTCCGGGCGCGGCGGGTTCAGCGGCGCGCCGGCAGCCAGGCGTGCCGGCAGGTCAGGGTTGGCGATGAAGCTGCGGCCAAAGGCCACGGCGTCGATCAAGCCGGCGCCGATCAGCTTTTCGGCTTTTTCCAGCGTGTAGCCACCGGCCGCCACGATGGTGCCGGGATAGATGGCACGCACGCGCTGGCGGAAGTCGTCGCTCCAGGCCGGGCCACCGGCCCAGTCCGGCTCGGACAGGTGCAGGAAGGCGATACCGCGCTTGGCGATTTCGCCAATCAGGTACAGCGCCATCTCCTGTTGGTCGGTTTCCGACAGGCCATTGAACACGCCCAGCGGCGACAGACGGATGCCCACGTGGTTGGCGTCCCATTCGGCAATCACCGCGTCCAGCACTTCCAGCACGATGCGGGCGCGGTTTTCCACGCTGCCGCCGTACTGGTCGGTACGCTGGTTGGCCACGGGCGACAGGAACTGGTCCAGCAGGTAGCCGTGGGCGCCGTGAATTTCCACCAGGTCGAAGCCTGCACGGCGCGCGTTGTCGGTGGCGCGGCGGTAGTCTTCGATCAGGTCGGCGATTTCAGCGGTTTCCAGCGCGCGCGGGGTGGATACCGGGGCGCGTACCAGCTGGCCGTTTTCGTCACGGATATTGGTGTTGCTGTTGGCCGCAATGGCGGACGGCGCCACCGGGGCTTCGCCGCCCGGCTGCAGGTTGGTGTGCGAGATGCGGCCGGTGTGCCACAGCTGGATGGCGATCTTGCCGCCTTCTGCATGCACGGCGTCGTTCACGCGCTGCCACATCTGGATCTGGTCTTCGCTGTAGATGCCCGGCGCGCCGGCGTAGCCTTTGGCGGTGGGGGAAATATGGGTGCCTTCGTTGATGATCAGGCCGGCACCGGCGCGCTGGCGGTAGTACTCGATAGCCAGCTCGGTGGGCACGTCGCCCGGCTCGGTGTTGCGCAGACGGGTCAGCGGTGCCATCAGCACGCGGTTGTTCAGGGTCACGGCGCCCAGGCGCACGGGGGTCAGCAGTTTGTCGGCTTGCATGAGGTGTCCTTTATTTGCGGTTTAGCGGTCGAATCCAAAGCCCTGGGCGCGTGCTACCGGGGCCACTTGCGGGAAATACACTTGCTGGTAATAGCGGGCAATGCTCTGGCTCCACGGCTCGCCGTCGGCGCGGCCCAGGTTTTGCCAGTGTTGTTGCAGGGTCTGGTCGTAGGCGGCGATGTGGCCGGGCAGGGCGGCGGCGTCGTAGCGCTCGCTGTGGGCAAACGTGGCCAGCGGCAGGCGCGGCTTTACGGCGCTGTCGTCGGCACTGTAACCCAGCACCACGCCGGCCAGCGGGAAGGTGAGCTCGGGCAGGCCCAGCAGCTCGATCATGGCGGCCGGGTCGCGGCGGATGCCGCCAATCGGTACCACGCCCAGGCCGGCGGCGCGGGCGGCGGTCATCAGGTTGCCCATGGTGATGCCGGCGTCCACGGCGGCTACGGCAAAGCCTTCCACGCTGTCGTGGATTACTTGTTCGCTACCGGCGGCGGCCACGCCCAGGCGGGTTTTGTAGAAGTCGGCGACCACGGCGATGAATACCGGCGCCTGCGCAATCCACGGTTGGCCGCCGGCGATCTCGGCAATGCGCGCACGGCGAGCGGCATCCTGTACCACTACCAGCGACACTTGCTGGCCGTTGATGGAGGTAGGGCCGTGCCAGGCGGCGCGCAGCACCGCGTCCAGCACCTCGGCCGGTACCGCTTTGTCCTGGTAGCTGCGGATACTGCGGTGTTGCTGCATCTGTTCAAGTGCGTGGTTCATCACAAGCTCCGAAGAATAAATTATTAGACCAGTCGTCTAGATTGTGCTGCAAAAAAACCGCCTGCCCGTGGGCAAACGGTATGTGTCGTATCAGGCTGCCGGGCGGCAGGGCGTCAGCTGGCCTTCGGTATGCGTCATGGCTGCCTGCAGCGGCAGCAGGCTGTGCTGCGTTTTCTGCATCAGCGCCGCGCCCAGCCACAAGCTGTACAGCGCGTAGGCGGTTTCATCCGGCGGCAGCTGCGGCTTGATGCTGCCATCGGCCTGGCCAGCGCGGATGCATGCGGCCAACCTGTGCACGATAGCGTCCATGCCCTCGTGCAGCGCCAGGCGCATCGGCTCGGACAGGTCGGACACCTCGGCCGCCAGCTTTACCGCCAGGCAGCTGTGCGCTTCGCAGCGGGCGTGGTTGTCCAGCCATTGCCGAAAGTAAGCCAGCAGCCGGGCACGGCCATCACCCATGCTGTCATCGGCCAGCAGCAGGCCCACACGCTCGCGGTACACCGCAAAATAGCGGGTCAGCATGGCCACGCCAAAGTCTTCTTTCGACTTGAAGTAATGATAAAACGACCCCTTCGGCACCCCGGCTTCGTTCAAGAGCTCGGTCAGGCCCATCGCCGTAAAGCTGCGGCCATGGATCAGCGCCTCGCCAGTAGCCAGGATGTGTTCGCGGGTGTCGGTGTGCAGTCGTTCTCGTGCCATGCGGTGCATGATAGTGCAAATAGACTGGTCAGTCTAGTGGTGTTTGGGTGGGAGCCGGGGCTGATCCAGTAATTGAAGTGGCAAGCAACCGCCCAGACCTGCCAGGCATTCGACGGCTGCCTTGTGGTGAGCAAGACCCGGCTCGCTCACCGCACCTGTCGTGAGTGACCGGCTATTGGCCTTAGCTGACCCAGAGCTACCGGAGGTAGTCCGGTAGCAATGTGCTGGTTACCTACCGTTCAATCCGAAGGCCCTGAACGATAGCTTGCTTATCTTGCGAATGCGAACTCTCGGCCCATACGGTACGTCTCGTTTCACGTATCCTTGGCCAAGTGAATCGCCACAGTTTCTTTAGACATTGCGGTGCCGTCTCTGAGGTTTGACTCGGTATGGGCCAGACAGATTATCTGGCCGCTAAGCCAGACAATGCCGCGGTATTACCTGCAAGCTGCCCTATACTGGCAATAAATCTCCCTTCACGCATTGTGATGCCGTACGCACATGAACCTTATCCCTATCAGCCCTGATACCGAGCCTGCCGCCGCCTTGCCCCCTTGCGGTGACTGCCGCGATGGCGAGCCCTTGGGTTTTTCTTTCAGCTATGCTTTCCAGCCCATTATCGACCTGCGCGCGGGCAGCATTTTTGCGCACGAGGCGCTGGTGCGAGGTACGGCAGGGGAAGGGGCGCTTAGCGTATTGGCGCAGGTGAACGATACCAACCGCTACCGTTTTGACCAGGCTTGCCGTGTAAAAGCCATCGAGGTGGCGGCGCGGCTGGGTATGCGCAGCAGGCTGTCCATCAACTTTCTGCCCAACGCTATTTACCGCCCCGAGGTGTGCATACGTACCACGCTGCATGCGGCGCGCCAGTTTGGTTTTCCTGTAGACCAGATCATTTTCGAGACGGTAGAGAGCGAGCGTATCGACGATGGCAGCTGGCTGGCCAAGGTGTTTAGCGCCTATCAGCGTATCGGCTTCATGACGGCGATTGACGACTTTGGTGCGGGCTACGCCGGGCTGAACCTGCTGGCCAGTTTTCAGCCGGATATCGTCAAGCTGGACATGGCGCTGGTGCGGGGCAT
The DNA here is from genome assembly GCA_000335715.1 of beta proteobacterium L13. Taxonomy (GTDB): domain Bacteria; phylum Pseudomonadota; class Gammaproteobacteria; order Burkholderiales; family Chromobacteriaceae; genus Vogesella. Next base: position 362,334 of record AMYZ01000001.1, read on the forward strand.
CGAGCAGAAAAAAGCCAGCCGCGTGATTGTGGCCTGCGTGGTGCGCATGTGTGACGAGCTGGGTATCCGTGTGATTGCCGAGGGTGTGGAAACGCGCGAGGAGCTGGCCTGCCTGCAAGACATAGGTGTGCACCTGGTGCAGGGCTATCTGTTTGGCAAGCCGCTATTCGAGCAGTGCGTGGCGGATATTGCCCAAATCTGGCCGCAGGCCTAGCGCTAGTTGGCCGCAGGGTGTCGTGTTGCGCCTGCCGCTATATACGTGCTTATATAGCGCGTCGATTTCCCTACGTGGAGCAAGGCAACATGACGCGCATTCACACCCTGTTGGCCAGCATGGGCCTGAGCCTAGCTTGCAGTATGGCGCTGGCGGGCGAGATAACCGTATCGGCAGCCTCCAGCCTGAGTAATGCTTTTAAAGAGGTGGCGCAGGGCTTCGAGGCACAGCACCCCGGCAGCAAGGTGCTGCTGAACTTTGCTGCCTCTGGCGCGCTATTGCAGCAGCTGGCCAAAGGCGCGCCGGTGGATGTGCTGGCTTCTGCCGACCAGGAAACCCTGGACCAAGCCGCCAAACAGGGCCTGATCCTGCCGGCCAGCCGCCGCGATTTTGCGCGCAATACCCTGGTGCTGGTGGTACCGGCGGGCAGCAAGCTGGCCCCCAAAAGCCTGGCCGAGCTGGCCCAGCCGGCTTACGGCAAGGTGGCGATAGGCAACCCGGCCAGCGTGCCGGCAGGGCGCTATACCCGGAGCGCGCTGGAGGCGGCCAGGCTGTGGCCGGCGGTGAGTGCCAAGGCGGTGAACACGCTGAACGTGCGCCAGTCGCTGGACTACGTGGCGCGTGGCGAGGTAGACGCCGGTTTTGTGTACGCCACCGACGCCCGGCAGATGGCGGACAAGGTAAAAGTGGCGTTTACCGTGCCGCTGGATGCAGCTATCCGCTACCCCATTGCTGCGACCACCGCTGCGGCCAACCCGCGCGATGCCAAGCGCTTTATCGACTACGTGTTATCCCCCGCCGGGCAGGCCATGCTGGCTCGCTATGGCTTTCAGAAACCCTGAGTGATGGCAGGCATGGATGCTGTATGGGTCGCGCTGGCGCTATCGCTGAAAGTCGCCGGCCTGGCCACCGTGCTGGCGGCGCTCGCGGGCGTGGCGACCGGCTTTGTGCTGGCACGCGGGCGCTTTCCCGGGCGCGATGTGCTGGACACGCTGCTGACCCTGCCCATGGTGCTGCCGCCTACCGTGCTGGGCTATTACCTGTTGGTGTTGCTGGGCAGGCAGGGCGCGCTGGGCGGCTGGCTGCAGGCGCAGTGGGGCATTAACCTGATTTTCAGCTGGCAGGGCGCGGTGATCGCGGCGGCGGTAGTGGCGTTTCCGCTGGTGTTCAAACCGGCGCGGGCGGCTTTCGAGGCGGTAGACGGCCAGCTGGAGCAGGCGGCACAGGTGCTGGGCATCAGCCGCCTGGCCGTGTTTTTCCGCATTACCCTGCCGCTGGCCTGGCGCGGCATTCTGGCCGGTATCCTGCTGGCGTTTGCCCGTGCGCTGGGCGAGTTTGGCGCCACGCTAATGGTAGCGGGCAGCATTCCGGGCAAAACCCAGACGCTGTCGATTGCCGTATACGAAGCCGTGCAGGCCGGGCAGGACGATGTGGCCAACCTGCTGGTGGGCGTGATCTCGGCCGTGTGCATTACCGTACTGTTGGCCGCAGGCTACCTGGCCCCCGGCCGGGTAGCGCAGCGCTAGGGGGCCGCATGCTTGATATTGCCATCCAGAAAACCCTGCATACCGGAAAGCGCTGCTTTGCGCTGAACGTACAGCTGCAGTCCGCCAGCCAGCACACCGTGCTGTTTGGTCAGTCTGGTGCCGGCAAAAGCCTCACGCTTAAAGCCATCGCCGGGCTGATGACGCCAGACAGCGGCCATATCCGCCTGGGCGGGCGGCTGCTGTTTTCGCAGCCTGGCGGGGTAAATCTGGCCCCGCAGGCGCGGCAGCTGGGCTATCTGTTTCAGGACTACGCGCTGTTTCCCCACCTGACCGTGCGGCAAAACGTGGCCTTTGGCCTGGTGCGCGGCTGGCTGAACCCGCGTACCTGTGCACAGCACGACGAAGTCGAGCACTGGCTGCACACCTTTGGCCTGGCGGCCATGGCGCAGCAGCTGCCGGGCGAGCTGTCCGGTGGCCAGCGCCAGCGTGTGGCGTTGGCACGGGCGCTGGTGGCCAAACCGCGCGCCTTGCTGCTGGACGAACCCTTTGCCGCGCTGGACCCGGCGCTGCGCCACGATATGCGCCAGACCTTGCTGGCCTTGCTGGCGCAGGTGCAGATTCCGCTGCTGCTGATTACCCACGATGAACAAGACGTGGCCCTGTTTGGCCAGCAGGTATTCGAGCTGCGCGACGGCCAGGCCCATGCGGCCAACCTGGCCACCTTTCCCGAGGCACCGCCCCGCCATGACTGATAAAACCATCCAGCTACAAGGTAGACTGTGGATGACCATAGACGGCCAGCCGCTGGGCGGCGCCGACCGCATGGCCCTGCTGGCGCAGATTGCAGCCTGCGGCTCCATTACCCGGGCGGCCAAGGCGGCGGGCATGAGCTACAAGGCGGCGTGGGATGCCATCGACACCATGAACAACCTGGCGGGCGAGCCGCTGGTGGCGCGCCTGGCCGGTGGCAAGGGCGGCGGCGGCACGCAGCTTACGGCGCGTGGCGAGCAGCTATTGCACAACTTTCATACCCTGCAGGCCGAGCACCAGCGCTTTGTCCGCAGCCTGGCCAGCCAGGCGCCCGCGCTGGCCGACGACTACGTACTGATACGGAAGATGGCCATGAGAACCAGTGCCCGCAACCAGTTTGCCGGTACCGTCGAGGCGGTAACACACGGCGCAGTGAACGACGAAGTCACCCTGCTGACCCCGGCCGGCCAGCGCATTGTGGCTATTGTTACCCACGACAGCATGCTGGGCCTGGGCTTGCAGCCGGGTGTGCAGGCGCTGGCGCTGGTGAAAGCATCGTCCATCATGCTGGTGAGCGACGCCGGCAGCGCACGCTTTTCGGCGCGCAACCAGCTGCACGGCGAGATAGCGCGCATCCAGCCCGGCGCGGTCAATACCGAGGTGGTGATCGCCCTGCCTGGTGGCAGCAGCGTTGCCGTGGTAGTTACCCAGGACAGCTGCGACACCCTGGCGCTGGCGGTGGGGCAGCCGGCCAGCGCGCTGTTCAAGGCGTCCAGCGTGATTCTGGCGGTACCGGCCTGAGCGCTACCCTAGCTCCCCGGCCGCCATGCCCCCTGGCCACGCGCTGCCACATTCTGGCTAACACTGCTTTCAAGGACACACCATGTTGCTACAAGACGAACTCGCCCTGCTCGCCCGTCAGGAAGCCATGCTGGTATTGCCGCATTTTGATGAAGACGACGCCTGGCAGCTGGGCGTGGCGCTGCGCACGCAGGCACTGGCACAGCAGGCGCCGGTGGCCATTGCCATTACGGTAAACCAGCAGCGCCTGTTTTTCAGCATGCTGCCCGGTGCCACGCCGGCCAACGACGACTGGCTGCGGCGCAAACACAATGTGGTGCAGCATTTTCAGCAAAGCTCCTACACCGTAGGGCTGGCCTGCCAGCTCAAAGGCAAGACCCTGGCCGAGCGCAGCGCGCTGCCAGAGCGCGACTACGCCAGCCACGGCGGCAGCTTTCCGCTGCGCGTGGCCGGGGTGGGCTGCATCGGTTCGGTAGGGGTGTCCGGCCTGGCGCAGCGTGCCGACCATGAACTGGTAGTAGCAGTACTGGCGCGCCAGTACGGGCTGACCGATGTACCGCGTCTGCCGCTATAGCGCGTAGCGGGCAAACAGCGCGGCAATATCCACCCGTGCTTGTAACCGTGCGGCCAACAGGTACAGCCCGGCCACCTTGCGGTGCAGGAATAGCGCATCCACCGGCGGCGTGTGCCAGGCGTCGCGCTCGTGGCGCATGGCCCAGCCGGCGTCGCGCATGCGCGCGGCCAGGGTGCTGTGGCCAAAGTCGTAGGCACCAGCGTGGCGTAGCGGCTCGCACGCCAGCAGAAAGATAGCCATCACCTCGTCGTAATGGCGGCTAGACACCTGCTGCGGAAAGTAGCCCAGCTCGGTAGCCGCCTCGCCCAGCGCCTGCCGGTCTTGCGCCTGTGCGGCCAACAGCAGGCGGCGGTAGTGCTGCACTGTGTCGGCAGCCAGCCGGCGCGTGGCACCGAAATCCAGCAGCACCAGTTGGCCGCTGGCCGGCTGGTAGCGGTAGTTGGCAAAGTTGGGGTCGCTTTGCAGGCAGGCAAAATCGAAGATTTCCCGTAGCAATAAATCGAACAGCAGGGTGGCGATGCGGTCGCGCTCGGCTTGCGGTGCCTGCTGCAGCGTGGTGATGGGCACGCTATCGATAAAGTCCATGGCCAGGATGCGCGGTGTGCACAGCGCTGGTATGGTTTGCGGCAGCCGCAGGTCGGCGTGGCCTGCCAGCAGCTGGCGGTAGTGCTGCAGGTTGGCCGCTTCCTGCTGGTAATCGGCTTCCTGATGCAGCTGGCGCTTGGCCTCGGCCAGCAGGGTATCGAGGTCGAAACCCGGTGGCAGCAGGCCGCTTAGCCGCAGCAGGCTGGCCACATTATCTACATCGCTATCAATGCTGCGCGCCACGCCGGGATACTGCACCTTGATGGCTAGCGTCTGCCCGCTGGCCAGCTCGGCGCGGTGCACCTGGCCGATGGAGGCCGCGGCTACCGGCTGGAAAGAAAAGCGTTTGAAGCGCGTTTGCCAGTCCTCGCCCCATTCCTGCTCCAATACATCCTCCAGCTGGCTCAGGGGCATGGTGTGCGCGTCTTCGCGTAGCGTGGCCAGGATGTCGCGCAGCGCGGGCGGCAGCAGGTCGCCGGCGTCCATGGACAGCAGCTGGCCCATTTTCATGGCGGCACCGCGCATCTGCGACAGCTGGTGGGCAAAGCGGGCGGCGTTGGCCGGCGTCAGCAGCAGGTCTTGCCATTGCGGGCGCTGGCCGCTGGCCAGCCGGCGCGCGCCTTCTGCCACCATGCCACCGGCTATGCCGCCGGCCAGGCTGCCCAGGCGCGCCAGCCGCGACAGGCGGCCCACGGGTACGGCGCGGGATTTGGCGTTATCAGTCATGTGGTGGGGGCAGCGCAGGTTGGCTGCCGGGGCGCGGGTGGTCGGCCAGCGGGTAGGCGTCGGCGACGTAGGCCGGGCCTTTCATGATGCGCACGATCCACGCGCCCAGCGCCACGGTAAACACCACCGTCCACAGCAGGATCAGCCAGCTGATGGCCAGGATATCCACCATGCCCGCCTGTTGTGCGCTAAGGCTGCCGGGCCACAGCCACAGTTGCAGCCGCCACAGGCAGATGGGGCTACCCAGCAGCAGCGTGCCGTACGCCAGGCAGCGCGGTGCCAGTGCCAGCAGCCGGCTTTCCAGCCCGGCCGGGCTGCGGCTGAAACCGGCCAGTTTGTTGAAGTAGCGACTCATGGTTCAGGCCTGCAATGCCAGCACGCCGGCCAGCAGGCTGATGCCGGCGGCCAGGCTGAGGTGGCGGCGCAGCGGCAGGTACCAGCTGGGCAGGTCCACGTCGCGGCACAGGCGCCGGTCTTGCAGATAGTGCAGCAGATAGCCCAGCAGCAGCGTGGCCACACCGGGGGCCGCAGGTAGCAGCACAGCGGGCCAGGCCAGCAGCGCCGGTACCACACTCCACGCCATCATGCGGCTGCGGCGGGCGGCATCCAGCTGGGGCAGCGTCATGGCAAAGCCCCAGTGTAGCGCGCCGACAAACGACAGGATCACCGCGCCGTACACCAGCAGCAGGCCGAACCAGAAGCCGGCATGGGCTGGTAGCAGCCAGCACAGCGCGGCCAGGCTAACAAAGGGCAGGGCACCGCCATACCCCAGCCAGGCGGCGGGGGCAGGCAAGCTAGCGGGGGCAGTATCGGAAGTCATGATGGCAGACCGGGGCAAGGACAAAGATTACCCTGATCTTAGAAATAGGTGTCTATTTTGTCCAGTACAAAGCATGTACAAAATGGCGGTATTGCGGCCAACCCTGCCGCGTGTGCCCGGTTTATTGCGGCAGGAAACGGATGCCGGTGCGGCGCACCAGCTCGTCGTAGGCCAGCATTTGCGGCTTGGCTACGTCGGCGTTGGCTGCCCAGTACACCCACGACTTGCCTGCCGTCGGGTCGTACACCAGTTTGTATAGCGCATCCGGCACCCGCACTTTGCCGGCGTAGCGCGGCGCTTGCTGCGGGTCGAAGTAGGGGCCGGTAAACACGTACACCTCGCCTCGGGTGCGCTGCACGTATTTGCGGGTGGCGGCCTCTACCGCGCGCGCCCACACGCCACGGTTATTTTCCGGCACCTGCGGCACCATATTGGCCAGGCTGAAGCTTTGCGCCATCGCCTCGGGCGTGGTGCGCTGCGCCGCCGCCGCCATATGGCCGCGGTCGTAGCCGCTGCCACGGTAGTCGGCCAGCGTGGCGCGCTCGCTGCTGCGCAGGCGCGCCTCTTCGTAAAAGCGGTCGGTGCGTTTTTCGTCCGCATCGGCCAGGCTGCGCGCAGACAGTTTTTCGGCGGCAAACAGCGGTGTGCGGTTATTGCCGTCGTGCAGCACGGCAAAATCGTCAAAACACAGCTCGCGCACGCGGGCGTGCTGCAGGCTGGCGGCGATGGCCGGGGGCGTGTTGCGGTAGAACAGCTGCGGGCAGTCGGCAAACTGGGTGGCCACTTGCGGGCCGCTGGGCTCGGGGTTGGCCGCAACGGGGGCGGTAGGGGTCTGGAAGTGATCGGCGGCGGCGTAAACCAGGGCGACAAGCAGGGGCAACAGGGCAAGCGGCTTTTTCATGCAAGCAACAACAGCGGGAAAAGGCCGGCAATTCTATAGCAAGTTTTATCGCAAAGTTGTCTTGTTACCCGTTTACTGCAGCGCTATCGGCGGCGGGCTTATACCAGCCCTAGCAAACCGGCCGCAGCACCGGCGGCCAGTAGCCATAGCGGGTTCAGCCGTGTGCGCCAGCTCAGTAATGTACACACCGCTAGCAGCACGCCACCTGTGAGGGAGGGTGGATGGCTGGCCGCCATCATCGCCACGCCGGCGCCGATCAGCCCCACCGTCAGCGGTGCCAGCCCGCTGTTGATGGCCGTGGTCAGCCGGCTGCCGCGCGCCTGCTGCCACCAGCGTGCCACCCAGAAGCTGAGCAGCGACGACGGCAGGCAAATGCCGACCAGGCTGACGATGGCGCCGGGCACGCCGGCTACCTTCCAGCCCACCAGGCTCACCACCAGCACGTTCGGCCCCGGTGCCGCCTGCGCCAGCGCAAACAGCGCGGCGAACTCCTGGCCGCTCATCCAGCGCAGCTCGGACACCACCACGCGGTGCAGCTCCGGCACGATGGCGTTGGCACCGCCCACTGCCAGCAGCGAAAACTGCATAAACATCAGAAACAGGAAGATCAACATATCAGGCCCCCCCTTGCGGCCAACGCCACGCCAGCCCCACCGCCAGCGGCGCCAGTACCAGCAGCACCAGCCACAGCGGCAGTTGCAGTGCGGCCACCGCCGCGAAGGTTAGCCCCGCCAGTGCCCACGGCCGCCAGTGGCGCGGCAAGCGCGCAGCCAGCTTCAGCACCATGCCTAGCAGCAAGCCGATACCAGCCGGCGTCAGCCCGGCCAGCAGTTGCTGTAGCCAGGCTGCTTGCTGGTAGTGCTGGTACAGCGTGGCCAGCAGCAGGATCAGCACCAGCGGCGCCAGCAGCAGGCCGGCCACCGCCAGTAGCGCGCCACGCGCGCCGTGGAAGCGGCTGCCGATAGCCACCGCCATGTTGACGATATTGGGCCCGGGCAGGATCTGGCCTAGCGCCAGCAGCTCGGCAAACTCGGCGTCGCTCAGCCAGCGCCGGCGTTGTACCAGCTGGTGTTGTGCCTGCGGCAGCACGCCGCCGAAGCCGCTAAGGCCGATGAGGAAAAAGCCGCCGAACAGCGCTTTCTTGTCGGGAATGATCAGGGTATCCATACCCGGTAGCCTAGGGCCGGCGTGCGGCTGGCACAAACGGCTTTTTTTGGCTTGGCTTGTGCGTTATTCTCACAATCATGAACCGCAAGCTCCCGCCGCTCAACGCGCTGCGCGCCTTCGAAATGGCCGCCCGCTACCAAAGCCTGACTGCTGCTGCCGAGCAGCTGCACGTCACCCACAGTGCTGTTAGCCGGCAGGTAAAGCTGCTGGAGGACTGGCTGGGCCTGGCATTATTCGACAGGGTTGGCCGCAGGCTGCAGCTTACCGATGCCGGCCGCCACTACCTGCCGGTGGTGCAAGCCGCGTTCGACAATATTGCCAATGCCACCGAAAAACTCACAAGCCAGAAGCCCAGGCTGTTGCGCATCAACGCCGCCCCCACGCTGGCCATGCACTGGCTGCTGCCGCGGCTGACGCAGTTCCAGCGCCGCCACCCAGAGGTGGAGCTGCGCCTGGCAACCTCCGACGCCATCATCAACAACCAGAACGCCGACTTTGATATCGCCATCCGCCGTGGCAACGACCACTGGCCCGGCTTTGTGTCCAACATTTTCCTGACCGAGCACGAGCTGCCAGTGGCCAGCCCGGCCCTGCTGGCACGCCAGCCGCTACCGGATGCCGCCGCGCTGGCGCAGCACACGCTGCTGCATTCCGAAACACGGCCGGTGGCGTGGGAGCGCTGGCTGGCCGCCGCTGGCGTACCCGGCCTGCAGCCTGCGGCCAACCAGCATTTCGACCACTACTATCTGGCGCTGCAGGCGGCGGTAGACGGCATGGGCATCACGCTGGGGCCCAGGCCGGTGATAGACGAGCTGCTGGCCAGCGGCAAGCTGCAGATCGCGCTGCCCGCCCCGGCGGTGCGGGTACGCGGCTATTCGTGGGTGGTGCCGCTGGCGCTGGCAGAAGACCCGCTGTGCGCCGGGTTCTGCGCCTGGCTGGAAGACGAGGGCGGCGCCTAGCGGCAAGCTTGGCCGCAGGCAGTAAAAGCCCAAGGCCGCAGCGTATGCTGCGGCCTTGGGCTTGCAAACCGCCAGAAGGCGAGGGGACTTACAGACGGAAGCGCGACACCATGCCGTGCAGGTGGCTGGACAGCTGGTGCAGGTCGTTCACGGTGCGGGTGGCGTTTTGCACTGCCTGGTCGGTTTCAATCGCCATGTGGTTGGCCACCTCGGCGGCACGGGCCATCTCGGTGGTGGCGATCGACTGCTCGCGGGTAGCGTCGGCAATGTCGCGGATGGTTTGCACCACGCGGCCAACTTCCTGCTCGATGCCGGCAATCTCGGTGGCCACCTGGCGCGACGCGCCAACGCCGGACTGCACCGATTGCTGCGTGCTGTTCATATTGGCCAGCGCCGAACTCACGTCTTCGTGCGTGGCGTGGATCAGCTGGCCGATCTCTACCGTGGCCTTGGACGTACGCTCGGCCAGCTTGCGTACTTCGTCGGCCACCACGGCAAAGCCGCGGCCCATTTCGCCGGCGCGTGCCGCTTCAATGGCGGCGTTCAGGGCCAGCAGGTTGGTCTGGTCGGCAATGTCCTTGATTACGTTGATGATCTGGTCCATTTCGGCCGAGCGCTGCCCCAGGCCGCCCAGTGTGGTGGCCAGCTCGCCCACGGCACAGGCAATGCCTTCGATGCCATCGGCCAGCTCGCCTACCGATTGCGCCGACTGGCGCGAAGTGTGGCCGGTTTGTACTACCGATTCCTCGGCGCTGCCGGCATTGCTGGCGATGTGGTTGATGCTGACGGTGATCTGCTCGATGGTGGCGGCGGTGGCGCTGGAGGCGTCGGCCTGCTGTTGCGAATCGCTGGCCAGCTGGCGGGTGATGCCGTTCAGGTCGTCGATGCCGCCGTTCAGCGACACGGTGTGCTCGCGCACTTCCAGGAACATCTGGCGCAGGCTGCCGATAAAGCGGTTGAACGCTTGCGCGGTCTGGCCGATTTCGTCGCGGCTGTCGATGTGCAGCTGGTGGGTAAGGTCGCCCTGGCCGCTGGCCACGTCCAGCAGTGCGTCACGCAGGCGTACCAGGTTGGCCAGCAGGCGGTTCAGTGCCACGTTGGCCAGCAGGCTGGCGGCCACGGCCACGGCCAGGCCGGCCAGCACCAGCGTGATCAGCATCTGGTTCAGCGGTGCCAGCAGAATGTCTTTTTCGGCCACGGTGCCCAGTACCCAGTCGGTACCCTCTACCACGGCGAGCTCGGCGTAGAAGGTTTTACCGTCGATGTCGACCTCGTGTAGCTGTGGCGTGCTGTTGGCCGAGGCCAGCAAGCCGGTGTCAAAGCCGCTCATCACTTCGCTTACCGGTTTCAGCGTACTGCCATCGGCCGGGTGCACCACGATATTGCCCTCGCGGGTGGCCAGGAATGCGTAGCCGTCGCCGCGCAGCTTGATGCCTTTCACCACGGCAATCAGGCCTTCCAGCACGATGTCGCCACCGGCCACGCCCACCAGCTGGCCATCACGCAGGATGGGGCTGGCCAGGGTGACGCCCAGCTTGGCCGGGCTGGCAAACATATAGGGCTGGGTCAGCACCACGCTGCGCTTTTCGCTGGCCAGCTTGTACCACGGCCGGGCCGTGGGGTCGTAGCCGGGTTTGGGCGGGCGGTTCGGGTCGTCGTAATGCATGGCTTTGTCTTCGTAGCCGGCAAAGATCTGGTCGAAACCGCCGGCGGCCTTGCCTTGCTCCAGGCTGGCGTACGGCGCGCTGGCGTCTTCTTTGCCCAGCCGGCCGGCGGTGGCGCGGATGGCGTCGCCACGCTGGCCTACCCAGCGGCCTAGTGCCTGGCTATTACCGGCAATGGCCGCGTTCAGTTCCTGCTCTACGCCGCGCACGATTTCCACGCGCATGCGCTGGTAGGCCAGTGCCGACAGCACGGCAATGGCGATGGCCAGCAAAATGGCCACAAAAAGCATGAGTCGCTGTTTAAGGGACATGGGTGCCTCGTTGAATGACAAAGGGCGGCCGATGCCTTGTACCGGCAGCGTGTCGCCCTGGGTGTGTGGGAAAAATTGTGTTGTTTGTATTGTTATGTATCAAATGTAGCCGGTTAATGTTAACAAATTGTGAAGAATATTACAGCTACATTTTGCGTTGGCCGCAAACAGCCACGCCCCGCGCTGAGCTTTCAGGCGGGGCGTGGCTGTTTGCGGCAGACAACTGTTATAGCTGCAGCTGCCGGCTGCTGGCTTTGCCGGCCAGCGCGTGGTCGTGAGTGACCAGCAGCAGCGCGCAGCCTATGCGCGCCAGCTCGTCCAGCAGGCAGTGCATGGTGTCCTGCTGCGTGAGCGGGTCCAGCCGCGAGGTGGGCTCGTCGGCAAACAGCAGCGCCGGCTGCAGCAGCAGGGTGTGGATCAGCGCCAGCCGTTGCAGCTCGCCGCCCGATACCTGCGAGGGCTTGCGCGCCAGCAAGCCGGGCGACAAGCGCAGCCGGTGCAGTAGCGTTTCCAGGCTGGCCAAAGGTTGGCCGCAGTGATTCAGCACGTCGTGCAGCGCGGTGTGCAGGCTAATGTGCGGGGCAAAGGCCTGCACCGGGTCCTGATACAGCTTCTGCCACGCGGTGCGCGGCAAGCCGTCGCGGTAGCGTACGCTGCCGTGGTCGGCACGGGTCAGCCCCAGCAGGATGTTGCCCAGCGTGCTTTTGCCGGCACCGCTGTCGGCCAGCAGTGCCACGCGCTCGCCGGCGGCAATATCGATGTCCACGTCGCGGAACAGCGGTTGGCTGCCGTAGGCCTTGGCCAGGCTGCGCCCCTGCAGCAGCCAGTCGCCTGGCGCCGGGTGCGCGATGGCAGGCCACGCTTGCGGCTCGGCGGCCAACAGCTGCTGTGTGTACGGGTGCTGCGGCTGCTGCAGTACCCGGCTGGCCGGGCCGTGCTCCACCACCTCGCCGCCGCGCATTACCAGCACCTGGCCGCCCAGCGTGCGCGCCAGCGCGATGTCGTGGGTGATGGTCAGCAGGCAGCGGCCGTCGGCCAGATGCTGTTGCAGTAGCTGCGCCAGCGTGGCGCAGGCGCGGCTGTCCAGCCCCTTGCTGGGTTCGTCGGCCAGCAGCAAGCCGGCGCCGCCCAGCGTGGCGGCGGCAAACGCCACCCGCTGCGCCATGCCACCCGACAGCTGGTGCGGGTAATGGCGCTGCGCCGCTTGCAGCCCTAGCCGCGCTAGTTGGCCGCAAGCTTCGGCCTGGGCGCGGCCAGCGGCACCGCGCCAGCCTTCCGCCACCTGCGGCAGTACCCGCATGGTGGGGTCCAGCGCGGTGGCTGGCTCTTGCGGCAGGATGGCCAGCTGTTCGCCCCATAGTGCGCGGCGGTTGGCCGCATCGGCCAGCGGCCACAGCTGGCTACCCTGGCGCAGCTGGCCACTGGCGCGCAGGCCGGCGGGCAGGGTGCCCATGATGGCGTGCGCCAGCAGCGATTTGCCGGAGCCGCTTTCGCCCAGTACGGTGAGTGCTTCGCCGGGGTGCAGGGTCAGGTCCAGCGCCTGCAGCAGGCAGTGCTGTTGCTGGTAGACGGCTACGCCGCCCAGGTGCAGGCTGTTCATCGTTTTACCTCCAGCGGGCGCAGCAGCACCAGCGCGGCCAAGGTCAGCGCCAGCACGGCCACTGGTGCCAGCACCAGCCGCGGTGCCTCGCTGTAATGCGGCAGTGCTTCGGTCATCATCAGGCCCAGCTCGGCGGCGGGCGGCTGCAGGCCGACGCCGACGTAGCCCAGCGTGGACAGCGCCAGGATGGCGGTGGCCATGCCGAAGCTGGCCATGGTCAGCAGCATGGGGGACAGCTCCGGCCACAGGTGGCGGCGCACGATATACCCGGGGCCAAAGCCCAGCAGGCGCGAGGCTTCCACGTGCGGGCTGGCCAGTACCAGCCGGCTGCGCGCCCGCGTCATGCGGAAGTATTCCACCCATTGCGCCAGCGCCAGCCCCAGGTACAGCGTGAGAAAGCCACCTTTGGCCATGGCCGAGAAGATCAGCACGATCAGCAGGCCCGGCAGCGCCAGCACGCCGTCGGCCACGCCGCGCAGTACGGTGTCGGTCACGCCGCCGCGCCAGGCGGACAGCACGCCCAGCAGGCAGCCCAGCAGCGCGGCGCTCAGCACGCACAGTGCGGCCAACCCTAGCGATAGCCGGGTGGCGCTGGCCACGCGCGCCATCACGCTGCGGCCCAGCTGGTCGCGGCCCAGCGGCTCGGCCAGACTGGGGCTGGCCAGAAACTGCATCAGGTCCTGGCGTGCCGGGTCCGGCCACAGCCACGGGCCGGCCACGGCCAGCAGTACGATCAGCCCCAGCAGCAGCCAGGCCAGACGGCGGTGCCAGGGTAATAAAGCAAGGTAAGTCATTTACGGCTCCGCCGGGCCACGTGGGTCGATGGCCAGGCATAACAGGTCGGTGAGGGTATTGAGCAGCACGAACAGCCAGGCCAGCAGCAGGGTGCAGCCCTGGATCATCGGCACATCGCGCCAGAACACGGCGTGCACCAGCGCGTGGCCGATGCCGGGCCAGGCAAACAGGCTTTCCACCACCACCACGCCTTCGATCAGCAGCACCAGCTGCACGCCGGCGTAGGCCACCACGGTGACGCCGATATTGCGCAGGCCGTGGCGCCAGAACGCCTGCCACGGCGACAGGCCTTTGGTGAGCGCAAAGCGGTAGTAGTCGGACTGCACCACCGCCAGCACGCTGTCGCGCACGATGCGCGCGGTGAGGCCTGAGAGGCCCAGCCCCAGCGTCAGCGCCGGTAGCAGCAGGTTGCCATCCTCACCGTGGCCGGCGGCCGGCACCCAGCCCAGCTGTACCGATAAACCCAGCATCAGCATCAGGCCCAGCAGGAACGGCGGCAGCGCCCGCAGCGCCACGCTCGCCAGCAGGGTCAGACGGTCGGCCCAGCCGCCGGGGCGCAGGCCGCTGGCCAGCCCCAATGGCAGGCCCAGCGCCAGTGCCAGCGCCACGCTGGCGGCGGCCAGCTGTAGCGTGGCGCCCAGGTGGTGGCCGATTTCCTCCAGCACCGCGCCGCCGGTGACCAGCGATTGCCCCAGCTGGCCGTGCGCCAGCTGTTGCAGCCAGTGGGCAAACTGCTGCCACGCCGGTTGCGCCAGCCCCAGCTCCTGCCGTACCGCGTCGGCGGCGGCGGCGTCCACGTAGTCGTAGCCGTAGCGGCCGGCGGCAATGCGGAATGCCATGTCACCCGGCAGCTGCTGTACCAGCACAAAGCACAGCGTGGCCACCAGCAGTGATACCACCAGCGCCTGTATCAGCCGCTGGCCCAGCACGCGGGCCAGGCCGTGTTGCGTGACGGTGGCCATTTAGCGGCCCCAGCTCATGTCGCTCAAGCGGTAGCTGCGTTCTTGCGGGTCGAGGCTGACGCCGCGCAGCGCCTTGTTCACCGCCGCGCTCTGGCGGTACCAGGCTACCGGCAGCACCGGCAGCTCCTGTTGCAGGATGGTGGCCACTTTCAGCCGCGCGGCGGTGGCCTGCGCCGGTTTCAGCCCGCCCTGGCCCAGTGCGGCCAACTGTTGCGACAGCACCGCGTTCTGCCACTTCATCACACCCCAGTCGGCGCCGTCGTCGGTGAAGTCACCCAGCAGCGTCACCAGCGGGTCCGGCACCAGCGCGTAGTTGCGCGCGTACAGCGCCAGCTCCAGCGTGCCGTCCTTGTGGCCGGTCGGAATCTCGCTGGAGTTGCCCACCTTTACCTGCACCGCGATGCCGGCCTGGCGCAGCTGTTCTTGCAGCGCAGTGGCAATCAGCGGCAGCTCGGGGCGGTCTGGATAAGTGCGCAGCGTCAGCGCCAGGCGCTCGCCGTTGCGTACCAGCTGGCCGTCGCCGTCCGGCTTCCAGCCCTGCGCGGCAAAGCTGCGGCGGGCTTGCTCGGGTTGGTAGGCCAGCGCCGGCAGCGCAGCCTGGTGCCAGGCTTTCATGCTGGGCGGAAACAGCTGGGTGGCGGCCATGTCCGGGTCGCGCAGCAGCGCGGTGGCAATGGCCTGGCGGTTCAGGCTCTGGCTGATGGCCAGGCGCATGGCCGGGTTGTTCAGCCATTTGTGGCCGGCGTTGAACTTGATCTGGATGGCGCGTGGCAGCGTGGCCGACACAATGCTGACGCGCGGGCTGGCTTGCAGCCGCGTAATGCTCACCGGGTCCAGGCCAAAGGCGATGTCGGCCTGGCCGCTTTCCGCCATCAGGGTGCGGCTTTCTGCGCGGCCGATGGCCTGGTAGCCCACCTCGGTAATGGCCGGCTTCTTGTCCTGCCAGCCGGCAAAGGCCTGCACGCTGACGCGTTGCGGCTGCTGCAGCTGGCTGATGCGGTACGGGCCGCTGCCGATGATGCTTTTTACGCTACCGTCGGCGGCGTAGGACGCCGGCGCCAGCACCTGGGTATGGGTATGGGCAAACACCGCAGGCAGCGGGGCGAACGGTTTGCTCAGTACCACCACCACGTCCTTGCCGTCGGCACGGATGGCGCTGATGGGGGCGTTTTCCAGCATGCCGGGTTTTTTGCGCGCTTTTTCCAGCGCCGCCACCACGTTGGCCGCGCTTACCGCGCTGCCATCGTGAAAGCGCGCGCCGTCGCGCAGCGTGAAGCGCCAGCTCAGCTGGTCGCTGCTGGCTTGCCAGCGGCTGGCCAGGCCGGGTTTCAGGGTGCCGGCGTTATCGGCGTCGACCAGGGTTTCGGCCACTTGCAAACGGGTGAACAGGATGCCGCTGCTGGACGACGGGTCCAGGCTGTGGATTTCCCACGGGCCGATCAGGTTCAGCGCTTTGGCCTGGGCAGACAGGCCGACGGCCAGCAGCAGGCTGCCGGCAATAAGGCGGGATTGCAGAGGGTGCATGGCGGGCTCCAGTCTTATCGAGAATTATTATCGACCGGAATGCTATACAGTAACATTTTATTTAGCAAGCCAAGCTTGTAACAGGCCACAAACACCAGCCCATCCGGCTCAGGGGGGCAGTGGCAGCACCGCAAAAGCGGTGATGGGCAGCTTGCTGCAGGCCGGGTAAACCACAGACCGGCAGGGCGCGCGGTATTCCGGTTTTATAGGGATGCTTTTTTGATGTCTGCTAGGGGCTCCTTCACTACCACGCGCTATGCGGCGCACAACCTGCCATGAGCCTGAAACGCTTGCTGTTGCTGTTCTCTTTGCTGACCAGCCTGACCATGCTGTTGCTGGTTGTGCTCAATATCTACTTTACCCAGGCACTGATTGATGATGCCCGGGGAATGGGCCAGGGCAAGGATGTGGTAGCAGACATCCTGCCGCCACCGTTGTACCTGATCGAAGCCCAGCTCACGCTGCACCAGCTGCGCGCGCTGCCGCCGGCGCAGCAAGCAGCCCTGCGCAGCAAGCTGCTGGCGCTGAAGGCCGAATACGATGAACGAAACCGCTACTGGGCAGCCAGCAGCCTGGACAGTGAGGTCCGCCAGGCACTGCTGGCGGGGCAACAGCAAGATGCCGAGCGCTACTGGCAGCACGTGCAGCAGCAGGTGTTGCCACAGCTGGGTACCAACCCGGCGGCAGCGGGCGCGCTGATGGCGCAGGCCGAGCAGCTGTATCTGCGGCACCGCGATACGGTGGACCGTACGGTGCAAGTCGCCAGCCGCTATGCCCAGGCACGGGCCGAGGGGCTGGCCCGCACGGCCGGGCATGCCAGGCTATGGGTGCCGCTGGCTGGTGGCCTGTGCCTGCTGGCGCTGCTGATGTTGCTGTGGCAGCTGCAACACTCTTTGCACCGCCGCCTGGGAGGCGACCCCAGTCAGGCGGTGGGGGTGGCCGAGCAGATCGCGCGTTGTGACCTGCGCCCGGACGGCATGGTTGCCAGCCACGGCGTGCTGGCCGCCATAGGGCGCATGCGCCAGTTGCTTACCGCCTTGCTGCAGCGTATTGCCGATGCCAGCGACAAGCTCGGCCAGCTCGTGCCGCTATTGCAGCAACAGGCACGGGTAACCCGTACGGTGGCGGCGGAGCAGGCCGGCCATACCGCGCGGGCCGCCGCCACGCTGGCGCAACTGTCAGCAGCGGTGGTTCAGGCTGCCGACTTTGCCGGTTCGGTGCAGGGCCAGGTGCAAGAAACCGCACAGTGTGTCAGGCAGGGCGAGCTGGCGATGCGCCAGTGCGTGGTCGGCATGGCCAGCGTATCAAAAGAGGTAAGCCTGGCTTTGCAGCAGGTCGTGTCGCTGGGGGTGCAATCGGCACAAGTGGGCAGCATCGTCAGCATGATCAACGCCATTGCCGAGCAGACCAATCTGCTGGCGCTGAATGCCGCCATCGAAGCGGCGCGCGCCGGCGAGAGCGGCCGGGGCTTTGCCGTCGTGGCCGACGAAGTCAGAAAGCTGGCCGAGCGCACTTCAGCCGCCACGGCCGATATCCAGACCGTCGTCACCAGCATCCGCCACCGGGTAGACGAGGTGAGCGCGGCCATTGCAAAAACGGTGTCGCATGCACAGGGTGCCGAGTCCAGCACCGAGGCTGCCAGCCTGTCCATGCAGCGCATCATGTCGCTGGCCGTGGCATCGGAAACGGCGGTGGGGGATATCGGCCAGCTGCTGGCAGAACAAGGCCATGCCATTCAGGACGTGACAGTCATGGTGGAAGGCATGCATCACAGTGCCGACAGCATGCTGCAGCAGGCCAGCCAGCAAGCGCAGCAAGCAACACGGCTGGTAGACCTGAGCAGCTTGCTGGACACGCAATTGCAGCAGTTCGTGCTGCGCAGTTAGCCGGTCAGCTGCTGTGTGCACACAGCACCGTATGGCCACCTGCGGTGCGGGCAGGGTGGATGGCCACGCCGAATAAGGGCGCCAGCACGGCAGGGGTGAGAATGTCGCGGGCATGGCCGGCGGCTTGCAGCCGGCCATGCTGCAGCAGCAGCACGCGGTCGGCGTAGGCCAGCGCGGCGTTCAGGTCGTGCAGCACCACCACGGTGGTGAGCTGGCGCGCTTGCGTTTGCTCGCGCACGCTGCGCATCACCTGTACCTGGTGTTGCAGGTCCAGCGCGCTGATCGGCTCGTCCAGCAGCAACAGGCCGGGCTGGCGCAGCAGCACCTGCGCCAGGAATACCATCTGGCGCTGGCCGCCGCTGAGCTCGCACAGCCGGCGTTCGGCCAGCGCCGCCAGGCCCAGTGCGGCCAACTGCTGCTGTACCGCGGCGCGCTGTTCGGCGCTGACGCACCAGCCCAAGGCCCCCAGCTGCCCTAGCAGCACCGCTTCGGTCACGCTGAGGCGGCTGCGCGTGCTGCAGTCCTGCGGCAGGTAACCGCACGCCGCGTGCAGCTGGCCGCCGCGATGCAGCGGCAGCGCCTGGCTCTGCCACTGCAGTTGGCCGCGTGCCGGCAGCAGGCCGGCCAGCGTTTTCAGTAGCGTGGTCTTGCCGCTGCCGTTGGGGCCCAGCAGGGCGGTGACTTCGCCCGGCCGCGCCTCGAACGACACATCGTGCAGGATGGTCTGGCGCCCCAGGCTGACGTTCAGTTGTTGTGCCTGCAGCATTACCATGCCCCCGGTTTGCTGCGCATCACCAGCAGCAGGAAAAACGGCACGCCGACGGCGGCGGTGACGATGCCGATGGGAATCAGCGCCCCCGGCGACAGCCATTTGCCCAGCAGCGACGACAGCGACAGCAGTAGCGCGCCGCACAGCGCGGCGCCGGGCAGCAGCAGGCGCTGGTCTTCGCCCAGCAAAAAGCGCGCGATGTGCGGCGCGATCAGCCCGACAAAGCCGATGGTGCCGACAAACGCTACTGCCGCGCCGGTGAGCAGCGACACGATGGCCAGCGCGCGCCAGCGCAGCGCCGTCACGTTGACGCCCAGGCTTTGCGCCCGCTCGTCCGACAGCCCCAGCGCGGTAAAGCGCCAGGCATCACGCAGCAGCAGCGGCAGGCACAGCGCCAGCACGGCGGCCACCAGCCCCAGCTTGGGCCAGCTGGCTTTGTACAGGCTGCCGAACAGCCAGAACACGATGGCCTGCAGCGCCTCGGGCGAGGCCAGGTATTGCAGCAGCGACAGCAGCGCCTGGAACAGAAACAGCAGCGCAATGCCGCCCAGCACGTAGCTGTCGGCCTGGCCGCCCTTGGCGCGGCCGATGCCCAGTACCGCGCTGCAGGCAATGCCGGCAAACAGGAACGCCGCCAGCGGTACGGCGACGGTTTCCGGCAGCGGCAGCGCGCTGCCCAGCACGATCACCAGCGCCGCGCCAAAGCCGGCGCCGGCCGACACACCCAGCGTGTAGCTGCTGGCCAGCGGGTTGTGCAGCACGGTTTGCATTACCAGGCCGGACAAGCCCAGCGCGGCGCCCACCAGCAGCGCCATCAGCGCCACCGGCAGGCGGATCTGCCACACGATCACGTCGCTGCCGCGTTCTACTGCGCTGCCAGCCAGCGCGGCGGCGACCTCGCGCAGCGGCAGCATCGACGGGCCGCTGGCCACGTCCAGCAGCAGCGACAACAGCAGCATGCCGGCCATCAGCAACAGCATGGCCAGTGCGGGCGCCAGCCGGCGGTGGGCGGGCAGGGGCAGGCTGAGTGTGTTCACGGTTTCAGCGTCACCATCCAGCTACCGCTGTACTTCACCGGCAGGTAGCGCTCGTGGAACTGGCGCAATTCGGCCACCGGATTCACGTCGGCAAACTGCGCCGGGTACAGCTGCTTGGCGATGAACTGCATGGCGGTGTAGTCCACCAGCGTGCGCGCCAGGCCGTGGTCCAGCGTGTACACGTGCTGTTGCTGCACCGCTTTCAGCGTGTCCCAGCCGGCGCGCTTGGTGTAGGGCTGCAGCGTGGCGCGGGCAGTGGCGTCGTCCGAGGCGTAGCCCAGCTTTACCGCTTTGGGGCGGTTCTGCCACGAGGAGCCGGCGATGATCACGTGCTCCGGGTTGGCTGCCAGCACCGCTTCCGGGTTCAGCGGGCCCCAGTTCGCGCTAATGCGGCCGTTGGCGATATTGTCGGCGCCCAGGTTGTCCAGCATCTGGCCCCACATGGTGTCGCGGTAGGTGTTGCCGATGGTGTCAGCGCCGTCACGGCCCAGCTCCACGTACACCTTGGGCTTGGCGGTGGCCTTGGCGCGCGCGATGCGGGCCATCACGTCCTGGTATTTCTTCTGGTACAGGCTGGCCAGTGCTTCGGCGCGCTGGTCGGCGCCCATCACCTTGCCTAGTACGCGGGTGCTAGCCAGGTGGCGTTCCAGCGTTTGCGCGTTGTAGTCCACCACCACGATGGGGATGCCGGCCGCGCTCAACTGCTGCGCCGCCGGGCCCAGCGCCTTGTAGCCCCACTCCGGCAGGATCAGCA
Source organism: beta proteobacterium L13 (assembly GCA_000335715.1). Classification (GTDB taxonomy): domain Bacteria; phylum Pseudomonadota; class Gammaproteobacteria; order Burkholderiales; family Chromobacteriaceae; genus Vogesella. The sequence goes on from AMYZ01000001.1 coordinate 382,620, forward strand.
CGTCGGGCTTCAACGCGATCACTTTTTCGGCGCTGAAGCTGTTGTCGTCGGTAAAGCCCACGTCCGGCAGGTCTTTCAGCTGCGGAATCACATCCAGGTAGCGTGCCCAGTTACCGGCGCGCCAGCCGGCCCAGCCGGTCTTGCTGATGCCCACCACGTTCTGCCACGCCTTGGCGCCGGCAATAGCGGTGAATTCTTCAAAGTGGAAGCCCAGCACCACGCGCTTGGCCGGCGCATCCACGGTGACTTCGCGGCCGCTGACGTCGGTGAACTTCACCGGTTTGGCCAGCAGGGTGGTGGCGGGCAGCAGGCACAGGGTGGCCAGCAGGATAGGGCGGGAAAAGACAGGCATGCGGGGCTCCGGCAACGGAAGGAAAGGCCGGATTATCGATAAACGTTGGCCGCAGGGGCTGCGACATAGTGTCGCAGGGTGGCTGCCAGGCGCGGCTGCATTTTTATACCGTGTTTACACCGCACAGCCAGCATTTAGCACGATCTTTCGATGGCGCGCCCTACAGTGGCAGGGTTGCTCCCCTTATCGAGGTAATCATGCAAGATCTGATCTGGCTGGGCGGGCTGGTGCTGCTGTTTGGCAGCACTTTCGGCCTGCTGCGCGTTTATCACACTTTGTCCGGCAGGAGGGCGTCATGACCCTGCTGACACTGACCGCGGCCGTATTGGCTGTACTTTTGGCAGGCTGGCTGGTGCATGCGCTGCTGCACGCGGAGGACCTGCCATGATGCTGACTTTCTACAGCCTGCTGGCCCTGTTCATGTTGCTGCTCACGCTGTCTGCCCGCCCCATGGGCGCCTGGCTAGCACCGTTGGCCGCCGGGCAGGTGAGCCCGCGCTGGCAAACGCTGGACGCTGCATTGCTACGGCTGGCCGGCATCCGCGATACCGGCATGGGCTGGCGCCAGTACGCGCTGGCAGTGCTGGTGTTCAACCTGCTGGGCGCGCTGCTGCTGTACGCGCTGCAACGCCTGCAAGGCGTGCTGCCGTTCAACCCGCAAGGCATGGGCGCGGTGGAGGCGGGCTCGGCGTTCAATACCGCCATCAGCTTTGTCTCCAATACCAACTGGCAGGGCTACGCCGGTGAAAGCACCATGAGCTACTTCACCCAGATGGCCGGCCTGGCGGTGCAGAACTTCCTGTCCGCCGCTACCGGCATTGCAGTGGCGTTTGCGCTGATGCGCGGCTTTACCCGCCGCGAAAGCGCCGACCTGGGCAACTTCTGGGCCGACGTGCTGCGGGTGTCGGTCTACCTGCTGCTGCCGCTGTCGCTGCTGCTGGCGCTGCTGTTCGTGCAGCAGGGTGTGCCGCAAACCTTGGCCGCGTATAGCGATTACACCGCGCTGGCCGGCCACGCGCAGACGCTGGCGCTGGGCCCGGTGGCGTCGCAAGAGGCCATCAAGCTACTGGGCACCAACGGCGGCGGCTTCTTCAATGCCAACTCGGCACACCCGTTCGAAAACCCCACCGAGCTCGTCAACCTGCTGCAGATGCTGGCTATCTTCCTGATCCCCGCCGGCCTCACCCACGCCTTTGGCCGCTTGGCGGGCGACCGTCGCCAGGGCTGGGCGCTGTACGCGGCGATGAGCGTGATCTTCATCGCCTGCGCCATCGGTGTGATGGCCGCCGAAAGCCAGGGCAACCCGCTGTTGGCCGCGCTGGGCGTGGACGGCAGCAGTGGTAACTGGGAAGGCAAGGAAGTGCGCTTCGGCATGGCCGCCAGCAGCCTGTTCATTACCGTCACCACCGCCGCCAGCTGCGGCGCGGTGAACGCCATGCACGATTCGCTCACCGCGCTGGGCGGCATGCTGCCGATGTGGCTGATGCAGCTGGGCGAGGTGGTGTTCGGCGGCGTGGGCTCCGGCCTGTACGGCATGCTGGTGTTTGCCGTGCTGGCGGTGTTCGTGGCCGGGCTGATGGTGGGCCGCACGCCGGAATACCTGGGCAAGAAGATCGAGGCGTTCGACATGAAGATGGTGGCGCTGGTGATCCTCACCACCCCGGCGCTGGTACTGGCCGGCAGCGCCGCCAGCGTGCTGCTGGCACCAGGTCTGGCCGGCCTGGCCAACCCTGGCGCGCACGGCTTCAGCGAGGTGCTGTACGCGTTCAGCTCGGCGGCCAACAACAACGGCAGCGCCTTTGCCGGCCTGTCGGCCAACACCCCGTACTACAACGCGTTGCTGGGCATTGCCATGTGGCTGGGCCGCTTTGCCGTCATCGTGCCGGTACTGGCGCTGGCCGGCAGCCTGGCGGCCAAGAAGACGCTGGCCACCACCAGCGGCAGCATGCCCACCCACGGCGGCCTGTTCATCGGCCTGCTGGTAGGCAGCGTGCTGCTGGTGGGCGCACTCACCTATCTGCCGGCACTGGCGCTGGGCCCGGTGGCCGAGCACCTGATGATCTGGGCGCGTTAAGCAGGAGACCAAAATGACTGACAAAAAAGCAAGCTTGCCGCTGTTCGACCCGGCATTGCTGAAGCCGGCGCTGCGCGACAGCGTGCGCAAGCTGGCGCTGCGCGAGCAGCTGAAAAACCCGGTGATGTTCGTGGTGTACCTGGGCAGCGTGCTGTGCAGCGTACTGTGGGTGATGGCACTACAAGGGCGGGGCGATGCGCCGGCCTGGCTCACCGGCAGTATTGCCGTGTGGCTGTGGTTTACCGTGCTGTTTGCCAACTTTGCCGAGGCGCTGGCCGAGGGCCGCAGCCGCGCCCAGGCCGCCAGCCTGAAGAGCCTGAAGAAAGCCACCATCGCCAAAAGGTTGGCCGCACCGCAGCGCTACGGCGCCGCCTTTACCGTGGTGGACGCCAGCGACCTGCGCAAGGGCGACGTGGTACTGGTGCAGCACACCGACCTCATCCCCTGCGACGGCGAGATCATCGAGGGCATCGCCAGCGTGGACGAGTCGGCCATCACCGGCGAGTCGGCCCCGGTGATCCGCGAATCGGGCGGCGACTTCAGCTCGGTGACCGGCGGTACCCGCGTGCTGTCGGACTGGATCGTGGTGCGCGTCAGCGTGAACCCCGGTGAAACCTTCATCGATCGCATGATCGCCATGGTGGAAGGCGCAAAGCGCCGCAAGACGCCCAACGAGATTGCGCTCACCATCCTGCTGCTGGCGCTGACGCTGGTGTTCCTGATGGTGACGGTGACGCTGCTGCCGTTCTCGGTGTACAGCGTGGGCGCCGCCGGCAGCGGCGAGGTGATCTCGCTGCCGGTACTGCTGGCGCTGCTGGTATGCCTGATCCCCACCACCATCGGCGGCCTGCTGTCGGCCATCGGCGTGGCCGGCATGAGCCGGCTGATGGCGGCCAACGTGATTGCCACCAGCGGCCGTGCGGTAGAAGCCGCCGGTGACGTAGACGTGCTGCTGCTGGATAAAACCGGCACCATCACCTTTGGCAACCGCCAGGCCTCCGCCTTTATCGCCGCTGCCGGTACCACCCCGCCTGCGCTGGCCGAGGCGGCCTGGCTGGCATCGCTGGCTGACGACACGCCGGAAGGCAAGAGCATCGTGGTGCTGGCGCAGCAGCATACCCGCGTACCGGCCGCCCACCACGATGGCGTGCAGAGCGAAAGCCAGCTGGGGCAGGGCACCTTGCAGGCGCTGCACCAGGGTCTGGTACCGCCCGGCGCCAGCTTTGTGCCGTTTACCGCGCAGTCCCGCATGTCCGGCGTCAACCTGGGCGAGCGCCAGATCCGCAAAGGCGCCGCCGACGCCATCCGCCGCCACGTGCTGCAGCTGGGTGGCAGCTTCAGCCCGGCGCTGCAGCAGCAGGTGGACGGCATTGCCAGCCGTGGCAGCACGCCACTGGTGGTGGCCGAGGGCGCGCAGGTGCTGGGCGTGGTGGAGCTGAAAGACGTGGTGAAGCCGGGCATCAAGCAGCGTTTCGCCCAGCTGCGGCAGATGGGCATCAAGACGGTAATGGTGACCGGCGACAACCGCCTGACCGCCGCCGCCATCGCCGCCGAAGCGGGCGTGGACGACTTCCTGGCCGAGGCCACGCCGGAAAACAAGCTGGCGCTGATACGCGATTACCAGCAGCGCGGCCAACTGGTGGCCATGACCGGCGACGGCACCAACGACGCCCCGGCGCTGGCGCAGGCCGATGTGGCAGTGGCGATGAACAGCGGCACCCAGGCCGCGCGCGAGGCCGCCAATATGGTGGACCTGGACTCCAGCCCCACCAAGCTGATCCAGGTGGTGGAAATCGGCAAACAGATGCTGATGACGCGCGGCGCGCTGACCACCTTCAGCCTGGCCAACGACGTGGCCAAGTACTTCGCCATCATCCCGGCGGCCTTTGCCGGCACCTACCCGCAGCTGGGCTTGCTGAACGTGATGCAGCTGGCCAGCCCGGCGTCGGCGCTGCTGTCGGCGGTGATCTTCAACGCGCTGATCATCGTGGTGCTGATTCCGCTGGCGCTGAAGGGCGTGCGCTACCGCGCGCTGGGCGCCGAGGCGCTGCTGCGCCGCAACCTGCTGGTGTACGGCCTGGGCGGCCTGCTGCTGCCCTTTGCCGGCATCAAGCTGATCGACATGCTGCTGGCCCTGCTGGGGCTGGTGTAAGCCATTTTTTAGAAAGGTAACCGTATGCAACACGTACTTTCTGGCACCGATAGCCAGGCTGCCCAACCCGCCGCCAGCGCCCTGTGGTGGCCCGCCGCCCGCCTGTTGCTGGGCCTCACCCTGCTGCTGGGCCTGGTGTACCCGCTGGCCGTCACCGGCCTGGCGCAGTGGCTGTTTCCGGCACAGGCGCAGGGCTCGCTGCTGCAACAGCAAGGCCGCACCGTGGGCTCGGCGCTGGTGGGCCAGGCCTTTAGCAAGCCAGGCGAGTTCTGGGGGCGCCCGTCCGCCACCGCCAGTACGCCGTACAACGGTGCCGGCTCCGGTGGCAGCAACCTGGGCTCGGCCAACCCGGCGCTGGCCAAGGCGGTGGCCGAGCGTATCGCCGCGCTGAAAGCCGCCGGCCCGCTGCCAGCCGGGCCGGTACCGGCTGACCTGGTCACCGCGTCCGCCAGCGGGCTGGACCCGCACATCAGCCTGGCCGCCGCGCTGTACCAGGTACCGCGCGTGGCCGCCGCCCGCCAGCTGGACGCTGGCAAGCTGGAGCAGCTGGTACGCCAGCAGGCGCAGGTGGCCTGGTTCGGCAGCGACGCCACCGCACGGGTGAACGTGCTGCAGCTGAACCTGGCGCTGGCGCGCAGCTGATACCATTGGCAAGCGCTGTTTGACGCACAAGGTTGGCCGCACGCGGCCAACCTTGTGCTTGTTTCCAGTAACCGATCACGATAAGCCAGAACCATGACCGACCCCGACCGTCGCCCCGACCCCGACGCCCTGCTAGCCAGCCTGCCACGCCCGCGTGGCCGGCTGAAGCTGTTTTTCGGCGCCGCCCCCGGCGTGGGCAAAACCTACGCCATGCTGGCCGAGGCACAGGAAAAACGCGCCCAGGGCCTGGACGTGCTGGTGGGCTGGGTAGATACCCACGGCCGCGCCGATACCGAAGCCATGCTGCACGGCCTGGCCGTGCTGCCGCGCCGCCAGCTGGACCACCGCAGCAAGGCGGTGGCAGCGCTGGATATCGACACCATCCTGGCGCGCCGCCCTGCGCTGGTGGTGGTGGACGAGCTGCCGCACAGCAACGCTGCCGGCAGCCGCCACCCCAAACGCTGGCAGGACGTTGAAGAGCTGCTGGCCAGCGGCATCGACGTGTACAGCGCCATGAACGTGCAGCACCTGTACAGCCTGCGCGACATCGTCAGCCGCGTGACCGGCGTGGAAGTAGCCGAAACGGTGCCCGACCACGTGTTCGACCAAGCCGACGAAGTGCGGCTGGTGGACCTGCCGCCGGACGATCTGCTGCAAAGGTTGGCCGCAGGCAAGGTCTACCTGCCCGAGGTGGCCGAGCGCGCGGCGGCCAACTTCTTCCGCAAAGGCAACCTGATCGCGCTGCGCGAGCTGGCGCTGCGGCGCATGGCCGACCGTGTCGATGGCCAGGTCAAGGCGCAGCGCGCTACGCAACAGGCGGCGCCGGTGTGGGCCACCCGCCACGGCTTGCTGCTGCTGGTGGATGGCCACTTTGGCGCCGACAGCGTACGCCAGAGCCAGCGCCTGGCGCGGCAGCTAGGCGCCGCCTGGCACGCAGTGTGGGTGGACGATGGCCGCAGCAGCGCGGCATCCCGCGCCGCCGCCCTGGCCGCCTTGCAGCAGGCCGCCGAGCAGGGCGCTACCACGCTGGTGCTGAGTGGCAGCTCGTCGGCGCGCCTGCTGGCAGACTACGCCCGCCGCCATAATCTGTCGCTGCTGGCCATGCCGGCGCCGCTGGCCGGGCGCCGCTTGCAGCAAGCCTTGCAGCAGCACGCCGCCGACCTCGACCTGCTATTGCTGTCGTGCCCTGCGCCGGCCACCGGCGCGCGATCCTGGCTACGTTGGCCGCAGTGGCAGCTAAGCCGCCGCGGCTGGCTGGCCGCCAGCCTGCTGTGCGTGGCCATCACCCTGCTGGCCAGCCCGCTGCACGGCGTGCTGGAGCCCACCAACCTGGTGATGTTCTACCTACTGGGCGTGTTGTGGGTGGCGGTGCGCTACGGGCGCGGCCCGGCGGCGCTCAGCGCGGTGCTGTCGGTGGCGCTGTTCGACTTTTTCTTCGTGCAGCCGCATTTCTCGTTTGCGGTGTCCGACGTGCAATACCTGATTACCTTTGCCGTGATGCTGATCGTTGGCCTGGTGGCCGGTCAGCTGGTGGCCAGCCAGCGCCACAGCGCCGCGCAGGCGCGCCAGCGCGAGGCGCACACCCGCACCCTGTACGAGATGGCGCGTGAGCTGGGCGTGGCGCTGCTGCCAGAGCAGGTGGGCGAGATCAGCCAGCGCTTTTTGCACGCCAGCCTGGGCGCCAATATCCGGCTGTGGTTACCACCGGACGACGAGGACGGCGCGCTGCTGCCACAGGCTGGCGACGCGCTGGACGAAGACGCCGCCATCGTGCGCTGGTGCTACGACCACGCCGCGCCGGCCGGGGTGGCTACACACACGCTGCCACACGCGCCGTGCCTGTACCTGCCGCTCAAAGCGCCGATGCGCACCCGTGGCGTGCTGGTGCTGCGCGTGGCCGAACCCGCCACGCTGGCCGAACCCGACAACCGCCGCCTGGCCGAGGCGGTAGCGGCGCTGGCGGCGCAAACGCTGGAACGGCTGCATTACATTGCCGTGGCGCAGCAGACGCTGGTGGCCATGGAATCGGAACGGCTGCGCCATTCGCTGCTGGCCGCACTGTCGCACGACCTGCGCACGCCGCTGACTGCGCTGACCGGCCAGGCCGAAACCCTGCAGCGCCAGCTCACGCGCGAGGCGTCGCCGCACGCGGCGCAGGCCGCCACGCTGCAAACGCAAAGCCAGCGCATCTCGCGGCTGGTGACCAACCTGCTGGAAATGGCCCGCTTGCAGGCCGGCGGGGTGACGCTGCGCCGCGACTGGCTGCCGCCGCAGGAGCTGTTCGGCAGCGCCATCGCCGCGCTGGGTGGCGCCACCACCAGCCACCGCTTGCAGGTGGACGCCCCGCTGAGCTGCCCCATGCTGTACGCCGACCCCATCCTGCTGGAGCGGCTGCTGGTCAACCTGCTGGAAAATGCGCTCAAATACAGCCCCGCCGGCAGCACCATCACGCTCGCGGCCAGTGCCAGCGCGCAGCACATCCTGCTGAGCGTGGCCGACCAGGGCCAAGGCCTGCCACCGGGCGACCCCGACGCGCTGTTTACCGCCTTTACCCGCGGCGAGCGCGAGTCGGCCATCAGCGGCGTGGGCCTGGGGCTGGCCATCTGCCGCACCATTGCCGACGTGCACGGCGGGCGCATCGCTGCGGCCAACCTGCCGGCCGGCGGTGCCTGCTTTACCCTTAGCCTGCCGCTGGCGCCGCAGCCGGCGCTGGATTTCGAACCGGAGAACCTGCAGTGAACAACGTTGCCAGCATTCTGGTCATCGAGGACGAGGCGGTCATCCGCCGCTTTGTCAAAGCCGCGCTGGAAGAAGACGGCCATCGCGTGTACGAGGCCGACAGCGTGGCGCGCGGCCTGATCGAGGCCGGCACCCGCAAACCCGACCTGGTAGTACTGGACCTGGGCCTGCCCGACGGCGACGGCGTGGCGCTGCTGCTGGACCTGCGCAGCTGGAGCAGCGTGCCGGTGATCGTACTGTCGGCCCGGGTGGACGAGGGCGACAAGATCGCCGCGCTGGACGCCGGCGCCGACGACTACCTCACCAAGCCGTTCGGCACCGGCGAGCTGCAAGCCCGCGTGCGCGCCCAGCTGCGCCGCCGTGGCAGCAGCGCCGCCAGCGAAAGCGACAAAGTCACGCTGGGCGACGTGGTGGTGGACCTGGGCCTGCGCAGCGTCAGCCGGGGCGGCGAGCCGCTACACCTGACGCAGCTGGAATACCGGCTGCTGGTGGCGCTGATCGCCCAGCGCGGCAAAGTGCTGACCCACCGCCAGCTGCTGAAAGAGGTGTGGGGCCCGGCGCATATCGAGCACAACCACTACCTGCGCATCTACATGGCCCACCTGCGCCAGAAGCTGGAGCAAGACCCGGCCCAGCCGCGCTACCTGCTTACCGAAACCGGCGTCGGCTACCGGCTGGCAGCCGGCTAACCGCTACACGAACAACGCCGCCGTCACCGCGCCGAAGGCCAGCAGGATGGCCAGCATGTAGGCGCGGAAGGTGGTGTGGTAGTAGTGGCCGGCCTGCTGTAGCGGGTAGCGGTTGTTCAGCAGGCGGAACAGTACCCACAGCATCATGGCGATGGCGACGATCAACCCCACCGCTACCACCATGTCCGCCTTGGTGGTGACGGCGATTTCGCCGTCGTCCTGTATTGCCCACTGGCCCAGGAAGTTCAGCATGAAGCCGAGGATGATGCCCAGCGAGGTCACCATGGGCTGGCGGAAATCCTTCATGTCGTGGTTCATGTCCGGGTCGGGCTGGCTCATGCTGTACTCCGCAAAAGCCCGGCAAGGTGCCGGGCGGGGTGGGGGAAAGGTTGGCCGCAGATGTTCAGGCCGGCTGTTGCTGTGTGGTGCAATGGATGCCGCCACCGCCGCCGGCAATGGCATCGATATCCAGCATGATGATGTCGCGGCCGGGGAACTGCTCGCGCAGTATGGCCTGGCAGTTGCGATCGGCGCGGCTGTCACCGAACTGCGGCGCGATAACGGCGCCGTTGCACACGTAAAAGTTGATGTAGCCGGCGGCAAACTCGTCGTTACGGTAGCGCGGGCGGATATCGGTGGGGGCGTTCAGTACCATCACCTTCAGTTTGCGCCCGCGGGCATCGGTGGCGTTTCTCAGGATATCCAGATGGCGGCGGGTCACGGCGTGGTCGTAGGAATCCGGGTCGGTATCCAGGCCGGTCACGACCACGCCCGGCTGGGTGAAGCGGGCGTAGAAGTCGGTGTGGCCATCGGTGATGTCGCGCCCGGCAATGCCCGGTAGCCAGATGATTTTCTGCAGGCCCAGCAGGCGTTTGAGCTCGGCTTCGCAGGCGGCTTTGCTGACGCCGGGGTTGCGGTTGGCGTTGAGTACGCAGCTTTCGGTGATGATGGCGGTGCCCTGGCCGTCTACCTCGATGCCGCCGCCTTCCAGTACCAGTTTGGTCTGTAAGCGGGCTACGTTGCTGTGAGCGCAGACAAATGCCGCCGCCTGGGCATCTGCCTCGTGTTCTTGCTTGTTGCCCCAGCCGTTGAAGTTGAAGTCCACCCCGGCAAGCTGGCCGCTGGCGTTTTTCACAAACACCGGCCCGGTGTCGCGCATCCACAGGTCGTCGATGTCCTGCACGATCAGCTGCACCTTGTTGCCGCACAGGCGGCTGGCCGTCTCGTAGTCTTCTTCACGCACCAGCATGTTGACCGGCTCGTGTGCCACGATGGCGCGGGCAATGCGGCCCAGTGCTTCCTGTGCGCCACGCTGCAGGGTGGCGCCCCAGACTGCTTCGCCGGGGCCAAAGGCCATCCAGGTGGCGCTGTGGCGTTCGCCTTCGTCCGGCATATGCCAGCTGCTGGCGGCGGCATGGGTGGGCAGCGCCAGGCTGCTGCCCAGCAAGGCCAGGCCGGAGGAGGCGATAAAGTGTCTGCGTGTAAACATGATGTACCTTTCGGGCTGCGGCCAGGGTTGGCCGCAGGGTTGTTCTTACCATAGGCGGCAGCGGGGATTTAACCAAACCGTATGGAATAGCTCAGGCCGGCTGTTGTTGGGTAACACAGTGAATACCGCCGCCGCCAGCGGCGATGGCGTCGATATCCAGCTGCACCACGTCGCGGTCCGGGAAGGCGTCGCGCAGTGCGTCGCGGCAGTAGCGATCGGCGCGGGTATCGCCAAACTGCGGTGCGATCACCGCGTGATTGCACACGTAGAAATTGACGTAGCCGGCAGCAAAGTCGGCGTTGCGGTAGCGCGGCCGCGTGCTGCGCGCGCCGGGGAGGACGATCAGCTGCAGCTTGCGGCCACGGGCGTCGCTGGCGGTTTTCAGGATAGCGAGGTGGCGGCGGGTGACGGCGTAGTCGAACGAGGCCGGGTCGGTGTCGCTGTGCACCACCACCACGCCGGGGCCGGCAAAACGGGCGTAAAAGTCGGTATGGCCGTCGGTAATGTCACGGCCGGCAATGCCCGGCAGCCAGATGATCTTTTGCAGACCCAGCAGGCGCTTCAGTTCGGTTTCGCAGGCCGCTTTGCTGACGCCGGGGTTACGGTTGCGGTTCAGCACGCAGCTTTCGGTGATGATCGCGGTGCCTTCACCGTCTACTTCGATACCGCCACCTTCCAGCACCAGCCGTGTGTGCAACAGCGGGGTGCGGGTATGGCTGGCCACCCTGGCTGCCACCTTGGCGTCGTTGGCGTGGGTTTGCTTGTTGCCCCAGCCGTTGAAGTTGAAGTCGATGGCGGCGCGCTGGCCTTGGGCGTCTTCCACGAATACCGGGCCGCTGTCGCGCAGCCACAGGTCGTCCAGCGGCGCTACTACCAGGTTGGCCGCCGCGCCGCACAGGCGGTAGGCCAGGTCGTAGTCCTGCTCGCGTACCAGCATGTTGACGGTTTCGTAGCCGGCAATCGCCTCGGCGATGCGTGCCTGGCTATCGCGGGCACCCGCCAGCAGCTTGCGCCCCCAGATCGCCTCGCTGGCGGCAAAAGCCAGCCAGGTGGCGGCGTGCGGCTCGCCTTCGTCCGGCATGCGCCAGCTTGCGGGGTTGGCCGCATGGGCGGGTTTGCTGGCCAGTAGGGCGTGGCCGCCCAGTGCGCCGGCCAGCAGGCTGGCGCTGCTATAGCCCAGAAAGTGTCGTCGGTTCATGGTGTTTCCTTTGCGCGGCAGGCTACCGGTCTGGCGGCCTAGTAACGTGGTTCTTGCTGCGTGGTGCAGTGGATGCCGCCACCACCCGCGGCGATGGCGTCGATGTCCAGCTGGATGACGCTGCGCCCCGGGTAAAGCTCTTGCAGCTTGCTGCGGGCGGCGGCATCCGCGGTGGCATCGCCAAACTGCGGCATGACGACGGCACCGTTGCAGACGTAAAAATTGATGTAGCCGGCAGCAAAGTCTTTGTTGGCGGGCCGGCGGTGCGTGGCGGGTGTGTTCAGCACATGGACGGTCAGCGCTTTGCCGCTGGCGTCGGTGGCAGCCCGCAGGATGGCCAGGTGTTGTTGTGTCACTGCGTGGTCGTAGGAGGCGGGGTCGCCGTCGTAGCCGGCTACCACCACGCCGGGGCGGGTAAAGCGGGCGTAAAAGTCGGTATGGCCATCGGTGATGTCTCGCCCGGGAATGCCGGGCAGCCAGATCACCTTGCTGATACCCAGCAGGCGCTTGAGCTCGGCTTCGCAGGCGGCTTTGCTGACGCCAGGGTTGCGGTTGGCGTTGAGTACGCAGCTTTCGGTGATGATGGCGGTGCCTTTGCCGTCTACCTCGATACCGCCGCCCTCTAGCACCAGGCTGCTGCTCAGGCGGGTGGCGCCACTCTGGCTGGCCATGAAACTGGCTACCTTTTTGTCGTTGCTATGCGTCTGCTTGTTGCCCCAGCCATTGAAGTTGAAGTCCACGGCGCCTTTTTCGCCATTGTTGCCAACGACAAAGACACCGCCGGTATCGCGCACCCACAGGTCGTCGAATTCGGCTTCGAGCAGGGTGACGCGGGCATCGCACAGCTGGGCGGCGCGCGCTTTGTCGGCGGGGCGTACCAGCATTTTTACCGGCTCGTAGGCTACGATGGCGTTGGCAATGCGGGCCAGTGCCTGCTGGACATCGGGCAGGTCGGCTGCCCAGATGGCGCTGCTGCCGGTAAAGGCCATCCAGGTGGCGGCGTGCGGGTCGGCTTCGTCGCGCATGACCCGGGTGATGCTGCTGTTGCCGTTACCGGCCGTGCTGCCTGTGGTGGCCGGCGCGCTCGTACCGCCACCTCCGCCACCGCAGCCGGCCAGCAAGCTGCTGCCCAATGTTGCCAGGGCGATGCTGCCCATCTGTATGAACTGTCTTCTGTTATGCATGGTATGTCTCATGGGGAACGCCCCCCGGTTTGTGGCCGGGAGGGGGTGTATGGATCAGCCTTTTTTGAAGCTCATCCAGGTGCGGCCTTCCAGCCGCGTGGTGTCGCTGCTTTGCACTTTTTGCAGGAACAGCGTTTTCTTGCGTTCGTCGTTCAGGTAAACGGCGGGATTGCCCACCAGCGTGCGGTCCATCAGCTTCAGCGCGCCCAGGTTGGCGTTGGCGTAGCGGGTGGCGTTGCTGATTTTGGCGATCACGTCCGGGCGCAGGATGTAGTTGATGAAGGCGTGTGCGTTGTCGGGGTGACGGGCGGTTTTGGGGATCAGCATGCCGTCGAACCACATCAGGCTGCCCATGCTGGGGATGTCGTACACGATGCTGCGCTTGCTGCCTTGTTCGCGCACCTTTTCGGCGGCCAGGTTGATGGCGCCGGAGTAGCCGGTAAACACGCACAGCTCGCCGCTGATCAGCTCGCTGGCGTTGGGCGAGCCGACAAACAGGCTGATGTTTTTGCGTACTTTTTTCAGCATGGCCAGTGCGGCGTCAAAGTCGGCTTTCACGGGGTTGATCGGGTCGCGGCCGATGTAACGCAGCGCCAGCGGCAGCATGGCGCTGGCCGAGTCCTGTACACCCAGGCGGCAGCCGCCTGCGGCCAACTTGCCGCTGGTGGCGGGGTCGAACAGCAGATCCATGCTGTTGGCCGGTACTTTACCCAGCAGCTTTTCCACTTTGACCTTGTCGTAGCCCACACCGATGGTGCCCCACATATACGGCACGCCGAAGCGGTGGTCGGGGTCGGACTGGGCGATGACATTCATCAGCCGCGGGTCCAGGTGTTTCAGATTGGGCAGCTTGCTTTTGTCCAGCGGGCGGTACACGCCGGCCTGGATCTGCTTGGCCATGAAGTCGTTGCTGGGCCATACCACGTCGTAGCCGCTGTCGCCGGTAAGCAGTTTGGCTTGCAGCGTTTCGTCGCTGTCGTATACGTCCAGCCGCACCTTGATGCCGGTTTCCTTTTCAAACTGGCTGAGGGTGTCGGGGGCGAAGTAGTCGGCCCAGTTGAACAGGTACAGGATTTTCTCTTCGGCGGCGTGGCTGGTGGCGCAGGCCAGCATCAGTGCGGCAGCCAGCAGGCTGCGGCGCGGGCTCATGCGCGGGCTCCCTGGTAGCAGGATGCTGCGCCGTCGCTGGTGAGCAGCGTGCGGTACATCTCGGGGCGGCGGTCGCGGAAGAAGCCCCAGCTCTGGCGCTCGGCGCGGATGGCGTCCAGGTCGAAGCTGTGCAGCAGGATGGCTTCTTCGCTGCGGCCGGCTTCCTGTACCTTGCGGCCGGTGTGGTCGGCGATAAAGCTGCTGCCGTAGAAGGTGGCGGTCAGCCCCTGCTGGCGCGGGTTGCCGTTGCCGATGCCGGTTTCGCTGCCGATACGGTTGGCCGCAATTACCGGCACCATGTTGGCCGCGGCGTGGCCCTGCATGGTGCGCTGCCAGTGGCCGGACGAGTCGTAGTCGGCGCTGAACGGCTCGCTGCCGATGATGGTGGGGAAGCACAGTACTTCGGCGCCCATCAGCGCCAGGCTACGCGCGGTTTCCGGGTACCACTGGTCCCAGCAGATGCCGATGCCGATCTTGCCGACACGGGTGTCCCACACCTTGAAGCCGGTGTCGCCGGGGGTGAAGTAGAACTTTTCGGTGTAGCCCGGCCCGTCCGGAATGTGCGTCTTGCGGTACACGCCCAGTACGCGGCCGTCGCTGTCGGTCACGGCAATGCTGTTGTAGGCGGCGTTGCCGGCGCGCTCGAAAAAGCCGATGGGGATGACTACACCCAGCTCGCCGGCCAGGCGGGCAAAGCGGGCAATGCCGGGGTGGCCTTCAAATGGCTGCGCCAGCTGCAGGTGGTCCACGTGCTGGTCGATGCAGAAGTAGGGCAGCATGAACAGCTCGGGGCACAGCACCAGCTGCGCACCGGCGGCGGCGGCCTGGCGGATCAGCCGTTCGGCACGGTCCATATTGTCTTCTGCGTGCCAGCTGCCGGAGGCCATCTGGACGGCGGCTACAGTAAGGTTTCGGCGCATGGGGTTCTCCTTGGTGTGTTGTGTGCGGCCAGGCTCAGACGGCTGGCTGTTGCTGGGTGGAGCAGTGCAGGCTGCCGCCGCCGATGGAAATGGCGGTTACCGGCAGCAGTACGACTTCGCGCCCCGGGAAGGCCTGCGTGAATACCGCGCGTGCGGCGTCGTCTTCGGCCACGCCGAAGGCGGTGCTGATTACCGCGCCGTTAGCCAGGATGTAGTTGGCGTAGCAGTCGCAGTAGCGTTCGCTGTCGTAACGCTGGGTCACCTGTGGCGACGGCAGCTCCAGAAAGCTGAACGGGCGGCCGCGGGCGTCGGTGGCCAGTTCCAGCGCACGGCGGTTTTCTCGCAGAATGTAGTAGTAGTCGCCCTGGTCCGGTGTGGCGCCCTGGCACAGCACCTGGCCCGGTGCCACGAAGGAGGCGATGCCGTCCACATGGCCGTTGGTTTCTACCTCCAGCGGGTTGCCCGGCAGCCAGATCACCTTGCGGATGCCCAGCATGCGGCCCAGCTCTTCTTCGATCTCGGCGCGGCTCATACCGGGGTTGCGGTTGGGGTGCAGCAGGCAGCTTTCGGTGGTGAGCAGCGTGCCTTGGCCGTCTACGTAGAACGAGCCGCCTTCCAGCACCATGTCGCTGTTGAACAGCGTGGCACCGGCGTGGCGGGCGATGTCCTGTGCCAGCTGCTGGCAGCCGTCGTACGGCTGATACTTGTTGCCCCAGGCGTTAAAGCGGAACGCCGCTGCGGCCAACTGCCCGTTTGTGCCTTGCAAAAAGATGGGGCCGCAATCGCGTACCCAGTTGTCTTCGGCCGCGACCGGCAGCACCGTTACCGTGGGGCCGCAAAGTTCGCGCGCCTGCGCCGCCAGGCTGTGGTGTGCGGTCACCACGCAGCGCTGGTAGCGGGCAATGGTGCGCGCGGTCAGCGCAAACTCGGCCACCACCTGGGCGTAGTGTTCGCCCCACAGCTCTTCGCGGTCGGCCAGCATCGGCCAGCCCAGCCAGGTGGTGTGCTGGGTTTCCCATTCGGCGGGCATGCGGTAGCCCTGTACGCGTGCATCAAAACGTCCCATCGGTTTGCCTCCTGTTGTGATGGGCGTATTGTGGCGCTAGCATGACTTTAGAAAAATTGATGTTTATTGCAGGTATTGAACAGGTTTTCTCATATGAACAAGCCGCGTATCCCGTCTTTGCGCCTGCTTGGTGGCTTCGAGGCCGCTGCCAGGCTGGGCAGCTTTTCCCGTGCTGCCGAGGAGCTTTATCTGTCGCAGTCCGCCATCAGTCACCAGATCCAGCAGCTGGAAGAGCAGCTGGGCCAGCCACTGTTCAGCCGCGTCGGGCGCGGGGTGGAATTGACGGTGGCGGGCGAGGTGCTGCTGCGTAGCGTGCAGCTGTCGCTGGATGCGCTGCGTAGCGGGCTGGCGCGCATCGGCACCTACCTCGACCCAGGCCTGGTGGTGCTGGTGTGCCCGGCGCCATTGCAGCAGGGCTGGCTGTTGCCCAGGTTGGCCGCATTGCAACAGGCGTTGCCGGGCGTATGCCCGCTGCTGTCTACCGATGAAACGGCGCGCTACGTGGACGAACTGGACGTGGATATCAATATTGTGGCGCGGCCCTTGCAGCAGCCCGGCCTGCTGGAGCAGCCGTGGTTGCAGGACGAGCAGCTGCTGGTGGCCAGCCCGGCGCTGGCGCAGCGGCTGGCAGGCTTGCCGGTGGCCGAGCACGCCGCCCACGTCAGCTTGTTGTGTCTGGAGCGTACGCTGACGGCCGGCAGCGGCCACGAGGCGCTACCCGCGCTGCTGGCAGGCTTCCGGCGCAGCCTGATCCTGGACGATGCCCGCCTGCTGCAAGACGCTGCCGAGCGCGGCCTGGGCGTGGCCTGGCTATCACGCTGGCAAGTGGCGGATGCACTTGCCACCGGCCGCTTGCAGGCGGTGGCGGGCTACCCGGCGCAGCCTGGGCAGCAATGGTGGATTGCCCGTGCCGCAGGCGACACGCGGGCCGCGGTGGTAAAGCAGCTGTATCAGTGGCTGCTGGACGAGGCTGCCACCACGGGCTGAGCGACGGCCTGGCCGGCTTGCAGCACGCTGCGGGCCACGCCCAGCTGCCAGTCAAAGTAGGGGTTGAAGGTGAGGCGGGCGTGGACTTTGCCCGGCTCGCGGTAGCCCCAGTCGCTGTACCACACGGTGGCGCCGCGCTGGCAGGCGGCCACCTCGGCGTCCTCCTGGCCGTTGCGGCACATGCGCAAGTTACCCTCTTGCCCGTACAAGGGGTTGGCCGGGGAGAACAGCACGCTCATGTGTGAAAACTGGCTGATGCGCTGCTGCGGCAGGTAGTCGCTTTGCCATAGCTGGCGCAGGTCCTGCCCGTTGCCGGCTTGCCGGCCGTACCACACCAGGCGGCTGGCAGGGTGGGTAAAGCGCTGCTGGAACAGGCGGCGCGCCGCGCCCACATCCACCACCGAGTCGTGCTCGGCCAGCACCATGAAGGCGGGCTTGTCGTACGGTTTGGCCGCCAGTGCCGACAGCACGGCGCTGCTGCTGCGGTAGTACTGGCCAAAGCCGTTGGTGGGTACATTCAGATAGCGCACCGGGGTTTGCTGCACGCCTTCGTCCGGCTGCCGTAGCCACGGCTTGACGGGGGCGAGCCACGGCTTGACGGGGGCGAGCCACGGCGCCAGCCAGTCGATGCTGCTATCGGATTTGAAGGCCGGAGAAAACAGCAGCACGCCGGCCACCTGCGCGTCGGCCATGGCCTGCAGCATCACCAGGTTGGCGCCGGTAGAAAAACCGCCCACATACACTGGCAGGCCTTCACGCTGTAGCAGCGCGGTTTGTTGTGCCACCAGCGTTTGCCAGTCTTCGTATTGCGCGGCAATCAGGTCGGCCGGCTTGCTGCCGTGGCCGGGCAACAGCACGCTGCGTACCAGGTAGCCGGCTGCGGCCAACCCTGGCCCCAGGTCGCTAAACGAATACGGCGAATCGCCCAGCCCGTGTACCAGCAGGATGGCGCCGCGCGGCGTGCCGCTAGGCTGCCATTGCTGCGGGCTGTTGTAAGCCAGCTCGTCCTGCGGCGTGGCGGTAACAAACTGGCGGCGTTGCTGTAGCCATTGCCGGGTTTGCTGCTGGTAGCTGGCAAAGTCGGCCTGGCCCAGTGGTGGCAAGGCATCCGGCGCGCGGGTCTGGCTGCAGCCCGTGACGAGCAGGGCGATTAGCAGAAGAGGTGTCCGTTTCATCGAGTGGTGTAGGTGGTGGCTGGGCGAAAGAGCATGGAGTATGCACGGCCAGCGTAAGTTTCGCAGTGGCGGGGCGGGCGGGTAATTGGGATGTTGCAATGCAGCAAGCCAGGGTCTAGGCTGAAAGCGAGGATCCTCCTCGTGTTGTCTCCATCACTCGGCCGTCTTGCGCCACACCCGCTACCCCATGGCGGGTTTTCTTTTATCGGCCTGCTGCGTTCACGCTCATCGTGGCAGGTTATTGTTGTATCCCGATCTGGTTTGTATGGCCTGCCAGGCTGCCATGCCGTTGAGGTGCCGCTTTCATGCTGTCTCTGGCTAGTGGCTCGCCAATGCAGGGCATGTACTGAACGGCTTGCCAGTAGAGTTTAATGTTGTTGCAAGGCTTTGTTGCACAGCTCATGGCTTGCCGTTGTCCAGTTCTGCTCCCGTATTCCGTGCCTTTGGCGCCAGGCATGCGTATCTGCGCCAAGCTGTCTTTCCGGTGGCTGAAGACGACAAAGACCGGTACGCCAGGTATCACTTTGGCACCGTGCCGGCGCAGGCCGGCTTAGTCAGCTTGTTTCTGCAGACATCGCACCAGCATGGGGCGCATGAAGTCGGCACCATTTGCACTGCAGTAGGGGGCAAAGGCAGCGCGTACGCGGCCAACCTTGTCTTCATCTAGCTGATGGTCGGCAAAAGTGGGGCGCATCATGCGGGTTTCAAAGGCATCAAAACTGTCAAAGTGCACCGGCATATTGAATTGGTAACAGATGGTTTGCTGCCATTGGCCGGTTTGCAGGGCGCGGTCCAGTGCGGCTTGAGCTGCCGCACGTACGGTGCCCTCATCATTGTAAAGACGCACGATGTCGTTCAATGGGCCGGCATACACCGGCTCGGATACGTACAGCAAGCCACCGCCCCGCGTGACACGGGCGATTTCTCCCAGCGCCTGATCCATGTCCGCTACCGGGACGTGATGTAGCGATTTCAGCATCAGTACCAGGTCGTATTGCTGGTGTTCTGCCGGAATGGCTTGCGCGCCAGCCAGTGCAAATTGCATGCCCGTCTGGGGCTGCGCCAGATTTTGCTGGTGCTGTGTGCGGTCAACTTCCAGGCCTGTGTACTGGTGCGCAGGTTGTGCGGCCAACAGCTGGCGGGCAAGGCTGGCCTTGCCACAGCCGAGCTCCAGTATGTGCAGCGGGCGGGCTGGCAGCAGGCGTTCGAGTACGGCAAGTTCGTTGTGAATAATGTCATGCGGCATGGTGAACCTTTGTGCTGTGGATGAGCGTGGCTTGCTTTATGTAATCATACAATATATAAAAAAATAATATATAAACAATCAGTTCAACCCGATGCAAGTGTGCCACTTGCCGTGTGATGGATGGATCGCTTTAACCCGAGGACAACCTGCATGAAAAACTATCTGGTAGCCATCTGGCTAGGCCTTTCTGGTACAGCTGCCTTGGCGGCTGACATGGGCATTAGCCCGCAAGACGTTTATCAGCGCATACAGGCTGGGGAGCCCAATGTGCTGTTTGTAGATGTTCGTGATCCGGTCGAGATCATGTTTGTCGGCTTTACCGATGCAGTACATGCCAACGTGCCCTATCTGCTGGTGGACCGTCGCCAGTGGGATAAAACCAAAGGCGTATACCGGGTGAGCCAGAACCCGGCATTTCTCGCGGGTATCCAGAAGGCGCTGAAGCAGCGCGGCCTTGGTGTGGATGCCGAAATCATTACCCTGTGTCGTTCTGGCAGCGAGCGTGGCAAGCCCAGTGCCGACTATCTGCGCGCAAATGGTTTTGCCAATGCCCGATACGTGATCGATGGCTTTCAAGGGCCGGTGATCAAAGAGGGTGAGCATGCCGGGTTTCGCCTGAAAGGCGGCTGGCAGAACAGTGGCCTGCCTTGGGGTTACAAGCTGGACCCGGAAAAGATGTACTTGCCGGATGCCGGGTTGGCCTATTAGGCCTCCCGCCGCTTTTGGCTAGCCTGGCATGCAGTCTGGCTGGTACAGCAAGTCGGGGATATTTTTCTTGTACTTTTAATAATATATAAATATCTATAAAGAAGAAGTACAACAAGAGGAGACTCACCATGAGCAAGCAAGTCATCACATCTCAGGATGTGCCTGATCGCCAGCGGCGTCTGTTGCTTGGCCTGACGGCGGCCGCGCCCCTGTTGGCGGGCATGGGTAGTGCAGATGCCCGGTACACCACCAATGCACGTATCGTTATTGCTGGTAGTGGCCTGGGTGGCCTGGCCGTAGCGCACCGTCTTGCCAGTGCGCTGGATGGGGCGAACATTACGGTGATCGATGCCAAGCAAGAGCATAACTACCAGCCCGGCTACACCCTGGTAGGGACGGGCATCTGGGAAATGTACAAAGTGCGTGACAGCAACGCTGCGCTCATGCCCGATGGTGTGCAATGGGTGCAAGAGGCGGTAGCGCGCTTTGAGCCTGACGCCAAAATGGTCGTTACGACAACAGGCAAAAAGATCCCTTATGACTATCTTGTTGTTGCCACGGGTTTGCATCTGGATTATGCCCAGGTAGAGGGGATGGACCCGCGCCTGATCGGCCAGCGTGGTATTGCCAGTGTGTATTACGGCCCGGAAGCGGCACAGGCTAGCTGGCAGGTCATGGATGCGTTCCGGCACAAAGGCGGCCAGGCGGTGATGACCTTGCCGGGTACACCGATGAAATGTGCCGGCGCCCCACTGAAAGTGACGTTCATGCTGGCAGACCGCCTGAAACAGGCCGGTACGCTGGGTCGCAGCCAGATCGATTTTTACTCTGCCGGCAAGAATATTTTTGGCGTTAAACCGGTAAACGACAATGTGTTGGAGCGGTGGTCAACACTGGGTATTGACGTGCACTACGAGCATAAGCTCACTGGGATTGATAGTGACGGGCAGCGTGCCCGCTTTACCCTGCCAGACGGGCGCGAGCAGTGGCAGCGCTACGATTTTGTGCACGTTGTGCCGCCCATGCGCGCACCGGATGCCGTGAAAAGCAGCCCGCTCGCCGTACAAACTGGCCCGATGGCCGCAGGCGGCTGGCTGGAGGTGAGTAAAGAAACCCTGCAGCACAAACGCTACCCCGAGGTTTTCGGTATCGGGGATATAAACGGTACACCGCGTGGCAAAACCGCGGCCACCATCAAGAAAAGTGCCCCGATCGTTGTGCACAATCTGCTGCAAGTGATGCAGGGTAAGCCTGCCGACCAGGTGTTTGATGGCTATACCTCCTGCCCGCTGCTCATCCGGGAAGGAGCGGCTTTGCTGATCGAGTTTGATTACGAAGGCAAGCTGGTGCCAAGCCTGCCGCTGATTGAACCGCTGACCGACAGCTATATGGCCTGGCTCATGAAATATCGCCTGCTCAAACCCGCTTATATGTCCGTGCTCAAAGGCCGTGTTTAGGAGATCACCATGTACGAAATCTGGCTGGGTTTAAACATCGTGTACGAGCTGGCGCTGGGCTACATCGTGCACATCGCGCTCTATCTATTACTGTTGGCCGCATTCTATTTCAGTGTCTGGCGCCAGCATCTGAGTTTGCGTGGGGCGGTGCGGCCAACCTTGCTGTTTGCCGCCGTAGCTGCGGTGCTGGCCATGCTGCTGGTACCGGCAAGCACACGTTCCTCTTTGAATGAAGTGAATTATCTGGTGGATTGGATGAACCTGCTGGGCATCAGCCTGGGGGTGGCAGGGCTGCTGGCTTTGCTGGTGTGGCCGCTGTATGCACTGTACTGCCCGTCATGCCGGCAGGGCGTCTGCAAGCGTTAGCAGGTCGCATGGCAAACCGGCCCCGTGCTTACACCGGGCCGGTTTTCTTTTGCGGGCACAACCAGGCGTGATGGCATGGCAAGCAGCATGGATGCGTACAGCGTGGAAATTTGTCCGGCCGCAAACGCCAGTCCGGGTTGCGCATACAGCGCTGGATAAAGCACCGGGCTTTAGCTGCGAGGGTGTGCCGATAGCATACCCCTGCACACCGGTGGCCAGTGCGGGCCGGCAAACCGGGCTGTGCTGGCGCGGTGGTCGGTACTGCGGCATGATGGCATTTTGGCTTGGCAGGAACACGTATGAAAATCGCCGTATTCGACACCAAACACTACGACCGCCAGGCGCTGACGCTAGCTAATGCGCGCTTTGGCCATGAGCTGGGGTTTTTCGAGCCGCGCCTTAATACGGCCACCGTGGAGCTGGCGGCCGGTTTTGACGCCGTTTGCCCCTTTGTGAACGACAGGCTGGACGCCGCCGTGGTGGCCAGGTTGGCCGCATTGGGTGTGCAGCTGGTGGTGTTGCGCTGTGCCGGTTTCAACGGCGTGGACCTGGCCGCCTGCCGCCAGCACGGCATCCGCGTGGCGCGGGTGCCGGCTTACTCGCCCCACGCGGTGGCCGAGCACGCCTTTGCCTTGCTGCTGACGGTGAACCGCCGCATCCACAAAGCTTACGTGCGCGTGCGCGAGATGGATTTCTCGCTGGATGGTCTGGTGGGGTTTGATCTGCACGGCAAGACCTTTGGCGTGATCGGCACCGGCCGTATCGGCGAGGCGGCCATCGCCATTGCCCGTGGTTTCGGCATGCGCGTGCTGGCCTGCGACCCGCAGCAGGACGCGGCGCTGGCGGCGCGGCTGGGCTTCGACTACGCGCCGCTGGCCCAGGTGCTGGCGCAGAGCGATGTGCTGAGCCTGCACGTGCCGCTGCTACCGGCTACACGCCATATCATCGATGCAGCGGCCATTGCTGCCATGAAGCCCGGTGCCATCCTGATCAATACCAGCCGCGGTGCGCTGGTGGATACCCCGGCGGTGATCGATGCGCTCAAGAGCGGCCAGCTGGCGGGGGTGGGGCTGGACGTGTACGAAATGGAGGAGGGCGTGTTCTTCGAGGACTTGTCCGATACCGGCTTGCAGGACGACCAGCTGGCGCGGCTGCTGACTTTCCCCAATGTGCTGGTGACCTCACACCAGGGCTTTCTCACACACGAAGCGCTGGCCAATATCGCCGACACCACGCTGGGCAATGCCACGGCCTTTGCCGCCGGCGAGGCGCTGGCCAACGAGGTATTGCCGCAGTAGCAGCTTGGCGCTGCGCATGAAAAAAGCTTGGCCGCGGCCAAGCTTTTTCCTTGCAGACGCCCCCCTGTTTGCTGGGCAAGCAGGGGGTGTCTTGTCAAAGGAAGGGCTGCGGGTTCCGGTACCTGTGTGGTGCGGCCCGGCTTTGCCGGGTTCGGTAAAACCTGTGCCGTTACTTTGTCCGCAGCCTGCAAGCTTGGCCGCGGCCAACCTTTCTGTTTACTGCCAGCGGGTTTATTGCGCCAGCGGGTCGCGGCGGAATACCCAGTGCGTGGCGTCGGAGGCATTGGCATCAAAGGCATAGCCTTCGCTGTTGAATGCCTTGAGTGCCTCGGCGTCGGTAACAGCGTGTTCTACCGCCCAGCGCGCCATCAGGCCACGGGCACGTTTGGCGTAAAAGCTGATGATCTTGTACTGGCCGTATTTCAGGTCCTGGAATACCGGCGTGATTACGGTGGCCTGCAGTTTCTTGGGTTTTACCGACTTGAAGTACTCGTCCGAGGCCAGGTTCACCAGCTGCGGCTGCGGCTGTTTGGCCAGCTCGGCGTTCAGCGCCTCGGTGATGATGTCGCCCCAGAACTGGTACAGGTTGGCGCCGCGCGGGTTGGCCAGGCGGGTGCCCATTTCCAGGCGGTAGGCCTGCATCAGGTCCAGCGGGCGCAGCAGGCCGTACAGGCCGGACAAAATGCGCAGGTGCTGCTGCAGCCAGCCCAGCTGCGGCTCGCTCAGGCTGGCGGCATCCAGCCCTTCGTACACGTCGCCCATGAAAGCCAGCACTGCCTGTTTGGCGTTTTCTGGTGTAAATTCACCGCCCCAGTCGTGAAAGCGTCCGGCGTTCAGCGTGGCCAGCGCATCGCTGATGCTCATCAGCTGGCCGATATCGGCCGGGCTAAGCTGGCGCAGCGTGGCGATCAGCTCGGTGCTGTGGGCCAGGAAGTCGGGCTGTGTGTAGCGGGCGGTGTGGGCAGGGGTGTCGTAGTCCAGCGTTTTGGCTGGCGAAATAACCATCAACATGTCACGTCCTTAGGCGGTGGGCGGCGGCCATTCTAATGCATGGCGGCGCAGCCGGTGAATGGTACGCGGCAGGAAAGGCAGGCATGCGGGTATTGGTACAGCGCGTTACCCAGGCGTCGGTAACGGTAGAGGGCAGCATTACGGGGCAAATCGGCGCCGGCTTGCTGCTGCTGGTGGGGGTAGAAGAGGCCGATACGGCCGCTGACATCGACTGGCTGGTGCGCAAGGTAAGCCAGCTGCGCATTTTTAATGACGAGCAAGGCGTGATGAACCGCTCGGTGCTGGACGCAGGGGGCGAAGTGCTGGCGGTGAGCCAGTTCACGCTGTTTGCCAGCTGCAAGAAGGGCAACCGCCCCGGCTACAGTCGCGCTGCGCGTGGCGAGATATCACAGCCGATGTTCGATAGCTTTGTAACAGTGATGGCCGCCGCGCTGGGCAAGCCGGTGCCTACCGGCGTGTTCGGCGCCGACATGCAGGTGGCGCTGGTGAACGATGGCCCGGTGACCATCTGGCTGGATAGCAAGGCGCCGGAGTAAGCCGGCAGCGCAAGGTTGGCCGCATGCGGCCAACCTGTGTGCGGAAGGTGAAAACGCAAAAAAGCCGCTGACTGTGTCAACGGCTTTTTTAACTGGTGCCCAAGAG
>AMYZ01000002.1 GCA_000335715.1 beta proteobacterium L13
GCTTAAGGTGTTGATTTGCAACGGCACTGAAAAGCAAAAAAGTTGGCCGCAGGCGGCCAACTTTTGAGAATGGTAGGAAAAAGCCCGGCTGAGACCTAGCTTGTTTCTTACATATTGGGGTAATTCGGACCGCCACCGCCTTCCGGCGTAGCCCAGTTGATGTTCTGGGTGGGGTCTTTGATGTCACAGGTTTTGCAATGCACGCAGTTTTGCGCATTGATCTGCAGCTGCGGCTTGCCTTCTTCGCGGCCAACGATCTCGTATACGCCTGCCGGGCAGTAGCGCTGCTCGGGTGCGTCGTACTGTGCCAGGTTGATGCGGATAGGCACGGAGGCATCCTTGAGCTTGAGATGCGGCGGTTGGTCTTCGCTGTGGTTGGTGTTGGAGATGAATACCGACGACAAGCGATCAAAGGTGAGTACACCATCCGGCTTGGGATAGGCGATGGGGCTGCACTCGTCTTTGGACTTCAGGCATTCGTGGTCGTGGTGCTTGTGACGCAGCGTCCACGGCGCCTTGCCGCGGAACAGATAGGTATCGATGGCCGAGTAGATCATGGCTGGCCACAGACCCCAGCGGAAGGACGGGCGGATGTTGCGCACGCTGTGCAGCTCGTCATGTAGCCAGCTTTGCTTGAAGGCCTGGGTGTACGCTACAGCTTCGGCACCCTGCGCCTCCGGGTTGGCCGCCAGCACGGCAAAGACCGCTTCTGCGGCCAACATGCCGGACTTCATGGCAGTGTGGGTACCCTTGATCTTGGGTACGTTGAGGAAGCCTGCGGTATCGCCCACCAATACGCCACCGGCGAAGGTGAGTTTGGGGATGCTCTGCAGGCCGCCTTCGGAAATAGCACGCGCACCGTAGGACAAACGACGGCCACCTTCGAACACGCCTTTAATGGCCGGGTGGGTCTTGAAGCGCTGGAATTCTTCGTACGGCGACAGGTACGGGTTCTGGTAATCCAGACCCACTACGAAGCCCACCACTACCTGGTTGTTTTCCAGGTGATACAGGAAAGAGCCACCGTAGGTGCTCTGGTCCATCGGCCAACCGGCGGTGTGGGTAATTTTGCCCTCTTCGTGCAGCTCGGGCTTTACTTCCCACAGCTCTTTGATACCGATACCGTAGGTTTGCGGGTCGGCTTCGGCGCGCAGATTGAAACGCTCGAACAGACCTTTGGTGAGCGAGCCGCGACAGCCTTCGGCAAAGATGGTTTGTTTGGCCCACAGCTCGATGCCTGGCTCGCCTTCTTCTTCACCGTTTTTGCCGGTGCCGACATTACCGGTGGCCACGCCTTTTACCGCACCATCCGCGTGGTACAACACCTCGGCAGCAGCAAAGCCCGGGTAGATTTCCACACCCAGTTCTTCGGCCTGCTGCCCCAGCCAGCGGCAGAAGTTGCCCAGGCTGATGATGTAGTTGCCGTGGTTGTTCATCTGCGGCGGGGTAGGCAGCTGGATGGACTCGGTTTCAGTCAGGTAGAGAAAGCGGTCGGACCTGGCTGGCGTGTTAAGCGGCGCGCCCTTTTCTTTCCAGTCGGGGATCAGCTCGTTCAGCGTGCGCGGCTCCAGCACGGCACCGGACAAAATGTGAGCACCGATTTCGGAGCCTTTTTCCAGCAGACAGACACTGATCTCCTGGCCTTTTTCCGCAGCCAGCTGTTTGAGACGAATGGCAGCGCTCAGGCCGGATGGGCCACCGCCGACAACCACTACGTCGTATTCCATGTATTCGCGTTCCACCGCTTCTCCTTTGCGCAGGGGGAGGTTTGATTGCCCAATGATGCAATGATTGATGCTGCGCGTCAAAATCAAACAAGCGTTTAAACGGTAGCGCTTGCCTTGAGTTGTGCAATCGCCTCAGCGCTGTAGCCCAACGATTTCAATACCGCATCGGTATGCTCGCCCAGTTTTGGCGGCGCAGCCTTGTACTGCGGGGGCGTACCGCTCATTTTGATGGGGCAGGCCACCTGCGGCACAGCCTGGCCGGCTGCGTCGGGCAGCTGCAGCGCCATTTGCCGGTGTTGTATTTGCGGGTCGGCAAAGGCTTCGTCCACAGTATTGATCGGGCCGCACGGCACGCCGGCCGCGTCCAGCAGCTTCAGCCACTCGTCGCGGCCACGCGTCAGGAATGCCTGGGCCAGCTGCGGCACCAGCACGTCGCGGTAATGTACACGCTGCGGGTTGGTGGCAAAGCGCGGGTCTGCGGCCAACGCTGGCTGGCCGATCAGCTCGCAGACTGTGCGGAATTGCTTGTCGTTACCGCAGGCCAGAATGAAGTGGCTGTCGCCAGCGGTACGGAACACCTGATAGGGCACGATATTGGGGTGGGCGTTACCCAGCCGTGGTGGCACCTCGCCCCCTACCAGCCAGTTCATGTTCACGTTGGCCAACATGGCCAGCGAGCAATCGAACAGTGCCATGTCGATATATTGCCCTTCGCCGGTACGATGGCGTGCCAGCAACGCAGCCTGGATGGCGTTGGCCGCATACAGGCCGGTAAACAGGTCGGTAACGGCTACACCTACCTTATGCGGCTCGCCGTCGGCGGGGCCGGTAATACTCATCAGGCCGGACATGCCCTGCACGATGTAGTCGTAGCCCGGCAGCTGGGCGTAGGGGCCGGTCTGGCCAAAGCCGGTGATGGCGCAGTACACCAGCCGCGGGTTAATGGCGCGCAGGCTGTCGTAGTCCAGGCCGTATTTCTTGAGGCCACCTACCTTATAGTTTTCCAGCAGCACGTCGGCCTGTGCGGCCAACTGCCGCACAATTTCCTGCCCTGCCGGCTGGGTAATGTCCACCGTCAGTGACTGTTTGCCACGGTTGGCCGCCAGATAGTAAGCAGCCGTGCCGTCCGGCAGGCTGGGTGGCGCCCACTGGCGGGTGTCGTCGCCTGTGCCGGGGCGCTCTACCTTGATGACCTCGGCGCCCAGGTCGGCCAACAGCTGGCCAGCCCAGGGCCCGGCCAGTACTCGGGTAAGGTCCAGCACTTTGATACCTGACAGTGCACCTGACATGTTTGTCTCCTGTAACGTGGGGCTGCCTGCAAAAAAACAGGCCCGGATTGCAGCCGGGCCTCAAGGACAGACAGGAACCAACATTCCGCCGGGGTGAAGCCCGCCGGCGGAACATCACATCAGGCGAATGCCTGAATACCGGTCTGGGCGCGGCCCAGAATCAGGGCATGCACATCGTGCGTGCCTTCATAGGTGTTGACGGCTTCGAGGTTCATCACGTGGCGGATGATGTGGTACTCGTCGCTGATACCGTTACCGCCGTGCATGTCGCGGGCGATACGGGCAATATCCAGCGCCTTGCCGCAGTTGTTACGCTTGATCAGGCTGATCATTTCCGGCGCGGCGCGGCCTTCATCCATCAGGCGGCCCACGCGCAGCGCGGCTTGCAGGCCCAGGCTGATTTCGGTTTGCATATTGGCCAGCTTCAGCTGCACCAGCTGGGTGGCGGCCAGGGGACGGTTGAACTGCTTGCGGTCCAGCGTGTACTGGCGGGCACCGTGCCAGCAGAACTCGGCCGCGCCCATCGCACCCCAGGCAATGCCGTAGCGGGCCTTGTTCAGGCAGCCGAACGGGCCTTTCAGGCCTTTCACGTGCGGCAGCAGCGCGTCTTCGCCCACTGCCACGTTGTCCATCACGATTTCACCGGTGATGGAGGCGCGCAGCGAGAACTTGCCTTCGATCTTGGGCGCGGACAGGCCTTTCATGCCTTTTTCCAGCACAAAGCCGCGGATCTCGCCTTCGTCGTCCTTGGCCCACACCACAAACACGTCGGCGATCGGGCTGTTGGTAATCCACATCTTGCTGCCGTGCAGCACATAGCCGCCGTCCACTTTGCGGGCACGGGTTTTCATGCCGGCCGGGTCGGAGCCGGCGTCCGGCTCGGTCAGGCCGAAGCAGCCTACCCACTCGCCACTGGCCAGTTTGGGCAGGTATTTGTCTTTTTGTGCATCGGTGCCGTAGGCCCAGATCGGGTGCATCACCAGGCTGCTTTGTACCGACATGGCGGAACGGTAGCCGGAATCCACACGCTCTACCTCGCGGGCAATCAGGCCGTAGGCCACGTGCGACAAACCGGCGCAGCCGTGGCTGTCGATGGTGCAGCCCAGCAGGCCCAGCTCGCCCATCTCGCTCATGATGTCGCGGTCGAAGCGCTCTTCGCGGTTGGCAGTCAGCACGCGCGGCATCAGGCGTTCCTGACAGTAGGCGTAGGCGGTTTCGCGCACCATGCGCTCTTCATCGGTGAGCTGATCGTTCAGCAGCAGGGCATCGTCCCAGTTGAACGGTGCGCGATTCGAGGTAGCGGCCATGCAGTTCTCCTTTGTACTTTGTTCCGCATTGCGGAATATAGTTCTGTATTGCAAAATAGACTAGCAAGGCGGCCGGGGCATGTAAAGTTTTTTGTGGGAGCAAGGCGCGCACTGCACTATTCTTGCCACTCTTCAGCCAGGAGCATTTCCACCATGTCGTTCACCCCGCAGGAAGACGAAAGCAAAGACCGCCTGTTTGTCGAGGCGCTGGCACGCGGCCTGCGCGTGCTGTCGGCGTTTCGCCCCGGCGAATCGGCGCTGTCAAACCAGGTACTGGCGCAGCGCACCGGCCTGCCCAAATCCACCGTATCGCGCCTGACCTATACGCTGACCAAACTGGGCTACCTGTCGCAAGATACCGACAGCGGCTACTACCGCCTGGGCCTGGCGGTACTGGCGCTGGGCTCTGCGGTGCTGGGCAGCTACGACATCCGCCGCGTAGCCGCCCCGCTGATGCGCGACTTTGCGCTCAAACACACCATCTCGGTAAGCCTGGGCATGCGCGACGGCAGCGACATCGTGTATCTGGAAACCTGCCGCAGCCAGGCGCGGGTATCGGTACAGCTCAGCGTGGGCTCGCGCGTACCGCTGGCCAGCACCGCCATCGGCCGCGCTTGTTACAGCAGCCTGAGCGCCACCGAGCGCGAGTTGGCCGATATCGATATGGCTGCCCGCTACGGCAAAGACTGGCCACTGGTGCAGGCCAAGCTGGAGCAGGCACGCCAGCAGGTACTGCAACGCGGCTACAGTGAATCGTTTGGCGAATTTGAACGCGATGTGATGGCGGTAGGCGTGGCCCTGCCCTCGCCCGCCCCAGGCCAGGGCAGCTTGTGCCTGAACGCCAGCGGCCCGGCCTTTGCTTTTGACGCCGACACCATGCGCAGCCAGGTGGCCCCTGCGCTGCTGCAGCTGGCGCGGCAGATCGTGCCAGGCGCATAAAGCACAAAAGGTTGGCCGCAGCGCCTGCGGCCAACCTTTGTCGTAATGAACCCGCCCGATTCAGGCGCGGATATAGTTCACCAGTTGCTCTATCACCAGCTGTTGCTCTTCGATGGTGGCGCGTACCAGGTCGCCAATGGACAGCATGCCGATCACGCGGCCGGCGTCCATTACCGGTAAATGGCGAAAGTGTTTGTCCGTCATCAGCGCCATGCATTCGGCCACGCTTTGCTGTGGCCCCACGTACACCACCTTGCTGGTCATGATGTCGCGTACCTTGGTGCCGGCCGAAGTACGGCCCTGCAGCACGATGCGCCGGGCGTAGTCACGCTCGGAAAAAATGCCCAGTACATCGCCCATATCCATTACCAGCACGGCACCGATATCCTGCTCGGCCATGACCTGTAGCGCCTGAAACACGGTGGCATCCGGGCTGACGCTAATCAGTTCGCCGGATTTTTTTTCCAATAACTGCCTGACTGTCTGCATGACACCTCCACAGGGTGCGGGTTGAACACAGCGGCGCCCCATGACGCCAGCACCTTGTACTATAGCCGTCGCCATGCATCTGCCAAATGCAAAAAAGGCTACCACATGGCAGCCTTTTTATTGCGATCTCAACGACTTAGCCAGCCTTGATCATGGTACCCACACCCGCGTCGGTCAGGATTTCCAGCAGCAGCGCGTGCGGCACACGGCCATCGATAATGTGCACCGAGTTTACGCCGCTCTTGGCGGCATCCAGCGCCGAGCTGATTTTAGGCAGCATGCCGCCGCTGATGGTGCCATCGGCAAACAGCTCGTCCACGCGGGCAGCGGTCAGGCCGGTCAGCAGCTGGCCTTGCTTGTCCAGCACGCCCGGCGTGTTGGTCATCAGCACCAGCTTTTCGGCTTTTAGCGTTTCGGCCAGTTTGCCGGCTACCACGTCGGCATTGATGTTGTAGGCTTCGCCTTCGCTGCCTACGCCGATAGGCGCCACTACCGGGATGAAGTCCTGGCTGTCCAGCAGGGATACCAAGCTAGGGTCGATGTGTTCGATATCACCCACCTGGCCGATATCGATGTCTTCGTCGGATTCGGATTTCAGGAACAGCTTGCTGGCGCGAATGAAGTGGCCATCCTTGCCGGTGATACCCACTGCCTTGCCGCCGTGCTTGTTGATCAGCGACACGATTTCCTTGTTCACCAGGCCGCCCAGCACCATCTCTACCACGTCCATGGTTTCGCTATCGGTCACGCGCATGCCCTGGATGAACTGGCCTTCCTTGCCCACGCGGTTCAGCAGGTCGTTGATCTGCGGGCCGCCGCCGTGCACTACCACCGGGTTCAGGCCTACCAGCTTCAGCAGCACCACATCCTTGGCAAAGTCTTCTTTCAGCTTGTCGTCGGTCATCGCATTGCCACCGTATTTGATCACGATGGTTTTGCCATTAAAGGAACGGATGTACGGCAGGGCCTCGGCCAGAATGGCTGCCTTGTCGATAGGGGCTACGCTCACGTCGGATTCTCCAGTAGCAAGATGGGGACACAGGTTGCTGCACAGCAATAACTGTCAGGTGTTGCATTCTAACCATGCCACTTAGTGAATATTGATTTATTAATTGAACTGGCAGAGTGCTTGCTCTACATTTCACCCTTCATTAATGAACCAATTTTCAGAGAAGGCAAGAATGGACAAGGAATCCTGTTGTCCGGTAGCGCGCTGGCGCCGTCGCAAGGAAGTGCGCCCTGCCGAAATTCTGGACGCGGCACTGGCGCTATTCGTGGAAAAAGGCTTCAAGACCACCAAGATGGAAGACATCGCCAAAGCCGCCGGTGTCACCAAGGGCACGCCGTATCTGTATTTCGAAAACAAGGAAGACATTTTCAAGGCGGTGATCCGCGAAAACCTGGTCACCCGCCTGGCAGGCTTTGCCGAGCTGGTACAGCAGTTTGACGGCAGCAGCGCCGACCTGCTGCGCCTGATGATGCGCCGCTGGTGGCTGGAGGTCGGCGAATCGCCACTGGGCGGCATCTGCAAGCTGATGTTTGCCGAGGCCACCAATTTTCCCGAGCTGGCGCGCTTTTATCACGCCGAAGTCATCGAGCCCAGCCACCAGATGTTGCTGCAGGTACTGCGCCGCGGCATGGCCCGTGGCGAGTTTCGCAGCATCAACCCGGACGCCGTGGTCGACACCCTGGTGGCGCCCATGATGCTTACCATGACCTGGCGCTGCTCATTTGGCCGGGTACTGACCGATACCAAGCACCGCTCGCTCCCCCCACTGGAGTACCTGGAGCTGTCGCTGGACCTGATGCTCAATGGCCTGAAAACGTCGGACTGAACCTATAAATAATTGCATATAGAACGAGGCAAACACACATGACTCCGCACTACCACAAGCTGGCACTGACCAGCGCGCTGCTGCTGGCACTGACTGCCTGCAAAGAGGAAGTCAAACCGGTGGAGGAAATCCGCCCGGTACGCTACACCATTGCCGGCACAGGCCAGCAAAACCATATCCGCCAGTTCAGCGGCGAAGTACGCGCCCGCCAGGAAAGCCGCCTGGGGTTTCGCGTAGCCGGCAAAGTGGTAGAAAAGCGCGTCAGCAGCGGAGACAGCGTGAAAAAAGGCCAGGTACTGGCGGTACTGGACGCCAGCGACTACCAGCTCGATAGCCAGGCCAAGCAGGCACAGTTGGCCGCAGCCCAGGCCAATCTGGCACAGCAGGCTGCCGACCTGAAGCGCTACCGCGAGCTGCTGGCACAAAACTTCATCAGCGCCGCGCAGGTAGAGCGCCAGCACACCGCCGTACAAAGCGCACAGGCCAGCGTGCAGCAAGCCCAGGCCGCCTTGTCGGCCAGCCGCAACCAGGCCGGCTACACCAGCCTGATCGCCGACAGCGACGGTAGTGTCAGCGATATCAGCATCGAGCCAGGCCAGGTGGTGGCAGCCGGCCAGATCGTTGCCAGAGTCGCCGCCGCGGGCGAGCGCGAAGTCTTGATCCAGGTACCGGAAAACGCCCTGGGCGACCTACGCCAGGCCAGTAGCTTTAACGTGAAACTGTGGGCTGGCCAGCAAGCCATACCCGCTACCCTGCGCGAGCTGTCCGGCGATGCCGACCCGGCCACCCGCACCTACGCGGCACGGCTGAAGCTGTCCGGCCAGCCTGCCGGGCTGAGCCTGGGCATGACCGCCACGGTAGAAGCCAGCCTGCCAGGCCAGCACAACGCCGCCATCAAGCTGCCGCTGAGTGCCATTCTGGACGAGCAGGGCAAGCATTATGTCTGGGTGATAAACCCGAAAACCGCCAAGGTTGGCCGCAAGGCCGTGAGCGTAGGCCGCCCGGATAGCCAGGGCATCGACATCACCGCCGGGCTGAACGGGGGTGAACAAGTCGTTACCGCCGGCGTACACCTGCTGCGCGACGGCCAACGCGTTACCCTGCTGGCGAAATAAGGGCACCTATCATGAAGCAACAACCATTGAACTTGTCCGAATGGGCGATACGCAATAGCTCGCTGGTACGCTACCTGATGGTGGTACTGATGCTGGCCGGCATGTTTGCCTATACCCAGCTGGGGCAAAAGGAAGACCCGGAATTCACCTTCAAGGCCATGATGGTGCGCGTGCTGTGGCCTGGCGCCACCGCGCAGGAAACCGAGCAGCAAGTCACCGCC
Source organism: beta proteobacterium L13 (assembly GCA_000335715.1). Taxonomy (GTDB): domain Bacteria; phylum Pseudomonadota; class Gammaproteobacteria; order Burkholderiales; family Chromobacteriaceae; genus Vogesella. The sequence goes on from AMYZ01000002.1 coordinate 8,923, forward strand.
CGCGTCGAAAAGAAACTGCAGGAAATGGGCGAGCTGGAGTACGTCAAAAGCTACACCAAACCCGGTGAAGCCTTGCTGATCCTGTCCATCCGCGAAGACGTTTCCCCCAAAGACGTCCAGCAGCTGTGGTACACGGTGCGCAAGAAAATAGGCGACATCAAACACACCTTGCCTGGCGATATCCGCGGCCCGTATTTCAATGACGAGTTCGGCGATACCTTCGGCAACCTGTACGCGTTTACCGGCGATGGTTTCAGCTACGAAGACGTACGCAAGTACGTGGAAAAAGCCCGCCAGGAGATTCTGCGCGTGCCCGACGTGGGCAAGGTAGACATCATCGGAGAGCAAGAAGAAAAGATTTACGTCACGCTCAATACCGCCAAACTGTCTGCCCTGCAGCTGGATAGCAGCCTGATCTGGAACGCCCTGTCGGCGCAAAACAGCATCAGCCCGGCCGGCAATTACGACACCGCCAGCGAGCGCATCTGGGTACGCGTCAGCGGCAGCTACAACTCGGTAGACGCCATCGCCGCCACCCCTATTAGCGCGGGCGGCAAAACCTTCCGCCTGGGCGATATTGCCAAGGTTGGCCGCGAGTTCGTCAACCCGCCCACCTTCGGCATGCGCTTTGACGGCAAACCGGCGATTGGCCTGGCCATCAGCATGAAAAAAGGCGGCGACGTGCTGAAACTGGGCAACAACCTGCAGCTGTTGATGGACGAAGTCAAAAGCAAGCTGCCGGTAGGCGTGGAAGTGCACGCCGTATCCGACCAGCCCAAGGTGGTGAAAACCGCCGTCAACGAGTTCATGCGCTCGCTGATTGAAGCCGTGGTCATCGTACTGGCGGTTAGCTTCTTCAGCCTGGGCGTACGTACCGGCATCGTGGTGGCGCTGTCGATTCCGCTGGTGCTGGCCATGACCTTCCTGGCCATGTACTTCCTGGGTATGGACCTGCAACGCATCTCGCTGGGCTCGCTGATCATCGCGCTGGGCCTGCTGGTGGACGACGCCATCATCGCGGTAGAAATGATGGCCATGAAGCTGGAGCAAGGCTGGAACAAATTCCAGGCCGCGACCTTTGCCTACACCAGCACCGCCTTCCCCATGCTGACCGGTACGCTGATTACCGCCGCCACCTTCCTGCCGGTGGGTATCGCCAAGTCCAATGCCGGCGAATACGTGTTCAGCCTGTTTTCGGTGGTCAGCATTGCCCTGATCCTGTCGTGGATCGTGGCCGTGATCTTCACGCCCTATCTGGGCTACCGCCTGCTGCCGGAAACCATGGCCGATCATGCCCATGCCGACGTGTACCAAAAGCCGTTCTACATCCGCTTCCGCCGTGCCGTGGAGTGGTGCCTGGACCACCGCAAGACCGTCATCACCCTCACCCTGGCCGCATTCGTCCTGTCCATGGTGGCGTTCAAACTGTTTGTGGCACAGCAGTTCTTCCCCTCCTCCAACCGCCCGGAGTTGATGGTGGACATGTGGCTGCCGCAAAGCGCCAGCTACGAAGCCACCGAGCGTGAAGTGAAAAAGCTGGAAAACCAGCTGAAGGGGGATAACAACATCGTCAGCGTCACCAGCTATGTCGGCGGCGGCAGCCCGCGCTTTTACCTGCCGCTGGACCAGCAACAGCAGCACCTGAACTATGCGCAGCTGATGGTGATGACGCGCGATGAGAAAGTGCGCGAGCAGGTGAAACACCAGCTGGAAAAAATGTTCGACACCGACTTCCCGCTGGTACGCGGCCGTGTCACGCGCCTGGAAAACGGCCCGCCGGTAGGCTACGCCGTGCAGTTCCGCGTGATGGGTGAAGACCACCAGAAAGTACGCGACATCGCCAAACAGGTAGAGACCCTGGTGCGCAGCCACCCCGGCGCCCGCCACATCAATAACGACTGGGGCGAACAGGCCCGCTCGCTACGCGTGGAAATCAACCAGGACAAGGCACGTGCGCTGGGCATGTCCAGCCAGAGCCTGGGCCGCCAGCTGCAGATGATGCTGACCGGCAGCACGGTAACCGAGTGGCGCGAAGGTGATAAGGCCATTGCCGTTAGCGCCCGCCTGGCAGGCAACGAGCGCCAGCAGATCGAACAGCTGGGCAGCCTGATGGTACAAACGGCCAGCGGCCGCTACGTACCGGTGTCGCAGCTGGCCAACATCGTCTACGCCCCGGAAGAAAGCATCATCTGGCACCGCAACCGCCTGCCTACCGTGTCGGTACGTGCCGACGCCGCCGACGGCGTACAAGCGGCCGATATTTCCAACTCACTGTGGCCCAAGATGCAGGCGCTGGAAAAAACCCTGCCGCTGGGTTACCACATCGAGCTGGGTGGTTCGCTGGAATCCAGCAAAAACTCGCAAGCGGCCATTGCCAAGGTACAGCCGCTTATGCTGGTGATTGTGTTTACCCTGCTGATGCTGCAACTGAAGAGCTTCCAGCGCAGCCTGCTGGTGGTACTCACCGCCCCGCTGGGCATGATCGGCGTTACGCTGACGCTGATCCTGTTCAGTGCGCCGTTCGGCTTTGTCGCCATGCTGGGGGTGATTGCCCTGGCCGGCATGATCATGCGTAACTCGGTGATTCTGGTCGACCAGATCGAAAGCGACATCAGCGAGGGCATAGACCGCTTCGAAGCCGTGGTGGGCTCTACCATTCGCCGCTTCCGCCCCATCATGCTGACCGCCCTGGCCGCCATTCTGGCCATGGTGCCGCTGACGCGCAGTACCTTCTGGGGCCCGATGGCCGTGGCCATCATGGGCGGCTTGCTGGTGGCTACCCTGCTCACGCTGTTTTTCCTGCCGGCGCTGTACTCGGCATGGTTCAAGGTGCGCCGGCCACAAACACATTAATCATTTTCCTGCTGAAAAGCGCGCCATATTCCGTTATGGTGATAACTGCAGAACAGTTTACATTTTTATGGAACGAGTGATGAACACACGACATCCGCTGATCATTACCGCCCTGCTGGCACTAGGTGCCGCCAGCAGTGCCCAGGCCTTCGACCTGAATGCCGCGGTACAAGCCGCGCGCAGCTACGATGCAGGCTATGCCGGTGCCCGCGCCACCTTGCAGGCAGGCCAGGAAAAAGCCGTCCAGGGCCGCGCCCAGCTACTGCCTAGCGTCGGCCTGTCTGCCAGCCTTACCCGCACCGACGCCATGAAGCCGGACGCCGACCCCTACAACACCCGCAGCGTCGGCGTACAGCTCACCCAGCCACTGTTCGATATCGGCAGCTACAGCGCCTACAAGAAAGGCCTGATCGCCAGCGAGCTGTCCGGTGTGCAGTTCGACGCCAGCAGCCAGCAACTGATCGCCGATGTCGCGCGCGCCTACTTTGACGTGTTGCTGGCCGAAGACGTGCTGAACGTGACCCAGGCCACCAAGAAAGCCTACGACCGCCAGCTGGCGCAGGCGAAAAAGTCGTTTGAGGTCGGTACCGCCACCATCACTGATACCCACGAAGCCCAGGCCGGTTACGACGCCGCCCAGGCACGTGAAATTGCCGCGATGAGCGACCTGGAAATCAAGCGTAACGCGCTGGCCAGCCTGACCGGGCTCAAGCCCGAGAGCATCAACCGTCTGCGCCAGCAACCCGCTCTGGCCACCCAGAGCGCCGGTGAGCTGGACGCCTGGATCCAGCGAGCCGAGGCCGGTAGCCTGGCGCTGAAAGCCGCCCTGCAACAACAACAGCTGGCCGAGCGCAACCTGGAAGAAGCACGCGGCAAACACCTGCCCACCGTCAACCTTAGCGCCGGTCTCAGCGACAACTACAGCACCAGCCCCGGCAGCAAGGCCAGCGGCCAGCAGCGCACGCGTGGCAATACACTGGGCCTGAACCTGAGCATGCCGCTATACGCCGGTGGTGCGATCAACTCGCAAGTCACCGAGGCGGCGGCCAACCTGGACAAAGCGCGTGAAGATGTCGAAGCCGCACGCCGCAAGGTAAGGCTGGATATCCGCCGCGCCTGGCTGGGCATCAGCAACGGTGCCGCGCTGGTCAAAGCCCAGGAACAGCTGCAGGTTTCGGCCAAGAGCAAGCTGGACTCCACCAAGCTGGGCAAAGATGTAGGCGTACGTACCAACCTGGACTTGCTCAACGCCGAGCGGGACTACCAGGACGCCGTGCGGGCTCTGGCCGAAGCGCGCTACAACTACCTGTACGCGCGCCTGTCGCTGGCGCAAGCCGCCGGCGAGCTGGACGACAAGGCCGTAGCCGAGGTGAACCGCTTCTTCTAAGCGCACATCCCGCCCCGCCCTGCCCGCATGCGGCCAACCTGCCATCAGGTTGGCCGCATTTTTACTGGCGTGCCGAATCACCACAGTGCAAGCGACCGGAGTGTTTAAATAATCAATCACCCGTGACTTTTTACTAAACACGACGCTAGAATGCTGTCAAACAATGGCCAACGATGCGCTTTGCCCGTGTCGCGGCAAACCAGGCCAGCCCGGTAGTCTATCTAGGAGAGATTCATGAACCCGCAAGAACTGATGCAGCGTAAAGCCAACGCCACCCCGCGCGGTGTGGGCGTAATGTGTTCCTTCTTTGCCGAGCGTGCCAAAAACGCCGAAATCTGGGACACCGAAGGCAAACGCTACATCGACTTTGCCGGCGGTATCGGCGTACTGAACACCGGCCACCTGCACGACAAGGTGCAAGCTGCCGTGGCCGAACAGCTGAACAAGTTCAGCCACACCTGCTACCAGGTGGTGCCATACGAACTGTACATCGATGTGGCCGAGCAGCTGAACAAGCTGGCCCCGATTCCGGGCGACAACAAAACCGCGTTCTACACCACCGGCGCCGAAGCCGTTGAAAACGCCGTCAAGATCGCCCGTGCCGCTACCGGCCGCCCCGGCATCATCGCCTTTGGTGGCGGTTTCCACGGCCGCACCCTGATGGGCATGGCGCTCACCGGCAAGGTAGCCCCGTACAAGATCGGTTTCGGCCCCTTCCCGTCCGACGTGTACCACGCACTGTTCCCGAACCCGCTGCACGGCGTGTCGATCGAAGAATCCATCGCCAGCATCGAAAAGCTGTTCAAGTACGACATTGAAGCTACCCGCGTAGCCGCCATCATCTTCGAACCGGTACAGGGCGAAGGCGGTTTCTACCAGGCGCCAGCCGAATGGGTGCGCGCGCTGCGCGCCCTGTGCGATGCGCACGGCATCCTGCTGATCGCCGACGAAGTACAAGCCGGCTTTGCCCGTACCGGCAAGTTCTTCGCCATGGAACACTACGACGTAGCCGCCGACCTGATGACCATGGCCAAATCCATGGCCGGTGGTTTCCCGATCTCGGCCGTAGTTGGCCGCGCCAGCGTAATGGACGCACCAGCCCCTGGTGGCCTGGGCGGCACCTACGCTGGTAGCCCGCTGGCCCTGGCCGCTGCCAAAGCCGTGATCAGCGCCATCCAGGAAGAAAAACTGCTGGAACGCGCCAACAAGCTGGGTTCGCAGCTGAAAGAAACCCTGAACGGCCTGAAAGCCGAGATCCCGCAAATCGCCGACGTGCGCGGCCCGGGCGCCATGATTGCCGTGGAATTCAACAAGGCAGGCAGCCACGACGCGGACGCCGACTTCGCCAAAAAAGTGCAGACCAAGGCGCTGGAATCCGGCCTGATCCTGCTGCTGTGCGGCGTATACGGCAACGTGGTGCGCTTCCTGTTCCCGCTGACCATCGAAGACGAGATCTTCGAAGAAGCGCTGCAAAAACTGGTTGCTGCCATCAAGGCCTGAGCCTGAACTAGCCTGATACTGCGGCCAACCTTGCCCCTGGCAACGTTGGCCGCATCGCCAAAAGGACACCCCCATGCTGAACCTGAAAGACCCGACGCTGCTGCGCCAGCAGTGCTACATCAACGGCCAGTGGCTCGATGCCGACAGCGGCGAAACCATCGCCGTGACCAACCCGGCTACCGGCGAAGTGATCGCCCACGTACCGAAAATGGGCCGTGCCGAAGCCGAGCGCGCTGTTGCCGGCGCGGCAGAAGCCTTCAAGACCTGGAAAAAGAAATCCGCCAAAGAGCGCGCCAATATCCTGCGCAAATGGTTCGACCTGATGATGGCCAACCAGGACGACCTGGGCGTGATTCTCACCAGCGAACAAGGCAAGCCGCTGGCGGAAGCCAAGGGCGAAATCGCCTACGGCGCCAGCTATATCGAGTGGTACGCCGAAGAAGCCAAGCGCATCTACGGCGACACCATTCCGTCCACCGGCTTTGACAAACGCATCCTGGTGACCAAGGAGCCGATCGGCGTCACCGCCGCCATCACGCCGTGGAACTTCCCCAACGCCATGATCACCCGCAAGGCTGCCCCGGCGCTGGCCGCCGGCTGCCCGATGGTGGTACGCCCGGCCAGCCAGACCCCGCTGTCGGCGCTGGCCATTGCCGTGCTGGCCGAGCGCGCCGGCATTCCGGCAGGCGTGTTCTCGGTGCTGACCGGCGGTTCTACCGAAATCGGTGGCGTGCTGACCGGTAGCGACACCGTGAAGAAATTCTCCTTCACCGGCTCCACCGAAGTTGGCCGCAAGCTGATCAGCCAGTGCGCCGAAACGGTGAAGAAAGTATCAATGGAACTGGGCGGCAACGCGCCGTTCATCGTGTTCGACGACGCCGACCTGGACGCTGCCGTGGAAGGCGCCATCATTTCCAAGTACCGCAACGCCGGCCAGACCTGCGTTTGCGCCAACCGCCTGCTGGTACAGGACGGCGTGTACGACGCCTTCGCCGAGAAGTTTGCCGCGGCCGTGGCCAAACTGAAGGTGGGTAACGGCCTGGAAAACGGCGTGACCCAAGGCCCGATGATCGACCAAAACGCGGTGGCCAAAGTAGAAGAGCACATCGCCGACGCGCTGGCCAAAGGCGGCCAACTGGTCACCGGCGGCAAGCGCCACGCGCTGGGCCACAGCTTCTTCGAACCAACCGTGATCACCGGCGTGACCCCGGCGATGAAAGTGGCCAAGGAAGAAACCTTCGGCCCGCTGGCGCCGGTCTTCCGCTTCCACAGCGAAGAAGAAGCCATCCAGATGGCGAACGACACCGAGTTCGGCCTGGCGTCGTACTTCTACGCCCGCGACATCGGCCGCATCTTCCGCGTGTCCGAAGGCCTGGAGTACGGCATGGTGGCGGTGAACAGCGGCATTCTGTCCAACGAGGCCGCACCGTTCGGTGGCGTGAAGCAGTCCGGCCTGGGCCGTGAAGGCTCCAAGTACGGCATCGAAGACTATCTGGAAATCAAGTACGTGCTGCTGGGCGGTATCGACAAGTAAGCCTGCGTGGCATGCAAAAAGCCGGCTCCCTCTCGGGGCCGGCTTTTTTACTGGGTGAACCGTAAAGGTCTGCGGTGCTCGCCGGTGTTACAGGCTGCTCAAGGTGGCCACAACACGGTTGCGGCCCTGCTCTTTTGCCTGGTAACAGCGCAGGTCGGCGCGCTGGATGATGTCGTGCGGCCGCGTATCCTGCGGCTGGACCTGTGTCAGGCCGATGCTGGCGGTGACGCGGCAGACTTCCGGGTTGCTTTGCGGGCGCAGGCGGGCAATATCGCTACGCACGGCTTCCATGATGCCTTGCGCTGTATCGCGGGTGCAGTTGTACAGAATCAGGGCGAACTCGTCGCCGCCCAGACGGGCGATGACATCAGTGTTGCGCAGGCGTTTTTGCAGAATGGCCGCGATATCCTGCAGGATCTGGTCGCCAGCCTGGTGGCCGCCGCTGTCGTTCACCTGCTTGAAGTGGTCCAGGTCCATCATGACCACCACATTGTTTTGCGCCATGGCCTCGCCGTTGTCCAGCAAAACAGTCAGCGCCCCCAGGAAGCCACGGCGGTTCAGCAAGTTGGTGAGCGGGTCGTGCGTGGCTTCCCAGCGGTGCTTGCGCTCACGGCGGCGGCGCTCGCTATCGTCGTGCAGTACGCAGATCTTGTAACCGTGCATGCCGCCGGCAGCTTGCACCACCGACAGGGTCAGCACCACCGGCTGCAGGCGCATGTCGCGCGACAGCAAATCCAGCTCTACCGGCACGGCCATGCGGCTTTCAGCCAGCGTCGCCAGCGAGACAGACTGGCCACTATCCGGATAGGAAAGCGATACGAATAGCGCCAGCGAGCGCCCCTGTGCCTCTTCGGCATTCAGGCCCAGCAGGCGCTGGGCCGGCGGGTTGATGTAACACACCTCGTCCAGCTGGTTGGTCAGCACTACCGCATCGGCAATAGACGTCAGAATGGCCATGCCGCGCTCGCGTTCGGCATTCATCGACAGCAGGGCGTCTTCCCTGTCGCTGACATCGTGCACAACGCCGAGAAAACGCAGGATGCTGCCCTGCTGCAAACGGGTAAAGCGCAGCTCTACCTTGATCGGGGTACCGCGTGCACCGGTCAGGTGGCATAGCTGGTAAAAGCCCGGCACATCGCCATGGCGCAAAGCCTGCCATGGCGGCTCTATCGTATTGCGCTGGGCAGGATGGACGGCGTCCAGCCAGTGTCGCCCCAGCCAGTCTTCTTCGCGCTGGGCCTGGCCACCCAGCGTGAGGGTGGCCTGGTTGCAATACACCAACAGGCCATCGGCATCGGTGACAAAGATGCCCAGCGGCGATGACTCGTTCAAGGCGCGAAAGAACGCCTCGCGTGCGGCCAACTCCTGGCTGATGCGCTCACGCTCCCCGAACACTTCGGTAACAGTCTGCGCCAGCATTTCCAGCTCGTGGCTGCCTTGTATCTTCACACTTTCCTCGGCACCGAATGCCATGGCTTGGACTTTGCCACGCAGCGCCTGCAACGGCCCGAGCAGACGGTGTACGCCCCACCAGCCCACAGGAAACGCCAGCAAGCTCGCCAGCAACACGATCAGTATGTGGTTACGCGCCATCACGCTGATGGGTTCGTAGGCTTCTCGCAAGGGAAACACGCCACCGACCACCCAGTTCACGTTTTTCATGTTGCGGTACACCATCAGCGCGGGTTCGCCGTTGGCCGCAATACTCTCGGTGCTGCCGTCCCAGCCTTGCAGTGCCTTGCCGAACACCGGGTCGCGGCTGGTATCGGGGCTGGCCTGCATGATACGACTGCGGTCGGGGTGGAAAATGGTCAGCCGGCTGGCGCGGGTGTTGATATTGATGTAGCCGGTACCGCCAATGGCAATGGAGCGCAAATCACCAAACAGCTCTGGTGCAAACAGCTCCAGGCTACCCCCCAGCACGCCGGCAAACTGGCCGTGCTCGTCCAGGATGGGCGAGGTGAAAATGATCAGGCTGCGCTTGATGTCGCCAGCCACGCGCACCGGCTCGGAAATCTGCGAGCGCAGGGTGTCCCGTGTCTGGGCGAAATAGGCGCGGTCCAGCACACTGGTGCCACGCCGCCCTGGCAGCTCGGGGTAATCGGCCACCACATTGCCATCTGCATCGAACAGCATGATGCTGCTGAAGCTGCCCTTCAGGTAGCGAAAACCATGCAGGATCTCGGGGGCGTGCTTGCGGATGTTGTTACCGTCCAGCTGCAGGCTGGCGGCCGCCTGCTCCAGCAGCACGTGGCGCGTGCGCACGCGGTCGTCGATATCGTCACTCAGGCGGGTAACCACATCTTCCAGGTGCTGTAGCTGCATTTTGCGCACGCGTGCCTTGCCCTCCAGATAGCTGAGCGAGCTGGTAAACAGCACCACTACTACCATCAAGAGCGAACAAAACAGCGCCAGTCGTGTGCGCAAGGATTTCAAGCCAAGCCAGCCGGGCAAATACAGCTCCTAGATGCAAATATCATTAAATGGCCAATTATTTTGCCTTAATGGCATTATTTCTATAAAAGAGTATATGGAAAGCCCGCTTTTCGCGGGCAGCCAAGCGCGCTCAGGCGCCCGACGGTATCACCAAGCAGCTCGCCGGGTAGACTCTCAATGGTACCTGGCCTGCTGTTCGCGCAAGCCAATGCCCGCCTGGCGCAGGCACTCGGACAAGTCCACCCACGCTTGTACACGGCTTGGCCCCAGGTCAGGCACCAGCAGCCATTGCACACGATTGAGCAGGGTTCCGCTGTCGCGCTCCAGCAACTGCACATCGTAGGCTTGCTGCTCGGGCAGGAATTCGGCCACCGCCTCCACGTTTTCCAGCTTGTCGATTTTGCCCTGCACCAGCGCCATATGCAGGCCCAGGCGCTTGCGGTTAAAGGCATATACGCCGGCGCCCAGCGCGTCCCACCAGGGCAGCGGCGCAAACAGCTCGGCTTCACCGTATTTCATTTCGGCGGCAATCGCCTGCTGCACCAGCGGCATGGCGGCATCCAGCGCCTTGCGGGCGTGCTGGCGTACGCGGTCGATATCCAGCTTGCCGCTTTCCACGATAAACGGCAGCCAGCACAACGATAGCTGCGGGTTCACCGTCTGGCTGGCCGCATCGAAGGTGGCACGCGCAGCGTCTACGTCTTGCTGTGCCATATCGCAACCGGCGTCCATGATGGCCGCCAGGTGCACCAGCGACTGGCAGCTACGCTCGATAAGCATGTCGGTGTTGAAGATGGTGGGCGACAGCCACAGCACGGTGTCTTCCGGCAGGCCCAGCGCGTCCACCAGTGCCGGCTCCACGCGTTCCAGTAGCGGGAAGTGCCACCAGAAGCCACCCTGCGCACGCGAGAAAATCATGGGCAATGCCCAGAGCTCGTAGGACACCACACTGCCATCCGGGCGCATCACTTCGGGAAAGGCGATACTGTCGCGCGCCAGCGCCAGCAGCTGCTCGCGGGCGGCGGTATGTTCTTGCAGCGCCAGCTGGGCTTCGGTAAAGACGGCCTGGTCGCCACCGGTGAGCGCTTGCTGCACCAGCATGGGCAGCTGCATGCGTTTCATCGGGTTGCTGTCGGCATCCATCGCCGTACTCACCAGCTCCTTGATGCGCTGCTGGCGTTCTGCCGGCGGTAGCGGCTCGGTAGGTACCAGGCGGAAATCGCGCTCTTTGGGCGCGACTTCACGCTCGATATAGGCTTTTTGCAGGCGCTGGTACTCCTGCATGGCTTCGTCGCAGATTTTTTTCAGCTGGGCGGCGGTGGGCAGCTCGCCCCAGAAATTGAAATCGAACAGGCGAAAGCCCGAGTTGGTGACGTAGTGCGTCAGATTGTTGGCAGCATCAAACAGTACATCGCTCTGAAAGCCTTCCTGCTCACGGCTGTCAAACGGGGTCTGATCCATGCCCACCAGGCGGCAGACAAAAGCCGGGGCCACGGTATGAATGACATACTCGTAAGGCTCCAGGCCTTTCTCTTCGACGGCATCGCCAAAGATAAAACGGCTGGGAATAAAAGGATCGCCCTTGATGCGGGCATTGCGCGGGTGGGATTTCATGCGGCTAACGTCGTTACTGCCTTGTAAAACCAGCGATTTTACCCCGACGTTGGCCGCATCGTGAAATTAATCTCCCAGCGCCAGCTGATAGCGATAGAAACGCTGGTCGCGCTGCCAGCCTTGCACGGCATAAAGCGCCTGTGCCGTATGGTTATCCACGGCGGTGACCAGGTCCAGCCGCTGCACACCGTGCTGGCGCGCCAGCGTGGCCGCTGCCTGTAGTAGCGCCTGCCCCACGCCACGCTGGCGGGCGGCTTCGGCCACATACAGATCATTCAACAGCCACACTGGGGCAGCCAGTACCGAGCTGAATTGCGGTAGCAGCTGGGTAAAGCCCAGCAACTGGCCTTGCTGCTGGTACACCAGCACGTGGCTGTCGGCGTTGGTCAGGCGCTGGCGGATGAAGTCGTGTGAAGCTGGCGCATCGTCGTGCTTGCCATAAAAACGGCGGTACGCGTCAAACAGTGCGGCCAACTGCGGCAGGTCGGCCAGCGTGGCCGCCCGGATGCCATCGGGCAGCGTGGCGGTGGCCTGCTGCCGGCGGCATTGGCCCAGGCTGTGGATCTGCTGCCCGCCGGCGTCAAAGTTGGCCGCATCCAGCCAGGCTTCCAGCGCAGCGCGGTTGGCCGGCCATTCGCTATCCAGCAGGCTGAACCAGGCGGTATCGCGGTTCAGCCCCCAATTGACGCGTGCCTGGCGGAAGATGCCTTCGAAGGTAAAGCCCAAGCGCTTGGCAGCACGCATGGACGGCGCGTTCAGGCTGTTGCACTTCCACTCGTAGCGGCGGTAACCCCAGGCGAAAGCCTGTTTCATCATCAAATACATCGCCTCGGTAGCAGCCACCGTACGCTGCAAGCGTGGCGAAAAGCGCAGCCAGCCCACCTCGATGACACCGTTGGCCGCATCGATTCGCAAGTAGCTGCAGCTACCGATGGCATCGCCGCTGGCACCATCGACAATGGCAAAGAACAGCGGATCGGTGCTGCTTTCCATCATGGCAAACCACGTATCCCAGTCGGCGTCGCTTTGCGGGCGCGGCATCAGGTAGGCCCAGTCGCGGCCGTCGCGGTCCAGTTCCAGCGCCGCGCGCAGGCTGTCGCCGTGGCGGGCGCGCTCGAACGGTTCCAGCCGGCAATGGCGGCCTTGCAGCATCACTTTCTGCGGCGGGCAGGCGCCCTGCCAGCCCGCTACCGGCACACCCAGTGGCTGTTGAAACGCGTCGTAGTGCATATCAGCCCCCGCAACCACAATCGTCCGACGGCGTCACGCCGCAGCTGGCCCCGCCCTGCACCGTGGGGTAACCATCGCGCTTCCACCAGTCCACGCCGCCTTGCAGCTCTTTGACAGTAAAGCCCAGCTCCGCCAGTTTCAGCGCAGTCTTGGTGGAGGCGTTGCAGCCTATGCCGTCGCAGAAGGTCACCAGCAGCACGTCGCGCGGCAGCTGCACCGTGGTCTCGGCGCTAATGGTACGGTGCGGCAGGTTGATGGCACCCGGCAACGTTTCCTGCGCGTAAGCCGCGGCGGAGCGGCCATCTACCAGCTGCAGGGCCGCACCCTGCTTGAGCTGCTCGGCCACGTCCCAGCTATCGATCTCGAATGCGAGTTTGGCTTGGTAAAACGCTAGCTGATCCATGCTGCTTCCTCCTGTTCAGGGTTGATGCAAGCATGGTAAAACAGCAACACGGCCCCCAGGAAGGGCCAGTTTTCCCCAGCTGGAGGGAACCACTTTGCTGGAACAATGGATCATAGACGCGCTAGCCACCGACCTGCAGCGCGATAGCCGCGAGGGTCTGGCACGGCAGCTGATGCGCCTGCTACGCGAACGCATCCGCAGTGGCCAACTGGCCGGCGACACCCGGCTGCCCGCCAGCCGCGACCTGGCGCGCAGCCTGGGCCTGGGCCGTAACACGGTGCTGGAAGCCTACGAGCAGCTGCAGGCAGAAGGCTATCTGCACAGCCGCCATGGTGCAGGTACCTTCGTCTCCGGCCTGTTTGCCAGCGCGCCACTACCTGCAAGCCGCCGCCATCAACCGCTGGGGCTGTCCACGCGGGGCCAGGCACTGTTCGACAGCGTGGGGCTGCCCACGGGGCTGTACGGCGCTTTTGCCCCTGGCGTACCGGAAATTCCGCTATTTCCGCACGCCTGCTGGCAAGGTCTGCTGGCGCGGCACCAGCGCCAGGCCAGCAGCGCCATGCTGGGCTACACCGCAGACGGCGGCCTGACGCAGCTGCGCGAAGCGCTGGCCGAATACGTACAGCTATCGCGCGGCGTGCACTGCCGGCCGGAGCAGGTGCTGATTACCCAGGGCACACAGCAGGCCATGGAGTTGGCCGCACGCCTGCTGGCCGACCCCGGCGATGTAGCCTGGCTGGAAGAGCCCGGCTATGTGGGTGCCCATGCAGCGCTGCGTGGTGCTGGCCTGCAGCTGGTGCCGGTACCGGTGGATGACGAAGGGCTGAACCCGGCCGCCGTCACCGACCCGCGCTCACCCCGCCTGATCTACACCACACCGTCGCACCAGTACCCGCTGGGCGTGGTGATGAGCCTGCCGCGCCGGCTGGCCTTGCTGGCCCACGCCGCCCGCAGTGGTGCCTGGATCCTGGAAGACGACTACGACAGCGAATTCCGCTACAGCTCACAGCCGCTGCCGGCCTTGCAAGGGCTCGCTCAAGACGAACGCGTGATCTACATGGGCACCATGAGCAAGGTGATGTACCCCGGCCTGCGCCTGGGTTACCTGGTCGTCCCGGATAGCCTGATCGACCCGTTTCGCGCGGCCAATGCCCGGCTGTACCGCGAGGGCAGCCACGCAGTACAGGCCGCGCTGGCAGAGTTCATTACCGCAGGCCACTTTGCCCGCCACGTGCGGCGCATGCGCGAGCTATACCGCGAGCGCCAGCACCAGCTGCGTCAGACGCTGGCCCACAGTAGCGCGGAGGGCCTGCTACTCTCGCCCGGCCACGCCGGCATGCACCTGGTAGCCAGCCTGTCCGCCAGCATAAACGAGCAAGCCATCAGCCTGGCCGCCGCCAAAGAGCAAGTGTGGCTACGCCCGCTGCGCCGCCACTATCTGGCCACACCAACACAAAGCGGGCTGGTGCTAGGCTATGCCGGCGTCGACCACCAGGCCATCCAGCACGGCGTAGCCACCCTGGCTCGCGTGCTACAAGAGGTACCACACCATGACTAAACCTGCCCTGTTGATCAGTGCCTGCCTGCTGGGCCAGCCGGTACGCTACGACGGCGCCAGCAAAGGTATGGCGGCGAGCTGGCAACAGCAGTTGGCCGCACGCTATGCGCTGCTGCCTTTTTGCCCGGAATGCGCCGGCGGCCTGCCTACACCAAGACCTGCAGCAGAAATACGCGGCGGCCACGGTGCAAACGTACTGGCTGGCCAGGCCCATGTCGTTACCGCTGCCGGCCAGGATGTTGGCGCAGCTTTTGTGCGCGGTGCACAGTTGGCGCTGGCGCTGGCGCAGCAGCACGGCTGTACGCTGGCATTACTGAAAGCCAATAGCCCGTCGTGTGGCAACCGGCAGATTTACAGCGGGCAATTTGATGGCCAGCTGCAGGAGGGGGCCGGCGTGTGCGCCGCACTGCTGCAACAACATGGCATAACGGTGTATAACGAAACCGAGCTGGCGCAGCTACTGTAGCCACCGCCACCCACCACGAGGACCACCATGCTCACCCTGCACCACCTGAATAACTCGCGCTCGCAGCGCATATTGTGGCTGATGGAAGAGCTGGCGCTGCCCTACCACATCACCACCTATCAACGCGACCCGGCCACGCTGCTGGCCCCGGCCGCACTCAAGGCCATCCACCCGCTGGGCAAATCGCCCGTCGTCAGCGATGGCGACATCGTGGTGGCCGAGTCCGGCGCCATCGTGGAGTACCTCGTCGACACCTACGACACGACGCACAGCCTGAAACCCGCCGCTGGCAGCCAGGCCGCACGCGACTACACCTACTGGCTGCACTATGCCGAGGGCTCGGCCATGCCGCCGCTGCTGATGAGCCTGGTATTCAGCCGCATCAGCAAGCCGCCCATGCCGGCGCTGTTGCGCCCGCTGGCCCGCATGATCGAAAAAGGCGTGCGCAAAGGCTATATCGACCCGCAGCTGGACATGCACCTGCGCTATATCGACAGCCATCTGGCCCGCAGTGGCTGGTTTGCCGGCAGCACATTCAGCGCCGCCGACGTCCAGATGAGCTTTGTGCTGGAGGCCGCCAACAGCCGTGTGCCCCTGTGCAAGACACTGCCGCATATCCAGGCTTTTCTGCAGCGCATCCACGCCCGCCCGGCCTACCAGGAAGCCCTGCTGGCAGGCGGGCAGTACGACTACGCCTAAAACCTGCGCCTGCGGCCAACCCTGGCGGCAGGCGGAAAACGCAAAAAGCCCAGTCCGAGGACTGGGCTTTTCTGAATTTCTTGGTAGGCCGTGCGGGATTCGAACCTGCGACCAACGGATTAAAAGTCCGCTGCTCTACCAGCTGAGCTAACGACCCGCCGTGTGGCGGTATGATGGTAGGCCGTGCGGGATTCGAACCTGCGACCAACGGATTAAAAGTCCGCTGCTCTACCAGCTGAGCTAACGACCCATCATACATTTTCTCTCGGAGTGGTAGGCCGTGCGGGATTCGAACCTGCGACCAACGGATTAAAAGTCCGCTGCTCTACCAGCTGAGCTAACGACCCGTCCTTGAGAGAAAGCGACTATACCTATCGAAGGCCGGCACGTCAAGCAGTTTCCGTAAAAAAGCCTGAAAACCGCCAAATCCGGAACCTTTACCCAGCAGGAATGCCGAAATCATGCCCCTGCAACACTCGCCTCTACCCAGCCCAGATACGCTGGCAAACCGCATTCTGCTGCCACAGCAATAATTTCTGGTACATCATAGGGGTGAAGTGCTTGGATTCTGGCCTGCAACCCCTCATATTGGTTTGCAGTGGTCTTGATCAGCAACGGGATTTCACTGGCGGTTTCAATACGCCCCTCCCAGCGATAGACCGACTGGCAGGCCGGCAGGATATTGACACACGCGGCCAGGCCCTCGCCCACCAGCACCGCTGCAATATGCCGCGCAAGCGCTTCGTCCGGCACATTGCACACTACGATTAACACCTTCATGCGGATATCCGTTTCATGCGTGGATTACTGATACTTTTACTGTTGTACCCGTTTCTGGAAATGTACTCGCTCTTCAGCCTGGCCGACCATATCGGCGGCGGCTGGACGCTAGCCTGGGTCATTGTCACCTTCCTGCTGGGTAGCGCCCTGATGCGCAACAGCAAGCTGGGCGGGCTGCTGACCCTAGCCGGCACCCTGCGCGAAGGCAAGGTGTCGCTGTTCTCGCTGCTGTGGCCGCTACGCGTGATGCTGGCCGGCTTGCTGCTGGCCATCCCCGGCCTGGTAAGCGATGTGCTGGCCCTGCTGCTGATGCTGCCGTGGAAAGGCCCCAAACTTGCCAATATCGATATGAGCCAGGCCTTCCGCCAACCCGGCGCCCAGCAACATGGCCCGGATAATGCGGCCAACGGTGACATTATCGAAGGCGAATACGAACACGTAGACCGCAGCACGCCGAACGATCGCCGCCTGCACTAGGCATCCGGCAGTAATCGCGCCAGCGCGGCCGCGGCATCCAGCCCGGCAATGGCCACGATCTTGTGCCGGTTGCGCTCGCCACTGAGCAGCGTAACCGACTTGCGCGGCAGGCCCAGATAGCCTGCCAGCCAGCGCACCAGTTCGGCATTGGCCTTGCCTTCTACCGGCGGTGCGGCCAACCTGATTTTAAGCGCCTCGCCGTGCTCGCCGGCAATCTCGCTTTTGCGGGCACCAGGCTGAACATGCAAAGTCAGGCGCAGGCCATCGGCCTGAACGGTTAACCAGGGTTTCATCGGGCTTCTTTGCAAAAGGAAGCATTGTAAAACGTATCGTCATCACGTTTCACGGGAGCATCACCATGGATATCGGCATTTCCGAACAAGACCGCGCACGCATTGCAGAAGGCCTGTCGCGCCTGCTGGCCGACAGCTACACCCTGTACCTGAAGACCCACTTTTTCCACTGGAACGTTACCGGCCCCATGTTCCAGACCCTGCACCTGATGTTTGAAACCCAGTACAACGAGCTGGCGCTGGCGGTAGACCAGGTCGCCGAGCGCATCCGCGCCCTGGGCCACGTGGCACCAGGCAGCTATGGCGATTACGCCCGCCTGACATCAATCAGCGAAAGCCAGGGCGTACCCAAGGCACAAGACATGATTCGCGAGCTGGTACAGGCCCACGAAACCGTCTGTCGCACCGCGCGCTCGCTGTTCCCGCTGGCCGACGCTGCCGCAGACGAACCTACCGCCGACCTGCTGACCCAGCGCCTGCAAGTACACGAAAAAACCGCCTGGATGCTGCGCAGCCTGCTCGAAGGCTAAGCACGTAGCGGGCATGCTACACTCCGTTCAGGAGTCCGCCATGCCCGCACCTCGCTTATTCAAACCCGTCCCCGCTGCGGTAGACAGGTCTTTGTTCAAGGTAGCGATATTGATATCGCTGGCCTTGCATCTGCTTTTGCTCGCCAGCGCCGGCGGGCTGATTCCCCCCATTACGCCCCCCGTGTGGCCGCACAGCACGCTGCAGATCACCGTGCTGAAAACCCCGCCGTCTGCCAAGCCAGCCCGTGCAGACATGCTGGCCCAGCATGACAGCCAAGGCAGCGCCAACCCGTCTGGCGACAACATCACGCCCGCCGCCCCGGCACGCACCACCCCGCAAGCCAGCCTGCGTGCGGCCAACACTGCCCCCGATAGCCAGCAAGACACCACAACACCGGTGCGCGACAACCGCCAGCAAGCGCGCCTGGGGGCCGCTGCCGTCGGTGTAAGCTGGGCAGCCTACGTAGAAGACTGGCGCCGGCGTGTCGAGCGCATCGGCAACCGCCACTACCCGTCCGAGGCGCGCGCACGCGGCCTGTATGGCAGCCTGGAGCTGGTCGTGACCCTGCGCGATACCGGCGAGCTGATGAATGTCCGCATTGCCCGCAGCTCCGGCAGCCCGCTGCTGGACCAGGCTGCCATCGATATCGTTCGCCTTGGCGCACCCTACCCGCCTTTCCCCGCGCGACTTGCGCAAGAGTACTCATCGCTGGAAGTCGTGCGAAAATGGTCATTTACCACGGCACACCGGCTGGACGGCAGCTAGGGCCTGTTAACGCTATTTTTGATGCGGCTGCGCTTGGCAGGCGGCGGCAATTCGCGAAGAACCGGGCGCAGCAGGGCGATCCCTGCCAGCACGGTTTGACAAAGCAGTGCCCCGCATGACGCGCGCCCCGAAGGGCAGGCCCTAATCACCCTTACCTGTAAAAGGACACACCATGTACGAAGTCAACCGCAGCATCGCCATCCTCAAACCACGCCAGCCCTTTCTGGACTGGCTGAAGAGCCTGCCAGGCAGCCTGGATGAGCAGCTGGAACTGGTGCAACTGCGCGGCGACTGCAACGCGCTGCTGATTCCGGCGGCCGACGACTACGACAGTGCCGAAGATTTTGTCCGCCAGCATTACCACACGCTGTTTGCTGCCGAGCTGGCCGACTGGTGCGAGGACGAAGCATACTGGCCCGAGCTCACCCCCGCGCTGTTTACCGAGTGGTTCGACGTGGAAATCCACTCCGTGCTGACCGACCTGGTAGAACAGCCGCTAGAGCGCGAAGCCTTCATCCCGCTGGACCTGGATCAAAACTAAAACAGGCCGGCACCCTGCCGCGGCGCACGCTGCGGCCAACCTTTCCACACGAGGGGAAACATGCAACACATCACCAAGATCAAGGTACGCGGCTACCATCTGGACCTGTACCAGCACGTGAACAACGCGCGCTATCTGGAGTTTCTGGAAGAAGCCCGCTGGACCTACTTTGAAGAACGCGCCGACCTGCCAGCCTTTCTGGCATCCGGTATTGCCCTGATTGTGGTGAACATCAATATCGATTACCGTCACCCCGCCACCATGAACGACGAGCTGGCCATCGCCACTTCGGTGAAGTCGGTCGGCAACCGCAGCGCGGTCATCCACCAGCGCGTTACCCTGGACGGTAGCGACAAGGTGGTTGCCGAAGCCGACGTGACTTTTGTCGCGTTTGATGGGCGGCAAAACAAAGCGGTACCGATTGAAGGCAAAATGCGGGAACTTCTGGAAGGCCTGCAACACCAAGCCTGACCTGCCAGGCCGCCACATGGCGGCCTTACCTGACGGATTTAGCACGATGAAGCTCAAGCACACCCTGATGATCCTGGCGCTAGGCGCCGCCACCACGCTGACCGGCTGCGCGTTTACCGACGCTGCCCCGGCCGTAAGCTATACCAGCCTGTCCGGCCAGCAGGCCAGCACCGACAGCCTGAAAGGCAAGGTGGTACTGGTGAACTTCTGGGCGACCAGCTGCAGCGGCTGCATGGCGGAAATGCCCAAGATGGTGGAAACCCACCAGAAATACGCCAAGCAGGGCTACGAGATGGTGGCCGTGGCCATGAGCTACGACCCGCTGAACTACGTGCAGGCCTACGTAAACGATAAAAAACTGCCTTTCTTTGTCACGCTGGACAAGGACGGCAGCATTGCCAAAGCTTACGGAGAAATCCAGCTGACCCCCACCAGCATCCTCATCGACAAGCAGGGGAATATCGTGAAGCGCTACGTGGGCGAACCGGACTTCAAGGAGCTGCACCAACTGATCGAACAGCAGCTCAAAGCCTGATTCCGGCCAACAGCCAGCAAAAAGCCGCTTCAACCGAAGCGGCTTTTTTCATTGGCAGCCTAACGTTGGCCGCATACCGGGCAATCCGGGTCGCGCGGCACCTTCAGCTGGCGAAAGCTCCCCTCCAGCGCCTCGTACAAGGTCAATTGCCCCAGCGCCGGGCGGCGGCCAGCCAGCAGCTTCACCGCCTCTACCGCCTGCAGGCTGCCGATCACGCCCACCAGCGGTGCCAGTACCCCAAAGGTGGCACACGGCCCGTCACTGGCTTCGCCCTCGTCCGGAAACAGGCAGTGGTAACACGGCGACGCCGTATCGCGCACGTCGTACACCGCCAGCTGGCCGCTGAAACGCACGGCAGCGCCCGATACCAGTGGTACCCGGGCGGCCACACAGGCACGGTTGATGGCGTGGCGGGTGGCAAAATTATCGCTACAGTCCAGCACCAGGTCGTGCGCGGCTACCTCTGCGGCCAACCTTTCACCAGCCAGGCGTTCGTTCAGCAAGCGCAGCTGTACGTCGGGGTTGATGGCAGCCAGTCGCGCCGCGGCCGACGCGACCTTGGGCTGGCCCAATGTCTGCATATCGTGAATCACCTGGCGCTGCAGATTGGTCAGCTCTACCGTATCGTCGTCCACCAGCGTGAGCTGGCCCACCCCGGCGCTGGCAAGATACAGCAGCGCTGGCGCGCCCAGGCCACCGGCACCCACCACCAGTACACGTGCGGCCAACAGGCGCTGCTGGCCTTCGATATCGATCTCGGGCAGCAGGATATGCCGGCTGTAGCGCAGCAAGGCGCTGTCGTTCAGGTCATTTGTCATCATGTAAAACGGCCGCTTGCGCGGCCGTCGGGTAGCTCCAGCAGGAGCAGTAAAAAAGCAGGCTTACTCTTCCGCCACCTTGCGGCTGAATTTCACACCCAGCTGCTTGAGCTTGCGGTACAGGTGGGTACGTTCCAGCCCTACCTTCTGCGCCACGCGGCTCATATTGCCGTTTTCCAGCACGATGTGGTACTCGAAGTAACGGCGCTCCAGCTGTTCGCGCAGCTCGCGCAGCGGCAGGCTGAAGTCGAAGCCGGTTTCCTCCACCGGTTTCTCGTGGCGGAACTGCGCCAGCACCTTGTTGACTTCGGCAGCATCGATATCATCCGACTCGGCGGTCAGGCCCAGGCTCTTGATGATGCTGCGCAGCTGCTCCAGGTTGCCCGGCCACTCATACTGGCGCATGGCATTCAAAGCCGCTGTCGTCAGCCGACGCGTCGGCATCTGCTTGGACTCGATCAGCTCGTGCAGGATCTGCTCGGCAATGAACGTGATGTCTTCCGCGTGCTCGCGCAGCGGCGGAATCGGCACAATCACGCTGGACAGCGCGGTGAGCATGCGGTTGTCGCATTCCGGGTCTACCAGCAGCTCTTGCAAAGGCCGGCTGCAGGAACACACCAGGCGCACGTTGAAGCGGTCCAGCTTGGACAGCAAGAACAGCAAGCCTTGCTGCGTACGGCGGTTGTACTGGCCGATCTCGGGCAAGAACAGTACACCGTTATTGGCTTTTTGCAGCAGTTCCAGCGGCGCATCAGCCAGCTGTTCCAGCTTGGCTGGCGTTACCCAAGGGGTATTGCCGTGGTGGAAAAACCGGGCTACCAGCTCGAAACCTACCCCTGCCTCGCCAGTCAGCAATACCGGCGATTTCACCTTTGACACGCGCTCCAGCTGGCGCTTCAGCTCGTGGATAGGCGCGCTCTTGCCCAGCTTGTCCAGGTTCAGCGAGGTATTCGCCTGCATGTCGCCGTATTTCAGCGCACGCTGCACCGTGGTCAGCAGTTTCTGTAATGCAATCGGCTTTTCGAGGAAATCGAAAGCACCGATACGGGTCGCTTCAACGGCCGTGTCGATGCTGGCATGGCCAGACATCATCACTACCGGCATATTGAGCTGCCCGGATTTGGCCCACTCCTTTAGCAAGGTAACGCCATCACAATCGGGCATCCAGATATCCAGCAGCACTAAGGCCGGGCGTGTCTGGTTCCGCAATTGGCGGGCAACTTCGGCATTTTCTGCCAGGGCGACGGTAAAACCTTCGTCCTGCAGGATTTCCGAGAGCAACTCCCGGATACCGATCTCGTCATCAACAATCAGAATATCGCTGCTTCGCATTAAGCCTCCAGCAATGGCAGGGTGAGATGGATCCGCGCACCGCCACTGTCTGCATTGGCCAGATAAATCTGGCCGTGGTGTTCCTCCACTATTTTTTTCACCACAGCAAGGCCCAGGCCGGTCCCTTTCGCCTTACTGGTTACGTAAGGCTCAAAGGCTCGTGGCAGGATGTCTGCACTGAACCCGGCGCCGTTGTCCTGTACACAGACGAGCGCGTTCCTTCCTTCTAGTCGGCTGCTAATTTGAATCATCGGGATGCTAGCGTCAAGGACTGCATCTTGCGCATTCTGCAGCAGGTTATGCAAAACCTGGCGCAAAAGTGCCGCATCACCCATAAACGGCAAGGGTTCCAGACTCAAATCCACTCTCAGGGCAGGGTTGCTTTCATAGAGGGTCAATACCTCTCGCACCAGCTCATTCAGGTCCAGCGGCACCAGTTTTGTCCTGGGGGCGCGTGCGTAATCCCGGAATGCATCCACCATGCCTTTCAAGGCCGTTACCTGTTTGACGATGGTATCGGTGGCACGCCGCAGCATATCGGCGTCGCTGCCTTCGAGCTTGTCGGCCAGCTTCATGGCCAGGCGCTCGGCTGACAGCTGTATCGGCGTGAGCGGGTTGCGAATCTCATGCGCCAGCCGTTTGGCCACCTCACCCCAGGCGGCGTCGCGTTGCGCGCGCGCCAGCTCGGTAATATCGTCAAACACCACAACATAGCCGGTAGCGGACTGCTCTGGCAATACCGCCCCCCGCGCCACCAGTTGGCGGCTACCCTGCGAACCCAGGTAATCCACTTGCTGTTGCCAGTCGTGCGGGCTGGCATTGGCGGCCTCGCGCAGGATGGTATCCACCAGTGGTGACAGCTCCGGGCGCAGTGCCGGCCATACCTGTATTTCGTGTGCGGCCAGCTCGGCAAAGTCCACCCCCAGGATGCGCCCGGCACTGGTGTTGGCCGCACGCAGGTTCCAGCTACTATCGAAAGCCATTACCCCGGCGGACAGGTTGGCCAGAATACTTTCCAGATACAACTTGCTGGATTCCAGCAGGCGGCGGCTTTCATCGGCGGTATGCCTGGCCTCGTCCAGCTGCTGGGTCATGCGGTTGAACATGGTGGTGAGAATGCCCAGCTCGTCCTTGCGGTACACCGGGTGGCGCTTGGAATAATCGCCCTGGGCGACCGCGCGCGTGCCTGCGGCCAACTCGGACAGCGGGGCCGACAGCCGCTCGGAAATAAACAGCGCAAACGCCAAGGCGGCTGTGAGCGCCAGCAGGAACACCAGTGCCAGCGTCAGCATGTAAAACGTTTTGAGGCCATCACGCGCCAGCACCAGCTGGCGGTAATCGGTACGCGCGTCTTCGATCAGCTCGGCGTCGCGGGCGATATCCGCCGGGGCAGGCTGGATGACCTGCAGGATAAGCTGCTCGCCGGAGATGAAACTGCGGTAAGGCATGAGCACTTTCAGCAGCAAGCCGCTGCGTGCGTCATTGTCGATGCTCTCATGGGTCTTGCGGCCTTGCAGGGAGCGCAGCAGTTCGTAGTCGGGCGCGCGCGGCAGATAGCGGGTATCGTCCGGGCCGGCAAAGCTCACCAGTTGGCCCTGGCGGGTATAGACCGCCACCTCCTCCACGCCCAGCTGCTCCCGCAGGCGGGAAAGCCGGCTATTGAGCTCGCGTTCGCTCTGGTCGGCTACGTCCAGGGCGATCACACGGGCTTTACGCGACACATCCGTCAGCACGTAACCCAGTGCGTTCTTGCCCAACTCCAGGCCGCGATCCAGGGCACTTTCTACTTGTACGTTGAACCAGCTTTCGATACTGCGAGTGAGAAACTGCGCCGATACGGTAAACACCAGCATGCCCGGCAGCAGTGCCACCACGGCAAACATCACCACCATTTTCTGTGTGAGCTTGGCCCCGAATTCACGGCTTTTCACACGGCGGCGCAGGCGCAGCAGCTGGCGGATGACCACCCCCATCAGGCCGGCCAGGCCCAGCACGTTCAGGCCGAACACCCACCAGTAGTACTCGGCCAGCTTGGACGTATTACCGGTGGAAATGGCCAACAGGTAGAGCATGACGACACCCAGTGCCGCCGCAATCACCGGGTAACGCATCAGTTATTCACCTCGGGGGCTACCGTTATCCAGTCGGACTCCAGCGTCCAGTCGCGCGAGCCCAGTGCGTTCAGCTGGAACGGCCGCGGCAGCTGGCTGATGTCCAGCGCCAGGCGCACCCTGCCGCGCAAACTGTGCTGGCTATCGCTATCCCAGGCAGACACATCCATGACGCGCCAGCCCGCAATGCTGCCCACGGCAGACAGGGCTTCATTCAAGGAACCGTAATTGGTCGCCAGGCCACCAATGGCCACCCGATAGCGGTTGGTCAGCCGGTAGTACACCAGCTTGAAGCTCAATGTGGCAGTGGGTTCAAACAGGGTCTTGAGTTGCTGCCACCAGGCAGATGAGCGTGGCCGGGTCAGCTCGAAGGTCAGCTGGAAGGTAAGGGGTACACCCTGCTGCAGCGCGTCTTGCAACGGTGCCGGCAGGGTGGTCTGGTAGCGGGTGGAAATCTCCAGCGCGCCCTCTTCGATACGGGCAGACAGACGGCGCGCCACGATGTCCTCTGCCGCCTGCGCAGGCAGCGCAGACAGCAGGCACAGCAAAAAGCCTAGCGCGAGGCTAAACCTTTTTAACCAGCAGGGCGTAGTAGAAGCCGTCATGTTCCGAGGTAGGCAGCAATTGTTCGTCTTTCAACAGTTTCGCATCGCCATGGCGCTTGAGGAAAGCGTCGACTTGCTGGCGGTTTTCCTCGGGCATGATGGAACACGTGGCGTACAGCAGCTTGCCGCCTGCGGCCAACGTTGGCCACAGCGCATCCACCATGGCGGCCTGCTGCTTGCCCAGCGCGGCAAAATCGTCCGGGCGGCGCAGCCACTTGATATCCGGGTGGCGGCGCACTACCCCGCTGGCCGAGCAAGGTACGTCGGCCAGAATGCGGTCAAACGGCTGGCCGTCCCACCAGGTTTCCGGCTTGGCCGCGTCAGCCGCCTTCAGCGTGGCAGTCAGCCCCAGACGCTGCAGATTGTCTTCAACGCGTTGCAGGCGTTCGGCGTCCACATCCAGTGCCAGCAGTTTGACCTGGGCCAGCTCCAGAATATGGCCGGTCTTGCCGCCTGGTGCCGCGCAGGCATCCAGCACACGCATGCCGTCGGCTACGTCCAGCAATAGCGCCGCTTTTTGCGCGCCGAAGTCCTGTACCGACACTACGCCTTCGGCAAAGCCTGGCAGGTCGCGTACATTGCACGGCGCGTCCAGCTGCACCGCCTGGCCCTTGATGATGCGGGCCTTGATGTCTTTTGCGGCCAACTGTGCCACGTAGTCTTCGGCGCCAAGCTTGCCGGCGTTCACCCGCAGGGTCATGGGCGGGCGGCGGTTGGACATTTCCAGCACCGAAGCCCACTGCGTAGGGTAGGCCGCACGCAGGCGCTGTACCCACCAGCGCGGGTGGTTGTAGCGCGCTTCATTGTCGCGGCCGGCGTCGGCCAGCAGGTTGTCTTTATTGCGCAGGAAGTTGCGCAGCGTGCCGTTGACCAGGCCTTTCAGGCGGCCCATGGCGATGTCTTCGGCGCAACGCACCGCCTGATCCACCACGGCATACGGCGCGGCGCGGGTGTGCGCCAGCTGGTAGAGCGCCACCAGCAGCAGGCGTTCGATGTCGTCGGAAGGCAGGCGCTTGGGCACCAGCTCGCGCAAGATAAAGCGCAGCTGCCCCAGGTGGCGCAGGGTGCCGTAGCCGATATCCTGCAGCGCACCGCGCTCGCCAACGGTGAGCTCGGTGCTGCGCTGGGCGGCCGCCAGTGCTTCGGTGAGGGTACGGCCTTCTTCGACACGCGCGATCAAACCCGCGGCCAGTTCCTGAATACGATGCATGCTGTTTGGGTCTTTCCAATAAAACCGGCCACCGCCCGGCTAGGGCGGTGGCCGCAAATCAAATTTAAGGCCGAATGATACCGTTTCACGCGCCGCCGCGGGCGATCTCCTGCAGGCGGGCAATACGTTCTTCGGTGTGCGGGTGGGTACGGAACAGGCTACTGATGCCACCGCCGCCGGACAGCGGGTTGATGATCATCATTTGCGCGGTTTCCGGGTGAGCTTCGGCAGCGGGCATGGTGCGGTACTGCGCGTAGTACTCGATCTTCTGCAGGGCTGCGGCCAACGCTAGCGGGTCGCCACTGATTTCGGCGCCGCCACGGTCGGCTTCAAACTCGCGCGCGCGCGAAATCGCCATCTGGATCAGGCTGGCAGCCACCGGTGCCAGGATGGCCACGGCAATGGCGGCAATCGGGTTCACCGGGCGGCCGTCTTCGTCGCGGCCACCAAAGAACATGGCAAAGTTGGCCAGCGCCGAAATGGCCCCTGCCATGGTGGCGCTGACGGTAGAAATCAGCGTGTCGCGGTGCTTCACGTGGGCCAACTCATGCGCCATCACGCCGCGCAGCTCGCGGTAGTCCAGCATGCGCATGATGCCGGTGGTGGCGGCGACGGCGGCATGCTCGGGGTTACGGCCGGTGGCAAAGGCGTTGGGCTGCTCTTCGTGAATCACGTATACGCGCGGCATGGGCATATTGGCGCGCTGTGCCAGCTCGGCCACCATGCCGTACAGCTCGGGGGCGGATTGCGCATCCACTTCCTGAGCGTTGTACATACGCAACACCATCTGGTCGGAGTTCCAGTAGGCGTACACGTTCATGGCGCCACCCAGCAATAGCGCGATCAGCATGCCGGCCTTGCCGCCCATCATGCCGCCCATCACGACGAACAGCGCCATGATGGCGGCCATCAGCAGCGTGGTCTTGAACCAGTTGAAACCACCCATGGCGTACTCCTTTCTCGGGTCTGTTACAGACTATGGGGACGTCTGCGCGTCAGCTCAAGCCCCCAGTACGGTACCGGCCAGCGCCGGGCGGCCGGCGATGAAGTCGCGTGCGGCCAACCTTTTGCCGCCGGCGGCCTGCAGTTGCGTCAATACAACAAGCCCGCTACCACTGCCCACCACGACACCATCGGCGTCGGCACGGACCACCTGCCCTGCCGCAGCCTGGCCGTCGATGGCGTGCGCGTGCCACAGCTTCAGCGCTTCGCCGGCCAGCAGGGTATGCGCCCCCGGTGCCGGGTTGTAGGCGCGGATGGCGCGGGCGATATCGGCCGCCGGCATCTGCCAGTCGACGCGCGCTTCTTCCTTGCTGAGCTTGGCGGCGTAGGTCACGCCGTCTTCCGGCTGTTTGACTGCCGGGCAGGCGTCGAGTGCCGCCAGCGTGGCCACGATGGCGTCGGCGCCCAGTGCGGCCAACTTGTCGTGCAGGCTGGCCGCCGTATCGTCAGCAGTAATGGGCAGCGGGTGCACCGACAGCATGTCGCCGGTATCCAGCCCCACGTCCATTTGCATGATGGTGATGCCGGTTTCGGCGTCGTCCGCCAGGATGGCGCGCTGGATCGGCGCCGCACCGCGCCAGCGCGGCAGCAGCGAGGCGTGGATGTTGAGGCAACCACGCGCCGGCATGTCCAGCACCGCCTTGGGCAGCAGCAGGCCGTAGGCAGCCACCACCATCACCTCGGCGCCAACCTCGGCCACCAGCGCTTGTGCTTCCGGCGTTTTCAGCGTCAGCGGCTGCTCCACACGCAGGCCGTGTTGCAGCGCCAGTTCTTTCACCGGGCTGGGCTTGAGCTTCATGCCGCGGCCGGCCGGGCGGTCCGGCTGGGTCAACACCAGCGGAATCTCGTGGCCAGCGTCGATCAGCGCCTGCAGCGCCTGGGCAGCAAATACCGGGGTGCCGGCAAAAATCAGTTTCATCGGGAATCTTCCTGACAGCATGGCCTGGGCCGTGGCTGAAAATAATGAAGGGGCACGCCGGCGTGCCCCGTCTATCAAGAACAAACCCTGCCAGCAATGCCCGCAGGGTTTGTCGTGCAAAAAGGCACACTGCCTGCCCGCGGGCGGCAGGCTGCTGGCGCTTACATGTTCTGCTTTTCGCGCTTTTTCATGCGGGTCTTGATGCGGTTTTGTTTCATCTCGGACAGGTATTCCACGAATACCTTGCCGTCCAGATGGTCTACCTCGTGCTGCAGGCAGATGGCCAGCAGACCGTCGGCTTCCAGCTCGAAAAACTCGCCCTTGGCGTTCTGGGCACGCAGTTTCACGCGTTCGGCACGGGTGACCTTGTCGTATACGCCCGGCACCGACAGGCAACCTTCTTCGTACACGGTTTCACCGTCTTTTTGCAGGAACTCGGGGTTGATCACCACCAGCGGTTCGGTTTTGTCTTCCGACACGTCGATCACCAGCAGGCGGTAGTGATAGTTCACTTGCGTGGCGGCCAAACCGATACCTTTGGCCTCGTGCATGGTTTCGAACATATCATCGACCTGCTTTTGCAGCGCCGCGTCGAAGGTAGTGACCGGGGCGGCTACCTTGTGCAGGCGCGGGTCGGGGTAGTGCAGGATGTTAAGCAGTGCCATGATTCAAGCAGATTTCCAGTTGTGGGATGGCGGCAGCGGGAACGATAATGTTGCCAGCATCCGGTTAGCCTTTTTCTCAAGTGCCGGTCAAATGGGGTCACTTTCTGATGTTTAAACCTATTATATCGCTACTCCTCGCCCTTGGCCTGTCCGCACCGGCCAGTGCCGACACACTGGCACTGCGTGAGGACGCACCGCAACGCTATGTGGTCAAAAAAGGCGATACCTTGTGGGACATTTCGGCCAGATACCTGAAGTCCCCGTGGAAGTGGCCACAGCTATGGCGCCTGAACCGCGAGGAGATCAAGAACCCGCATCTGATCTACCCGGGTGAGACGCTGGTATTGGACATGATAGACGGCGAGCCGGTTCTGCGCCGCGAAGGCAGCCGCGTGGTCAAGCTGTCGCCACAGATCCGCATCCAGCAGCTGGACGCCGCGATCAGCACCATCCCGGCCAAAATGATCGAGCCTTTCCTGAAGCGCCCGCTGCTGCTGGACGACCTGTCCAGCTATGACAGTGCACCGCGCATCATTGCCGGCCAGGACAACCGGGTGATCCTTTCCACCACCGATGTAGCATACGGCCAGGGGCTGGATGCTGGCGGTACGTGGCAAGCCTACCGGCTGGGCCGCACCATTACCGACCCGGACACCAAAGAAGTGCTGGGCCACGAAGTGACCTACGGTGGCGAGCTCACGGTCAGCAAGCTGGACACCATCAGCACGCTGAAAGTGGGCAAAGTGGCCGAAGAAGTACTGGTAGGTGACCGCCTGATGAAAACCAGCCAGTTCACCGTGATGCAATACGCCCCGCACCAGGCCCCGCCCACACTGGAAGGCCGTGTGGTGAGCGCCTACAACGGCGTGAACGAAATCGGCCAGAATTACAATGTAATGATCAACCGCGGCCTGCGCGACGGGGTGGAAATCGGGCACGTATTCGGCATCTACCGCGCACCGCGCACCGTACAGATTGCGCCCAAGCAGCACGCGGTGCTGCCTACCCAGCAAGTTGGCCGCCTGATCGTCTACCGCGTCTTCAACAAGGCCTCGTACGCGCTGGTCGTGGATGCCAACCAGCCGGTGATCGTGGGCGACCGTATCGCCCAGCCGGAATGAGCTACAGCCTGCAAGACTGGGCCACGCTGGCGCTGTCACCAGGCATCGGCCCGCAGCGCTTTTTGCAGCTACTGCAGCGCTTTGGCAGCGCCACGGCCGTACTGGCCGCCAGTCGCAGCCAACTGGCAGGCCTGCTGGAAGGCGATGCACTGGACGCGCTAGGCGGCGACATCGCCCGCCAGAGCGCCGCCGATGCCCTGACCTGGGCACAGCAGCCCGGCTGCAGCCTGCTCACCCTGAACGACGCCGACTACCCCTGCCAGCTGGCCGAAGCCGGTGCCGCCCCGCCACTGCTGTTTGCCCGCGGCCAGCGTGCGCTGCTCGCCACCCCCATGCTGGCTATTGTGGGCAGCCGCAACGCCACCCCGCAGGGCGAAGATAACGCACGCACCTTTGCCAAAAGGTTGGCCGCACATGGCTACACCATCGTTAGCGGCCTGGCCGGCGGCATAGACGCGGCAGCCCACGAAGGCGCGCTACAGGCAGGCGGCAATACCATCGCCGTTATCGGCACAGGCATAGACCGCGTGTACCCGGCCAGCAACCGCAAGCTGGCGCACCAGATTGCCGAGCAAGGCCTGATATTGTCCGAATTCGCGCTGGGTATGGGCCCGCTGGCGCAACACTTCCCGCGCCGCAACCGCATCATTGCCGGCCTGTGCCGTGGCTGCCTGGTGGTAGAAGCCACACTGCAAAGCGGCTCGCTGATTACCGCCCGCCTGTCGCTGGAAGCCGGGCGCGAAGTCATGGCCATACCGGGCTCCATCCTGAACCCGCAAGCACGCGGCTGCCACCGCCTGATCAAGGACGGCGCACGGCTGGTGGAAACGGTAGACGACGTACTGGACGAAATCGGCAAGCCGTCTGCACCACCACCCGACACCACAGCGCAGGCAGAACAAGGCACCACCCAAGGCCCCGATATTCTGCATGCCATGGGCTACGACCCGGTAGACGCCGACACCCTGGCCAGCCGGCTCGGGTTGACGGCAGGGGACGTTTACGCGATGCTTCTTGAGCTCGAACTACTGGGCCATGTCGACAGCATGCAAGGCGGGCGCTACCAGCGCCGTACCGACGCCCACTAGCCAACCCACACAAGTGACTGATTCCTATAGATGTTTGACGTTCTCGCCTTTTTGCTAGAAGAATTCAATGACCCCGATCATTGCCCCGCCCGTGATGATCTGGGGCGCCAGCTAGCCGCAGCCGGTTTCGAAAATGAAGAAATCAGCGATGCCCTGGACTGGCTTGACGGCCTGAACGAACTAAATGAAGGTGCCTATCTGGGTGCCAATGACGGCAGTGGCATGCGTGTTTTTCATGATTATGAAATCTCGCGCCTGCCCAGCGATGTACGCGGCCTGATTGTCTTCCTGGAACACAACGGCGCCCTGTCGCCCGCCCAGCGCGAGATGCTGATCGACCGCCTGCTGGTGATGCCGGACGACGAAATTACCCTGCCAACAGCCAAACTGGCCGCGCTGATGGTACTGTGGGCACAACGCGCAGAACTGCCGGTGCTGGTGGGTGAAGACCTGCTCAGCGCCCTGCACGGCGAACCCACCATGCAATAAGCACGCACTGCGCGCCATCAAGGTTGGCCGCAGTGTCAGGATTCGACAAGAGCGCAAAACCTTGCGCTCTTGTTTTGTTTGATGAATACACAATATGTCGCGCCCCATGGCGTGCTACTGAAAACAAAGCAGACATGCCCTCCAGTCTCCTGATCGTCGAATCGCCCTCCAAGGCGAAAACGCTGAAAAAATATCTGGGCCCGGACTTTGAAGTCCTGGCTTCCTATGGCCACGTGCGCGACCTGGTGCCGAAAAACGGTGCTGTGGACCCGGAAAAAGACTTCGCCATGAAGTACCAGCTGATTGCGCGCAACAGCAAACACGTGGACGCCATCGTCGAAGCCGTGAACAAGGTAGACCACGTCTACCTGGCAACGGATCCGGACCGCGAAGGCGAAGCCATTTCCTGGCACCTGGTAGAAATCCTTAACAAGAAAAAACTGTTGAAGGACAAAACTGCCCAGCGCGTGGTATTCCACGAAATCACCAAAAACGCAGTGCTGGAAGCCATCGCCAACCCGCGCGCCATTGCGCAGGACCTGGTAGACGCCCAGCAGGCCCGCCGCGCGCTGGACTACCTGGTAGGCTTTAACCTGTCGCCGCTGCTGTGGAAGAAAATCCGCCGCGGTCTGTCGGCTGGCCGCGTACAAAGCCCGGCGCTGCGCCTGATCTGCGAACGCGAAAACGAGATCAAGGCCTTTGTGGAGCAGGAATACTGGACAGTCCATCTGGACAGCCACAAGAGTCGTACCAAATTCAGCGCCAAACTCACGCAGTTTGCCGGCAAAAAGCTGGAACAGTTTGACGTGCCCAACGAAGCGGAACAAAGCCGCATCCTGGGGCTGCTGGCCGGCAATGCGGCCAACGTCACCAGCATCGAAAAGAAAAAGAAATCGCGCAGCCCCGCCGCGCCGTTTACCACGTCTACCCTGCAGCAGGAGGCTGTGCGCAAGCTGGGCATGACCACCGACCGCACCATGCGTACCGCGCAGCAGCTGTACGAAGGTATCGATATCGGCCAGGGCACAGTAGGTCTGATTACCTATATGCGTACCGACTCGGTGGCGCTGGCCAATGAAGCGGTAGAAGAAATCCGCGGCTATATTGCCGAGCGTTTCGACGCCGAGCACCTGCCCAAGAACGCCGTCAGCTACAAGAACAAGTCCAAGAATGCCCAGGAAGCGCACGAGGCGATCCGCCCGACGTCCATCCTGCGCACGCCAGAATCGGTAAAGCCGTTCCTGACCACCGACCAGTTCAAGCTGTACGACATGGTGTGGAAGCGCACGCTGGCCTGCCAGATGGCGCCGGCACGCTTTGACACCACCAGTATCGATATTGCCGTAGGCGACGGCGTCTTCCGCGCCAGCGGCCAGGTGCAGGTATTTGCCGGCTTCCTGTCCGTGTACGAAGAAGACGTAGACGACGCCGAAGACGAAGAAAACGCCAAGCTGCCGCTGCTGACCGAGGGCGAAACCCTGCCGGTAGACAAGCTGTACGGCGACCAGCACTTTACCCAGCCACCACCGCGCTTCTCGGAAGCCAGCCTGGTAAAAGCGCTGGAAGAATTCGGCATCGGCCGCCCTTCCACCTACGCCAGCATCATCTCCACACTGAAAGACCGCGAATACGTCATCATCGACAAAAAGCGCTTCTTCCCCACCGATACCGGCGATATCGTCAACAAGTTCCTGACTGAGCACTTCGCCCAGTACGTGGACTATAACTTCACCGCCAAGCTGGAAAACCAGCTGGATGAAATTGCCAGCGGCAGCCGCCAGTGGGTACCGGTGATGGACAGCTTCTGGAAAGGCTTTTCCAAGCAGATCACCGAAAAAGAAGGCATTTCGCGCGCAGAAGTCACCACGGAAAGCCTGGATGAGGCCTGCCCGAAATGCAGCAAGCCGCTGTCGATCAAGTTCGGCAAACGCGGGCGCTTCATCGCCTGCACCGGCTACCCGGACTGCGACTACACCCGCAACGTGGGTGAAACCGCCGAGCAGGCCGCGGCAGAAGCCGAGGCGCCAACCGTCATCGAAGACCGCACCTGCCCGGAATGTGGCGGCGAGCTGCATATCAAAAAGGGGCGTTTCGGCAAGTTTATCGGCTGCGCCAACTACCCCAAGTGCAAGCACATCGAGCCGCTGGAAAAACCACGCGACACCGGCGTGCAGTGCCCGGAATGCAAGACCGGCAGCCTGATCGAACGCAAGAGCCGCTACGGCAAGCTGTTCTACAGCTGCAACACCTACCCCAAGTGCAAATACGCTACCTGGAACCCGCCGATTGCTGAGCCCTGCCCGAAATGCAACTGGCCGATCCTGACTCTGAAAACCACCAAGCGTCGCGGCACCGAGAAAGTGTGCCCGCAGAAAGAATGCGGCCACGCCGAGCAGATCGCCCCGCCGGAAGGCAAGGCCGAAGCCTGATTCTCTGCCCTGCGAAAGCCAGCCGAAAGGCTGGCTTTTTTCATGCGCGCACAAACCACAGTTCACGCCAAACACATGGCACGGCATGCGATTTCACGCAGAAATCATGTCAAAAAGCCACTAAGCTTCTAACGCAGCCGCCCGCCTGTGGCCAGCATGGCCACGCAAACCGCCTCGTGTTTGCCAGACGGACAGCCCCACCGGGCCACGCAGCGCTCCCCTGCGCTGCATGACATGGCAAACCGGCACCTCAGGCGAGGTGCGCCGCGGACTCTCGACATGAACAGCCAATTCTTCCTGAGCGGCAGCAGCGTGCTGACCGTGGTATTTGCCATGGGGGGCGCCTGGCCACTGCTGGCGCTGTCATTTCTGGTGATGATGATCGGCATCTGGCTGGCCGACCGCGAGCAGATTGCCGCGCAGGCACCCGAGACCCTTGCCATGTTTGTACAAGACGAGCGCCCGCTGCTACCGCTGGATTACTTTCAGGGTGAGCAACTGCTGTGGTACCAGGCCGGCACCCCGGTCTACCGCATCCTGCAAGCACAGGACACCACCTGGGAGCTGGTTGGCAATGAAGGCGAGGTGCCGTTCGAAAACGGCATGATCCGGGTCGTACCGGGGCTGCTGTACCGGCAGCGCCCCGATCGCTGAACCGGATGGCAAGCCGTCACAGGCGGGCGTACCCCGCAGCGGCCATGCTGCCACTGGACACGAAAAGTGTGCGATCCGGGCTACCCATCAGCCAAACAACACCAGCCCCCATACCAGGCCCAGGTTGATCAGGCCCAGCAACTGGGCAGCACTCCCCATGTCCTTGGCCCGCTTGGCCAGCGGGTGTCGTTCCAGCGAGGTGTGATCCACCGCCGCCTCAATCGCCGAGTTGAACAGCTCGATAATGAGCGTGGCCAGCGAGCTGGCTACCAGCAGCGCCCGCGCCAAGGGCGTGGCAGGCACCACAAACAGCGCCAGCGGCACCAATACCATGGCCAGCAGGGTTAGCTGGCGGAAGGCGTCTTCGTGCCGGTAGGCAGCACGCAAGCCGTCCAGCGAATAGCCAAAGGCATTGATCAGGCGTTTTACGCCGGTTTTACCCTTGAACGGGCTTTCCTGATGCGAACTCATGGTGTTCCTGTGAGGTGAAGTCGGGTTGGCCGCAGTGGCCACTGCAGCCGTTTATCCAGCGCAGGCGGCAACCAGGCCTCGCCGCGCGAATCGATCAATAGCCAGCCGGCCAGGCCAAAACGGCGGGCGTAGCCTGCTGCTGCCGCCTGGCCAGCAAAATACAAGGGCTTGGAAGCCACATCGGATAGCAAGCCAGCATGCGGCCCCGGGCGGCTGAGTACGGACACGGATTGTACGTGGCAGCGGCTTTGCGCATTGCGCGGGTCGATCAGATGGCAATAACGCCGGCCGTTCAGCACAAAAAAGCGCTGATAGTCACCCGACGTACCTACCGCTTCGCCATCGGCCAGCGCCAGCGTCGCCATGGCGTCGGCCTGGCGCGGGTGACGCACGCCTACCTGCCACGGCTCGCCACCGGGCTTGCTGCCCAGCGCAATAATGTTGCCACCGATATTTAACAACGCCGAGCTGATGCCAGCCTTAAGCAAACGCGCCCGGCTGCGGTCCAGCGCCCAACCTTTTGCCATACCGCCAAAATCCAGCTGCACTGCCGGGTTACGGCTTAGCCAGCGGCCATCCGGCTGACGCAGCAGGTCGGCCATGCGTGGCTGTGCGGCGGCGAGGTCCGACACTACCTGCGCCGCAGGCAAACGCGCGGTGTACTGCTCGGCATGAAAGCCCCAGGCCGCCACCATGGCACCAATCGCCGGCGAAAATAAGCCATCGCTTTGTTGTTCCAGCTGCTGGCCTAGCGTAATCAGCTCGGCCAGCTCGGCCGACGCGCGAAAAGGCTCGCCGGCCGCAATGGCCTGGTTGGCCGCATAAACCTCCCCTGCCGGCTGCCAGGCGTGCAGCCGCTGGTGCAGCTGGTCCAGATCCCCCAGCACCTGCGCCATGGCTGCCTGCGCCTTGCCACGATCGGCATCGTAGACGGTCAGTGCGACACGGGTGCCGAATACGAAGCTTTCTTGCTGCAAGGGCTCCGGCTGTACGCTGCAGGCGGCCAGCGCAGAAACGACAAAGGCGGCCGCAGCCGCCCGTAGCCAGCCAAGCCTGCGCATCAGACCTTATGGCCGGAGGCACGCTCCAGCGCATCGATGAACAGTGCCGCCACATTAATGCCAGCTTGGTCCATGATCTCGCGGAAACATGTCGGGCTGGTGACATTGACCTCGGTAAGGTAGTTGCCAATCACGTCCAGGCCAGCCAGCAAGATACCGCGGCGCTTGAGCTCTGGCGCCAGCGCCGCCGCAATCTCGCGGTCGCGCTCGGTCAGCGGGCGGGCTTCGCCACGGCCACCGGCTGCCAGGTTGCCACGCGTTTCGCCGCCCTGCGGAATACGCGCCAGGCAGTAGTCCACCGGCACGCCATCGATTACCAATACGCGCTTGTCGCCCTCGCGGATTTCCGGAATGTAACGCTGCGCCATCACGGTTTGCGTCCCTTGGCAACTGACGGTTTCAATAATCACGTTCAGGTTCGGGTCGTCTGGCGTCACGCGGAAAATACCGCTGCCCCCCATGCCGTCCAGCGGTTTCAGGATGGCATCCTGATGCTGGCGCACAAAGCGCTTGAGCCGGTCCGGGCGCGAGGTCACCATGGTGGGCGCGGTTTGCTCGGGGAAATTCAGGATCGCCAGCTTCTCGTTAAAGTCGCGCAACGCCTGGCCCTTGTTGAAGACACGCGCACCCTCTGCCTCGGCCAGGGTCAGCAGCTGCGTGGCGTACAGGTATTCCAGGTCAAACGGCGGGTCTTTACGCATCACCACCGCGCTAAAACCTTGTAGTGGCAAGCGCTGGCTATTACCCTTCTTGAACCACTCTTTACCCCCCAGGCCAGTGAAGGTTACCGGGCGGGCCTCGGTCAGGATGCGGCCGCCCTCCACGTATAGTTCACCCGCTTCGCAGAACCAGATGGCGTGGTTGCGCGCATGCGCCTCTTCCATCATGGCGTAGGTGGTGTCCTTGTGGATCTTGAAGCTTTCCAGCGGGTCGGCAATAAACAGTATCTGCATAGCTTTGCTCTCAAGGTTGGCCGCAGCAGGCGCTTATTCGGCGTCCGGGTCGGTAGCTTCCAGCTCGCGCGAGGCGGCCAGCAGCGCCAGGCGCGCCACCACACCGTAGGCGTAGAAGCGGTTTGGCGGTGCATCGGGGCCGACTTTATGGTCTGGCAGGCAGGCGGTTTCGAACGACAGCGGCACAAAGTGCATGCCGGGTGCGTTCAGGTTTTCATCCACACCACGGCCGGTATGCACGCGGTAGAAACCGCCGATCACGTAGCGGTCCATCATGTACACCACCGGCTCGGCCACGGCATCGTTGATGGATTCGAAGGTGTGCACGCCTTCCTGCACGATGACCTCGCTCACTTCCAGGCCTTCTTTTACCACCGACATCTTGTTGCGCGCCTTGCGGTTCAGGCCAACCACCTCTTCCGGCGATTTCACGCTCATCACGCCCATGCCGTAGGTACCGGCGTCGGCTTTTACGATGACATAAGGGTCGTGGGTAATGCCGTATTCGCGGTACTTGATGCGGATTTTGTCCAGCATCTGTGCCACGTGCTCGGCCAGCGCATCCTCACCTTGTCGCGTGTGGAAGTCCAGGCCACCTGCCGCGCTGAAGTAAGGGTTGATCAGCCAGGGGTCGATAGAGATCAGTTGTGCGAAATCGTTTGCCACC
The DNA here is from genome assembly GCA_000335715.1 of beta proteobacterium L13. GTDB lineage: Bacteria > Pseudomonadota > Gammaproteobacteria > Burkholderiales > Chromobacteriaceae > Vogesella. The sequence continues at coordinate 46,591 of AMYZ01000002.1, forward strand.
TGGTCGTAAGCGGCAAAGTGGTTGGTCTTGCGGCGCACGGCCCAGCCGGCGTGCAGCGGCGGCATCAGGTTTTGCTCGATACCCGCCAGCACGTCGGGCAGGCCGGCAGACAAATCATTGTTCAGCAGCACGATACACGGGCTGAAACCGTCAGCCAGCACCACGCGGTTGCCACGGCGCTGCAGCGGCTCGACCGTCACCACGGCACCGTTGGCCGCAGTCAGCGCGGTAGGCTCGGTGATTTCCGGGTTCAGTGTGCCCAGGCGAACCTTCAGGCCGGCCTGCTCGAAGATATGCACCAGCGCGGCCACGTTTTGCAGGTAGAAGGTATTGCGGGTGTGGTTTTCCGGAATCAGCAGAATGCTTTTGGCTTTGGGGCACACGCGGTCTACCGCGCTTTGTGCCGCCTGTACTGCCAAGGGCAGAAAATCGGGGTTCAGGTTGTTATGGCCACCCGGGTACAGGTTCATGTCGACCGGTGCCAGTTTGAAACCGCTATTACGCAGATCTACCGAACCATAGAACGGCGCAGCGTGGTTGTGCCACTGGCTGCGGAACCAGTGCTCGATATGTGGCTGGGCAATCAGGATGCGGCTTTCCAGTTCTAGCAAGGGGCCGGTCAAAGCGGTGGTCAAATGCGGTACGGTCATGGTGCCCTTTCTGCGGGGAAAGCGGTAATGGGTGCATGGTGGGGCCGCCGTGCTGCTTATTCAACCCCGTTATCACTTTGTGACGCTTTGCTACAAAATGAAATCTTGCCGTGCTGGCCCATGCGCACAGGCCAGGCATAGCCAGCCGCCGCACAAGCCTTTGATTTTAAAGCAGGCCACAGGGACCAGCCCCATCTGGCGACATCATGAAAGCATAAAGCACGCCGTAGCGTGCCTTATTGAACAGTGTGTAAAACACCCGGTGTTCTGCTTACAGTGGCCACGGGTCGCCGTAAGCCTGCATATACAGTGACTTGAGTTTGTCCCAGTCAAAGAAATGGTTCTGCGGGCCGTGGCTGGTCACCTTGATGGCGCCCAGTACATTGGCCAGCCGGCCGGTAATTTTCCAGTCGTAGCCGTGCTTGATACCGTACAGCAGGCCTGCACGGAAGGCGTCGCCACAGCCCATCGGGTCTACCGGTTTGATCGGCATCTGCACGCGCGGAATCAAATGGATGGTGTCATCCACATAAATCTCGGCACCCTTGGAGCCGCGGGTCACGATCAGCGCCTTTACCTTGTCTTTCAGCACCTCTACCGGCAAGCCGGCGCGCTCGCGCATCAGCTCGCTTTCGTAGTCGTTGATGGCTACATACGTTGCCAGCTCCACGATCTCGTTCAGCTCGTCGCGCGACAGCAGCGGCAGCTCCTGGCCCGGGTCGAAGATGAACGGGATACCGGCCGCGTGCAGCTCGCGCGTATGCTGCAGGAAAGCAGCATGGCCGCCTGGCGACACAATAGCCACCTGCACCGGCTCGGGCACATCGGCAATGTGGTTTACCGTTGCGTGGTCCATGGAGCCGGGGTGGAAGGCCATCAGCTGGTTACCGTCCTTGTCGGCAATGCCGAAGCATTGCGACGTATACTGCCCGCGAATCGTACGGATAAAGCGGTCATCGACCCCCGCGCGTTTCAGGTGCTGGCGGTAAGGCTCGAAGTCCTCGCCCACCGCGCCCATCACCAGCGGCTTCTCACCCAGCAGGCACAGGCTGTAGGCAATATTGCCCGCCGGGCCGCCAAACTCGCGGCGCATGGTAGGCACCTTGAAGGTGGTGGAGATCTTGTGCAGCTGATCGGGCAGGATATGGTTATCGAAGCGATCTTCGAAATTGAACAGGGTGTCGTAGGCCAGCGCCCCGCAAACGAGAATAGACATGACTCGCGCGCAAACAAAAAAGTAATCGGCGAGTTTATCATGAACGTTTGTTTAAAGGCAGCGGCGAACTGCGGCCAACTTGCAGATATCTAACAACTTTTTACTATCAAAATGGAATAAAAATGCACAAATTCACCACGCTGTTACGCCATGGCTTGCTGTTGCTCGCGCTAGGCGCCAGCTTGCCCGTACAGGCCGCCGGGCCGCTGGACAAAGCCAGGCTGACACTGGTGAGCGGCCAGGCCGCCGCCTTTGCACCATTCCAGGGGCGACTGACCGTGGTGAATTTCTGGGCCACCTGGTGTGCACCCTGCCGCCAGGAAATGCCCATGCTGTCGGCGCTATCGGTCAAGCTGGCGACCAAAGGCATCAAGACCGTTGGTATTGCGCTGGATCAGCCCGAGCAGGTACAGGCGTTCCTGAAACAGACGGCGGTGACTTACCCCATCCTGATGAGTGATGGCGACGGGATTGCCGTCATGCGCGAGCTGGGTAACAAGAGTGGTGGCCTGCCCTATACCGTCGTACTGAATGCCCAGGGCAAACCGGTTAAGCAGCTGCTGGGCATTCTGGACGAAAAAACACTCGTTAAAGCGCTGGCCGGGCTATAGGGACAGACTCAGGCTGCTTTCGTGCAGCTGCGGCATACCGGATAGCAGGCTGTGCACCGCCTGCTCGTGCTGCTGTCGCAGGGCAAGAATGACCGGAATGTGCTGCTGGATTGCTTCGTGATCGCCCAGCTGGTGCGCCTGCCACAGCTGCTGGCAATGCAGGGCCAGCGACGACTGCAGCTGGCCTAGCTGGGCAAAGCTGGTATGGCCACCGTAACGCATCAGGCCGTCGGTACCATACCAGCGCAGGAATCGCTCGCTGACCGCATCGTCCCACTCGCCCTGCGTATCCGCATCTTGCGCCAGCGCCAGCAGGCGCGATAGCGAGCTGCGCAAGTTCAGCTCGAGGCCAAACAGGAAGATGTCTTCCTGCGACCAGCGCTTGCGCACCCCCTGCCACTGCGGCGGGCTGTGCCAGTGGCGGCACCAGGCCACCACATCCGCCGCCGGCATTGGCTTGGCGACGCCGTAACCCTGGGCGATATCGCAGCCCAGGTGCAACAGCAGGCTGCCGTGCTCTACGGTTTCCACCCCTTCGGCGACCAGCTCACGGTTAAAGGCTTCAGACAGGCCGATAATGCCCTGCACAATGGCCAGATCGTCGCTGCTTTCGTGCATGCCCCGAATAAACGACTGGTCAATCTTGAGCTTGTCCGCCGGCAGGCGTTTCAGATACAGCAGGGACGAATAGCCGGTACCGAAATCATCCAGCGAGAAACGCACCCCCAGCCCCTGGCAGGTTTGCATCAGGCGGCCAACGTGTTCCACATCCGATAGCGCGGTGCTTTCCAGCACCTCGATTTCCAGCATGCCGCGTGGTACGTCCGGGTGAGCATCCAGCAGGCTGGCCAGCCGGGCGGCAAAGTCTGACTGCTGCAGGTGGTGGGCAGAAATATTCACGCTGACAGACAGAACGCGCCCTTCACCACGCCACTGCGCCATCTGCTGCAGTGCCGTCTCGATCACCCATTCGCCCAGGCGGATATCCAGGTGGCTGTCTTCCACCTCGGGCAAAAAGGCCCCCGGCGGCAAGACGCCACGCTGCGGGTGGTGCCAGCGCATCAAGGCTTCCATGCCCACAATCTGGCCATCACGCATATTGACCTTGGGCTGGTAGTACAGCTGCAGCTCGCCCTGTACCAGCGCCTGTTCCAGCCTCTGCAGGCTTTGCAAGCGGCTACGGCTCTGGCGGTCGTGCTCGGCGTCAAAAATCTGGTAGCCATTGCGCCCCAGGTCTTTGGCTTTGTACATGGCCTGGTCGGCGTGGCGCAGCAGGGTGTCAGCGTCCTGCTCGTCCTGCGGGTACAGCGTGACACCGATACTGGCGGATACTTGCACCTGGATGTCACCGATATCACACGGTGCAGCCACGGTTTCCAGAATCTGGTGCAGGCTCTGGTGGCACGCCTCGATATCGGGCAGCCCCGACAGCAACAGCGCAAACTCGTCGCCACCCAGCCGCGCCACGGTATCGCCGCCGTGCATGGCAAGCTGCAAGCGGTCGGCGATCTGGATCAGCAGCTGGTCGCCTACGTCGTGGCCATAGCGGTCGTTCACGCGCTTGAAACCATCCAGATCCATAAAACAGATCGCCAGCCACTGGCCGCTGCGGCTGGCCTGGGCAATGGCTACCCGCATACGGTCACCCAGCAAGACGCGGTTGGGTAGCTGGGTCAGCGGGTCGTGGTGCGCCATACGGTCCAGCCGGGCTTCCTGCTCCTTCATCACCGTGATATCGGCAAACACGGCGATATAGTGACGTACCTGACCTTGCTGGTCGTAAATGACGGATATCGAGAGCAGGACAGGATAGAGGCTACCATCCTTGCGGCGGTTCCAGACCTCACCCTGCCAGTGGCCTTTCTGGCTCAGGGTCAGGCGGATGGCCTGGTAAAAGTCTTCATCATGACGGCCGGAGTAGAAATGGCCGGGCATCTGCCCTACCACCTCGTCGCGCTCGAAACCGCTGATTTCGCACAGGGCGCGGTTGACATCGACAACACGGCCACTGGCGTCGGCAATGACAATACCTTCGCGTGAATGCTTGAACACCCCTGCCAGCAGCTGCAAGCGGCCTTCGGCGCGCCGCAGGTCAGAGATATCGTTCCAGGCACCGATGATGCCGGCGATCTCGCCCTGGTCGTCGTAGAACACGTCTTTGGAGAAAATCACATGGCGCTGCTGGCCGTGCTGGTCGGTGAGCAAGCCGGCGTACTCCTGATGCCCCAGGCCGGCATTCAGCGCCTCATCGTGACGCATATGCAGTGCCGCCAGCTCGGCAGGCCATAACTCGGCTGCGACCTTGCCACGAATATCACGCCGGCTCAGGCCGGTTACACGGGCAAACGCGTCATTACAGCCCATGTAGCGGCCGTGAGCATCCTTGTAAAACACCGGCATGGGCATGGCCAACAGCAACATATCGGTGAAGCGCTGGCTTTTGGCCCACTTTTCATCTGCCGACTGTACCGCCGCGGCCATGCGGTTAAACGCCAGGCCCAGGCGGCCAACCTCGTCCACCCCATCTTCCGGTGCACGCACCGACAGGGTGCCATGGCCCAACGACTCGGCGGCCTGGGTCAAGCGCTTCAGCCGCCGCACAATCCATAAGGTCACCAGCACCATCCAGATCGTCGCCAGCAGGCCCGCTACCACTACCATCGGCGCTGTGCGCTGGATGAAGCTCAGGAAAATCTGCCGTGCCTCGGCAACGCGTAGGCCTAGCTGTACCTCGCCCTGGGTCAGGGAGAAGCGGGTATCAAACAGTGGGTCACCACTGCCGGCAATATCGCTATCCGGCGTAAAGCGCTGGACCTGAATGCCACTGCGCGCCATGATCTTGCCGGCACTGTCGCGCACCACCAGATAGGCCAGGTCGCCAGAACGGGTCAGCTCGTCGGTAATTTCCTGCAGCGTGCTGTAATCCCGCTCCAGCATGGGGGCAACCAGCGCGGCGCGCAGCTCGACTTGCAGGCTACCCAGGCGCACACGCGTCTGCTCTACCGCCATCTCGCGCATCATGTGCACGCTTTGCCAGGCAATAATGCCGAACAACAGCAGCTGTACCACGAACAAGGCTGGAATGATGATCCAGGTCAGCGAACGCGGACGCAGGTCGATGGCCATTATTTCAGCATCACCTTCAAGTCCTGCACATACGGGTCCAGCGCCTTCATGTCGGCTGCGGAAATCTCTTTCAGGCCACCATGCCCCAGCTCTTTACTGAACGCCTTGCCTTCATCCGTGTTGTTGGCAAACTGGAACAGCTGGCTGCGCAAGCTGTCTATGCGGCTAGCACCCAGGCGTTTGTGCGCCAGATACAGCAACGGGGTCGTTTGCGGCAGACGCTTCATCACACGCACCCGTACCGTGGTGCCGGGGTGCAGCTGGCGCAAAGCCGTCACAGAAATAATCGCGGCGGCTGATTCGCCATTGAGCAGGGCTTGTACCGAGTTGGCATGGCTGCCGGCAGGGCGGATGGTGACATCCTTGCCTGGCGTCAGGCCATTCTGGATCAGGTAACGCTGTGCGGCCAAAGTGAGATTGGCCAGTTTGTCACTGGTAGACACCACCTTGCCCCGTAACGCCTCTAGCGTATTCACGCCGTCTTTACGGGTCACCAGCAAGGGTTCCAGGTTGGTTTGCGGGCGGGCGAGCGGCTCGTAGCCTTGCTCCAGCTGAGCCAGGCGGCCAAAGTACGGCGACGTGGCAATCACGTCGTAACGGCCTTGCCCGGTACGCTCCAGATAGCTCAGATAGTCCGGGGCAGACTCGATCACCACCGGCACGCCAGTCACAGTTTGCAACTGGGCACGCATGGGCTCGTACAGCTCGGCTAGCTTGCGTGCCGACAAGTACGGCACCACCCCCAGCACCAGCATATCAGCGGCCTGTGCCAGCGGTGACAGGCAGCAGGCAGTCAGGCAACACAGCAGGAATTTTCTGGCCATCCCGGCATTCCTTTATCGTTATTGTGGCGATTCACTCGTCGCGCAGACAGCAAACACCTCAGGCCTGACTTTAAAGTCAAGCGGCTGATGCTTAACAATGTACCGTCAACACACCCACGCAATCTAGCATTTCAATAAATATGAATTTTTGATTTGGCTAAATTCTATCGGTAATTGCTTCTTTTATGGCAAAAATGCCGCAATCAAATATTTTTAAATGCCAAAAGAATATAACAGGCAAATAAAAAAAGACCACCAGGCAAGCTGGCAGTCTTTAGCACTTCGTAGAATGTCATTGTTCAAGGCATCGTATACCGAACAAGCACACGCTTATTCAGTAAATCAGATGCATGCGGCCAACCTGGCGCCCTGATCGATAGCGCGTTTGGCATCCAGCTCGGCAGCCACATCGGCACCACCGATCAAATGCACGGGCTTGCCGGCATCCAGCAAGGGCTGCTGCAATTCGCGCAGCGGGTCTTGCCCGGCGCAAATCACCACATTGTCCACAGCCAACACTTGCGGCTCGCCCTTGATAGTCACGTGCAGGCCGGCATCGTCGATTTTGTCGTAAGTCACACCCGGGATCATGGTGACGTTTTTCATCTGCAGGCTGGCACGGTGAATCCAGCCGGTAGTCTTGCCCAGGCCCTCGCCCACCTTGCTGCTCTTGCGTTGCAGCAGGTACACCTGACGCGGGCTGGGGTGCGGCTGCGGGCCGCTGGCGGCCAGACCACCCGCCGTTGCCACATTCATGTCCACCCCCCACTCTTTCATGAAGGCTGCCGTATCCAGCGACGGCGATGTGCCCTCGTGCGTCAGGTACTCGGACACATCGAAGCCTATGCCGCCGGCACCAATCACCGCTACGCTGCGGCCAACCGGCTTGCCGTGTTTGAGCACGTCCAGGTAGCTGAGCACTTTCGGGTGATCGATCCCCTCGATAGGCGGGGTGCGCGGCGCGATACCGGTAGCCAGTACCACCTCGTCAAACCCGGCCAGGTCGGCAGCTGCTACGCGGGTATTCAATTGCAGCGTGACGCCGGTGATCTCGATGCGGCGACCAAAGTAGCGCAGCGTTTCGTAGAACTCTTCTTTGCCCGGTACCTTTTTCGCTACGTTGAACTGGCCGCCAATCTCGCTGCCTGCGTCAAATAGTGTTACATCGTGGCCACGCTCGGCGGCGATGGTGGCAAACGCCAGGCCGGCCGGGCCAGCGCCCACGACGGCCAGCTTCTTCGGTGTATCGGTTTTCACATAGTTCAGTTCGGTTTCGCGGCAGGCACGCGGGTTCACCAGGCAGCTGGTGAGCTTGCCCTGGAAGATGTGGTCCAGGCAGGCCTGGTTGCAACCGATACAGGTGTTGATTTCGTCGGCACGGCCTTGTTCGGCCTTGATCACGAACTCCGGGTCGGCCAGGAAGGGGCGCGCCATGGACACCATGTCGGCGCAGCCGCTGGCCAGAATGTCTTCGGCCACGTCCGGCGTATTGATGCGATTGGTGGTAATCAGCGGAATGCCCACTTTGCCCATCAGGCGCTTGGTCACCCAGGCAAAGCCACCGCGCGGTACGCTGGTGGCGATGGTCGGCACGCGGGCTTCGTGCCAGCCGATACCGGTATTGATAATGTTGGCGCCAGCTTTTTCCACCTCTGCGGCCAACTGTTCCACTTCTTCCCAGGTGCTGCCGTTATTGACCAGGTCCAGCATGGACAAGCGGTAAATGATGATGAATTCGCGGCCCACCGCCTCGCGCACCGCACGCAGTACCGCCAGCGGGAAGCGGATGCGGTTTTCGAAGCTGCCGCCCCAGCCGTCGGTACGCTTGTTGGTGTGCTGGGCAATGAACTGGTTCAGCAGATAGCCTTCCGAGCCCATCACCTCGACCCCGTCGTAGCCTGCGTCCTGCGCCAGCTTGGCACAGCGGGCAAAGTCGGCAATGGTGCGCTGGATATCGTCTTCGGACATCTCGCGCGGGCGGTAAAAGTTGATCGGCGCACAGATGGGCGACGCCGACACCAGGTTTTCCTGGAAGCTGTAACGGCCGGTGTGCAGGATCTGCATGGCGATTTTGCCGCCGGCAGCGTGTACGGCGTCGGTAACAATACGGTGATGCGGTACCTCGGCAGCGTCTGCCAGCATGGAAGCGCCTTCGGCCACACGGCCTTCTTCGTTGGGGCCCACGCCGCCGGTGACGATCAGGCCCACGCCGCCGCGTGCGCGTTCAGCGTAGAACGCGGCCATCTTCTCGAAGCCTTGCGGTGCCTCTTCCAGACCGGTGTGCATGGAGCCCATCAGCACGCGGTTTTTCAGCGTGGTAAAGCCCAGGTCCAGCGGTGCCAGCAGGTGCGGGTAAGCCGTCATGATGTTCATCCTCGTGTTGGTTGGTTCGGCAACAAGGTTGGCCGCCGAAACGCTGTCTTCGTTATAGGGGTTGCAGCATGCAAGCGAAGATACTTACTAGTTAGTAAGCTGTCAATTGCGCATATATCCCACCCATCAGACATACGACATTGCCCAGGAAATGACCTAGAATGCACCGAGGTTATTAATAAATTCAGGGAGAGAATTATGTGCCAGTGCTCTACACATGCGCAGCGTGATACTGCGGCCAACCCGGGCCGGCGACAGTTTGTCCAGCTTGCCGCACTGGGCGGTGGTGCAGCCCTGCTAGGCAGCTTTCTGCCGCAAACCGCTTATGCCGCCGGCGGCACCGATGCGCTGCTGCTATCGTGCATGGACTACCGCCTGGTAGATGAAACAGAAGCCTTCATGGCCGCGCGTGGCATGAAAAACAAGTACGACCATATCGTGCTGGCCGGCGCGGCGCTGGGGGCGATCACCAACAAATTCCCGGCCTGGAACCAGGCGTTCTGGGAGCATCTGGACGTGGCGATCAGCCTGCACCATATCCATAAAGTGATGATTCTCGACCACCGCGACTGCGGCGCCTACAAAGTGGTGCTGGGCGAGGACTTTGGCAAAATGCCGGAAAAAGAAACGCAGACTCACGCCGAAACCCTGATGACGCTGCGCAAACAGATTCTGGCCAAATACCCGCAGTTGGCGGTAGAAACCTACCTGATGGCGCTGGATGGCAGCGTGCAGCAAATCGTGGCCAAGGGCTAAACACACCCGCGTAGCCAATGAAAAAAGCACCGCCGGGTATCGCGGTGCTTTTTTCATTGGCACGATATCTCAGGCCGTAATGCGGTTCAGCCAGGCCAGCAAATCGGCCTCCAACTGGGCGCGATTGGTTTCGTTGTGCATTTCGTGCCGGCCACCGGGGTACACCGTCACACTCACGTCCTGCATGCCTGCGGCACGGTAGCGGCTGGCCAGCTGGCCCAGGCCGAACTTGCCCAGGCTCACCGGGTCGCGGCTACCCGCCTGCAGCCACACCGGGCAGGCTTTAGGCAGCGCGCGGCCATCGGCCTCGCCCAGTTCCAGCTCGATAATGCCGCCAAACAGGTCTATCCACAGCTGCGGGGTAGGATGTTGGCCGCACAGCGGGTCGGCGATATAGGCGTCCACCTGCGCCGCATCGCGGCTTAGCCAGTCCAGCCGGGTGCGCGCGGGTAAAAACCCCAGGTTGAAGCTGCCGAACACCAGCGCCGTCATGAACGTACTGGGTTTGCTTGCCCCTCCCAGCCTGGCCGCCAGCCGTGCGACACCGCGCATCACCCGCGACAGGTAACGCTGGCGGTAGCCGGTAGCCGACAGCACCATGCCGGCCAAACGTTGGCCGTAGCGCAGGATAAAGGCGCGTGCGACAAAGCTGCCCATGCTGTGCCCGTACAACACCACCGGCCGCTCGTGCTGCTGGCGTGCGTAATCCACCACCTCGCGCAGATCGTCTACCACGCGCTGCCAGCCCCCCTGCGCGGCAAACCAGCCCGGCACCTGCGCATGGCGGCCATGGCCGCGATGATCGTGCGCATAAACAGCGTAACCCGCCAGTACCAGCTTCTGCGCCAGCGCCTGGTAGCGCCCGCCGTACTCGCTCATGCCATGGCTGATCACCACCACGGCGCGCGGCGCGCCGACAGGCAGCCAGCAGCAGCCGTGAATATCGGCCTCGTCACTGGCGGTTATACGAAAGGCTTGCGTCATGTTTCCCCCTGATTGGTGGCAGGCACGCGCTAGAATTTGTCTGCGCGCAGCACCCCTACATCCGAAACATACAGGATCAGGCCGTAATCAGGCAGATAGGCTTGCTCACAACGCAAAGCAATCGCCTTGGCGACCTCGGTGTCACATACCACATCGATACGGATATTACGGTCGAAGCTCCACGCCCCGCCCTGCACCCCGTGCGCGCCGCCACCACGGGCATCCACCACGGTATAGCCATGCGCGCCCAGGCGCTGGATGTCTTTGACCAGGCGCGCCTCCAGTACGGACTCGGTCACAATCGTCAGCAGCTTCTTGGTATGAAATGGCATCGAGCTTCCTTTCAGGCGTAAACCTGCTGCGCCAGCCACAGGTACAGCGGAATACCCAGCAACAGATTGAACGGGAACGTTACCCCCAGGCTGGCAGCCAGGGAAATAGCCGGGTTAGCCTCCGGCACGGCAATACGCATGGCGGCGGGGGCGGCAATATAGGATGAGGAAGCGCACAAGGTAGCCAGCAACATGGCTCCGCCCACCGACAAGCCCATGGCTAGCGCTGTGGCCAGCCCCAGGGCGGCAAACACAAGCGGCATCAGTATGGCCACGGCCACCACAAACAGCCCCTGGGCGCGCAGGCCGGCCAACTTGCCAGCAGTGAGCAAGCCCATTTCCAGCAGAAACAGCGATAACACTGGCTTGAACAAATCGATATACAGCGGGGACAGGCTCTTGATGCCATCGGCACCGGCCAGCCAGCCAATCAGCAAGCCGCCCATCAATAGCACCATGCTCTTGCCCAGAAACACCTCATGCGCCAGGCGGCCCCAGTTCACCCGCTTGTCGCCACCCATGCGGGCCAGCAGCACACCCACCACCAACGCCGGCATTTCCATCACCGCCAGAAACACCGTCAGCTGCGGCTCGGCCTCCACGCCCTGGCGCGCCAGATAGGCACTGGCAACGGCAAAGGTCACCACACTCACCGAGCCATAATGCGCTGCCGTGGCCGCCGCATCCGCCCGGCCCAGACGCCAGCGCAACACCGCAAACGCCAGCAGCGTGAGTACCGCGCCCAGCAAGATCACCGCCACCACCTGCCACAGAACCGCACTGCCCGTGAGCTTGGATAAAGCCACCCCGCCCTTCAGGCCGATGGCGATCAGCAGGAACACCGACAGGGTTTCGTACAATGCGGGGGGGAGTTTCAGATCGGACTTGGCTAGCGCAGCCAGCAAGCCCAGCACGAAAAACAGCACGACAGGGTCTAGCGTCATCGGAACACCTTGCATGATGAAGAGGCCACATCATAACGCATGCAAAAAATCCGCCAACCCTATGAGGAATAGGCCTTTTCCGCCATGCGGCCAACCTTGCGGCACGGCGGGCAGCTTGCAAACGCTCAGGCGCGTAGCGGCGTGCTGTCGAAATCCGGGTTGCGGCGCGAAGTCAGCACATGGTCGCGCCAGGCACCGTTCAGAAACAGGTAATCCTTGGCCTCGCCCTCAATGGTAAAGCCCAGCTTGGCCAGCAGGCGCGCGCTGCGCTGGTTTTCCGGCTGATAGTTGGCCTGTACGCGGTGCAGGCCCAGGTCGCGGAAGGCAAACTGCACCACCGCCTCGACCGCCTCGCTCATCATGCCCTGCCCCTGGTAGGCATGGTCGATGTTGTAGCCCAGGTGACAGGCCTGAAACACGCCGCGCACGATATTGCTCAGGGCGATGGTACCGATGACCTGCCCTGGCTGCTTGTCGTGCATCACCAGAAACATGGCACCACGGCCCAGCTTGAAATCCTCGATGCGCTCGCGCAGGCGCATGCCCCAGAACAGCTCGGTAAAGTACATATCGCCGTGGGTCGGGTCCCACGGGGCCAGGTGCTCGCGGTTGCGCAGCTGGTAGTCGCGAACGGCGCGGGCCCAGGCCGCTTCTGGCGGCAAAAGCTGTAAACGGGCGGTGCTGAGCGCGGGCTGGCTACGGGCCATATGAGCTACTCCCTTGGCAAGTTCGATAAAAACGCAAGTATGCCACCAGTGCGGCTGGCGGGGATGAAAAAGCCCGCACAAGGCGGGCCGGGCAAGCGTCTGGCTTATGCCAGGGCTTACTGTGCGGTCAGGCGCTCCAGCGCCTCGCGGTATTTGGCCGCGGTTTTCTCGCGTACGTCCAGCGGTACGGCCGGTGCTGGCGGTGCCTTGTTCCAGCCGGAAGCTTCCAACCAGTCACGCACGAACTGCTTGTCGAACGACGGTGGCGTGGTGCCTTCGGCGTAGCTGTCGGCAGGCCAGAAACGGCTGGAGTCCGGCGTCAGCGCCTCATCCATCAGCACCAGGGTGCCGTCGGCGTCCAGGCCGAACTCGAATTTGGTGTCGCAGATGATGATGCCACGCTTGGCCGCAAAGGCCGCGGCGGTCTGGTACAGCAGGATGGCGGTGTCACGCACCTTGGCGGCCAACTCGGCACCCACGATGGCTTCGCACTGGGCAAAGGTAATGTTTTCGTCGTGGTCGCCTACCGCCGCCTTGGTAGACGGGGTAAAGATAGGCGCGGGCAGCTTGCTGGACTCCTGCAGGCCGGCAGGCAGGGCAATGCCGCACACGGTGCCGGACTTCTGGTATTCCTTCCAGCCGGAGCCCGCGAGGTAGCCGCGTACGACGGCTTCGATCATCACCGGCTTCAGGCGCTTGGCCACCACGGCACGGCCGGCCACCAGCGGCAGCTCGGCAGCGGCGACTACGTCTTCTACCTTGTCGCCGGTCAGGTGGTTGGGCACCACGTCTTTCAGGGTGTCGAACCAGAAATTGGAAATGGCGGTGAGGATCTGGCCCTTGCCCGGAATCGGGTCGTCCAGGATCACGTCGAAAGCGGACAGGCGATCGCTGGCCACCATCAGCATGCGCTGATCGTCGATCTCGTACAGGTCGCGTACTTTACCCGAGTAGATTTTTTTCAGGCTGGTCAGTTGGGTCATGAAACTTCCTTCACAAAGCAAAAAGCGACGCCTTGTGGGCGTCGCCTGTTTTCATTACAAGGTATCTTTCAGCGCACGCGCCTGTTCCAGCGCGTCGTCTACGTTGGCCGCCAGCACACAGTAGTGCGCCATCTTGCGGCCTGGCCGGGCTTGTTTCTTGCCGTAGCTGTGCAGGTGGGCGTTGGGCGCTTCCATCAGCACGGCCCAGTTCGGCTCGCTGCCGTCCTCGCCCCACACATCGCCCAGCAAGTTCACCATCACCACCGGCGACAGCAGATCGGTCCTGCCGGGCAGCAGGCCGCACATGGCGCGCACTTGCTGCTGGTACTGGTCGGTGACGCAGGCATCAATGGTGTAATGGCCGGAGTTATGCGGGCGCGGCGCCATTTCGTTGACCACCAGGCTATCGTCGCCCAGTACGAAGAATTCGACTGCCAGTACGCCGACGTAATCCAGCGCCTCGGCCAGCTGCTTGGCGTATTGCTGGGCGCGTGCGGCCAACTCGGGGGCAATGCGCGCCGGCACGATGGACTCATCCAGAATGCCGTTCTTGTGGATGTTTTCCGATACCGGGAACACCGCCACTTGCGCCGCACTGGTACGGGTCACAATGGCGGACACTTCCAGCTTCAGGTCCAGCATCTTTTCCAGCACACAGGCCTGGCCACCCAGGTTGGCGTACGCCGCGCGGGCTTCGTCGGCGGTTTTCACGCGTACCTGGCCTTTGCCGTCGTAGCCCAGGCGGGCGGTCTTGAGAATGCCCGGCAGGTAGGGCGACAGCTCGACCTGGATGTCCTCTACGCTTTCAATCGCCAGATACGGCGCGGTAGGCAGGCCAGCCTTGGCTACCCAGCTTTTTTCGGCAATGCGGTCCTGGGCAATGGCCACGCAGTCGCCAGACGGCGACACGCGGGTAGTTTTGGCCAGCAGGCGCATGGCGTCGGCGTTGACGTTCTCGAACTCGGTGGTCACGGCGGCACAGGTACGCGCCAAGGTGGCCAGTGCGTCGGCGTCGTCAAACGCGGCACACAGGTGTACGTCGGCAAACTCGGCCGCCGGGGCATTGGCGTCCGGGTCCAGCACCGTTACGCGGTAACCCATGCGTTTGGCGGCGGTAACGAACATGCGGCCCAGCTGGCCACCACCGAGGATGCCCAGCATGGCTGGCGGCAAAATGGCAGCCATTACTGCACCTCCGGCAGGCTCATGGCCAGCACGGTTTCTTCTTGTTGTTTGCGGAACGCCTTCAGTTTCGCCGCCAGCTCGGGGTTGCCATTGGCCAGCATGGCAATGGCAAACAGGCCAGCGTTGGCCGCACCGGCTTCGCCGATGGCAAAGGTGGCCACGGGAATGCCTTTGGGCATTTGCACGATGGACAGCAGCGAGTCTTCGCCACGCAGGTATTTGGACGGCACAGGCACACCCAGTACCGGAATGTGGGTCTTGGCGGCCAGCATGCCCGGCAGGTGGGCGGCGCCACCGGCTCCGGCGATGATGGCTTTCAGGCCACGCGCTTCGGCGGTTTCGGCGTACTGGAACAGAAGGTCGGGGGTACGGTGGGCGGAGACGACGCGGGTTTCGAAAGCGATGCCGAAGTCTTTGAGAACGCGCGCGGCGTTTTGCATGACTTCCCAGTCGCTATTACTACCCATCACGATGCCAACTTCGATCATGGAGGCTGATTCCGTCAAGAAGGGGAAAAAACGGAATTTTACCTGATTTGGCAAGGGCTTGCCGCCGGGATTTACCTTCCACGGAAGCATCTTCCCGGCAAGACAAAGCCGGCATTCCCGTGGGAAAGCCGGCTTTTCGATAGCGGCGCGTACGCCTTGACTCGGTTATAGCGTGGCCAGCTGTTGCTGGGCGCGCTGCGCCGCCGGGGTGCCCGGGTATTGCTTGATGATTTTGCGCAGGGTCAGGCGGGCCTGGTCTTTCTGCTCCAGCTGCAGCTGGTTACCCGCCATCAGGCGCAGGGTTTCGGCGGCCTTCGGGTGCTTGGGGTATTGCTCAGCGAAGCGGCGCTGAATATCGATAGCGGCGCTGTACTGCTTCAGCGCGGTGTGTGCCACACCCATCCAGTAAGTGGCCTCCAGGCCCTGTTCGCTACCCGGGTAGCCATCGGCTACGGCTTTGAGCAGCGGCAGCGATTTGGCAAAGTCGCGGGCACGCAGCACTTCCAGCGCCCGCGCTAGCGCTGCATCAGCCGGGTTGGCCGCAGCCGGCTCGGTGGCCGGGGCCTCGGCTTGCGGCTGGCTGGCCTCGCGCAGCTGCTTTTCCAGCTTACCCAGACGCAGGTCGATGTCGTTGTACAGGTCGTTCTGGCGCTTTTGCGTTTCGGCTACCTGGTGTTGCAGTACCTCGTTCTGCCCGCGCAGCGTGGACATCTCGCCTTTCAGCAGGGTGACCTGGTTCACCAGGTCCAGCAGGCGCTGGTTGGCCAGCTTGGCCTCGACATCCGACAAACGGGCACTGGCCTGCTGGCTGGAGTTGGCCAGCTTGCTTTCCAGGTCCAGACGCGCCTGCTCCAGGTCGGTGGTGGTGGCGCATGCACCCAGTACGATGGGCAACAGCAGGGGGAACAGTCGGTTACGCATGGCAGTTCGGGCTTTGCTAAATGGATAACCCGGAAAGGTTGACGCCTTCCCGGGTGCAGGTCAAGCCAGCCGGCCTAGACAGTGGCCGCTTGCTTACTGGTAAACGAAGTCTGCGCGGCGGTTCTGCGCATGATCGCCATCGGTGTTACCGGTAGCACGGGGTTTTTCCATGCCAAAGCTCACCGCCTCTACCTGCTCCGGCTTCACACCCAGCACTTCCAGCGACTGTTTCACGCTTTCGGCGCGGCGCTGGCCCAGCGCCAGGTTGTATTCGCGGCTACCGCGTACGTCGGTGTTGCCTTGTACCAGCACGTGCCCTTTGTACTTGCCCAGATAGGCGGCATGCGCTTCTACCACACCCTTGTACTCGTCCTTGATGGCGAACTGGTCAAAATCAAAAAACACGCTCTTGCCATTTACACCCGCGTACGCTGCTGCTTCGGCACCGACCGCGTCTACCTGCGGCAGCGGCTGGGCCGGGTTCAGGCTGCTATTGCCTGCACTACCGGTAGAACTGCCACTATTGCCTGACACGATGGCCGCATTGCCGGCATTGGCACCATCGGCCGGGTTGCTGGTACTGGCGCAGGCACTGAGCAACACCGCGGCTGCGGCTACGACGAAGGGTAAGACTTTCATGCGACGCTCCTTGTTCTGGCTGGCCGGGTGCAGCCAGTGAAATTTATTCGGGTAAACCGTAAAGACTTTTGAACAAAAGCAAAGTTCCGGTACTGCAGGCATCAAGGGTTGAATGGCCCCCAGGCAGCGTCTTGCACCTGGCCCTCCAGCACCCCTAGCTTGACGCGGCCAGGGTGCTGGGTAGAGGCGGCGTACAGCACGCTACGGCCGCCTTCGTCGCTGGCGTACAGCACCATTTTGCCGTTGGGGGCAAAGCTGGGCGACTCGTCAAAAGCACTATTGCTGATCATGCGCGCATCCCCGGTAGCCAGGTCTTGCAGCATCACCTTGAAGCGCCCGGCTTCGCGGCGCACATAAGCCAGCTGGCGGCCATCCGGCGAGAAAGCCGGCGACACATTATAGGCACCCTGGTAAGTCACCCGGCGCACGGTCTTGCTGCCATCCAGTGCCTGGATATAAATCTGCGGCCCACCGCTGCGGTCGGACACAAACGCAATCTGGCGGCCATCCGGGCTGAACACCGGCTCGGTATCGATGGCATCACTATAAGAGAAACGGCTTAAGCCGGTGCCATCGGCATTGATAATATACACCTGCGAATTACCGCTTAATGTCAGCACGATGGCCAGCTTGCGGCCATCCGGGCTCCAGGTCGGTGCCGAATTGCTGCCTTTGAAGTTGGCCAGCAAGCGACGCTGGCCGGTGGCCAGGTCTTGTACGTAAATCACCGGTTTCTTGTTTTCGAACGAGACATACGCCAGGCGGCTGCCATCCGGGCTCCAGGCCGGTGAAATGATGGGCTCGGCCGAGCGCAGCACGGTTTGCGCACGGCGGCCGTCCACGTCGGCCACTTGCAGGCGCGACTCTTTACCCTTCTGCACCACAAAGGCTATGCGGCTGGCAAACAGGCTCTTGCTGCCAAGCAGTGCCTCGTAAACCATGTCGGCAATGCGGTGCGCAACATCGCGCAGCTGCGAGCTGTGGACATCAAACTCGGCGGCCAGCTTTTGCTCGCGCGGGTTGACGGTTTCAGCCCAGAAAGTCAGGCGCAACAGGCCACCGTCTAGCTTGCTGACTTTGCCGTACAGCACGGCACGGCTGCCGTTTTGCTGCCATGGCACGGGGTCGAAGGCCTGCGGCGAGGCCGGCAGCGCCGTACCGCCGGGTGGCTCCAGCAAGCCGAACAAGCCGGTCATGGCCAGGTCGCTTTTGACGGTTTGTGTTACCGCCTCGGGCAGCCACTCTTCGTTTTGCATGGGCAAAATGGTGAGCGGGTAACGGCTGCTGCCGCCGCCCACGATATCCACGGTCAGGTCGGCGCGCGCCAGCGGTGCGGCCAACATCATGGCCAGCAGCAATACGCGCCAGCAGTAGGCAATGAGTCGGTGCAAGGCATTACTCCTTGGGGCGGAAATTGAGGGTGATACGACGATAGTCGGCAAAGTCGGCGCCTTTGGGTAGCGGCGGGAAACGCCGCACTTCGGCCAGTGCCGCCAATACCGCCTGGTCCCACGCAGCCGAGCCGCTACTGCGCAGGATACGCGTACTGCGGATTTCCAGCGTCGGCAAGATGATGACCTCCACCGATGCCTCCGGGTTACCCTTGATGCCGTCAGGTATCACGATATACGGGCGCACACGGTTCTTGATGGCCTCGCCGTACTGCTGTTTCTGGTCTGGCTGGCCGTTGGCCGCGCCGGTTTTGGCACCGGTTTTAGCCCCCGCCTGGCTCACCTTGCCGTGCCCGGGGCCGGGTGGCAAGGCATCCAGCTCGGCCAGCAAGTCGTCTGTTTTTACGGCAGCCGGTTTGGGGTTGGCCGCAGGCTTGGCCGCCACACTGGTAGCGGGCTTCACTGGCGCAGTGGGTGCCGGCTTGGCAAGCTCCGGCTTGGCCTTGGCGAGCGGCGGTGCTTTCTCGGCCGGTTTGCTTTCCGGCAGCGGCGGTTTCCTGGCGGGTTTGTCGGCCAGAACTTTGACATCGGCAGCCGGGTTGTCCTGCACCGGGGCCGGTGGCGGAGGTGGTGCGTTGGCGGCCACTTTCGGCGCTGGTGCGGGCGCGGGGGCGGGCATAGCGACTGGCGCTGCCACCTGGCCGGCATTACCGGCCCATAGCTCTAGAGCTAGTGGTGGCGGTGTCTTGATCTGCGCTGGCGTGGCGGAGAGCCACAGGCATAGCAGGACAGCCACGTGCAAGAGTGCGGACAGCAGCCATGAAGCCGCACCAGGTTGGCGGGAGGCGATCATCAGCTACCCTGCTGGCGTACCGTTAGCGCCACGCGCTGGATACCGGCGGCGTGCAGCTTGTCGGCCACCTTGACCACTTCGCTGTATTTCAGGTCCTGGTGCGCGGTCACGACCACCGGGCGGCCATCCTTCAGGCGCGCCTGCACCATGGTGATGAGCGCGTCCAGGTTGGCCGCAGGCTCACGCTTGCCGCCTTCGCCGACAAAGTAGGCACCACTGGCTTCAATGCTGATTTCCAGCGGCGTGGTGTCTACCTGGGCGGCGCGGCTCACACTGGGCACATCAATCACCCCCGGAGTGAACATGGGGGCGGTCACCATGAAGATCACCAGCAGTACCAGCATCACGTCGATGTAGGGCACCACATTCATCTGGTTCATCATGCGGCGCGGGCGGCGTTGCAACATGGGCTTATCCTGTTTCAATAACATGCCGATGTTAACACCGGCGGCGGACTAAAAGGCGTGATTGACAGACCAGCCCGCGCACAACGGGTTCCGCGCTACGGCGCTTACAGGCGGCGCAGCAGGGTCATGCCATCGCCCATGGGCAAGATGCACAGGCTGACGCGCGGGTCAGCCAGCAGCTTGGCGTTGAATTCGTGCATGACGTGCACGCTGCGCGGGTGGTCCGGCTGCGGGGCCACTACCCTGCCATTAAGCAGGATATTATCGATGGCAATAATCCCGCCCGGGCGCACCAGCTGCAAGCAGGTTTCGTAATAGGCCGGATAGTTCTGCTTGTCGGCATCGATGAACGCCAGATCAAAGCTGCCTGCCCCACCCTGCTCCAGCAACATGGCCAGCGTCTGTGTTGCAGGCTGTACATACAGGTCGATGCGTTCGGCCACGCCGGCTTGCTGCCAGTAGTCCCGCGCGATGGTAGTGAACTCCACGCTCATGTCGCAGCATACGGTACTACCCTGTTCGCCCATGGCCAGGGCAACGGTCAAGGCGCTATAGCCGGTAAAGGTACCGATTTCCAGATAGCGGCGCGCGCCGGTGAGGCCAACCAGCCAGCGCAGGAATTGGCCCTGCTCGGGGGCAATCTGCATTTTGGCCATGCGGTGGCCGGCGGTAAATTCGCGCAGGGCGCGCTGCACCGGGTGCTCGGTGACACCGATTTGCAGCAAGTAGCTCGCGACATCGTCGCTCATGGTCATGGTTTGTCTGGTCATGCTGATGCTCAAAAAACAAACGCCCTTGCGGGCGTTGAGGCGGCTGACAAAGCTGCCCGTCTGGTTTTTACCAGGCCAGCCAAAGCCAGGATGCAGCAGTTGCATACCCGGCGCAGGCTAGCCGGCTGTTTACAAGACAAACCCTGCGTGCGGGGCAAGCAGGGTTTTCATCACGGCCGAGGCTCGGCGGGCCTTATTTCATGGTGCCGCCCGACACACCGGTCAGGCAGCTTACTCTGGCTGGTAAACGTAAGGCTTCTGTGGCACGCGGGACGCTTTCCAGCGGCGCAGATCGTCCAGGTCCAGCGTACGCTCCCACCAGGTCAGGCGCAGCTCGCGGCGCTCGGTATCGACTTGCGGGTTCTTTTCCAGAAAGCCGTTCATGAAGGCAGTAAATTCGGATTGATACATGTGCGTTCCCCGGTTGGCGATGGCGGCAATTGTACTGCAAAACCGGCAGCCCGGCATTAGTGCCCGGGCGCAAGGTGCTGCGCGGTATGATAAAGCGGCGTAATCGATGCCCCCACCAAGGCGCGCTCGAGCTCCGCCACCCCCTTATCCATCTCGAAGCAGTGCCACAGCATACCGGCCTCATCGGGCCGCCCACCCATTGCGGCAGTCAGCCAGTACGATAAGCGCTGACCATTGGTGGCCATGCCCGCCTCATCCTGCAGCAGTACCAGCAACACGTGGCCCTGACGCAGGCGCATCACGGTCAGCCCGTCAAACGGGGCTTTAGCCAGCTGGTTTTCGAGCTGGAGCATGGCATTGGCCAAATGGAAATTTCGACGGCGCACGCCTTGACCATGCACCCACCAGACACGCATCAGGTTGCCTGGTGGCAGGTTTTGCAACTGGCGCTCCAGCGTAGCCAAGGCCCGCTGTGAAGACACCGGAGCCTGCTGCGTAGCCTGCTGCAGCCATTGCGCCTGCAAACGGCGTGCTTGCCGGGTCTGCCGCAACAAAGCCCGGCTTTGCCGCCACGACTGCCAGCCCAACAGCCAGAGCAGCAACATGAAAGCCAGCAACACCATGCTGCGCCACGACAGCTGTGCCAAAGGCTGCCAGGGGCGCCACAGGGTAAGGTTCAACTCAACAGCACCACTGCGCAGTGCTTGCTGGCTCAGCAGCTTGCCCGCCCCGCTTGCCGCGGGCGGTGCCGCAGGATCTACTGACAACACGGCCTGCACGCCATCGCGGCCACTGTCTGGCAGCAAGGCTTGCGGCTGCAGCCAGATAGCCAGCGCCATCCCTTGCTGGCCGGGCAAAATCAGCAATAGCTGCTCTGGTGAACGGCGTTGCCAGACCACTACCTGCGCCTGGCCACGCTGCAAGCCTGGCAATGCCGGCATAAGCAGTGGCAATCTGGCCAGATCCTGCGTGGGTAGCAAGGCACCACCCAGCTGGAAAGGGACAAAGGCCTGTACTTCCAGCAGCCTGCCCTGGGCAGGGTTGGCCGCCAGCAAGGCCACCGTGCCCAGCTGGGGATGGTGCCGGCGCAAACCGGCCAGGTAAGGCGAGAATTGTTCACTACCTTCATGCCGGGTAAGCGCCAGGCTGCGCAATAGCTGCCTGGCCTCTTGCTGCATGGCATCCAGCTGCGTACGCAGCTGCCCCAGCTGGTGCTCGGCCTGCTCATCCAGCACTTGCTGGGCAGCATGGCGCTCGCCGGTTTCCAGCCAAACCCAGCCAATGACACCAAACAGCAGCCAGCAAGAAAACAGCCCCATAAACAACAGGGGCTGTATACCGCGGCGCCATGCATGGCTCACAGCAGGAATTCCCGCTTCTGATGCTGGTCGATCAGGCTACGCCACGCCTGGAGCAGTTTCTGGAATTTATTATTGGTCGGTGCCATTTCCCGCACACGCTGCAGCAGTTCGTGCGCGTGCTTGATATTGCTTTCGTGCCAGCCCTGACGGTGACACTGGGCAATGATGGCGTTGACCAGGTTGAGCATCAGCTGCACGTTCTCCGGCATTTCCTGCAATGCCTTCTGGAACAGCGCAATGGCCTTGTCGTGATCGCCCGACTGCGCCTCGCGTACCGCCTGGTTGTTCAGGTCGACAATACCCTGCACATTGCTGGCAATCAGCTCGCGCCCGGCGTCACCGCGGCCAACCTGGTCAAACATGGTAGAGAGCTTTTGCAGCAGCTCTTCGTTGTCGTGGTTATTGCGCACAAGGCTACTGGCGACCTTGTCGCCCATATCATGCTGCCCCTGGCCATAGCAGGCACGGGCAAACTCCAGGCGGTCGCTATCTTTCAGCTTTGTGAGCTGCGGCATACGCTCTTCGGCCGAACGCAGCAGCTTTTCTGCGGCCGCCTTGTTCCCGCCATGGCTCTGAATGGTGCTGTCCACGACATCGGCCATCCACTCGCCTTCCGGGTTGTGCTTGTAGTCCCGGCGTAGCGAAGCCAGCGTTTTGGATGCTTCGGCTTTTTCGCTATTGGCCAGCTGCGCGCGCACCAGCGTAGCGTAATGTGCCGGGCTGCGGTGCCAGCTGGCCTTGGCCAGATCGAGCGTCGTTGCGTAGGCTTTTTTGGCCTGCTCCATATCGCCGTTTTCCTCGGCCACCTGGCCTAATGCCTGGTGGCGGCGAATGGTGGCCGGGGATAGCTCGGTGGCGCGCTTGAGGGTTTGCTGTGCCTTGTCCAGG
Organism: beta proteobacterium L13; assembly: GCA_000335715.1. Lineage (GTDB taxonomy): Bacteria > Pseudomonadota > Gammaproteobacteria > Burkholderiales > Chromobacteriaceae > Vogesella. The sequence continues at coordinate 69,411 of AMYZ01000002.1, forward strand.
TCATGGTTGTCCTGGTATAGCTTGGCCAGCCAGTCGTAGGCCTCCATCACGCGATCGTTTTCCACGATCACCTGCTGGAACAGCGCAATGGCTGGCTCTACCTTTTTGAGGCCAGCCATGGATTTGGCCATGCCCACCTTGGCCCACGGGATTTCCTTGATCTTCAGCACCTGCTGGTACAGGTTGTGCGCCGAGTCATAGTCGCCGATTTTCATGCTCAGGCTACCCTTGAGCTTCATGAAGTCGAGGCTGAATTCGTTGCGTTCGCTGATTTTCTTGCCGCACGCCTCAATGGCGGCCATGTAGTCATGGCTCATCAAGGCCTCGTCCACCACCTTGAATGCATCGCGGCGACGCATGGCCACTTCCAGCCGCTTGGCCAGCTCTTCGCCGGTAAACGGCTTCAGCAAGTAGCCGTCCGGCGCCAGCTCGGCCGCCGACAGCACCTTGGCAGCGCGGCGCTCACCGCTGACAATCATGAACACACAAGACTGCTTGAGCAGGTTGCGCTCCTTGGCCTCTTCGTACAGATACAGGCCATCGCTACCGCCGCCCAAATCGTAATCGCACAGCACTACGTCAAAGTCGTAGCGCATCAGTTTCACCAGCGCATCGCTGGCTTTGCCGGCGTATTCCACTTTTTCGGCGCCGAAAGACTGCAGCGTCATGGACATGGCGCGCTGCATTTCCGGCACGCAATCCACTACCAGAAACTGCTTTTTGGTAAACGGGTTGGAGTAATCCCGTCTGCCAGTGGCTTCCTTGGCACTGGTAATGGCATTAAAGGTAGTCGATTGATTGGACAGCGAACTCATGTATTGCCCCGCTTTTGTTATGTTGGTGGCTTATAGAGACGTCAGTTTGTCAGCAGCGTAACGCAAATCCAGCCACTTGATGCCATGCTCGGCAAAATTGATCTGCAAGCGCACATCCTCCCCCGCGCCTTCGGCATTGATCACTACCCCGGCACCGAACTTGGTATGGCTCAGCGACTGGCCCACACGCCAGCCTCCCTGCCGGGCGGCAGCCTTTTGCTGCACAAAGGCCGGCTCGACCCAGCTTGTACGGCTGGCAACAGGCGCAGCTTTTACCGTAGCAGATAAAACCTGTAACAGCTCGGCCGGAATCTCGTCCACAAAGCGCGAGCGGATGGGGTAACGGCTCTGCCCGTGCAGCATGCGGCTTTGCGCATTGGTAAGGTAAAGCCGCTGTCTGGCACGAGTGATGGCCACGTACATCAGCCGCCGCTCTTCTTCCAGACCCTTGGCGTCATTAAAGCTGTTTTCGTGCGGGAACAGCCCTTCTTCCAGGCCCCCCACAAATACGGCGTTGAATTCGAGCCCTTTGGCCGCGTGTACGGTCATCAGCTGCAAGGCGTCTTCACCCGCATCGGCCTGATGATCGCCCGCTTCCAGACTAGCCTGGGTCAGGAACTCGACCACGGCCAGCTGCGGCTCTTGCGGCATGAAGCCGGTGGCGGCATTGATCAGCTCGTCCAGGTTGGCCAGGCGCTCTTCGCCGTCTTTCTTGTCGGCCTCGTACATGGCACGCAGGCCGGAGTCGTCGATGACCAGGCTCACTTGCTCGGCCAGGTTCAAGGGCTCGCAGCGCTGGCGCAGTTTTTCCACCAGCAGTACAAACTCGGCCAGCTTGCCGGCGGTACGCCCGCCACCCGCCCCGCACGCGGCCTGCCACAGGCTGACGCCCTGCTCGCGGCTGGCGGTTTGCAGGTTTTCCACCGTGCGGGCACCAATGCCGCGGGCTGGTACGTTGATCACGCGCAGCAGGGCATTGTCGTCGTCAGGGTTGATAGCCAGACGCAGGTAGGCCAGCGCGTGCTTGATTTCCTGGCGCTCGAAAAAGCGCAGGCCGCCGTAAATGCGATAGGCCACGCCTGCCTGCACCAGCACATGCTCCAGAATGCGCGACTGGGCGTTGCTGCGGTACAGCACCGCCATGTCGGACAGGTCCCAGCCATCACGCTTGAGCGCTTTGACTTCGTCCACGATGAATTGCGCTTCTTCGCCATCGGAATAGGCATCAAACAGGCGGATCTTGTCGCCGGGGCCGGCCGCGGTCCACAGCTGTTTGCCCAGGCGGCCGTCGTTGCGTTCGATCAGCGCGTTGGCCGCATCCAGAATGGTGCCGGCCGAGCGGTAGTTCTGCTCCAGCCGCACCGGGGCCGCTACGCCGTAGTCGGCCAGCAGCGCGCGCATATTGCCTACTTCGGCGCCACGGAAGGCGTAGATGGACTGGTCGTCATCCCCCACGGCAAACAGCGCGTTGTCGGGGCCGGCCAGCAGCTTGAGCCAGGCGTACTGCAGGCGGTTGGTATCCTGGAATTCGTCCACCAGCACAAAGCGGAAACGGGCGCGATAGTGCTCGCACAAGGCCGCATTGCGCGACAACAGCTCGTAACTGCGCAGCAGCAGCTCGGCAAAATCCACCACGCCTTCGCGGTTGCACTGCGCGTCGTAGGCAGCGTACAGCTCGATCAGCTTTTTGGTATACGGGTCGTGCGCACTCAGCTGGCCGGCACGCACGCCGGCTTCTTTCTGGCCGTTGATGAACTGCTGCACCTGTTTGGGCGGAAATTTTTCGTCCGAGATGTCCAGGCTTTTGAGCAGGCGCTTGATGGCGCTTTGCTGCTCGCCGCTATCCAGAATCTGGAAGGTCTGCGGCAGGCCGGTATCGCGGTAGTGCATGCGCAGCAGGCGGTTACACAGGCCGTGGAAGGTACCGATCCACATGGTTTTCACGTTCACCGGCATCATGGCGGCCAGGCGTGTCTGCATTTCGCGCGCGGCTTTATTGGTAAACGTTACCGCCAGAATGCTGGCCGGGTTGGCCTGGCCGGTTTGCAGTAGCCAGGCAATGCGCGTGGTGAGCACCCGCGTTTTGCCACTGCCGGCGCCAGCCAGCACCAGCGCACTCTTGGCAGGCCAGGTTACGGCGGAAAGTTGTTCGGCGTTCAGGCCGGCGAGCAGGTCATTATTCATGTGGCGGGGTCAGGCAAATACGAAAGTAGCCATTCTACCAGCCAGCCGCCCTAGCCGCCGTGCGGGCTGCGCAGCAAGGTGGCGGCGATACGAGTGTCGGTAGCCGGTAGCGGCTGGCCTTCCAGCAAAGCCAGCACTTTAGCCAGGCTGGCAACGGCCAAGCCTTCCGAATCCTGCTGTACCGCATCAATGGCCAGCGGCAGGCAGTCCAGCAGCGCGTGGTGGTCGAAAGTCATCATGCTGCGCGGCGCGTCGTGCAGGCCGTGCTGGCGCAGATACGCCAGTACGCCTTCCAGCAGGGTAATGGAGGCGGTAAACAGCGCCTGCGGGTAACGCCCGTTGGCCGCATGCCAATCGCGCATCATGGCGTAGCCGGATTCGCGCAGGAAGTCGCGTTCGCACACCCAGCCCGGCTGTTCGGCCAAGCCGGCGTTGGCCAGTGCCTGGCGGTAACCCGCCAGGCGGTCGCGGCTGGGCGATAGCGCGGCCTGGCCACCAAAGTACACCAGCTCGCTGATGCCTGCGGCCAACCTGGGGGCCAGCAATTGCACCACGCTGTCAGTAGCGGCGGTCACCACCGAGGGGATGCCGCTGTCGTCCAGACGGCGATCGACAAACACCAGCGGCAGGCGGCGTGTCCATTTCTGGTAATGGCGGGCATCGCTGCTACAGGGCACCACCAGCATGCCGTCTACCTGGCGTGCCACCAGCTGGGTCATGCCGGCGCTTTCGCGCTCCGGGTCTTCGTCGCTGGTGACCATCAGCAGCTGCAGGTCGCGGGCGCGGCACAGGTTTTCCAGCGCCTGCGCCAGCGCGGCGTGGCTGGCGTTGGTCAGGTCGGGTATCACCAGGCCAATAGCCTGGCTGCGGCGGTTGCGCAGTGAACGCGCCGAGTGCGACGGGCTGAAGTTCAGCTCGCGCGCCACCTGCTCGACCCGCTCCACGGTGGCCTGGGCAATGCGGTAACGCTCGGCGTGGCCATTGAGCACCATGCTGGCCGTGGTGCGCGACACCCCGGCAATGCGGGCAACATCGTCAATGGTCAGGCGCTGAAACGTCATGAAAAACTCCTGCGGTATGGCGGGGCAAAGAAAATCCCTGCCAGCACGGTGCCGACAGGGACCCTGATTGTATTACAGCGCCTCCCCTTCATAGCGGGTTGGCCGCATGTGCAGCTTACTTCACCAGGTTTACTTCACCAGGTTCAGCGGTACCGGAATGAACTTGTCTACCGGCTGGCCGGCGATCAGTTTCTTGGCGGTCTGTACGCCGTACTGGCCGATCAGTTCCGGCTGTTGCTGTACGGTAGCGGCCAGGGTGCCACCTTTTACTGCGGCCACGGCGTCGGCGGTCGCATCAAAGCCCACCACCACCACGTTCTTCAGGCCGGCAGCCTGGATGGCTTTCACTGCGCCCAGCGCCATTTCGTCGTTGTGCGCAAATACGCCCTGGATGCCCTTGTTACCCTGGATGATGTTTTCCATCACCGACAGGCCCTTGGCGCGGTCAAAGTCGGCCGGCTGTTTGGCCAGCAGTTTCACGTCGGCCTTGCCGTCTACTACCTGATGGAAACCCTGGCCACGCTCGCGCGCTGCGGAGGAACCGGCAATGCCTTCCAGCTCCACGATACTGCCCTTGCCACCCAGTTTTTCCAGCAGGAACTCGCCAGCCATCTTGCCACCCGCCACGTTGTCGGAGGCGATGTGGGCGCTCACGTCGGCACCGGTCACGCTACGGTCCAGCGATACCACCTTGATACCCTTGCTGGTGGCTTCTTTCACCACATTGGCTACCGCGGCGGAGTCGGTCGGGTTGATCAGGATGACGTTCACTTTCTTCTGGATCAGGTCTTCCACGCTGGCCTGTTGCTTGGCCGGGTCGTCCTGCGCGTCCACGGTAATCAGGTTGATGCCTTCTTTCTTGGCCTCGGCTTCGGCGCCGTCACGCAGCGACACGAAGAACGGGTTGTTCAGCGTGGATACGGCCAGGCCAACGGTAGCGGTGCTGGCCACAGCAGCCGGCTCGCTGGCGGCGGCCGGTGCACTGTCCGGGCCTTGCTTGGAGCAGGCGGCGATACCGAAAGCCAGCAGGCTGGCCAGCAGCGGGGTAATGATGCGATTCATGGTGCGACTCCCTGTTTTATTGAACTACACGTGTTGCCGCCGCCGGCCACCTGCCGGCGACCGGTTTACTTCTTGCCTGCGCGGTCCAGCAGCACCGCCAGCAGGATGACTGCGCCCTTGATCACTTGCTGGTAGAACGACGACACGCCCAGCAGGTTGAGGCCGTTATTCAGTACGCCGATCAGCAGCGCCCCCATCAGGGTGCCGAAGATCCAGCCGCGCCCGCCGGTAAGGCTGGTGCCGCCCAGCACTACCGCTGCAATGGCGTCCAGCTCGTAGCCGGTACCGGCGGTAGGCTGCGCCGAGTTCAGGCGCGAGGTCAGCACCACGCCCGCCATCGCCGACATGGCACCGGACACGGTATAGACCCAGATCTTGACGCGATCCACCTTCACGCCGGACAGGCGCGAAGCTTCCTCGTTACCGCCGGTGGCGTACACGTGGCGGCCGAACACGGTCTGCTTCAGCAGGAACCAGAAGCCGGCAAACATCAGCAGCATCCACACCACCGGTACCGGTACCAGGCCGGCCACGTAGCCGCCACCCAGCATCTGGAAGAAATCACTGTCCAGGCCGGTAATGGGGCTGCCACCGGAAAACACCAGCGACAGGCCGCGCAGAATGGTCATCGACGCCAGCGTGGCGATAAACGGCGCCACCTTGCCCTTGCTGATGATCCAGCCGTTGGCAAAGCCCATGGCCGCGCCAGCGCCAATGCCCAGCAGCGTAGCCAGCACCGGGTCCAGCCCGCTCTGGATCATCAGCGCAATGCATACCGACGACAGCGCCAGGATGGAACCGACCGACAGGTCGATGCCGCCCAGCAGGATGACCAGCGTCATGCCAAAGGCGATCAAGGCGTTGATCGACACCTGGCGCATCACGTTCATCAGGTTGCCCACGGTGAGGAAATCCGGGCTCATGATGGCCAGCGCGCCGGAAACCACCAGCAGCGCGATGAAGGGGCCCAGCTTTTGCAGCGTGGCTTTTTGTTGTGCAGTCATGCTCTCAATCCTGTGTTGTGCGGGTGTCGTGGCCGGCGGTGCCGGTGGCTGCGGCCATGATGTCTTCCTGGCTGAGGTTGGCCGCATCGAACAGCGCGGTCTGGCGCCCCTCGTGCAGCACCAGAATGCGGTTGCTCATCGCCATCACCTCGGGCAGCTCGGACGACACCATCACGATGGCCACGCCGGCGGCGGCCAGCTGGTTGATGATGTGGTAAATCTCGGCCTTGCCGCCTACGTCCACGCCGCGTGTGGGTTCGTCCAGCAGCAGCACCTTGGGCGGCTTGGCCAGCCATTTGGCAAACACCACTTTTTGCTGGTTGCCGCCGGATAGCGATTTCACGTCCAGCTCGGCGTCGCGGGTGCGGATACGCAGCTGGCTGATTTGCTGCGCCACCACTGCCTGCTCGGCCGCGCCGTTTACCACGCCCAGGCGGGCGTAGCTATCCAGATGCACCAGCGTGGCGTTTTCGCGTACCGACATGCCCAGCACCAGGCCCTGGCTCTTGCGGTCTTCTGTCACAAACGCCAGGCCGGCAGCAATGGCGGCAGCCGGGCTGCGCACGTCCAGCGGCGCGCCGTCCAACCAGACGTCGCCAGCAGTGCGGCGGTTCACGCCAAACAGCGTGTTGAGGATTTCGCTGCGCCCGGCGCCCATCAGGCCGGCAATGCCCAGCACCTCGCCGGCGCGGGCCTCGAAGCTGATGCCGTCGATGTGGCGGCCGTCAGACAGGCCGCGTACCGCCAAGCGCACCGCGCCCGGCTGCACATCGCGCCCCGGGAAGCGGTCGCCGATCTCGCGGCCAACCATCAGCTTCACCACTTCGTCAAAGCCGGTGTCGGCAATCACGCGCTCGCCCACAAAGCAGCCATCGCGCAGCACGCTGATCTTGTCGCAGATGTGAAAGATCTCTTCCATGCGGTGCGACACGTACACAATGGCCACGCCGCGTGCCTTCAGGCCGCGCATCAGCGCAAACAGGGTGTCGATCTCGCGCGCCGACAGCGCGGCGGTGGGCTCGTCCATGATCAGCACGCGGGCGTCCATCGCCAGAGCCTTGGCGATTTCCACCATCTGCTGCTGGCCGATGGACAAGCTGCCCGCTTCGGCGTCCACGTCGATCTGGCTGGCGCCCAGCGCGTCCAGCTGCGCGCGCGCCTGCTGGCGCATGGTGGCGCGCTGGATCACGCCAAAGCGCGAGGGCTCGCGGCCCAGAAACAGGTTTTCCATCACCGACAGCTGCGGAATCAGGTTCAGTTCCTGGTGGATGATGGCAATGCCCGCCGCCTCCGCGTCGCGGGTGCTGCGGATGGCCACGGCCTGGCCGTCTACCGTCACGCTGCCGCTGTCCGGCTGGTACACACCGCTGAGGATCTTCATCAGCGTGGACTTGCCGGCGCCGTTTTCGCCCATCAGCGCGTGGATTTCGCCACCGTGCAGGGTGAAGTCCACGTTTTCCAGCACCCGCACCGGGCCAAAGGCCTTGCAGATGCCACGCATGCTTACCTTCATCGCCGCCTCCTAGAAAATCACGCCGGCGTACAGGATCACATTGGCGTACGGCGTGGCGTCGCCGGTGCGGATCACCGCCCGCGCCTGGCGGCAGTGCTGCTTGAACGCTTCGTGGCTGACAAATTCGGTGGCAATGCCCTGCCCTGGCAGGGCAGCGGCCAGCGCCGACACCGCCGGGTTGTGGCTGTGGCACTCGCTGGCAAACAGTGCGCGCTCGCAGGCCATATCGGCCAGTATGGTGTCCAGCACGCGGGCAAAGCCTGGCTCGCCCAGCGCCAGCGACACGTCGATGCACTCCACCCCCGGTGGCACCGGCAGGCCGCAATCGGCGATGACGATGCTGTCGGTGTGGCCCAGGCAGGCCAGCACGCGGGCGATATCACGGTTCAGATGACCCAGCTTTTTCATGCGGCGTGCTCCTGCAAAAAGGTGTCCAGTGCGGCCAGGGTCGGCATGCCGCCTTGTGCGCCAGGCTGCGTTACCGACAAGGCACCGGCTGCCGCGGCGCGGCGTACCGCTTCGGGCTGGCCCAGGTGCAGGAAGGTGGCCAGCGCGCCATTGAAGGTGTCACCAGCACCGGTGGTGTCTACCGGCGTCACGGCAAAGCCTGGCTGGTGCTGCAGCTGGCCACCGACATCGGCAAAGAAGGCGCCTTCGGCACCGTGCGTCATCACGATGCGGCCGCCTGCAGCAGCCACCAGCTCGCGCCATGGCTGCTGGCTGGCCAGCGTGGTGGCCAGCTCGAATTCGTTAGGGGTCAGTACGCTGACGCGGGCCAGCAGCGCGGCCGGCAGCGCCACCGCTGGCGCCGGGTTCAGCAGGAACGGCTTGCCATGGCGTGCGGCCAACATGGCGGCGTGCTCTACAGTAGCCAGCGGCACTTCCAGCTGTGCCAGCACCACGTCGGCGTCGGCAAAGGCCTGCTCGGCGGCGTCCAGCTGCGCGGGCTGCAGCGCATGGTTGGCGCCCGGCACCACGATGATGGCGTTATCGCTGCCACACAGAGTAATGCTGGCCACGCCAGTGGCCACGTCCACCTCGCTGACCCAGCGCGTGTCCACGCCTTCGTTGGCCAGCACGGTTTTTAGTTCGGCACCAAACGCATCGCGGCCGACACAGCCGATCATGCTGACTTGCGCCCCCAGCCGTGCGGCAGCCACCGCCTGGTTGGCACCCTTGCCGCCCGGATAGGTGGCAAAGCCGCTGCCGCTGAGCGTTTCACCCAGCCGTGGCATGGTGGGGCTATTTACCACCATGTCCATATTGATACTGCCTATTACCAGCACACGCGTCATCGCGCTTGTCTCCTGCCTGCGGCCAACCTTGGTGGCAAACCGCGTTATCTGTTAGCTAACGTTTAGCTAAAACGTCATCAGCCAGCGCGAATGCTAGCGCACAGAACCAGCGGCAGGAAAGGGAAAAACGCAAAAAATGTAAGCCACGCACTACACAAAAGCATCGAATATGCCATTGACAATCAACAAAGTACCGCACAACCAGGCGTTAGCATGCTCAGCAACCTCAAACGCGCCTGCGCTGTAGTTGCAGTGCACAAATCCTGCCAGGCCACGGCAGCAAGCCTGGCCAGCCGCCAACACCGCAATGCAACACAACCAGGCAGCAAAATGCGGCGATCACCTACTGGCGATGCGGCAAAAAACAACACCCTCTGGCGATGTGTATCGCAAGAGGGTGCTTTCAGACGGACATTGCGGGGCTTAAGGTTGGCGTGCCCAGTTGAATAAGGGGGCAAAGTCTGCCTGGAGAGTGCGGGACATGCTGGCGGTCAGATGGTTTTGGTCCTGATAGCGCACCACACCAGCTGCAGCGGCATAACAAGTCTGGGCATCGCAAAAGCGGGCGATCGGGTCCCAGACGCGCACATTGGCGTGGCGGCTGGCGACCTGCTGCAAAATGGGCAGGATAGCCTCGCGCTGGCGATCGACATCAGCGCGGCGTGCATGGCAGGCCGACTCCCCACGGCGAGCCAGACACTCAGGTACAGACAAAGGCATTTCCGGCTCGGGTGCCAGCAAAACCAGCTTGAGCTGGAGCACCGCCAACTGGCTTGCCAAATGGTCTAGCGAGGCGGCCATGACCTGCAAAGAATGCACACGGTCGAGCTGACCTACACCTGCCAGCATGGCGCCAGCCACCGCCACCTTGCCCTGGATATCGGTGGGTGCCAGGCCGGTGATACTGGCACTGCCAGCCACCGGCAGTGCGGTATAGCCGTTCCAGCGCACATTCATCAATACGCCGTTCAGCCCGCTACGTGATAACTGCCCCAGCTCCGCCATGACAGCACGCGAGTGGTTAAGACACCAGCTGCGCACTTTGCCCTCCCCCACCGGTACAGCATCGAGTAATGGCGGGCAGCCATGATAAGCGCGCCGCAGGATAGCGACGTTTTGAGCCTGAGCCAACAGCTGGTACATCGGCATGGCGTGGTCTGTATGCGAATCGCCCCAGGCTAGTAGCTGCAAAGGCGCGCCAGCAGGGCCGATGCGACAGCTGGCCTGCGGTGAGAGCGGCACACCACGCTCTGGCATGTCGCAGCCGGGCGGTAGCTGGGCCTGGTCTTGCTTCACCTGCAAAATACTTTGATAGCCTGGCCATGGGTATTTTTTAGGCAGATACATGGCGGCACTACCCACCAGCCACACCAGCACCGACATGGCCAGTCCGGCCCACAGGGTAGCTTTATCCGTGGCAAACCAGCGCCAGCGGCGTTGCCGTATAGGCTGCTCTACCAGGCAGTAAGTGAGCCAGGCCAGCAACAGTGCCAACACCCCACCCAGCACGCAGTCCCGCAGCAGATCACGCTGGCCTACATCGTAATAACGCCCCAAAGCCAGCAAAGGCTGGTGCCACAAATACCAGCTGTACGATAACAACCCCACTGCCGTGAACAGCCGGCTGCCCAGCACGCGGCCTGGCGCGTTATGCGGGTCCAGCCCGCCAGCGGCCAACACCAATAGCGTGCCACATACCGGCAAGAGTACTACCCAGCCAGGGAACACCATGCTGTGCTCGTCCAGCAGCACGATACTGGCCAGCAAAATAGCCAGCCCGCCCCCCGCCAAAGCATTGGCATGCCATGCACGACGGCTGTGGCGCAGCGGTAGCCAAGCCAGCAAACCACCCGCGGCAAACTCCCAAGCCCGCGTTGGCATCAGGTAAAAAGCCTTGGGCATATCGCTATAAGACAAATACAGACACGCAGCAAAAGACAGCAACAGCACGGCCAGCAAGGTTGGCCGTAAAGCCTTTTCCCCGCCCCCCGCACGGTAAGCCCCCAGCATGAGCAGCGGCCATAGCAGGTAATACTGCTCCTCCACCGACAGCGACCAGGTATGCAGCATAGGCTTCAGGTCGGTAGCGGTATTGAAGTAATCAAAAGCATGCTTCATGAAATGGTGGTTGGCCGACAAGGTCACCACTGCACGCGCCTCCCGGCCCAGCGTGTTGGCGGCATCCGGCAGCAGCACCAGATAGCCAGCCACCAGCGTCACTAGCGTCACCAGCACCAGCGCCGGCCCCAGGCGACGGATACGCCGGGCAAAGAAAGCGGCAAATCCGATCGTTCCGCCAGATAGCAGCTCCTGCCTTAGCAGGCCGCTAATCAGAAAGCCGCTAAGGACAAAAAAGATATCCACACCGACAAAGCCCCCAGGTAAACCGGGCACACCAATGTGGTAGGCAATCACGCTCAGTACCGCAATAGCACGTAAGCCATCGATATCTGGGCGGTAAAATGCAGAAGAAGCAGGACGGGGAAAGGCCAGCATGCGGGAAACCAGTGTAGGAGGCGGGCTCTGCATCGTCAGCACATTCGCTGATACGCAACAAAACCCTACAAAAATGATGCAATTCTACACCAGCCTTTTACAGATCAAGGCAAGCCCCTAGTGCCGATGCAGCAGCCCGCCATGCCCGGCAGTGGCGGTATCCGGCACGGCCCCTTTTTGGGCCCGGATGCGGTCCCATACTTTTTCATGAAAGTAGTACGCCACGGTATTCACAAGGGGTTCTACCAGTGCCAGCAGGCTGGCGATGCCAAAGCTGCCGGTGAGCAGATAAGCCACGCTGAACGCCACGGTGAAATGACAGATGGCGAAGGTGATGGTCTTGATCATGATGCACTCCAGAAGCTATTGAACTTTATGCGATGATAGTTATTTTTATTCAATAGTAGAAATTGAATGTTACTAGGCAACCCATTAAGTAAAACAAATTCGATGGATTATGCCCAAACGGTGAACTCTGCCGCTGCCAGACTTTCTATCTTTAAATAGCCGCCAGCCAGGTCTAGCGCAGACAGGCCAGCTGCGCCCTGCCGCCCCGCCCGCAGGCGCAGCCGTGCTGGCGACCACAAAACGACAATGGACAGGGAGAACACATGCACGCCACCCCACTGATTACCACGCTGGTCGGCGCACTGGTCACCGCCTTTTTGCTGGGCGCCGTGGCGCTCAAGCTGCGCCTGCCACCGCTGCTGGGCTATCTGGCTGCCGGCATTCTGGTCGGGCCCTTCACCCCGGGTTTTGTGGCCGATGGCCACCTGGCGGCCGAGCTGGCCGAGCTGGGCGTGATCCTGCTGATGTTCGGCGTGGGGCTGCACTTTTCCATACAAGACCTGTGGGCGGTGCGGCGCATTGCCCTGCCCGGCGCCTTTGCCCAGATTGCGGTGGCCATTGCCCTGGGCTGCGGCCTGAGCGTGCTGCTGGGCTGGAGCGTGCCGCAGGGCCTGCTGTTTGGCATGGCGCTATCGGTAGCCAGCACCGTGGTGCTGCTCAAGGCACTGGAAGAACACAACAAGCTGGAAACCCCGGCTGGCAAGGTAGCGGTAGGCTGGCTGGTCAGCGAAGACCTGGCCACCATTCTGGCGCTGGTGCTGATCCCTGCGCTGGCGGGCAGCGCTGCGGCCAACCTGGGGGACTCGCTGCAGGCCATTCTGCTTACGCTAGGCAAAGTGGCCGCCTTTGTGGCGGTGATGATGCTGGTGGGGCAGAAGGCCATCCCGTGGATGCTGGAAAAAATCGTGCACACCGGCAGCCGCGAAATGTTCCGCCTGGGCGTGCTGGCCACCGCACTGGGCGTGGCCTACGGTGCCACCGCGCTGTTCGATGTGTCGTTTGCGCTGGGCGCCTTCTTTGCCGGCACGGTGCTGGCCGGCTCGCCGTTCAGCCACCGCGCTGCCGAAGAAGCCATGCCGCTGCGCGATGCGTTTTCTGTGCTGTTTTTCGTGGCCGCCGGCATGCTGTTCGACCCGCGTGTGCTAGTTACCGATACCGCCGCCGTGCTGGCCACGCTGGCCATCATCATCGTGGGCAAAGGCCTGGCCGCGTGGCTACTGATGGCGCTGCTGCGCCAGCCACGCGGGGAGCGCTGGCTGCTGGCCGCCAGCCTGGCGCAGATCGGCGAGTTCTCGTTCATCATGGCCAACCTGGGCCTGAGCCTGCAGCTGCTGCCCGAGCGCGGGCATGCGCTGATCATGGCCGGGGCGATATTGTCCATTCTGCTGAACCCGCTGCTGTTCCGCCTGGCACTGCGCCGCGCCGGCCCGCCCGCTGCTGCCACCGGCGCGATGTGATAAACTCGCGCAAGCTATTCATTCGCCAGCAAAAACGCCCCCGCCAAACAGGTGGCCGGTGTGAGCTGGCCTTCTCTTTTTTGCAGATACCAGCATGAAAAAGGTTTATATCAAGACATTCGGCTGCCAGATGAACGAGTACGACTCGGACAAAATGGTAGACGTACTGGGCAGTACCGAGGGCATGATCAAGACGGAAAACCCGGAAGAAGCCGACGTGATCCTGTTCAATACCTGTAGCGTGCGCGAAAAAGCGCAAGAAAAGGTGTTTTCCGACCTGGGCCGTATCCGCCCGCTGAAAGAAGCCAACCCCAACCTGATTATCGGCGTGGGCGGCTGTGTGGCCAGCCAGGAAGGCGACACCATCGTGAAGCGCGCGCCGTATGTAGACGTGGTATTCGGCCCGCAAACCCTGCACCGCCTGCCCGAGCTGATCAAGAGCCGCCAGCAAAGCGGCACCTCGCAGGTGGATATTTCCTTCCCCGAAATCGAAAAATTCGACCACATCCCGCCAGCCAAGGTAGACGGCGCCGCCGCCATGGTGTCGGTGATGGAAGGCTGTTCCAAATACTGCTCGTTCTGCGTGGTGCCCTACACCCGTGGCGAGGAAGTCTCGCGCCCGTTTGACGACGTACTCACCGAAATCGCCAACCTGGCGCTGCAAGGTGTAAAAGAAATCACCCTGCTGGGCCAGAACGTGAACGCCTACCGCGGCGCCATGGCCGACGGCGAAATCGCCGACTTTGCCACCTTGCTGGAATACGTGCACGAAATCCCCGGCATCGAGCGCATGCGCTTTACCACCAGCCACCCGCGCGAATTCAGCCAGCGCATCATCGACTGCTACGCGCGCCTGCCCAAGCTGGTATCGCACCTGCACCTGCCGGTACAAAGCGGCTCCGACCGCGTGCTCAGCGCCATGAAACGCGGCTACACCGCGCTGGAGTACAAATCCATCATCCGCAAGCTGCGCGCCATCCGCCCCGACCTGTGCCTGTCGTCCGACTTTATCGTGGGCTTCCCCGGCGAAACCGAGGCCGAGTTCGAGCAGACGCTGAAGCTGGTAAAAGACCTGGCTTTTGATTTCAGCTACGTGTTCATCTACAGCCCGCGCCCGGGCACCCCTGCGGCCAACCTGGCAGACGACACCCCGCACAAGGAAAAAGTACGCCGCCTGGAAGCGCTGAACGAAGTGATCGAAGCGCGCGGTTTCGAGATCAACCAGAGCATGCTGGGCACCGTACAGCGCGTACTGGTGCAAAACATCTCCAAAAAAGACCCCGGCATGCTGGCAGGCCGTACCGCCAACAACCGTGTGGTGAACTTTGTCGGCCAGCCACGGCTGATCAACCAGCTGGTAGACGTAGTGATTACCGAAGCCAACCCGCACTCGCTGGGCGGCGAAATCCTCACCACGGAAACCGTCTGAGCCAGGCGAGCCGGGTAGCGTACTGCCCGGTGCCTACCGGAGCCACCATGCCACGTACCCTGACGCTGATTGCCTGCCTGCTACTGGCCGCCTGTGCCAGCCTGAAGCAGCCCGACCCCGCCACGCTGGACTGTGCCGGCCTGGCGCAAGCCGTAGCCGACACCAGCCTGGTGCTGGGGCGCGAGCGCACAAACCTGCGGGCGCCGGTTACACTGAACATTGGCCTGGGCGGCGCGGTAGGCAGCCACGGTAGCATCGGCGTGGGCTTTGGCCTGCCGGTAGGCACCCCGCGCGCCGACGACGACCGCATCCAGGCCCTGGAAGAAAGGCTGGCCCGCCTGCAAAGCCTGCAGCGCCAGCGCCAATGCCCGCCAACTACAGCAAAGCGTCCATGAGCGAATCTACCTGCACCCACAGCTTTACCCCTGTCGATAACGACCGTCTGGCCCGCCTGTGCGGCGCGCTGGACGAAAACCTCAAGCAGATCGAAACCGGGCTGGATGTGGTGATCCAGCGCCGCAGCGAGCAGTTCACCGTACGTGGCGAACACGCCGACACCGCGCTGGCCCTGCTGCTGCGCTTTTACGATATGGCCGAAAAACGCGACCTGGGCATACGCGACATCCAGCTTGGCCTGGTGGAAGCGCGCCAGCACAACCCGCAAGGTGCGGACGACGACACGCCGCAGCTGGCCACCCGCCGCCGCGACCTCAAAGGCCGCACCCCGCGCCAGGGCGCCTATATCAAGGCCATCTTTGGCCACGACATTACCTTTGGCATTGGCCCGGCCGGTACCGGCAAAACCTATCTGGCAGTAGCCTGCGCCGTAGATGCCATGGAACGCGACGCGGTGAAGCGCATCGTGCTGGTGCGCCCGGCGGTAGAAGCCGGCGAAAAACTGGGCTTCCTGCCCGGCGACCTGGCACAGAAGGTAGACCCCTACCTGCGCCCGTTGTACGACGCGCTGTACGACCTGATGGGCTTTGACAAAGTGGCGCGCCTGTTCGAGAAGAATCTGATCGAAATCGCCCCGCTGGCCTATATGCGCGGCCGCACGCTGAACAACGCCTTCATCATTCTGGACGAGGCGCAAAACACCACGCCCGAACAAATGAAGATGTTCCTCACCCGTATCGGCTTTGGCTCGCGCGCCGTGATTACCGGTGATGTGACCCAGATCGACCTGGCACGCCACCAGAAAAGCGGCCTGGTCGAAGTAGAGCGCATCCTGAGCAAGGTACGCGGCATCCATTTCCACCATTTCCAGAGCGACGACGTGGTGCGCCACCCGCTGGTGCAGAAGATCGTCGACGCTTACGACCACTATCAGGCAAGACAAGATGAAAAAAGCGAAACGTAACCCCTTCCTGCAAAGGTTGGCCGCACGGCTGGACCTGACCCTGGAAGACCGCCTGGAAAGCGAGCAGCCGCTGCCGGACGGCAAGCAATGGCGCCGGTGGTGCCAGGCCGCCCTGCAGCGCCAGCACCGCCAGGCGCAGGTCTCGCTGCTGGTGGTAGACGAGGCCGAAAGCCGCCAGCTGAACCACGACTACCGCGGCAAGGACTACGCCACCAATGTGCTGTCCTTCGCGCTGAACGAAGGCGACACCGTGGCGGGCATGCCACTGTTTGGCGACCTGGTATTCTGTGCCCCGGTAGTTGCCCGCGAGGCCGCCGAGCAAGGCAAGACGCTGGACGCGCACTACGCCCACCTCACCGTGCACGGCATGCTGCACCTGCAAGGCTTTGACCACGAGCAGGACGACGAAGCCAACATCATGGAAGCGCTTGAAACCGCCATCCTC
Organism: beta proteobacterium L13; assembly: GCA_000335715.1. Lineage (GTDB taxonomy): Bacteria > Pseudomonadota > Gammaproteobacteria > Burkholderiales > Chromobacteriaceae > Vogesella. Next base: position 85,880 of record AMYZ01000002.1, read on the forward strand.
GCCAAGTTAGGCTATGACGACCCTTACGCCGCAGAGAAAACCTGACCCCACCTATGGACGACCCCAGTAAACCCGCCAGTTGGTTTGACCGCCTGCTGAACCGCTTTACCCACGAGCCGGAAGACCGCGAAGAGCTGCGCGAGCAGCTGCACGCCGCCTTCGAGCGCAACCTGATGGACGCCGAGGCGCTGTCCATGATTGAGGGCGTGCTGTCGTTCTCCGAGCAAAGCGTGCGCGACGTGATGGTGCAGCGCAGCCAGATCACCGTGCTGAAGCTGGAAGACAGCATCGAGAAATGGCTGCCGCAGCTCATCGAAACCGGGCATTCGCGCTTTCCGGTCATCGGCGACGACAAGGACGACATCAAGGGCATCCTGCTGGCCAAAGACCTGCTGCACTACTTTCACCAGCCCGACGCCTTCGACGTGAAAAAGGTCCTGCGCCCGGTGGTGTTCGTGCCGGAAAGCAAGCCGCTCAATGCGCTGCTGCGCGACTTTCGCGCCAGCAAAACGCATATGGCCATCGTGGTGGATGAATACGGCGGCGTGTCCGGCCTGGTCACCATCGAAGACGTGCTGGAAGAAATCGTGGGCGAGATCGACGACGAGCACGACCTGGAAGAACAGGAAGACGATATCGTGCCGGTGCGCGGCGGGCGCTACCGCGTACGCGCCACCACCGCCATCGACGACTTCAACACCTTCTTCGACAGCACCCTGCCCGACGACGAAGTGGACACCGTCGGCGGCCTGGTCATGGCCAACCTGGGCTACGTGCCCACCCGTGGCGAGGGTCTGCAGCTGGACGACTGGCACTTCACCGTGATCCGCGCCGACAGCCGCCGCCTGCACGCCCTGCTGGTAGAGCGGCGTGCCGCCAAGCCTAGCTGACATGCTGCGCCACGCACTCACCCTGCTGCTGGCCACGCTGGCCGGGGCCAGCACCGTACTGGCCTTTGCCCCCTACCGCCTATACTGGGTGGCCCTGCTGGCGCTGGCGGCGCTGATCATGCTGGTACAACGTTGGCCGCAGCGCGCCTTTGGCCTGGCCTGGGTGTGGGGCGTGGCCGCCTACACCAGCCAGTTCTACTGGATCTACATCAGCCTGCACGATATTGGCGGCATGCCTTCGCTGCTGGCCGGCGGCATGACCCTGCTGCTACCCATGTATCTGGCGCTCTACCCTGGCCTAGCCGCCTGGCTGGCCGCCCGCATGCATCACCGGCCCGCTGTGCGCTGGCTGGTGGTATTCCCCGCCGCCTGGACGCTGGGCGAATGGCTGCGCAGCTGGGTGTTTACCGGCTTCCCCTGGGGCGCCATCGGCTATAGCCAGATTACCGAAAGCCCGCTCGCCGGCCTGGCCCCGGTGGGCGGCATCCATGCCGTTACCCTGGCGGTGGCACTAAGCGCCGGCGTGCTGGCCCTGCTGCCGCAGGCCGGCCTGCATATTGCCAAGCGCGCGGCCCTGGGCGGCTTGCTGCTGGCGCTGTGGGGTGGCAGCGGCTGGCTGCAGCAACAAAGCTGGACCACACCTGCCGGCGCCCCGCTGCGCGTAGCGCTGCTGCAGGGCAATATCCCGCAGGCGCTGAAATGGGACCCGGCCACCTTCGACTTCACCCTGGCCACCTACTACCGCATGGTGGTGCAGGCGCCACCAGCCGAGCTGACCCTGCTGCCGGAAACCGCGCTACCGGTGTTCCTGGACGACCTGCCCTCCGGCTACCTCACCATGATCAACGGCGTAGCCGACCGTAAAAACACCGCACTGGTCGCAGGCATCCCGCGCCGCACGCCGGATGGCCGTGGCTACCTGAACGCCGTTATCGCGCTGAATCAGCCCACGCAGGACTACTACGCCAAAAACCACCTTGTACCGTTTGGCGAATTCATCCCGCTGCCCGCCATCACCAGCTGGATCTACCAGTTCCTGCGCATGCCGCTGTCCGGCTTTACCCCCGGCGGCGCGGAGCAGCCACCGCTGACCATCGGCCAGCAAAAGGTCGCGTTCAATATCTGCTACGAAGACGGTTTTGGCGAAGAGCTGATCGGCCCGGCGGCCAACGCTACCGTGCTGGCCAACGTCAGCAACCTGGCCTGGTTCGGCAAAAGCAACGCCATGAGCCAGCATCTGCAGCTGTCGCAGGCGCGGGCACTGGAAACCGGCCGCCCCATGCTGCGCGCTACCAACACCGGCATGACCGCCGCCATCGACCACCGCGGCGAGCTGATCGCCGCTGCCGCGCCGGACACCCGCCAAACGCTGCTGGCCACGGTACAAGGCCACAGCGGCCTGACGCCCTATATGCGCCACGGCAACGCGCCGGTATTGCTGCTGTGCGCCGCGCTACTGCTAGTTGCCGGTAGCTGGGGGCTGTGGCACCGCCGCACGCACGGCACTGCCGCAGCATAAAGGAGACGGCGCTCGGGCCAAGACACGCGGGGCGGGCGCTACCGTCAGGCCCTGGCTTACCCTGACTGCGGCCTGCCTGACTAGCGCGCCCCCTTCATCGCACAAAAAGGTTGGCCGCATGCCCTGTGACAGGAATGCGGCCAACCTTTTTTGTCTTGCCGGTAGCGTCGCCGGGCTAGACCACGGGACTACACCTGAAAACGCGACACCATGCTGCGCAGGCGCTGGGTCAGCTCGTTCAGCTCGCCAATCGCCTGCGACGACTGGCCAGAGGCGGCGGCGTTGTTGGCCGCAGCCTGGGCGATCTGCTCCACATTGCGGGTGATTTCCTCGCTGGCGTGGCCTTGCTCGGCCAGCGCCTGCGAGATGTCTTTCACCACGCCCACCACACCATTGGCACTGTCGCGAATCTGGTGGATGGCCTCGCCGCCCTGCTCGGCCAGCGCCAGGCCGGCTTTCACGCGGTTGACCGCTTCTTCCATATTGCTGCGCGAGGCTTCGGAGCCGGCTTGAATCTCGTTGATCATGCCGGCAATTTCCTGCGTGGCGGCAGCAGTACGCTCGGACAGCTTGCGTACTTCGTCGGCCACCACGGCAAAGCCACGGCCCATTTCACCGGCGCGCGCGGCCTCGATAGCGGCGTTTAGTGCCAGCAGGTTGGTCTGGTCGGCAATGTCCTTGATCACCTGCATGATGGTGGAGATGGTTTGCGTTTTGCTCACCAGGTCGCCAATCGTGCCCGCAGCCTGGTCTACCGCGCTGTTGATGCGCTGCATTTCGCTCACCGCGCTGGCAATCACCTCACCACCCTGGTTGGACAGCTGGCCCGAGCTGGCCGATACGGTGCGGGCATGCTCGGCCAGCTCGGCAATCTGTTTGATGCTGGCGGTAAGCTGCTCGATGGACGCGGCCATTTCGGTGGCGGCGTGGCTCTGCTGGTCCGAGCTGCTGGCCACCGCCGCGGCGCTGCCGGCAATATTGCCGGCCATGCCGGACAAGGTGCTGCTGCTGCCGGCAATGCCGCCCACCAGCTCGCGCAGGTGCTGCTGCATATTGGCGACGGCGGCCAGCAGGCTGTCTTTATCGCCTGCGGCCAACGGTACCTGCACATTCAGGTCACCCTGGGCGATGCGGTGTACCACGTCCCGCGTCAGTGCCGGGTCGCCGCCCAGCTGTTGCATCACGCTGCGGCGAATCAGGTAGCCCACCGTTACCACCAGCGCCACGGCCAGCAGCACCTCGACGATCAGCACATAAGCCTGTGCCATAAAGCCGGCTTGTACATCGTCCAGATAAATGCCGGTACCCAGCACCCAACCCCAGCCTGCCGTGGTGGCAATATAGGAAATCTTGTCTTGCGGGGTGTCAAAACCCGGCTTGTCCCACACGTAGGCAGCCAGGCCTTTACCACCGCCGTTTTGCAGCGCTTGCTCGAACAGCGGCTTGAGCGGCACGCCTGCAGCGTCTTTCACGCTATTCAGGTTTTTACCTATCATGGCGGCCTTTGCGCCATGGGCTACCCAGTTCCACTCGCGATCAAAGGCAAAAAAGTACTCGCGTTCGTCGTAGCGCATGGCATTCAGCACCGAGGCCGCCTGCTTTTTGGCTTCGGCTTCGCTCAATGCGCCGCTGCTGGCCTTGTCTTCGTAGGCTTTCACCACGGTCATGGCCGATTCCACCAGGTTGCGTACTTTTACCTGGCGGTCTTCCAGCATGGTGGCGCGCTCGTGCATCAGCGACAGCACACCCAGCACACAGAGAATTACGGTGACCAGCACTACCTGAAGCTGCAACCTGCGCTTCAGCGACAAACCTGCGGTTTTTTGCATTCCATCACTCCTGTGAAGCATTTTTATTAAATCAGGCTGCACTATGCAGCACATTTGTAGCGATCAATTTAAGCCGCATCAGACAATTTGTCATTGGCTTAAACAAAAAAAACCCGGCCGGAGCCGGGTTGAAGCTGCGATACAAGGGTTATCCCCCTATCGTGGACAGAGCATTACTTCATGGTGGGCATCACAAACTCGGCGGTGAGCTTGTCTGGCCAGCGCGTGGTGATGGTTTTCATGCGGGTGTAGAAGCGCACGCCTTCCGGTCCGTGCATGTGATGGTCGCCAAACAGCGACGCTTTCCAGCCGCCAAAGCTGTGGAATGCCATGGGCACCGGGATGGGCACGTTCACGCCCACCATCCCCACCTGGATGCGGTGGCCAAACTCGCGGGCGGCGGCGCCGGAGCGGGTAAAGATGCTGGTGCCGTTGGCGTACTGGTGGCTGTTGATCAGCTGCACGGCGGTATCGAAATCCGGCACGCGCACGATGGACAACACCGGGCCAAAGATTTCTTCGCGGTAGATGGTCATCTCGGGCGTCACGTTATCGAACAGGCTAGGGCCCAGGAAGAAGCCGTTTTCGTAACCTGGATGGCTGTAACCGCGGCCATCCACCACCAGCTTGGCGCCGTCGTCTACGCCCTGGTCGATATAGCCCGCTACCTTCTGCTGATGCACACGGGTCACCAGCGGGCCCATTTCGGCGGCGGCGTCGTTGCCCACGCCAATCTTCAGCTGGCGGGCGCGTGCGGCCAACTTCTCTACCAGCGCGTCGGCAATATCACCTACGGCCAGTGCTACCGAAATGGCCATGCAGCGTTCGCCTGCCGAGCCATAGGCGGCACCGATCAGCGCCTCTACCGTGCCGTCCAGGTCGGCATCCGGCATCACCACCATGTGGTTCTTGGCGCCGCCCAGTGCCTGCACGCGCTTGCCGTGGCGGGCGCCGGTTTCATAGATGTACTGCGCGATAGGCGTGGAGCCGACAAAGCTGATGGCTTGCACATCCGGGTGGGTCAGCAGGCCGTCTACCGCCTGCTTGTCGCCGTGCAATACGTTGAACACGCCGTCCGGCAGGCCGGCTTGCTTGAGCAGCTCGGCCAGGAACATGGCGGCGGACGGGTCGCGCTCGGACGGTTTCAGGATAAAGGTGTTACCGCAAGCCAGCGCCACCGGAATCATCCACAGCGGCACCATGGCCGGGAAGTTGAACGGGGTAATACCGGCCACCACGCCCAGCGGCTGGCGCAGGCTGTGGCTGTCGATACCGCTACCGACCTGCTCGGTGAACTCGCCCTTCAACAGCTGCGGAATACCGCAGGCAAACTCGACGACTTCCAGGCCACGGGTCACCTCGCCCATGGCGTCCGATACCACCTTGCCGTGCTCTTGCGAAATGATCTCGGCCAGCTTTAACGCATTGTTTTCCAGCAGGGCTTTGAACTTGAACATGACGCGGGCGCGCTTCAGCGGCGAGGTCTCGGCCCAGGCCGGAAAAGCGCGGCGGGCGGCGGCCACGGCGGCATTGATGTCGTCATCACTGGCCAGCGGTACGCGGGCGATGACTTCGCCCAGCGCCGGGTTGTAAACGTCGGCAAAGCGGCTGCCCTGGCCTGCATGCAGCTCGCCAGCAATCAGGTGTGGAATGGTTTTCATGGTGTCAGCTTTATCAATGTCAGTTACAGGCTACTGCGGCCAACGTTGGCCACAGTGCCTGTAGGGTCAGTCGGCTTCGTGAATGGCTTCGCCAATGGTAGCAAACAGGCGGTCGATCTCGGCTTCGCTAATGATCAGCGGTGGCGACACGGCGATGATGTCGCCGGTAAAGCGCACCAGTACGCCTTTTTCCCAGCATTTCAGGAACACATCCATGCCGCGTGCACCTGGTGCACCCGGGCGGCTATCCAGCTCGATACCGGCCACCAGGCCCAGGTTGCGAATGTCCTTGATATGGCGGGTGCCGCGCAGCGCGTGGGCTTTTTCTTCGAAGCGCGGAGCCAGGTTGGCCGCGCGCTGGAACAAGCCTTCGTCGCGGTACAGATCCAGCGTGGCGACCGAGGCAGCGCAGGCCAGCGGGTGGGCCGAATAGGTGTAGCCATGCGGGAACTCGATGGCACGGTCGGCGGCCGCCGCCATGAAGGCATCGTGAATGGCAGGCTTGACGATCAGCGCGCCCATCGGCACCACGCCGTTGGACAGGCCTTTGGCGCAGGTGATGATGTCCGGCAGCACGTCGAACTTGTTGGCAGCCCAGTCGGCACCCAGGCGGCCAAAACCGGTGATGACTTCATCAAAAATCAGCAAAATGCCGTACTTGTCGCAAATTTCGCGCAGGCGCTTCAGGTAGCCTTTGGGCGGAATCAGCACGCCGGTAGAACCGGCCATCGGTTCCACGATCACCGCGGCAATGGTGGACGGGTCGTGCAGCGTGGTGATGCGCGCTTCCAGCTCGTCGGCGAACTCGGCACCAAACTCAGGCTCGCCGCGGGTAAAGGCATTACGCGCCAGATCGTGCGTGGAGCGGATATGGTCGGTAGCTGGCAGGGCCACCGGGAACAGCTTGCGGTTACCGGCAATGCCGCCTACCGAGATACCGCCAAAGTTCACCCCGTGGTAGCCGCGCTCGCGGCCAACCAGCTTCACACGGCCGGCGTCGCCACGCACACGGTGGTAGGCGATAGCCATTTTCAGGGCGGTATCGGCAGCCTCGGAACCCGAGTTCACAAAAAACACTTTATCCAGCCCCGCCGGAGCCATCTCGGCCAGCTTTTCTGCGGCCTCGAATGCCTTGGGGTGGCCCATCTGGAATGGCGGTGCGTAGTCCAGCGTGGCCGCCTGGCGCTGGATGGCCTCAACGATAGGCTTGCGATTATGGCCGGCATTGACACACCACAGCCCGGCGCAGCCGTCCAGAATGCTGCGACCTGCGTCGTCCTGGTAGTACATGCCATCTGCGCTGACCAGCATGCGCGGGTTGGCCTTGAAGTGGCGGTTTGCCGTAAACGGCATCCAGAATGCGTCCATTGCTTGGGGGTTCATTGCGGTGTCTCCTCTGCCTTATTGCAGCCTGATGACCTAAATGTAGGTGCCAAACCAGTACAGTTACAGGTACAGTTAGCGCACAAACACACCAAACCGTACTGGTAAAAAAATAGGTACAGTCATGAACCGCTATCAATGCTATCTGGACCTGGGCCAGCGCACCAAGGTAGAACAGCTGGTGCGCGGCATCCAGCAGGCTATCCGCGAGGGGCGCCTGACACCGGGCAGCAAGCTGCCATCCATCCGCGCCTTTGCCAAAGACATTGGCGCCAGCCCGTTTACAGTAAGCGAGGCTTACGACCGGCTGGTGCAGGAAGGCTGGCTACTCGCCAGAGCAGGCTCCGGCTTTTACGCACAGCGCAAACAACAAAGCACCAGCCAGGCGGTGCGCAAGCAGCTCAGCGATCTGCCACTGGATGGCGACTGGCTGCTAAGCGGGATCTATCAAGGGGAACAGCAAGGTATTCTGGCGGGCTGCGGCTGGCTACCGTCCAGCTGGTACGATGACCAGGCTCAGGTACGTGCGCTGCGCAAGATTGCGCGCGAACAGATCAGCGAGATGACCTATGGCCACCCGCAGGGTTTGTTGCTATTGCGCGAGTTTCTGGCTGATAAACTCAGCCAGCAGGGCATGAGCTGCCACGCAGAAGATATCCTGCTCACTCAGGGCGCGACCCACGCACTCGATATTGTGTGCAGTACCCTGCGGCTGGACGGCACCGCCGTACTGATCGACAACCCGGGCTACTGCAACCTGCTGTCGGCGCTGCGCTTCAGGGAGTGCCAGCTGCTGCCGGTAGACTGGACACCACAGGGGCCGGATCTGCAGCAGCTGGAGCAGCTGATGCAACAACACCGACCGCGGGTGTTTTTTACCAATCCATGGCTGCACAACCCTACCGGCGCCAGCTATGCACCACACATTGCGCACGGTGTACTGCGATTGGCACAGCAATTCGATGTATTGCTGGTAGAAGATAATGTCTCGGCCGACTTGCTGGCCCAAGCCGGGCCCAGCCTGGCCGCGATGGATGGTTTGCGCCAAGTACTGCACATCGGCAGCTTCAGCAAGGCGCTGAGCCCTGCACTGCGTGTGGGGTACCTGCTGGCACCGGCACGCTGGCAGGCCGCGTTGACGCGCGCCAAGATGTTGGCCGCATTGACCTCGTCCACGCACACCGAACGGCTAGCCTACGAGCTGGCGAGCGATAGCAAGTACAAGCGGCAAAACAGCCGTCTGGTGGAACGCATTGCACAAAGCACCAGCAAAGCGGTTGCCCGCTTTGAACAGCTAGGCTGGCAGGTATTTCAGCCCAATAGTAAAAGCATGTTCATCTGGGCAAAGCCGCCACAGGGTGTGGTTATCGATCAGGAAAGTGCACGGCAACAGCAAATCTTTCTGGCACCAGGCGACTTGTTCAGTAGCGATGGCAGTAACACACCCTACTTCCGCTTTAATGCAGCTTATCTGGATAACACGCAGTTCTGGCAATGGTTGGCCGCGCAACAATAGAAAAAGCCAGCGCAAGCGCTGGCTTTTTCTACAGAGGCTGTCGATTACTCGGCGGCTTCTTCTACTACCACTTCACCTTCCGGACGGTCTACCAGTTCTACCAGTGCCATCGGAGCGTTGTCGCCCTGACGGAAACCGTACTTCAGGATACGTACATAACCACCGTTACGGGCAGCGTAGCGCGGGCCCAGAACGTCGAACAGTTTTACAACCATTTCGCGGTCACGAGTACGGTCGAAAGCCAGACGACGGTTGGCCAGAGAAGGCTTCTTACCCAGGGTAATCAGCGGCTCGGCTACGCGACGCAGTTCTTTTGCTTTCGGCAGGGTAGTCACGATTACTTCGTGACGGAGCAACGAGTTCGCCATGTTGCGAAGCATCGCCAGGCGATGGCTGCTCGTGCGGTTCAGTTTACGATTGCTATTACGATGACGCATTGTAGTGTCCTTTTATCCCAAACTTACGGCTTCTCGAGGCCAGCCGGAGGCCAGTTTTCGAGCTTCATGCCGAGTGTCAGGCCTTTAGAAGCAAGAACTTCCTTGATCTCGTTCAGCGACTTACGACCAAGGTTCGGGGTCTTCAGCAGCTCGGTTTCCGTACGCTGAATCAGATCACCGATGTAGTAAATGTTCTCGGCCTTCAGACAATTGGCGGAACGAACAGTAAGTTCGAGATCATCGACCGGGCGCAACAAGATCGGATCGATCGGTGGCGCCTTCTCAACGACTTCCTCAACTGCTGTACCTTGCAAGTCTGCAAAGATCGACAGTTGATCTACCAGAATACGGGCCGCCAGGCGTACCGCTTCTTCCGGTTCGATCACACCGTTGGTCTCGATGTCCAGTACCAGACGGTCAAGGTCGGTACGTTGTTCTACACGGGCGCTTTCAACATTGAAGCTGACACGGCGCACCGGGGAGAAGGAAGCATCAAGCTGGATGGTGCCAATCGCACGATTGTCATCGTGGTTGATACGGGCAGCTACCGGCTGGTAGCCGCGGCCCTTCTCAACCTTGATTTCCATATCGATTTTACCGCCAGCAGACAGATAGCAGATTACGTGATCAGGGTTGATCACTTCTACATCGTGCGGCAGTTCGATGTCACCAGCCAGGACAGGACCCTCGCCTTCCTTTTTCAAGGAAAGAATCAGGCTGTCACGACCATGCAGCTTAAGCACTACGCCCTTCAGGTTCAGGAGGATGTCGACGACATCTTCCCGAACACCGTCAAGAGCGGAATACTCATGCAAAACGCCAGCGATTGTTACTTCGGTCGGAGCATAGCCCGGCATGGAAGAGAGCAGAATACGACGCAGAGCATTACCCAGAGTATGGGCATAGCCGCGTTCGAACGGCTCCATCGACACACGAGCATGTGTAGCCGAAACCGGCTGCACATCGATCAGTCGCGGTTTCAGAAATTCCGAAGCGCTGTTTTGCATAGTCATTCCTTAAGAGCTAGCGATTACTTGGAGTAGAATTCCACAACGAGTTGTTCGTTGATATCGCTAGACAACTCGGAACGCTCAGGAGCAGTTTTGAAGACACCTTCCATCTTTTTGGTGTCAACAGCTACCCATGCTGGGAAGCCAATCTGCTCAGCCAAAGCCAGACCTTCTTGAATACGAACCTGCTTCTTGGACTTTTCACGAACAGCAACCACATCACCAGCTTTAATCTGGTAAGAAGGGATGTTCACGAGAGCGCCATTCACGGTGATCGCTTTGTGGCTTACCAGTTGGCGAGCTTCTGCACGAGTGGAACCGAAGCCCATGCGATAAACAACGTTATCCAGACGAGCTTCCAGGATCTTCAGCAGGTTTTCACCAGTGGAGCCTTGGCGACGTGCAGCTTCGGCGAAGTATTTACGGAACTGACGTTCCATAATGCCGTAGATGCGACGTACTTTTTGTTTTTCACGCAGTTGAACACCGAAGTCGGACAGACGGGTGTTCTTGGCGCCATGCTGGCCAGGTGCAGTATCCAGCTTGCACTTGGTATCCAGAGCACGACGAGCGCTCTTCAGGAAGAGGTCAGTCCCTTCGCGACGAGCGAGCTTACATTTAGGGCCGGTATAACGTGCCATTTCTCAGACTCTCCGAAATTAGATACGACGTTTCTTGGGAGGACGGCAGCCGTTGTGCGGGACTGGCGTCACGTCAGAGATGCTGGTCACTTTGAAACCCAGAGCATTCAGTGCACGCACGGAGGACTCACGGCCTGGACCGGGACCCTTGATGCGAACTTCCAGGTTTTTTACGCCGTATTCTTGGGCAACTTTACCAGCGTGCTCTGCTGCTACCTGAGCGGCAAAGGGTGTACTTTTACGCGAGCCTTTAAAGCCAGCACCGCCGGAGGTAGCCCAAGACAAAGCATTTCCTTGACGATCGGTGATGGTAATGATGGTGTTATTGAAGGAAGCGTGCACGTGCACGATACCGTCGCTAACAGACTTGCGTACTTTTTTGCGTACACGGACAGCTGTGTTTGCTTTAGCCATTATCTGTGTTCCTTAAAATTACTTCTTACCGGCGATAGCCTTGCGCGGACCTTTGCGGGTACGAGCATTGGTACGAGTGCGCTGACCACGGCACGGCAGACCACGACGATGACGGAAGCCACGATAGGAACCCATGTCCATCAAACGTTTGATGCTCATGGTGATTTCACGACGAAGGTCACCTTCAACGGTGAACTTGGCGACTTCTACACGCAGAGACTCCATCTCGGCTTCGGTCAGATCCTTCACTTTCGAAGAAGGATTGATACCAGCGGAAGCACAAATGTGCTTAGCGCGGGTAGCACCAATGCCATAGATAGCCTGCAGGCCGATAACGGCATGCGCATGATTGGGGATGTTTACCCCTGCAATACGGGCCATTCTCTTTCCTTAAGCCTTAAGCTTGAAAAGGTTGCGATTGTAACACGACAAAACCAAGCTAACAAATGTTAGCCTTGTTTTTGTTTGTGACGCGGATCAGTGCAAATCACTCGAACAACACGGTTGCGACGAATGACTTTGCAGTTACGGCAAATTTTCTTTACCGAAGGTTGTACACGCATTTCAGTTCCTTTCTATCTGAAAAGAGCAAGTGCGATTACTTCGCACGGAACACGATACGGGCACGAGACAGGTCGTACGGTGTCATCTCCACCGTTACCTTGTCACCAGGCAGAATACGAATGTAGTGCATACGCATCTTGCCAGAGATGTAACCCAGAACTACGTGTCCATTTTCGAGCTTGACCCGGAAAGTTGCGTTAGGCAACGTTTCCAGGACCTCACCCTGCATCTGGATAGTATCTTCTTTCGCCATAAAACCAGTTACCGTCTACCTTAACGATTACCGCCACTCTTGAAGTTTGCTTTCTTGAGCAGGCCTTCGTACTGATGGGAAAGAACATACGACTGTACTTGAGCCATGAAATCCATCGTTACAACTACCATGATCAGCAGAGAAGTACCGCCAAAGTAGAATGGAACGTTCCAGCTAAGGATCAGGAACTCAGGCATCAAGCAAACAAGTGTGATGTAGATCGCACCAATCAAAGTGAGGCGGAGAATGATCTTCTCGATATACCGCGAAGTCTGCTCGCCTGGGCGGATTCCGGGAATAAATGCCCCACTCTTCTTCAGGTTATCTGCCGTTTCCTTGGGATTGAATACCAAGGCGGTATAGAAGTAACAGAAGAAAATGATTGCCGCAGCGTACAGCAACACGTATACCGGCTGGCCAGGATGAAGCTTGTCTGCAATAGACTTCAGCACGCCAAGGCCTTCGGTATTACCGAACCAACCCAGCACCGTTGCCGGGAACAGGATAATGCTAGACGCAAAAATCGGCGGGATCACACCGGCCATGTTCAGCTTTAGCGGCATGTGGGTACTCTGACCCTGCACAACGCGGTTGCCTACTTGGCGCTTGGCGTAGTTAACCAAAACTTTACGCTGGCCCCGTTCCACAAATACAACCAGATAGGTTACCGCAATCACCGCAACAAACAGCGCGATCACCAGCAGGATGGGCAGCGAACCTTGGCTAGTCAGCGTCAGGGTCTTACCAATCGCAGCTGGCACACCGGCAGCAATACCTGCGCAGATGATCAGGGAAATACCGTTACCCAAACCCCGTTCCGTGATTTGCTCGCCGAGCCACATCAGGAACATGGTGCCGGTTACCAGCGAAACAACTGTCGTTACATAGAACTCCAGCTGCGGCGCCACTACCAGACCAGGCTGTTTGAACAGCATTACCGCGATACCAAAGCTCTGGAAGCTAGCCAGAGCCAAGGTTGCATAACGTGTGTACTGAGTTATTTTGCGACGTCCCGCATCGCCCTCTTTCTTCATCTGCTTGAGCGCCGGCACGATCTCCGACGCAAGCTGAAGAACAATAGAGGCAGAGATATACGGCATAATGCCCAAGGCAAACACCGTAAACCTCTCCAAGGCGCCTCCCGAGAACATGTTAAACATGTCCAGGAGGCCCGTTTGCGACGACTGGAACAACTTCGCTAGTTCTGCAGGATTGATACCGGGCACCGGCACATGCGCACCAATACGGTAAACAATCAAAGCTCCGACCAAAAACAAGATACGGCGCTTGAGATCACCAAACTTGTTGGCGTTTCCAACTAGAGAAGTATTCGCCACGGATTGCGCCTTATTCTACGAAACTGCCACCAGCAGCTTCGATCGCAGCTTTAGCACCAGCGGTAGCAGCAACGCCACGCAGGGTAAAGGCACGATCAACGGAGCCGGACAGGATCAGTTTGGCACCCAGTGCTTGCACAGGAACCAGACCAGCCTGTTTCAGGGACAGCAGATCCACCTCGACAACTGGCAGCAATGCCAGCTCGGACAGGCGAACTTCAGCCACATCACCAGCAGTCAGCGACTTGAAGCCACGCTTTGGCAGACGACGTTGCAGTGGCATTTGACCACCTTCGAAGCCTACTTTGTGGAAGCCACCTGCACGGCTCTTCTGACCTTTATGGCCACGACCAGCGGTTTTACCCAGGCCGCTACCAATGCCACGACCTACACGACGCTTGGCGTGCTTGGCGCCAGCGGCAGGCTTAATGGTATTCAGCAACATTTATCAGCCCTCGCTCTTAACCAGGTAGCTGATCTTGTTGATCATGCCACGGTTAGCTGCAGTGTCGATAACTTCAACGGTCTGATTGATTTTCTTCAGACCGAGACCACGTGCGCAAGCCTTGTGCGATTCAATACGACCAATCAGGCTCTTAACCAGAGTCACTTTGATGGTTTTGATATCACTCATGATCCGCCCCCAGAATTTGCTCTACGGTCAGACCACGCTTGGCTGCAATTTGAGCCGGAGTGTGGATCTTGCTCAGGCCGTCCAGAGTTGCACGAACCACGTTGTACGGGTTGGTGGAACCGTGGATTTTAGCCGAAACGTTGTGCACGCCCAGGGCTTCAAATACAGCACGCATCGGGCCGCCAGCTTTAACACCGGCACCTTCTTTAGCCGGCTGCATGAACACGGTGGTAGCACCGTGCTTGCCAACGACTGCGTGATGCAGCGTACCGTTTTTCAGCGGTACTTTAATCATATTGCGACGTGCCTGTTCCATGCCTTTCTGTACAGCAGCAGGAACCTCTTTGGAACGGCCCTTACCCATGCCGATACCACCGTCGCCATCACCTACGACAGTCAGAGCCGAGAAGGCCATGATACGACCACCCTTCACCACTTTGGTGACACGGTTTACGCCGATCATTTTCTCGATCAGACCATCGCCACGATCTTCGATCTCGTGCTTAGCCATTCTTAACTCCGATTAGAATACAAGACCGTTTTCACGGGCAGCGTCTGCCAAGGCCTTGATGCGACCATGGTATTTGAAGCCGGAACGATCGAATGCAACCTGGCTTACGCCAGCAGCTTTGGCTTTTTCGGCAATTGCTTTGCCAACCACAACAGCTGCAGCAACGTTGCCACCGTTTGCAAGATTAGCGCGCACATCAGCTTCAAGACTGGAAGCACTTGCCAGAACACGGCTGCCAGTTTCGTCAATGACCTGAGCGTAAATGTGGCTATTAGTGCGGTATACGCACAGACGAGCCATCTTGAGCTCCGCAATACGTGCACGGGTTTTGCGTGCGCGGCGGAGTCGAGTCTGTTTCTTGTCCATTTCAGTGCCTCAATTACTTCTTCTTGGTCTCTTTCAGAACCACAACCTCATCAACGTAACGAACACCTTTGCCTTTGTATGGCTCTGGGGAACGATATGCGCGGATTTCGGCAGCAACCTGGCCAACGCGCTGTTTGTCAGCACCTTTGATCAGGATTTCGGTCTGAGTCGGTGTTTCGCACTTGATGCCAGCTGGCATCTGGTGAACTACCGGGTGGGAGAAACCGAGAGACAGGTTAAGAGCGTCACCTTGAGCTTGCGCACGGTAACCTACACCTACCAGTTGCAGTTTCTTCTCGAAGCCTTTGCTAACACCAAGAACCATGTTGTTCAGCAGGGCACGCAGGGTGCCAGACATCGAACGGGCAAATTTGGTGTCATTGTTGGCCGCAAAAACCAGTTGGTTATCAACCAGTTTTACGTCAACGTCGGCACACAGCGGGGTGCTCAAAGAGCCCAGCGCGCCCTTTACGGTTACTTCAGCAGCGCCGAACTTAACTTCTACGCCTGCAGGAATAACCACGGGGTTTTTAGCTACGCGAGACATTACACCCTCCGATTAAGCCACGACGCACAGCAACTCACCGCCGATACCGGCAGCACGTGCTTTACGATCAGTCATTACGCCACGCGAAGTCGAAACGATGGTAACGCCCAAACCGTTCAGTACCTTCGGAATCTCGGTGGAACCTTTGTAAACACGCAGGCCAGGACGGGATACGCGTTCGATACGCTCAATTACCGGGCGGCCAACGTAGTACTTCAGCTCAACTTCCAGAACCGGCTTTTTGTCAGCTTCGGTTACTGCGAAGTTTTCGATGTAGCCTTCATCCTTCAGAACCTGAGCGATTGCCACCTTCAGTTTCGACGATGGCATCGAAACATTGGTTTTAGCAGCGCGCTGGCCGTTACGGATGCGAGTCAGCATATCGGAAATAGGATCTTGCATGCTCATTCTGTATCTCCTATTACCAGCTGGCTTTAACAACACCCGGGATTTCGCCTTTCATGGCGATTTCACGGAGTTTGTTGCGAGCCAGACCGAATTTGCGGAAAACGCCACGCGGACGACCAGTCAGTGCGCAGCGACGACGCTGACGTACCGGGCTGGCATTACGCGGCAGCTGCTGCAGCTTCAGACGAGCAGCAAAGCGCTCTTCTTCAGACAAATTCGGGTTATTGATGATGGCGAGAAGCTGTTCACGCTTGCCGGCGTACTTAGCCACGAGCTTCGCGCGCTTCTCTTCACGATTAATCAGAGCAAGAGTTGCCATATGCTTAGCCCTTAAACGGGAATTTGAACGCAGCCAGCAGTGCGCGGGCTTCTTCGTCAGTTTTCGCGGAAGTCGTGATAGTAATGTTCATACCACGCAGAGCATCGATCTTGTCGTACTCGATTTCCGGGAAAATGATCTGTTCTTTAACGCCCATGTTGTAGTTACCGCGGCCGTCAAAAGACTTGGCGGAAACACCACGGAAGTCACGAACGCGCGGCAGCGAGATAGTAACCAGGCGATCCAGGAACTCGTACATGCGTTCGCGACGCAGAGTTACCTTGCAACCTACCGGGTAGTTATCACGGATCTTAAAGCCGGCGATGGACTTGCGAGCAGCAGTAACAACTGGCTTCTGACCAGCAATCTTTTCCAGATCGCCAACCGCGTGGTCCATAACTTTTTTGTCAGCAACCGCTTCGCCAACACCCATGTTCAGGGTGATCTTTTCAATGCGCGGCACTTCCATAACGGACTTGTAGCCGAATTGTTTGATCAGCTCTGGAACAACGGTGCTTTTGTAGAAATCATACAAACGTGCCATTTTTGCTCCTTACGCGCCCACGATTTCGCCAGTGGACTTGAAGACACGTACTTTCTTGCCGTCATCAAGAACCTTAAAGCCAACACGGTCAGCTTTCTGGGTAGCCGCGTTGAAAATAGCGACATTGGAAACATCCAGAGGCATTGTTTTCTCAACAATACCGCCAGCCACACCGCGGATCGGGTTAGGCTTCTGGTGTTTTTTCACCAGGTTGATGCCTTCTACCAATACCTTGCCTTCGAGCACGCGCAGTACAGCACCACGTTTGCCTTTGTCTTTGCCGGTGATTACGACGACTTCGTCGCCTTTACGAATCTTACGCATGGGTTCTCTCCTTACAACACTTCAGGAGCCAGCGACACGATCTTCATGAAGCGCTCGGTACGCAGTTCACGCGTAACAGGCCCGAAGATACGAGTACCGATCGGCTCAAGCTTGTTGTTGAGCAGAACAGCCGCGTTGCTGTCAAATTTAATCAGAGAGCCATCAGGACGACGAACGCCTTTAGCAGTGCGAACCACTACAGCGTTGTAAACATCACCCTTCTTGACACGACCACGAGGAGCAGCATCCTTGATGCTGACCTTGATAATGTCACCCACGCCGGCATAGCGACGTTTGGAGCCGCCCAACACCTTGATGCACATAACAGAGCGCGCACCAGTGTTGTCTGCAACATCCAAAATGGACTGCATTTGAATCATGTTTGATTACCTTTCTATCCAACTTAATTCCGCCTCTTTCCTTCCGAACATGAAGGAAACGCCGCAAAATGCGGCGTGTCTAGCGGCCAGTCTTGGACCCCGTCAGGGATGATTTCGGAGGAACCCCCGAAAACAGCCATTATACAGAGGGGTTGCCCCCTCTGCAAGCATTACACTTGGCGAGCTTTCTCGACCAGTGCAGTGACAGCCCAAGTTTTTGTTTTCGAGAGCGGACGAGTCTCGCTGATGACTACGATGTCACCGGCGCGGAACTCGTTGTTCTCATCATGGGCGTGAAACTTCTTGGAACGACGGATAACTTTACCGTAGATTGGGTGCTTTACTTTGCGCTCAACCAGGACAGTTACTGTCTTATCCATTTTATCGCTGACTACTTTACCAGTCAGCGTACGAACCACTTTAGTGTCGCTCATATTATGCAGCCTTCTCTTTCAGAACGGTGCGGACACGCGCGATGTCACGACGCACTTTTTTCAGCTCGCTGTTTTTAGCCAGCTGCTGGGTTGCGTGTTGCATGCGCAGTGCGAACTGAGCTTTCAAAAGACCGAGCAGTTCGGCTTTGAGCTCATCAACGTTCTTGGCTCTCAGTTCAGTCGCTTTCATTACTGGCCCACCTGTTTAGTCACAAACACCGTCGGGATTGGCAGCTTGGCAGCAGCCAGACGGAACGCTTCACGAGCCAGTTCTTCAGCAACGCCGTCCATTTCGTACAGCATCTTACCTGGCTGAATTTCTGCCACGTAGTATTCAGGAGAACCTTTACCCCCACCCATACGAACTTCGGCTGGCTTGGAAGTAATTGGCTTGTCCGGGAATACACGGATCCAGATACGACCGCCACGTTTGATGTGACGAGTCATCGCACGACGTGCGGCTTCAATCTGGCGAGCAGTCAGACGACCACGGCCCAGAGCTTTCAGACCGAAGTCACCAAAGCTCACCTTGTTGCCACGGGTAGCAATACCAGTATTGCGACCTTTGTGCTGTTTACGGTATTTGAGTCTAGTTGGCTGCAGCATTACGAGCTCCTGCCTTTCTGGATTTCTTCTCAGGTGCTACCGGGGCTGCCTGAACCTGACCTGGCTTCATGTCACCCTTGTAGACCCATACCTTGATACCGATTACACCGTAGGTGGTGTGGGCTTCGGAAGTAGCGTAGTCCACATCAGCACGCAGAGTGTGCAGTGGAACACGGCCTTCGCGATACCACTCGCTACGTGCAATGTCGATACCGTTCAGACGGCCGGAGCTCATGATCTTGATGCCCTGAGCACCCATGCGCATTGCATTTTGCATGGAACGCTTCATGGCACGACGGAACATTACGCGCTTTTCCAGCTGGGAAGCGATACCATCGGCAATGATCTGCGCATCGATTTCCGGCTTGCGAACTTCTTCGATGTTCACATGCACAGGAACACCCATGCGACGCTGCAGTTCTTTTTTCAGAACTTCAATGTCTTCACCTTTTTTACCGATTACAACACCTGGACGGGCACTGTGAATGGTAATACGGGCGGACTTGGCTGGACGCTCGATAACGATGCGGCCAACTGCAGCATGAGCGAGCTTCTTCTTCAGGAATTCACGAACTTCGATATCCTGCTTCAGCTGACCTGCAAAATCGTGCGAGTTTGCAAACCACTTGGAAGCCCAGTTTTTTGTTACTGCGAGACGGAAACCCGTCGGATGAATCTTCTGACCCATAGCTTACCCCTTAGTTGCCAACACTTAGCGTGATGTGGCAGGTCTGCTTCTCGATGCGGTTACCACGGCCTTTGGCACGTGCGGTAAAGCGCTTGAGGCTAGGACCCTTGTCAACATAGATGCTCGTCACTTTCAGAGTATCGATATCCGCGCCTTCGTTGTGCTCAGCGTTAGCAATAGCGGATTCCAGTACTTTCTTGATCAGTGCAGCACCCTTTTTCGGGCTGAAAGTCAGAATGTTCAGTGCCTGACCAACGGATTGACCGCGGATCAGATCTGCTACCAAGCGGCACTTCTGTGCCGAAAGGCGTGCATTATTCAGTTGTGCAGAAACTTTCATCGCATCACCTTATTTCTTCTTGGCCTTCTTATCAGCCGCATGGCCTTTGAAGGTACGAGTCAGCGAGAATTCACCAAGCTTGTGACCAACCATGTTCTCGGACACATAAACCGGCACGTGAGTGCGGCCGTTGTGTACGGCGATAGTCAGACCGATGAAGTCCGGCAGAATGGTCGAGCGACGGGACCAGGTCTTGATCGGGCGCTTGTCATTCGTCGCACGCACCGCATCCACTTTTTTCAGCAGGTGGAGATCAACGAACGGGCCTTTTTTAAGCGAACGTGCCATAAGTCAATTACCCCTTATTTCGAAAAGCGACGGCGTACGATCATATTGTCGGTACGCTTGTTGCGACGGGTACGGAAGCCCTTAGTTGGGGTACCCCATGGGCTTACTGGCACGCGACCTTCACCGGTACGGCCTTCACCACCACCGTGCGGGTGATCCACCGGGTTCATGGCAGTACCACGAACGGTCGGACGAATACCGCGCCAGCGGTTTGCACCGGCTTTACCAATCTTACGCAGGCTGTGCTCTTCGTTACCTACTTCGCCAACGGTGGCGCGGCAGTCAACGTGTACCTTGCGGATCTCGCCGGAGCGCAGACGCAGCTGGGCGTAAACGCCTTCGCGGGCCAGCAGCATGGCGGAGGAACCAGCGGAACGAGCGATCTGAGCACCTTTACCCGGCTGCAGTTCGATGCAGTGGATGGTGGTACCAACTGGAATGTTGCGGATAGGCAGGGCATTACCAGCTTTGATCGGGGCTTCAGCACCGGACATCAGCTCGGCACCTGGCTTAACGCCACGCGGAGCAATGATGTAGCGACGCTCACCGTCTGCATAGCACAGCAGTGCGATGTGGGCGGTACGGTTCGGATCGTATTCGATACGCTCAACTTTGGCCGGGATCGCATCTTTGTTGCGACGGAAGTCTACGATACGGTAGTGCTTCTTGTGGCCACCACCCTTGTGACGGGTAGTGATGTGACCGTTGTTGTTACGGCCAGCAGTCGAAGTTTTCTTTTCAACCAGCGCAGCGAACGGAGCACCTTTGTGCAGGTCAGGATGTACGACCTTAACAACGGCACGACGACCTGCGGAAGTCGGTTTAACTTTTACGAGAGGCATGCTCTATCTCCTTACTCCGCAACGGCCGGGGTGGCGGTCAGGTCAAGTTCTTGACCCGGAACCAGGCTTACATACGCCTTTTTCCAGTCCTTGCGGCGGCCAACGAAGCGACCAAAACGCTTGGTTTTGCCCTTAACGTTGACAGTGGAAACACCTTCAACCTTGACATTGAACAGCAGTTCAACGGCAGCCTTGATTTCCGGCTTAGTTGCATCGGTAGCAACGCGGAAAGCAACCTGCTGGTTTTTCTCGGCAACCAGTGTGCTCTTTTCAGACACGATCGGCGCCAGGATTACTTGCAGCAAACGTTCCTGGTTCATACCCACTGCTCCTCGAGTTGCTTCACGGCATCACGGGTGATTACCACTTTCTTGAAGCGTACCAGGCTGAAAGGATCAGCTTGCTGAGCTTCAATTACCAGCACGTTAGGCAGGTTACGGGAAGATAGATACAGATTCTCATCCAGCTCTTTGGTGATGATCAGTGCACGATCCAGACCCAGAGCCTTCACCTTGGCGGCGAATTCTTTGGTTTTCGGTGTAGCAACATTCAGCTCATCAACAATGATCAGGCGTTCGTCACGAACCAGCTGGGACAGAATAGTAGCCATACCTGCGCGGTATTGCTTACGGTTCACTTTATGGGTGAAGTTTTCGTCCGGCTTGTTCGGGAAGGTGCGACCACCACCACGCCACAGCGGGGAAGAAGTCATACCGGCACGAGCACGGCCTGTACCTTTCTGGCGGAAAGGCTTCTTGGTCGAGTGTTTAACCTCGGCACGAGTCAACTGGGCACGGTTACCGCTACGGGCGTTAGCCAGGAAGGCAGTAACAACCTGATGTACCAGTGCTTCGTTGTAGTCACGTGCAAACAGTGCTTCAGAAGCTTGCAGGGCGTCTACTTGCTGACCCTGGGCATTGATCACTTTCAATTCCATTATGCACCTGCCTTCACGCTAGGACGCACCACTACGTCGCCGTTCTTGGCACCAGGCACTGCGCCTTTTACCAGAATCAGTTGACGCTCTACGTCGATACGAACGACTTCCAAGCACTGAACAGTGCTCTTCACATTACCGTACTGACCTGCCATGCGCTTACCCGGGAATACACGGCCCGGATCTTGCGCCTGACCGATAGAGCCAGGGGAATTGTGGGAAACCGAGTTACCGTGGGATGCACGGTTGGACGAGAAGTTGTGACGCTTGATGGCGCCAGAGAAGCCTTTACCTTTGGAGGTACCGGTAACATCTACCAGCTGACCAACGGTGAAGATTTCAACGGACAGCGCATCACCAACATTCAGCGATGCCAGTGCTTCTGCAGTGAGAGTGAACTCACGCATAGTACGGGCAGCTTCAATGCCGGCCTTAGCGAAGTGACCGGCTTCTGCCTTGGTCACACGGTTGGCCTTGCGGGCACCTGCAGCAACTTGGACAGCTACGTAGCCATCGGTTTCTGCGTTTTTGATTTGCGATACGCGGTTTGCGGACATATCCAGCACAGTTACTGGGACGGTTGCGCCGTCTTCAGCAAAAATGCGGGTCATGCCGACTTTGCGACCGACTAGACCTAAAGTCATGGTTATTTCCTTTACAGGCGCCGATTACGATTGACCGGCTTGCTCAAAGAAAAGCGGACTCATCAAAATGATGAGTCCGCGACTTTATCACAGAAAAATCAATGCTTGCAAGCACTTAGCAAACAAACATTGTAAATCCGTAATTACTGAAGCTTGATTTCCACATCCACGCCAGCTGGCAGGTCCAGCTTCATCAGCGCATCAACGGTTTTATCAGTCGGATCAACGATGTCCATCAGGCGCAGGTGGGTACGGATTTCCAGCTGATCGCGGGAAGTCTTGTTCACGTGCGGGGAACGCAGTACGTTGAAACGCTCGATTTTGGTCGGCAGCGGAACCGGGCCTTTAACAACGGCACCAGTGCGCTTGGCGGTTTCAACGATTTCCTGAGCAGAGCGATCGATCAGATTGTAATCAAAAGCTTTCAGACGGATACGGATTTTCTGGCTTTGCATGGTATTAACTCCGCGTCCGATTAGGCGATGATCTTAGCAACAACGCCGGCGCCAACAGTGCGGCCACCTTCACGGATAGCGAAACGCAGACCTTCTTCCATAGCGATCGGAGCGATCAGTTCTACGGTGATTTCTACGTTATCGCCTGGCATAACCATTTCCACGCCTTCGGACAGGCTAACAGCGCCAGTCACGTCAGTAGTACGGAAGTAGAACTGTGGGCGGTAGTTAGCGAAGAACGGGGTGTGACGGCCGCCTTCGTCTTTGCTCAGTACGTATACGGAAGCAGAGAACTTGGTGTGCGGGGTGATGGAACCCGGCTTGGCCAGAACCTGACCACGCTCAACGTCTTCACGCTTGGTACCGCGCAGCAGCACGCCCACGTTGTCGCCAGCTTGACCTTGGTCCAGCAGCTTGCGGAACATTTCCACGCCGGTGCAAGTGGTTTTTACGGTGGCTTTCAGGCCAACGATTTCCAGTTCTTCACCAACTTTAACGATACCGCGCTCTACACGACCAGTCACTACAGTACCGCGACCGGAGATGGAGAATACGTCTTCGATCGGCAGCAGGAACGGCTTGTCGATAGCGCGCTCTGGAGTCGGAATGTAGGAATCCAGTGCATCTGCCAGACGGAAGATGGCTGGTTCGCCGTATTCGGATTGGTCGCCTTCCAGTGCCAGACGAGCGGAACCGGTAACGATCGGGGTGTCATCGCCTGGGAAGTCGTAGGAAGACAGCAGATCGCGCACTTCCATTTCAACCAGTTCCAGCAGCTCAGCGTCATCTACCAGGTCAGCCTTGTTCAGGAAGACGATGATGTAAGGAACGCCAACCTGACGGGACAGCAGGATGTGTTCGCGAGTCTGTGGCATTGGGCCGTCAGCTGCGGAGCAAACCAGGATAGCGCCGTCCATCTGGGCAGCACCGGTAATCATGTTTTTAACGTAGTCGGCGTGACCTGGGCAGTCTACGTGAGCGTAGTGACGTGCTTCGGTTTCGTATTCTACGTGAGCGGTGTTAATGGTAATACCGCGAGCTTTTTCTTCTGGCGCGCTGTCGATCTGGGAGTAGTCTTTAGCTTCGCCGCCGAATTTCTTGGACAGAATGGTGGTGATAGCAGCGGTCAGGGTAGTTTTACCGTGATCCACGTGACCGATGGTACCAACGTTTACGTGCGGCTTGGTCCGCGCAAACTTTTCTTTTGCCATTTTGCAAACTTCCTTAATTAAAGAACAAACAGTTCAAAGGTTGGCCGCATCTGCGGCCAACCTCAACGCGCAAATTACTTACGTGCAGTCATCACTGCTTCAGCGATGTGCTTCGGTGCTTCAGAGTAGTGCTTGAACTCCATGGAGTAGGTAGCACGGCCCTGGGTAGCAGAACGCAGGTCGGTGGAGTAGCCGAACATCTCGGACAGAGGAACCTCTGCCTTGATCTTCTTGCCGCCCACGCCATCATCGTCCATACCTTGAACAATACCGCGACGACGGTTCAGGTCACCCATCACGTCACCCATGTATTCTTCCGGGGTCTCTACTTCAACGGCCATCATTGGCTCGAGGATGCATGGACCTGCACGACGCATGGCTTCTTTGAATGCCAGCGAGCCGGCCAATTCAAACGCGATCTGCGACGAGTCAACATCGTGGTAGGAACCGAAGGTCAAGCGAACAGTTACGTCCACCACCGGGTAGCCAGCCAGAATACCGTTGTTCAGCGAGTTACGAATACCCTTGTCAACGGAAGGAATGAATTCGCGAGGAATCACACCACCTTTGATCTCGTCGATGAACTTGTAGCCTTGACCTTCGCCGGACGGTTCCAGGGTGATTGTACAATCACCGTACTGACCCTTACCGCCAGACTGTTTGGCGTGCTTACCTTGCACGTCAGCAACAGTCTTGGTGATGGTTTCGCGGTATGCCACTTGCGGGGCACCCACGTTGGCTTCAACACCGAATTCGCGACGCATACGGTCAACCAGAATTTCCAGGTGCAGTTCGCCCATACCGGAAATAATGGTTTGTGCCGATTCTTCATCGGTACGTACGCGGAAGGAAGGATCTTCCTTGGCCAGGCGGTTCAGGGCAACACCCATCTTCTCCTGGTCAGCTTTGGTTTTCGGCTCTACGGCTACGTGAATCACCGGCTCCGGGAACACCATGCGTTCCAGAATGATCGGGGAATCAACAGCACACAGGGTTTCACCAGTGGTCACTTCTTTCAGGCCGATACCTGCGGCGATGTCGCCAGCGCGTACTTCGGTGATTTCCTGACGGTCGTTAGCGTGCATCTGCACGATACGGCCCATGCGCTCTTTCTTGCCTTTTACCGAGTTCAGCAGGGTGTCGCCAGAGTTAACCACACCAGAGTAAACACGGAAGAAGGTCAGCTGACCTACGTACGGGTCGTTCATCAGCTTGAATGCCAGAGCAGAGAACGGTGCTTCGTCAGAAGCTTCGCGAACGGTAGCAGTACCGTCTTCGTTCTCACCCGGTACTGGAGGTACGTCCAGCGGGCTAGGCAGCAGCTCAACAACCGCATCCAGCATGCGCTGAACGCCCTTGTTCTTGAACGCGGAACCGCACAGCATCGGCTGGATTTCGCAACGCAGGGTACGCTGACGCAGACCGTGAACGATTTCTTCTTCGCTCAGGGTTTCGCCTTCCAGGTACTTGTTCATGGTGTCTTCGTCGACTTCAGCCGCCGCTTCAACCATTTTCTCGCGCCACTCTTCAGCAACCGCTACCAGCTCAGCCGGGATCTCGCCGTATTCGAATTTCATGCCCTGGGAAGCTTCATCCCAGATGATGGCCTTCATCTTCAGCAGATCTACCACGCCTTCGAAGCCGTCTTCAGCACCGATAGGCACAACGATAGGTACCGGATTACCGCGCAGGCGGGTCTTCACTTGCTCTACCGCACGGAAGAAGTTGGCGCCTTGACGGTCCATCTTGTTCACGAAAGCGATACGCGGCACTTTGTACTTGTTAGCCTGACGCCATACGGTTTCAGACTGAGGCTGTACGCCACCTACTGCGCAGTAAACCATTACCGCACCATCCAGAACACGCATGGAACGTTCTACTTCAATAGTGAAGTCAACGTGACCCGGGGTGTCGATGATGTTGAAGCGGTGTTCCGGGAATTGCAGGCCCATACCCTTCCAGAAGGTAGTGGTTGCAGCGGAAGTAATGGTAATACCGCGCTCTTGCTCTTGCTCCATCCAGTCCATGGTGGCTGCGCCATCATGCACTTCACCGATCTTGTGGTTTACACCGGTGTAGAACAGGATACGTTCGGTGGTAGTGGTCTTACCAGCATCAATGTGAGCAGAGATACCAATGTTACGGTAGCGCTCAATGGGGGTTTTCCTAGCCATGGCCAGAATCCTTTCGCAGGATGAATATTAGAAGCGGAAGTGCGAGAACGCCTTGTTGGCTTCTGCCATACGGTGAACTTCGTCACGCTTCTTCATCGCGCCGCCACGACCTTCAGCTGCATCGATCAGCTCGCCAGCCAGACGCAGGTCCATGGATTTTTCGCCACGCTTACGCGCAGCATCGCGCAGCCAGCGCATTGCCAGCGCCAGGCGACGGGAAGGACGTACTTCAACAGGAACTTGATAGTTTGCACCACCTACACGGCGGCTTTTTACTTCAACGATCGGCTTGGCGTTAGAGATAGCAGTGTTGAACACTTCTACCGCGTTTTTGCCGGTCTTTTTCTCGATTTGAGCGAGTGCGCCGTAAATGATGCGTTCAGCAACAGACTTCTTGCCGTCGATCATTACAACGTTCATGAATTTGGTCAGATCCTGGCTACCAAACTTCGGATCCGGCAGGATGTCGCGCTTAGGCACTTCTCTGCGTCTTGGCATTTCAATTCCTTCACTATATTCAGTTGAGCTTATGCTCGCGACTACTCAACAAAGCAGCCACTTACTCGACGGACGTGTCCGCCGCTTAATGCCCTAAAATTACTTAGGACGCTTCGCGCCGTACTTGGAGCGAGCTTGCTTACGGTCTTTAACGCCAGCAGTATCCAGCGAACCGCGAACAGTGTGGTAACGCACACCTGGCAAGTCTTTTACACGACCGCCACGGATCAGCACTACGGAGTGTTCCTGCAGGTTGTGGCCTTCACCACCAATGTAGGAGATCACTTCGAAGCCGTTGGTCAGGCGAACCTTGCACACTTTACGCAGAGCGGAGTTCGGTTTCTTCGGGGTAGTGGTGTATACACGGGTGCACACGCCACGCTTCTGCGGGCAGGCCTCCAGTGCAGGCACCTTGCTCTTCGACAGAACCGCAGTGCGGCCTTTGCGAACGAGTTGGTTAATAGTTGGCATTACTATCAGTTCCTAGTTGATTCTCTTGGCGGCACCATACCACCAAGAAAGACGTGGATTATATTTTAGTCAACCACTTAGCGTCAATGAAATAACGCTGCCCTACCAACGTTAGACGTTGATAGGACAGCGTTTTTTGGGTTTAGTACAACTTAGTGTGTACTAGAGCCAGCGTCGATCTGCTCTTCCAGCGGTGCAAACTCTACATTCAGATCACCAGTGGCGTTCTGACGGCGACGGTTGCGGTGGTAAGCCAGACCAGTACCTGCCGGGATCAGACGGCCAACGATCACGTTTTCTTTCAGACCACGCAGATCGTCTTTCTTGCCCATGATCGCCGCTTCGGTCAGCACGCGGGTGGTTTCCTGGAAGGAAGCCGCCGAGATGAAGGAGTCGGTGGACAGCGATGCCTTGGTAATACCCAGCAGTACGTTGTCGTACTGTGCAGGGATCTTGCCTTCGGCAGCCATCTGGTCGTTGGTCTCCAGCACTTCTGCGCGCTCTACCTGTTCGCCGGTGATGAAATCGGTATCACCGGAATCGGTGATCACCACACGACGCAGCATCTGGCGAACAATCACCTCGATGTGCTTGTCGTTAATCTTCACGCCCTGCAGACGGTACACTTCTTGCACTTCCTGGCCAATGTAGCGGGCCAGCGCTTCGATACCCTGCAGACGCAGGATGTCATGCGGGTCAACAGCACCGTCGACGATCAATTCGCCGCGGTTTACTACCTGACCATCGTGCACCAGTACGTGTTTGTCTTTCGGGATCAGGCTCTCGTAGGCATTGCCGTCCAGATCGGTAATGATCAGACGTTGCTTGCCTTTGGTGTCCTTACCGAAGGAAACCGTACCTGTTACCTCTGCCAGCATGCCGGCATCTTTCGGCGAACGGGCTTCGAACAGTTCGGCTACACGCGGCAGACCACCGGTAATATCGCGAGTCTTGGACGATTCTTGTGGAATACGTGCCAGCACTTCACCCTTACCGACTTCCTGGCCATCACGCACGGTAATGATCGCGCCTACCTGGAAGGTAATCGATACGGAAGCATCGGAACCTGCCAGTTTCACTTCGTTGCCGTTCTCATCCAGCAGCTTCACCAGTGGGCGCAGCATTTTGGACTGCGCACTGGCGCGGCGTTTGTTGTCGATAACCACCAGGGTGGACAGACCGGTTACTTCGTCGGTCTGCTTGGCAACAGTTGCGCCCTCTTCCACGTTCTCGAACTTCACGCGGCCAGAGTACTCGGTGATGATCGGACGGGTGTGCGGATCCCACGTTGCCAGCACTGCACCGGCCTTGATGGTCAGACCGTCGGTCACCATCAGGGTCGCGCCGTACGGCACTTTATGGCGTTCGCGCTCGCGGCCAACGTCATCGTGAATCACTACTTCACCGGAGCGGCTGATCACGATCAGCTCTTCCTTGTTGTTCTTCACATAACGCATCTGGCTAGAGAAGCGTACGGTACCGTTGGACTTACCTTCTACCTGGCTGGCAGCGGCATTTCGCGATGCTGCACCACCAATGTGGAAGGTACGCATGGTCAGCTGGGTACCCGGCTCACCAATCGACTGTGCAGCAATCACGCCGACAGCTTCACCAGCGTTAACACGCTTACCACGTGCTAGGTCGCGGCCGTAGCACTGTGCGCACAAGCCGTAGCGGGTGTCGCAAGTGATGGCGGTACGTACTTTGACTTCGTCGATGCCACGCTCGTCGATCAGGTCAACCAGAGCTTCGTCCAGCAGGGTGCCGGCTTCGATCACGGTTTCGCTGGTGGACGGATCCACAACGTCGCTGGCAGTTACACGGCCCAGAATACGGTCACGCAGGGCTTCAATCACGTCACCACCCTGTACTACGGCCTTCATGACGAAGCCGTTGGAGGTGCCGCAATCGTCCTCGATCACCACCAGATCCTGCGTCACGTCTACCAGACGGCGCGTCAGGTAACCGGAGTTGGCCGTCTTCAGTGCCGTATCCGCCAGACCCTTACGTGCACCGTGGGTGGAGATAAAGTACTGCAGAACCGTCAGGCCTTCGCGGAAGTTGGCGGTAATTGGTGTTTCGATAATGGAGCCATCCGGCTTCGCCATCAGACCACGCATACCGGCCAGCTGTTTGATCTGCGCTGCGGAACCCCGGGCGCCCGAGTCGGCCATCATGTAAATGGAGTTGAACGACTCTTGATCGACTTCCTTGCCTTCGCGGTCGATAACCTTCTGCTTGGACAGCTCGTCCATCATGGCCTTGGCGATCTTGTCGCCAGTACGGCCCCAGATATCCACTACCTTGTTGTAGCGTTCGCCCTGGGTAACCAGACCTTGACGGTATTGCTCTTCGATCTCTTTGACTTCTTTCTGTGCCTCGCCCAGCAGGTCGAATTTCTTCGCCGGGATTTGCATGTCGTCTACGCAGATGGAAATACCACCACGGGTAGAGTAAGCAAAACCGGTGTACATCAGCTGGTCAGCAAAGATCACCGTGTCGCGGATACCGCAACGACGGAAGGAGCCGTTGATCAGACGGGAAATTTCTTTCTTCTTCAACGCACGGTTGATGAACTCGAACGGCAGGCCCTTCGGCAGGATCTCGGACAGGATCGCGCGGCCAACCGTGGTGTTGTAACGCTTGGTTACGGCCACGAATTCGCCTTGATCGTCTTTTTCCCACTCTTTCAGGCGCACGGTAATACGCGTGCCCAGTTCCACCTGACGGGTTTCGTAGGCGCGATGTACTTCAGCGGTGTCAGCGAAAGCCATGCCTTCGTTGCGGCCGTTGATCTTGTCGCGGGTCATGTAGTACAGACCCAATACGATATCCTGGGAAGGAACGATGATCGGCTCGCCGTTGGCTGGGGACAGCACGTTGTTGGTCGCCAGCATCAGCGTGCGGGCTTCCATCTGCGCTTCCAGCGACAGCGGCACGTGAACGGCCATCTGGTCACCGTCAAAGTCGGCGTTAAATGCCGCGCAAACCAGCGGGTGCAGCTGGATGGCCTTGCCTTCGATCAGCAGTGGTTCGAAAGCCTGGATACCCAGACGGTGCAGCGTAGGTGCACGGTTCAGCAGTACCGGATGCTCGCGGATCACGTCTTCCAGGATGTCCCATACTTCCGGCACTTCCTGCTCTACCAGCTTCTTGGCAGCCTTGATGGTGGAAGCCAGGCCCAGTACTTCCAGTTTGTGGAAGATGAAAGGCTTGAACAGTTCCAGCGCCATTTTCTTCGGCAGACCGCACTGATGCAGACGCAGGGTCGGGCCTACGGTAATCACGGAACGACCGGAGTAGTCCACGCGCTTACCCAGCAAGTTCTGACGGAAGCGACCGCCCTTACCCTTGATCATGTCAGCCAGCGACTTCAGCGGACGCTTGTTGGCGCCAGTCATGGCCTTGCCGCGACGGCCGTTATCCAGCAGCGAGTCAACCGATTCTTGCAGCATGCGCTTTTCGTTGCGCACGATGATATCCGGGGCGCGCAGCTCGAGCAGGCGCTTCAGACGGTTGTTACGGTTGATTACGCGGCGATACAGGTCGTTCAGGTCGGAGGTAGCGAAGCGGCCACCATCCAGCGGCACCAGCGGGCGCAGCTCGGGCGGCAGTACTGGCAGCACTTCCATGATCATCCATTCCGGCTTCATGCCGGAACGCTGGAAGGCCTCAAGCACTTTCAGGCGCTTGGCGATCTTCTTGATCTTGGTGTCAGAGCTGGTGGCTTCCAGTTCGCGACGCAGGGTCTCGATTTCGGAAGTCAGGTCCAGTTTCTTCAGCAGTTCGCGCACGGCTTCCGCGCCCATCAGGGCCACGAATTCTTCGCCGTACTCGTCCAGCTTGTCCAGGTAGTCTTCTTCAGTCAGCAGCTGACGTGGTTGCAGGCTGGTCAGGCCAGGCTCGGTCACCACGAATGCTTCGAAGTACAGTACGCGCTCGATGTCACGCAGGGTCATGTCCAGCACCATGCCCAGACGGGACGGCAGGGACTTCAGGAACCAGATGTGCGCAACAGGCGACGCCAGTTCGATGTGACCCATGCGCTCGCGGCGCACTTTGGACAGGGTAACTTCCACGCCGCACTTCTCGCAGATCACACCGCGATGCTTCAGGCGTTTGTACTTACCGCACAGGCATTCGTAGTCCTTTACCGGGCCAAAAATGCGCGCGCAGAACAGGCCATCACGCTCCGGCTTGAATGTCCGGTAGTTGATGGTTTCTGGCTTTTTAACTTCACCGAACGACCAGGAACGGATCTTGTCCGGGGAGGCGATGCCGATCTTAATCGCATCAAACTCTTCTTCTTGCGTAACTTGCTTAAAGAGATCGAGCAGAGCTTTCATTGCGTCTCCATTCAGGAGGAAGCCTGCGGCCAACGTTGGCCGCAGACTGCCTTACCTAATTAATAACGTTCCAGGTCGATATCCAGGCCCAGCGAACGGATTTCCTTCACCAGCACGTTGAAGGATTCCGGCATGCCGGCATCGATCTTGTGTTCGCCCTTGACGATGTTCTCGTAGATCTTGGTACGACCGGTCACATCGTCCGACTTCACAGTCAGCATTTCCTGCAGGGTGTAGGCGGCACCGTAAGCTTCCAGTGCCCACACTTCCATCTCACCGAAACGCTGGCCACCGAACTGCGCCTTACCACCCAGCGGCTGCTGGGTAACCAGCGAGTACGGGCCGGTGGAACGGGCGTGCATCTTGTCGTCTACCAAGTGATGCAGCTTCAGGTAGTGCATGACACCTACGGTAACCTTGCGGTCGAAGGCTTCGCCGGAGCGGCCATCGTACAGGGTCATCTGGGTTTTGCTGCCGTTGAAGCCCAGCTGCTCGGTATGCGGATCTTCGCTTGGGTAAGCCAGATTCAGCATATGCATGATTTCCGACTCTTTGGCACCGTCAAATACCGGTGTCGCGAAAGTCATACCCTTGCGCAGGTTTTCCGCCAGCAGTTTCACCTCTGCATCGGACATATCCACCAGCTCGACTTTCTTGCCAGTGTCGTTGTAGATGCGTTCCAGATAGCCGCGCAGCGCTTCCATGCCTTGCTGTTGCTTCAGCATGCGGTCGATACGTTCGCCGATACCTTTGGCAGCCCAGCCCAGGTGTACTTCCAGAATCTGACCGATGTTCATACGCGACGGTACGCCCAGCGGATTCAGCACGATGTCTACCGGGCGACCGTCTGCCATGTACGGCATGTCTTCCACTGGCAGAATGCGCGATACCACACCCTTGTTACCGTGACGACCGGCCATCTTGTCACCGGCTTGCAGGCGACGTTTCACGGCGATGTACACCTTGACCATCTTCTGTACGCCCGGTGGCAGCTCATCGCCCTGGGTCAGCTTGCGCTTCTTGTCGTCGAACTTCAGGTCAAACTCTTCGCGTTTCTGCGACAGGCTTTCCTTGATCAGTTCCAGCTGCTTGGCGATGTCTTCATCAGCCATGCGGATGTCGAACCAGTCGTGCTTGGTCGGCAGGCCAGCCAGGTATTCGGCATCGATCTCGGTGCCTTTGGCCAGACGCTTCGGACCGCCGTTGGCTACTTTGCCTACGATCAGACGCTCGATACGGCTGAAAGCATCGTTGTCGAAAATACGCAGCTGGTCGTTCAGGTCCAGGCGATAGCGCTTCAGTTCGGCATCAATGATGGACTGGGCACGCTTGTCGCGCTCGATACCTTCGCGGGTGAACACCTGCACGTCGATCACGGTGCCGGTCATGCCGGTAGGCACGCGCAGCGAGGTGTCTTTTACGTCAGAGGCTTTCTCGCCGAAGATGGCGCGCAGCAGCTTCTCTTCCGGTGTCAGCTGGGTTTCACCCTTCGGTGTTACCTTGCCCACCAGCACGTCGCCAGCAGTCACTTCTGCACCGATGTACACGATACCGGCGTCGTCCAGACGGCCAGCCATGCGCTCGGACAGGTTCGGGATATCGCGGGAGATTTCTTCCGGCCCCAGCTTGGTATCACGTGCAACAACCGACAGCTCTTCGATATGAATCGAGGTGTAGCGGTCGTCAGCTACCACTTTTTCGGAGATCAGGATCGAATCTTCGAAGTTGTAGCCGTTCCACGGCATAAAGGCGATGGTCATGTTCTGACCCAGTGCCAATTCGCCGATATCGGTCGAGGCGCCGTCAGCCACCACATCACCACGTGCAATCAGGTCACCTACCTTCACGATAGGGCGCTGGTTGATGTTGGTGTTCTGGTTGGAACGGGTAAATTTGGTCAGGTTGTAGATGTCTACACCCACCTCACCGGCCATGGCTTCTTCGTCGTTCACACGTACCACAACGCGGTTCGCATCAACGTAGTCCACCACACCGCCACGGCGTGCGATCACGGTAGTACCCGAATCGACAGCCACATCGCGCTCGATACCGGTACCGACAAACGGTTTTTCCGGACGCAGGCAAGGTACGGCCTGACGTTGCATGTTGGCGCCCATCAAGGCACGGTTTGCATCGTCATGCTCCAGGAACGGAATCAGCGAGGCCGCAACGGATACCACTTGGCCAGTGGCCACGTCCATGTACTGTACGCGGTCTGGTGTCGCCAGGATGGTTTCGCCTTTTTCACGGCAGGTCACCAGCTCGTCGATCAGGTTACCGGCTTCGTCCAGCTCGGCGTTAGCCTGGGCAATCACGTAGCGGCCTTCTTCGATAGCAGACAGGTAATCAATCTCGTTGGTTACCTTGCTGTCGATTACCTTGCGGTACGGCGTTTCGAGGAAGCCGAACTCGTTGGTACGTGCGTACACGGACAGCGAGTTGATCAGACCGATGTTCGGACCTTCCGGCGTTTCGATCGGGCACACGCGGCCGTAGTGGGTCGGGTGTACGTCACGCACTTCGAAGCCGGCGCGTTCGCGCGTCAGACCGCCCGGGCCCAGAGCCGATACACGGCGCTTGTGGGTTACTTCGGACAGCGGGTTGGTCTGGTCCATGAACTGCGACAGCTGGCTGGAGCCGAAGAATTCCTTGATCGCTGCCGAAACCGGTTTGGCGTTGATCAGGTCATGCGGCATCAGGTTGTCGGATTCAGCCTGGTTCAGACGCTCTTTCACGGCACGCTCAACACGTACCAGGCCAGCGCGGAACTGGTTCTCGGCCAGCTCGCCTACCGAACGCACACGACGGTTACCCAGGTGATCGATATCGTCCACTTCGCCACGGCCGTTACGCAGTTCGCACAGGATGGCAATCACGGAAACGATGTCTTCGGTCGCCAGTACGCCGTCGGTTACGTCACGACGGTGGCCGAACTTTTCACCGACCAGGGTCTTGAACCACTCTGGCGATTTTTCGTCGAATTTGTACTGGAAGGTACGGGTGTTGAACTTCATGCGGCCAACACGGGACAGGTCGTAGCTGTCCTCGTTGAAGAACAGGCGCTGGAACAGCTGCTCGACTGCGTCTTCTGTTGGCGGCTCGCCTGGGCGCATCATGCGGTAGATGGCCACGCGGGCGGACAGCTGGTCGGCGGTATCGTCACCACGCAGGGTCTGCGAGATGTAAGCACCGTGGTCCAGGTCGTTGGTATACAGCACGTCCACTTCGGAAACGTCCTGGATGTCCATTTTGGCCAGCAGGTCGTCGGTGATTTCCTCGTTGGCACGGGCGATGATCTCGCCGGTTTCCGGGTTCACCACGTTGTTGGCCAGCACTTTGCCCACCAGCACGTCAAACGGCACTTCGATGCGGTCCAGGTTGGCCGCAACGATATCGCGAATGTGCTTGGCAGTAATGCGCTTGTCTTTGGCAACGATCAGTTTGCCGTCTTCGCCCACGATATCGAACTTGGCCACTTCGCCTTTCAGGCGCTCGGCAACCACTTTCATGAACACGCCGTTGCCGGTGAGGTAGAAAGTATCGGTATTGTAGAACTCGGACAGAATGCGTTCGTTGGTGTAGCCCAGTGCCTTCAGCAGGATGGACACCGGCATCTTGCGACGACGGTCAATACGGAAGAACAGCTGATCCTTGGCATCGAACTCGAAGTCCAGCCAGGAGCCGCGGTAAGGAATCACGCGAGCGGAGAACAGCAGTTTACCGGAAGAATGCGTTTTGCCGCGGTCGTGCTCGAAGAACACGCCCGGCGAACGGTGCAGCTGGGAAACGATGACACGCTCGGTCCCGTTGATAATGAACGACCCGTTCGAAGTCATCAGGGGGATTTCACCCATGTACACTTCGTTTTCGCGCACTTCTTTTACAACAGGCTTGGACGATTCTTTGTCCAGAATGGTCAGGCGGATACGTGCACGCAGTGGCGATGCAAAGGTAATGCCGCGCAGCTGGCATTCCTGAACATCGAACGGCGGGTCGCCCAGTACGTAATGCACAAAGTCCAGACGTGCAAAACCATTGTGACTGTTGATCGGGAAGATCGACTTGAATGCAGCCTGCAGGCCTACATCCTTGCGCTGATCAAACGGCACACCCAGCTGGAGAAACTCGGTGTACGAATCGATCTGGGTCGCCAACAGGAATGGGACGTCGAGAACAGTATTACGCTTCGCAAAACTTTTACGAATACGCTTCTTCTCAGTAAACGAATAACTCATAGAGTCTCCATCATGGGGGGGTGGCGCAAGAAACCAAACGTCAGCAACCACGCACAACTTGAATGCTGACCTTTGCCATCTTGCAAAGCATCACAAGCGCAACAAGGCTGGCGGATTACTCCGCCAGCCTGACTAATCTTCCCTAAGGAAGATTATTTTACTTCAGCCTTAGCACCGGCTTCGGTCAGTTGCTTCAGAACGTCTTCAGCTTCAGCTTTGGAAACGCCTTCTTTAACTGCTTTAGGAGCGCCGTCTACCAGATCTTTGGCTTCTTTCAGGCCCAGACCGGTGATAGCACGAACAACCTTGATCACGTTAACTTTGTTGTCGCCAGCAGCGGACAGGATAACGTCGAATTCGGTTTTCTCTTCAGCAGCAGCAGCGCCAGCAGCCGGGCCAGCAACGGCAACAGCAGCAGCGGATACGCCGAACTTCTCTTCAAACGCCTTTACCAGGTCGTTCAGTTCCATAACAGTCAGACCAGCAACTGCGTCGAGGATATCTTCTTTAGTGATAGCCATTTGTATAACTCCTGAATACTATTGATTTCGAATGAATTAAGCGGCTTCGGATTGCTTTTGCTCGGCCAGAGCGGCCAGAGCGCGGGCAAAACCGGATACCGGAGCCTGCATAACGAACAGCAGCTTGGACAGCAGCTCTTCGCGGCTCGGGATAGATGCCAGTTCGGCTACTTCGGCAGCATTCAGCAGCTTGCCGTTGTAGGAACCTGCCTTGACAACAATCTTGTTGTCTTCTTTGGCAAACTGGTGCAACACCTTGGCAGCAGCTACCGGGTCAACAGATACACCGTATACCAGCGGGCCAACCATTTGGTCAGCCAGCGCTTCGAACTGGGTACCAGCAACCGCACGGCGTACCAGCGTGTTCTTCAGAACGCGCAGGTACACGCCATTCTCACGCGCCTTGGCGCGGAGTTTGGTCATGCTGCTAACCTCGATGCCCCGATATTCAGCGATAACGAGAGTCTGTGCATCTGCCAGTTGAGCAGATACTTCAGCTACGACCGCCTTTTTATCTTCGATATTGAGACTCAAGGTCCACCTCCTAGACTGAAATGAAGCAGGAAATCCTGCCCCTCTTTGCAGCGGCGACCTAATCAGGAGACATAACAAACGGATGGTGCTCATGGGCGGAATTGAACCGCCGACCTCTCCCTTACCAAGGGAGTGCTCTACCCCTGAGCTACATGAGCGTAAACGTTGAAAAGCCTTCTAAGGGTACACCATCTGCGTAGGCTACTCTTTCGAGCATTAAGTTATGCACACCTACGGTCTTTGATAATCTGGCGAGCCGAAGCTCGCCAGCCCAAAGCTTGGTGCTCATGGGCGGAATTGAACCGCCGACCTCTCCCTTACCAAGGGAGTGCTCTACCCCTGAGCTACATGAGCGTGTGCACTACCGCCGGCAATTAAGCCTGAGCAGCAGCCACATCTACGCGTACACCAACACCCATGGTGCTGGATACGGCGATTTTCTTCAGATACTGACCTTTGGCAGCGGCCGGCTTGGCTTTCACCAGGGCATCTACCAGAGCAGCAAAGTTTTCACGCAGGGCTTCAACTTCGAAAGAAGCGCGGCCGATGGTAGCGTGAATGATACCTGCCTTGTCGGTACGGTACTGAACCTGACCAGCTTTAGCGTTTTTCACGGCTTCAGCTACGTTAGGGGTAACGGTACCCACTTTCGGGTTAGGCATCAGGCCACGCGGACCCAGAATCTGACCCAGTTGACCTACAACGCGCATTGCATCCGGAGAAGCAATCACTACGTCGAAGTTCAGGTTGCCAGCTTTAACTTGCTCGGCCAGGTCGTCGAAGCCGACAACTTCAGCACCAGCAGCTTTAGCGGCTTCTGCATTAGCGCCTTGAGCAAATACAGCTACACGTACCGACTTACCAGTACCGCGTGGCAGCACAACGGAGCCACGAACAACCTGGTCGGATTTACGTGGATCTACACCCAGGTTAACGGCGATGTCGATAGACTCGTCGAACTTGGCAGTAGCAGCACCTTTAACCATCGAGATCGCTTCTTCAACTGCGTACAGTTTGTTGCGATCTACTTGAGCTTTCAGCGCTTGAACGCGTTTGGACAGCTTAGGCATTTACACACCCTCCACTTCGAGACCCATGGAACGGGCGGAACCGGCGATAGTGCGCACGGCCGCGTCCAGATCGGCAGCAGTCAGGTCAGGAGCTTTGGTTTTAGCGATTTCTTCCAGCTGAGCGCGGGTCACTTTACCAACTTTATCCACGTGAGCTTTAGCACTGCCGGACTTGATGCCAGCGGCTTTTTTCAGCAGGATGGTTGCTGGCGGAGTCTTCATCACGAAAGTGAAGGACTTGTCCGCGTAAGCAGTGATCACAACCGGAATTGGCAGACCTGGCTCAACGCCTTGAGTCTGGGCGTTGAACGCCTTGCAGAATTCCATGATGTTCAGACCGCGCTGACCAAGAGCCGGGCCGATTGGCGGCGACGGGTTGGCTTTACCAGCGGGCACTTGCAGCTTGATATAGCCTACAATTTTCTTTGCCACGATTTAGCTCCTAAATTTGGGTATAACGCACCGCACATGCAGCGCTTCCCACACGAAGGGCGTAAGTATACGCAAAACCTTCTTTAAAAACAATAGTTACAGCTTCTCGACCTGGGAAAAATCCAGCTCAACCGGCGTATCACGACCAAAAATCTGCACAGAAACACGCAGCTTGTTACGCTCGTAGTTGACCTCATCCACCGAACCATTGAAATCGGTAAACGGACCTTCATTCACGCGAACGCGCTCACCCACTTCAAACAGCACTTTTGGCTTCGGCTTTTCCACGCCATCTTGCATCTGCTGCATGATGGACTCCACCTCTTTGGCAGAGATAGGCGCCGGACGGTTGGCCGTACCACCCACAAAACCGGTAACCTTAGGCGTGCTCTTCACTAGGTGCCAAGTGTCGTCGGTCATTTCCATCTCGACCAGAACGTAGCCAGGGAAGAACTTACGCTCGGAAATGGAGCGCTTGCCATTCTTGATATCCACCACCTCTTCGACCGGCACCAAAACCTGACCAAAGAGATCTTGCATGCTTTCGCGCTCGATACGCTCTTTCAATGCTTTCTGCACACTCTTCTCGAAACCCGAGTAGGCATGCACTACATACCAACGCTTAGCCATTATCAACCTCGACGAAGCAATACATCATAGAAGAGCCAGGACAACGACGAGTCAACCAGCCACATAAACAAGGCAAGCACGAACACAAAGACAAACACCATCATGGTCATTTGACTTGTTTCTTTACGCGTCGGCCAAACCACTTTGCGAGCCTCTACAATCGACTCTTGCGCATAGGCCACAAACTCGCGCCCCGGCGCAGAAAACCAGAATACCCCAGCCGCAGCCAAAACAGCAGCAACAAAAACCAGCGCACGCAGTATGCCCTGGGTTTCCGGCAGCAGATAAAAGCCGACAACACCGGCAGTAACCAGCAGAGCAACCAAGCCGAGCTTAAGCTTATCTTGCATTTCCATATGAATTCTCGCGTTGCTTATACGTGAAAAGACTAACCGGCGTAAACGCCGGTTAGTCTTATTTGGCAGGCCAGGAGGGTCTCGAACCCCCAACCCTCGGTTTTGGAGACCGATACTCTACCAATTGAGCTACTGGCCTAAAACCTTCATCAAGCGATAATTTTTGCTACCACGCCGGCGCCAACAGTGCGGCCACCTTCGCGGATCGCGAAACGCAGACCTTCTTCCATAGCGATCGGAGCGATCAGTTCTACGGTGATTTCTACGTTATCGCCTGGCATAACCATTTCCACGCCCTCGGACAGGCTAACAGCGCCAGTCACGTCAGTAGTACGGAAGTAGAACTGTGGGCGGTAGTTAGCGAAGAACGGGGTGTGACGGCCGCCTTCGTCTTTGCTCAGTACGTATACGGAAGCAGAGAACTTGGTGTGCGGAGTGATGGAACCCGGCTTGGCCAGAACCTGACCACGTTCAACGTCTTCACGCTTGGTACCGCGCAGCAGCACGCCCACGTTATCGCCAGCTTGACCTTGGTCCAGCAGCTTGCGGAACATTTCCACGCCGGTGCAAGTGGTTTTTACGGTGGCTTTCAGGCCAACGATTTCCAGTTCTTCACCAACTTTAACGATACCGCGCTCTACACGACCGGTCACTACAGTACCGCGACCGGAGATGGAGAATACATCTTCGATCGGCAGCAGGAACGGCTTGTCGATAGCGCGCTCTGGAGTCGGAATGTAGGAATCCAGTGCATCTGCCAGACGGAAGATGGCTGGTTCGCCGTATTCGGATTGGTCACCTTCCAGTGCCAGACGAGCGGACCCGGTAACGATCGGGGTGTCATCGCCTGGGAAGTCGTAGGAAGACAGCAGATCGCGCACTTCCATTTCAACCAGTTCCAGCAGCTCAGCGTCATCCACCAGGTCAGCCTTGTTCAGGAAGACGATGATGTAAGGAACGCCAACCTGACGGGACAGCAGGATGTGTTCGCGAGTCTGTGGCATTGGGCCGTCAGCTGCGGAGCAAACCAGGATAGCGCCATCCATCTGGGCAGCACCGGTAATCATGTTTTTAACGTAGTCGGCGTGACCTGGGCAGTCTACGTGAGCGTAGTGACGTGCTTCGGTTTCGTATTCTACGTGAGCGGTGTTAATGGTAATACCGCGGGCTTTTTCTTCTGGCGCGCTGTCGATCTGGGAGTAGTCTTTAGCTTCGCCGCCGAATTTCTTGGACAGAATGGTGGTGATAGCTGCAGTCAGAGTGGTCTTACCATGGTCCACGTGACCGATGGTGCCAACGTTTACATGCGGCTTGGTCCGCGCAAACTTTTCTTTTGCCATGGCAAATTCCCTGATAACGAATAAAGTCTACATTTAAATGATGGTGCTCATGGGCGGAATTGAACCGCCGACCTCTCCCTTACCAAGGGAGTGCTCTACCCCTGAGCTACATGAGCTTCACATACAAACCATTCAACAACTTGGAGCGGGTGAAGGGAATCGAACCCTCGTCGTAAGCTTGGAAGGCTTCTGCTCTACCATTGAGCTACACCCGCCTACGATCCGGACGACTTCACAATCTTGCCGCCAAGATGCATAGCAACTGGTGGGGGGAGAAGGATTCGAACCTTCGAAGGCTGAGCCGTCAGATTTACAGTCTGATCCCTTTGACCGCTCGGGAATCCCCCCGTGAAGAAGCCCGAATAGTATAGACACCTTGCCAGTGCGTCAATAGCTTTTTCGAGAATTTTTCTAATTTCCCAAGCAAAAGCCCCGCATGACGCGGGGCTTTGTTGCAAATCAGTCACTTAGCTTTAGGCCTTACCCGTGATAATCAGGTATTTCTTATGCAGCTCTTCCTGGGTTTCCGGGCGATCCGGGTCCAGAGGGATGCAATCTACCGGACAGACTTGCTGGCACTGCGGCTCGTCATAGTGACCAACGCACTGCGTGCACAGGTTCGGGTCGATCTGATAGATCTCCTCGCCCTGCGAGATCGCGTTATTCGGGCATTCCGGCTCGCAAACATCACAGTTGATGCACTCGTCGGTAATAATCAAAGCCATAGTAATTTCCTCAAGTATTCCACATTGTGAATTCTGTCACTCACCCCTCGTACAAGCAAGTTCGCGGGGTTATATCTTTATTCGTGCGATTCTGCACGCAACAGCCATGAGTGCACCTTGCCCGCGCGCAAGCTGCGCTCGATCTGCCAGCCTGGGAAGTCGCACTGCTGCGGTGTCTCGATGTACAGCTTGCCCCCTGGCGCCAGAATGGCGGCCAACTGTGGCAGCACCTGCTCAAGCAGTGCGCTCTGGTAAGGCGGGTCGACAAAGATCACGTCAAACTGCTCGCGGCAGTTCTTCAAGTAGGTCAGCGCATCCTGCACCAGAATCTCGATTTCTGTGGCCGCCAATAGCTGCTTGTTCTTTTGCAGCACGGCAGCGACCGGACGCATCTTTTCAACCAGTACGACACGCGGCGCCTCGCGCGATGCGGCCTCGAAGCCCAGCGCGCCGCTGCCGGCAAACAGGTCCAGGCAGCGTTTGCCATACAGCTCCTGCCCCAGCCAGTTAAACAGCGTTTCACGCACGCGATCAGGGGTTGGCCGCAAGCCTTCTGCTTCTGGCACATCCAGCAAGCGTCTGCGGTATTTGCCGCCAATGATACGAACCTTGTTGCGCTGCTGCGTCATGCATCCTCCTGAATTCAAGGGCAGAATTCTACATCGTCAACGCCGTGCCGTCCCAACTGTTGACACAACAGCCTCCTGCCGACTTATTCCTTATATATAGATTCTGGCGTTTTGCTATTTGTTGCCACTTCATTCCCCCGTACACAACGGTTTTAAGGCTACAATCTGGCTTTATTTTGTGTGCAGATTCAATAAGCATGTTCAGCTTCTTCAAGAAAAAGACTCCGCCAGTCGAAACCGCCACTACCGAGAAGGTAGCGGAACCTGTTGCCATCGAAGCCAGCGCCCCTGCTACGCCAGCAGTTCCCGAGGCTCAGGCGGATGTAGCAGCCGCCCCCCCCGCAGCAGCAGAGGCGCCACGCAAAGCAAGCTGGACCGAGCGCCTGAAAGCAGGCTTGTCCAAAACGCGCGACAAGCTGGGCAAGCAACTGGCTACGCTGTTTGGTGGCGGCAAGATCGACGAAGATTTGTACGAGGAGCTGGAAACGGTGCTGCTGACCGCCGACATGGGCGTGGATGCCACCAACCACCTGCTTAAGGATGTACGCGATCGAGTGAGCCTGGGTGGCCTGAAAGATGCCAGCGAGCTGAAAGGCGCACTCAAATCGTCATTGGGCGAGCTGATCGGCCCTCTGGAAGTACCACTGGATACTAGCGGCAAGAAACCGTTTGTGATCATGATGGTGGGCGTAAATGGTGCCGGCAAGACTACATCTATCGGCAAGCTGGCCAAATACTTTCAAAGCCAGGGCAAGAGTGTATTGCTGGCCGCGGGCGACACTTTCCGTGCTGCTGCGCGCGAGCAACTAATGGCCTGGGGTGAACGCAATAACGTGACTGTCATTGCCCAGCAAAGCGGTGATGCCGCAGCAGTCTGTTACGACGCCATCCAGGCAGCAACCGCGCGTGGCATTGATATCGTACTGGCAGACACCGCCGGCCGTCTGCCCACCCAGCTGCACCTGATGGAAGAAATCAAGAAGGTGAAGCGCGTGATCCAGAAAGCCATTCCGGATGGCCCGCATGAGGTCATGCTGGTGCTGGATGCCAATATCGGTCAGAACGCCATTAACCAAGTGATCGCGTTTGATGATGCGCTCGGCCTCACCGGCCTGGTGCTCACCAAGCTGGATGGCACGGCCAAAGGTGGCGTGATTGCCGCCATCGCCAAGCAGCGCCCGGTACCGCTGCGCTTTATTGGCGTAGGCGAAAGCATTGATGACCTGCGCCCGTTCCAGGCCGGCCCCTACATCGACGCGCTGTTTGACTAGTCACCCGCTTGCTGCGGCCAACCTTTGCCCTTGATGAGGAGGCGCAATGATCCAGTTTGAACAGGTGAGCAAACGCTACCCGGGCGGGCACGATGCGCTCAAGAACCTGTCGTTCACCATAGACAGTGGCGAAATGTTATTCCTGGCTGGCCATTCCGGCGCAGGTAAAAGTACCCTGCTGAAGCTGATTTCCGGTATAGAACGCGCCACCAGCGGCAATGTGCTGGTGAACGACCAGAACCTGAGCCGCCTGCGCCCCAGTCAGCTACCCTATGTGCGCCAGCATATCGGCATCGTGTTTCAAGACCACAAGATCCTGTTCGACCGCAGCGTATTCGACAATGTAATGCTGCCGCTGGACATTATCGGCTTTGACCGCCGCGATGCAGCACGCCGCGTACGCGCAGCACTGGACAAGGTAGGCTTGCTGGGCAAAGAAAAGGTGATGCCGGTACGGCTATCCGGCGGTGAGCAGCAGCGGCTGTGCATTGCCCGTGCCGTGGTACACCGCCCCAGCATCCTGCTGGCCGATGAGCCTTCGGCCAACCTTGACCGCGCTTACGCGCTGGACATCATGGAGCTGTTCAAATCGTTCCATCAGGTAGGCGTTACCGTCATTGTGTCTGCACACGATG
Organism: beta proteobacterium L13; assembly: GCA_000335715.1. Classification (GTDB taxonomy): domain Bacteria; phylum Pseudomonadota; class Gammaproteobacteria; order Burkholderiales; family Chromobacteriaceae; genus Vogesella. The sequence goes on from AMYZ01000002.1 coordinate 129,679, forward strand.
AAACCCTGATGGAAGACTACGGTCGCCGCATTATCCGTCTGCGCGAGGGCCAGTTCGCCTCATGAAACACTACTTTTACCTGCACTGGCAGGATGCCCGCCTTGCCCTGCTGAAAATGCTGCGCCAGCCCGTGGGCAGCCTGCTGAACCTGCTGATGCTGGCCATTGCTCTGTCGCTGCCAGTATCACTCTATCTGGCCGCCACCAGTGTGCAAACGTGGGTAGGCAAGCTCACCGCCACGCCGCAGATTACGCTATTCATGGAGCTATCCACCGAGCAAGCCGACCTGGCTGCCGTACAAGCCAGCCTGCAGACCCACCCGCGCGTGGCCAGTTTCAGCTTCATCTCAAAAGATGCGGCCCTGCAGCAGCTGGAGCAGCGCAGCGGCATGAGCGGCATTGGTGAAGGCTTGGGCAGCAACCCCCTGCCCCATGCCTTTGTGGTGCAGCCCAAAGCCGATGCCACACCAGAAGCGCTGGAAATGCTGCAACGAGAGCTTTCCGGCCTGCCCATGGTGGAACAGGCGCAGTTTGATGCTGCCTGGGCCAAACGCCTGCATGGTTTGCTGGAGCTGGCTATGCAACTGGCCTGGTTCCTGAGTATCAGCTTTGGCCTGGCGCTGATGCTGATTACCCACAACAGCATACGCATGCAGATACTGGCCCGGCAGGAAGAGATCGAAGTGGCCAAACTGATTGGCGCCACCGATAGCTTTATTCGCCGCCCCTTCATGTACTACGCCGTATGGCAAGGCCTGCTCAGCACGCTGTTCTGCTGGGCGCTGTGCAGCGTGTTTGTCGCGCAAGCCGCGCCAGCGCTAAACGGTTTTGCCCAGCTCTACAGCGAAAGTATTACGCTACGCAGCCTGCTGCCGACCGAGCTACTGATGTTGGCCGCAGCCAGTATTGGCCTGGGTATTGTGGGGGCCCGCCTGGCGGCAGACCACTACCTGCGCAAACTGCGCGCCCGCTAAGCCGCTATCGCCATCATAAATAAATGCCATCGCCGGGAACCTGTGCACTTCTGGCACTCTCCTACCGGGAGTGCTAAGATCAGCTCAGGTTTCCACAAGGATAATCAGCGTATGACCACGATTGCTTTGCCCGTACTCTCTGCCAACGGCAGCCTGGAACAATACATCCAGACCGTCAACAGCATCCCCATGCTCACGCCGGAAGAAGAGTTCGAGCTTGCCACGCGCCAGCAGGAACAAGGCGACCTGGAGGCAGCCAAGCGCTTGGTGCTATCGCACCTGCGCGTAGTGGTATCGATTGCCCGCGGCTACTCTGGCTATGGCCTGCCGCAAGCCGACCTGATTCAGGAAGGTAATATCGGCCTAATGAAGGCGGTAAAACGCTTTGAACCTACCCGCGGTGTGCGTTTGTTTTCGTTCGCCGTGCACTGGATCAAGGCCGAAATTCACGAGTTCATCCTGCGTAACTGGCGCCTGGTACGCATTGCCACCACCAAGCCACAGCGCAAACTGTTTTTCAACCTGCGCAGCATGAAGCAGGGGTTCTCCGCCCTGTCGGAAAAAGAAGCGCAAGCCATTGCCGAACAGCTGGGTGTCAAACCGGAAGAAGTGCGCGAAATGGAAACGCGCATGAGCGGCCAGGATATGGCACTGTTGGCAGATGAAGGCGATGACGAAGGTTTCGCACCTATCGACTGGCTAGCCGACAGCCACAACGAGCCCACCCGCGCCATGGAGCGCCGCGCGCTGGACACGCTGCAGGGCGAAGGCATCGAACACGCGCTGGCCACCCTTGACCCGCGTAGCCGCCGCATTATCGAAGCGCGCTGGCTGGCCGATGACAGCGGTGCCACACTGCATGACCTGGCTGCCGAGTTTGGCGTGTCGGCCGAGCGTATCCGTCAGATCGAAGCGAAAGCACTCGGCAAAATGAAAGCCGCACTTAGCCACGGTGTGGTGATAGACGCCTGATCTGCGCAGCACCCCAGCAAAACAAAGCCCGCTTGCATTACAAGCGGGCTTTTTCATCAACATCAGGCCACCTGACCGTGGCCTGGCTTTTTCGCTAACGATACTGTGGTGGTAGCTTGTCCGTGGCAGCCTGCGCCATCTCGCGCAGACGCGCCCAAGCTGGCTCACTTTCGTCCAGTTCGGCCAGAAAATCCGGCGCGTAGGTCGGGAATGATGCCAGCGCCAGGCTAAAGGTATGCGCCGCCTTGTCCTGTTCGCCAGCCAGCGCTTCCATCTGTGCCTTGCGCCGCAGCACATCCGGGTAAGGGCGGAACGCCGCCATCAGCTCCAGCCAGTGGCGCTGCGTTTTCAAGGCCTGCGGTGTAGGCGTAATCACGTCATCCAGCAAGCCCAGCGCGTGCGAGGCAAACATAGGCTCGTGGCGGATGATCTGCTCCAGCCGCTGTTGCTGACGCTGGGTGGTCGGGTAATACAAGCCCTGCATCTCGCGATAACGCCAGCTGCCATAGGCAGCCAACAGCAACAACACTACGGCCAACACCGCATACACGGGCGCCACCCAGCCTAGCGGAGCCTCATCTGCCTCCGGTGCCAGCGCCAGCATCATCACCATGACCGCGGGAAAGTACAGATACCACAGCGGATATTCCAGCATGCTGTGGATCAGCGTCACCGCCATGATCGCCAGGGGTACCAGATGTACCGGCGCGACACGGCGGCCAAAGTAAGGCCAGGCCGCCCAGGCAAACCCCAGCACAGCACACAAGGTGCCAGCCAAGCCCATTTCGGCGAGCAGCTGGAACACCAGATTGTGGGCATTGGCAAACAGCCCGCTATTGATGCCAGCATTGGCAAACTGCGGCAGCATCTGCAAACGCACACTCTCGGAGGCGTACTGATACCAGCCAAAACCGAAGCCCGGATGCTCGGTAAACACGATCCAGGCTTTACCCCACTCCGCCAGCCGCCGCGCGCCCATGCCATCGCTGTTTGCGGCCAACCTTTCCAGACCACTCGCAGCAACCGGCCCATGCAAAAGGGGGGCTAGTAGCTTCTCGGCCAGCGGCAAGGCGAACTGCATGGCCACAATCAGTGCCACGGCCAGCCACATCACCCGCATCAATTTTGCCGACTGCGCTACGCGCAAGCGCCAGTGCCACCAGCCTGCCATCACCGCCAGCGCAAACGCGTATAACAGCACCGTGCGTGAACCCGCAAAGGCAATGGACAAGGAAAGCCAGGCGATAGCGCCCCAGAGCCAGCGTCGCGCCTGCTGGCCGCTTACCAATAGCCAGACACCCGCTACCACTCCCCAGGTCAGGTAATGCGCATACTGGTTTCGCTGGCCGATATGGCCGAATACATTGGTTGTAGGGTGGCTACTGTCGTAGAACAGCACACCGCCCATGGCCTGAGCCAGACCGGTGACTTGCGCCAGGCCGATCAGGGATTGCAGTAGCGTGCCTAGCAGGATCGCTTTGCACAAATAGGTAATCAGCGCCTCCGCCCCCCAGCGCAGACGCAAGCGTGCGACAACAAGCGCCAACAGCGACAAGGCTACAAAGGCCAAAGCCGTCGCCTGATTCAGGCCGGGGAATAGCACCGGTACAAACCACGGCTGCAACGCCCACACCAGCGCCAAGACCATCATCCAGATGCTGGCCCTGGGCCACGCAGAAGGGGTTGCCGGCAACAGCAAGCCGGCTAGCGCGGCGCAGCAAACCACCGTGATTTCGCCCCACCATTGCGGCAAAGGCAGAAAGTGGAAACGCGACAGAAAAGGGAAAATAGTGATCGCAGCCAACAATAAGGCAGCGATACGGACACGTTTGGTGTCATCCATCAGAAAAGCAGACATGAATCACGCTCACTGGCGCCAGCAAAGGCCGAAGCATAGCCGATGCCAGGCCAGCGAGCAAAAACAGCTAGTTAAAGTGGGGTAGCAGGGGGGCGCGAACTGGCAAGCCCATGGTTACCTGGCGCACCAGGGCCGCATCGCCTTGGCGTTGTTGCGTTACGGCACCCATGGCTGCTTTATCCAGCAGGGGTTGCAGACGGGTATCACCGCTACTGGCAATCACCATGGCACAACGCGGCGCATCCACCGGGTAAGCCGCCTGCAGCATACGCAAACTATCCTGCGCCCCTGCAGCCTGGCCGGACCACTGACGCAGCATGGCAAGCTTGCACAGCAACATAGGGTAAGGCCGGTAAGCAACCAGCTCCTCGTGATGGCGCAGTTTGATAGCCAGCTGGCTAGGCGACGGCACCAGGAAGTTGCTCAGCATCAGCTCGGACTCAAAACGCCAGAACGGGTTAGCCGACAGGCTAATAAGCTGCTCGATCTGCTGCTGGTTCAGTTTGATATCACGCGATGGGTTCTGGCTAGCCACCAGCAGCGGGAAAACCATCGCGCCCTTGGCAATGTATAACAACGTGGCCATGCCCAGAATGACAGCGCCCAGCCTGCGCATACTGGCACGCAGCGCCAGCTCCACCCCAGCCTTCGGCGACAATGCCAATACCACAAAGAAGGCAAACAGAAATGGTAGATACCATAGCGGGTACTCGAACATCGAGTGCCCCAGGGTGATCGCCCCCATCAAGAGCAAGAATGCATTCTCTGCTGTAGCATGCTGGCGCTGCAGATAAGGCCACAAAGCCATTGCCACAACGCTTGCGGCCAACAGTGTCGCAGGGACGCCGGTTTCTGCGGCCAACTGCGTGATCAGATTATGGCTATGAGTAAACAGGCTGCTTTCCGGTACCTTGGTCAAACCGCCAAAGGTTTCCAGCCACACCGACTGATAGCCATAACCGCCATAACCGGTACCCAGCCAAGGATAAGCCTGCACGATCTCCCAGCACTTGGCCCACTCCACCCGGCGGCGGGCACCAAAACCCGCATCACCAAGGCGGTCCAGGCCAGAACCGATGTCCAGCCCAAACAGCCACTGAGCCAAAGGCTTACCGGCCAACTGAAAAAATACCACCGCAGCGGCAGCCCATAGCAAAGCTTGGCCAATGCGCAACTGCGCCTCGCGGCGGTGCCATAACAAACCAACTGCTAGCATTGCACCTGCATAGGCCAGCGGCAAACGCCCACCAGACCACGCAGCCAGCAGTGACAAGAACATCACCAGCACCACAACCAGGCCAGCTCGCAAACGCTGCTGGCTCCACAGATAGGCAGCCGCCACCACACCCCAGCTCAGTACATGGGCGAACTGGTTACGCTGGCCGGTATTACCCATCACTTCGCGCCCACCAAACACCAGCCACCCCTTGGCCGATGGCGCCCAGCCTGCTATCTGCGCCACACCGATCAAAGCTTGCAGCAAGGCACCAGCCAGCACGGCATAAGCCAGCCAGGCGACCAGACGCTCCCGCCCCCAGCGGTCTTGCTGCGCGGCCAGCAGGCAAGCACCGAGTGCGACAAGCAGTACACCAAACAGCTCGAACGGCAGCATCCCCGCACTGTGCTGCTGGTAGCGCCACAAGCTGCCGAGCCATAGCAGCAACCACCACAGGGCAAAACCCGGCAAAAACCAGGGCGCCGTGGTTAAGCGGGCCTGATCGCGCCGCGCCTGCCAGCCGGCCAGTAGCAAGGGAACCGCCACCAGCACCAACGTGAGCGCGTTCGTCCACCAATCCTGCACGGGACTGTAACGGGCAAAATTCAGCAGAGGCAGGCTATAGACCAGCAGGAGAGGAAACAGGATCGCAGTGGGTGACATGGGCTTTGGCAATGAAAAAAGGAGTGTTTGCACACTCCTTTAGTTAGATCAGACTGCTGTATTAGCGGCAGTTGGATGGTACGTATTTAGGGTCAAGTGCAACAGTGGTACCTTCCGCAGTTACACCCGTTGCCACGGTAACAGAGCAATCCCACTGAATGCCACCAGCACTTACAGTCGGGTTCAAGAACAAGACTGCATTAGTAGTGACGTTATTCTTGTAGCGGATCTGGATCACACCAGAAGCCAGAACAGCTACATCATTCACAGCGTTACCAGTAATTGTTGTGGCAGAGGCAATACCATATGTGGCATTCAACGGTGCAGTGCCAGAAACAAAAGCATTGTTAGTTGAGTAGTACTCAGTGACTGCAGTCTTGGCACCTGCAGCCAGGCTCAAACCTTCCGACACGTGAGCACGCTTGGTGTAGTCCTGGTAGGCCGGGATAGCAATGGCAGCCAGAATACCGATGATAGCCACAACAATCATCAGTTCGATCAGGGTAAAGCCCTGTTGTACACGTTTCATAATGAACACTCCATGGTTATAAGCAAGGCTAGGCCTTGGTGGGTTACAGCTACTCAATTACGGCAGTTCGATGGCAACAGCCGTGTCAAATCGTTATCGCCACTACACACCCAGCGGTAACTGCCGGAAGTAGTAGCTTGCGGGGTCAGCCACACATGCGCTCCACTGGAGACCTTGCTGCTGACTTCTACGTTGATGATGCTAACTGCACCTGACGCCTGCACATCCAACCGGGCAATACTGTCACCACGAGGGGCGGTACCATCGGCAATACCTGCGCTGGCGTTGCTGGCTGGCCAGCTGCCGTTGGCCGCATGGTATTCCTCCACCGCTGTTCTCGCTGCACTGGCCGCCACCAGTACCTCGCTGATGTAAGCGCGGCGGGTGTAATCCTGGTAAGCCGGGATAGCGATGGCGGCCAGAATACCGATGATGGCTATCACGATCATCAGCTCGATCAGGGTGAAGCCGGCTTGTCTTTTCTGCATGTCGCACTCGCTGTGCACTGTATCGCAGCGAATAACAGCAATAACCAGGCCAGCCAAGCAATAACCATGCCAATGTAATTAAAAATAACATTGTTCTTTACTTTTCAATACTATGGCGCTACTAAAAATTCATGCTGCCAAATTGGCACTGACCTTTTTTTGTCATAAGTGACAATTTTTGTCAGTTCGATAGAGCACTCTCAGTCGTGCTAGCATCTGCTCTATCTTACCGAGCAGGCCTTACCATGACGCAGCACTCTCAGGACTGGCTGGCCCGCAGCCGGGCCGCCGTTTGGCACCCTTGTACCCAGATGAAACGCCATGAAACCCTGCCTATCGTGCCTATCGCGCGGGCGGACGGTATCTGGCTGGAAGATTTTGATGGCAAGCGTTACATCGATGCCGTCAGTTCCTGGTGGGTAAACCTGTTTGGCCACAACCAGCCCCGTATCAAGCAGGCCATCAAAGACCAGCTGGACACACTGGAACACGTCATCCTGGCGGGTTTTACCCATCAGCCGGTCGTGGCACTGTCGGAAAAGCTGGCCGCGCGGTCTGGCCTGGGTCATGCGTTTTATGGCTCGGATGGGGCCAGCGCGACTGAAATCGCGTTGAAGATGAGCTTTCACTACTGGCGCAATGTCGGCCAAACCGGCAAGCAGCGCTTTGTCAGCCTGGAAAACAGCTACCACGGCGAAACTGCCGGTGCGCTAGCAGTCACCGATGTACCGCTGTTTTCCACCACCTACGCCCCGCTGCTAAAAGAAAACTTCCGCGTGCCTTGCCCGGACAGCAGGTTGGCCGCAGCAGGCGAAAGCGCGGAAGACGTAGCCCTGCGCGCGGCAGATGCCCTGGCCGCCTTGCTGCACGAAAAGCACCATGAAATCGCCGCCCTGATCGTTGAGCCACTGGTGCAAGGCGCTGCGGGCATGGCCATGTACCACCCGGTTTATCTGCAACGCGCCCGCGCCCTGTGCGATCAATACCAGATACACCTGATTGCCGACGAGATTGCCGTGGGCTTTGGCCGAACCGGTACGTTTTTTGCCTATCAACAAGCAGGTATCACGCCTGACTTCCTGTGCCTGTCCAAAGGCATTACCGGGGGCTATTTACCGTTATCGTGCGTGCTCACTAGCGATACGGTTTACCAGGCTTTTTACGATGACGATATCACCCGGGGCTTTTTGCACTCGCACAGCTATACCGGCAACCCGTTGGCATGCCGTGCCGCGCTGGAGGTGTTGGCCATCTTTGAAGAAGAATCGGTACTGGCACGCAACCGCGATACCGCAGCCCGCTTCAGCCAGCATCTGGCACGCGTGGCGGCGCACCCTGCCGTGCGGCATTTCCGCCATCAGGGCATGATTTGGGCTTTTGATGTTGACTGTACGCGGCACGACTTCGCCGTGGCATTTTTCAGCGGCATGCTCTCGCGCGGCTGCCTGGTGCGGCCTATTGGCAAGACGGTGTACTTCATGCCGCCTTACATTATCGAGGAGGCACACATGCTGCAGCTGGTCGACAGTACCTGTGCAGTGCTGGACGACATCCTGGCGGGTACCGACGCCTACGAACGGCAAGAAAGCCCGCTGCCGTAAATGTTGCTAGCAGTGCAATGGCCCACTTCAATATACTTACGTCATTAATATCGGGACTATACTGCTTTAATAATGTTGAACCTGTCGCTCAATACGCCGCACCTCGACCCGGTCATGGTCATGTGTGACCCCGATCAGCTAGAGGCCTGGCTTCACCACCTGCCCTATGCCCAGCCTTTTGACTGCGCACAGCTGATCCGCGACGCCCTTGCACAGCTCAACTGCATCAAGCTTCCCCCGGCTACCCGCCTGCAGCTGCTTCGGCTCTACCTGCTGGCGCAAGACAAGTTATTGCCCGTGCTGGAGGCTGAGGCCCGCCCCGGCGACCTCACCAGCTACAGCCGTGCACGCGGAGCCGCCCTGCTTGCCCAGCACTTGTCCATCCTGATTCACAATGGTTTCAAGCGCGTCCTGCTGGACCGCAGCCAGGAACACGGGCTGTTTGCCCTTGACCGCCACAAGCTGGAAGCGCTGAACCTCACCATGCTCAGCGCCCGCCAGCTAGCCTTGCTGTATGCCAGAACCTACACCCCGGTTCCGGCTGGTTTCTGGCACGACTGCCACCAGATCTTTCTTTACGTGTTGCAACAGGGCTGGGAAAGCAAGGCACTCAACGACAAAGAAGACAGCCTGGGTTCCCTGTACCGTCAGCTACTGCTCTTGGGGCTCACCGCCTGCAACCGCATGGAACCCGCGCTGATCGATTACACCCTGCTGCTGATACGCAAATACGCCAAATGCCTGCACCTGGTGCAGATAGACCGTTTACCAGAGCGCCACGGTGCCTTCCTGTACCAGCCAGAAGCCGATAGCCCGCCGCGCTTTCACAGCGAGCTCCCCGCCAACCAGATGCCATCGCACTGGTGGATTATTGATACACAGGCACTGCAGCACGAGCTGATGGAAAAACTGCTCAGCTTGCAGCGCCTGGCGCAAAGCCATAGCGAAGACACCCGGCTAGCCGAGGAAATCCGCCGGGTCTTGCACCTGATGCAAGCCTGGCAAAGTGCCCCGCAACGCCGCCATGCCCGGCACGACAGCCAGCAGCAAGTCGAGCTGGTTACCCTGCTACCCACCTGCTGGTTCATCGCCAACCAGGCCAGCTGGGACTTCGCCACCCCGGCAGAAGCGTTGCCGCCACTGGCTAACAGCACAGATGGCGTAGAGATACATGGTTCGGATGAAAGCGATAGCGTCCCGGCCAAGCACGCCAGGCCGCTGCCAGCAGCCCCGGCCACGGTCACCATGCACAACCTCAGCGCCTCGGGCATGCTGCTGCGTGGCGAATCGCCACAACACCCGCTGCGTACTGGCGAGCTAGCCATGCTGCGCCTGCCAGGCAAGTTGTGGCACCTGGCGGTGATCCGCTGGGTGAACCTGCGCGGCGAAGGCATGGAAGCCGAATGCGGGCTGGAACAGCTCGGCCCGCTACCCGACGCAGTCATGCTGATGCCGGTCATCACCCACCCCAATGACCACTTCCAGATGGCACTACACCTGCCCGCCCTGCCGCGCAGCGGCCGCGCTGCCATGCTGGTGATACCCGGGCGTCAATACCAGAAGCTGCGCGAGTTCCGCATGCTGACCGCACAGGGCGAGCAGCTGATCCGCACCACTACGCTGGACTCGCAAACCGCGTATTACCAGTTTGTCGAGTACCGCCCCAGCAGCGACTTCTGACGCAGCGCACCATCCGCACGGAATGCGTTACACTGGTACTCCGTTTTTTGTCGAACAGGAAGCAGTGCGGATGCAATCGGTGATTCATACAGCCACGCGTATCGTGGTGAAAGTGGGCTCCAGCCTGGTAACCAACGACGGCAAAGGCCTGGACCACGGCGCGCTGGCGCGCTGGGCCGCCGAGATCGCCGAGCTGCGCCGCCGCGGCAAACAGGTAGTGCTGGTTTCCAGCGGTGCCATTGCCGAAGGCTGCCAGCGCCTGGGCTGGGCCAAGCGCCCGAAAGCCGTACACGAGCTGCAAGCCGCCGCCGCCGTGGGCCAGATGGGCCTGTGCCAGGCGTATGAAAGTGCCTTCCGCGAGTACGGCCTGCAAACCGCGCAGGTACTGCTGACCCACGAAGACCTGTCCGACCGTCTGCGTTACCTGAACGCCCGTACCACGCTGTCCACGCTGCTAACGCTGGGCGTGGTACCCATCATCAACGAAAACGACACCGTGGTGACCAGCGAGATCCGCTTTGGCGACAACGACACGCTGGGCGCACTGGTCACCAACCTGATCGAAGCCGACGCGCTGGTCATCCTCACCGACCAGCGCGGCCTGTACAGCGCCGACCCGCGCAAGCACCCCGACGCCGAGTTCATCCACGAAGCGGAAGCCGGCAACCCGGCGCTGGAAGCCATGGCCGGCGGCGCCGGCTCCAGCGTGGGCACCGGCGGCATGTACACCAAGATCATCGCTGCCAAACGCGCGGCGCGCAGTGGTGCCGCCACCGTGATTGCCAGCGGCCGCGAAGCCAGCGTGCTGTCGCGCCTGGCCGACGGTGAAGGCATCGGCACCCAGCTGAATGCGCCCACCACCCGCCTGGCCGCGCGCAAGCAATGGCTGGCCGACCACCTGCAGCTGTCCGGCCAGCTGGTGCTGGACGCCGGTGCCGCGCTGGCGGTGCGCGAAAAAGGCACCAGCCTGCTACCGATCGGCGTCATCGCGGTAGAGGGCAGCTTCCTGCGCGGCGACGCCGTGGCCTGCGTGGACGAGCAGGGTCTGGAAGTGGCGCGGGGGCTGGTGAACTACAGCTCGGAAGAAGCGCGGCTGATCATGCGCAAAGCCACTCGCGACATCGAAGGCGTGCTGGGCTATCTGGTAGAGCCCGAGCTGGTACACCGTGACAATATGGTGACGCTGTAAGCGCCCGTGGCTGGCCGTTGCGGCCAACCCTGATGCCGCCCCCCTCGCAGGTGGGCGGCATTTTTCATGGCTGCCCCTACAGGCTATCCACGTCCTGCAGATAGGCCTCGGCCTGCGCCAGTAAGGCTTGGCGCGCGCCCTCGTCCATCTTGCGCCAGCTGGCGTACGGCATGGCCAGCCGAGGGTTGGCCGCAAGCAGGGCCTCGTGCCGTGCCAGAAAATGCCAGTACAGGCTGTTGAACGGGCAGGCGCCGGGGCCGGTTTTCTGTTTCACCGAATAACGGCACTGCGCACAGTGGTCGCCCATGCGCGCCAGGTACGCACCGCCGGACACGTAGGGCTTGCTGGCCATGAAGCCGCCGTCGGCCCACTGGCTCATGCCGCGTGTATTGGGCTGCTCCACCCACTCGAAGGCATCGATGTAGATGCCCAGGTACCAGGCGTCCACCTTGTCCGGGTGGCACCCCAGCAGCAGCGCGATATTGCCGGTGACCATCAGGCGCTGGATGTGGTGGGCGTAAGCGTGTTGCAGGCTGCCTTGCACCGCCTGCGCCACGCAGGCCATGCCGGTGTCGCCGTCCCAGAACCAGCGCGGCAACGGCCGCTGGTGCTGCAAGGCGTTGACGCTGCCAAAGTCCGGCCGCGCCCAGTACACCCCGCGCACGTACTCGCGCCAGCCCAGAATCTGGCGGATGAAGCCCTCCACGCTTGAGAGCGGCAGCGTCGGGTCGCTGCGCCAGGCTGCTTCCGCCGCCTGCACGACCTCGTGCGGCGACAGCATCTTGCTGTTCAGCGCAAAACTCAGCCCGCTGTGGAACAGCCAGGCCTCGCCGTGTACCAGCGCGTCCTGGTAGCGGCCAAAATGGCACAGCCGCTGCTGGAGGAAGTCGGCCAGCCACGCCCGCGCCTCGCGCCGCGTCAGCGGCCACGGCAGCGCCCCGGCCTGCGGCTCGCCCAGCGTCTGCACACCGGCGTCGACAATCTCCTGCCACAGTGCGCTCAGGTCATGGGCAGCAAACGGCCACGGCGCCAGCGCCACTTCGCCACGGTAGGGCTCGCGGTTGGCCGCATCGTAGTTCCACTGCCCGCCCTCCGGCTTGCCCGCGGCATCCAGCAGCACGCCGTGCTGCTGCCGCATGCGGCGGTAGAAGGTTTCCATGCGCCAGCCCTTGCTGCCGAACAGCCGCGCCGCCTCGTCACGGGTGGTGTAGAAGTGCTCGCTGTCCACCTGCACCAGCTGAAGGCCCACTTGCTGCGGCAACGCAGCCAGCAGCGCATCGACACGGCGCTCGTCGGCTAGCTGGCAGGCCAGGCTGGTGGCGCCATAGTGCGCGGCCAACCACGCCACGTTGGTGGCAAAATCATGATGGTTGGCCGCATCGCCAATGCGTAGGTAATGCACGCGGTGGCAGGCCGCCTGCAGCGCCTCGGCAAAGCGGCGCATGGCGGCAAACACGGCCAGCACCTTTTGCGCGTGGTGGCGCACGTAGTCGGTTTCGCTGCGCGTTTCCATCATCACGTACACCACGTCGTCGCGGCGTTCGCGGTACCAGCTGTGGGCAGCGTTGAGCTGGTCGCCCAGAATCAGGCGCAGTTGCATGGCAGGCTCCAAAACAAACGGCCCGCCTGCGTGGCGAGCCGTGTAGTAACGAATAAAGGGGCTTACACCGCTTCGTCGTCTTCCTTGCGCTGGCGGCGTTGGTCGCGCGTGCTTTCGGCCACGCGCACAATCACGTAAGCCACCATGGCGCACAGAAAGAACAGCAACATCACCCAGGAAATCTGCGACAGCGTGTCGATCACGGTGCGGTAGATTTCGATAGTCCAGCGCGGGCCGGTCAGCTCGATGGTCTGCTCGCGGCCGGTTTGCAGGTATTTCTGGATTTCATAGGTGCTGACACCGCCGGACACGCCCACCACCACGATGGCAAAGCTCATGTACTTGCGCCAGGCGTCGGCCAGCTCCGGCCCGATGATGCTTTTCAGGATTTTCAGCACGGCGTCGCTGAAAAAGCGCGCCACCAGTACCGAGGTCAGCAGCGCAACGGCCAGCGTGACAACAAGCAAGGCGTAAAACATGGTTTCTCCCTTTTGGTATGCCTATGGTTGGCTTGGCTGCATTCTACGCCGTAGCAGGCTCGGCCAGCAAAACGGCGAAGCGGCGCAGCAGGCTGGCGGCCTCTGGCGTGGGGCAAACCTGCTGTGCCAGCTGTGGCGGCTGCAGGCCGGCTTTTTCCAGTGCGGGGGCGGCCAGCTGGATAAAGTGGCGGGTGGCGTCGGCATCGAATTCCGGGTGGAATTGCAGGCCCCAGGTATTGCCCAGGCGGAAGGCGTGGTGCGGCTCCATCTCGTTACTGGCCAGCAGCGTGGCACCGGGCGGCAGGCGCAGCACCGTTTGCCAATGAAAAGCGTTGGCCGCAAAACGCGGCGGCAGCTCGCCCAGCAGCGGGTCGGCCACGGCGTGATCGTGGCGCCGGATTTGCACCGAGCCCACCTCCGGCCCCTGCGGGTGGTAGCCCACCTCGCCGCCCAGCGCGTGCGCCAGCAGCTGGTGGCCAAAGCAGATGCCCAATAGCGGCAGCTGTGCCGCGTGCGCCTGCCGTAGCCACGCGGCGGTCGCCTCACTCCACGGCAGCCTATCGCTCACCATCGCCAGCGAGCCGGTAATCACGGCCCCGGCCACCTGGTCTACCGGCGGCAACGTCTCGCCCGCCGCCACCCACACCACCTGCCAGCTGCCGGGCTGCTCGCCCATTTCGCGCACGATCCAGTCTTCGAAACGGCCGCGGTGGTCGCGCACCGGGGTGCCCGGCTCGCCGGTCTTGATGATGAGTTTCTGCTTCATGCTTACTCTTTTACCGGCAGGCCAAAGTGCGTATACGCCAGCGCCGTCGCCATACGGCCACGCGGAGTACGCTGCAGGTAGCCCTGCTGGATCAGATAGGGTTCGATCACGTCTTCGATGGTGTCGGTGGATTCGCCAATGGCCGCGCCCACGTTGTCCAGGCCTACCGGCCCGCCACCGAATTTGTCCAGTATGGCCTGAAGCAATTTGCGGTCCATCACGTCCAGCCCGGCCGGGTCCACGTCCAGCATGGCCAGCGCTGCGTCGGCCACCTCGGCGCTCACCACACCATTGGCGCGCACCTCGGCGTAATCGCGCACGCGGCGCAGCAGGCGGTTAGCGATACGCGGTGTACCGCGGCTGCGGCGCGCTACCTCGAAAGCGCCGTCGTCGGCCAGCTCTACATTCAGCAAGCCCGCCGAACGGCTAACGATGCGCGTCAGCTCCTCGGCGTTGTAAAACTCCAGCCGCGCCACAATGCCGAAACGGTCGCGCAGCGGGTTGGTGAGCATGCCGGCGCGGGTGGTGGCGCCGATCAGCGTGAACGGCGGCAGGTCGATCTTCACCGAGCGCGCGGCCGGGCCTTCGCCGATCATGATGTCGATCTGGTAGTCCTCCAGCGCCGGGTAGAGGATTTCTTCCACCACCGGGCTCAGGCGGTGGATTTCGTCGATGAACAGCACGTCGTGCGGTTCCAGGTTGGTCAGCAGCGCCGCCAGGTCGCCGGCGCGCTCCAGCACCGGGCCGCTGGTCTGGCGCAGGTTCACGCCCATCTCGCGCGCCACGATGTGCGCCAGCGTGGTCTTGCCCAGGCCTGGCGGGCCGAACAGCAAAACGTGGTCCAGCGCCTCGCCACGCTTTTTCGCCGCCTCGATGAAGATTTCCAGCTGCTCGCGCGCCTTTTTCTGGCCCACATACTCGTCCAGCATCTTGGGGCGCAGCGCACGCTCCAGCGCCTCTTCCTGCTCGGAAGCACGCTGCGGGGTAACAATGCGGCGCTCGGGCGCGCCGCCGATCAGGTTATCGGTCTGGATCATGACGAAATCGCTAACAGGCAATGGGCTGATGTTACCACTGCAGGCCGGCTGCTGCGGCCAAGGTTGGCCGCAGCGCAGCGCGGGTGGCGTCCGGCGCTTAGCGCCCGCCCTTGCGGCCCGGCTTCAGGCGGATGGACACGCCGCCACGGCCACTGCTGGCCTTGTGCACCTCAAACCAGCCCGACTTCACCACCAGGTCGGATAGCTTGGCAAAGCCGTAGTTGCGCGGGTCGAAGTCCGGCATCCACTGCCCCAGCAGGCTACCGACGCCGCCCAGGTCGGCCCAGCCTTCGTCGTCGTCCATGCTTTCGATGCCCTTCTGGAACTGCGCACGCAGCTTTTTATCCAGCGGCCGCAGTACACGGCTGGCTTGCGCCGCCTTGCCACTGCTGGCGGCCTCCTCCTTGCCGCCGGCGTCGTCTGCTTTGCCCGCCTCGTCGGCCAGCGCCAGCACTTCCACGTAGACGAACTTGCTGCAGGCGTTGACGAAGGCGGCTGGGGTTTTCTCCTCGCCAAAGCCCCACACTTCCAGCCCGTCTTCGCGCAGGCGGGTGGCCAGACGCGAAAAATCGCTATCGCTGGAGATCAGGCAAAAGCTCTGGTAGCGGCCGGAGTGCAGCATGTCCATGGCGTCGATCACCAGGGTGATGTCGGACGCGTTCTTGCCCTTGGTGTTAGGGAACTGCTGGATGGGGTGGATGGCAAAGCGCGCGCACAAGTCGCGCCAGGCCTTGTCGTGGCGGCTGAAGTCGCCGTACACGCGCTTGAGCGCCAGCACGCCCAGCTTGCCGGCTTCTTCCAGCACGTCTTCTATCCAGGCGGGCGACACATTATCGGCGTCGATCAGTACGGCTACGTTGGCCATGGGGTGTCCTTGCAGGTAAGAGTTGAATGCTTAGCGGCCGCCGGCCACGTCCAGCATATGGCCGGTGGTAAACGAGGCCTCGTCGGACAGCAGCCACAAGATGGCAGCTGCCACTTCTTCGGGTTGGCCGCCACGCTGCAGCGGGATGCCGGCCTTGACGCGATCCACGCGGCCTGGTTCGCCGCTGTCGGCGTGCATATCGGTGTAGATAAAGCCGGGGCGCACGCCGTTGACGCGGATGCCCTCGGCGGCGACTTCCTTGGCCAGGCCCAGCGTCAGCGTGTCCAGCGCGCCCTTGCTGGCGGCGTAATCGACGTATTCGCCGGGCGAACCCAGCCGCGCCGCCGCCGACGACACATTGACGATGGCGCCGCCCTGCCCGCCCAGGCGGGTGGACAGCCGGCGTACCGCCTCGCGGCAGCACAGCAGCGGCCCCAGCACATTGGTGGCCAGCATGCGCTGCCAGCGCGCCATGTCCATATCGGCCAGCGGCATTTGCGGCGCCAGCACGCCGGCGTTATTCACCAGTGCGGACAATGGCCCCAGTGCTGCCTCGGTGTCGGCAAACAGGCGCAGCACGTCGGCTTCATTGCCCACATCACCGGCCAGTGCCACTGCACGGCCACCGTCGGCGCGGATGGCGTCTACCACCGCCTGCGCGGCATCACGCTGGCAGTGATAGTTAACCGCGACCGCCCAGCCACGGGCTGCGGCCAACTTGGCGGTAGCGGCGCCAATGCCACGGCTGGCACCGGTAATCAGCAGCACTTTCTGCATGACAGGCCCTAGCCTTTCATCAGTTTCTTCAGCGCCAGGCGCACACCGTCGCTGACAGTCACGTCCAGCGGCAGGCCCTTGGTGGCGGCAGCAGCTTCCTTGTCGTTGTACCCCAGCGCCAGCAGGGCGTTGACGATGTCACTCTTGTCGTCCGGCGTGGCGGCAAACGGCAGGCCGCCGGGCACGGTGAGGTTGCTGCCACTGGCCAGCTTGCCGCGCAGCTCCAGCACCAGGCGCTCGGCGGTTTTCTTGCCGATGCCGGGCACGCTGGACAGGCGCTTCAGGTCTTCGCTGGCCACGGCCACCGCCAGCTCGTCGGTGCTCATGCCGGACAGGATGGCCAGCGCGATCTTGGCGCCGATGCCGCTGACCTTGATCAGCTGGCGGAAGGTTTCGCGCTCGTCGCGGCTGGCAAAGCCGTACAGCAGATGGGCGTCTTCGCGCACCACCAGATGGGTGAACAGCGTGGTTTTCTGGCCCAGCGACGGCAGCTGGTAAAAGGTGGTCATGGTGACATCGACGTCGTAACCGACGCCGTTGACGTCCACGGTGATTTGCGGCGGCAGTTTTTCGATAAGCGTACCGCTGAGTCGTCCGATCATGGGCTGTCTTTCACAAGGTTGGCCGCAGCCACAGGCTGGCGGCCAGCAACAAAGGGTAGAGGTTGGCCGCCATGATAGTGGGAATGATGGCGGCGCGCAGTTGCCGTTGCTGCAAGGCACGCCACGCGCGCAGGTACAGCGGCAGCAGGCACAGCTGCCACGGCTGCCCGGCGGCCAGCGGCAAAGCCAGCGCCAGCCCGGCCAGCAACAGGTAACCGCGTACGGCGGCCGGGTGGGCCAGGCGCACCACCCAGTGGCGCTTGCCGGCCAGCGCGTCGGCGTCACGGTCGGGAAACTGGTTGGCAAACAGCAGCAAGGCGGCGGCCACGCCGTAACCGGCGGCCAGCCACACCAGGCCTACCGGAGCGGGGGCTTGCAACACCTGCAGCACACCCAGCGGCAGCAGGGCAAAACACAGGGCCACCGTGAGCTCGCCCAGGCCACGGCTGTTCAGCCGCAACGGCGGGGCCGAATAGCCCCAGCCCAGCACCACACCGATCAGGCCGGTATAAAACAGGCCGGTGCCGGCTTGCCACACCAGCCACAAACCACCCGCGCTCACCAGCGCAAACAAAGCGGCCGCCAGCCACGCCATCTGCCGCCGGCTCAGCACGCCGGCCTGGATGAAACGGCTACCGCCGGTAAACGGGTATTCGCGCTGCAGGTTGGCCGCATCGCTGCCGTTGTCGTGGTCGGCCACGTCGTTGATCACGTTCACCGCCGCGTGGCACAGCAAGGCCAGCAACAGCGCCAGCAGCGCCTGCGGCCAACCCTGCGCCAGTGCCTGCGGGCCCGCCAGCGCCATGCCCAGCAACACGCCGCCCAGCGTTAGCGTGAGGAAGGCAGGCCGCGTGGCCAGCAGCCAGCGCGCCGGGTGCGCCAGCAGCGCGGACAGGTCGGTTTCAGCTTGATGGGGCGTGGACAGATGCATGGCGGGGCCTCGGGCAGAACATCCTGCCAGCATACGACAACGACGCTAACCGCGTCAGCACTGGCATCAAGCCAGACGCCAGCCACCATGGGCGCCCACCACACCGGCCAGCACCGCCGCCAGGCTCAAGCACAGCAGCGCCACGTGCAGCCACTGCACCCGCGCCATGGTTCCCTCCGGGTCGCGCTGCGCACGCTGCTTCAGCCAGCGGTGCACGATAAACGGCTCCAGCACGAACAGCATCAGGAAGAACGGCAGCCAGGCGGCCATCATCAGGTGCAGCCAGCCAGTATCGCGCAGCCGCGCCCAGCTGTCGGTGCTGTGCAGCATCCAGCCGGCACTGGCCAGCGCCAGCAGCACCCAGAAGCGCGCCTGCGCGCCGAAGCGGTACTCCACGTCTTCGAACATCGCGTATTGCTGATCAGGGTGAAAACGGCGGCGAATGGCGGGAATCAACACCGTGGTGACAAAGCCGACGCCGCCCACCCACATCACAATGGCAAGCACGTGCAGCGCACGGGCAATGGCGTAGTCGTTCCACATGGCTGGCTCCGGCAAACAAGGTTGGCCGCAGTATGGCGCCAGCGCGCCGCGCGGGCCTTGGCCTGGCGCAAAAGGAACTCAATGACTGGCGGGAAAGAAGCGATACCACAGCGTATAAGCCCAGCAGGCAGCACAGAACGACAGTGCCCATTCCAGCGTGGCAAAAACCACTAGCACCGTCGCCGGGATCTGCCACTGCCACTGGCCGGCTGCGGCCAGCAACAGGCTGGCGCTGCTGGCGATGAACAGCAGCTTGTTGGCAAACATCTTGGCACCAGCGTTCTCCTTCTTGCCAGCCTTGCCCAGCTTTTGCAGCAGGGCCTTCCATACACCGTGCGACGGGCAACGGTGATGGCCGATAAAGCCGCGTACCAGCGCCTGTGCCAGCAAGGGCAGCATCAGCCACGGGGTAGCGGTGTACAACGCCAGCGCACTGAGCGCAAAGGTAATGAAAGCTTCCACGCGGATAACATTGGACCACACAGCCGGCACATCAAAACGCAGCATTTAATGCACTCCTCGAAAAGGGCGACACGGCAGGCCCGAAACAGGCCTGCCCGATTTTAACAATATATATTTTAATATATTGAAAGGCAAGCATGCGCTCACCGCATCACCTTGCCACCACCCTACAGCACCACGCCAGCGCACCAGAACCGGCAGCATGCCACCACCAGTACAGGTTGCAAAAAGCATAGCGATTACACCAGCCGCCCGCCACGCACTTTGTAGCCCAGCTTGGCCAGCTTGCCCACCGCGCCGCCGCTGTGGTTGGCATGGGTTAGCGCCACGGCCAGCGCGTCGGCGGCGTCGGCCTGCGGCGTGCCGGACAGGTTGAGCATGGTCACCACCATGAACTGCACCTGTTCTTTGGGCGCCTTGCCCTGCCCCACCACCGATTGCTTGACCTGCAGCGCGGTGTACTCGGCCACCGGCAGGTCCTTGATCACCAGCGCCGTCATGCAGGCGCCGCGCGCCTGGCCCAGCATCAGCGTGGCGGCGGGGTTCACGTTGACGAACACCTGCTCCAGCGCCGCCTCGGTGGGCTGGTAGGTGTCGATCACCTGATGGATGCCGTTGACCAGCACCTTCACCCGCTCGGCCAGGCTCGCGCCCTGCGGGGTGCGGATGGCGCCGGACGCCACGTAATGGCGCTGGTTGCCCACGATATCGATGACCCCGAAGCCACAGATGCGGCTGCCGGGGTCGATGCCCAGAATGCGGCGCTTCACGGCTGCGCCCAGTGGCGGGCGATAGCGTCGGCCTCGGCCAGCCGCTCTGGCGTGCCCACGTCCAGCCAAAGCCCACGATGCGCCTGGCCGCTGACCTGCTGCTGTGCCATCGCCGCTCGCAGCAGCGGCGCCAGCTTGGCCGGCTGCCCGGCCGGGGTATGCGCAAACAGCGCCGGGTGGTACAGGCCGATGCCGGAAAAGGTCAGCCCTTCGCCATCGGCTGCGCTGGCGCTGACGCCACCATCCGGCAGCAGGCCGAAGTCGCCGGCAGGGTGGTGCGGCGGGTTATGCACCAGCAGCAAGTGCGCCAGACGGCGGGTGCCATCCAGTGCGGCCAAGGTTGGCCGCAAGGCGGCAAAATCCACGTCGGTGAGCACGTCGCCATTCACCACCACAAACGGCGCGCTGCCCAGCAGCGGCAAGGCGGTGGCAATGCCACCGGCGGTTTCCAGCGCCGTGCTTTCTGCCGAGTAGGCCAGGCGCACGCCGTAGCGGCTGCCGTCGCCCAGCGCTGCCTCGATCTGGCTGCCCAGCCAGGCGTGGTTGATGACGATCTCGGTAAAGCCGGCGGCGGCCAACCTTTGGATATGCCACACGATCAGCGGCTGGCCGCCCACGTCCAGCAGCGGCTTGGGGGTATGGTCGGTGAGCGGGCGCATGCGTTCGCCGCGCCCGGCGGCCAGGATCATCGCACGCATGGCTTACTGGTCCGACGCGATGCGGGTGTGGCTGAACACCGACTGGATGCTGTCGTCGTTGTCTTCTTCGTCCAGCCCTACCAGGTCGGCCAGCAGCTGGAACAGCGGCAGCAGCTCGCCGTAGCGGCGCGTGGCTTTCTTGAGGTAACGCAGGATGCGCGGGATTTCGGCCAGGTACTGCGTCTTGCCGTCACGGTGCGCCAGGCGGGCAAACAGGCCGACGATCTTGAGGTGGCGCTGGATGCCGGCCCACTCGAAGTCGCGGTAGAAGTCGTCGATCTGCGCCGGTACCGGCAGGCCGGCAGCGCGGGCTTTTTCCCAGTAGCGCACCACCACGTCCAGCACGAACTCTTCGTCCCAGCCGATGTAGGCGTCGCGCAGCAGCGACACCAGGTCGTAGCCGGCAGGGCCGTATACCGCGTCCTGGAAGTCCAGAACCGCCGGTTGGCCGTGGGTGAGCATCAGGTTGCGCACGGTGAAGTCGCGGTGCATATACACCTTGGCCTGCGCGTCGATGGCCGGCAGCAGCACGTTGATGCCGGCGTCCCACAGCTTGCGCTGGGCAAAAGTCAGCGGCTTGCCCAGCTCTTTGCTGGCGTACCACTCCGGCAGCAGGTTGACTTCGCGCAGCTGGAAGGCGCGGTCGAATTCGGGCAGCACGCCCGGCTGGCTCAGCTTCTGGATGGCGACCAGCGTGTCTACCGCCTCCAGCAGCAGGTGCTTGTGCACCAGCGTGCGTTCGTCGTGCAGCAGCGCAGCCAGATAAGTGATCTTGCCCATATCCTGCAGCAGCATGAAGCCTTGCTCTGCGTCGCGGGCGTAAATGGCCGGCACGTTGGCCGCAGGGGCAAACAGCTCGCGTACCCTGACGAAGCTGTCGGTATTCTTGTGCTCGGGCGGGGCATCCATCACGATGCGGGTGCTGCCGTCGGCCAGGGTGGCGCGGAAGTATCGGCGGAAATCGGCGTCGGCCGCGGCAAACTCTACCGCCACGTCCTGGCCGGGAAACTGCGTGGCCAGCCACGCCTTCAGGGCTTCTAATCGCTGCATAGTCGCGTATACCAGTAAATTGGGTACAATGCAGCGATTGTAACCGCTTTGCCCGGCCCCAACACGCGCCGGGCCGACACTGCCCGATGCCGCCACGCTTCCGCCTATCGCCGCTCGCTGCGGCCATGTTTCCGCTGTTCCTGTGCACGCCGGCACTCGCCGATGCCTTGCCCACCGGGGTTTTGCACGTCGAGGCTGACCGTATCGACGGCCAGATGGAGGTGCAGCTCAAAGCCGAAGGCAATGTCCGCGCCGAGCGGGATGGCCAAGAGTTTGAAGCAGACTGGCTGGAATACTACGTCGACAAGCAATACGTGCGGGCTGGTGAGCGCGCCACCATGCGCCAGGCGGGCAGTACGGTAGAAGGCGATAACCTGGAGAGCTACCTGGACACCCAGACCGGTAGCGCCAGCCATGCCGACTTTGCTTTCCAGGAAAATGGCCGCGCCCTGCGCGGCAAGGCCGATACCCTGCGCATGCAGGGCAAGGGGCTGTACCAGCTGCAAGGCACGCGCGCCAATACCTGCGAGCCGAACGACGATTCCTGGTACCTGAAAGCCAGCACCATCGACCTGGACTACGGCCGCAACGTGGGCGTGGCGCGCAATGCGCGTATCGAATTCCAGGGCGTACCCATTCTGTACACGCCGTGGATCGACTTCCCGCTGGACGGCGGGCGCAAGAGCGGCCTGCTGTTTCCCACGGTGAAAACCGGTAGCGACGGCCTGCAGCTGGCCGTGCCCTACTACTGGAACATAGCGCCCAATATGGACGCCACCATTACGCCCACCTATATGGCCCAGCGCGGCCTGATGCTGGGGGTGGAAGGGCGTTACCTGCAGCCGGACTACAGCGGCAAAATCACCACCGAACAGCTGGACGACAGCAAGGCAGGCAAACAGCGCTCGCTGTGGCAGCTCAGCCATAGCCAGCGCTTGGGCAGCCAGCTCAGTGCCGGCCTGAACGGCACCCGGGTATCGGATAACGATTACTTCAAGGATTTTGGCGATCGCAACAGCGCCGCGGCCAACGTGAACCTGGTGCGCGAAGCCTGGCTGGCGTACACCCCTGGCTGGGCCAGCGTTACGGTGAAAGCCCAACGCTACCAGACCCTGCAAGACAGCACCGGCAGTGTGGACGAGCCCTATGCCCGCCTGCCGCAGATTGTCGCTACCAGTAACCAGCAGCTGGGCGATTTCCGCCTGGCGCTGGAAAGCGAAGTCACCCGCTTTGATCACCGCACCAAGCTGAAAGGCTGGCGCACGGTAGCCTACCCCAGCGTGAGCTGGGCACTGGAGCGACCGTGGGGCTTTTTCCGCCCCAAATTAGGCCTGCACCATACCCGTTACCAGCTCGATAGCTACAAAGGCAAGGCCGGCTATAACCTGGACCGCACCCTGCCGATTACCAGCCTGGACAGCGGCCTGGTGTTCGAACGAGACAGCACTCTGCAAGACCGGGCAGTCAGCCAGACGCTGGAGCCGCGGCTGTACTACGTCAACATCCCCAGTACCGAACAAAGCAACCTGCCCAACTTCGATACCTCGGAAAACGACTTCAACTTTGCCCAGCTGTTCAGCGAAAACCGTTTTTCCGGCTATGACCGCATCAATGCGGCCAACCAGATTACCGCCGCCTTGACCAGCCGCCTGCTGGATAACGACAGCGGGCTGGAACGACTGCGTGTGGCCGTAGGTCAACGCTTCTATCTGGATAAAAGTGATACCACACTGGCTGGCAATACCACCCAGCGCAGCCAGGGCGGCTCCGACCTGTTGCTGACTCTGGGCGGCGACCTGAGCCGCGCTTTGCGCCTGGATGCCAGCTACCAGTACAACCAGACACTGGAGAAAACCGAGCGCTACAATGCCCAGCTGCGCTACAACCCTGCACCGGGCAAGGCCATCAGCGTGCGCTACCGCTATGGCCGCGACGAAGTTGTCGGCACCAGCAGCCAGCGCGATGTACTGCGCCAGCTGGATATCGCCGGGCAATGGCCGATTGCACGCCAATGGTACGCCGTCGCACGCCAGAACTACTCGCTGCGCGACAAGAAGGCACTGGAACAGCTGGCCGGCATCGAATATCAGCACGGCTGCTGGAGTGCGCGCCTGGTAGCACAGCACTATGTGACCGACCTGACCAAAACCAAGAACGCTTTCTTCCTGCAGCTGGAGCTCAAAGACCTCAGCAGCATAGGGAATAACCCACTGGAAACGCTGCGCCTGGCCATTCCGGGCTACAGCAAAATCAACGAGACTGCAGACAAATAATGAAAAAGCTTTTTCTTGCCGCCTTTGCCTTTGCCTGCCTGGCCACACCGGCGCTGGCCATTTCCACCGTAGACCGCATCGTTGCCGTGGTGAACAACAGCGTCATTACTCAGTCCGAGCTGGCGCAACGGGTACAAAATGCCCAGGCCAACCTGCAACGCCAGAACATCGAGGCACCAGCCGCCGAAGTGCTGTCGCGCCAGGTGCTGGACATGATGATCAACGAACAGCTGCAACTGCAATACGCCAACAATAACGGCCTGCGTATCGGCGAGCTGGAGCTGGACCAGGCACTGCAAAGCATTGCCCAGCAAAACAAAACCGACCTGGCCGGCCTGCGTGCCCTGCTGGAAAAAGACGGCAGCAGCATTGCCAAGCTGCGCGAGCAGCTGCGCAGCGACCTGCTGCTGGAGCGCATCAAGGAACGCGAAGTCAACAGCCGTGTGAATGTCACCGACCAGGAAGTCGCCCAGGTACAGCAAACCACCACCGGCCTGAACCGCATCGAGTATCGTCTGGCAGCCATTCAGGTCAATATCCCCGAGCGCGCCACCCCGGCCCAGGTAGAAGAGCGCCGCCAGAAGCTGCTGAAAGCTGCCGCAGAAATCAAGGCAGGCAAATCGTTTGCTCAGGTAGCGGCGGCTTACTCCGAAGCCAGCAACGCCCTGCAAGGGGGGGATCTGGGCTGGCGTAATGCCAGCGCCCTGCCGCAAGACTTCATCCAGCTGCTGGACACCCTGCCCGTGGGCGGCGTTACCGAGCTGGTACGTGCCAGCGGCAGCCTGTACCTGTTCAAGCTGGTAGACAAGCGCGATAGCAGCGGCCCGCAATACGTGAAACAGCACAAGGTGCGCCATATTCTGGTGAAAACCAACGAAGCCACCTCGGACACCGATGCCTACGCCCGCATCCTGCAAGTGCAAGACCGCATCAAGCGCGGCGCCAAGTTCGAAGACATGGCGCGCCAGTTCTCCGAAGACGGCTCTGCCTCGCTGGGTGGGGATCTGGGCTGGGTGAACGAAGGCGATACCGTGCCGGACTTCGAGCGTACCTTCCGCCAACTGCAAGCCAAACAAGTCAGCGCGCCGGTAAAAACCCCGTTTGGCTGGCACCTGATCCTGCTGGAAGATGTGCGTAGCCAGGATGTCTCCACCGACCGCGAAAAACTGGTGGTCAAGCAGCAGATTCGCCAGCGCAAGATCGAGCAAAGCTACATCGACTGGCTGGAGCAGCTACGCGCCAGTGCCTTTATCGACGACCGCCTGGTAGAAAAATAAGCCGGGCCACGCCCCCCATGCCAAGCCGATCCCTGCATCGGCTTTTTTTACGGAAGCCGCCATGCCCTCCTCCCGCCCCGTATTGGCCATTACCGCCGGCGAGCCTGCCGGCATCGGCCCCGACCTGGTGCTGCGCCTACCCGAACTGGGCCTGCCGGCGCACCTGGTCGTGATCGCCGACAAACACCTGCTGGCCAGCCGCGCCGCCCAGCTGGGCTTGCCTACACCGCTGTGCGACTACCACCCCGGACAAGCCGCCCCCGCCGGCGCGCTGGAGGTATGGCACGTACCGTTGGCCGCAGCAGCCACGGCAGGGCAGCTGGATGCGGCCAACGGCCGCTATGTGCTGGCTACGCTGGATGTGGCGATAGACGGCTGTGTGCGCGGCGAATTTGCCGCCATGGTGACTGCGCCGGTACACAAGGGCGTGATCAACGATGCCGGTATCGCCTTCAGCGGCCATACCGAATACCTGGCCGAGCGCACCGCTACGCCCAAGGTGGTGATGATGCTGGCCGGGGCCGGCATGCGCGTGGCGCTGGCCACCACCCACCTGCCGCTGCGTGCCGTGGCCGATGCCATTACCCGCGACAGCCTGCGCGAGGTCATCACCATCCTGCACGCCGACCTGGTGGCCAAATTCGGCATCGCGGCACCGCGCATTCTGGTGGCCGGGCTGAACCCGCACGCCGGTGAAAGCGGCCACATGGGGCGCGAGGAAATCGACGTGATCGAGCCGGTGCTGAGCGAGCTGCGCGCCGAGGGCATGCAGCTGATCGGCCCGCTACCCGCCGACACCCTGTTCAACCCCGACAAGCTCTCCAGCGCCGACGCCGTGCTGGCCATGTACCATGACCAGGGCCTGCCGGTGCTCAAGCACGCCAGCTTCGGTGCCGGTATCAACATTACGCTGGGCCTGCCCATCATCCGCACCTCGGTAGACCACGGCACCGCGCTGGACCTGGCCGGCAGCGGCCGCGCCGACCCCGGCAGCCTGTTTGAAGCCTGCCAGCTCGCCTGCCAGCTGGCACAGCACGGCCAATAGCAGAATCTGTGGTGGCATTGGCCTGCGGCAAAACGCACGCCCCGGCACGATGCCACCCCATATCCCGCCATTGCGGCATAATGCACCGGTTTTTGTAGCCACCGCGCTACATTCATGCGGATCGTGACAGATTTACCGTATCCAAACTACATTCTCCCTATAACCCTGACGTTAGCGGCATTTTTCGCGGCGCAACATTTCGGCTACTATTTCGGGAATTATCCAAAACTTGCCGAAGTTCAGGGACATATGAGCAACACCACCCAGCAGCGTGTACGGGAAATTCCGTACAACTACACCTCGTATTCGGATCGCGAGATCATCATCCGCCTTTTGGGCGCACCCATGTGGCAACTGCTTGAAGAACTGCGGGCAGAGCGGAAAACAGGCCGCTCTGCCCGTATGCTTTTCGAGGTACTGGGTGATATCTGGGTGGTAGACCGCAATCCCTACCTGGTAGACGACCTGCTGGACAACCCGCAGCGCCTCACCGCGCTGGTAGGTGCCCTGCGCCACCGCCTGGGCGAAGTGGAAAAACGCCGCGACGGCAACGACAAGGTTGGCCGCATGATTGCCGCCGCCTACGCCGCCGTGGACAGCTTCGAGCAGCAGTTTGGCGAAACGCGCGAGCTGCGCGCCGCCATCCTCAAACGCCTGGGCAAAATCACCCGCCGCGACAATATCCTGTTTGACGGCCTGGCCCGCGTATCGCACGTTACCGACGCCACCGACTGGCGCGTAGAGTACCCGTTTGTGGTGCTGTGCCCGGACACCGAAGCCGAAATCGCCCCGCTGGTAAAAGCCTGTATCGAGCTCAAGCTCACCATCATCCCGCGTGGTGGTGGTACCGGCTACACCGGCGGTGCCGTACCGCTGGACCGCCGCAGCGCCGTGATCAACACCGAGAAAATGGACCGCCACCTGGGCGTGGAATTCGTCGAGCTGCCAGGCCTGGACGGCAAGCGCGCCACCATCCAGTGCGGCGCCGGTGTGGTCACCGCCCGCGTGGCGGAAGCAGCCGGCGCGGCCGGCCTGGTATTTGCCGTGGACCCGACCTCGGCCGAGGCGTCCTGTATCGGCGGCAACATCGCCATGAACGCCGGCGGCAAAAAAGCCGTGCTGTGGGGTACCACGCTGGACAACCTGGCCAGCTGGAAAATGGTGGACCCGAACGGCAACTGGATGTTCGTGGAACGCATCGGCCACAACTACGGCAAGATCCACGACGTGGACACCGCCACCTTCCGCGTCACCCGCCTGCAGGACGACGGCAAGACCGTGATCAGCAGCGAAGAGCTGGTGATCCCCGGCAAGGCTTTCCGCAAGGTGGGCCTGGGCAAGGATGTCACCGACAAATTCCTGGCCGGCCTGCCCGGCGTGCAGAAGGAAGGCACCGACGGCATCATCACCAGCGCACGCTTCGTGCTGCACCGCATGCCGGCGCACATTCGCACTGTCTGTCTGGAGTTCTTCGGCACCGTAGCCGAAGCCACCCCGGCGATTGTGGAAATCACCGACTACTTCAAGCCCAATGGCGCCGGCCTGGCCGCTGGCGTACAGCTGGCCGGCCTGGAGCACCTGGACTGGCGCTACGTGCGCGCTGTGGGCTACGCCACCAAGGCCAAGGGCCGTGGCCGCCCGAAAATGGTGCTGATCGCCGACATCGTGTCGGATAACGAAAACGCCGTCGCCGAGGCCGCCAGCCAGGTGGTGCGCTACGCCAACGCCCGCCACGGTGAAGGCTTCATTGCCGTCACCCCCGAGGCGCGCAAGACCTTCTGGCTGGACCGCAGCCGCACCGCAGCCATTGCCCGCCACACCAACGCCTTCAAGATCAACGAGGACGTGGTGATTCCGCTGGACCGCCTGGGCGACTACAGCGACGGCATCGAGCGCATCAACATCGAGCTGTCCGTGGCCAGTAAGATCAAGCTGCTGGACCAGCTGGCCGAGTTCTTCCACGGCCGCCTGCCGGTGGATACCGAAGGCGGCACGCTGTCGGCCGACGAGCTGATCGGCGACCGCCGCGAAAGCGCGCTGGAGCTGATCACCGCCGTGCGTAGCCGCTGGCAGTGGCTGCTGGACAACCTGGACACGCCGCTGGCCGAGTACACCCAGGGTTGGCCGCAAGCCCCGCTGGAAGACGCTGCGGCCAACCCGGCCGCTAGCGTGTTCATCGCCATGCGCGACTTCAAGCTGCGCGTGAGCTGGAAGCGCGAGCTGCAAGGCGAGCTGCTGGCGCTGTTTGCCGGCAAGGCCGACAGCACCATTACCGAAGCCATCGGCCTGATCCAGCAAAAAGTACTGCGCGGCCGCGCCTTCGTGGCGCTGCACATGCACGCCGGCGACGGTAACGTACACACCAACCTGCCGGTGAACTCGGACGACTACGAGATGCTGCAAACCGCGCACCGTGCGGTAGAGCGCATCATGAAACTGGCACGCAGCCTGAACGGTGTGATCTCCGGCGAACACGGCATCGGCATCACCAAGCTGGAATTCCTCACCGAAGAAGAAATCCAGCCCTTCCGCGACTACAAGGCGCGCGTGGACCCGAACGGCCACTTCAACAAGGGCAAGCTGCTGCCGGGTGCAGACCTCAGCATGGCCTACACGCCATCGTTCTCGCTGCTGGGCGCCGAATCGCTGATTCTGGAGCAATCCGACCTGGGCGCCATCAGCGACTCGGTGAAAGACTGCCTGCGCTGTGGCAAATGCAAACCGGTGTGCTCCACCCACGTGCCGCGCGCCAACCTGCTGTACAGCCCGCGTAACAAGATTCTGGGCGTGGGCCTGCTGACCGAGGCCTTCCTGTACGAAGAACAAACCCGTCGTGGCGTCAGCCTCAAGCACTTTGAGGAGCTGTCCGACGTGGCCGACCACTGCACCGTATGCCACCGCTGCGTGAAGCCGTGCCCGGTGAAGATCGACTTCGGCGATGTGTCGGTCGCCATGCGCAACTTCCTGCGCAAGACCGGCAACAAGAAGTTCAACCCCGGCACCGCGCTGGGCATGGCCTTCCTCACCGCCAAAGACCCGGCCACCATCAAAGGCATCCGCGCCGGCCTGGTGGGCGGCGCCTACAAACTGCAACGCCTGGGCAACAGCATCGGCAAAAAGCTGGGGCTCACCGGCAGCCAAACCGCGCAGCCGCCAGCCACCATCGGCAAACCCGAAGTGAAGGCGCAGGTCATCCACTTCATCAACAAGCCGATGCCGGGCGGCCTGCCCAAGAAAACCGCGCGTGCGCTGCTGGACGTGGAAGACGCCAACGTGATTCCGGTGATCCGCAACCCGAAAGTCAGCGAAGACGCCGAAGCGGTGTTCTACTTCCCCGGCTGCGGTTCCGAGCGCCTGTTCAGCCAGGTGGGTCTGGCCACCCAGGCCATGCTGTGGCACGTGGGCACGCAAACCGTGCTGCCGCCGGGCTACCTGTGCTGCGGCTACCCGCAGACCAGCGCCGGCTACAAGGACAAAGGCGACGAGATCACCACCGAGAACCGCGTGCTGTTCCATCGCATGGCCAACACGCTGAACTACCTGGACATCAAGACCGTGGTAGTCAGCTGTGGCACCTGCTACGACCAGCTGGCCAACTACCGCTTCGAGGAGATTTTCCCCGGCTGCCGCATCATCGACATCCACGAATACCTGATGGAAAAAGGCCTGAAACTGGACGGCGTCAGCGGTCAGAAGTATATGTACCACGACCCGTGCCACACCCCGATGAAGGCCTACCAGCCGATCAAGGTAGTCAACGAGCTGATGGGCGGCGGCGTGGTGCAGAACGACCGTTGCTGCGGCGAATCCGGCACCTTTGCCGCCAGCCGCCCCGACATTGCCACCCAGGTGCGCTTCCGCAAGGAAGAGGAAATCAACAAAGACCTGGCCAAGGTCGGCGCCAGCGACAAGCCGGTGAAGATCCTGACCTCCTGCCCGTCCTGCCTGCAGGGCCTGAGCCGCTACAGCGATGACACCGGCACCCAGGCTGATTACATCGTGGTAGAGATGGCCAAGCACATCCTGGGCGACAACTGGATGAAAGAGTACGTGGACAACGCCCGTAACGGCGGCGTGGAGCGCGTGCTGCTGTAACAGCCACGTTGGCCGCAAAGCGGCGTGCCGGTGCTTTCCAGGCCGGCACGCCGCTTTTTTGCTATGCTGCGGCCAACCTTACCCGCCAGCGGAGCCCGCCATGCAAACCCCTACCCTTGTGACCCACCCCGCCTTCCGCGTCATCGGCATGGCCTGGACCAGCCCGGCTGACGGCACCATCCCCGAGCTATGGCAACGCTTCGTGCCGCGCATTGCCGAAGCGCAGCCGCTAAGCGACGCCAGCTACGGTATCTGCCAGGCGCAGGCCGACGGCCAGTTCCGCTACATTGCCGCGGTAGCCGTGGCCGCCGATACCCCGGTGCCGGACGGTATGGTGGCACTGGACGTGCCGGAGCAAGATTACGCCATCGTCGAACACCGCGGCCCGGTACGCGGCCTGCCGGATACCTTCCGCGCAGCCTATACCGAGTGGCTGCCGGAAGCCGGCCTGGCCGCCGTGGCCGGCATCGAGTTCGAGTACATGGACGCCCGCTTTTTGGGGCCGGAGCACGCCGACAGCGTAGTCGAGCTGTACATCCCGGTGAGCGCCGACGACAGCGACGAAGGCTGAGCCCGGCTACCTGCCATGAAAAAAGCCTGCAGCACACGCTGCAGGCTTTTTTCATGACTATTGCGGCTACGCTACACCAGCTCTTCCACCCGCAGCTCGGCCGGCATGCCCAGATAAAACCCCTGGTACAGCTCCAGCCCCAGGGCTTGCATGGCCAGGTGTTGCTCGGCAGTTTCTACGCCCTCGATCAGCATGCGGCTGCCAATCTGCCAGCCTTGCTCCAGCACCCGCTGCAAGCGGCCGTTATCACCCTGCATATAATCCAGCAGCAAGCTGCGATCGATCTTGATGATGTCGGGGCACAGCGCCCTCACCCGCCCCTGGCTGGACGACACGGCACCGAAATCATCCAGCGCCACACCAAAACCCGCCGCCTTGGCCCCGCGCAGGCTACCGGCCAGTTGCAGCGGGCTTTGCTCGATCTCGTACTCCAGCACCTCCAGAATCACCTGCGAGGTCTCCAGCCCCAGATCGATACAACGCCGGACCATCAACTCGAAGTTATTGCCGTACCCCTTGTCGTGCAACAGCGTATTGGGGATCAGGTTAAGGTTAAGACAGCCAGCCACCCGCGCCTGGGCAAAGTTGCGAAAGTGCAGCACCCGCGACAGACGGTCGGCATCGATCTGGTCATCGGTATCCAGGCTATGGAAAAACAGGTCTGGCCGCAGCTGCCGCCCCTGCGGGTCGTATACCCGCAACAGCGCCTCGTAGCCAAAAATGCTGCCGCTGCGATAAAACAGCGGCTGAAACACGCTCTGCAGACGATAGTCGGCGAAACGGGCGCAATAGCGGCCATCAGCGTCGCGAAACAGCAAACGCTCGAATGCCTGCTGGGTAGTAAGCTGAACCATCATCCATCCTGCGGGTACGGGTTGAGCAGCATAGCAATGCTTGTCAGACAATCGTAAAAAATGCTGGCCTTAATAAGCATTGCTTACACATCAGCGCATTAATTCTTGTAACTACACTATAGAATCCTGCAGAGCTTGTGCCACAATCCCTGCAACAATGTCAGGAGCATGCCATGCCATTCCAGTTGGTGATTCCCGATGACTACCAGCACGCCAGCCTCGCCTGCCGCAGCTTGTTCCAGCATCCCGGTATCCAGACCACGGTGCTGGGCGACCTGCAACGCGACCCGGCAGCGCCTGCCGCGCTGGCACGGGCAGATGGCTTGTTGCTGATACGAGAGCGCACGCAGATCGACGCCGCCTTTCTCGCGCGCTACCCGCAGCTGAAGCTGCTCAGCCAGACCGGCAAGCTGGCGCGTAACGTGGACGTAGCGGCCTGCCAGCAAGCCGGCGTAGTGCTGATGGAAGGCAACGGTAGCCCGATAGCGCCGGCCGAGCTGGCCTGGCTGCTGATGATGGCCACACGCCGCCAACTACTGCCGGCGGTACAAGGGCTGTATGCCGGACAGTGGCAAACCAATCTCGGCCGCGCCATGCACGGTGACACGCTGGGCATTCTGGGTTTTGGCAAGATCGGCCAGCGCGTGGCGGGCTTTGCCCGGGCCTTTGGCATGCAGGTGGTGGTGTGGGGTAGCGAGCGCGCCCGCAGCGAAGCGCTGGCTCTGGGCTACCAGGCCGCCGCCAGCCGGGCCGACTTCTTTAGCCGCTGCGACATCGTCAGCGTGCACCAGCGCCTGGTGGCGGCCACTGCGGCCAACATCGGCGCCGACGACCTGGCACTGATGAAGCCAGACGCGCTGTTCGTCAACATCAGCCGTGCCGAGCTGGTAGCCGACGGCGCACTGTTGGCCGCACTGCAAGCCGGCCGGCCCGGCTTTGCCGCGCTGGACGTGTTTGAACAAGAACCGGTGTACGACCCCGCCCACCCGCTGCTGCAGCTGCCGAACGTACTGTGCACGCCGCATCTGGGCTATGTAGAGCAACACAGCTACGCCCAGTACCTGGGGCAGGCTTTCGACAATGTGGTGCGCTATCTGGGCGGCGAGTGCAGCCACCTGGTAAAGGCCGCGCCATGATGTACGGGTGGCTGATGCTGCTGGCGCTGCTCAGCCTGCCACTGCAGGCGGCCACGCTGCGCTTTGTCGGCACCGACTTCCCCGGCGTGCTGCAGGCCGGCTCGCCGCGGCCCTATGGCCTGGCCGTGGACGTGATCAACACCGTGTGCCAGCGCGAGCAGCTGGACTGCAGCATTACCCTGCTGCCGTGGCCGCGGGCGCAGTCGGCCGTGCAGCATGGCCAGGCGGACATATTGATCGGCCCTTACCGCAACCGCGAACGCGCCCGCTTCCTGCAGTTTTCGCGTTACCCGCTGTACGTTGATACGCTGCACTGGTACCGGCTGGCTAACCGCCAGCTAGCCTGGAACGGCGACTTTGCCAGCCTGGCCGGCCTGCGCCTGGGCATTACCCGGGGCTGGACGCTGGGCCAGGGCTACGAAAGCGCAAAACCGCTGCTGGATGTCGATATTGCCGACACGCTGGAGCAAAGCATGATCAAGCTGCAGCGACACCGGCTGGACCTGGTCGCCAGCAACGAGCGCACGGCGCAATCAGTACTGGCTCGTCTGGGCCTGAACGACATCGTGCCCTTGCTGCCGGCCATCAGCCAGCAAGGCGGTTTCTTTGGCTACGGTCTGCATCTGGCCCGACGCGATGACGGCTTGCGCTTCGAGCAGGCACTGTCACGGCTGGCAGAAAGCGGCGAGCTGGCCCGCCTGAGCCTGCGCCACGGCCTGGCCTACCCTGGCAAAAATACCCACTGGCCAGACTACCTGCGCCAGCTACCGTAAACTGTGCGTGCTGCCGCCCTGCGGCCAACCTTTCGCGAAAGCCTGCACCATGTCTGCTACTGCCCTGCTTGTTATCGACTTCCAGTACGGCCTGATCGATATGCCACCGCTGGCCACGCGCGGCCCGGAAACCCTGGCCACGCTGAACCGGCTGATCGCCCACGCCCACCAGCAAGGGCACGAGGTGATCTTCATCCAGCACTACGCCGACGACCTGCCACGCGGCAGCGAAGCCTGGCAACTGCACCCTGGCCTCGCGCGACGCGACAGCGATGTGGTCATCGAAAAAACCGCCTGCGACAGCTTTCTGGATACCAGCCTGCGCCAGTACCTGGATAGCCGCGGCATCGAAAACCTGTGGGTAGGCGGCTACGCCAGCGACTTCTGTGTCGATACCACCGTGCGCCGCGCGGCGTCGATGGGCTACGCCGTTACCGTGGTGGCCGACGCCCACACCTGCAAGGACCGCCCCTACGTGAGCGGCGAAGCCCTGGTGGCGCACCTGAACTGGCTGTGGGGCAATATGGACGTGCCGGGCAATATGATCCGCGTGCTGCCGCTGGACGAGCTGGCCGCCGATGCGGGCTGACTGGCGCACGCTGCTACCCGAGCTGGCGGCCAACCTGCTGCTGCCGTGGTGGGTGTACGACACCTGCCTGCCGGCCTGGGGCGAACGCGGCGCACTATTGTGGTCCGCCT
Organism: beta proteobacterium L13; assembly: GCA_000335715.1. Taxonomy (GTDB): domain Bacteria; phylum Pseudomonadota; class Gammaproteobacteria; order Burkholderiales; family Chromobacteriaceae; genus Vogesella. The sequence continues at coordinate 164,151 of AMYZ01000002.1, forward strand.
TGCCGCCGCTGCTGTGGAGCTTGTGGGAGCTGTACCGCTATCGCCGGCTGGACGCGCTGAGCATCGTGGTGCTGGCCGGCATCGGCCTGTCGCTGCTGGCGGCCTGGGGCGATGGCGACGCGCGCTGGCTGCTGGTGCGCGAGTCGATGGTGGGCGGCGCTACCGGGCTGCTGATGCTGGCCAGCGTGCTATGGCGCAAACCCTTGCTGGCCGTGCTGGTAGCGGCGGCGGCCCGACGGCAGCCAGATAGCCCGGCAGCGGCGCTACTGGCCAGCCCCACGCCACGGCTAACGCGGCTGTGGCGTGACCTTACCGTACTGTGGGGTGGCGGCCTGATCGGCGAATGCGGGCTGCGCAGCTGGCTGGCTTTTCACTGGCCCATAGCCCGTAACGTAGCGCTGGGGCCGTGGCTGAGCTACGGCTTGCTGGCCTTGCTGATGCTGGCCGGGCTGCTATGGGGGCGCCGCCTGGCGCGGCAGCCGCTAACGGCCTGAAACAGGCGCAAAAAAGCCTGCCGGTGTTGACGGGCAGGCTGTGGCCGGCAGTGCAGGCGAGTCAGCCCGGCTGTTCCAGCTGCGGCTCACCCATGATGGTGGAAGCATCCACAATGCGGCCATTCTGCACGCGGTAGATCATGGTCATGGCCACCTTGCCGCGCCCGGCCGGGAAATTGCGGGTAACGATTTCCTCGTCTATCACCACCTCGCCCACCACCACCCGGCGCAGCAGCTGCGCGTGCAGATCCGGCTCGGCAAAGCGTAGCTTCATGCGCTGGCGGATTTCATCCTGCCCCTGCGCCACCAGCGTAGCCGGGTACTGGTACATGCAAGCGTCCTGCGCATAGCAGGCCAGCAGTGCATCCAGATTCTTGGCGTTATAGGCGTCCAGCTGGGCCTGTATCACTTGTTCGGGGCTCATCTTTCCTCCAGGTGCAGGGCGGCGCGGGCGCGGATGTCGACCAGGGTTTCGTCTACCAGCAGACGGCCGTTTTCCCACACCACGCGCATTTGCAGGTCGATATCGGAAACACGCTCCAGGGTATTCACGCCCCAGGCGGCGCGGCTGTCGCGCGCGGCCACCACGCGGCCGCCCAGCGAACGTTTGCCGGGGTCGGTTACCGGGTCTTTGAACACGTCGCGCCACTCGCCATTGATGCAGATGGCCGAGCACTTCAGCGCCATCTTGTGCGTGTCGCGGTCCAGCTTTTGCAGCAGCTCGGCGCCCATGCCGAAAGCCACGTTGTCGGCGCTGTAGCCCAGCTTGGCCAGGCGCGACAGGATGGCGTCGATGCTGGCCAGGTTGACGCCATCGCCCTGGATCACGCGCACGTGGTTCAGCACGCGATAGCCTTTGCTATTGACCGTGGTACCAAAGCTTGCGGCCAACCTTTCCACCACTTCGGCCACCACTTGTACCGGCTCGCCGGAATCCGGGCGGATCACCACGGTGGCGCCGCTGTCTATCACCTGCTGGCGCAGGCGTTCGCCCCATAGCTCGCTCACGGCGTGGAACACGTCGTAGCTGTCGCTCACCACCGCCAGCAGCGCACCGGGCTTGGCAAAGCGGGTCAGCATATTGGCAAAGGCTTCGCCTTCTTGCGCACGGCCCCAGGCCGTGATGGTGGAATGCTCGGCCGCCGGGATGGAAAACGCGGCGCACGGCTCGTGGTAGTGGCGGCGGGCAGCCACCAGCGCGGCCAAGGTGTCGCTACCCTGGAAGTTCACCAGGTGCGCCAGGCCGCCGATTTCCGAGCTTTCGTAGCTGGACACGCCGCGGGCGCCAAAGTCATGCAGCTTGAACGGCAGGCCGGACAGGTCGTCGGCAGTCTGTTGCAGGTAGCGGCGGATGATTTCCTTGGCGCGGAAGCTGCGCGTGGCCACGCTGATGGGGTACCACACGCGCAGCAAGGCCGTTTCCAGGAACGACACCCCCCAGAACAGCTCGGGGTCGGTGGACTCGATGGTAATCATCGGGATGCCGGTAGGCACCAGCTCGCCTTCCGGCACCGCGCGGATGCGCACAGGCCAGTAACCGTCGTGCTGCTGCACAATGCGCTCGAAACCGGCGCGGTTGAACGGCAAGCCGTGCAGGGCCACCACCGCCTCGGCCTCATCGATATGCTCGCGGGTAATGCGCTGGCTCAGGTAATCCTTCAGCAGGCTTTGCAGGCCAAAAAACAACACATGCGACGCCGTGCCACCCCGTGCCGCCACGTAGGAGTACATACCCTGCGTGCCAGGTGGATATTGCGCCCAGTGGCTGAGTTTGTAGGAATCGCTATTGAGGATGGGATTAATGATCATGGTATGGGCACAGCATGGGTAAACGACCCCTAGCATACGCTGCCGAAACGGTAATGTCATAGTGCGTGGTTTGTAAGCAACTGGCGGGATGGCATACCATCAGCCCATCGTCCCTTCGGACTCGCGAAAGACTCGCCCCCATGGCGCACCACCCGAACCAGTTTGACCTGCTACGCACGCGGCGCTTTGTGCCGCTGTTCATCACCCAGTTTTTTGGTGCTTTCAACGACAACCTGCTGAAAAACGCCGTGGTGGTACTGATCAACTTCCACGGCATGCAAATGCTGGGGCTGGCGCCCGAACTGATGATCCAGCTGGCTGCCGCGCTGTTCATCCTGCCTTTTTTCCTGTTTTCGGCTACCGCCGGCCAGCTGTGCGAAAAGTACGACAAGGCGGCCGTTGCCAGGGTGGTCAAACAGATGGAAATCGCCATCATGCTGGTAGCGGCACTGGGCTTCTGGCTGCATAACGGCGTAATCCTGATGAGCACCATCCTGCTGATGGGCATCCACTCCACGCTGTTTGGCCCGCTGAAGTTCAGCGTGCTGCCGCAGTACCTGAAGCCGCAAGAGCTGGTAGGCGGCAACGGCCTGATCGAGATGGGCACCTTCGTGTCCATCATCCTGGGGCAGGTAGCCGGTACCGTGCTGGTAAATGCCGACCCCAGCCGCATCACACTGATCGCCGCCCTGCTGGCCTGCGCGCTGGCCGGTTATGCCTCGGCCCGCGCCATGCCGCCGGCACCGCCTACTGCGGCCAAGCTGCCGATAGACTGGCACATCGGCCGCCAGACCTGGGCCATCATCCGCGAAGCCAAACAGAACCGTGCCGTGTGGCTGTCGCTGCTGGGTATTTCGTGGTTCTGGTTTCTGGGCGCCATTTACCTGTCCAAGCTGCCTACCTACGCCAGCGATGTGCTGGGTGGCGACGCCAGCGTCTATACCCTGCTGATGACGCTGTTTTCGCTGGGTGTGGGGGTAGGCTCGATGCTGTGCGAGAAACTGTCCGGCAGCAAGGTAGAGCTGGGCCTGGTGCCGTTTGGCTCGCTGGGCCTGTGCCTGTTCGGTATCGACCTGTACTTTGCCACCCCGGCTGCCGCCGCACAGGCACTGGACTGGCTGGCTTTTGTGCGCGACATCGGCCACTGGCGCCTGATGGCCGACTTTACCCTGATCGGCATCTTTGGCGGCTTCTATATCGTGCCGCTGTACGCTCTGATCCAGAGCCGTGCCGCGCCGGCGTTCCGCTCGCGCGCCATTGCGGCCAACAACATCCTGAACTCGCTGTTCATGGTAGCAAGTGCGGTGTTTGCCGCCGTGCTGGCTGGCATGGGGGTGAGCATTCCTAGCGTGCTGCTGGTCGCTGCCCTGCTGAACCTGCTGGTCGCCGCGTACATCTACAGCCTGCTGCCGGAATTCATGATGCGCTTCCTGGTGTGGATCGCCACCCACACGCTGTACCGCATCCGCCACGAGGGGCTGGAGCACATCCCGGAAGAAGGCCCGTGCGTGCTGGTCTGCAACCACGTCAGCTTCATGGATGCGCTGATTCTGGCCGGCGCCGTACGCCGCCCGGTGCGCTTCGTGATGGACCACAACATCTTCAAGGTACCGCTGCTGAACTTCGTGTTCCGTACCGCCCGCGCCATCCCCATTGCCCCGGCCAAGGAAGACCCGCAAGCCAAGGCGCGGGCGTTTGACGCCGTGGCCGCCGCGCTGGCCGAGGGCGAAGTGGTGTGCATCTTCCCCGAGGGCAAGATTACCTACGACGGCCAGATCAACCCGTTCAAAAGCGGCATCGAAGAAATCGTGGCGCGCACCCCAGTGCCGGTGGTACCCATGGCGCTATGCGGCATGTGGGGCAGCTTTTTCTCGCGCCGTTACGGCCCGGCCATGCTGAGCTGGCCGCGCCGCGCCTGGTCGCAAATCGCCCTGAAAGCCACGGCACCGGTACCGGCGCCGCAAGTCAGTGCCGCCGGCCTGCAACAAGCCGTCAGCCAGCTGCGCGGCGACTGGCAATAGGCACGCTGTGGCACCGCCGCCAGGCTTGCGGCCAACCTTGGGCTGTGCCACAGTGTCAAACATAATCAACAGCTTGTACAAAGATACCAATACAGAGGAGTAGGGCCGTGTCGAGCGCCAATGATATTGTGTTATTTCACCAGCAGGACATTACCCCGGATACCTTTGCCGCCCCGCTGGAGCGCCGGCTGAGTGGCGAATGCGAACAAAGCGTGGAGCTGCACTACAGCGACCCTACCGGCCAGTTTCATGCCGGCCTGTGGTCGGGTGGCGTGGGTGCCTGGCGCGTGAAGTACACCGAGTGCGAATTCTGTACCCTGCTGGAAGGCCACGTACGCCTCTTGGGCGACGATGGCAGCGTGGCCGACATCCGTGCCGGCCAACACTTCGTGATTCCGGCGGGCTTTGAAGGCGTATGGGAAGTGCTGGAACCGGCCAAGAAAACCTTTGCCGTGTTCGAAGAAGACCGACTGGCGCACAAGGAATAAGCTGCACCCATCGGTAAAAGCAAAAGCCCCGGTCACAAGACCGGGGCTTTTGCTTGGCTACCCTAGAACTTCTCGCTCTCCAGCAAGTAGCGCCACTGGCCCTGCTGCAAGTCACCCAGGCGCACGCGGCCGATGCGGATGCGGTGCAGGCGCTCGATGTCCAGCCCGACGGCAGCGCACATGCGCTGGATATGGCGGCGCTGCTGTTGGCGCAGCACAAAGCACAGCTGGCGGTCGCTCTGGCGGCTGACACGGGCCGCGTCCAGCGTGTCGCCGTCGGCCTGAACGCCTTTGCCCAGTGCGGCCAACTGTTCGGCCGTGGCAGGGGTTTTCAGCCATACCAGGTATTCCTGTTCGCACTCGCCGGCCAAGAGCTTGCGCGCGACACGGCCGTCTTGCGTCAGCACCAGCAGACCGGACGCGTCTACGTCCAGCTTGCCCGCTGCGGCCAACTTGTGCTGGTGCTTTTTCAGGAACATCACGCCAGAGCGGTCTTGCTCGGCACGGGTTTCCGGCTTGACCAAGAGCCAGGCCGGGCGCTCGCCCTGCATCTCGGCCGGGCCGCTGACAAAGCCTACCGGCTTGTACAGCAAGATGGTGACGCGCTCGGCCTGCACGTTCAGCGCGCCGCTTTCCAGCGTCACGGTCTGATCGGGGCGCACGCGGCTACCCAGCACGTTGACTACTACGCCATCTACTTTTACCAGCCCCTGTTCGATAAATTCATCCGCTTCGCGGCGGGAGCATAAGCCCAGCTCGGTCATGCGTTTGGACAGGCGGATAGTGTTGTCGTCGCTCATGGCGCATACCTCTAAACATTCAAGCGGGGATTATCGCCGCTTTTGCCGCTGGCGCGGTGGGCAATACGGCCCTGCCCGCGGCGGCGGCTGTAAAAAAACCCCTCGGTATACCCGAGGGGGTTGTCAGCCAGGGTGCCGGCAATCAGAAAGCTACCGAGACACCAGCATACGCGCCGTCGGCCAGCTTGATATTGCGGCGGCTGTCTTCACGCTTCACTTCTACCGCGCGGTAGCCTACTTCGACACCCACCATTTTCAGCGGGCTCCAGCGTAGGCCGGCCATGGTGTCGGTGACTTGTTTCACGGTACCGCTGCTGGCACCGGCTCCGGCGTAAAAGCCGTGCACAAAGGCTTCGGCATTCATCGGCAGGTCCACGGTCAGGCGGCCACCCGCCATGGCGGCGCTAGCCGGGCCATCGGCTTCCAGATACACCAGCTTGCCACCCAGATCCAGGCGCAGCAGGGTGGGTACCGGCAGGCCGATCATCACGCCGGCAGCACCCAAGCTGGGTTTGTCGCCACGGCGGTCTTTGTTGTCCGATTTGACGTAGTCCAGTGCCAGACCGGGGCCAAGGCCGGTAGGCATGCGGGTAACAAAGCGGTATTCGCTGCCCGCAGCAATGGTGGTGTCGCCAGCGTGGGCGGCAAGGGGCATGGCCAGCAAAGCGGCGGCCAACAGGGTGTAGCGTGTCATTATCGTTATCCGTTAATCATGAAGAGCGCGGCCATATTACGCGCTCGGCTGCTGCGCCTCCAGCGCTTCGATGCGCTGCAACATGGCGGCCAGCTGCGCTTCCAGCTCGGCCACGCGCCCCGCCAGCGCGGCATCACCGCCCTGTGGTGCGAGGTTGGCCGCCGATACTGCCGGGGCTTGCGGGTGCAGCAGATGCACCCAGCGCGCCTCGCGCTCGCCCGGCTGGCGTGGCAGTTTTTCTACCAGCGGCGGGTATTTGTCGGCCAGCGCGGCCAAGGCGGTTTCTACCTCGTCCACACTGGCAAAGCTGTAGACACGGCCGGCACGGGTACGCAGCTCGGCGCTGGTCTGCGCGCCACGCAGCAGCAGCAGGCCCAGTGCGGCCAACCTGGCACCATCGATATTCCAGGCGTAGTTCAGCCGGTGCTCGTATTTGGCCACGCGGCTGCCGGCCGGGATACGCTCGGCCACCAGCTTTTGCGCCATCAGCTCGTCCAGCGCACTGCTGATATCCGCCTCGCTCAGGCTGAGCACCGGGTCGCGGCTGGTGAGCTGGTTGCAGGCAGACTGCAGCGCATTGAGGGTCAACGGGTAGCTATCGGGCGTGAGCGCCTGTTTTTCTATCAGTGCGCCCAATACGCGCACGGTGTGCGGATGCAAAGTCAGATTGTCCATGCCGGCACCTGTGTGGGTTGAAATAACAATAAATGAATGCATCATCGCACCGCTACCGCGTGCGGCCAAGCCTGCCTTGACAGTACCCGGCAGATTGCGCACCCTTGCGCGGTTTTGTACTGGCAGCAGGGGGCAGGAATGAAGCGCGTGGATCTTCTCTTGGTAGAACAGGGCCTGGCCCCGTCACGTACGGCAGCACAGCAGCTGATCGAGGCTGGCCGCGTCAGCGTGGCAGAGGGTGCGGGCACGCGCCTTATCGGCAAGGCCAGCCAGAAACTACCCGACGACGCGTTGTTCCATGTGGTGCCGGACGAAGCCGACCGCTACGTGTCGCGCGGTGGCCTGAAAATGGCTGGTGCGCTGGCGGCGGCCGGTCTGCACGATATCCAGGGCTGGCGTGCGCTGGACGTGGGGCAATCCACCGGTGGCTTTAGCGACTGCCTGCTGCAAGCAGGCGCATGCCGTGTGGTGGGTGTGGATGTCGGCCACGACCAGTTGGCCGCACGCCTGCGTAACGATGCGCGCGTACGCTATTTCGAAGGGGTGAATGCCCGCGCCCTGGACCACGCGGCCCTGCTGGCGGCCAACGATGGCGAAGCCTTCGACCTGATGGTGTGCGATGTGTCGTTTATTTCGGTGGCGCTGATCTACCCGTCGGCGCTGCCGTTGATCCGCCCGGGCGGCTATTTGCTCAGCCTGGTGAAACCGCAGTTCGAGGTGGGCCGCGAGGGCCTGGGCCACGGTGGTATCGTGCGCGATACCTCGCTCTATGCCGGCGTGGAAGACAAGATCAGCCGCTGCGTGGCCGAGCTGGGCTTTGACAAGCTGGGCTGGTTTGACAGCCCGATCAAGGGCGGCGATGGCAACCACGAGTTTTTCATTCTGGCGCGCCGCCGCTAGCCACCGCCCCGGCTTGCCGGCCGGTTACGGTGGCGCGCGCGGCATCCTGGTTTAGCCTGCGCTAGGAGCGGCGCTGTCGTCGTCTTCCGGGTTACGCACCACCAGCAGCGGCAAGGTGCTTTTGCGCAAGACCGACTCGGCAAAGCTGCCCAGCAGCAGGTGTCGCCAGCCGCGATGGCCGTGCGTACCGATGACCAGCAGGTCGGCCCCAGCCCGGGCGGCAAACTCGACCAGCTGCGCGGTGGCCGCCTCGCTGCCCTGTGGCGCTTCCAGCAGTTGCTGGCTGATATCCTTTACGCCATGCTCGCGGGCATAACTCGCCGCTTCATCCAGCACGGCTTGCCCCTGCTTTCGGGCCTCGTCGTACAATGCCTGGGTATCCAGCAAGCCCGCGCTTTCTATAGCAAAGTCGTGCAGACAGATGACATGTACCAGGGAAAGGTGGCTGTTGGCCGCAGCGGCAATACGGACGGCCTCGATCAGCGCCGGGCGCGCATTGTGGCTGCCATCCAGTGCGATAGCGAGATGCTTGTACATGAAACTCTCCTTGGCAGTGGGTGTCTGATATTTATCCAGATTGTGCATTACCAGTACAGCTCGCCCCTATGACTGGTTCAATCTTGCTTGATCTGGTGCAAGTGCTATCGATTTAGTACTTCTACCAATAATCAAACCGTCGCAATTCAATTATCATGCCAAGCAGTTTAGCTAACGGAGTCCGATGTGCTGGGAACGTTTATTCTTGTGGTCTGTTGTTTCTTTGTCGGGCTGGTGGCGTTTTTTTACTATCAAGGCAAAAAGCATAAAAGCAATCCACCCAGCCGCACCGTGTACGCCGCGCACACTCAGCGCCGCGTACTGCCCCCTACCAACCACATGACCGGTGAGGCTTACGGCAAACTGCTGCGTGCCGCACAGGGCGACCGCCAGCAGGTGGAGCTGTGGATTGTCGAAGCCCAGTGCAACCTGACTGGCCGCACACGCAGCGAAATCATCGAGCTGCTCGCCAAAGAGCGCTAGACAGCCGCCGCTGCCCGCCGCAAACGCCCCGCCATGCGGGGCGTTTTGCATTGGTCTTATCAAGCCAGCACGCCAAGATAACGGCGCTCCCACGCGGTAATTTCGTTGTGGAAGCTGGCCAGCTCTACCTCTTTTACCGCAGCGTAGGCCTGACTGAACTCGCGGCCAAACAGCTGCGTAGCGGCGTCACCTTGCTGCATGCGCGCCAGGGCTACGTCCAGGGTACGTGGCAGGCTATCCCCGCTGTCTTCCTGCAGGAACACGTTGCCTGTCACCGCCGGTGCCGGCTGCAGGCCCTGCTCCATGCCCAGCAAACCTGCGCCCAGGCTGGCTGCCAGCGACAGGTAAGGGTTGGCGTCGCAACCTGGCAAACGGTTTTCCACACGGCGTGCCTGTGGCGCAGACAGCGGTACCCGCAAGCCCACCGAGCGGTTGTCTACCCCCCAGCTCAGGTTGACCGGCGCGGCCAGGTTTTTGACAAAGCGCCGGTAGGAGTTGGGGCTGGGGCAATACAGCGGCATCAGCTCGGCCAGATAACGCTGCATGCCCGCGATAAAGCCGTAAAACAGCTGGCTTTCGCTGCCGTCCGGCTGGCTGAAAATATTGCGGCCATCGCGGTCTACCACGCTTTGGTGCAGGTGCATGGAGCTGCCCGGCTCGCCCGCCAGCGGTTTGGCCATGCACACCACATTCAGGCCGTGCTTGTTGCCGGTTTCTTTCAGCAGGGTCTTGAACAGGAAGGTCTGGTCGGCCAGGGCCAAGGCATCGCCATGCTTGAGATTGATCTCGAACTGGCTGGGCCCCATCTCGTGTACCCAGGTATCGGTAGCGATACCCAGCATCTCGCAGCCACGGTAGACATCGTCGAAGAAGGCTTCCAGGTCGTTGAGGGTGCTGAAGCTGAACGAGTCAAAACCGCGCTCGCGCCGGCCACTGCGCAAGGCCGGCGGCTGGAACGGCGCGTCGCTGTCCGGGTTGGCCGCAAACAGATAAAACTCCAGCTCCGGCGCCACCACGGGTGTCCAGCCATGCATAGCGTAGCGCTGTAGCAGCTGTTTCAACACTGTGCGCGGTGCCAGCGGCGACAGGCTGCCATCGTGATCGACACAATCGCACAGTACCAGCGCCCGTGGCGTGGCCGCCCAAGGCAGCTGGCGCAGCGTGGCCATATCGGGCAGCAGCGTCACATCGGGGTCTTCCTCGCCGTAAAAACGGTAATCGGGAAACTCGCCAATGCAGCTTTGGATAGCAACGGCACGCGCAATGCGCAGCTGCTGGCCATCGATGAACGCCTGGCGGGGCAAGGTTTTGCCGCGCGCGAAACCGGTTACGTCGGCAAACGCCAGCTCGACATCACGAACGCCCAGCTGGCTCAGCCATAGTGCCTGCTCGGGGTGCGGTACGGGGTGGGACATGCGGCATCTCTCCTGTTATGAGCCTGGCCAGGGTGGCTGGCAGGCATGCTCTGCAAGGAGTATGCACGCGACAATTCCGCAATCAAGCACATTGTTCCGCCCAGCAGAACTTCTTAGGTAATTAAGCCAAAAGGACAGCCGGATCAGACCGCGACGCCACAGTAAGCCGCGAGCTGGCTAGCACGCATGGCATTACTGCAAGGCAGAACACTGGTTACGGCCCATGCGCTTGGACTCGTACATGGCCTGGTCGGCACGGCGCAGCCAGTCGTGTAGCGTATCGCCCTGGCGCAGCTGGGTAATACCGAACGAGGCGGTAACCGGCAAATGTACCGGCTGCTGCAACAGCGGCTCTGCGGCCAACTGCTCGCACAGGCGCCGTGCCAGCTTGGCGGCGTCATCCAGCCGCATGCCCGGCAGCAGGATGATGAACTCTTCGCCACCAAAGCGGGCCAGCAGGTCGCCCGGCCTGAGACGTGTTTCCAGCCGACGGGCCATGGCGGCCAGGACATCGTCGCCAATGTCGTGGCCATAGGTATCATTAATTGCCTTGAAGTAGTCGATATCCAGCATGATCAGGCTGCAGATCTCTTGCCCGCTTTCCCATTTCGCCAGGTGGTCGTTCAAGGCGGCAATAGCTGCGCGCCGGTTGGGTAGCTGCGTCAGCTCATCCTGATGGGCCATGCTGCGGATGGTGCCAAGCGCATGCTGCAAACGGGAATGCTCCTCCTGCAAGGCGGCAAGCGACTGTTCTGCGCGCATATTGGCATCCAGCAGCTCATCGGTGAGCAGCCGGGCCTGCAAGGCTGCTCGCACGCCGCGTACCAGCTGGCGGTTCACCACACCGCTGTAGATGATCAGCAGCAAGGCGTACAAGGCACCGGCAATCGCCACATAAACATCCAGCGCTTGCGGGTGCAGTACCGCGTACAGCAAGACAGGCAAGTAGATACCCAGCAGGAACACCACTACCGATGTCCAGAAAATGGAATGCACCAGCACCACCATGGCACAGATGCCGCTAAGGATGATGTACACCATCATGCCGAATATCGGTGTGGCAATGGGCATCAGAAACCACACGCTGGCCCCCCAGCCCAGGCCCAGCAGGGCTTTGGAGCCCAGATAAAAGCGCACCCACTGCTGTTTGTTGGCCGGTAGCTCTTCTGCCAGCGCCTGGGGCAGACAACAGGCCAGGTTGACCATCACGATCAGGGTAATCAGCACACTCCAGACATACAGTGGCTGCAGGTCAGCCAGGTGCTCGGCATAGCCCAGGTAAAGCAAGAGTGCCCCGGCCACCGGCGTAGACAGGCTGGCAACAAAACCACGCCGGGCCACCAGCCGGATGCGCTCGGCGAGCACGGCGTCGGCAAGGAGATGGTCGTCCACCTGGACTTTCGCAGACATGCAGACCCCCTTGTGCAAAACGGGCCGGCATACACCAGCCACGATGAGCGGCACACCTGTGGCCAGTCTGGGCGGACGGGCCTGCGCTTATATCGGGCGCACGTACTGTGCCCTGCAGGGGCAAGCGCGCTGGCCGCCCCTTTCCTGCATCATGGCGCCATGTGGCTAGCCACGAATCTGGCCATCGCCCAGCACGATCCACTTCTGGCTGGTCAGGCCGTGCAGCCCTACCGGGCCACGGGCATGGATTTTGTCAGTGGAAATGCCGATTTCGGCACCCAGCCCGTACTCGAAACCATCGGCAAAGCGGGTGCTGGCGTTCACCATCACGCTGGCCGAATCCACCTCGCGCAGGAACTGGCGCGAGCGGGCGTAATCGTCGGTAATGATGGCGTCGGTATGGTGGCTACCGTAGTGGTTGATGTGCTCGATGGCGTCGTCGATACCACCTACCACCTTGATGGCCAGAATCGGCGCCAGATACTCGGTGCCCCAGTCATCCGCCGTTGCGGCCACCACCTTGTCACCCAGAATGCCGCGGGTGCGTTCACAGCCGCGCAGCTCTACGCCTTTTTCCCAGTACGCTGCGGCCAACCTTGGCAGGATGAACTCGGCAAAGGCGGTGTGCACCAGCAGGGTTTCCATGGTGTTGCAGGTGCCATAGCGGTGCGTCTTGGCGTTCAGCGCGATATTGAAGGCTTTCTCGGGGTTGGCCGTATCGTCGATATACACGTGGCAGTTACCGTCCAGGTGCTTGATCACCGGCACCCTGGCATCACGGGTGATGCGCTCGATCAGGCCTTTGCCGCCACGCGGCACAATCACATCGACAAACTCGGTCTGGGTTATCAGCTCGCCCACGGCGGCGCGGTCGGTGGTTTCCAGCACCTGTACCACGTGCTGCGGCAGGCCGGCGACACGCAGGCCTTCGTGTACACAAGCAGCAATCGCCTGGTTGCTGTGGAAGGCTTCCGAGCCGCCACGCAGGATCACCGCATTACCCGACTTCAGGCACAGGCCGGCTGCGTCGGCGGTGACATTGGGGCGTGCTTCATAAATGATGCCGATCACACCCAACGGTACGCGCATCTTGCCCAGCTGTATGCCGGACGGACGGTAGCTGAACTCGCCCATTTCCCCTACCGGGTCGGGCAGCGCGGCAATCTGGCGCAGGCCTTCAGCCATGCCGTGTACGGTTTTTTCCGACAGCGTCAGGCGGTCGATCATGGCTTCTTCCAGGCCGTTTTTCCGCGCGGCTTCCAGATCCAGCATATTGGCCGTTACCAGGCGCTCCAGATCGCGCTCGATGGCATCGGCCATGGCGTGCAGGGCCTTATTCTTCTGGTTGGTATCGGCGCGGGCTATGGCCCGGCTGGCCTTGCGGGCAGCCTGGCCAACGACATTCATATAATGCTTAACGTCCATGGTCTTGTCCTGAAATACATGTGGTGTCCCTAGCTTTCAGAGTAATGCAAAGCAGGGGGATTCGGCCAGTGTTCATATCAAACCTGGGCCGCACTACCCGCCTGCCACTTTATGGCAAACCTTGGTTTTATCGGTATTTATACAACGTTAGCCCATGCCCGGCTGGCAGATGGTGCACTGCAAGATTGACCGCCATGACCCTTAGTCCTTACTTTGTCCGACAAGCAACCGCTTGACAGATGCGCAAGACTATCAGGAGACCGGCATGACCTCGTACCAGGCGTTTTACCAGCAATCCATCAACGAGCCCGAAACGTTCTGGGGAAGAGAAGCCGCGCGCATCCACTGGCACAAGCCATTCGACAAGGTACTGGCCTACGATAAGCCCCCGTTCCGCGAGTGGTTTGCCGGCGGCCTCACCAACCTTTGCTACAACGCGGTAGACCGCCATCTGGCCGAACGCGCCGAGCAAACCGCGCTGGCCTATGTCTCCAGCGAAACCGGCATCGAAACCGGCTACACCTTCCGCGAGCTGCACGCCGAAGTAGCCCGCTTTGCCGCCATCCTGCAGGCGCAGGGCGTGGCCAAGGGCGACCGCGTGCTGATTTACATGCCGATGATCCCCGAGGCCATTTTCGCCATGCTGGCTACCGTACGGCTGGGGGCCATTCACTCCGTCGTATTCGGCGGCTTCGCGCCAGCCAGCCTGGCCACCCGCATCGAGGACGCCAGCCCGAAAGTGATGATCACAGCCGACGCCGGCATGCGCGGCGGCAAGGTCATCCCCTACAAGCCGCTAGTGGACGAAGCGCTGGGCTACGCCGGCGCCAGCGCACCGGCCAAAGTGATCGTGGTAAACCGCGGCCTGGCCGAGGCACCGATGATGAAACCGGGGCGCGACCTGGACTACGACAGCCTGCGCGAAGCGCACCTGCACGCGCGCGCCGAGGTGGAATGGGTAGAGTCCAGCCACCCCAGCTACATCCTGTATACCTCTGGCACCACCGGCAAGCCCAAGGGTGTACAGCGCGATACCGGCGGCTACGCCGTGGCACTGGCCGCCAGCATGGATTACATCTACGGCGGCAAGCCTGGCGAATGCTACTTTTCCACCTCCGACATCGGCTGGGTAGTCGGCCACTCGTATATCGTGTACGGGCCGCTGATCAACGGCATGACCACGCTGGTCTACGAAGGCCTGCCCATCCGCCCCGACGCCGGCATCTGGTGGCAGCTGGTAGAAAAATACCGTGTCAGCGTGATGTTCTCTGCCCCCACCGCCATCCGCGTGCTGAAAAAGCAGGACCCGGCGTGGCTGCACAAACACGACCTGTCCAGCCTGCGCGCGCTATTCCTGGCGGGTGAGCCGCTGGACGAACCTACCGCCACCTGGATTGCCGGCGAGCTGAATATCCCGGTGCTGGACAACTACTGGCAGACCGAAACCGGCTGGCCGATGCTGACGCTGTGCAACGGCGTGGAACCGAAAGCCGTGAAATTCGGCAGCCCCGGCCTGCCGGTGTACGGCTTTAACGTGAAACTGTTCAACGAGAGCACCGGCCAGGAAGTGGGCCCCGGCGAGAAAGGCGTGATCGGCGTGATCCCGCCGCTGCCGCCGGGCTGTATGAGCACGGTGTGGGGCCAGGACCAGCGCTTTGTCGATACCTACTTCAGCCTGTTCAAGGACAAACTGGTGTACTCCAGCTTTGACTGGGGCATCAAGGACGAAGACGGCTACTACACCATCCTTGGCCGCACCGACGATGTAATCAACGTGGCCGGCCACCGCCTGGGCACGCGCGAAATCGAAGAAGCCGTCAGCAGCCACAGCGCCATTGCCGAAGTAGCTGTAGTGGGCGTGGAAGACAGCCTGAAAGGCCAGGTACCCAAGGCGTTTGCCGTGGTCAAAAACCCCGCGGTGCTGGACGACCCGGCCAGCCGTGCCGCGCTGGAAAAAGAAGTGATCGCGCGCGTGGCGGCCCAGCTGGGTGCCATCGCCAACCCGGCACGGGTGTACTTTGTGAACCAGCTACCAAAAACCCGCTCCGGCAAAGTATTGCGCCGCTCCATCCAGGCGCTGGCCGAAGGCCGCGACCCGGGCGACCTCACCACGCTGGACGACCCAGCCGGCATCGAGCAGATTCGCCAGATCATCCAGCAGTAATAGCAAAGGCGGCGCATGCCGCCGGCTCCCTTTGGCTCCCCTGTGTCGAGGCAGCGGGAGCCTTTTTTAGCGCCTGATATGCAAACACCCGGCCGTGGCCGGGTGTTGCCGTGGCAAATACGCCCGCGCCTTACATCTTGAACGTGGCCACCACCGCGCCCAGGTCCTGGGCGTGCACACTCAGCTGCCCTGCGGCCGTGGCGGTCAGGTCTACCGTGCCCTGGTTGGTTTCGGTCATGGACGAGATCACTTCGGCACGCTGCGCGATATCGCGCACCGCCAGTTGCTGCTCGCCCAGCGCCAGCGCTACCGACTCGATATGGCGGCTGATGTTGGCCGCATTCTCGCGGATACCTTCTATCGCTTCGCTCGCCTTCCGGCTTTGCTCTACCCCGCCCTGCGTGGCGGTGACGCTGCCCTGCATGGTACCTACCACCTCATGCATGCCATGGCTGAGGTTATCGATCTGGCGGCTGATATCCACCGTGGCCTGGCTGGTGCGCTCGGCCAGCTTGCGCACCTCGTCGGCCACCACGGCAAAGCCGCGGCCGCTTTCGCCAGCGCGTGCGGCTTCAATCGCCGCATTCAGTGCCAGCAGGTTGGTCTGGTCGGCAATGTCGTGAATGGTCTGGGTAATGGTGGCGATGGTGCGTGTCTGCGTACTCAAGCCATCCAGTGCCTCGGCCGCACCGGAAATATGGCCGGCAATACCACGGATATCGTCGGCCGACTGGCGTATCAGGCCGGCGCACTCGCCCACAGCCGTATCGGCGTCATTCGCTTCCTGCTCTACGTAGCGGATCTGTTCGGCCAGCTGGCTGATACTTTGCAGCACTTCCTCTACCGACACGGCAATCGCCCGCGATGCTTCACTTTGCGCGTGCGAGGCATGCTGTACATCGCGCGCCGAACGCGACAGATCGCCGGCATTGCCTTGCACCTGGCTAGCCAGGTCGCGGATGCGGCCGGTAATGTCACGCAGCTTGTCCTGCATGTCCGACAAGGAGCCCATCAGGCTGTTTTCGCGCCCTGCCGGCACCCTCAGCACATGGCTCAGATCACCTGCCGCGATATAGCGCGTCTGGCGCATGGCTTCTACCGGCTCGCCACCCAGGCTGCGGAATACGCGGCGGTACTGCAGCACACCGCCTGCCGCTACCAACAGAATCAGCACGCTGCCACTGAGCCACAAGCTGGTTTGGGCCGAAGCGATCTGCGCTTCGCTATCGCCCACGACCTGCTGCACATTCTGTTCTACACGCTGCTGCAGTGCTTCCAGCTTCTTGGTCAGCGCCTCGGCCCGCTCGTCAAAACCGGTGCCAGGCGCCTTCATCAAGGTGTTGCCAGCCTCACGCCCCTGATTGATGTAGGCATCCGCCATTTGCTGGCCTACCTGATAAAAGGTATCCAGCAGCTGGCGCGTTGCCTGGGCGTCGTCGCCATAGGCAGGGTCCAGCTGTTTGAGCTCGTCCAGTTGCTTGACGGCCGCCTGGTAGTGTTCTTTGGCATCGCCAAAACCGTCGCGGTCGCCGGTAGCACTGGCATCGGTCAGAAACTGCTGGATCTGTACTACATGGAAGCGCAGGTCGCCCATGCGGTCGGCCAGGCCATCTGCCACCTGATGCTCGTAGCGGCTATTGGCCATGATCTTGTTCAGGCCGACCGTCACGATGGCGGTCTGGGCAATGGCCAGCAGCACGGTAACGACAACAAAGCTGATCAATAAGGGGCGTAATTTGCGGGAGGTGGGAATAGACATCGACAAGGCTTGCAAAGAAATTAACGCTACTATTCTGCGGCTTTTTACCCGGCAGTGCTTGCGCTATCAGGCAGGCATTTGATCTGCGGCCAACTTCTTATCCATGCCCGCGCTCGATCTCGCCAGTCAATCGATAAATGGCTGGGGTGAAATACACCAATCATCGTGCTTTTCAGGGTGTGTCATGCCGCAAGTAAAAGGGCCGGCGCATGCTAATAACGGCAGGCCGGCCCTTGGTGTCAGCATCTGCCTAGCCGTGGTGTAATGTCTTTTTTACGCGACGCATGCCCAGCCACACCAGCAAGGCCACCAGTGGAATGGCCAGGCCGGTGAGCAACTCGACATCCAGATGCAAGCCTGTGGCCTTGCCCGCCTTGAACAGATAACCCAGCAAGCCCACTGCGTAGTACGTCAGCACACCGACCGACAAACCTTCTACCGTTTCCTGCAACCTCAGCTGCAGCTCGGCACGGCGGTCCATGCTGGCGAGCAAGGCGCGGTTTTGCGCCTCGTGCACCACCTCTACCCGGGTACGCAATAGCGCCGTACTGCGCTGCAGGCGGGCCATCAGCCGCTCTTGCCGCTGTGCGGCGGTTTCACAGGTTTCCATGGCGGGGGCCAGGCGGCGTTCCATGAATTCGTAAAACGGCTGCAGGCCGGATAGCCGCGTTTCACGCAGCTCGGCAATACGCCGGGCTACCAGCTTGTAGTAGGCACGGGCAGCAGCAAAGCGGTACTGGCTTTGCGCGATCAGCTGCTCGCCCTGGGCGGACAGGTCGGTAAGCTCGTCCAGCATGGCGGCGTCGTGTGCGCTTTGCTCTGCCATATGCAGGGTGACGCTGCGCAGCCGGGTACCCAGGCGGTCCAGCTCGCGCATCTGGCGTTTGGCCTCGGGTAGCGCCAGCAGGGCCAGCAGGCGGTAGGTTTCCATTTCGAACAGGCGCTGCATCATGCGGCCGGACTGCGACGGCCCCATGGCGCGGTCGATCACCACGTAGCGGCTAAAGCCTTCTGCCAGCCGCGGGTCCGGGTGCAGGCGCAGGTCGGTGTAGGCTACGCCGTTACCATCGCCGATTTCGGCACCGATCAGCTCCTGGCCGCCAAACCAGCGCTGGGCAATCTCCGGCGCAGGGGCTTCTTGCGACGCCGGCAAGAGCACGGCATGCATGGCCACCATCACCGCCCCTGGCAGGCTACCCAGCCAGTCTGCCGGCAGACGGTCCAGCGCGGTGCGCTCGAATGGCTCGACAAAATCGCCACCCAGCACAAAGGTGTAGCGGGCAAATTCGGTATGCAAGGCCCAGCGGATAGTGAGGTCACCGGCCACACCGGTGTAGTGCATCTGGCCGTCGTCCGGCTGCGGCAGGCCCATGCGCTGCAGCAAATCCTGCAAGGCGCTGCGCTGCGGCGCTTCGGCTTCGTCAAAAAAAAGCGTGAGCGTGGTCAGCCGGGCCGGTGACGGTATGGCAATCGGCGGGCGCGCGTGCGCCTCGTCGTTCAGGCTGCGGCGAAGGGGGTGCGTATTGAGCGTGATCATCTGTTTGTGGAATCCCTGATTGCGAAGCTCTGCGGCTTCTGCAAGGCAGCTTACCTGCTGCCACGCTGGCGGGCTAGCCAGGCCACACAATGCGGCGCCGCCCGGGGCTATACCATGCAAGGATCACGCCAGGGTAAGCGGCCATGGCCTGAAGGTTGGCCGCAACAGGCGTCAGGAGGTTTTGTCGCTGCCGCGATGGTGGCGCAGCAGCGTGCCCAGCGCTTCTTTCACCACCGGGTTGCGGATCTCGCCAGCCGCACGGGCAAAGGCGTCCAGCCCGGCATCTGATAGCTGGAACGATTTGCTGCGCACCGGTTTGGGCGGGGTGGGCAATACCTTCACGCGCAGGGTCTGCACCGGGTAGCCCTGGCGGGTCAGCGGCGCTACCACGCTATTACCCAGCATGCGCAGGCGTGCCGCTACCGTACTGTTGTGCGCATACACCACCAGCTCGCCATCGCGAAAGCACGCTACCTGGCAATGCTGGCCCAGCATGCCGGGCAGCAGGCGCTTGAAGGCACGGTCTAGCTGCAAGATGGCTTGCGCGGCGGCGGTAAGGTCAGCCAGGCGCGCGTCGCGCTTGCTGAACTGGCTCAGTGGCTGGCTGCTCATGGCAAAAGGGCAAAAAATGGGATGGATGCAGAGTGTAGCCCATCTGCCAGCGGGTGACGGCCGAAAAAATAGCCAGCCCGTACGGGCTGGCTGCAGCGCATGGCTGGTCGCTTAAGGCTGGACGGTTACCGACGGGCTGCCGGCGACTACCTCCAGCTTGGTGATGCTGCGCGTGGCCGGCAGCGCTGGCGCCGCACCGGCGCTGAGCGTCTTCAGGGTATGGAAGCTGCAGCTGAGCTTGGCCGGCGTGAGCGTCACCAGGGCGTAGCCCTGGGCGTCGGTATTGGCCACTTTCAGCCAGCTGTTGAAGGTGGTCAGCGTGCTGTTGAAGGTATTGGTGCGCACCCCGCCCTGCTCGGTGTAAATCAGCGGCTTGGTTTTGCCAAAGCTGGCGCTGCTGTCTACCACGCTCTCGAAATAGCTATAGAAGGAGTTACTGGAAATACCGGCGGTCACCAGGTCCACCATCACCGGCACCGGGCTGGCCGCGTCGTAGTCGTCCATCACGCTGCCGGCAAAGAAGGCGTGGATGTCACCGGTCAGCGCCACCACGTTGGCGATGGCATTGTCTTTCAGGTGTTTCATCAGCGCCTTGCGCTCGGCGTTATAGCCGTCCCACTGGTCGGCATTCAGCAGGAACACGTCAAAGAACTGGGCGGCCGGCAGCGCGGCGTCCAGCTGCGGCTTGATACCGGCGTCGAATACCGGGCCGCTAACCCCTGCGCCCCCCAGCACAGCCTTGGTCTGGGTATAGGCAGGTGCGGGCACCTGGGTCGCCTTGTTGGCGCTAGGCACCGCCGCGGCGGCGGTGGTGAGGTCGGTCACCAGCGCCATCATCAACGCGTTTTGCATTATGGCCAACCCGCCGTTGGCCGCAATCAGGCTTTGCACCATCAGGCCGGCTACCGCATGGGTGCCGTTTACCTGCATACGCAACAGCGATACCTCGTTACCCCACAGCTTCCAGGTGGTGTTGGCCGCGCTCATCTGGTCTTTCCACCACTGGCGCTGGGTACTGCCCAGAATGGATACCGGGTCCAGGCTGCCGCTGGCCGCGCTCATTTTCTGGCCCTCTACCGTGGCCAGGGTGGACTTGGGTACAAAGTAGCGGCTGCCGATCTCGCTGCCGGCACCCAGCTCGGGGATAACGTGGTCGGCGCGGTACAGGCGCTGGTCGGTCATCACCAGCGTAGCCAGGTTGCCAAAGCTGAACTTGCGGTAAATCTGGATATTCTGGAACGACGGGTTGGCCGCATCCAGGCTGACATCAGCCGGCATGTATTCGAACCAGGCCTGGTTGGCGTCGCGGCGGCGGCTGGTCACTTTGGCGGCGTCCTCGCCGGTGGCGTAGTTCTGGCGGTCTTGCCAGGCGTCGTCGCTGAACTCGTGGTCGTCCCATACGGCAATGATGGGGAATGCCGCGTGCAGCGCCTGCAGCCGGCTGTCGCTGCGGTAAGTTTTGTACAGCGTGCGGTAGTCGGCCAGCGTATTGGCGTAGGTGGCGCCATCGCTGCGCTTGATGCCGTCCGGCAGCTTGATCTGGCTGTGGCGGCTTTCTACCTTGCCGGTCTGGAACGCGGCGCCGACGGTTTCGTAGATGTAATCGCCCAGGTGCACGACAAAGTCCAGGTCTTGCTGCAGCAGCTCGTCAAACGCCGCCCAGTGGTTCACGCTCCAGTCCTGGCAGGAGATAAAGGCAAACTTCAGCTGCGATACCGGCGTACCGGCGGCGGGGGCCGTCTTGCTGCGGCCAACCTGGCTCACACTGCTGCCGGCGCGGAAGCGGTAGTAGTACGTGGTACCCGGCTGCAGCGCGGTGACCTTATGCCGCACGGTGTAGTCCCACTGCGCCTGCGCCGTTACCGTCACGCTGTGCAATACGGTGGCAAAGCTCTGGCTGGTGGCGATCTCGATGGTAACCGGGGTGTCGGCCGCAGCATCGCCCAGGCGTGTCCACAGCACCAGACTGGCCGGCTGCGGGTCGCCCGAGGCCACGCCTTGCGGAAAGCTGTAGCTGCGGGCAGGCTCGCTGCTACCGCCTCCACCGCTGCCAAAACAGCCGGTCAGGCCCAGGGTGGCGGCAGAGGCCGTCAGGAAACTGCCTGCTTTCAGGAATTGTCTGCGATCCATGTGTTTCTCCTCGTGAGTGTTGTTATCTGTCGTTACAACAGGGCACAGCCAAACAGGCTACCCTTGCTGCATGACATGGCGTTTACGCTCATACGTTTGTTTAGAGCAATTAACCTAACATCACCAATCAGGCTTCAACACTGTTCCAATGCACAGGCACTTGATACCCGTCAGCAATGCCCCCATTAAAAGAAGGTTTGCCTGTGCTACACTTTTAGCCATTTTTATCGGCCCGCTGGCCGCTGGATGTCCACACGATGATTTCGACGCTTCTCAAGAAAGTATTCGGCAGCCGCAATGAACGACTGCTCAAGCAATATCGCCAGGTCGCCAACCGTATCAACGGTATGGAAGACGCCATGAAGGCACTGTCGGACGAACAGCTGGCGGCCAAAACCACCGAATTCAAAGAGCGTCACGCCAAAGGCGAAAGCCTGGATGCCCTGCTGCCAGAAGCGTTTGCCGTGTGCCGCGAGGCCTCGCGCCGTGTGTTGAACATGCGCCACTTCGACGTACAGCTGATCGGCGGCATGGTGCTGCACCATGGCAAGATTGCCGAGATGCGTACCGGCGAGGGTAAAACCCTGGTCGGCACCCTGCCGGTGTACCTGAACGCCATCGCGGGCAAGGGCGTGCACGTGATTACCGTGAACGACTACCTGGCCAGCCGCGACGCCGGCATCATGCAAAAGCTGTACAACTTCCTGGGCCTGAGCGTTGGCGTGAACCTGTCGCAAATGCAGCACGACCATAAAAAAATGGCCTACGCCTGCGACATCACCTACGGCACCAACAACGAATTCGGCTTTGACTACCTGCGCGACAACATGGTGTTCAGCCTGCACGAGAAAGTGCAGCGCGAGCTGAACTTTGCCGTGGTGGACGAAGTGGATTCCATCCTGATCGACGAAGCGCGTACCCCGCTGATCATCTCCGGCCCGGCCGAAGACAACGTGGACATGTACCGCGCCATGAACGCGGTACCGCCGCTGCTGAAAAAGCAGGAAGCCGAAGACGGCGAAGGCGATTACTGGGTGGACGAAAAGGCGCACAGCGTGCTGCTGTCCGAAGCCGGCCACGAGCACGCCGAAGCCATCCTCACCCAGATGGGCCTGCTGGCAGAGGGCGACAGCCTGTACTCTGCGGCCAACATCACCCTGATGCACCACCTGAACGCCGCGCTGAAAGCGCACGCGCTGTTCCACCTGGACCAGCACTACGTGGTACAGGAAGGCGAAGTGGTGATCGTGGACGAATTCACCGGCCGCCTGATGGCCGGCCGCCGCTGGTCCGACGGCTTGCACCAGGCCGTGGAAGCCAAAGAAGGCGTACAGGTCAACCGCGAAAACCAGACGCTGGCATCCATTACCTTCCAGAACTACTTCCGCCTGTACGGCAAACTGGCCGGCATGACCGGTACTGCCGATACCGAGGCCTACGAGTTCCAGAACATCTACGCGCTGGAAACCGTGGTGATCCCGACCAACCGCCCGATGATCCGCCAGGACCATCAGGACAAGATCTACCGCTCGGCGCGCGAGAAGTACAACGCCATCATCAGCGATATCAAAGACTGCGTCAGCCGCGGCCAACCTGTGCTGGTAGGCACCACCAGCATTGAAAACTCCGAGCTGATGTCGCAGCTGCTGACCCAGGCCGACATCGCCCACAACGTGCTGAACGCCAAGGAACACGCGCGCGAAGCCGACATCGTGGTACAAGCCGGCCGCCCGGGCATTGTAACCGTGGCCACCAATATGGCCGGCCGCGGTACCGATATCGTGCTGGGTGGTAACCCGGAGCCGGAAATCAAGGCCATCCAGGCGGACGACAGCCTGAGCGACGCCGAGAAAGACAGCCGCATCGCCGCCATCCGTGCCGAATGGCAAGTGCGCCACGACGCGGTGCTGGCCGCTGGCGGTCTGTACATCATTGGTACCGAGCGCCACGAATCGCGCCGTATCGACAACCAGCTGCGTGGCCGTTCCGGCCGCCAGGGTGACGCCGGCGCCAGCCGCTTCTACCTGAGCCTGGAAGACCCGCTGCTGCGCATTTTCGCCGGCGACCGCGTGGCCATGATCATGGACAAGCTGAAAATGCCGGATGGCGAAGCCATCGAGCACCCGTGGGTATCGCGCTCCATCGAAAACGCCCAGCGCAAGGTAGAAGGCCGTAACTTCGACATCCGCAAACAGCTGCTGGAATACGATGACGTAGCCAACGACCAGCGCAAAGTGATCTACCAGCAGCGTAACGAAATCCTGGAAGACCAGGACGTGGCCGCCATCATCACCCACATGCGCGAAGGCGTGCTCAGCGACGTGGTCGACCTGCACATGCCGCCGGATTCCATGGAAGAGCAGTGGGATCTGCCAGGGCTGGAGCGCACACTGGAAAGCGAATTCCAGCTGCAGGCCCCGGTAGCCCAGTGGATACAGGCCGAGCAGTCGCTGGATATCCCCGATATCAAGCAGCGCATTCTGGACCTGGCCGCCGCCAGCTACGCCGAAAAAGTGGCCCTGGCCAACGAAGAATCGATGCGCCAGTTCGAGCACGGCCTGGTACTGCAGATGCTGGACAACCACTGGCGTGAACACCTGGCTGCCATGGACCACCTGCGTCAGGGTATCCACCTGCGCGGCTACGCACAGAAGAACCCGAAGCAGGAATACAAACGCGAGGCGTTCGAGCTGTTCTCCGACATGCTGGAGCGCGTGAAGCGCGGTGTGGTCAGCGTGCTGATGACCGTGCAGGTACGCAGCGAGGAAGACATGGAGGCCGTAGCGCCGCACGAAGTAGCCGGCATGGAAATGCACCACGACGACGCCCCGAGCGCCACCGAAGGCAACCCGTTCTCGCCGGAAGCCCTGGCCTCGCAAGGCCTGCGTGTTGGCCGCAACGACCCTTGCCCGTGCGGCAGCGGCCAACGTTACAAGCAGTGCCACGGCAAGCTGGCCTGATCGCCACCCTGCCCCGCAAAAACCGGCGCCATGTGCGCCGGTTTTTTTATGCCTGGTCACCACGGTCAGAACACAATAAGCGCAAACCAGCCAGGCACCGTGTCGCGTTTCAGGCTGCTGCCGACATGCGGGGCTAGCAGGCACCGCCAAAGCCGCGCCACACCACACAGGCACTCGAACCTGCAGCCGTACTATCAGAAAAGCCCGTGACAAGAAAAAGCCCGGACGTGTCCGGGCTTTTTTGTACTCGAGGTTGGCCGCATGCGGCCAACCCGGGCGCTTATACCAGCAAGCAGGATGTCTGCGTGGCCGCGGTAACGGCGTGCAGCTTGATCTCCTCTTTGCCGCAGCGATCTTGCGCTTTCGGGCAGCGGGTACGGAACACGCAACCGGATGGCGGGTTGATCGGGCTAGGCAGGTCACCGTTCAGAATCTGGATGGTCTTGTTACGCTCCAGCTTCGGATCAGGGATAGGAATCGCCGACAGCAGCGCCTGGGTGTACGGGTGGGCAGGCTTGTCGTACAGCGCGTGCTTCTCGGCCAGCTCCATCTCGCGGCCCAGGTACATCACCAGGATGCGGTCGGAAATGTGCTTCACCACCGCCAGATCGTGCGCGATGAAGATCAGCGACAGACCCATCTCGCGCTGCAGCTCTTTCAGCAGGTTGATGATCTGCGCCTGAATGGACACGTCCAGCGCCGATACCGGCTCGTCGCAGATAATCAGCTTGGGTTCCAGAATCAGCGCGCGGGCGATACCGATACGCTGGCACTGGCCACCGGAGAACTCGTGCGGATAGCGGTTGATCATCTGCTCGCGCAGGCCAACCTTCACCATCATGGCGCGTACGCGCTTCATCACTTCGTCGTTGGACAGCTCGGGGCGGTGTACGCGCAGCGGCTCGCCGATGATCTGCGCGATGGTCATGCGCGGGTTCAGCGACGCCAGCGGGTCCTGAAAGATCATCTGGATATCCTTGCGGACGTTCAGCCAATCCTTGTCAGTACCCTTGCGCAGGTCATTGCCCATCCAGACGATTTCGCCGTCGGTGGCGGGAATCAGGTTGAGAATGGCGCGGCTCAGCGTGGACTTGCCACAACCGGACTCGCCCACCACACCCAGGGTTTCGCCTGCGTACAGGTCGAAGCTCACGCCATCTACCGCTTTGAGCGTTTTCTTCGGGGTCCAGGGCCAGTCTTTGCCACCAGCAACCTTGAAGTGAACCTTGACGTTACGTACCGACAGAATCGGTTTACGGTTCTCAGCCATTGGCCACCTCCGCATTGGCATTAACAATCAGCTCGCTGGCCGGCTTGTGACAGGCGCGCAGTACGCGGCTGTTGGCTGGCGATACGGCCAGCTGCGGCAGGGTATCCACGCACTGCTGGCTGGCGTGCTCGCAACGCTCGGCAAACGGACAGCCCTTGGGCATATTGGCCATATTGGGCGGGTTGCCCGGAATGCTCATCAGCGCTTCGCCATCGTGGTCCAGACGCGGCAGCGCGCCCAGCAAGCCGATGGTGTAGGGGTGGGATGGCTTGTAGAAGATATCGTTGGCGGTGCCGTATTCCATGACACGGCCACCGTACATCACCATCACGTTGTCGCACAGGCCAGCAACCACACCCAGATCGTGCGTGATCATGACAATGGCGGTGCCGAAGTCACGCTGCAGGTCTTTCAACAGCGTGAGGATCTGCGCCTGTACAGTCACGTCCAGCGCGGTGGTGGGTTCATCGGCGATCAGGACTTCCGGCTCGCACAGCAGGGCCATGGCAATCATCACACGCTGGCGCATACCGCCAGAGAACTCGTGCGGGTACATATCGATACGGCGGGCGGCCTCGGGAATGCGTACCGCTTCCAGCAGCTCGATCGCGCGCTTTTTGGCCTGCTTGCGGGTCATGCCCTTATGCAGCTCCAGTACCTCGGTCATCTGGCGCTCTACCGTCAGGTAGGGGTTCAGCGACGTCATCGGGTCCTGGAAAATCATGGACAGGCGGTCGCCACGGATGCCGTTCAGCTCTTTGGGGCTCATGGTCAGCAGGTTCTTGCCCTTGTACAGGGCTTCACCGCTAGGCTGACCGTTTTTGGCCAGCAGACCCATCATGGCCAGTACCGACTGGCTCTTGCCAGAGCCGGACTCGCCGACAATACCCAGCGTCTGGCCGCGGTCCAGCTCGAAACTTACGCCGTTTACGGCGTTAACCATACCATCGTGCGTCGCAAAGCTGACGCCGAGGTTTTTCACTTGTAGCAAAGACATGGTGTCCTCCCCGGCTTAGCGATCTTTCGGGTCCAGCGCATCGCGCAGGCCGTCACCGACATAGTTGGCACAATACAGCGTAATGGACAGGAACAGGCCTGGCACCAGCAACATCCATGGCTGGCTTTCCATGACTTTCTGGCCTTCCTGTACCAGTACACCCCAGCTGGTATTGGGTTCTTGCACACCCAGGCCCAGGAAGGACAGTACCGACTCGGTCATGATCACACCAGGAATGGTGATCGTGGCGTACACCACCACAATGCCCAGCAGGTTAGGCACGATGTGGCGGAAAATGATGGCGAATTGCGAAACACCGATGGCGTGTGCCGCTTCGACAAACTCCTTGGACTTCAGCGACAGCGTCTGGCCACGCACGATACGCGCCATATCCAGCCAGGAGATGGCACCCAGCGCCACGAACATCAGATAGAGGTCGCGACCAAAGAAGGTCATCAGCAGGATGGCGAACAGCATGAACGGCAGCGCGTACAGAACGTCGACAATACGCATCATCAGCGCATCTACCTTGCCGCCAAAGAAGCCGGCAATGGCGCCCCAGGACACACCGATCACCACCGATACCAGAGTACCGACAATGCCGACCTGGAAGGTAATGCCACCACCTTGCAGCGTACGTGCCAGCAAGTCGCGCCCCAGCTCGTCCGTGCCCAGATAGTGGCCGTTGGCCAGTGTGGGGGCCAGGCTCAAGGCGTTCCAGTCGGTAGCGTCATGCGTGTGCTGCAGCATGTACGGGCCAACCACGATGATCAGCGCGATCAGGATCAGGATCACCAGCGAAGCCACGGCGGCCTTGTTCTTCATGAAACGGCGGCGCGCATCAGCCCACGGGCTACGGCCTTCCACCACTTCACTGATATTGGACAGCGTGCTGACCAATTGATCGTTTTTGGTTTTGGTATTCATGTAAAGCTCCCGATCAGTAACGGATACGCGGGTCGAGCATCGCGTACACGATATCGACAATCAGGTTGAACACCACGGTAAACACGGCCACCAGTACCACCAGACCCAATACCAGGGTGTAGTCGCGGTTTACGGCGCCGGTCACCAGCAGGCGACCCAGACCAGGAATGGAGAAGATGGATTCGGTTACCACTGCCTGGGCAATAGCCGATACGGCCATCGGGCCTAGCAGGGTGACTACCGGCAGCAGCGCAGGGCGCAGGGCATGGCGCACGATAATGACGCGCATCGGCAGGCCTTTTGCCTTGGCAGTACGAATGAAGTTGGAGTTCATCACCTCGATCAGGCTACCGCGCATCACACGGCCCAGCGTGGCCACGTTCACGATGGTCAGCAGGGCAACCGGTAGCAAGGCGAACTGCACAATGCTCCAGTTAGGATCGTCGTAAGACCAGCCACCGGCCGGCACGACTTTCATCCACAGGGCAAAGAACAGGATCAGGATAGGGCCGGTTACAAACGACGGCACGGCATGGCCGAAGTTACCCAGGAACATCACGAAATAATCCGCAATGCTGTTCTGGCGCAAGGCTGCAATCACACCCAGCGAGATACCCAGCACAATGGCAATCAGCAGCGCGGTGCCACCAATGGCCGCCGATTTGGGTAATGCCTGGGCAACCAGCTGGTTGACCGACCAGTCTGCGTAGCGGAAGGACGCACCCAGATCGCCATGCAGCAGGTTATTGAGGTAGTAGCCAAACTGCACGTGCAGCGGCTCATTCAGATGGTACTTGGCTTCCAGGTTAGCCAGCACTTCGGGGGCAATCTTCTTCTCGCCGTCAAAAGGACCACCGGGGGCGAGTTGAAGCATGATGAAACAGAGGGTGATAACGGAAAATACCGTTGGTACCGCTCCGAATACACGCTTAATTACGTAAGACCACATTGGGATAAAACTCCATGTACCTAGGACACGCGCATGCCCTATGACGCTGTAGGCGCTAGATAAAGCAATCCGGGCAGTGGGTAACTGCCCGGAGGCTGACCGTAGGCACGGTAATGCGTCAAAAACACTAGTGAAAAACCCGCCCGGCAGCCGAAGCCACCGTGACGGGTTAACGACTAATTATTTCTTGATGATGTAGAAATCGCTAGTACGGAAGCGGTCAAAGCTGTTGGTGGTGTAGTAGCCGCCAACGTAAGGCTTCACGGTACGCGCTTGTACATACTGGTACAGCGGGATCAGCGGGTAGTCATCCATCGCCAGCTTGGAAGCCTGGGTCATCAGGGCTTTACGCTTGGCTTGGTCGGTTTGCTGGTTGCCCTGGGCCATCAGCTCGTCAACCTTCTTGTTGCAGTATTGCTGGTCGTTCTGGTCGCTGTCGCAACGCACCAGATCCAGGAAGGTGGTCGCGTCGTTGTAGTCAGCGTTCCAGCCGTTACGTGCAACCTGGTACTGGCCGGAGTGACGGGTCTTCAGGAACACTTTGAATTCCTGGTTTTCCATCGAAGTGCTCAGACCCAGCTTGGTTTTCCACTCGGAGGAGATGAACAGACCCACGCGTTTGTGCGACTCGGAGGTGTTGTACATCAGTTTCAGCGGGGTAGCGGAGGTCACGCCTGCTGCGGCCAACAGTTTCTTGGCTTCGGCGACGCGTTTTTCCATCGGCCATTTTGCCCATTCGTACGGGGTAACGTCAGCACCGGCAGTGCCTTGTACCATCAGGCTGTAAGCAGGAACCTGGCCTTCGCCCAGCAGCTTCTGGGTCAGGATGTCACGGTCGATCACCATGGACAGGGCCTGGCGAACGCGCTTGTCTTTCAGTACCGGGTCTTTGTTGTTCAGACCGTAGTAGTACAGGGCGATGTTGCGCAGTGCGCTCAGTTCTTTCGGCATTTCTGCCTTCAGTGCCTGGAAGGTACCAGCTGGGATGCGCAGGGTCATGTCAACCTGGCCGGCTTTGTACATCTTCAGGGCAGCATCTTCGCTCTCGGTCGGGTCGAAGGTTACTTTAGTGATGACAGTGTTTTTGGCATCCCAGTATTTGGCGTTCTTTTCCAGCACGATGCGGCTGTTCGGGATCCAGTCTTTCAGCACGTAAGCGCCGTTGGATACCAGGTTGCCCGGCTTGGTGAAGTCTTTGCCGAATTTCTCGAAGGAGGCTTTGTGCAGCGGAGCCATGGTGGAGTTAGCCAGCATGTCAGGCAGGAAAGCTACCGGAATCTCGGTTTTGATTTCCAGGGTGTACTTGTCTACAGCCTTGATGCCCAGCTCGGCAGGCTGCTTCTTGCCGGACATGATGTCTTTGCCGTTAGCAATGAACTCGTGGAACAGACCGTACTTGGTAGCGGTCTTCGGATCCACGGTACGGCGCCAGGAGTATACGAAATCGTCAGCGGTTACCGGATCGCCATTGGACCATTTTGCGTCTTTGCGCAGGTTGAAGATCCAGGTAGTGGCATCTTTCTGCTTCCAGGAGGTAGCTACACCCGGCACGATCTTGCCGGTGTTTTCAACGGCGGTCAGGCCTTCGAACAGGTCACGGGCAATGTTGTTGGCCGTGGTGGTCTCGATCTGGGAAATATCCAGGGATTCCGGTTCGGAGCCGTTGCTACGTACCAGTTCCTGTTTCGGGTCCAGTTTTACGCCAGCCGGTACTTTTGCAGCGAAAGCTGCGCCGGAAGCACCAAAAGCGATAGCAACAGAGGCCGCTACTACGCTGAAAGAAATCGATTTTTTCATATTCTCCTGCTCTCCTTGAACAGAGGTGGCCCGTCTTGGTGCGGGCCCCCCGAGAAAAACAAACTGTGTGTATACAGTACGCAAAGGCGAGGCAATTATGCACAGCACACATGGCTACTACAAGCCCCGATTCGTCACTTCGGCGTCACATTGCCTGTGATGCGTAGCATTTCCTGCACTTATTCCTTTCAGGTAAGCAATTTTGGACTAGTTTCATGAGCAATACTCATGGTACGCATCGCCATTGCACATACTCTCCTGCACGCAGGGGGACAAGCTCGTCATTTCCATAAGACAAAGCAGCAGGCACCTGCCACGCTTCGCGTACCAAGCTTAGTGTGTCTGTATTGCGCGGCAGTTGATAAAAGTCAGGTCCATTGAAACTGGCGAAGGCTTCCAGCTTGTCGAGCGCACCGGCGGCGTCAAACGCTTCGGCGTACAGCTCGATGGCCGCATTGGCCGTGTACATGCCGGCACAGCCGCAGGCGTTTTCCTTGGTATTACGCGCGTGCGGTGCGCTGTCGGTACCCAGGAAGAATTTTTTGCTGCCGCTGGTGGCTGCCGCCAGCAAAGCTTCGCGGTGGGTTTCACGCTTGAGCACCGGCAGGCAGTAGTGGTGCGGGCGGATCCCCCCGGTAAACAGCGCATTGCGGTTCATCAACAGGTGGTGGGCGGTGATGGTGGCGGCAATATTGTCACCTGCGCTGGCCACATACTCGGCAGCCTGGCGGGTAGTAATGTGCTCAAACACCACACGCAGAGTGGGCAGGCGTTTCAACAACGGTTCGAACACGGTGTCGATGAACACGGCCTCACGGTCGAACACATCTACCGCCGGGTCGGTGACTTCACCGTGCACCAGCAGCGGCATACCCGCTTCAGCCATGGCTTCCAGTGCCACCATGGCGTTATTCACGTCACGTACACCCGCATCTGAGTTGGTTGTTGCACCGGCGGGGTACAGCTTGATGCCATGCACAAAACCACTGGCCTTGGCCTTGCGCACTTCTTCGGCCGTCGTGGTTTCGGTGAGATACAGCGTCATCAGCGGCTCAAAACTGCTGCCAGCCGGGCGGGCGGCCAGGATACGCTCGCGATAGGCAGCAGCCATCTCGACTGTAGTTACGGGCGGTTTCAGATTGGGCATGATGATGGCGCGCCCCATCTGGCGGCAGGTATCGGGTAGCACGGCAGCCAGAGCAGCACCGTCGCGCACGTGCAAGTGCCAGTCATCAGGGCGGGTAATGGTCAGTTTCATGGAGCAACCTTATGCAATCATCAATATAAAGAAAGGCGCCATCCGGCGCCCTTTATCACTTACGGCGAATCGACAGGGAAAAGCGCCCGTCTTCCTGAACGGTAGAAGCCAGCAACACATTGCCTGTCTGGCGGCAGAATGCCTCGAAATCCTTGGGTGCCCCAGGATCGGTAGCCACAACGGACAACACCTTGCCACTTTCCATGGTTGCCAGCGCTTTTTTGGCTCGCAGGATAGGCAAGGGGCAGTTTAGCCCCGACAAGTCCAGCGCAAGATCTGGCTGCATAAACACTTCCTCCAAGCGTAGAGCGGTTACAATCAAAACGTTATTTTAAAGGCCTTCGGCAAAATGCCCAAGGACAGCTACCATGTGCATCATTGCCCTTGCCTACAAGACACCGGCACTCGGGCCGCTGGTTTTACTGGCGAACCGCGACGAATACTACACCCGGCCGGCACTGGCACTGGACTTCTGGACAGACTATCCGCAAATACTGGGCGGCCGCGATGTAAAGGCAGGCGGTAGCTGGATGGCGATCGATACGCGCGGCCGTTTTGCTGCGGTCACGCACATCCGGGAAGGTCGTGCAGTCGCAGCGGCACGGTCGCGTGGCGAGCTGGTGCAACGCTTTGTCAGTGGTGATGAAAGTGCACTGGAGTACGCGGCCTGGCTCAAGGCGCACACCGCCGACTATGGCCCGTTTAATCTGATCTTTGGCCAGGTAAATGATTTACTGCATTTCAACAGCAGAACCAAATCGCTCAACCGCATCGCGCCAGGTATCCACGTGCTCTCGAATGCCGACATGGATACGCGCTGGTTCAAGGCGGAACAACTACGCCAGAAGATGGCAACCTTGAAACGGCCACCCAGCGACAGCGAAGTACTCCTCTGGCTGATGAACACGGAAAGTGCGCCGCCAGAGCAGCTACCCAATACCGGCATAGGTTCGGCACTGGAAAAAATGCTGTCGCCGGTGTTTATCGTTGGCCGCGACTACGGTACCCGCTGCAGTAGCATCGTGAACGTTTCCGCTCGCGGCGATGTCAGTTTTACCGAGGTAAGCTACGGCATGGGCGGGCGCGAAAGCGGACGCCGCCGCCACCAGCTTCGTATTGGACAAATCAGGAAAACACCGTGAAAACCCGTCTTATCATGCTAAGCCTGCTCGCTGCGGCCAACCTTGCCCATGCAGACCTGGCCGAAAAAATAAGCAATCGTAAACCTAACCGCTATCAACCGGACACAGCTTGGCAAGAACAGGTCTTGCCCCTCCCCGGCTACCCTGTCACTACCCAGTGGATCGAGCTGGATACCCCTGTTACGGTGAAACCGCGTGTGTTTATCGACAGCAGCAGCCTGGTATTGGCAGAAGATCGCACGGTACGCTTTGCTTTGCGCCAGCTCAGCAGCAGCGGTATCGACAATATCAGCCTGGAAGGCATGCATTGCGGAGAACGCACACAGCGCAGCTTTGCCTTTGCCGATACGGTAGGTAAACGCTGGATTGCCTCCAGCCGGGGTGAATGGCGCAGACTGGATGGCAACAGTGCCTTGCTGCAAACTGTCATCAAGGCATTGTGCCCCGAAGATGCACCGCCACTGAGTGCAGAGGAGCTGACAAACAACCTGAAGCAAGCAGCCAAACGACGTTAAGGCCGGCTCATGCAAAACACCCCCTGCTTGAAAAACAAGCAGGGGGTGTTGTTTATTTCATGCCGTATCATCCGACATGGGCTTTCGGTGTGCCTGAAACTCAGGCAACTTCCGGCAAGCGGTGAAAGCTGCCTGGCGCATCTTCGGGGTTGTCAAAGGTGACAAACTCCCAGGCATCGGGCGTTTCCAGCATCACCCGCAACAGCTTGTTATTCATGGCATGCCCGGATTTATGGCCACTGAATGCGGCAATCAGCGGGTGCCCTACGATGTACAAGTCGCCGATGGCGTCCAGAATCTTGTGGCGAACAAATTCGTCCGGGAAGCGTAGCCCCTCCGGGTTTAATACGTACTCGTCGTCGATCACGATGGCGTTATTGAGGTTCCCCCCCGCCCCAGGCCGTGGCTGCGCATGTACTCGACTTCGTGCATGAAACCGAAAGTACGGGCACGGCTTATCTCTTCGATATAGGAATGGCTGGCAAAGTCTACGCTCACCATTTGTGGCGCACGATTGAACGCCGGGTGATTGAACTCGATAGACAGTTGCACACTAAAGCCATCGTGGGGCACAAGTTTTACCCACTTGTCGCCCTCGACCACTTCTATTGTCTGCTTGACGCGGATGAACTTCTTGGCGGCAGATTGCTCCTCGATCCCCGCTGTTTGCAGCAAAAAGATGAAGGGCGCCGACGAACCATCCATGATGGGCATTTCGGCGCCTGTCACATCCACCATCACATTATCGATGCCCAGCCCTGCAAAGGCAGACATCAGATGTTCGATCGTGCCGACACGCACACCGGTCTCGGTGACCAGTGTCGAGGAGAGGCGCGTGTCGTTCACGAGCGCAGGCCGTACCACCACCTCGTCCTGCGCAGGCAGGTCGGTGCGGCGGAACACAATACCGGTATCAGGCGCAGCCGGGTGCAGGGTCAGCTTGACCCGCTCTCCGGAGTGCAGCCCAACACCAGTGGCGCTGATGGCCTGTTTCAGCGTGCGTTGCAGGATCATGACGGGCTTTCGGACATATCGAATGCGGACAGTTTAGCATAGCCGCGCCATGCGGCTAATTGATTACCATCCAACAGTCAATTGCCCTGAGCTATCAGTCTGCCTGTTTACGCAGGAATGCCGGAATATCGTAAGACTCGCTTACTTCCGGGTCCGAAAAGTCGGTGGAAATCGGCGCACGACGACCACGGTTACGCATTACCGCTGGCGTATTCAGGTCGTTGAAATCCATTTCCATGGCGACATTATCAGTACCGGTTTTGACGATCTTGATGTAATCCGGGCGCTCGTCGCGATTGCTGGCAGGCTTTTGGCCCAGGCCGGTCGCGATCAAGGTCACGCGGATGGTGTCTTCCGGAATATCTTCCACCTCGGCAGTACCGAACTTCACCTGAGCATCTTCGTCAGCGTACTGGCGGATGATGCCCATGATTTCGCGGTACTCGCTCATTTTCAGGCAGCCTGGTGCGGTAGAGATGTTCACCAGCACGCCACGTGCGCCTTCCAGGGTGATGTTGTCCAGCAGCGGGCTGGCCACTGCCTGCTCGGCGGCAACGCGGGCGCGGTCGATACCGGACGCAAAAGCAGAGCCCATCATGGCCAGGCCCATTTCACTCATCACGGCACGTACGTCAGCGAAGTCGACGTTGATCAGACCTGGGCAGGTAATCACTTCGGAAATACCAGCTACCGCGCCTTTGAGCACGTCGTCCGCTGCGCGGAAAGCTTCGCGCATGGTGACATCTTCACCCAGCACCGCCATCAGCTTTTCGTTGGGGATCACGATCAGGGAATCGACGTGCTTTTTCAGCAGCTCGATACCATCGTTGGCCACACGCAGGCGTTTGCCTTCGTGCTCGAACGGGCGGGTTACCACGCCTACGGTGAGAATACCCAGCTCCTTGGCCACTTCGGCCACGACCGGCGCAGCGCCGGTACCGGTACCACCACCCATGCCGGCAGTGACAAATACCATATTGGCACCGCGCAACATTTCAGCAATGCGCTCACGGTCTTCCAGCGCAGCGTTCCGGCCGGTATCCGGGTTTGCACCTGCACCCAGGCCCTTGGTCAGATTGTTGCCCAGCTGCAGTTTTTGCGGTGCCCTGTTGCGCTTGAGCGCCTGGGCATCCGTGTTGGCGCAGATGAATTCCACGCCTTGCACCTGGTTACTGATCATGTTGTCGATAGCGTTGCAGCCGCCACCGCCTACACCGATCACCTTGATGACTGCCTCGGTAGCAGTCTCCTGCATTACTTCGAATACCATGCCGCTCATTTTTCCTCTCCTGTAAAAAGATGAGCTATTGTCGGAATATTCCGTTTTGCCTTAGAAATTACCGGCAAACCAAGCCTTCATACGCTGGAACACTTGCCCCACGCCGGCGCTTTCGCTTTTCGGGCCAACACGGGGATGCATCTGGTCCTTGCCATACAGCAGCAAACCTACACCAGTCGAGAAGCGCGGGTTTTTCACTACCTCGGACAAGCCACCTACATACTTGGGTACACCGATGCGCACTGGCAGGTGGAAGACCTCTTCGGCCAACTCCACCATGCCCGGCATCAGGCTGGCGCCACCGGTAATGACGATACCGGTAGACATTTCTTCAAAGCCGCTACGGCGCAGCTCTTGCTGCACCAACTGGAACAGCTCCTCCACGCGCGGCTCGATCACTTCTGCCAGGGTGGCACGCGACATCTGACGCGGGCCGCGTTCGCCTACACCTGGCACTTCGATCATCTGCGAAGCATCGGCCAGGCCCACCAAGGCCACACCGTGCTGGATCTTGATGTCTTCGGCTTCCTTGGTCGGGGTACGCAAGGCCATGGCGATATCGTTGGTAATCTGGTCCCCCGCAATCGGGATTACTGCGGTGTGACGGATAGCACCGCTCACCAGCACCGCGATATCGGTGGTGCCACCACCAATGTCGATCAGGCACACGCCGAGTTCTTTTTCGTCCTCGGACAGCACCGCATTGGCGCTGGCCATCGGCTGCAACACCAGGTCGGTCACTTCCAGGCCGCAGCGACGCACGCACTTGGCCACGTTTTGCGCAGCAGAAATGGCACCGGTCACAATGTGCACCTTGGCTTCCAGGCGCACACCGCTCATGCCCAGCGGCTCGCGCACCCCTTCCTGACCATCGATGCTGTATTCCTGCGTGAGGATGTGCAGCACCTGGTGATCGGGCGGAATGGATACCGCACGCGCGGTTTCGATCACGCGGTCGATATCCATCTGCGTCACTTCACGGTCCTTGATGGCCACCATGCCGTGCGAGTTCACCCCCTTGATGTGGCTACCGGCGATACCGGTGTACACCTCATTGATCTTGCAGTCGGCCATCAGCTCGGCCTCTTCCAGCGCCCGCTGGATGGCCTGCACGGTGGATTCGATATTCACCACCATGCCGCGCTTGAGGCCGCGCGAGGGCACTTGCCCCATGCCCACGATGTTGATCTGGCCTTCTTCCAGCACTTCGGCGACGATCGCGACGATCTTCGAGGTGCCGATATCCAGGCCCACCAGCATGTTTTTGCTTTCCTTAGGTTTGCTCACCTGTCGCTCCAACGCTTAAAGCTTGTTTGTTGCCGTAGGCGGTGCCTTGTAATCGGGCATCCGCACAGCGAATCCATTGGGGTAACGCAAGTCCACATACGTAATGCGGTAAGGCAACGTGGCCAGGCTATTCGGCCAGTGGTCAACAAAACGCGTCAACCGCTCAGCCACCGGGCCACGCCCCAGTTCCAGCGTTACACCGTTGTCCAGTTCCATTCGCCACGCTCTTCGCTCCGACAGCCACAAACGCAGTGGCTGCAGGCGGGCGGGCTGCAAACGCTGCCGGAACTGCTGCAGTGCTTGCGTCATTTCTTTTTCACTTGCTGCTGGCCCGTACATCACCGGCAGCGGCTGGTCGCTGGCTGCGTCGAACCAGCGGCCTTCGGTACTGATCAGCCCCTGGTCTCCCCAGCGCGCCAGCGCTACGTGCTCGCTGACGGTAATGTCCAGCCGGTCAGGCCAGGCTCGTCTTACCTGCACCTGGCTTACCCAGGGCAGCTTTTCGAAGGCATGACGCGTCTTGTTGATGTCCAGCGTAAAAAACGTGCCGGTCAGTTCGTTTTGCGCGATGTACTTCAGCTGCACCGGGGTCACCTTGGCCACCTGGCCAGCAATGTGAATCCGCTTTACCGGGAACAGGGGCGAGTGTGTCAGCCAGTAGCCCCCGGCATACAACAACATCAATAACGAGGCAGTCAGCAGCAAATTGGCTACTGCCCGCAGTACCGCATGGTTATCCCACATGAGCCGCTGCCAGCACCTTGACGCACAGGTCCTCGTAGCTCAGGCCCTCTACCCGCGCAGCCATCGGCACCAGGCTATGGCTGGTCATGCCAGGGTTGGTATTGGCTTCCAGCAGGTAAATGCCGTTCTGCTCATCCATCAGGAAGTCAATTCGCGCCCAGCCTTGGCAACCCAGTACCTTGAATGCCTGCAGTGCCAGTTCGCGGGCACGCGCTTCCACGTCGGGCGCCAGGCCACTTGGGCAGCGGTATACCGTGTCATCACGGAAATACTTGGCCTGGTAGTCGTAATACTCGGTAGCCGGCTCGATCTTGATGGTGGGGTAAGCCTGGCCATCGATCACGGCACAGGTGTACTCGCCACCGCCGATAAACTGCTCGGCAATCACGATGCTGTCGTACTGGCGCGCTTCTTCGTAGGCGGCTTTCAGGCCACCATGGGTCTTCACCTTGGTCACACCGATACTGGAGCCCTCGGTGGACGGCTTCACGAAAATCGGCAGCCCCAGCGCCTGCTCGATGGCGTCGAAATCACTGTCATCGCTCAGCAGCTCAAAAGCGGGAATCGGCAAGCCGGCACCTTTCCACAGCAGCTTGGTACGCCACTTATCCATGCAGATGGCCGAGGCCATCACGCCGCAGCCGGTATACGGCACACCCAGCGCTTCCAGCGCGCCTTGCAGAGTGCCGTCTTCGCCAAACGGGCCGTGCAGGATGTTGAATACGCGGGCAAAGCCCTCTTCCTTCAGTGCCGACAGCGGCTTTTCTGCAGGGTCGAACGCATGCGCATCCACGCCCTTGCTTTGCAGGGCGGCCAGTACGCCGCTGCCGCTCATCAGCGAGACTTCACGCTCGGCGGAGCTGCCACCCATCATTACTGCTACTTTGCCAAACTGCTTCATGCTGTCCTCACTACCGCCCCCTGTCGGGGCGGAATACTCTCTGTCAGGCCTTGGCGGCCGCTACCAGCTTGGCGGGGATACCGCCAATCGACCCCGCGCCCATGGTGATCACCACGTCGCCGTCACGCGCCATATCGGTAATGGCTTGCTGCATATCGGTAATCTGCTCTACAAACAGCGGCTCTACCTTGCCGCCTACGCGCACGGCACGAGCCAGCGCGCGGCCATCGGCGGCCACGATCGGCGCCTCGCCTGCGGCGTACACTTCGGCCAGCAGCAGGGCATCCACGCGGCCCAGCACTTTTACAAAGTCTTCAAACAGGTCACGGGTGCGGCTGTAGCGATGCGGCTGGAAGGCCAGCACCAGGCGTTTTTCCGGGAAGGCGCCACGCACTGCGGCCAACGTCGCGGCCATTTCCACCGGGTGGTGGCCGTAGTCGTCGATCAGTGTGTAGCTACCGCCATCCTTGGCCGGCAGCTCGCCGTAACGCTGGAAACGGCGGCCTACGCCGGCAAACTCGGCCAGGCCTTTCTGGATGGCGTCGATCTCGGCACCGCACTCCAGGCCGATGACGGTGGCGGCCAGCGCGTTCAGTACGTTGTGGCGACCGGGCATATTCAGGGTGACCGGGAAGCGCAGGCCTTCTGCTTTTACCACCACGTCAAAGTGCATCTGCCCGGCATCGGCCACCAGGTTGGCCGCATACACGTCGGCACTGTCGTCCAAGCCGTAGGTGGTTACCGGCTTTTTCAGCTGCGGCACGATGCTGCGCACGTGCTCGTCGTCCACGCACAGCACGGCACGGCCGTAGAACGGCAGGTGGTGGATGAAATCCACAAACGCCTGCTTGAGCTTGTCAAAGCTGTGGTCGTAGGTGTCCATGTGGTCGGCGTCGATATTGGTCACCACCGACATCACCGGCTGCAGGTACAGGAAAGACGCGTCCGATTCGTCGGCTTCAGCTACCAGGTACTCACCGCTACCCAGGCGG
Organism: beta proteobacterium L13; assembly: GCA_000335715.1. Taxonomy (GTDB): domain Bacteria; phylum Pseudomonadota; class Gammaproteobacteria; order Burkholderiales; family Chromobacteriaceae; genus Vogesella. Next base: position 203,536 of record AMYZ01000002.1, read on the forward strand.
GCGTTGGTGCCGGCGGCGGTCAGCTTGCCGCCAATCACGAAGGTCGGGTCCAGGCCGGCTGCGCCCAGCACCGATGCGGTAAGGCTGGTGGTCGTGGTCTTGCCGTGGGTACCGGCGATGGCGATACCCTGTTTGAAGCGCATCAGCTCGGCCAGCATCATGGCACGCGGAATCACCGGAATATGCAGCGCCTGTGCTTCGCGCACTTCGGGGTTGTCGGCTTTTACCGCCGTAGACGTCACCACCACGTCGGCGCCTTTGATATAGGTCGCATCGTGGCCAAAATAGATATGCGCGCCCTGCTCGGCCAGGCGCTTGGTCGCCGTGTTATCAGCCATGTCGGAGCCGGACACGGTATAGCCCAGGTTCAGCAACACCTCGGCAATACCGCACATGCCGACGCCGCCGATACCGACAAAATGAATGTGTTTGACTCTATGTTTCATCGTTCTTCTCACCCACTGCACGCCACACGGCGGCAGTTACTTAATCCTGATCAGCCAGGGCCTGGCACAAATCGGCTACGGCACCCGCCGCACCGGGCTTGGCCAGCCCCTTGGCACGCTCGGCCAGCTGTTGTAGCTGGCTGCGCTGCAAACCGCCCAGCAGTGCTGCCAGCTGGGTCGGGCTCATGTCTTGCTGTGGCAGGTGAATCGCTGCCCCGGCTGCCGCCATCCAGGCAGCGTTGTCGCGCTGATGCGAGGTGGTTGACACCACCAGCGGCACCAGCACGCTGGCCACACCGGCAGCGCACAGCTCGCTGACGGTAATGGCGCCGGCACGGCACACGATCACGTCGCAAGCTGCCAGGCGTGCCGGCATATCATCGATAAACGGCAGCAGCGTCACGTCGCGGCCAACTTGCAGCCCGGCTGCTTCGTAAGCGGCCTGCACTGCCGCAAAATTCTTGTCGCCGGTCTGGTGCACCAGCTGCGGGCGTTGATCAGCCGGCAGCAAGGCCAGCGCGGCGGGCAGGGTGTCGTTCAATACCTTGGCACCCAGGCTGCCACCTACCACCAGCACCTGCAGCGGGCCGCTACGGCTAGCAAAACGCTGGGCGGGTGCCGGCAGGTCTTCGATCTCGCGGCGCACCGGGTTGCCGGTGACCACCGACTTCTTCACGCTGCGGGCCGCCTCGCCATCAAAGCCACAGGCCAGATGATCCGCGAAAGGCAGCAAAGCCTTATTGCTTAACAACAAGCCGGCATCGGCATTCACCATTACCAGCGGCTTCCACAGCAGTGCAGCGGCCAAACCGGTAGGCAGGCACACATAGCCGCCCATACCCAGCACCACGTCCGGGCGATGCTGGAACATCAACACCAGGCTGCGCACAAACGCTGCCAGCAGCTGGAACACCCCCTTCACCGAGCCCAGCGCCCCTTTGCCACGGATACCGTGGAAAGCCAGGCGAATCAGCTCGAAACCGGTTGGCGGTACCAGCTTGTTTTCCATGCCGCGCTCGGTACCCACCCACAGTACTTTCCAGCCACGGCTTTCCAGCTCGCGTGCCACGGCGATGCCCGGGACAATATGCCCACCGGTACCTGCTGCCATCACCATCACCGTACGCTTTGCCATCGTTCCACTTCTCTTGTTACCGGGCTGCTGCCCATTTACCTTGCCTTGCGGCCAACCCTGGCCACCTGGCGTTAAACCTTAAAGCCGCGCATCAGCCGGCGATTTTTCCTTCGCCGCCCAGCGGCTCGGACTGCTACACCGGCTACGCTGCATCGCAGCGTGCTGCCCGAGGGCAGCGGATACCCGGCTTTAAACCTTAAAGCCGCGCATCAGCCGGCGATTTTCATAATCCACGCGCAGCAATACCGCCAGCGACGCCAGGTTGCACAGCATGGCCGAGCCGCCAAACGACATCAGCGGCAGCGTCAGGCCCTTGGTAGGCAGCAAACCCATGTTCACGCCCACGTTGAAGAAGGTTTGCACCCCCAGCCAGATGCCGATGCCCTGCGCCACCAGCGACTGGTAATAACGCTCCAGCTGCTTGGATTCGGTACCGATATGGAAAGCGCGACGCACGATCCAGGCATACAGGCCCAGCACCACACAGATGCCGAAAAAACCGAACTCTTCCGAAATCACGGCCATGATGAAGTCGGTATGCGCCTCCGGCAGGTAGAACAGCTTCTCCACACTGCCGCCCAGCCCCACGCCAAACCACTCGCCACGGCCAATGGCTATCAGCGAATGGCTCAGCTGGTAACCTTTGCCGTAGGGGTCATCCCACGGGTCCAGAAAACCCAGCACCCGCTTCAGGCGATAAGGCGAGGTGATAATCAGCAGCACCACCGCAAACACCGCCATCACTGCCAGCCCGGCAAAAATGCGCAGGTTGATGCCACCCAGAAACACAATGCCCATGGTGATGCTCATCACCACCATCAACGCGCCAAAATCCGGCTCCAGCAGCAACAGCAAGGCCACCGCAACAATGGCGGCCAAGATGGGCAAGAAACCTTCGCGCACGCTGTGCAGCTTGGCCGCTTTGCGCACCGTGTAGTCGGCGGCATAAATCACCGCAGCCAGTTTCATCACCTCGGAGGGCTGCAAGTTCAGCACCACCAGATTGATCCAGCGCCGCGAGCCATTTACCACCTTGCCGATACCCGGTATCAGCACCAATACCAGCAGGAAACCGGCAAACAGGAAAAACTTGCCCGCGTATTTCTGCCAGATGCTGGTAGGCACCTGAAAAGTAATCGCCGCCCCTGCCAGGCCGATGGTCATGAAGATCATGTGGCGGAACAGGTAGAAATAGCGGTTATTGGTGGCGGCATCCGCCTCGGCATACGCAATCGATGCCGAGTACACCATCACCAGGCTGATGGACAGCAACAGGGTGATGGCCCACATCAGTGCTTCGTCCAGCACGGTGACGGGGGTTGCATGGAGATGACGCCGGCTAACGCTGCTCATCAGCCTGTCATCCCCGCTTTGACCGCTGCCACCGTATCGACAAATACCTGGGCACGGTGTGCATAGTTCTTGAACATATCCAGGCTAGCGCAGGCCGGCGACAGCAATACCACATCGCCGGTTTGTGCCAGGCTAGCCGCCAGACGGGTTGCGTCTTCCAGTGTGCTGCAGCTGTGCAGCGGCACGCGGCAGCCGGCCAGCGCGGCCTGGATGGCCGGCGCATCACGGCCGATCAGCACCACGGCGCGGGCAATACGCTGGCAGGCGGGGGCAAGCGGCGCAAAATCCTGACCCTTGCCATCACCACCGGCAATCAGTACTACCGGCCGGGTCATGCCGTTCAATGCCGCCTCGGTGGCGCCTACATTGGTACCTTTGGAGTCGTCGATGAACATCACGCCGCCGAACTCGTCCACGTATTCCACTCGGTGGGCCAAGCCACGGAAACTGCGCAATGCGGCCAACAAGGCTTCGCGCGGCAGGCCGATGGCGTCGGTCAGTGCCAGGGCCGCCAGCGCGTTGGCCGCGTTGTGCAAGCCTTGCAGCTGCATGTCGGCGCTGTCGAACACCGGCGAGCCGGCGATAGTAAGCAGATAGCGGCCATCCGTCTGTTGCAGTGCGTAATCCGCCGCCTCGCACAGCGAGAACCACGCCACACGGCGGCCGGCGCGCACCATGGCGCGGCAGAACACATCGTCGCGGTTCAGCACCTGCACACCGCTACCGGCAAAAATGGCGGTCTTGCTGTGCGCGTAGTCCAGCAGGTCGTGGTAACGATCCAGATGGTCTTCGGAAATATTCAGTACCGTGGCCGCGTCGGCGCACAGGCTGGTAGTGGTTTCCAGCTGGAAGCTGGACAGCTCCACCACCCATACGTCGGGCTGCTTGCCGGCAGCTTCGCATTCGGCCAGGGCGGACAGCACCGGCAGGCCGATATTGCCGCACACCACGGTGTCCTGGCCGGCGGCCTCGCACAGATGACCTACCAGGCTGGTGACGGTGCTTTTGCCGTTGGAGCCGGTAATGGCGATAACCTTGGCACCGCTGCCGGCGATGGCGCGCGCCCACAGCTCTACATCCCCCACTACCTCGCCGCCACGGCGGGCGAAGTCGGCAATGGCCGGGGTACGGATGCTGACGCCGGGGCTGACCATCAGCATGTCGGCGTCGGCAAAGGTCTGCGCATCAAACGCCCCCAGGCGCAGGGTCACGCCCAGCTCGGCGGCCACGTTGGCCGCATTGGCCGGCTTGTCGCGGCTATCGGCAATAGTGACGCGTGCGCCATGCGCCAGCAGCCAGCGCGCGGCAGAAACGCCGGTGTCGCCCAGACCGATAACGATGATGTGGCGGTTGTCGAATCGCATCACGTGGTTTCCTTAACGCAGTTTCAGGGTGGCCAGGCCGGCTAGCACCAGCATCATGGTGACAATCCAGAAGCGCACCACGACCTGGGTTTCCTTCCAGCCTTTGAGCTCGTAGTGATGGTGCAGCGGTGCCATGCGGAACACGCGCTTGCCGGTAAGCTTGAACGATGCCACCTGGATCATCACCGACAGCGCCTCCATCACGAACAGGCCGCCCATGATCAGCAGCACGATTTCCTGGCGCACGATCACGGCCACGGTGCCCAGTGCGGCGCCCAGCGCCAGCGCGCCGACATCACCCATGAACACTTGCGCCGGGTAGGCGTTGAACCACAAAAAGCCCAGGCAGGCGCCGCAGATGGCGGCGCAGAACACCACCACCTCGTGCGCACCCGGCACAAAAGGCATGCCCAGATACTTGGAGAACACCGCGTGGCCGGCCACGTAGGCAAAAATCGACAAGCCGGCAGCCACCAGTACCACCGGCAGCGCGGCCAGGCCATCCAGCCCGTCGGTGAGGTTTACCGAGTTGGACGTACCCACGATCACGAAGTAAGTCAGTACGCAAAAACCGATACCACCCAGCGGGTAGATCACGTTCTTGAAGAACGGCACGATGAATTCGGTAGAGGCCGGCAGCTTGGCGGTAGTAATCAGGAACACGCCTGCGGCGATGGCAATGGTGGATTGCCACACCATTTTGAAACGGGCAGACACGCCGTTCGGGTCCTTGTACACCACCTTGCGCCAGTCGTCGTAAAAGCCCAGTGCGCCAGTACCCAGGGTCACGGCCAACAGCAGCCACACGTACTGGTTGGACAGATCGGCCCATAGCAGCGTGGTCACGGTCATGGCCAACAGGATCAGCGTGCCGCCCATGGTCGGGGTGCCGGTTTTCACCAGATGGGTTTGCGGGCCGTCTTTGCGCACGGCCTGGCCTACCTTCAGCTCGGTCAGCTTGCTGATTACCCACGGGCCCATCCACAGCGAAATGGTCAGCGAAGTCAGCGCAGCCATCACCGCACGCAGGGTCACGTAGTTCAGTACATTAAAAGCGCGGATATGTTCGCGCAGCAGATCAGCCAGTAGCAGCAGCACCGGTCAGCCCTTTCCTTGTTCTTGTTGTTGAGGTGTTACCAGAGCGGCAACCACACGCTCCATCTGCATGAAGCGCGACCCTTTTACCAGCACGGTGCTGGCTGGCGATACCACACCGCCCAGCCGCGCCAGCAAGGCATCGAAATCGTCAAAATATTCGCCCCCCTCGCCGTAAGCGGCGGCGGCGTGGCGCGCCAGCTCGCCGTGGCACAGCAGGTGCTCGATGCCGCGCGCGCGGGCGTGGGCACCCACTTCGGCGTGCAGCTGCGGCGCGGTATCGCCCAGCTCGCCGATCTGGCCCATCACGAACACGCGCGGCGCCGGGTAGGCGGCCAGCACGTCGATACCGGCTTTCATGGAATCCGGGTTGGCGTTATAGGTATCGTCGATAACGGTGGCACCGCAAACAGCCTGCTTCAGCTGCAAACGGCCTTTCACACCACCGAAAGCCGCCAGACCGGCGGCGATATCCGCCAGCGGTACGTGCAGCGCCAGCGCCACGGCGGCGGCGGCCAGCGCGTTGCGTACATTGTGTTCGCCAGCGGCTGGCAGGCGGATAGCCTGCTCGCCTTGCGGGCAAACCAGTACGAAGCGGCACTCGCCTACCCCCAGCTGAATGTCGCGGGCAGTGACGTTGGCCGCAGCGCCCAAACCAAAGCGCAGCTGCGCGTGGCCAGCAGCGGCAGCGTCGAAAATGGCCAGCTGCGCGTCGTCGGCGTTCAGTACCGCTACGCCATCTGCGGCCAGGCCTTCAAAAATTTCGCTCTTGGCGCGAGCAATGTCGGCCGTGCTGTCAAAACCACCGCCCAGATGAGCACGCATGGCGTTGTTGACCATGGCCACTTGCGGGCGCGCCAGGCCGGTGAGGTAACTGATCTCGCCGAAATGGTTCATGCCCATTTCGATCACTGCGTAGCGGTGCGCCGCGCTCAGGCCCAGCAACGTCAGCGGCAGGCCGATGTCGTTGTTGAAGTTGCCAGCGGTGGCGTGCACGGCGGCGTCGCCGGCGTGCGCACGCAGAATGGCGGCGACCATTTCCTTGACCGTGGTCTTGCCGTTGGAGCCGGTAATGCCGATGCGCTTCACCTCCAGGCGCGCGCACCAATCTGCGGCCAACTTACCCAGTGCCAGACGGGTATCGGCTACGCGAATCACACTACCCTGCCCTGTTACGTCACGGCTCACCAATGCGTAGGCGCCCTTGGCCAGCACATCGGGCACAAAGTCGTGGGCGTCGAATTTTTCACCCACCAGCGCCACAAACAGGTCGCCAGCTTGCACGGTACGGCTGTCGGTAACCACGCGCTGGAAGCGGGCGTCGTTGCCGAGCAGCTGGCCACTTAGCACACGGGCGGCATCAGAGAGCATCAGCATGCGCAGCCCCCCAAAGCGTGAGTGCGTCTTCGGCTACGCGGAAGTCGGAGAACGGCTGCTTCACGCCGCCGATGTCCTGGTACTCCTCGTGGCCCTTGCCGGCGATCAGCACCACATCACCCATGCGAGCTTGCAGTACTGCCCAGTGGATAGCGGCCTCGCGGCTGATTTCTACATGGCCTGGCTGCTGCATGCCGGCCAGAATGTCATCCAGAATGGCTTGCGGTTCTTCCAGGCGCGGGTTGTCGCTGGTGACCACGGCCACGTCGGCAATTTTTTCGGCAATGCCGCCCATCAGCGGGCGTTTGCCCTTGTCGCGGTTGCCGCCGCAGCCGAATACGCAGAACAGTTTGCTGCCTTGCGGGCGGATCTCGGCCAGTGTGGCCAAGGCTTTTTCCAGCGCGTCCGGCGTGTGGGCGTAGTCCACTACCACCAGTGGCTCCAGGCCATTGCCAATACGCTGCATACGGCCGCGGGCCGGCTGGATTTTGCCCAGTACGCGTACAGCGTCGGCCAGTGGCACGCCGCCGGCGCACATTACGGCCAGGCAGGCCAGCATGTTGGCCGCATTGAAGCGCCCCAGCAGCGGGCTCTTGATGTCTGCGTCGCCCCACGGCGTGGTGACGCTCAGCTGCAAGCCATCCAGGTTGGCCGCAAGGCTGAGCGGGCGCACATCGCCCTGCTCCAGGCCGTAGGTAATCACGCGGGTACGGCTGGCGTCGATACCGGCAGCCAGCTGGCGACCGAAGGCGTCGTCAGCATTGATGACGGCATGTTTCAGCCCATCCCAGTGGAACAGTTTGGCCTTGGAGGCGCCGTACTCTTCCATGCTGCCGTGGTAGTCCAGGTGGTCGCGGGTGAGGTTGGTGAACACCGCAGTGGTGAACTCCACGCCGTTAACGCGGAACTGGTCCAGCCCGTGGCTGGACACTTCCATGCTCACCACGCTGGCGCCCTGGCGACGGTACTCGGCCAGCTTTTGCTGCACGGTAATCGGGTCGGGCGTGGTGTGGGTGGTTTCGGTCAGGTGGCCGTAAAAGCCGTTGCCGACGGTGCCGATCAGCGCGGCTTTCTCGCCCAGCAACGCGTAGGCCTGTGCCAGCCAGTGCGAAATGGAGGTCTTGCCGTTGGTACCGGTAATACCGACTACCTGCATATCACGGCTGGGGTAGGCGTACACGTGCGCAGCCACAATACCGGCGCGCTCGCGCAGGCGAGCTACCGGCAGGTTCGGTACAGTCCATTCCGGTCGCCACTGGAACGCATCGTCCTGGTCCCACACCACCGCTGCAGCCCCTTTTTCGATGGCCGCCGCAATAAAATCGCGGCCATCGGTATATTCGCCACGACATGCCAAAAACACGTCACCAGGGAACACGCGGCGGCTATCCGCCTCGACGCGTGTCACGGCAACGCCAAGACCCGCCAAGGCGGCAGGGTCCCAATCCGGCAGATCGATCAAACTGGTCTTCATGTTTCTTCCCGCACATCCGAAATCTTGTGTTCCGGAATCAGAGTGTTATTGGAGGGAGCATCAGGCTCGACCCCCAGAATGCGTAAACTGCCTGCCATGATGTTGGAGAAGGCAGGGCCTGCTACCGTGCCGCCGTAATAGAAACCGGCGCCCGGCTCGTCAATCATTACCGCCACGATGAGCCGCGGGTTGGTGGCGGGGGCAAAGCCAACAAACAAACCAATGTGCTTGTCTGCGGCATAACGCCCGCCTACCAGCTTGCGCGCGGTACCAGACTTGCCACCCACGTGGTAACCCAATACCTGTGCCCGCACGGCGGTACCGCCCTGCTCGGTAACGGTGACCATCATGTCGCGCATTTTCTTGGCCGTGTCCGGGCGAATCACCGGGCGGCCCGGGTTGGCCGCAGTCAACCGGGTAAACGACAAGGGCAACAAAGCGCCATCGTGGGTAAAAATGGTATAAGCCCGGGCCAGTTGCACCAGGCTTACCGTCACACCATAACCAAACGACATGGTGGCTTGCTCGATAGGCCGCCAGCCTTGCCAGTCACGCAGCCGGCCGGCACTTTCACCCGGAAAGCCCGACTGCGGGCTTTGCCCAAAACCTGTTTTGCGATAAAACGTCCACATGTCTTCCGGTGAAAACATCGCCGCGATCTTGGACGAGCCCACGTTGGAAGACTTCTGGATAATGCCCGTTACCGTCAGCGACGGGTTCGGGTGCGTATCACGTACCGTGGCCGGGCCAATCGTGTACGGACGAGTATCAAACACGGTATTCGGCGTGATCTTGCCGGCATCCAGCACCATCGAAACCGGGAACGGTTTCATGGTGGAGCCTGGCTCGAACATATCCACTACAGCGCGGTTGCGGCGCATTTCCGGCTCCAGCACCGCCCGGTTGTTCGGGTTGTACGATGGCGTATTGGCCAGTGCCAGCACTTCGCCGGTTTGCGCGTCCAGTACCACTACCCCGCCAGCTTTGGCTTTGTTGGCTACCATCGCAGCGCTGAGCTCGCGATAGGCCAGATACTGGATGCGCTTGTCGATAGATAGCGTCAGCGTCTGGCCATCCCGCGGCGGCTCGATTACTGCCAGGTCTTCCACGATATGGCCGCGGCGGTCTTTCAGTACCGTACGGCTGCCGTGCTTGCCAGCCAGCATCTTTTCGCGGGTCAGCTCCAGGCCTTCCTGGCCTTTGCCATCCACGCCGGTAAAACCGATCACATGCGACAGCATTTCGCCAGCCGGATAGTAGCGGCGGTACTCTTGCTGTTTGGCAACGCCCGGAATCTCCAAGGCCATGACCTGCTGCGCCAATTGCGGGCTGATCTGGCGCTTCAGGTAAACAAACTCGCGCTTTTTGTCGGCAAATTTCTCTTGCAGCTCCGCCACCGGCATTTCCAGCAAGCGGGACAAAGCGGCCAACTTGACAGCCGGCACCGGGCTCATGTCTTCGGGACTGGCCCAGATGGACTGTACCGGCGTACTGATGGCCAATGGCTCGCCGTTACGGTCGGCAATCACGCCACGGTTGGCCTCCAGCAGCAGCGTGCGGCGAAAGCGTGCATCACCCTGATTCTGCAAAAAGTCCTGCTGCACTACCTGCAGGTAAACCGCGCGCGCCAGCAAGGCCAGCAGCAAACCACCCAGGATCACCAGCACCATGGTGACCCGGCCTGGTGCCAGGCGCATGGGCTGCTTCAGGTGCTGGCGCATCGGCGGGGTGTAGACACGGCTCATCGCACCCCCTCCGGTGTAATCACGTGCACCTGACGCTGTGTCGGTGTCAGCATATCCATCCGTGCCACCGCCGATTTCTCGATCAAGGCGTGGGCACCCCAAGTACTTTGCTCCAGGGTCAGCTGGCCGTATTCCACGTTGAGCTGACGCTGAAGCTTCTGTTCTTTTTCCAGCTCGCCATACAAACGGCGTGAAACATGCTGCGATGTCACTACCGACATCGCACAGCCGATTACCCCCAGCAGCAGCACTGCATTGAGCTTGTTAAGGCTCACATGCCCCCCTGCCACTGCCCGCCGGTACGCTCTGCTATGCGCATGATGGCGCTACGGGCACGCGGGTTGGCCGACACCTCGGCCTCGCTGGCGCGCACCGCCTTGCCCACCGGTTTCACGGCAGCTTCGGCAATATCACACGCCCTCACCGGCACCCAGGACGGCAGCGTGTCGGTCGTACTGGCATCACGTACAAAATTCTTCACGATGCGGTCTTCCAGCGAGTGGAAGCTGATTACCGCCAGGCGGCCACCTTGCGCCAGGCGCGAGATGGTTTGCGGCAGCACATCCTTGAGTTCGTCCAGCTCGCGGTTGATGAAAATCCTTATCGCCTGGAAGGTTCGCGTCGCGGGGTCTTGACCTTGTTCGCGAGTACGGACGTTTTTCCCAACGAGGACAGCGAGCTCACGCGTCGTTTCGAGGGGCTGTTCAAGCCTTTGCGCAACAATGGCTGCTGCAATCTTGCGAGCAAACCGCTCTTCACCATATGTCTTGATAACCTCTGCTATGTCCGCCTCGTCAGCACTGGCCAGCCACTGCGCTGCCGTCTGGCCGCGGGTGGTGTCCATGCGCATGTCCAGCGGCGCGTCAAAACGGAAGCTGAAACCGCGGCGACCGTCATCAATTTGCGGGGACGAAATCCCCAGATCCATCAGCACACCATTAACCTGCTGCACGCCCAGAGCGTCCAGCTCACGGGCAAAGTGGGCAAAACCGTTATGTACAATGCTGAAACGCGGGTCTTCTGCAGCCAGCGCGGTGGCTACCGCAATGGCTTCCGGGTCTTTATCAAAAGCAATCAGCCGCCCCTGCGGGCCCAGCTGCTGCAAAATCAACCGGCTGTGGCCACCGCGGCCAAACGTGCAGTCGACGTACACGCCATCAGGCTGAACGGCCAGTGCCGCCACGGCCTCGTCGAGCAACACCGTGCGGTGAGCAAATACTGCGTCGGTCAAAGTGTGAAATCTCCAAGGTGCTGAGCCAGCTCAGCAGGATCAATATCCAGTGCGGTGTTCGTTTGGGCATCCCATTCAGGGGCATCCCACAGTTCAAAGCGGTTTCCTATCCCCACCAGCGCCACTTCTTTGTCCAGCCCGGTCAGCTCGCGCAGCCTGGCAGGCAGCAGAATCCGGCCGGCGCCATCCATTTCCAGCGTTTCCGCGTGGCCTAGCACCAGGCGCTGATAGCGTTTTAGCGTGGGGTTGCCGGTAGGCAGGGCCAGCAAACGCTGCTCGACAGGCTTCCAGTTCGGTTCGGGGTAGATCAGCAGGTGATCGGAGGATTCGAGAGTAACGACCAGGCGGTGGCCAAACGCAGACAACAGGCTCTCCCGGTGCCTGGCCGGGATGGCCAGACGCCCTTTGGCATCGAGAGAGATATGACTTACGCCGCCGAACATTTTGGATATTTCACCGCGCTGGAATTAGGAGCCGTCGCCCCACAATTACCCACTTCACCCCACTTTTCGCCACTATAGGGAATCGGCTCTACCCGGTCAACATCGTCATGAGGCAATTCGCCTTTGCCGACAAAGACTTACCGGAATACAACAAAGCAGAAAGCAAGGGAAATCAGCGGCTTACAAAATGATCTGCAGAAAGGATGTGAACTGCGGCCAATATCCGCATTTCGCTACAGAAAAAAACAGCGGCACGCCGCAGGGCGTGCCGCTTTTAGCAAGCTTTATCGAAATTACACTTGAGTAAGTTTCTGCTTGAGGATGTCCTGCACCTGTGCCGGGTTGGCCTTACCTTTGGAGGCTTTCATTACCTGGCCCGCCAGCGCATTCAGCGCCTTTTCCTTGCCGGCACGGAACTCTTCTACCGCCTTGGGGTTGGCCGCAATGGCTTCTTCTACCATTTTCTCGATGGCACCCACGTCGGAAACCTGCTTCAGGCCGTCACGCTCGATAATGGCATCGGCGCCCAAGTCGGACTCCCACAGCGCATCGAACACCTGCTTCGCCAGCTTGTTGGACAGCGTGCCGTCGGCAATGCGCACAATCAGGCCAGCCAAGCGCTCGGTGCCGATCGGGCAAGCAGCTATTTCCAGGCCTTCACGGTTCAGGCGGGCGGCGATTTCGCCGTTTACCCAGTTGGCCGCGAGCTTGCCTTGGCCTGTGGCAGCCGCCACGGCTTCGAAGTACTGCGCCTGCGCCAGGCTGCTGGTCAGCAATGCCGCATCGTAAGCCGACACGCCAAAGGCCTCGACAAAGCGGGCTTTCATCTGGCCCGGCAGCTCCGGCATGTCGGCGCGGGTGGCGTCGATCTGTGCCTGGCTGATGCGCACCGGCAGCAAGTCCGGGTCCGGGAAGTAGCGGTAATCGTGCGCGTCTTCCTTGCTGCGCATCATGCGGGTTTCGCCGCTATCGGGGTCGAACAGCACGGTAGCTTGCTGGATCTTGCCGCCATCTTCGATGGTATCGATCTGCCACTGGATCTCGTACTTGATAGCCTGCTCCAGGAAGCGGAACGAGTTCAGGTTCTTGATCTCGCGGCGGGTGCCAAACTCGGCCTGACCGAACGGGCGCACCGACACGTTGGCATCGACACGGAAGCTGCCTTCCTGCATGTTGCCGTCACAAATACCCAACCAGGTCACCAGCGTGTGCAGCGCCTTGGCGTAGGCCACGGCCTCTTCCGGCGAGCGCATGTCCGGCTCGGACACCACTTCCAGCAGCGGCGTGCCGGCACGGTTCAGGTCGATACCGGACAGGCCGTGGAAGTCTTCGTGCAGCGATTTGCCGGCATCTTCTTCCATATGCGCGCGGGTAACGCGAATGACCTTTTCTTCTTCACCCACCAGAATGGTCAGCCTGCCATGCTCGATGATGGGCAACTCCATCTGGCTGATCTGGTAACCCTTGGGCAAGTCGGGGTAGAAGTAGTTTTTACGGGCAAAAATGTTCTTCTGGTTGATGGTAGCGTCCAGCGCCAGGCCCAGGCGGATGGACTTATCCACCACGGCCTTGTTCATTACCGGCAACACGCCCGGCAGCGCCAGCTCTACCAGCGAGGCCTGGGTGTTCGGCTCGGCACCAAAAGCGGTACTGGCGCCGGAAAAAATCTTGGAGACGGTGTTGAGCTGCACGTGCACCTCAAGACCGATGACGACTTCCCATTTCATGGTCGGAAAATCCTTCTGTTTTTAGCCACGAAATCCACTAACAGACACGAAAAAATCGAGGACAGCATCAAGCTGATTCATGTCACACGTCATCGTATAACAAACTGATTTCGTGCTCTTTCTTGGGTTCCGTGGCCAATTAATCGTTTTACAGAGCCGGCGCTTTGCTGTGCCAGTCGGTGACCTGCTGGAACTGGTGCGCCACGTTCAGCATTTTGGCTTCGCCAAAGTAGTTGCCGATGATCTGCAGGCCTACCGGGCGGCCGTTGTCGGCAAAACCGGCCGGCACGCTCATGGCCGGCAAGCCAGCCAGGTTGACCGACAGCGTGTAGATATCGGACAGGTACATCTGCACCGGGTCGCCGGATTTTTCGCCCAGATTGAACGCGGCGGTCGGCGCCACCGGGCCCAGGATCACGTCGCAGCCGGCAAAGGCGGCAGCAAAATCATTGGCGATCAGGCGGCGGATTTTTTGTGCCTTGATGTAGTAGGCGTCGTAGTAGCCGTGGCTCAGTACGTAGGTACCCACCATGATGCGGCGCTTCACTTCGCTGCCAAAACCCTCGGCACGCGACTTCTCGTACATTTCCACCAGGTCTTTGTACTCGTCGGCGCGGTGGCCGTAGCGCACGCCATCAAAGCGCGACAGGTTGGCCGACGCCTCTGCCGGGGCAATCACGTAATAGGCCGGAATGGACAGCTGGGTGTTGGGCAGGCTCACTTCCACCACCTCGGCACCCAGCTTTTTCAGCTCGGCCACGGCGTTGTCGATGATGCGGCCAACGTCGGCCGCCAGGCCGTCGGCAAAGTATTCGCGCGGCAGGCCCACACGCAGGCCGGCCAGCGGCTGCGCCAGGTCGCGGGTGTAGTCTTCGCGGGCACGCTCCAGGCTGGTGGAGTCGCGCTCGTCAAAACCGGCCATCACGTTCAGCATCAGCGCGCAGTCTTCGGCAGTCTGCGCCATCACGCCACCCTGATCCAGCGAGCTGGCGTAGGCCACCATGCCAAAACGCGATACCACGCCGTAAGTCGGCTTGATGCCGGTCACGCCGCAGTGGCTGGCCGGCTGGCGGATGGAACCGCCGGTATCAGTAGCGGTGGCTACCGGCGCCAGACGGGCGGCCACGGCAGCAGCAGAACCACCGGACGAGCCGCCCGGAATGGCGTTCACATCCCACGGGTTTTTCACGGCGCCGTAGAAGCTGTTCTCGTTGGAAGAGCCCATGGCGAACTCGTCCATATTGGCGCGCCCCAGCGTCACCAGGCCGGCGGCCTGACACTGTTCGATCACGTGCGCGTTGTACGGCGAGATGAAGTTATCCAGCATTCTCGAGCCGCAGCTGGTCTTCCAGCCTTGCTGGCAGAAGATGTCCTTGTGCGCGATCGGCACACCGGTCAGCAGGCCGGCCTGGCCGGCAGCGCGGCGCGCGTCGGCAGCCAGCGCTTCGGCCAGGGTTTTTTCACGGTCTACGGTGATGAAGGCATTCAGCGCCGGGTTCAGCGCCTCGATGCGGTCCAGATAGGCAGTGGCCAGCTCGACGGCAGAAACCTGCCCGGCTGTCAGCTGCTGCGATAATTGTTTGAGCGTGGCGTTAATCATCTTGTCTTGATGTCCGTCCAGAATGGCCACCCGTTGCGGGTAGCTGCGGCCAACGTTGGCCGCGTTATTCGATGACCTTGGGAACCAGGAACAGGCCTTTTTCCACCTGCGGTGCCACCGCCTGGCAGGCGTCGCGGCGGTTGGGTTCGGTCACCGCGTCCTCGCGCAGGCGCAGGGAAACATCCTGCGGGTGCGCCATCGGTTCGATACCGTCGGTATTCACTGCCTGCATCTGTTCGATAAGGCCAAGAATATTATTGAGCTGGCTGCCGACTGCCTCGATTTCGGCGTCGGTCACGGCGATGCGGGAGAGTCGCGCAATTCGCGCAACATCCTGATGGGTCAGCGACATGGCGTCCTCGTCAAAACCTTTAATAATTCAAGCGTTGTAGGGTATCATAACTGGTTTGTTTCGCCCAAGAATACAAGGGCATCGCGCTATAAAAATGCCAGCGGTTTTACTGAAAAATATAGTGAACCTTTTGCCGGCGCGGTGTCCAAAACCGCCACCATTGCGATGCGGTAAACTCATGCCGCCGCACAAATACCATTCTCAGGACTGCCATATGTTTCGCTCGCTCACCGGCTACTTTTCCAATGATCTGGCCATCGACCTTGGCACGGCCAACACCCTGATTTACATGCGCGGCAAGGGCATCGTCCTTGACGAGCCTTCGGTAGTAGCCATCCACAGCGATGCGCCAACCAACAAGAAGTCCATCCTGGCCGTGGGCCTGGAAGCCAAAAAAATGCTGGGCCGCACCCCTGGCAGCATTCAAGCCATCCGCCCGATGAAGGACGGCGTCATCGCCGATTTCACCGTAACCGAGCAGATGCTGAAGCAGTTCATCAAGAAAGTGACCCCAAGCCGTTTCTTCTCGGCCAGCCCGCGCATCGTGATTTGCGTACCGTGCGGCTCTACCCAGGTAGAGCGCCGTGCGATCAAGGATTCGGCCCTGGCTGCCGGTGCCCGTCGTGTCGAACTGATCGAAGAGCCGATGGCTGCGGCCATTGGTGCCGGCCTGCCGGTAGAAGAGCCAACCGGCTCCATGGTGGTGGATATCGGTGGCGGCACCACCGAAGTCGGCGTGATTTCGCTGGGTGGCGTGGTGTACTCCAACTCGGTACGCGTAGGTGGCGACAAGTTTGACGAAGCCATCATCAACTACATCCGCCGCAACTACGGCATGCTGATCGGCGAAACCACCGCCGAAGAGATCAAGAAGACCATCGGCTCCGCCTTCCCGGGTGCCGAAGTGCGCGAGATGGAAGTAAAAGGCCGCAACCTGGCCGAGGGCATTCCGCGTGCCTTCACGGTGTCCAGCAACGAGATCCTGGAAGCGCTGACCGAGCCGCTGAACCAGATCGTGTCTGCGGTAAAAATCGCGCTGGAACAAACCCCGCCGGAACTGGGCGCCGACATTGCCGACAAGGGCATGGTGCTGACCGGTGGCGGCGCGCTGCTGAAGGACATCGACCGCCTGCTGGCCGAAGAAACCGGCCTGCCGGTATTCGTGGCCGAAGAGCCGCTGACCTGCGTGGTGCGCGGCTCCGGCAAGGCGCTGGACAAGATGGACAAGACTGGCACCATCTTCACCAACGTACCGTAATTCACCGCTTCTTCAGGCGCCATCCTGCAAGGGGTGGCGCACGGCTGCATGAACTTCGCCAATACCCCCAGATTTTCCAACCAGGGCCTGCGCCCCGGCTCGCAGTTGCTGCTGTGCACGCTTACCTCGCTGGCCTTGCTGGTGGGAGACAGCCAGTTCGGCCTGATGGATCGCACCCGTGACGCCCTGTCGGTGGTGCTGTACCCGATACAGCGTGCGGTGAACATGCCCATGGCGGCCGCGGCGCATATTGGCGAATTTTTCATTACCCAGACGGCACTGAAGCAGGAAAACGCCGAGCTGCGCAGCCGCGAGCTGGCGCAGTCTGCCAGGCTGGCGCGGCTGACTTCGCTAGAACAGGAAGTGCAGCAGCTTAAGGCGTTGAATGGCCTGCGTACCAACAACCTGCAGGCCGGGCAGCTGGGCGAAGTGCTGTATACCGCGCGCGACCCGTTCTCTTACAAAATCATCATCGACAAAGGCCTGGACGCCAAGTTGGCCGCAGGCCTGCCGGTGGTGGACGAACGTGGCCTGCTGGGCCAGGTTACCCGTGTGCAACCGCTCACCGCAGAAGTCACGCTGATCATCGACAAGAACCAGATGGTGCCGGTAGTCAACCAGCGCACCGGCCAGCGCTCGCTGCTGTACGGCTATGGCGGCGGGGTGGAAGTGCGCTACCTGCCCGCTGCCGCCGACATCCAGCCGGGCGACCTGCTGGTGACATCGGGCATTGACGGTTTGTACAGCGAAGGCATCCCCGTGGCCCGTGTTACCCGGGTAGACCGCCCGGCCGGCGCCTCGTTTGCCCGCGTGCTGTGCCAGAGCATTGCCGGTGTGCAGTCCAGCCGTTACGTACTGGTACTGCCACCACGCGCCGCTATGCCACCGCGCCCGGCACCTGCGCCGCAGCCCGCCAAGCCTAAAAAGAAAAAAGATACCGAGGATGAAGGCTGATTCATGAGCTACGACCGCCCGCAAGAGCTGCTCAAGCCGGTGAAGCGCCGCTTCATCACCCTGACCTTCGCCCTGGCACTGATGATGGAGCTGTTACCGCTACCGGTAGGCTCTACCCGCTGGCTGCCGGATTTCGTCGGCCTGCTTATCTTGTACTGGGCCATCAACCAGCCGCGCCGCATCGGCATCGGCATGGGTTTCCTGATTGGCCTGATTGTGGATGTCAGCACCAATAGCCTGTTTGGCCAGCACGCGCTGGCCTACTCGGTGACGACCTATCTGGTGATGCTGCGCCAGCGCCAGCTGGTGATGTTCAACCTGGGCCAGCAAGCACTGGTAGTGCTGACGCTGATGCTGGCCAACCAGCTGATCATGGCGCTGATTCGCCTGGCACTGGGCTCGGCCTTTGTCGGTGCCGGCTACTTCCTGCCCCCGCTGATGGGGGCACTGCTGTGGCCGCTGCTCACCAAGCTGCTGCTGCTGCCTTACCGTCACCACACCCTCTAAGCATGCACCGCCCTACCCGACTGAAAGACGCACAGGCCGAAGAAAGCCAGTTCCAGCTGCGCCTGGTCATTGCTTACGGCTTCATGGTGCTGATGCTGCTTACCCTTGCCGCCCGCTTCATCTGGCTGCAGGTCATGCAGTACGAGCACTTTGCCACGCTGGCGCAAAACAACAGCATTTCGCTGGTGCCGGTACAGCCTAACCGCGGCCTGATCATGGACCGCAACGGCGTGGTACTGGCACAAAACCATGCTGCCTATACGCTGGAAATCACCCCGGCCAAAATGGACGACATGGAAGCCACCATCAAGGCCCTGGGCGGCCTGGTGGAGATCACGCCGCGCGATGACCGCCGTTTCCGCAAATTTCTTGCCGAAAGCAAGGAGTTCGAGCCGGTACCGCTCAAACTGAAGCTCTCCGAAGAAGAAGCGGCCCGCATTGCGGCCAACGCCTGGCGCTTTCCCGGCGTAGAAGTCAAAGCCAGGCTGTTTCGCGATTACCCATACAAAGAGCTCACCAGCCATGTGCTGGGTTATATCGGCCGCATCAACCAGCGCGACCAGCAAAAACTGGAAGAAGACGACAAGCTGGCCAACTACCGTGGCGCCACCCATATCGGCAAGCTGGGGCTGGAGGCGGTGTACGAGGCCGAACTGCACGGCACCAACGGCTTTGAAGAAGTGGAAACCGACGCCGGAGGCCGTGCCGTACGCAGCCTGCGCCGCACACCGCCCATCCACGGCAACAACCTGAAGCTGGCACTGGATATCCGCCTGCAAGAAGTGGCCGACAAGCTGTTTGGCCAGCGCCGTGGCGCACTGGTGGCCATCGACCCGCAAACCGGTGGCGTGCTGGCCTTTGTATCCAAACCCGGCTTCGACCCCAATCTGTTTATCGATGGTATCGACAGCGCCACCTGGAAGAGCCTGAACGAAGACTGGCAAAAACCGCTGGTCAACCGTGCCGTGCGCGGTTTGTACCCGCCCGGCTCCACCTTCAAGCCCTTCATGGCCATGGCAGCGCTGCAGTCTGGCGCCATCGGCCCCTACGATCTGCGCCCGGCGCCGGGCTACTTTACCCTGCCAGGCTCCAGCCACCAGTTCCGCGACTCCAACCCGCGCGGCAACGGCATGGTCAATATCGGCAAGGCTATCGCGGTATCCAGTGACACCTTCTTTTACCGCGTGGCCTGGGATATGGGCATAGACCGCATCCACCCGCTGGTGGGGCAGTTTGGCCTGGGGCAGAAAACCGGCATTGACCTGGATGGCGAAGCCAGCGGCGTGCTGCCCTCGAAAGAATGGAAAGAAAAACGTTTTGCCCGCTTCAAACCCGAGGTGCGTCGCTGGTACCCCGCCGACGTGGTGAGTGTAGGCATCGGCCAGGGCTTTAACGCCTATACCCCGCTGCAAATGGCCAACGCCACCGCCATCCTGGCGGCCGACGGCAAGGTGTTCAAGCCGCACCTGGTACAAGAAATCACCCAGGCCGGCAACGGCAAGGTAAGGCTGGTAGAGCCGCGCCCGGTACGCACCCTGGCCTTCCGCCCTGAGCTGTACGGGCATGTGAAAGACGGCATGGTCGCGGTGATGCGCCCTGGAGGTACCGCCGCCAGGTTGGCCGCAGGGCTGACCTACACCATGGCCGGCAAAACCGGTACCGCCCAGGTGGTACAAATCAAACAGGGCGCCAAGTACAACGCTGCAGCACTGGCCGAACAATACCGCGACCACTCGTGGTTCATCGCCTTCGCACCGGTAGAAGCGCCGCGCATTGCCATTGCCGTGATTGTGGAAAACGCCGGTTTCGGTGCCGCCAGCGCCGCGCCGATTGCCCGTGCGGTCAGCGACTTTGCCCTCACCGGCAAAGTACCGGCCGAGCTGCAAGGCAAACTGATTACCATGCCGCAGCCGGCACAGGCAGGAGACAAGCAAGATGCAAGCGCCGCTCGCTAAACGAATCTGGGATGCCATTGCCGCCCCGTTTGACGGCTGGCTGATGGTGTTTCTGGCCGGCATTTTCGTGATGAGCATGCTGGTGCTGTTCTCAGCGTCCAACCAGAGCTGGCACAAGATAGACAACAAGCTGATCTACACGGTGATGGCACTGGCCATCATGTGGGTGATGGCCAACGCCCGGCCACAAACGGTGATGAACTTTGCCCCGCCGTTGTACGCCGCCGGCGTGCTGATGCTGGTAGGGGTGGAGCTGTTCGGCATCACCGTCAACGGCTCTACCCGCTGGCTGAACCTGGGCATTGTGCGCATCCAGCCATCCGAGATCATGAAAACCGCGCTGCCGATGATGGTGGCGTGGTACTTCCAGAAGTACGAAAGCACCCTCAACTGGCGCCACTACCTGTTTGCCGTGCTGCTGATCGTGATTCCCGGTGTACTGGTACTGAAACAGCCCGACCTGGGCACCGCCACCCTGATCATGGGCGCCGGTTTCTTCGTGCTGTTCTTTGCCGGGCTGTCGTGGAAGATCATCATCGGCGGCCTGGTGGCTTTTCTGGCCAGCCTGCCGGTGGTATGGAACATGATGCACGACTACCAGCGCCGCCGCGTGCTGACGCTGATCGACCCGATGCAGGACCCGCTGGGCGACGGCTACCACATTATCCAGTCCATGATCGCCATCGGCTCCGGCGGCCCGTGGGGTAAAGGCTGGCTGAACGGTAGCCAGACGCATCTGGACTACATCCCCGAGCGCACCACCGACTTCATCTTTGCCGTGTATTCCGAAGAATTCGGCCTGGCCGGCAACCTGCTGCTACTGGCGCTGTATCTGGGGGTGATTACCCGCGGCATGCTGATTACGGCCCGTGCCCAGACGCTGTACGGCCGCCTGCTGGCCGGTGCCATCACGCTGTCGTTCTTCGTCTACGTGTTCGTCAACATGGGCATGGTGGCCGGCATTCTGCCGGTGGTGGGCGTACCGCTGCCGTTCATGTCCTACGGCGGTACCGCCACGGTATCGCTGGCGGTGGCGCTGGGCATGCTGATGAGCATCGGCAATACCAAGCGCTAGCCCGCCCGCACTCAATAGCGCCGCGGCTGGGTGCCGGCAATCTCCTCGATACGCCAGCCCTCGCCGCGGCCCTCCACAAAGTGGATGATCGAATCGACCGACACGGTACGGATACGGTTGCCGAAACGCAGCGCATCCGGGTGATCGTCAAACGCGATATTGGCCTTGAACATGCGCCCGCCCAGGCGCGTGAGCGGGCCCAGATCCAGCTCGGTGGGCTGGTAGCCCTGCTGCTGCAGCCAGGCTTGCGACTGCTCACGGGTATACAGCTGGCGGCCATCGGCCATGGCGGCTGCCATGTTTTCCAGCACCCAGGTATTGGAGTTCTGGTAACGCGTATTAAACGGGTAAGCCACCATGCTGTAGCGGGCGCTGAACAGTGTATGCAGCAGTGGGCCATCCTGCAGCCTGGCATGCAGCCTGGCGGCGACCGCCGGCGGCGGCACCACGGCAACGGCATCGTAAGAGAACATGTCGTCCAGGAAAAAATTACCCAGCCCCTCGTACCACAAATCCGACTCCGCCGAACCGCAACGGTTCAGCAGATGGGCCACGCGCCAGCGGCCATCCGGCTGCCGGTAGACCAGGCCTGCGTGGGTATAGCGCAGACCGTACTTGCCCAGATCCTGCCCCATGCGCCCCAGCACTACCACCGGGCTAGCGATTTCGTTCAGCCGCTGCTGTACCTTGGCGGCCGTGCCCAGCGCCAGGCGGTAGGTTTCTACTGTCAGCATCTTCTCGCTACAGCCCTGCCCGGCCACCGCGAGTGCCGGCAGGCATGACAGCAGTAGCGGCCACCGCCAGTCAGGACGGAACACGACTATGCTCCAGCAGCGCCTTGCCCACGGTGTCCGGGATAAACGCCAGCACCTTGCCGGACAACACCAGCAGGCGGCCCCCCGTTACTGCGCTCACTTGCAGCGTCTGCCCCACTGCAGCACCCGAAGCGCGGAAAGCCCCGCTGCTCATTTCCAGCGACCACTTGGCCCCCTGGCTAACCGACTCCAGCATGAGCTTGACGTTATCGGCGCTGCCTTCTGCCACACCGGTAATAACCAGGCCCGAGCCCATGAGCGGCGCCAGCATCATCTCACCGTTGCCTTCGGCGCTACCTCCCACACTGATGACAGGCGACAGCACGATGGATAGCGTACCCACTACAATTTGGTCCGAAGGGGTCAGTCTCGACTCGGCATAAACCGGCTGGCCACCCAGCAGGGTGGCGCTCAGTAACAGTGCAGACAGCAATTTCATGATGCGCTTTCAGATGGCAATGCCATATAGATTGCCAGTTTCGCGCGTACTTGCCAAATTACCGCAAGCCCCGCCAGCACGCTGCGGCCAACCTGGCCCCGCACGCCGCATTCTATACGTGGTGCTTTGGTCACAACGCGGTGGCTTGATATGGCCTTCATTCAAACGATCGTTGCAAAAACAACCCTGCCCTCCGCAATATAGAGCCACGACTCTAGATAGAGCCATGACACGGACCGCACCGCCACGACGGCGCGGCCATAACACGAGGAGGCATGATGGATTTCAATATCGAGCTGCTGCTACTGGCGCTGGCACCCGTCTTTCTGGGCTGCGTGGCGTGGGAGGCATGGTACTGGGCCAGACGCGGGCGGGCCGACGTCTACAGCTGGCGCGACACGCTGTGCAACGCGGCGCTGGCCCTGCTGCACCAGGGCGCCGACAAATTGGCCTGGCTGGCGGTGATTCCGCTGTACCAGTACGTATACCAGCAGCACCGGCTGTTCGATCTGGGCCACAGCTGGGGCCATTTTGTGCTGCTGAACCTGGCGTTCCAGTTCTTCGTGCATACCCAGGCCGTACCCAAGCTGGGCTGGCTGGAGTACGTATTCAACACACCGTCCATCCACCGCAGCCACCACGCGCGCAACCCCTGCTACATCGACCGCAACTACGCTGGCGTGCTGGTGATCTGGGACCGCCTGTTCGGCAGCTACGTGGCCGAGCGCGACGACACACCGTGCGACTACGGCACCCTGAAGCCGGTCAACAGCTACAACCCGCTATGGGTCAGCGTGGTGGAATGGCACGACATGCTGCGCGAAACGTTGGCCGCACGCAGCTGGCGTCAGCGGCTGACACTGCTCTTTGGCTCGCCCGAAGCCGCCGAGCGTATTGCCGCGCAGCTAGCTCAAAACAGCCAGCGCCACACGCCGTAGGCGACAAATCCCAGTACGATGGCCGGCAGCGTCTGCCGGCTGTAAAACGCCACCGCCCCTGCCACCAGCGTGCCCGGCAGATAGGCGTTGGCCAGGCTCAGGTCGATATCGCCCTGCGGCGCCAGCGCCATCGGCACGATCAGCGCGGTCAGCACCGCCGCCGGCACGTAACGCAGCGCCCGCTGCAAGGCTGGCGGGAACGCCAGCTTGTGGCCGAATACCAGAAAACTCAGCCGGATGCCGTAGGTCACTACCACCATCCCCAGGATGGCCAACCACAGTGGCTGCGTCATGTTTGCTCCTCCTGTGTAGCGCCTGCGGCCAAGCTTTCGGCCAACATCCCCGCCCCCACCCCGGCCAGTGCCGCCAGCATCAGCCCCAGCTTGTACGGCAGATGGCGTGCCAATAGCGCCACTACACCCGCGGCCACCGCGGCGGCCAGCACCGGGTACTGCCGCAGCTGCGGCGCCACGATGGCGGCAAACGTGGCCACCATGGCAAAGTCCAGCCCCAGGCTAGCCAGGCCCGGCACGCTTTGCCCCAGCAGCACACCGGCTATCGTCCACAGCTGCCAGTTCAGGTACATCGCCAGCGACGAGCCCAGCCAGTACCACACCCCGCCCTGCGCTGCGCCGTGCTCGCGCAGACGGTGCTCCACCACGGCAAAGGTTTCATCGGTCAGCCAGAACGCCAGCGGCCAGCGCCAGCGCGCCGGCAAGTCGCGCGCATAGGGCAGCAGGCTGGCGCTGTACAGTGCGTGGCGCAGGTTCACCACGAAGGTGGTGAGCCAGATCACCGGCAGCGCCGCACCGCCACCAATCAAACTAACAGCAACAAACTGTGACGAGCCGGCAAACACCAGCGCCGATAGCGCCAGCACCGCCCAGGCGGGGATGCCGCTGGCAATGGCCAGCGTGCCGAAGATCACGCCAAACGGTGCCGCGCCCACCAGCATCGGCACCGTGTCGCGCACGCCCGCCAGCAAGGCGGTACGGGTAGGGTTCATGCAAGACTCCACAGGTTCAGGGTTGGCCGCAGTTTCGCTGCGATAGCGCCTGCTGCTTCGTGACCACTTTGCAGCAGCCGCACTGTACTGGCTTGAACGATCTTGCGCAGCAGGCGGCTAAGGGCCACGCACCGTGCGCTGGTAGGCAGCCGGCGTAATGCCCAGCGCGGCGCGAAAGGCGCGCGTCAGCTGCGGCTGGTCGGCAAAGCCCAGCTGCGCGGCCACCTGCACCGGGGCCACGCCGTGTGCCAGCAGGCTACGGGCGCGCGCCACGCGCAGCTGGTTGCGCCACGCTACCGGCGGCAGGCCGAACTGCTGGCGAAAGCGGCGGTTGAGGTGCCACGGCGACAGCCCGGCCTCGTCGGCAAGCGTCTGCAGCGACAGATTGTCGGCCAGCCGGTCGGCCAGCAGGCTGCGTACGCGCAGCAGGGCCGGGTGGGCGGCGGGCAGTGTTGCCTCGCGCACGCCCATGTGGCGGGTGAGCACATCAGCAAAAATGCCCTGCTGCACGCTTTCGCGCAGCAGGCGGTCCTGGCTATCGCGCAGTAGCGGCTGCAGCTGCCACAGCCGATGCCACAGCTCGGGGTCGTACACCACCGTATCGCGAAAAAAGGGCTGCACCGGCCTACCGGCCATCTGGCTGGCCAGGCCCTGTATCAGCTGCGCCGACGGGTAGTAACCGTGGTAGCCCCAGCCGGCGTCGTGCGCCGAGCGGCCGGTGTGCACCTCGCCGGGGTTGATCAGGATCAGCGCCCCTGGCCCGGCCACGTGGGTACCGCCACGCCAGTGATAGGACTGCGCGCCCCAGTGCAGGGTGTTCACCACGTACTCCTCGTGGAAGTGCGGGGCAAACACCTGGCGGGTGTAGAAGGCGTCCAGCAGCTCCAGCGGCGCAATGTCGTCGGCGCGGAAGAAGCGGGCGTGTTCGGGGCGGGCGGCGGTCATGCTGCATTCTGGCACAGCGCTGCCGCGCCGTTTTGAACGATCTTGTCAGGAACCGGCCATGAAGGTGCGGATACCGGAGCCGATGAACTGCACGCCGACACAGATCAGCAAAAAGCCCATCAGCCGGCCCAGCACCTCGGTACCGGCGCGGCCGATGCGCTGCGCGATCCAGCCGGCGGAACGCAGCAGCAGGAAGATACCGGCGCAGGTGGCAAAAATGGCCAGCGTGGTCATGCCCAGCGCCAGCAGGCGGGCGGTGTGGTTACCCAGCTCGGCGATTTCGGTAGCCATGCCAATCACCACGGCGATGGTCCCCGGCCCGCTGATACCCGGCATGGCAAGCGGAAAGAAGGCGTAGTCTTCGCGCCGCTTGGTGCTGGGCGCCATGCCGGGGTCTTGCGACAAAAACAGCATGCGGTAACCCAGCGTGGCCACCACGAAACCGCCGGCAATACGCAACGCACCATAGCTGATGCCGAACGCACCCAGGATGACGTTACCGGCCAGCAGCGACACCAGCATGATGGCCGCCGCGTACACACAAGCCATGCGCGCCTGGTGCGCACGGCGCAGCTCGCTCATGCCCTGCGTCAGGCTGACGAACAGCGGAATCTTGGACAAGGGGTTGGTAATCACCAGCAGGCTCACCAGCCCGCCAAAGAAAAACTGCAGATACAGCGCCTTGATCATGATGCACTTCAGCAATAAGTTGGCCGCCATTGTAGCCAGCCTTGGCCGCGCTGCACGCCCGCCTGGCCAAAGACAATAAAATTGCGGCGCTTGCCCGACATGGCGCACATGTCTGCCGCGGGTGCAGGCATTGCGGGTGCGGCATTTTGACGCAGGGCAATGTGCCGCAGGCGCGTCGGTGGTAGCCTTGCGGCCAACCTTGATGTCATTTACTTCTGCAAAGGAATCCCCCATGCGCAAACTCGCCGTCCTGGCCCTGGCCTCCCTGCTGTCCCTGCCTGCCCTGGCTCACGAATACACTGCCGGTGCCCTGAAAATCGGCCACCCGTGGAGCCGTGCCATGCCGGCCACCAGCCCGACTGCCGGCGTATTCATGACCATCAACAACAGCGGCAAAGACGCCGACAAACTGATTTCTGCTACCAGCCCGCAAGCAGGCAAGATCGAGATGCACACCCACGTTAACGACAATGGTGTGATGCGCATGCGCGAAGTAGCGGGCGGCATCGCCGTACCGGCTGGCGACACCACCAAGCTGGCCCCGGGCGGCCTGCACGTGATGCTGTTCGATATCAAACAGCAAGCCAAGGTGGGTGACAAATTCCCGCTGGTGCTGAAGTTTGAAAAAGCCGGCGAAGTGAAAGTAGACGTGAAAGTGGAAGCCGGCGCACCGGCCGCCCACGCGCACTAAGCTGCTGCACGATCAGTAAAAAAGGCTGCCCGAAGGCAGCCTTTTGGCTTTGCTGGTGACGGCGCTTATTTTTGCAGCAGTCGGCGCGCGGCCAGTGCGGTGTCGGTGTAGTCGGTAAACACACCATCCACGCCCAGCGCAAAGTAGGCACGGTATTCTTCCAGCGGGCTGTCCTGGAAGTTGGCCGCCAGGTGCTTGGACTCGTTGCGGAAGGTGTACGGGTGTACCACCAGGCCCAGTTTGTGGGCGTTCTTCACCACGTCGCTCGGCTCCATCATGGTCATGTCACGCTGGTCCACTACCTTGTCACCGTCCACATCGGTAGCCTTGCCGGTTTTCGGGTCAACCATCGCCTGCCAGCTGATCAGGTACGGCTTCCACGGGCCGATACCGTCAGCAAACGATTTGATCTCTTTCAGGCCGGCCGGGGTCAGCATGTCGGCGTAGGTGCGCTTGTCGCCGGCCACCACGTGGTCGTACGGGGTGTTGGCATCAATGCTGCCATCCGGGCGCACGTCGTTGGCATCCAGCAGGTACACCAGCTTGTTGGCAGTGAGCTTGCGCAGCTGTTTAAGGTTGGCCGCTTCGAAAGACTGGATGAATACCGGCGCATCCTTGCGGTTCAGCTTGTACTTCTGCAGCAACGCTACCAGCGGTTTTTCCAGGCCCAGGCCCAGCTGCTGGTGGTAGGTCGGGTGCTTGGTTTCCGGGTAGATACCGATCTGGCGACCGGTTTCCTTCGATTTGGCTTCGCGCAGTGCCAGGACTTCTTCGAAAGTCGGCACCTGGAACTTGCCATCAAACGCCTTGCTGCGGTCGCCACGCGGCTGGATAGCGCGCAGGGTCTTGATCTCGGCCAGGGTAAAGTCGCTGGCAAACCAGCCCTCTTCATCGTTGCCGTCTACCTTCATGGTGCGCTTGCGGCTGGCAAACTCGGGGCGCTTGGCCACGTCGGTGGTGTCTTTCAGGTTGGGCTCGTGACGGGCGATCAGCACGCCATCCTTGGTGGCCACCAAGTCCGGCTCGATAAAATCGGCGCCCAGCTCGATAGCCTTGGCGTAGCCTTCCAGCGTGTGGTCGGGCATGTAGCCGGACGCGCCACGGTGGGCAATCACCAGCGGGGCCTTGCCATTAAGCGTCGGGAAAACCGGTTTTTCTGCAGCCCAGGCCGGTGCGGCCAACGTAGCGGACACAGCCATGGCGATGATGATCTTCTTGTTCATTGCTACCCCCTGAGTAATACACGTGTCGATGAAGGTCGTCAGTCTGGCACACGCATGTGATGCTTTTTTGACAAGGCTGCGGCTTTGCCTGCAAGGGCGGGGTGCAAACTGCTATGCTTCGCACCTGTCCGACGCTGTCTGCCGCCATGAGCCTGTTCCTGCATAAACCTTTTCGCCCTGCCATGCTGCTGGTACTGATTTTCCTGTCAGGCACCCTGGGTATCTGGTGGCTGGCGGCATCTGCTGCCCGAGATGTGGATGACGAAGCCCGGCGCATCAGCCAGCTGGCACTGAGCCAGGAGCTGGCACGCGAGCGCCGCCAGTTGGCCAATACGCTGCAGGACTACGCCAACTGGGACGAAATGAACGACAAGATCAACCGCGCCAAACCTGACTTGGCGTGGCTGAACGAGAACCTTACCGCATCGGTGTACCACAACCTGAACGTGCACCTGGCCCTGCTGGTAGACGCCAGCGAAGGCGTGCTGCAGGCACGGCGAGACGGCATACTGGTGAGCCCGCCAGCACGCGCGCTGCCGCTACCCGACCATCAATGGCTGGCGCTGCTGCGCCATACCGACCGCTATAGCCAGGCTAGCCCCGGCGCCATGCCCAGCCAGCTGTTGCGCGTCGATACAGTGAACCCGCTGACCGGCCACCCCGAGCCGCGCATCCTGATGCTGTCCATCCAGCGCATTACGCCGGAGCTAGACAAGACGTCACGCAGCCCACAGCAGCGCTACCTGGTGTTTGCACGCTATATGGATCAGCCAAGCCTGCAGCAGCTCAGTGCGGATTTTTTGCTGCCGCAGATACGCCTGTATTTCACCCCGCAGAGCCCGCCGGATCTGACTGCCCTGCCGCTGCAGGACAACAACGGCCAAACACTGGCCTGGCTGGCCTGGCCAAGCCGCGCACCCGGCAACAACATGCTGGAGCGCATCCTGCCGCAAAGCCTGCTGCTGCTCTGCGTGATACTGCTGCTGGGTGCTGCCATTGTGCGCATGGCCGAGCGCTGGCAGCGCCATAGCCTGCGACAAGCCGAGCGGCTGCAGCAGCAGGGCGAAGCCCTGCAAAACCTGGTTACCAGCCGCCGCGATGACCAGCAAGAGCTGCGCGAATACCTGGAAGAAGTCATACCGCTACTGAGCCAGACGCTGAAAGTAAACCGTATCAGCGTGTGGCAGTTCAGCCCGGACGGCAAAGAGCTGCTCTGCCTGGCCAGCCTGAATGCCATCAGCGGGCAGTTCAGCCACGGCGAGCAGCTGGAGCAAAGCAGCCACGCGGACTATTTCCAGGCCATGCGCCAGCACCGCTATCTGGCCAGCCACCATGCACAGCAGGACGCGCGCCTGGCTTCGCTGCGTACCTATCTGGTGGCGCGTGACGTCAGCGCCATGCTGGACGCTGCCATTGTGGTAGGCGGCCTGCACCACGGCATCCTGTGTGTCGAATCGCAAGTCCCGCACCGCCAGTGGCAGCAAGACGAAATCAACTTTGTCTGTTCCGCCGCCGACATCCTGGCGCTGGTGATGGAGTCGCGTGCGCGCCTGCACGCCGAAGGCGAGCTATACCGCCAGTTCTACTACGACCGCTTTACCGGCTTGCCCAACCGCAGCCGCCTGCTGATGCAACTGGACGAGCAGATCCAGCAAAAAGAAAGCCAGAGCCCGCAGAACAGCGAGCCGCTAGGCTGTCTGATGCTGGCGGTAGAAGGCCTGACCAATATCAACGAGCTGTACGGCCGCGATAACGGCGACCAGGTTATCCGCGAGCTGGGCAAACGGCTGGAAAGCATCATCGGCCACGGCGAAATGGTGGCGCGCAACGCCGACAACCGTTTTGCCCTGCTCATCCTCAGCCGCGACGAGGAAAGCCTGTGCCACCGGGTAGACCACCTCAGCACCCTGCTGGCCCGGCCGCTGGATATCCAGGGCCAGCAGCTGTATATCCGCCTGAGCATCGGCCTGGCGCTGTACCCGCACGACACCAACGACGCCGAATCGCTACTGGAACACGCCGAAATGGCACTGCAGATGTCGCGCGAAGGCCCGGGTGACTGGGTGCGCTTCCACCCCGACATCAACAGCAACTGGCGGCGCCGCAACCGCCTGCAAACCGAGCTGCGCCAGGCCATTGCCCGTAATGAGCTGGTACTGAACTACCAACCGTACATCTCGCTGAAAAGCGGCAAAGTCGCCGGTGCCGAGGCACTGGTGCGCTGGCAGCACAGCGAAATGGGGCTGGTATCCCCTGCCGACTTTATCCCCATGGCCGAAGAAACCGGAGTGATCCACGCCATTGGCGCCTGGGTGCTGGAAGAAGGTATCCGCCATGCGGCCAACTGGCGCCTGCGCTTTCTGGAAAACTTCACCATCTCCATCAACGTGTCGCTGCTACAGCTGGAAGACCCGCACTTTGCAGAAAGCGTGACCGCGCTGCTGGCAACCCACCACCTGCCTGGCGAAGCGCTGGAGCTGGAGGTAACCGAAGGCCTGGCGCTGCGCAACACGCCGGAAATCGACAGCAATCTGCACAAGCTGCGCGCGCAGGGCATTGCCATTGCCATTGATGACTTTGGTACCGGTTACGCCTCGTTCAGCTACCTGCGGCGCTTCCCGGTAGAGAAACTGAAAATCGACAAGCTATTCCTGGACCGCGTGCCCGACAGCGAAGCCGGTAGCAACCTGGTGCGCATGATCGTGTCCATGGGCCACACCCTGGGCGCATCCGTCACCGGTGAAGGCATAGAAAACATCGAACAGGCTCGTTTCCTGGCACATCATGGCTGCGACTACGCCCAGGGCTACCTGATCAGCAAGCCGCTGGCGGCAGGGGCGCTGGAGCGTTTCCTGGCCGATGCCCAACCGCTGCCATTACGGTAACTGCATCGCCCTTGTCATAATCCGGACTTATTGAAACCGAATTGCGAACAATAGCTAACCAAACGTTGCTTGGATGTAACATGATGCAGCGCAATATTGTCCGACAAGCAAGCACTACGCTGGCCTGACATGCCAACTTGATGCACACTGGCCTCCACGTTGCACCCTGCCTCCCAAAGCATTGCGCCAGGTTTCCAAAGAAGACCGGGTGATGGAGGAGAGACGAGCTCCACAGGAGCCACAACACATACAATACAGAAAGTAGCGGATCAAGGCGGCGGTGCAACGTCCCCCACCCCGCAGTTTGCAAGCCCTCGCGTCGGCATTACCATGGCCCTCTTTACCCCTGCGGCCAACCCCAGATGACTACCCCTGCCCTGCCCCGTATTGCCATTCGTTATTGCACCGGCTGCCGCTGGATGTTGCGTGCCGCCTGGATGGCGCAAGAGCTGCTCACCACCTTTGAAAAAGACGTCGGCGAAGTGGCGCTTCAGCCCGGTAGCGGCGGCGTATTTACCGTCCACGTCGATGGCGAGCAGATCTGGGACCGCGCCGCCGACGGCGGTTTCCCCGACATCAAGCTGCTAAAACAGCGCGTGCGCGACCGCATCGCCCCAGAGCGCCACCTGGGCCACAGCGACCACAGCGCCGCCGATAGCGGGCAGTAAGGCGGCGCCTTGAGCGTGCAACGCAAGATCATCCACATCGACTGCGACTGCTTTTTTGCCGCGGTGGAAATGCGCGACCGCCCCGAGTGGCGCGGCATCCCGCTGGCGGTGGGCGGCCAGCCCGGCCAGCGCGGCGTGATCGCCACCTGCAACTACGAGGCGCGCCGTTTCGGCGTACGCAGCGCCATGCCGTCGTCGCTGGCGCTACGCCAGTGCCCGCAGCTGCTGATCGTCCCCCCCGATTTTGCCCGCTATCGCGACGCCAGCCAGGCGGTGCACACCATCTACCAGCGCTATACCGCGCTGATCGAGCCGCTGTCGCTGGACGAAGCCTACCTGGACGTGAGCGGCCAACCGCACTGCCAGGGCAGCGCCAGCCTGATGGCGCAGGCCATCCGCGACGCCATCCGCAACGAGGTGGGCATTACCGCCTCGGCCGGTATCGCGCCCAACAAATTCCTGGCCAAAATCGCCAGCGACTGGCGCAAGCCGGACGGGCAGTTTCTGGTACGCCCGGATGAGGTGGCCGAGTTTGTGCGCGTGCTGCCGGTAGAAAAGATCTGGGGCGTGGGCGAAGTCACCGCCACCAAGCTGCGCCAGCAAGGCTTTTACACCTGTGGCGACCTGCAACAGCTGCCGCTGGCCGACATGCTGCGCCGCTTCGGCAAGCTGGGCAAAACGCTATACGAGCTGTCACGTGGCCAGGACAGCCGCGCGGTAGAGCCGGAACGCGAGCGCAAATCGGTGAGCGTGGAAGAAACCTACACCCGCGACCTGCCCGACCTGGCCAGCTGCGAAGCCGAGCTACCGGGCCTGCTAGCCACGCTGGCACAGCGGCTGGAACGTGTCGGCAGCCCGCGTTTTCGCGGGCTCACCATCAAGATCAAGTTTGCCGACTTTACCCAGACCACGGTGGAGTGCGCCGGCCAGCAGCTGGATGCGGCCAACTACTGCCAGCTGCTGCACACCGGCTACGCCCGTGGCGGCAAGGCCGTGCGCCTGCTGGGCGTAGGGGTACGGCTGCAGGAAGCCGACCCCGCCATGCAGCAGCTGGAGCTGCCACTGCAATACCGCCAGCCGCCGGGCTGAGGGCAGCCGCTACCGACCCGCCCCCGGGTTGGCCACATCGCCATCGCTAGCCGCAGCGGCCAAGGCCTCGGGCTTGCCACGGCCCCCCAGGCTGCTCCAGTCGATACCGCGGGTAAAGTACATGGTCAGTGCCAGCAGGCCGAACAGGCTGAGGCTACCCATCAGCAAGGCCATGTCCTGCGACTGCAAGATCATGAACATCAGGCCGTACAGCGCACCCAGCATGGCGGCAAACACGCCGCCACCACGCCAGCTGCCCAGCACGCTGCTGCCGTAACTGCCCAGCAAGACCACCGACGCCAGCGCCGCCAGCCAGTAGGCCGCGTTGAAACCCAGATGCTCGGAGAGTGACAGCGTCAGCAGGAAGAACAGCGCCAGGCCCAGCATCAGCAAGGTGTACTGCACCGGGTGCACCGATACGCGGTGCATCACCTCCAGCAGGAACACGCCGCCCATCATCAGCAGCACAAACAGCTCGGCGTACTTCATGGTGCGCTCGTTCAGCACGTAGCGGTCCACCGGGTCCAGCAGGCGCAGGCCGACGCGGTTAGGCTCGCAGCCGCTCTTGGCCTGCAGGCAGGCGTTGCCGCCGGTGGCCAGCTCGGTAGTCTGCCAGCGGGCGCGAAAGCCCTGCGCGTCCACGCTGCGGCTTTGTGGCGCAAAATTGCCGGCAAAGCTCGGGTGCGGCCAGTTGCCCGCCAGGTTGACGGTGGTACTGTCACCGGTGGGCTCTACCAGTAGCGCGCTACTGCCGGCCAGCTGCAGCCCCAGGCGAAAGCCCAGCGTCTGCCCCTGGCTCAGCAGTGGCTCGCCCACCGCCAGTGCCAGCGGCGCGTGCACGCCACCCGGGCTGTGCGCCAGCCGCGCCCCCGGCACGAAAGCCAGCGTCTGGCTGCCGGCCTGGCCTTGCAGCTGCTGGATGCCACGCACGTCGTCCACCCCCAGCGCCAGATACGGCGTGCCCCAGCGCGTGCTGCGCCGCTCGCTATCGCTGCTGGCTTTTTCTTCGTAGGCCGCCAGTGCGGGGATGCGGAACTGCCCGGCTAGCTGCAGCTGGCTACGGTACACCGGCGCCTCGAACAGGCCGCGTTTGAGCAGCTCCACCGCCAGCTTGCCGTCCACCGTCAGCTGCGCCGGGCTGAGCAACAGCTGCTTGTTCTGCTGACTTTCCACCCAGCGCCCGCCCTTGCCGCTATCGGCAGGCTGCCACTTGCCCACCGTCACGGTGTAGGGCAGCACCAAATAGGGGCCGCCCAGCGCCTGCTCGCCGGCGCTGAACTGGGCAATTTCCTGCTGCACCTCTTGCGCGCGACTCTGCCGCTCGTCCAGCAGGCTGCGTACCAGGCCCAGCGCCAGCAACATCAACAAGGCAATGCCGGCCAGTGCCAGCGCTTTCCATCCCATTTTCATCGTGTTCTCCCTCAAGCCGTCATGGTGTCGTCAGCTTGCCGCCGCCACGTGGAGGGAAAATGGGCGCTATGTGGGGATTGTGTGAAGACGGCCGCTCAGCCCAGCACCCGCGCCAAGGGGTTGGCCGCATCCATGGCAGGCAGGCGCAGCGTGACGCACACGCCCGGCGGCTGGTTGGCCAGCGCAATGTCGCCACCGTGCAGCTGCACGATGGTGCGCGTCAGCGCCAGGCCCAGGCCGCTGCTCTTCGGCCCGTGCGGGCGCGGCAGCGAATAGAAACGGTCGAACAGCCGCGGCAGCGCATAGTCCGGCACCGGCGGGCCGTCGTTGGCAATCTGCAACTGCCAGCCGTTGGCTACCGGCTGTAATTGCAGGCTGATGCTGCCCTCGTCGGCGGTAAAGTCGATGGCGTTCTGCAGGATGTTGCGCAGCGCCTGGCGTAGCAGGAAAGCATCGCCCGCTACCGTGGCCTGCGGCAGCGTGGCCGCTGGCGTGACACGGCGCGCGCCCAGCTGCGGTGCCAGCGCCTGCAGTTCTCCGGCCAGCAGCTCGGTAAGCGACAGCGCTTGCGGCTGCTTCAGGCGGCCGGCAGCCTCCAGCGAGGCCAGCTGCAGCAAGTGATCGACAATCTGCTGCAGACGCACGCTTTCGCTGTCGATGTGCTGCAAAAATCGCGCGCGCTCGGCCGGCGGCAGGTCGTCCTGCAGCAGCTCGGCCGACGCACGCAGGCCGGCCAACGGCGACTTCAGCTCGTGGGTGAGGTCGTGCACGTAGTGTTCCACGTAGGCCTTGCCGTCCAGCTCGCTGCGCATGCGGCCCAAGGCCTGCGCCAGCGTGTCCAGCTCGCGGTTGGCGGCAAAATGCGGCACCGGTGCGCTGCCCCCGGCGCTCACGCTATCGGCAAAGCGCGTCAGACGGGTAATGCCGCGGCTGAGCCACCACGAAAACAGCGCCCCCAGCAGCAGCGCGGCCAACAGCACCACGCCGATCAGCCGCCCCAGCTTGGCCTCGCTGCGTTCGATATGCGGCTGCATCGCGAGATTGGGCCGGCTGACGGTGAGCACGCCGATGATGCGCTGGCCGTCGCGTACCGGCGCCGCCACGTACATCACGCTAGACAAGGGGTTGGCCGCATCGGCCAGCGTGCTGCGCGCGCCGTACTGGCCGCGCAGCGTCAGCGCCACGTCGCGCCAGCGGCTGTAGTCCTGGCCTACCGCCTGGCCGGCGGAATCCAGCAGCACCACGCCACGGGCGTCGGTGAGGTAGACGCGCAGCTGGGTGTGATCCTGGCGTACGCCCCACACCTCGGCCTGCGGCTGGCGCGCGGCAAAACGCTGCAGTATGGCTGCCAGGCGGCCATCATCCAGCCGGCCGGCCACCATGTCCGGCTGCACCATCTCGGCCAGCAGGTTGGCGGTGTCCAGCAGTACCGCCTCGGCCGAGCGCCGCATGGCCGGCTTGATCTCGTCGCGCACCACGCTCACCACGTAGGCGGCCAACAGCCCCAGCAGCAGGAAGTAGCCGGCAAAAATGCGCCAGGAAAAACGCATCAGCCCTGCTCCAGCGCGTAGCCGAAGCCACGGTGGGTCACGATGGGGTCGAGGTCGGCACGCACCTGGCGCAGCTTGGCGCGCATGGTCTTGATGTGGCTGTCGATGGTGCGCTCGAAGCTGTCTTCGGCTGCCTCGCCCAGCGCGTCCAGCAGCTGGCTGCGGCTGAACACCTGCCCCGGCCGTGCCAACAGCGTGGCCAGCAGCCGGTATTCGGACGGTGTCAGCACCAGCGCCTGGCCGGCAAAGCGGATGCGCCGCGCCGCCGCCTCGTGGCAGAACAGGCTGTCAGGGTTGGTCGCAGCCACCACCGCGGGCTGGCTGCGCTTGAGGATGGCACGCACCCGCGCCACCACCTCGCGCGGGCTGAACGGTTTCACCACGTAGTCGTCGGCGCCCAGCTCCAGCCCCAACACGCGGTCCACCTCGTCGGCGCGGGCGGTCAGCAGCATCACCGGCAGCTCGCTGTGGCGGCGCAAGCGGCCCAGCAGCGCCAGGCCGCTATCGTCCGGCAGGCCGATGTCGAGGATCAGCAGCTGCGGCGGCTCGGCCGCCAGCGCTGCTTCGGCGTCGCGCGCCAGCGTGCAGTGCCGCACCTGCCAGCCCTCGCGTTGCAGGGCATACAGCAAAGTATCGGCGATGGCCGGCTCGTCTTCGGCCAACAGGATGCGGTAAGCAGACATGGAAACGGCATGCAGCAAGGAAAACAGCAGCTTGCCCGAGCACGCTGCCGCCGTAAAGCCCGCGCCTTAACGCTGCCGCTGCTGCCAGGCAGCGATGATGCGGCGGATGGCGGGGATGCCCTGTTTGCCGACGCGTTCGCCTTCGCGGATGGCGCGGCGGCGCTGGTCGAAGTCAGCGGCGCCCAGACCCAGCACCTGCGGGCGCAGGATCACATCGGCGCCTTTCAGTTCGTTGGCCAGCGCGGCCTGGGTCATGATGGACAGGCTCTGGTCGAAGGTGCCTAGCACGCCGCTTTTGCGCTGCGCCGGCTTGGCGGTGATATCGACAGCGATGACGATGTCGGCACCCAGTTCGCGCGCGGCGCTGACCGGCACCGGGCTGACCAGGCCGCCGTCCACGTAGCGGCGGCCACGGATGGTGACCGGCTGGAACACATTGGGAATGGCGGCAGAGGCACGCACGGCGGTGCCGGTATCGCCGCTGCGGAAGACCACGCGCGCGCCGCTGTCAAAGTCGGTGGCCACGGCGGCAAAGGTACGCGGCAGCTGCTCGATGCGCTTGCGGCCAACCTCGCGGTTCACCATCGCCGCCAGCTTGTCGCCTTTCAGGAAGCCGCCACCGGACAGGCTGAAGTCTTTCAGCTCGTCTTCGTTCAGCGCCAGCGCGCGGCGGCGCAACTTGTCGGCGCTCATACCCGTTGCGTAGATAGCCCCCACCACGCTGCCGGCGCTGGTGCCGGTGATGATGTCGGGCACGATGCCCTGCTGCTCCAGCGCGCGAATCACGCCCACGTGGGCAAAGCCCTTGGCCGCGCCGCCGCCCAGCGCCAGCGCAATGCGCGGCTTGCGCACGACTTTTGGTGCAGCTGGCTTGGCCGGTGCAGGGTTGGCCGCAACGGGTTTGGCGGGGGCTACCGGCACGGCTGGCGGTGCCTCGGCTGGCGGTGCCTCGGCTACCGGGGCGCTGGCCGGGGTGGCGGGCAGCGTTACGGCAGGCGGCTGGGCAGCCGGTGGTGCCACGCTCGTACACGCGGCCAACAGCAGCGGGGCGAGGGCGCGCAGGCTGCGCGGTAGCAGCTTAGGCGGCACGTTTGCGCTTCACCCAGTTATCGATGGCGGCTTTCACCTGCGGCAGCATGGCGCGGGCCACTTTTTCGCCTTCAGCGATGGCGCTGGCGCGCTCGTCAAAGTCGGCGGCGCCGATGTGCAGTACCGCCGGGCGCAGCACCACGTCAGCCTGTTTCAGCTCCAGGTTCAGCGCGGTGAGGTTCATGATGTTCAGGCTGCGGTCCAGCAGGCTCAGAAAGCCGCTGCTGGCCTTGCCGGTGGGCTTGGCCGAGATGTCTACCGCAATGACGATGTCGGCGCCCATTTCACGGGCAGCCATCACCGGCACCGGGCTCACCAGGCCGCCGTCTACGTAGCGGCGGCCATTGATGGTAACCGGCTGGAACACATTGGGGATGGCGGCCGAGGCGCGGGCCGCCGTGCCGGTATCGCCGCTTTTCAGCACCACGCGCGCGCCGCTATCCAGGTCGGTGACTACCGCGCCGAATTTGCGCGGCAGCTGCTCGATGCGTTTGCCGTCCACCTGCTGGTTCACCAGCGCGGCCAGCTTCTCGCCCTTCAGAAAGCCGCTGGTAGAGAAGGTAAAGTCTTTCAGGTCGTCTTCGTTGATGCGCATGGCGCGGTAGCGCAGCGCTTCGCCGTCCACGCCGCTGGCGTAGATGGCACCGACAATGCTGCCAGCGCTGGTGCCGGTGACGATGTCGGCCTTGATGCCGTTTTGCTCCAGCACGCGAATCACCCCCACGTGGGCAAAGCCCTTGGCGGCACCGCCCCCCAGGGCAAAAGCCAGCTTGGGCTTGGGCAGCGGCTGCTGCACTACCGGGGCAGAGGTGGGTGTGGTGCAGGCGGCCAGGCCTGCCAGCAGGGACAGGGCAGCAAAACGGCGAACAGACAACATAAAGGCTTTTCTCAGCGCTTGGGCGCGTTACGGGTAAATTCGATAACCTGCCTGCCGTCGGGCAGGATGGTCGGTTTTTTCTTTGGCTCGCCTTTCCAGGCGTGGCCGTACAGCACTTCGTAGGTGGCGGGCAGCTGGCCGTTATGGCGGCGCTGCTCGTAGGCGTCCACCACGCGCTGCCAGGCGTGCTTGCCCATCAGGCCGCGGCCACGGCCGGCGGTGGCGTTATGGGCGCCGATGGCTTTCAGATCCTGCATCACTTCACGGGCGTGCTCGTAGGTGAGCACGATTTTTTCCATGTCCATTACCGGCTCGCTGAACTGCGCCGCCATCAGCGCGTCGCCCAGATCGTGCATGTCGATGAACTGGTTCACGTGGGTGGCGCCGTCGGCGTGGCCAAAAGCGTCGCGCAGCTCGAACAGCGTATCCGGCCCCAAGGTGGCGAACATCAGCATGCCGCCTGGTTTGAGCACACGCTGGAACTCGGCAAACACCTGGTCCGGCACGTTCACCCACTGGATGGTGAGGCTGGACCAGATCATGTCCACGCTGTTGTCGGCCAGTGGCAGGCGCTCGATATCGGCGCACAGCTGCCACGGCTGCTGCGGCTTGAACAAGCGCGACAGCATGCCCTGCCCGGCGCGCTGCTTTTCGCGCGAGGCGGCCAGCATGGCGTGCGCCAGGTCCAGCTCCACCACACGCGCGTCCGGATAGCGCTGGCGCAAGGCGGCGCTGCCGTAACCGGTGCCACTGCCGGCGTCCAGGATTACTTGCGGTTGCAGCTTGATGTAGTCCAGGCGCTCGGCCATGCGGTCGCACACTTCGCGTTGCAGCACGGCGGCCGAATCGTAGCTGGCGGCGGCGCGCTCGAACGAGGCGCGGACGCGGGATTTGTCGGTGTAAAACGCTTCGCTCATGCGTGTTGTTCCAGGTGGTGGCGCAGGTGGTCGATAAACACGTTCTCGTGTGACAAGAACGGCGCATGCGAAGCCTGGGCAAATTCGTACAGGGTAGCATCCGGCAGGGCATCGGCCAGCCAGCGGCCAGCGCCTATCGGCGTAATCGCGTCACGCGCACCGAAGAACAGCCCTACAGGACAATGGATATCGGCGGCAAGTTCCCGCGCGTCGGCGGCCAGCAGACATTCCAGCGCGGGCAGCAGCCCTTGCGGGCGGCCATGCGAAAACAGCTGCGCCTTGAGGTCGGCCAGCGTTTGCCGCGCCGCCGGGGCACCCATCATCTGTAGCGCCAGAAAACGCTCCAGCGTCAGCTCGAACTGGCGATCCAGGCTGGCCCCCACGCCCTCGATGGCGCTGCGCTGCTGCGCGTGCGGCCAACTATCGTCGCGTACAAAGCGCGGGCTGGTGGCAATCAGCGCCAGGCTTTTTACCTGCGCCGGGTAGCGCGCTGCCCAGTGCTGGGCGATGAGGCCGCCCAGCGACCAGCCCACCACGTGCACCGGCAGGGGAAAGCGCTCGGCCAGGGTGGCGGCGATCGGGTCGGGATGAAAAATATCGACAGCGGCACTGGCGCCGTGGCCGGGCAGGTCGACGCAATGCACGCAAAAGTCGGCGGCCAGGTTGGCCGCTACGCGGTCGAACACGCCGCCGTGCAGGCCCCAGCCGTGCAGCAGCACCACATCCGGGCCGCGACCGTGGGTTTCAATGAAAAGGCTCATGGAACAGCCATATGGGGGCAAAGCGGCATTTTCGCAATAAAGACGGCGGAAAGATACCGCTCTGCCCGGCAGGCGTGGCGCGATCAGGCGCTGCGGGCCAGCTCGGCCGGCATGCCGGCCAGGCGCAGCCAGTCCAGCTCGGCGGCCGGGGCCGGGCGGGCAAAGTAGTAGCCCTGCAGGCGCGGGCAGCCCAGCTCGCGCAGCGCGCGCACCTGCACCTCGGTTTCCACGCCTTCGGCGACGACTTCCATGCCCAGCGCCTCGGCCAAGGCCACGATGGCGCGCACGATGGCGATGGACTCCTCCTGGCAGTGCACCTCGCGCACAAAGGCCTGGTCGATCTTCAGCACATCGAAATGGTAGCGATGCAGGTAGGACAGCGCCGAATAGCCGGTGCCAAAGTCGTCCAGCGCCAGGCAGATGCCATGGGTCTTGAGCTGGCGCATCACCTCGATGGCTACCTCGGGCACGTCGATCAGCGCGCTTTCGGTCACTTCCAGGTGCAGGGTACCCGGTGGTAGCTGGTGCTGCTGGATCAGGCGCAGCATCCAGTCCACCAGCTTGGTGTCGTGGAAGTGGGCACTGGACAGGTTGATGTGCAGGCACACTTCGTGGGTGATGGTGCCATCGGCGTACCACTGGGCCAGCTGGGCGCAGGCGCGCTCTATCATGTAGCGGTCCAGCTTGAGGATCAGCCCGCTTTCCTCGGCCATGGGCAGGAACACGCCCGGGGCGATCATGCCCAGCTCGGGGTGATGCCAGCGCACCAGCGTCTCGAAACCGGCCAGGCGGCCGCTGTGGCTATCGACAATGGCCTGGTAGTACGGCACCAGCTCGCTGTCGTTGGACAGCGCGTGACGCAGCTCGGCTTCCAGCGCCAGCTGGTCGGCCTGGTTGCAGCGCAGGGCGTGGTTGAACAGGGTATAGCCGTGGCGGCCGTTCTGCTTGGTACGGTACATGGCGTGGTCGGCGTCGCGCAGCAGGTCTTCGGCGCGGCTGTAGTGCTCTTTGCTGGCCAGTACCACGCCCACGCTGACGGTGGAAAACACCTCGCGCCCGGATAGCACAAAAGGGCGCTCGAAAGCAGCCACCAGGTCACGGGCCACTTGTTCGCACTCGGCCATATCGTCTACCGAGGCCAGCAGCACGGCGTATTCATCGCCGCCCAGGCGCGCCATGAAGTCGCCAAAGCGCAGGCTCTGGCGAATGCGCTGGCCGGCTTCGATCAGCAGCTGGTCGCCAATCAGGTGGCCCAGGGTGTCGTTGACCAGCTTGAAGCGGTCCAGGTCGATCAGCAGCACGGCAAAGCGCTGCTCGGGCGCCAGCTGGAAGTGGTCCCAGCTACGCTTGAGCACGCGCGAGAAATGGTTACGGTTGGGCAGCTTGGTCACCGGGTCGTGCAGGCTGTCGTGCTGCAGCTGGGCGTTGGCCGCATCCAGCGCGTCGCTGCGCTCGCGCACACGCTGCTCCAGGTCCATATAGGCTCGCTGCAGGTCATCCAGCGCCTGCACGCGCGCCAGCGCACTGCCGATATGGTTGGCCACAAACTCCAGGATTTCCTGATCTCGCCAGCTGTAGCGCGTGTCTTCCTGGTAGCTCTGCACCGACAGCACGCCACGCAGCATATTGCCGCTGTACAGCGGCACGCCCAGCCAGCTGTGTGGCGGCGTGCCGTTGTCGTTTTGCATGCCGAACAGCGGGTGGCTGTGCATGTCGGCCAGCAGCAATGGGCGGCCGCTGTGCAGCACCTGCTCTACCGGGCCGCGGCCGGGCGAGCGTGGCGACAGCTCGGCCAGGCGCAGGTCGGAGCAATACGGGAAGCTCAGCTCGTCGCGGCTCTGGTCGTACAGCGCCACCATGCAGTTGCTGGCATCGATGAATTCGGACAGCAAACGGTGCAGGCCGACAAAAAAGGCTTCCATCGACAGGCTGGTATTGGACAGCTCGGCAATGCGGAACAGCATGTGCTGCAGCTGCTCACTGCGCTGGCGCTCGACGACCTCGGCGCGTAGCCGTGCGTTGATGCCCTCCAGCTCGCTGGTACGCTGCCACACCTGTTGCTCCAGGTGCGCGCGGTACAGCAGGCGGTCGAGCGCGCAGGAGATATGGTGACCCACGTACAAAAAGGTGGACTCGTCCGCCAGTGCCGGCGTGTAGCCGGTGTCGTAGCCCTGGATAACCACCGCGCCCATTACCTTGCCGGCGCCGCTCACCAGCGGCATGCCCATCCACCAGTGCGGCTGCACACCCATAAAGCGGATGCGCTCGCGCTGGCACAGCACGCGGATTTCGTCGCCCTTGAGCAGTAAAAAGTGGTTTTCGCGAATCAGCCACGCGGTCAGCGAGGCACTAGGCCCGCGCAGCGGGTAGGCGCGGCCAACGTCTGGTGGCGCGTGCTCATGCTGGTCAACAAAATAAGGGAAGCGGATCTGCCCGGCTTCTTCGTCAAACAGGGCGAGATAGAAATTGTCTGCCGGCATCAGGCGGCTGACTGCGCGGTGCATGCGCGGCAGAAAATCGTCCACGCTGTCGGCGTGGTTGGCCAGACGGCTGATTTCCAGCAGGGCTTCGTGGGTGGTACGGGCTACGGCCAACTCGCCCCGCATGCTGCCGGCCACCAGGTGGCCGGACAGTAATACCGCCAGGCGCCGGGTGAGCTCATCGGCCTGGCGTGCACCATGCCATAACAGCCAGCCTAGCGGCTGGCCCGGGCTACCCAAGGGGTGGCACTGCACCGGCGCTTGCCAGGACAGCTCGCCCGACAATGCGGTAGGCACTGGCAAGCCAGTGCAATCTCCCCGGCTGGCAAGGCATTGCCAGACGGTTCCCGGTTTCCCCCAAACTGCTGCACCCTCAGGAGCCTGCAAGCGGAACAAAAAGTCCAGTGCCGCTTCGGCAGCTTCTTCTGGTGTAAACAGAAAATCAGCCGTACTGTTCATACAGTCTTTATCGACCCACTCGTCATCATTAGCGCGCGGTGGCTATTATTCTCGTGTGGTCTTACTGCTTGGCGTTTCGGGCGGCCGCTTTATCGCGCTACCTGCTGTAGCGCAGCCAACAACGCCGCCAAATCACCTGCGGTATGACCCGCCGACAAGGAAACGCGCAATCTTGCCGTTCCTGCCGGTACCGTGGGAGGCCGAATGGCTGGTATCCACACACCCTGCTCGCGCAGGGCGGCAGCCATTCCTACCGCAGCCTCGTTACTGCCAATAATAATCGCTTGAATTGGCGAACGGGAAGAGAGCAATCGCAAAGATTTATCCTGCATAAATTGCCGTAATGTCAAAATATGCTGCTGCACTCGTTCCCGCCGCCAGCCCTCCTGCTGCATCACCTGCAAGCTGGCCAGAATGGCCGCCGCCTGCGCAGGGGGATGCGCGGTGGTGAAAATATACGTCCTGGCGGTGTTCACCAGCCACTGCACCAAAGCATGGCTGCCCGCCACAAAGGCACCAGCCACCCCGGCAGCCTTGCCCAGCGTGGCCATGTACACCACGCGCGGGTGGTGCAAAGCGTACTCCACCAGCGCACCGCGCCCTTCGCCCAGCAGGCCGAAACCATGGGCATCATCCAGATAGAGCCAGGCGTCGTAGCGTTCGGCCAGCGCCAGCAGCTCGCGCAGCGGTGCCTCGTCGCCATCCATGCTGTACACCGCATCCACGGCAATGAGCCGCGTGCGGGCCGGGGTTTTTTGCAACAGCGCTTCCAGATGCGCCAGATCACTATGGCGAAACCGTTGAAAATCGGCCCGCGACAGCACGCAGGCATCGTTCAGCGAGGCATGGTTGAGCTTGTCGGCAAACACCGCGTCGCCGCGCCCCACCAGGCTGGTAATCACCCCCAGGTTGGCCGCATAGCCGGAGCCAAACACCAGCGCGGCCTCGCAGCCTACCCAGTCGGCCAGGGCGGCTTCGGCCTGCTGCTGGATGGCAAAATGGCCGGCCACCAGCTCGGAGGCACCGGCACCCACGCCCCACTGCTCAATAGCCTGTTGCATGGCGCTCTTCAGCGCCGGGTGGTTGGCCAGGCCCAGGTAATCGTTACTGGCAAAGGCCAGGTAATCGCGGCCATCGATGATGACGTGCGGGCCTTGCGGGCTGTGCAGCGCGTGGCGCTGGCGCAGGCGATGCTCGGCCGCCAGCGCGGCCAGGGCGGGTTCTAGCTGATCCGGGTGCATGCGGCCAACCTTTCTGGCAGTACATAAAAAAAGCACCTGGGCAAAGCAGGTGCTCGGGGCATTATTCAGTGCAAGGTGCCGCTTATAAAGGCTGCAGGCCCAGCTTGTCCATCAGCGCGCGGTCGGCGTCCACATCCGGGTTGCCGGTGGTGAGCAGCTTGTCGCCGTAGAAAATGGAGTTGGCACCGGCCAGGAAGCACAGCGCCTGCATGGCTTCCGGCATCTCGCGGCGGCCGGCCGACAGGCGGACATAGCTCTTGGGCATGGTCAGGCGTGCCACGGCGATGGTTCGCACAAATTCGGTCCAGTCCAGCGCGTCGGCATCGTCCAGCGGCGTGCCGCTGACTTTCACCAGATTATTGACCGGCACCGATTCCGGCTGCGGCTCCAGGTTGGCCAGCTGCAAAATCAGCCCGGCGCGCTGCTCGCGGGTTTCGTTCAGGCCCACAATGCCACCACAGCATACCGACAAGCCAGCACCGCGTACCTTGCCCAGGGTGTCCAGGCGGTCTTCGTACTCGCGGGTCTGGATGATGTCGGCGTACTTGTCCGGCGCGGTATCCAGGTTGTGGTTATAGAAGTCCAGGCCGGCGTCTTTCAGCTTTTCGGCCTGCCCGTCTTTCAGCAGGCCAAAGGTGGCGCAGGTCTGCAGGCCCAGTGCTTTGACCTGCTGCACCATGTCCAGGGTTTTTTCCAGGTCGGCATCTTTCGGGCCACGCCAGGCAGCGCCCATACAGAAGCGGCCGGCTCCGTTGGCTTTGGCGTTGCGCGCGGCTTCTACCACCTCGTCCACGGTCATCATCGGCTGGTTTTCTACCGGGGTATCGTGGTGAACCGACTGCGGGCAGTAACCGCAGTCCTCCGGACAGCCGCCGGTCTTGATGGAAACCAGCGTGGACAGCTGCACGCGGCTGGGGTCGAAATGCTGGCGGTGTACCTCGGCGGCGCGGAATACCAGCTCC
This sequence comes from beta proteobacterium L13, assembly GCA_000335715.1. Lineage (GTDB taxonomy): Bacteria > Pseudomonadota > Gammaproteobacteria > Burkholderiales > Chromobacteriaceae > Vogesella. The sequence goes on from AMYZ01000002.1 coordinate 248,445, forward strand.
ATGAACGGCAGGTCGTACAGCGCCTCGATCTCGGCCTGCGACCACAACGTGGTTTCCGCGTGCGGCGTGGCAGGGCGGGTAAATTGGATGGTGGCCTGGTTCATGGTGGGCAATCGCTCGTCATTAGAGTAAAAACATGAGACGAATCTTGCGGGAGCCGACCGATGCTGTCAAACCTGTGCAGATACATAATTGACAGCTGCCCATTATTTGAACAGCACTGCCAGTTATGCGGCCAACGTGCCACCCTCCATGGACTATGTGCGCCCTGCCGCCAGCAGCTGCCATGGCGCCTGGGCCATCGCTGCCCGATATGCCAGGCCCCCGCCGCCAGTGCCCAGGCCCCCTGCGGCGACTGCCAGGGCAAGCACCCCGCCTTCGCCCACCTGTATAGCGCCTACGATTACGACTACCCGCTGGAAGGCCTGATCACACGCTGCAAGTACGCCCCGTCACCCGCACTGCAAGGCGTGCTGGCCAGCCTGATGCCACAAGCCCTGGCACACGTGCCGTGCGGCGCAGACCGCCCGCTGCCAGACCTGATCATCCCGGTACCGCTGGCGGCGGCCAGGCTACACGAGCGAGGCTTTAACCTGCCCGATGCCCTGGCGCGCGCGCTGGCTGATACAATGCGCGTCCGATTTGACGACCAGCTGTGTTGGCGCAAACGCAACACGGACAGCCAGGCCGCCCTGAACCGCCGCGAAAGGCTGAAAAATGTGCGTGATGCCTTCGGCGTAAAACGTCGCTGCGACGGGCTTTATATTGCCATTGTGGACGATGTCGCCAGCACCGGCGCCACCCTGCATTCCCTGGCCAAAACCCTGAGAAAATCAGGGGCAAAACAGGTAGATGCCTGGGTGCTGGCCAGGGCCATTGCTCGTCAAGCTTGACCAACCTGTTGATTCATTGGAATATTCGACCCGCAACGATGTTTACCGTTGTTCTCTACCAGCCGGAAATACCGCCTAATACAGGCAATATTATTCGACTCTGTGCCAACACCGGCTGTGAATTGCACTTGGTCAAACCGCTGGGTTTTCCGCTTGAGGACGCCAAACTGAAGCGTGCCGGGCTCGATTATCACGAGTACGCGCGCATGGTGGTTCACGAGAACTGGGAAGCCTGTCTGGCCCACCTGGCTGGCCGCAGAATCTTTGCAGCCACCACCAAAGGTGCCACGCGGCACGACCACATCGCCTTCCAACCCGGCGATGTATTGCTTTTCGGCCCCGAATCCCGCGGCTTGCCAGCAGATATTGTGGCAACCCTGCCGACGGAACAGCGGGTTAGGCTGCCCATGCAGCCCGAATCGCGCAGCTTGAATCTCTCCAACGCCGTCGCCGTGCTTGTATTCGAAGCCTGGCGTCAGCATGGTTTTGCCGGAGGGATTTAGCAATTCACGGTTGGCACAACAGCATAAGGAGAGGTCATGAAACCTTTTTACCGATGGCTGTGGCTCGTGTGTGCCAGCATTTTTCTGGTAGCTTGTACCACTGTCAGGCCGGCAACTGCGACGCAGTCTGCCAAGGCCAATGTGAAGAAACCGGGCAGTAATACTGGGGCTTTTTTCCAGAACGACGGCCCGGCAGACCGGATTCCGGTCAATCTGGACCTGGTGCCAGATGCCATCCCGCAATCGGAACCACTGATTGCTTCGGCCAACAAACCGTACTCGGCGCTGGGCATGAGTTTCCGCCCGGACCGATCCGAGAAGCCTTATCGCCAGACTGGCAAGGCCTCGTGGTACGGCAAACAGTTTCACGGTCGCAAGACCAGCTCTGGCGAGCGCTACGACATGTTTGCCATGACGGCTGCACACCCGACGCTGCCCATCCCGAGCTATGCCCGGGTAACCAATGTGAAAAATGGCGAATCCGTCATTGTGCGCATTAACGACCGCGGCCCGTTTCATAGAAGCCGCCTGATGGACCTGAGCTACGCCGCAGCCCACAAGCTGAATATCGTGCGCAGCGGTTCTGGCAGCGTAGTCGTAGAGCGCGTGTTTCCGGTGGAAGGCAGTGACCGCATTGCCACCAAGCCGGCCGCACTGCAAAAGCCGGATAACAACGGCGAGCCCTACTTCCTGCAGCTGGGTGCTTACGACCGCCTGGCTACTGCCGAAGCACAGCTCAAGCAGCTGATGCGAGAGGAAGCCAGCAGTTATAACGACAAGCTGGCGATTGTGAACCAGCAGGGTCTGTACCGTGTCCGCATCGGCCCCTTCCATGAAGACGACGATGCTATCCAGGCCGCGCTGGCGCTGGATGTGCCACCGGTGATCACCCGCTAGGCTGCTAGCTGGCCACAAAAAAACGCGAGGCATCTGCCTCGCGTTTTTCATTTCTACCCCGGCTTAGTCTTGCTTGGGCGGCACCTTGCAGGTGTTGATGCCAAAAATGGCATACGGGGGGCACCAGCCCATCAGGCCGGTAGCCAGCGGCACCAGACCCAGCAGCGCCCAGGGCGTTTGCGGGCCGACAAAGGCCAGGGCGGTAATGCCCAGGCCGGCGACGATGCGGATGACTCGCTCGGTACTGCCGATATTGCGTTGGAACATGATAGCCACCTGTTGATGAGATACACATATCAATATATACATTAATATATTGTAAAACAATATCAAGCAGCCTTTAATGCCGTAAAACCACGGTGCTGTACCCTGCTTGCCACATGGATACCGCAGCGCATCCTGCACGCTGCACACCACACAAAACAAAACACCTCTGTGCGCCCGGCGCAAAGGGGTGTTTTGTTTGCATTGGCAGCCGTTGGCTGCAGGGTATTACTCGGCCAACTGGGCCAGCAGTTCGGCCTGTTGCTCGGCCACCAGTGCGTCGGTCAGCTCGTACAGGTCGCCGTCCATGGCGTAGTCCAGCTTGTACAGCGTCAGGTTGATGCGATGGTCGGTAATGCGGCCTTGCGGGTAGTTATAGGTACGGATGCGCTCGGAGCGGTCGCCGGAGCCGATCAGGCTCTTGCGCTCGGCGGCTTCTTTCTGGTTTTTCTCGCGCAGCTGGATATCGTAGATGCGTGCGGCCAACACCTGCATGGCGCTGGCTTTGTTGGCGTGCTGCGAGCGGCCGTCCTGGCACTCGGCCACGATACCGGTGGGCAAGTGGGTAATGCGCACCGCAGAGTCGGTCTTGTTGATGTGCTGGCCACCGGCGCCGCTGGCACGGTAGGTATCGATACGCAGGTCGGCCGGGTTCAGCACCACCTCGGCGATCTCGTCGGCCTCCGGCATCACCGCCACGGTGCAGGCACTGGTGTGGATGCGACCCTGGGTTTCGGTAGCAGGCACGCGCTGCACGCGGTGGCCGCCGGATTCGAACTTCAGGCGCGAGTACGCGCCCTGGCCGATCAGGCGCACGATCACCTCTTTGTAGCCACCCAGGTCAGACTCGCTGGCGGACACAATCTCGGCCTGCCAGCGGTTACGCTCGGCAAAACGGGTGTACATGCGCAGCAGGTCGCCGGCAAACAGCGCGGCCTCGTCGCCACCGGTGCCGGCGCGAATCTCCAGGAAGATGTTCTTGTCGTCGTTCGGGTCTTTGGGCAGCAGCAGCTTTTGCAGCTCCACGTCCAGCGCGGCCAGCTTGTCTTTGGCGGCCGCGATTTCTTCCTGCGCGAACTCTTTCATGTCCGGGTCGTCCAGCAGCTCGCTGGCGGTGGCCACATCGGCTTCGCACTGGCGGTAGGCGTTGAACGCTTCTACCACCGGGGTCAGCTCGGCGTGCTCGCGCGTCAGCTTGCGGAAGGCGTCCATATTGGAGGTGGCGTTTTCTGCTGCCAGCAGGTGGGTAACCTCTTCCAGCCGTTCTACCAGCTGGGCGAGTTTGGCCGCGATCGACGGTTTCATTACTGCTCCGGGTGTAAGCGATACAAACGCGCGATCAGCTCGACCTGCGCGTCGTGCGCCGCGCCGCTGCCGCTAGACAGCGCCTGCGTCGGCGGGTGCATCAGTTTGTTGGTGAGCTGGACGGACAGCGCCTCCAGCACTTTTTCGGCGTCGTCGCCACGGGCCAGCTGCTTCATGGCCGCCTCCAGCGCGTGGCGGCGGATACGCTCGCTTTCGTCGCGCAGCGCGCGGATCAGCGGTACCGACTCGCGGCGTTTCAGCCAGTCGGTAAACTCGGCCACGCGGTGGCCGATAATCAGCTCGGCCTCTTCCGCCGCCTGGTTACGCGCCTGGTGACCTACCTCTACAATGCCGGCGATGTCGTCTACCGTGTACAGGTACACGTCGTCCATGCGGCCAACTTCGGCCTCGATATCGCGCGGTACGGCCAGGTCCAGCATGAACATGGGGCGGTGGCGGCGCGCCTTGATGGCACGCTCTACCATGCCTTTGCCGATAATCGGCAGCTGGCTGGCGGTGGAGCTGACCACCACGTCGTAGCGTTGCAACTGGTCTGGCAGCTCGGACAGGGTAATGGCATTGCCGCCGAACTGCTCGGCCAGACGTTGGCCGCGCTCCAGCGTACGGTTGGCCACGGTAATCTGCGCCGGCTGGCGCGCGGCAAAATGGGTGGCCACCAGCTCGATCATCTCGCCGGCACCAATGAACAGCACGTTCAGCCCGCCGACGCTGGCGAAAATCTGCTCGGCCAGCTTCACCCCGGCAGCAGCCATGGACACCGAGCTGGCACCGACTGCCGTCTGGCTGCGTACGTCCTTCGCCACCGAAAAGGTTTTCTGGAACAAACCGTTGAGCAGGCTGCCGAGCGTACCGGCGCGCTCGGCGGTACGCACCGCGTCCTTGATCTGGCCCAGGATCTGCGTTTCGCCCAGCACCATGGAGTCCAGCCCGGAGGCCACGCGGAAAGCATGGCGGGCGGTTTCCGGCGCATCCAGCAGGTACAGGTAGGGGCGCACCTCGTCCAGCGTCAGCCCGTGGTAGCCGGCCAGCCAGCGCAGGGCGTCTTCCGGGCGCTGCGTGGCGCAGTACAGCTCGGTGCGGTTACAGGTGGACACAATGGTGGCTTCCCGCGCGGCTTGCGAATCCACCAGCTGCGCCAGCGCATCCGGCAGGGTTTCTGCAGGAAAGGCCAGCCGCTCGCGTATCGACAAGGGCGCGGTATGGTGGTTGAGTCCGATGGCTACCAGCTGCATGGTGGCGAAGGAAAATCCGCTTTGGGAAACGGGCTATTCTAGCCGAAAACCCGGCGCGGGGCAGCGCAGCTGGCCACGATCAGCGTTGATCATGGCCAAAACATGGCAGGAAAACTCAGGCACGCGCCAGATGGGCTGCGTGAAAGCGCAGCTGCGCCTCGATAAAGCTGGCCACAAAGTAGTAGCTGTGGTCGTAGCCCTCGTGGCGGTGCAGTTGCAGCGGGTAGCCGCTGTTGGCCGCGGCGGCTTCCAGCGCCTGCGGCTGCAGCTGGCTATCAAGAAAGCCATCGGCCAGCCCGACGTCTACCCGGCACGGCAGCGCCGTGGCAGGGTTGGCCGCAGCCATCAGCACGCTGGCGTCCCACGCCTGCCAGGCAGCGGGGTCGTCGCCCAGGTAGGCGGCAAACGCCTTTTGCCCCCACGGCACGTTTACCGGGTTGGCAATGGGGCTGAACGCCGATACCGAGACATAATCCTGCGGCCGTTTCAGCGCGCACAGCAGCGCGCCGTGGCCGCCCATGCTGTGGCCGGCAATCGCCGCGGGGCCAAAATCAAAGTGGCCCGCCAGCAAGGCCGGTAGCTCCTGGCTGACGTAGTCGTACATGCGGTAGTGCGCCGCCCACGGTGCCTGGGTGGCGTTCAGGTAAAAGCCCGCGCCCTGGCCCAGGTCGTAGGCCGGGTCGTCGGCGACGCCCTCGCCGCGCGGGCTGGTATCCGGCGCCACGATGGCCATGCCCAGCTCGGCCGCTACGCGCTGGGCGCCGGCTTTTTGCATGAAGTTTTCGTCGCTGCAGGTCAGGCCGGACAGCCAGTACAACAGCGGCACGCGCGCACCGGGCAAGGCCGCCGGCGGCAGGTAGACGGCAAAGCGCATGCTGCAGCCGAGTACGGCAGAGGCGTGGGTGTACTGGCGGTGCTCGCCGCCAAAGCTGCGGTTGCAGCTGATCTGTTCCAGCGTCATGGTGTGTTCCTGGCTGCGGCCAACCCGGGGTTGGCCGCAAGGCGATGGGTTACTGGTAGTGCACCACGCTGCGGATGCTCTTGCCTTCGTGCATCAGGTCAAAGGCGGTGTTGATGTCGTCCAGTGGCATGGTGTGGGTAATGAAGTCGTCCAGGCGGAACTCGCCTTTCAGGTAGCGTTCCACAAAGTGCGGCAGCTCGGAGCGGCCACGCACGCCGCCAAAGGCCGAGCCGCGCCACACGCGGCCGGTCACCAGCTGGAACGGGCGGGTGCTGATTTCCTGGCCGGCACCGGCCACGCCGATAATCACCGACTCGCCCCAGCCCTTGTGGCAGCATTCCAGCGCCGAGCGCATCACGTTCACATTGCCGATGCACTCGAACGAGAAATCCACACCGCCGTCGGTCATTTCCACGATCACGTCGTGAATCGGCTTGTCAAAGTGCTGCGGGTTGATCACGTCGGTGGCGCCCAGCTTTTGTGCCAGCGCGAATTTGCTCTCGTTGATATCAATACCGATGATGCGGCTGGCACCGGCCATGCGCGCACCGATGATGGCCGACAGGCCAATGCCGCCCAGGCCGAAGATGGCCACGGTATCGCCCGCTTTCACCTTGGCGGTGTTCATTACCGCGCCCATGCCGGTGGTGACGCCGCAGCCCAGCAGGCACACTTCTTCCAGCGGGGCCGCCGGGTTCACCTTGGCCAGCGAGATCTCCGGCAGCACGGTGTACTCGGCAAAGGTGGAGGTGCCCATGTAGTGGTAGATCGGCTGGCCGTCTTTCGAGAAGCGCGTGGTGCCGTCCGGCATCAGGCCCTTGCCCTGGGTGGCGCGGATCTTCTGGCACAGGTTGGTCTTGCCGGACTTGCAGAACTTGCACTCGCCGCATTCCGGCGTGTACAGCGGAATCACATGGTCGCCTACCGCCACGCTGGTGACGCCCTCGCCCACCGATTCCACAATACCGGCGCCTTCGTGGCCCAGGATGCAGGGGAAGATGCCTTCCGGGTCGTCGCCGGACAGCGTAAAGGCGTCGGTGTGGCACACGCCGGTGGCCACCAGCTTGACGCGCACTTCGCCCGCTTGCGGCGGCATCACCTGCACGTCTTCGATCGTCAGTGGCTGGCCGGCGGCCCAGGCAACGGCGGCTTTACAGGTAATGGTAGTGGCAGTCATGGTGGTTTCCGTCAGTAAAAAGGTTGGCCGCATTGTATTGGGCTTTGATTGCGGGATAATCCACGCTATCGGCAAATGATTTTTTACAGGGTGCAATAATGCTGGCATGGGAAGGGGTGTGCGAATTTGCCGCCGTGGCGGAACACGGCAGCTTTACCCGCGCCGCGCAGGCGCTGGGGCTGTCGGTATCGCAGGTGAGCCGCCAGCTGACGCGGCTGGAGGCGCGGCTGGGTACCCAGCTGCTGTACCGCACCACCCGCCACGTTACGCTGACCGACACCGGCCAGCTCTACCTGCAACACTGCCGCCAGTTGCTGGACTCGCTGGGCGAAGCCGAGCGCGCGGTGTCGCAGCACCTGTCCACGCCGCAAGGTAGCCTGAAAGTCACCGCGCCGCTGGCCTACGGCGAGAGCCACATCGCGCCGCTGCTGCTGCAGTTCGGCCAGCGCTACCCGGCGCTGGACATCAAGCTGCAGCTGAGCAACGAGGTGCTGGACCTGGTGCACGATGGCTACGACCTGGCCATCCGCATCGGCCAGCTGCCCGACTCCAGCCTGATCGCGCGCAGGCTGGCCGGCCGCCATCTGCACATCTGCGCCGCGCCGGCCTACCTCGCCGCCCACGGTACGCCACAAACGTTGGCCGCGCTGGAGCAACACAACTGCCTGCTGGGCAGCCACGAGCACTGGTTTATCGGCGAACACGGCAAACGCCGCCCGCTGCGGGTGCAAGGCCGCCTGCGCTGCAACAGCGGCCACGCGCTCACGCAGGCGGCGCTGGCCGGCCACGGCATCGTACAGCTGCCCGATTACTACGTGGCCGCGCACCTGGCCAGCGGCGCACTGCAAGCCGTGCTCACCGCCTGGCAGCCGCCGGAAGAAGGCATCTGGGCGCTGTACCCGCACAAGCGCCAGCTATCGCCCAAGATCCGCATGCTGGTGGATTTCCTGGCCGACAGGCTGGGCCAGCCGGCGGCCACCGGCGTATGATGGCGGCCAACCCCTGCGGCGCCTGCGCCGCCCTACTGTCTGTGGAGCCCGACCATGTCGCTGAACCTCGCCGATATCCGCCTCGAATACAGCAAGAAAGAGCTGTCGCCCGACGATTGCCTGCCGGACGCGGTAGCCCAGTTTGAAGTGTGGCTGAACGAAGCCATTGCCTCGCAGGTGCACGAGCCCACCGCCATGCACATCGCCACCGTAGACGACAGCGGCCGCCCGTCGGCGCGCATCGTGCTACTCAAGGGCGTGGAAAACGGCCAACTGGTGTTCTACACCAACTACCTCAGCCGCAAGGGTCGCCAGCTGGCGGCCAACCCGTATATTGCGGTGACCTTCTTCTGGCCGGAGCTGGAGCGCCAGGTGCGCATCGAAGGCCGCGTGGCACAAGTGGCGCCCGAGGTGTCCGACGCCTACTTTGCCAGCCGCCCCTACACCAGCCGCATCGGCGCCTGGGCCAGCGAGCAAAGTACCGAGATCGATAGCAAGACCGTGCTGGTCACCCGTGCCGCCAGCTTTGGCCTGAAGCACCCGCTGTCGGTACCGCGCCCGCCGCACTGGGGCGGTTACGCCATCGTGCCGGACCGCATCGAGTTCTGGCAGGGCCGCCCCAGCCGCCTGCACGACCGCGTGCTGTACACGCTGGCCGGCGACGCCAGCTGGGCACGCAGCCGCCTGGCGCCCTGAGCCGCTATCGGCCCACCACCACAAGCCGCCCACGGGCGGCTTGTGGCATTTTTAAGCCAAGAACAATAAAAGACGCTTTCATTTAACACAAAATCTAAAAGCGTAGATTATTCATTTTGGCTACACATTGTCCTGAACCAAAGTGCAGCTTTGGCAGCAGCAGCCAAGCCTACGCTTGAATGCCACATCGACGCAGCGGATAACAGCAGCACCAAGCCATTGACCTGCAAGAGAAATACCTGCCCGCAGAGGCAAGCCACCGGCAGGCAAAGGCTGGGCAACTCGCACAATCCAACACAGGAGTCCGATGTGAAAACACGCAACCTTCCGCTGCACGCGCTGGCGCTGGCCACCGCACTGGCCTTCCCGGCTGCCGCCCAGGCCGCCACCGTTATTGATCTGTCTGCACCGCAAGCGCGCAGCCTGGCCAGCGGCAGCGCCGCCTCGCTGCAAAGCCTGACCGGTGCCCAGGCCGGCGACCTGAAAGTGCTACGCAGCCTGACCTTGCCCAATGGCAAAACCGTTACCCGCTACCAGCAGTATTTCCAGGGCGTACCAGTGTGGGGCGAAGCCATCGTGGAAGAGGCCGACAGCAACGCCCGCAGCCTCGCCGGTGCCAGCAGCCGCAGCGGCCGCTACATTGCCGACATCCAGCAAGACCTGGCCAGCGCCCGCCCCACCCTGAGCGCACAGCAAGTACTGGCGCAGGCCAAGAGCCTGAAAGCCGCCGGCCGCACCACCCGTAACGACAAGGCCGAGCTGGTGGTACAACTGGGCGCCAACAACGTAGCGCAGCTGGTTTACCTGGTGTCGTTCTTTGTCGGCGGCCAGCAGCCCAGCCGCCCGCACTTCGTTATCGATGCCAATAACGGCACCGTGCTGCAGCAGTGGGAAGGGCTGGCGCACGCCGACGCTACCGGCCCCGGCGGCAATAAGAAAACCGGCCAGTACGAGTACGGTACCCAGTACGGCCCGCTGAAAGTAAGCAGCGATTGCAAGATGGACAGCGGCACCGTGGTCACCGTCGACCTGCAGCACAGCGCCGACGAAAACAACCCCAAGACCACCCCGTTCCAGTTTGCCTGCCCGCGCAACGCCTACAAGGCCATCAACGGTGCCTACTCGCCGATGAACGACGCGCACTTCTTTGGCGGCGTCATCTACAACATGTACCAGCAATGGCTGGGTGTGGCGCCGATCAAGGGCAAGCTGCACATGCGCGTGCACTTTGGTAGCGGCTATGAAAACGCGTTCTGGGACGGTGCCTACATGAACTTTGGCGATGGCGCGTCCACCTTCTACCCGCTGGTATCGCTGGACGTGTCCTCGCACGAGGTGAGCCACGGCTTTACCGAGCAGAACTCTGGCCTGGTCTATAAAAACCAGTCCGGCGGCATGAACGAAGCCTACTCCGACATCGCCGGCGAAGCCGCCGAGTACTTTGCCCGCGGCAAGAACGACTGGCTGGTGGGCAGCGAAATCTTCAAGGCCAGCGGCGCGCTGCGCTATATGGCCACCCCCACCAAGGACGGCCGCTCCATCGACCACGCCAAGAACTACCGCGCCGGCATGGACCCGCACCTGTCCAGCGGCGTATACAACAAGGCGTTCTACCTGCTGGCGACCAAAACCGGCTGGAACACGCGCAAAGCGTTTGAAGTGTTTGCCGACGCCAACCGCTTTTACTGGACCGCCAACGCCACCTACAACAGCGGCGCGTGCGGCGTAGTGAAAGCTGCGCAAAACCGTGGCTACACCGCTGCCGACGTCACCGCCGCCTTCAAGAGCGTGGGCGTGGCGTGCAGCAAGCCGCTGTAAGCCCGTAGCCCGCACCGGTGCCGCCCTGCGCGGTACCGGTTTTTTTGCGCCCGGAAAAGGAACATGCCATGACACTCCGCCCCCTGCTACTGACTACCCTGCTGGCCAGCCCCTTCTGCCACGCCGCGCCGGTGTGGCTGTCCATCGGTGACGATGGCTACCGCCTGCTGCAACAGCTGTCCCCGGCCAGCGCCAGCCGCGAACAGCACAGCCTGCGCAACGACAGCGGCCTGCACGCCAGCCAGCGCAGCCTGGCCGCCAGCACGGAAACCGTGCACCTGCTCCAGGTAGACGACAGCCTGCTACCCGCGCTGAGCGAAGCCATCCACCAACAGCAGCGCCACTGCGGCGGCTATATGGTGCACACCAGCCTGAGCAGTGCGCGCCAGAGCGTCGCCGCCAGCGCGCGCAGCAGTCTGCTGGCCGCGACGGCCGCCCCCGACTACACCCTCCGCCAGCAAAAACGGGTAAACGCACTGCTGCCACAGCTGCAGGAAAGCAACCTGCTCACCACCATCGGCAGCCTGTCGGCCTACCAGAACCGCTTTTACACCACCAGCCACGGCGTGAATGCGGCCAACTGGCTGTACCGCCACTGGCAACAGCTGGCCAGCCGCCGCAGCGACATCAAGGTGGAGCAGGTCAGCCACGCCGGCTACCCGCAAAAATCGGTCATGCTGACCGTGCCCGGGCGCAGCAAAGCCACAGAGGTCGTGGTGCTGGGCGCGCACCTGGACTCCACCATCGGCAACACCAGCGAAAACAGCCGCGCACCGGGGGCAGATGATGACGCCAGCGGCGTGGCCACGCTCACCGAGGTGATCCGCGTGCTGGCCGACGCCAACTACCGGCCGCAGCGCACGCTGAAGTTCATCGCCTACGCCGCCGAAGAAGTCGGCCTGCGCGGCTCCGGCGACATTGCCGCCCGCCACAAAAAGCAAAAGGCCAACGTGGTCGGCGTGCTGCAGCTGGACATGACCAACTGGCAAGGCAGCGCCGAGGACATCTATCTGTATACCGACTACACCAACGCAGCGCAGAATGCCTTTGTGGCCAATCTGATCCGCACCTACCAGCCAGCGCTGAAGGTAGGCTACGACAAATGCAACTACGGCTGCTCCGACCACGCCTCGTGGCACCAGCAGGGCTACGCGGCAACATTGCCGTTCGAATCGCGCTTTAGCGATTACAATCCCCATATTCACACCAGCGGCGACACGCTGGCCAATATGGGCAACCAGGCCGCGCACGCGCTGAAGTTTGCCCGCCTGGCCCTGTCCTACGCTGTCGAACTGGGGCAGGACGGCAGCACCGCCGCCCGCTGACGCCGCAAGGTTGGCCGCACGCCACCTGCGGCCAACCTTGATTGCGATACCACCATGCTTAACAACGACATCCTGCGCAGCGTGCGCTTTATCCTGAACATCAGCGACAAACGCATGCTGGCCATCCTGCAGCACGTCGAGCCCTACGCCGACGACGACTTTGCCGCCCTGCTGAAAAAAGACGAAGAAGACGGCTTTGCCAGCTGCAGCGACGAGCTGCTGTCGTCCTTTCTGGACGGCCTGATCATCGAGCGCCGCGGTCGCCGCGACGACGCCCCGCTGCCACCACCTGCGCTGCGCCTGAACAATAACGACATCCTGAAAAAGCTGCGCGTGGCGTTCGAGCTGAAGCAGGAAGACATCGAAGCGCTGATCGCACGCACCGGTTTTAGCGTATCCAGCGCCGAGGTAGGCGCGCTGTTCCGCAAGCCCGGCCACAAAAACTACCGCGTCTGCGGCGACCAGTTCCTGCGCTACCTGCTCAAGGGCCTGGCCATGAAGCACCGCCCGGACATGGCACACAAAACGGGGGCATGATGCTGCCACTGCGTTGCCTGTTTGCCTTCCACGGCACCACCGGTGGCCTGCTGGAAATCAAGCGGCAGGACCAGCCGGCGGGCAGCCCGCCCGAGCAAGTGTACTACTGGCTATGGCAGCCGGCCGCCAGCCACGGCTGGCAGCGGCTGGACTTCGTAGCCATGCAGACCGAGCCGGTACAGTACCGCCGCTTCGCCCAGGGCGAGCTGTGGTTCGACGCCAGCCAGGCACGGCTGCAACTAGCGGGTGCCGAACACACGCTGCCAGCCGGCGAGCACGATGGCTGGCAGGCCAGCGTCAGCGCGTGGCTGGCCGCGCAAGGCTGACACCCGCCCGCAACGCGCAAGCGTCGGCTCCGGCCGCTCACCCCCCTCGTCAGCACACCTGGGCTGCGGCATGATGCGGCCAACCTGCCAGGAGCCCGCCATGTCCACCCTGCCGCTGTATATCTTTCGTAGCCTGCAACGCCAGCGCCTGGCGCGCGTGCCGGTGCTGTCCACCCTGCTGGTAGCGGTGGAGCACGGCGAAAAACAGCTGCTCACCCGCCACGGCAGCTGGCATTGCCCGCCCGGCAGCTGGCTGGTGATTCCCGGCGGCCAGGAGGTGGACATCATCAACCAGCCCGGCCGCCACGGTTACCGCGCCTGGACGCTGGTGCAGCCGCAGCACTGGCTGCAACGCCTGCTGGCCCAATACGGCAGCCAGCTGCCCGCGCCACCGTGGCAGGACTCGCCCCCGGTATTCCAGCCCCACCCCGACGCCGCCGCAGCGCTGCAACAATTACAAACCCTGCTGCCGCAGGCCGAAGCCGGTACGCTGGGCGAGGCGCGTGCCGAGCACGCCTGGCAGGGGCTGATGCTGGCGCTGGCCGCCGCACGACAGGGCGCCGACCTGTTTCGCCAGCCGCGGCAGGACGTGCGGGCACAAATCCAGAGCCTGCTGGCCTTCGACCCGGCGCGCGACTGGCAAGCCACCGATATCGCCCGCCATCTGGCCATGAGCCCGGCTACGCTGCGGCGCAGATTGGCCGCAGAGCACACCTCGTTCTCCACCCTGCTGGGCGAGGTGCGCATGGAGCGGGCGCTGGGCCTGGTCAACAGCGGCAGCCAGCCGCTCAGCGATGTGGCCGCCGCCTGCGGCTACCTGTCGCCGTCGCGCTTTACCGCCGCCTTCCGCCAGCGCTTTGGCGTGACGCCCAGCCAGCTGCGCCAGCAGCGCGATGTCGCGGCATGAGGTTTTGAGCATTTCGGCACAGCCGGTGGCGCCCACCGGCGCGCCAGCATCAGGCAGGCCTGCCACACTGGGTACGCTATTCCCCACTTGGAGACGCCTGATGAAAACCCTGCTACTTACCACCGCGCTAGCCTGCGCCAGTCTGCCCGCCATGGCTTTTGAACTGAGCAGCCCGCAGCTGCAAGACGGCCAGGCCATGAGCAAGGCCCAAGAGTTCAACGGCTTTGGCTGCGACGGCGGCAATGTGTCGCCTGCCCTGGCATGGAAAAATGCCCCGGCCGGCACGCAAAGCTACGCCGTCACCGTGTACGACCCGGATGCCCCCACCGGCAGCGGCTGGTGGCACTGGCTGGTTTTCAACCTGCCAGCCACGACCCAGGGCCTGCCGGCCAGTGCCGGTAACGACGCCAAGCTGCTACCTGCCGGTGCCATGCAAAGCCGCACCGACTTTGGCCAGCCCGGTTTTGGCGGCGCCTGCCCACCACCCGGCCACGGCCAACACCGCTATATCTTTACCGTGCACGCGCTGAAAGTCCCGCATCTGGATTTGCCTGCTGACGCCAGCCCGGCACTGGTGGGCTATATGCTGTGGGCCAACGGCCTGGGCAAGGCCAGCCTGACTGCCACCTACCAGCGCTAAGCGCTGGAGGGCGGACCGGCCGCGGCCTGCCGGTAGACAAGACCAAGGCTGTTTGCACCGCAAACAGCCTTGGTCGTTCATATCCAGCCCGCCAGAGCGGGCTTGACAGTGCCGCCAGCAGCCACGCAGCATGCCGCATGTTTGCGCCCGGAGCTGCCATGACCCGCCCCACCCTGCACCCCGATACGCTGGCCGTCCGCGCTGGCGAAGACCCGTTCCGCCCGCACGACGCGCTGGCCGTACCGGTGGAGTTTGCCATCGCCCACGGCTACCCCGACGTAGCCAGCTGGGAACAAGTGGCACGCGGTGACGCACCCGGCCCGCTGTACAGCCGCAACACCGCACAACCGGCCACGCTGGCGCTGGAAGCCAGGTTGGCCGCACTGGAAGACGCCGAGGCTGCGGTAGCCTTCAGCAGCGGCATGGCGGCCATCAGCAGCACCCTGCTGGCGCTGTTGCGCCCCGGCGCGCGTGTGGTGGCCGGCAAGGACACCTACGGCGGCAGCCATTACCTGTTCCAGCACACGCTGCCGCACTGGGGCGTACAGGTCACGCTGTGCGATACCACAGACGGCGACGCCTTTGCCGCGGCCATGGCGCCAGGCTGCGACCTGCTGTATCTGGAATCGCCCACCAACCCGATGCTGAAGGTGCAGGACATTCGCCAGCTGGCGGCAGCCGGCCACGCGGCGGGCGCGCTGGTAGTGATCGACAATACCTTTGCCACGCCGGTGAACCAGCAGCCGCTGGCACTGGGCGCCGACCTGGTGCTGCACAGCGCCACCAAGTTTCTGGGCGGCCACGCCGACGCCATGGGCGGTATCGCCTGCGGCAGCCGGGAGCTTACCGACCAGCTGCGCCACTACCGCGAGATCCACGGCGCCTGCCTGGACCCGATGAGCGCCTTCCTGATCCTGCGCGGCATCAAGACGCTGGCACTGCGCATGCGCCAGCACAACGCCAACGCGCTGGCGCTGGCGCAATGGCTGCAAGCCCACCCGGCTGTGGCACAGGTCAACTACCCCGGCCTGCCCGGCCACCCGCAACACGCTCTGGCGGCCAGCCAGATGCAGGGCTTTGGCGGCGTGCTGAGCTTCGAGCTGGCCGGCGGCTTTGCAGCGGTGCAGGCCATGCTGCCGCGCTGCCAGTTGCTGATCCGCGCCGCCACGCTGGGCTCGGTGGATACGCTGCTGGGCATCCCCAGCACCACCAGCCACGTGGAATGCAGTGAGGCCGAGCGCGTGGCGCTGGGCATACCGGGCGGGCTGGTGCGCTGCTCGGTGGGCATAGAAGATGTGCGCGATATCATCGCCGACCTGGCGCAGGCGCTGGCGTGAGCGACGCGGCGCTTGCGGCCAACCCTGGCCGCCCGTGGTTTTTGTACGTGCTGCACTGCCGAGGCGGCAGCCTGTACACCGGCATTACCACCGATGTAGACAAACGCTACGCCGCGCACGCCGCCGGTAAAGGCGCGCGCTATACGCGCAGCTTTCCGCCGCTGGGCATTGCCCTGGTGCTGCAATTTGCCAGCAAGGGGGAAGCGTTGGCCGCAGAACACGCGGTAAAGGCAATGGGTACGGCGCAGAAGCGCGCCTGGCTGGCGGCAGCGGCGCCTGACGGCTCAGATACGGGCCCGCTTGAAGGGCTGCCGCAGGGGAAAGTGTAGAAATTGCGGCAAGGGCACAGCAGGTGAAAACACGTGCCCTTGCGCCAGATCCACGCCCAGCTCGCGCACACAATCGATGTCGTGCTGTGTTTCTGTCCCCTCGGCCACGACACGGGCACCACTGCGGTGCGCCACGTCTACTGCGAGGGCTATGACGGTACGGGACTTGCGATTATCGATAGTAGCCACCAGCGACTGCTCCAGCTTGACCTCGGCAAAAGCAAACTGCGTCAGCAACATCAGGGTGGAGTAGCCTACGCCAAAGTCATCCAGCGACAGGTGCACGCCTGCTTGCGCCAGCATCGCCATATTCTGCTCTACCTGGGACAGCTGCAAAACCTCGGACCACTCCACCACCTCCAGACACAAGGCGTGTCCAGGCACCTGATGTTGCTGCAGCAGCAGGCTGACTTGCAGACCAAAGTCGGCTTTGCACAAGGACTCGGCCGAGACATTTACCGAGATGCTGCAGCCCGGAATACGCGATAGCACCTGCGGCAAGATAGCCACAACGGCACACACCGATACCCATTCGAATTCGGCCAGACGGCCACGCTGGCGAAAAAGCGAGATGGCACGCATCGCTGCTACCGGCTGGCCAACGGTGTCATGCAGGCGCAAGAGTGCCTCGGCACCGGCCACGTACCCATTTTCCAGATTGATCTTGGGCTGGAAAGCCAGCGGCATGCTCGATGGTGCGGCCAACCAGGCATCCAGCGCCGACTCGATATAGCCGTCCAGCGCAGAGTCGTGCCGCAAGAGGTCGTTGAAATAAGCGACACCCACATCGTGTGCGTTCAAGGCCAGCGTGATATTACGGTAGGGCAAGCCGTCCTCACCCTGCCCGTAATCGTCTTCCAGCTCGGCCACGGCACAGCGTAACGCCGGGCGGAAACCATGCCAGTCGGCCGAGATGGCGCGCGACAGCGCATCCAGAAAGGTTTCTACCTCGCCACTGTGTTCGATATCCGCCAGACGTGTACCACGCAGTACGATGGCCAGCGAGAAGTCGCCATACTGGAAAACCTGGGGCCGGTAATGGCTGATGGCATGCATTACCGGCATGGCCCACTCGATATCGTTTACCCGGTGCCATAGCCGGCTACCATTCTGCAAGCCATAGCGCAGCAGGAAGTCGCGCAGATTGCTCAGCTCCAGTACCACCAGACACCCTGTACAGCGCGTAGTACCGGCACGCAAACCCGCCAGATAAACGCCTAGCGCCTTGCGGTTGGGCAGGCCGGTCAGTGCATCGGTATGGCTCAGGTGGTACTCGCGCGAACGTTGGCGCTCTACTTGTGCATCCAGATACATCATCTGTAGTGCCAGGTACAGGATGAACAGGGACAGGGGTAAAACCACCAGCCTCAGCATGACAAATTGCTGAACAAGCGCTGGCGCTACCTCGATAAATTGCAAGCCCAATGTCAGGCCCGCATAGGTGGCCACTACTCTGGCCAGCCAGATGTACAGCAAGGTGCGCCAGCGAAAGCTCTCGAGCAAAGCAGGGTAAAACCGGCGTCGCAGCAGCAGGCCCGCCAGCACCGGCACGGCGGTATCCACCATGCTGGCCAGCAAACGCTCGACGCCCGAAAACTGGTAGCGCGCCAGCGTACTGAGCAGGTAGCAGGCCAAGCCACCAGGCCAGCCAGTGAGCAAACCACTGAGCAGCAGCAGGTCGGTACCCAGGTTCAGCTTGACCTGCCCTTTCATCGAGCCTGAAACAAACCAGGCAATCACATAAATGGCCAGGCCCATGATCAGGCCAAGGTAAGCCTCGCGATGCAGGATGGCCTGCCCGTGGTAGCGAGTCAGCACCAGCATGGCGCCCAGCATGCCTATGGCAGCAGCGGCCTGCAGGGTAAACAAGGGCAAGCTGGGCAACGACGGCAGCAATTGCGCGTACAGGTTGGAAAGAGTCATGGCCAAGCTGCAGAAAGTAAGTCACAGCTGTCAGCATAGCCAGCCACCGGGTAGTGCTATAAAAGCCGACGCGACAGTAAATGGCACGCACGTTTAGCCACGCTTAACAGCTGGTACAGCAATGCTGGCTTGTTGCCACCACGCTGGCCACGCACACTGGCGCTATCCACCTCACTGGAGACTGCCATGTCCCGCCCCGCCCTGCCGCCACAACTCGCCCGTGCCGTGTCGTTTCTATGGCACAACCCGGCGCTTCAGCCGGCCGCAGCCACCTTGCACGCCCTGCCATACGGTAACGCCGATATCGCTGCCGCCATCGCCCGCTGGCAGCGCTTTGCCCCGCTGCTGGCCCGCTGCTTTCCGGACAGCGTGGCCGCCGATGGCCGCATCGACTCGCCGCTATTGCAACAGCACGTCCAAGACGGCGAGTTGCTGATCAAGGCAGATCACGCGCTGCCGGTTACCGCCTGCATCAAGGCACGCGGTGGCGTGTACGAGGTGCTTTGCCAGGCAGAGACGCTGGCGCAGGCCGCCGGTTTGCTGCCGCCGGGTAGCAGCTACGCCGAACTGGCGGGCGACGCGGCCCGCGCGCTGTTTGCCCGCCATACCATCCTGGTAGGCAGCACTGGCAACCTGGGTTACAGCGTGGGGGTGATGGCGCGGGCGCTGGGCCTGCAGGTGGAAGTACACATGTCCAGCGACGCCAAGGCCTGGAAGAAAGACCGCCTGCGCACGCTGGGTGCCCGTGTGGTGGAGCACGCCGGCGACTACGCGGCGGCGGTGGCCAGCGCCAGACAGTTGGCCGCAGCAGACCCGCAGGCTTATTTCATCGATGACGAAAGCTCGCTATTGCTGTTTTTTGGCTATGCGGCAGCCGCCCACGACCTGAAAGCCCAGCTGGACGCCACCGGCCAGCTGCCGACGCCGGCGCGGCCGTTGCGGGTCTACCTGCCCTGCGGCGTCGGCGGGGCACCTGGCGGGGTAGCGTTCGGGCTGAAGTGCCTGTTCGGCGACGCGGTGCAGATCGTATTCGTGGAACCGGTGGCATCGCCATGCTTCCTGCTACGGCTGGCCAGCGGCGACGACCGGCTGTCGGTTTACGATATCGGCCTCGATAACCGCACGCTGGCTGACGGCCTGGCCGTCCCGCGTGCGTCCGCCACCGTAGCCGGCATGGTGCAACACCTGGTGGACGCGGTGGTCACGGTCAGCGACGACAGCCTGCTGGCCGAAGTGCGCCATCAGTGGCAACAACACGGCCTGCGGCTGGAGCCATCGGCAACAGCCGGCTTTGTGGCTCACAGGTTGGCCGCCAGCGAGTGGTCACAAGAAGTGATACCCGTGGTGTGGACTACCGGCGGTAATGGTCTGCCGGACGAGGTGTTTCTGCCGCTGCTGGCGGGCTGAGTCAAAAACCGGCGGCGTCGGCGGCCAACTCGTCGCCCAGCCAGCCGGCCAGCGTGGCCACCGCGGCGCTGCGCTCGCCACCGTACAGCGCATAGCAGCCCAGCAATAGCGGCGGGGTAGCGTCCAGCCGGCACAGGCTGCCGGCTTGCAAGGCGGGCGCCACCAGCCGCCAGCGGCCCAGTGCCACGCCCTCGCCCGCCTCGGCACTGCGATACGCCAGCTGCGCCTGGTTGAAATGGCGCTCGGCCAGCCCGCAACCGGCCGGGCGACCGTGCAGCGCCAGCCAGCGTGCCCACTCGCTCCCCGGCGCCGACGGCACACTCCACGGGCTGTCGTCGTGCAGCAGCGGCCAACCGGCCGCCAGCGGCGCCGCCGCAGGCGAACGCACCGGCAGACCATACTCCGGCCAGTGCGGCACGTCGTCCTGCGGGGGCTGCGGCAGATAACACAGGTGCAAATGCGATGGGTCCGCCGGCCGTTGCGGTGCGATAGTGTCGGCCTGCAGATCAACCACGATATCAGGGTACAAGCGGGCAAACCGGCCCAGCCGCGGCAGCAGCCAGCCCAGCGCCAGCGATGGCGGCGCCACCAGCCGCACGCTGGCGCCGTGGGTCTGCAAGGCGGCCAAGCCGTCACCCAGCGCGGCAAAACCCTGTTGCGCGGCAAGGTACAACTGCTGACCGGCTTGGGTCAGCACGAAACCGCGCGGGCCGCGCTGCATCAGCACCATGCCCAGCCGTGCCTCCAGCCGCTGCATGCGCTGGCTGACCGCACCAGGGCTGATGGCCAGCACGGCAGCGGCACGGCGAAAGCCGCCGGCTTCGGCCACGGCGTGGAAGAACCACAGGTCGGCCAGCAGGCTGGCGTCGAGGCGGCGCGGCAACATGGCGGCCGGCTCAGTAGGCGAAGCGTTCGCGCAGCTCTTCCAGATTCAGCTCGCGCAGGATGGACTCCTGGCGCTCGCGGGCGCTCTTCTTGCCACCGCCCACCTTCTTGGCAATGATCAGCTCGTTTTTCATCGAGTGTTCCCAGCCCACCAGCTCGGTCACGGTCACCTGGTAACCACGGGCTTCCAGCTGCAGGCAACGCAGTACATTGGTGAGCTGGCTGCCGAACTCGCGGGTATGGATGGGGTGGCGCCACAGCTCGGACAGCGGCGTTTTGCCAAAGGTCTCGTTCTTTTTCTGGCGCAATACCGAGGCCACCTCGGCCTGGCAGCACGGCACCAGCACGATGTAACGGGCATCCTTGGCCAGCGCAAAGCGGATGGCGTCGTCGGTGGCGGTATTGCAGGCGTGCAGCGCGGTAATGATGTCGACCTGGGCCGGTAGCGCGTCCGAGGTGATGGACTGCTCGACGGTCAGGTTCAGGAACTGCATGCCGGGGAAACCCAGGCGCGCCGCCAGCTCAACCGACTTGTCCACCAGATCCTGCCGCGTTTCCACGCCGTAAACGGTGGCGTCGGCTTTGTCTTTCAGGAACAGGTCGTACAGGATGAAACCCAGGTAGGACTTGCCGGCGCCGTGGTCGGCCAGGCTCAGGCTGCCTTTTTGTGCCAGCACGTCGGCCATCAGCGGTTCAATGAACTGGTACAGGTGGTACACCTGCTTCAGTTTGCGGCGGGTATCCTGGTTGATCTTGCCGTCGCGGGTAAGGATGTGCAGCTCTTTCAGCAGTTCGATCGACTGCTGCGGTTTGATTTCGGGGATCAGGCTCATGACGGCCTCCGCAGATTGGGTTGCCGTTATTGTAGCAGCGCCGTCAATCTGCCCACTCGGTACGATTACGCCCCATCTCCTTGGCGCGGTACAGTGCACGGTCGGCACGCTGTTGCAGCTGCTCCAGCGTTTCGCCCAGCCGCAGCCGGCCTGCGCCAACGCTGGTGGTCAGCTGCAGGCTGCCGTTCACTCGCATGGCGGCTACGGCCAGGCGGATCTGCTCGGCAATATCCTGCAAGCGGCCATCCGGCATGTCGGGCAGCAGCACGGCAAACTCCTCGCCACCCAGCCTTGCCACCACCCCCTCGGGTGGGCATTGCAGTGCCAGAATGCGCCCCAGCTCGCGCAATGCCTCGTCGCCCACGCTATGGCCGTAAGTGTCATTCACCGACTTGAAATGATCCAGATCCAGCAACAGCAGGCCTATGCCGGCAGGCTGCATGCTGGCCCCCAGCAGGTTGAAATGGCGGCGGTTACACAGCCCGGTCAGCTCGTCGGTATTGGCCAGGCTATTCAATTGCTGATGCACGCGGCGGGCATGGCGCATCAGGCTGAACACGCCACAGGCCACCAGTGCCATGCCAAATACCCGCATCAGGTCTTCGCCAAACGCCGATAACCAGCGCGGCTGCTGTACAACCTCGTCCATCACATCGGCAACCGCGCTGACCAGCCACAAGCTCAGCCCGCTGGTCAGCCAGTTATAAGAAGTACCCGACAGCTCGTCACGCTGCACACCCCACAACATGACGATGATGATCAATAGCACGGTAAGCTCGGCAATCCCCCCTATGCTGAACAGCCAGATGGTCGGTAATGCCGGCAGCCAAAGCAGGTGGAAAGCAACCTCTAATAGCAGCAATACAGCCAGCATCAGCATGAAACGTCGACGATTTTGGCGCAGATAGGGCTTTTTGGCGGGAAATTCGGGCATGATAGTGACAAAAGCAGTGTTTGCTGAATGGTAGCATCGCCGTTTCTGCTCAGGCCGGCAAGCAGCAAAAGCACTTTTAGCAACGCTACTTGGCTGCCAAAATTGAAACAATTAAATTAACCGTAGGATTCTATAGCCATGTCTTTACAGCTAAAGGTCATTCCCGTTACCCCTTTTCAGCAAAACTGCTCGGTAATCTGGTGCGATGAAACCCGCCAGGCTGCTGTGGTGGATGCGGGCGGCGATATTGCCCGCCTGCGCGCTTTTATCGATACCCAAGGGCTGACCGTAGAAAAACTGCTGCTTACCCACGGCCATATCGACCACGCTGGCGCGGCGCGCGAGCTGGCCGACGCGCTGGGTGTGGCCATCGAAGGCCCGCACCCGGCCGAAAGCTTCTGGCTGGACCAGCTGCCCAGCCAGGGCACCATGTTCGGCTTTCCACGCGCAGAGCCGCTCACGCCGGAACGCTGGCTGCACGAGGGCGATACTGTCAGCGTGGGCAATCAGGTGCTGGACGTGCTGCACTGCCCCGGCCACACCCCGGGCCACGTGGTGTTTGTCAGCCGTGCGGCCAACGTCTGTATCGTCGGCGACGTGCTGTTCCAGGGCAGCATCGGCCGTACCGATTTCCCCATGGGTGATCACGAACAGCTGATCGACGCCATCCGCAGCAAGCTGTTTGCGCTGCCGGACGACATGACCGTGGTACCAGGCCATGGCCCGTTTACCACCATTGGCGACGAGCGACGCAGCAACCCCTTTGTGGCCGACCGCCGCTACGGCTGATGGACGCCACCTTCGAACGCGCCGTGCTGGCACAGCTGCTGGCCATTCCGCCGGGGCGCGTCAGCAGCTACGGTGTGCTGGCCGCGCTGGCGGGCTACCCGCGCCACGCCCGCCACGTGGGTAAACTGCTGGCCAGCGCACCCGAAGGCGCGGGCTGGCCGTGGTTCCGCGTGGTGAGCAGCAGCGGGCACATTGCCCGCCCCGGCACCCCGCAGGCCGATTACCAGCGCCTGCTGCTGGAAGAAGACGGTATCGAGGTTGGCCGCAACGGCCGCATCGACTTGCGCCGCTACGGCTGGCCAACCGGATTAATGCGTTAATCATGCGCCAACGTCATCTTATGACGGCAAACGTGCAGGAATAACACAGCATTTATGCTAAACAGCCGTTTGACTGCGCATTTATCGCTATTTCTGCTATCCTCCGCGTCCCCGTTTTCCGGCCTGGTGTCGCCATGCTCGGCAAGCGGGTGTTTTTTTAACGCACGCAGCAGAATCACTCATGAAAACTCGCACTACCCTGATCGCTCTGGCGCTGGCCTCCTGTGCCGGCTTTGCCCACGCCGACTACACCTTCTCCAACGTAAGCGCCAACTGGCTGGACTGGTCGTCCAACACCCAGGACCGTACCAATAAAGGCCCGTTCGGCGGCAAGGCAGACTTTGCCTACCTGGAAGCCGAAGGCGGCATGGGCGGTAACTGGGGCGAACTGTACGGCTTTGCCGACGTAGAAAACGCCGACCAGAACACCCGCGAAAACGGCGGCCAGAACCGTCGCTACGCTACCAAGGTAGTGGCCCGCGTGAACGTGGCACAAATCGGCAACCTGCCGGTACAGGCTTACGCCCACGTATACGACTTCCGTGAAGGCAAGTTCTACGACCAGAACCGCGTTCTGGGCCTGGGCACCAGCTTCTCCGCCGGCAGCCTGTGGGTAAAACCGTTCCTGGGCGCGCATCAGGAATTCAAACAAGGCGTGGGCGCACACCGCAACGGCATGATGGCAGGCTGGGTACTGGGCTTCCCGTTCAAGGCTGCGGGTCAGGACCTGATGGTGACCCAGTGGCACGAGATCGAATTCGACCGTGAAAACCGCTACCTGGCCATGGGCAAGGACGGCAAAGTGGCCAATGGCCGCAAGCTGGCCAATAACGGTGCCGTATCGCTGTGGTGGAACGCCACCAAGAGCGTGACCGGTGGCCTGACCTACCGCTACGCCGACCAGAAACTGGGCTCCGCTACCTACCAGCGCGCCCTGATCACTACCATCAAGTACAATTTCTGATACGCGTACCGCCTGCCGCGCCAGGCTGGCAGCCAGCGGTGCAGCGCCCGTGCGCTACCGGCTGGCTGGCCGCCTGACGGGCAGCGGCAGTGCCGTAACAGCTTGTACCCTGACGGATGGCCGCACTGCCTTGCAGCCTGCCATTTGTCAACAATATCCAACGCCAGTGCACCCGCACTGGCGTTTTTTCATCATCAAACATTCGTTTATGACAAGGTGAAGTTGCCGTCGCCGCGGGAAATATGTTAAAGACTCAGGGTAATTTTCGATTCCGAACTTGCCACCCCATGAGCCGATCCCCAAGACACGACAAAATCCTGCAGCTGGTACGCGAGAATGGCTTTATGCCTATCGAAGAGCTGGCGCGCATTCTGGACGTGACGCCACAGACCATCCGCCGCGACATCAACCAGCTGTGCGAAGCCAATCTGCTGCGCCGTTACCACGGCGGCGCGGCGCTGGGGAACAGCGTCGAAAACGAGGATTACTTCTCGCGCAAGGGCAAGCTGCAAAGCGAGAAAGCCCACATTGCCGACATGATCGCGGAAAACATCCCCGACCATGCCTCGCTGTTCATGAGCATCGGCACCACCATCGAGGCTGTTGCCCAGGCGCTGACTGCCAGCCACAAGGGCTTGCGCGTCATCACCAACAACATTCACGTGGCGTCCATCATGTCGGCCAACCCCGACTTCACGGTGATGATTACCTCGGGCGTGGTACGCGCCTCCGACGGTGGCATTACCGGCGTGGCCACGCTGGATTTCATCAACCAGTTCAAGGTGGACTACGCCGTGATTGGTGTGTCGGGGATAGAGACTGACGGCTCGCTGCTGGATTTCGACTACCGCGAAGTACGCGTGGCGCAGGCCATGATGAACAACGCCCGCCACCGCTTCCTGGCGGCAGACCACAGCAAGTTCGGCCGCAACGCGCTGGTGCGCATGGGCCATATCAGCGAATTCAACGCCATCTTTACCGACGCCATGCCGCCGGAAAGCCTGAAGAAGCTGCTGGACGACCACAACGTCCGCATGTACCTGGCCGACCCGGTATAAGGTTGGCCGCAGTACACAGCACAAGGGCGCCGCAGGCGCCCTTGTGCGTTTGGCAGGCTACGATTGCGGCGGCAAATGCGCCCCGGCTTCGGCACTCCACGCCACCACCAGGTTACGCCCCAGCTCCTTGGCACGGTACAGCATGGCATCGGCGCGCTGCACCAGTGCTACCACGTCGGTCACCCCCTCGGCACCACACAGGCCGGCACTGAAGGTCTGGCGGAAACGCCCGCGCGACGACTGCTGGTCCAGCAGCTCGAAATCGCCGCGTATCGCCTCTATCAAACGGTACGCTTGGTCCACCGTCATGCCGGGCAACACCAGCGCAAACTCCTCGCCACCGTAACGGCCGATCAAGTCGCTGCGGCGCAGGCGCTCGCGCAGGAAGCGCGCCAGGTTCACCAGCACTTCGTCGCCCGCCTGGTGGCCGTAGTTGTCATTGATGCGCTTGAAGTGGTCCAGGTCCAGCATCACCATCGCCAGCGGCAGCCGTTCGCGCTGGGCGCGGGCAAATTCGTATTCCAGCCGCGCAAACAGGTGGGTATGGTTCAGCAGGCCGGTGAGGCTATCGGTGCTGATATAGGAGCGCAGCTTGCGGTAGCGGCGGGCGCGGGTGGTTACGGTGACCACCAGCTCGTCGCTGGATACCGGCTTGGTCAGGTAGCCATCCACCCCCAGTGACAGGGTGTCCAGCTGGATGTCCTGCCGCTTTTCCATCGACAGGAAAATAATCGGGATACCATCCATCAGCCCCTGCTGGCGGATGATGCGCGCCAGCTCCTTGCCGTCGCATTCCGGCATGTACATATCCATCAGGATCAGGTCGGGGCGGAAGCGCTCGATCGCCTCCAGCGCACGGCTGGGGCGGGTGACTTCTTCGGTCAGGATGCCGTGCTGGTTCAGCACCGCCGAATACAGGCCGGCCAGCGAACCCATGTCTTCGATCAGCAGCACGCGTAGCGGGTTGCGGCGGTCTTGCTGCTGCGGCACCGCCAGGGCATCCAGCAGCTCGCGCACCTGCAGGGGCCAGTTCAGAAAGCCCAGCCCGCCACTACGTACCGCCTTGAGTCTGGCTTCGAAATCACGACGCGGGCTGGCGTACAACACCGGGCAAGGCATGGGCATGCCTGGCGGAAACAGGCTGACCTCCCCGACGAAATCGCTATACACCACCAGCGCACCCGGCGTGTGCTGGCGCAGCGCCTGCTGCAGCAGCAACGCATCGCGGAACACGTCCATCTGGTAGCCAAAGCACGCCAGCTGCTCGATAAGATAGTGATCCACATCACGCTCGCCCGCCCACAGAAACAGCCGGTGGTTCTGGCGCAGGGTTACGGCGCTGGTGGTGTGCTTTACCGGCGCCGGCATGCTGGCCAGCTGGGTTACCAGCGAGAGCTGCTGGCGCAGCCCCAGGATGTCGTCTGGCGCGCGGCGCCGTTTCAGCCATGCACGCAGCTGGGCGGCCAGCTCGTCATTGGCACGCAGCAGCTCGTCGGCCCCGCCTTGCTCGGCCACACCCTGCAAACACTGGCTCAGCGCGGTAAAGCGCCGGGCGAGCTCGGGGTCCCAACGGTCGAGCAGCTGGCGGCCAACATGGTCCATTTCCTGGGAAAGGCCCAGCAGTGTTTGGGGAATTGTCTGCGCTGACATGGCTAAATTAAACAAACATTTATACAAAGAAGCGCAGTATACCGGCAGTAAAGCGGTGTGACGCAGCCTGCTGCTATAATCTTCCGTTTCATTCATAGCACGGGGCAGACTAGGTCCCGCCAGAGGCAGTATGAACGTCTTTTACGAAGAAAGCGGCAGCTTCAAGGTAGGCAGCGTGGTGTCCCGCGCTGACGCCAGTCTGCAAATCGATACCCAGCACGGCAAGCGCACCAAGCTGAAAGCGGCCAACGTGTTTCTGGAGTTCAGCAGCGCGCTGCCAGACTTTCTGCCCGCCGCCGAGGCGATTGCTGCCGATATTGACGTGGACTTCCTGTGGGAATGCTGCGGCGACGACGAATTCGGTTTTGAAATACTGGCCGCGGATTACTTTGGCCACGCGCCCAGCGCGCTGGAAAACGCCGCCATCCTGCTGCGCCTGTACGCCGCGCCGATGTACTTCTACAAAAAGGCCAAGGGCCGCTTCAAGGCTGCACCGGAAGAAACCCTGAAAGCAGCACTGGCCGGCATCGAGCGTAAAAAGCGCGAACAAGAGCAGATCGACGCCTGGGCCGTGCAGTTGGCCGCAGGCACCCTGCCGGACGCCATCCGCAGCCACCTGATGGCCATTTTGTACCGCCCGGACAAGAACACACTGGAGTTCAAGGCCTTCGACCAGGCCAGCCGCGCCACCAGCCTGCCGCCGCTGCGCCTGGCCGACAAGGTGGGTGGTATTCCGTCGGTACCCGACTACATGATGGCCGGCTTCCAGATGGAGCACTTCCCCAAAGGCCTGGGCTTTGGCCAGTACGCGCCGGCCACCCTGCCGGACGAGCTGCCGCTGGCCGAGGTGCAGGCGTTCTCCATCGACGACGCCGCCACCACCGAGATCGACGATGCGCTGTCGGTACAGTGGCTGGCCAACGGCAATATCCGTGTGGGCATCCATATTGCCGCCCCGACGCTGGGCATTGCGCCGGGTAGCGATCTGGAAAAGATCGTGCACCAGCGCCTGTCTACCGTGTATTTCCCCGGTAACAAGATCACCATGCTGCCGGACGACGTGGTGGCGCAGTTCACCCTGCAGGAAGGCCAGGCGTGCCCGGCACTGAGCCTGTACGTGGACGTGACCCCCTCGTTCGAGCTGGTGGACTTTGAAAACCGCGTGGAGCGCGTGCACATTGCGGCCAACCTGCGCCACGACCAGCTGGAACAGGTATTCAACGAAGAAACGTTGGCCGCACCCGGCTTTGGCCCTGACTACGCCTTCAAGCGCGAGCTGGTCTGGCTGTGGCAGTTTGCCAACGCCCGAGAAGCCTTCCGTGGCAAAACGCCAGACCCGAACCGCCCGCCGCAGGTGGACTACAACTTTGCCGTGGAAGACGGCAAGGTGCGCATCACCATCCGCAAACGCGGCTCGCCCATGGACAAGCTGGTTTCCGAGCTGATGATCCTGGCCAACAGCGAATGGGGCCGCATGCTGGCCGAGGCCGACATCCCGGCCATGTACCGTGCGCAAAGCATGGGCAAGGTGCGCATGACCACCCGCCCCGAGCCGCACATCGGCCTGGGCGTAGCGCAGTACGCGTGGAGCACCTCGCCGCTGCGCCGTGCGTCCGACTTTGTGAACCAGCGCCAGCTGGTGGCGATGATTCGTGGCGACGAGCCGCAGTACCCGCAAGGCGACGCCATGCTGTTTGCCCTGCTGCGCGACTTCGATGCCGCCTACAGCGCCTACCTGGGCTTCCAGGACAAGATGGAGTACTTCTGGTGCCTGCGCTGGTTCAGCCAGGAAGGCATCAGCGAGCCGACAGCGACGTTCATCAAGGAAGACCTGGTACGCATCGACGGCGTGCCGGTACGCCTGCGCATCCCTGGCCTGCCGGAACTGGAAAACGGCGACCGCATCCAGCTGCAGATCATCCGCATCGACGAGCTGATGCAAGAGCTGGAGTGCCGCTTTGTGTCGGTGATTTCGCGCAAGACGCCGCCGGCGGACGCTGCCGAACAGCCTGCCTGAGGCCGCTAAACGCACAAGGCCCCGCATGGCGGGGCCTTGTTGCGTGTACGGCCGGATCGCCGCTACAGCAAGCTGTCGATCTGGGTACTCATCTCTTTCAGGTGGCCAATCGCCCCCTCCAACTGCTCGGCGCTGATGTTCAACGCCGACACCACGCGCTGCGGCACGGTTTCCAGCATGTCCTGCTCGCTCATGCCACGGTTGAAGCCCGCCACAATATACGACGCCATGCCGATCAGCAGCGCATACGGCGACGCGTCGGCCGGCGGCACCAGATTGTGCTGGTTGCGGATGGCGTCCTGGATGGCGTCGGGGAAGTTCCAGCGCCGCGCCAGCTCGGCACCGACTTCGGTCAGGTCCATGCCCAACACCATGCGCTCTGTGGCCAGGCGGTCGGCCCCGCCATCCACCACGCGGTCGATCTGCACCGCTTTTTCCGGCTCGGCCACGTGCAACACCAGCTCGCCGATATTGGACATCAGCCCGCAGGTATAGCCCAGCTGGGTGTCCAGCCCCGCCAGTTTGGCCAGCGCCTTGCTGGTATTGGCCATCTCGAAGCTGCGCCCCCAGAAGCCTTTCATGTCGAAACCGGGGATGTTGGCCGTGGCGCCGCTGACACCCGAAGCAATCACCAGCACGCGCAGGTTGTCAAAGCCCAGCATCACCACCGCGTCTTCCAGCGAGCCGATCTTGCGGCTGCCACCAAAACGCGCGGTATTGGCCAGGCGCAGTACGCGCGCGCTCAGTACCTGGTCGTGCGCCACCTTGTTGGCCACGTCGTCCATATTGATGTTTTTGTCGTTGAAGCTGGCAATCAGCTCCTGGACCACTTTGGGCACCATGGGTAGTTTGCCGGATGCTTTGTCGAACAGCTCTGCCACTTGCATAGTCGGTCTCCTTGTCGTGTGCGCTGGCGCATAGAGTGAGCTTAGGCAAGGATCGATAAAAAAACAGCCGGTATTTTCCCTGCGGCAAAAAATGTCGTGAACATGGCCTGTGCCTATGCGGGCCCGTCCCACTTTTGCTGCAGGGCCCATACCGGCCCAAGTACATAACAACTCAGCACAGCCTGCTGCTCTACTACCACTGGCCGGGCAGGCTCGGGCCCGGCCAATGCCTTACACCAGCGTGTCTATCGTGCTGCCTACCGCCTTGGCAATGGCTTCACCACCGAGTGAAATACCTGCCATCACCGCATCACCGGCTTCCTCGATACCGCTGGCAACGCCGGTGGCTACCGTCACCACGCCGCTGGCGATATCACTCACCCCCGACGCAATCTTGCCCGCCCCGCCGCCCACGGCACCGAAACCGCCGTAGATGGTAGCGCCGGCTGCAGACATGCCTGAAATACTCATAGCATGCACCTCCTTGCCATACCGGTACACCGTGTACCGGCAGCACAAGGCTAGCGCAGGCGGTGCCGCAAAATGCTGTCAGTTTGTATCAGCATGGCATGCACGCTGATACATGCCGCCACCGCCAGCCAATACGCCATCGCAGCCACGCACCCTGCCCCGTGCTGCGCTACACTGGCGGCCACTGACTAGCCGAAGCCATCATGCAAGCCACTGCTGCCCCACTACTGCTACACCGCTTTCACAGCCCGCTGGGGCCGATGTTTGTCTGCGCCAGCGAACAAGGCGTCTGCCTGCTGGAATTTGCCGTCAGCCAGCGCAACGAGCGCGAGTTTGCCGACCTGCAGCGGCTGCTGGGCTGCCGCATCGTGCCCGGTGAGAACGACCATACCCGCCAGGCCGAGCGCGAAATCGGCGAGTATTTTGCCGGCAGCCGCCAGCGCTTCGACGTGGCGCTACACCTGCCCGGCACGGCATTCCAGCAGCAAGTGTGGCAGGCGCTACAAACCATCCCCTACGGCGATACCAGCAGCTACCAGCAGCAGGCCGACCGCCTGGGCAAGCCGGCCGCCATCCGCGCCGTGGCCGGCGCCAACGGTGCCAACCGCGTGGCCATCATCGTGCCCTGCCACCGCGTGATCGGCAAAGACGGCAGCCTTACCGGCTACGGCGGTGGCTTGCAGCGCAAGGCCTGGCTGCTGGCGCACGAGCAGCGCAGCCGTTTTGGCGACACCCAGCCGCAGCTGTTCTAAGCCTGCGGCCAACGTTGGCCGCAGCGTGCATGACAAAGCCTTGGCCGCAGCCGATACTGGCGTTTTAGCCACAGGAGCCCGCCTCATGATCAAGCAAGTAGGCGATACCCTGATCCAGCCGGTGCACACCGCGCGCTGCCACTGCGGCGGCGTGGTGCTGGCGCTGACCCTGCCCAACGGCATAGACCGCCCGCGCCGCTGCGACTGCTCGATCTGCCGCCGCAAAGGCGCCATCGTGGCCTCGGTAAAGCTGGATGGCATCCATATCGTGCAGGGCGCCGAGCTGCTGCGGCTGTACCAGTTCAATACCCACACCGCCAAACACTACTTCTGCTCGGTATGCGGCATCTACACCCACCACCAGCGCCGCTCGCACCCGGACGAGTACGGCTATAACGTAGGCTGCCTGGACGGGGTGAACCCTTACCTGTTGGGCGAGGTGCCGGTAAACGACGGCGTCAACCACCCGGCCGACCGCCAGGGGTAGGCAAAGTGCACCTGTGCCATCGGGCAGCGCATGCATGACACCAGCTGCCCGGTAGCCTCAAAACAACATATCTATAAGATGTTGTGATCATAACCATTAGCTTTCGCTAACAGATTCACCTGATCGTCACACAGCCTGACTAGCTTGGGGTCTTCGCCATTTCCTCACAGGTTAACTGCGATGGTCACCCCCTATGCCAGATGGGCACTCATTGCCGCAATAGTGCTGCTTGCTGTGTATCTGTTGATACCGCCGGCTGTTACACCCAGCGAGCAACAGCCTGCCATCGCGTACGCCGTCGACCAGCATCGCAGGCTACTGCCACAAGCCAACAACCGCTCACAGCCCGGCAGCCATGCCAACCCGCATGCAAGCATGCCAGTTGCTGTGGAAGCACGCCCTTCCCATCAGTCTCACTGGGCCAGTCTGAGGCAGATCGCCAGCGAAAACCTGCAAATGCAGCGCCCTGGTGCAACACTGGGCCAGCCGCTGGCGCTGCAGTCGCTGGACAGCGACAGGCTGATAAGCAGCCATGAACCGATCGCACAACTCAGCCAGCCGGCACAGCGCTGGCAGTTTCTGGTCAGCGAACGGCAACAGGTAACAGGCCTGCTGCAAGTCGAACTTGAACATGACGGCCAGGCCGAGGCCGGGCGACTGGGCATGGCTAACCTGGCCCAGGCCCTGCAACAGCGCCTGAGTACCCTGCCGGCAGGCCTTACCGCCCAACACTGGACCCACGTCGAAGAAACCGATGCCTACTTTGTCACTGCCCGGCATCAGCCCGGTGGCACCCCGTACTTCCACCCCCTGCCGGTTTCCGGCAATGCCGCCTGGCAACAAATGGCAATCGCCAACCAAGCCTGGCTTCCCGAGATACGTTTCCGCGAGCTGCTCAGAAGTACCGTACTGCAGTCCCGGAACACATTGGAATAGCAGCCAGGCCATACCGACGCCATACTTTTACCCACCCCACAGAAAGACTGCGTATGAGTTACCAAAGCAATCAACCTGATGCCGATCGTCGCAAACTGCTGCGCGCACTAGGCGGTGCCGGCCTGGCAGGTTTCGCAGCACACCAAGCCTGGGCATCCGGCCTGCTCCCGACACCGCCCAATCTGCAAGCGGCCAACGGTAGCATGCTGAAAATCAGCCCCAGCCGCGCCGTTGGCCCGCTGCAAGCCGCAGATGCCAATGGCGTGCGCCTGCCGGAAGGCTTTACTTCTCGTATCGTTGCCCGTAGCGGCCAGCGCGTAGCCGGTACCAACTACACCTGGCACGCCACACCGGACGGCGGTGCCACCCTGGCTCGCCCCGAAGGTGGCTGGATTTATGTCGGCAACAGCGAAGTCGACAAAGGCAAAGGCGGCGCATCGGCGCTGGTCTTCAATCGCCATGGCGAAATCACAGACGCCTATCGCATTTGCAGCGGCACCAGTCGCAACTGTGCCGGCGGCATGACGCCCTGGGGTACCTATCTGTCTTGCGAAGAAGTGTCGCGCGGCCGTGTGTACGAGTGCGACCCGCTAGGCAAAAAAGCGGCGCAACGCCGCGATGCCATGGGCCTGTTCGAACACGAAGCCGCTGCAGTCGACCCGCAAACCGGCTACGTCTACCTTACCGAAGACAAACCCGATGGTTGCCTGTACCGCTTTGTGCCGACGCAATTCGGCAACCTGGCCAGTGGCACGCTGGAAGTAGCATGCACAGCCAGCGCCGATACGGTGACCTGGAAGCGCGTGCCCAATCCGGTACCGCGCTCCACCAGCAGCCGGGACGGCACCCGCAACCAGGTGGCAGGCGCCCGCCGCTTCAACGGCGGTGAAGGCTGCTGGTGGCACGAAGGCAAGGTTTACTTCACCACCAAAGGCGACGACTGCGTCTGGTCACTGGAGGTAAAACAGAACCGGGTACAGAAAATCTACGATGCCAGCAGCCACGCCAGCCCGACCCTGGATGGCGTTGACAACCTGGTGGCCGCGTCAAACGGCGTGCTGTATGTCGCTGAAGATGGCGGCAATATGCAGGTCTGCCTGCTGGGCCAGAACGGCAAAACCGCAGCCGTGCTGCAACTGGTTAACCAGCCCAGCTCCGAACTGACTGGCGTAGCCTTCAGCCCGGATGGCAGCCGGCTGTACTTCAGCTCGCAACGCGGTACCACCGGTAGCGGCAGCGGTGGCATCACCTACGAAGTGAGTGGCCCGTTCCTGAGCCTGGGCGTTTGATGCGGCCAACGTTGGCCGCAGCCTTGCTGGTTACATGACAACGCCGCCCCGCAGGGCGGCGTTTTACTTGCGGCAACTACCTAGCCTTGGCCGGGCAGCGCCAGGTCACGCCGGTGGCAGCAGGCCGTCGGCGCGGAACATGGTCTTGATACCGCGAATGGCCTGGCGGATTCGGCTTTCGTTCTCGATCAGCGCAAAGCGCACGTACTCGTCGCCATAGTCGCCAAAGCCCACCCCCGGCGACACCGACACCTTGGCCTTGTCCAGCAGCAGGTTGGCAAACGCCAGCGAACCCAGCTCACGGTAGTGTTCGGGAATGCGCGCCCAGATGTACATCGACGCTTTGGGCAGGTCCACCTGCCAGCCTGCCTCCATCAGCCCCTTATACAGCACGTCGCGGCGCTTCTGGTAAGTGGCGGCAATGTCGAGCACGCATTGCTGGTCGCCTTCCAGTGCGGCGATGGCGGCAATCTGCAGCGGGGTGAAGGTGCCGTAGTCGTGATAGCTCTTGATGCGCGCCAGCGCGGCCACCAGGTCGGGGTTGCCCACCATGAAACCGATACGCCAGCCGGCCATGTTGTAGCTCTTGGACAGGGTGAAGAACTCCACCGCGATGTCCTTGGCGCCCGGCACCTGCATGATGGACGGCGCTTTCCAGCCATCGAACACGATGTCGGCGTAGGCCAGGTCGTGTACCACGAAGATGTCGTGCTTCTTGGCCAGCGCGATCACGCGCTCGAAGAAGTCCAGCTCCACGCACTGCGCGGTGGGGTTGGACGGAAAGCCGATGACGATCATCTTGGGCTTGAGGTAGCTGCCGCGGATGGTTTTTTCCAGCTCGGCAAAGAAGTCCACGCCCGGCACCATCGGCACGCTGCGGATGTCGGCGCCGGCGATCACCGCGCCGTAGATGTGGATGGGGTAGCTCGGGTCCGGCACCAGCACGGTGTCGCCACGGTCCAGCGTGGCCAGCATCAAGTGCGCCAGGCCTTCCTTGGAGCCGATGGTGACGATGGCCTCGCTGTCCGGGTCGATATCCACCGCGTAGCGCTGCTGGTACCAGCGCGCAATGGCGCGGCGCAGGCGCGGTATGCCCTTGGACGCCGAGTAGCCGTGGGTATCAGGCCGCTGCGCGGCTTCGGTGAGCTTGGCCACGATGTGCGGCGGCGTGGCACCGTCCGGGTTGCCCATGCTCATGTCGACGATATCGTCGCCACGGCGGCGGGCGGCCATTTTGCGTTCGGCGGTGATGTTGAAAACGTAGGGGGGGAGACGATCGATGCGCGCAAAGCGGCGCTTGCCGGTAGACGACATGGGAAACCTTTCAACGTAAGCGCCCGGAACCGTCCGAGCGACGCTCCCCCGACACAGGGGATGGCTCATCGTAAGCGGCTGGCATGGCGGCTGTCCAGCTTGTTAACGTCACCGATAAAGAGAAAGCCGCCCTGGTGGCGGCTTGGTATCAAGGCGGGCGAGCTTAGCCCAGGCGGTTGTCGGCTATGTGGTAGTGCGGGTCGGCAAAGCTGTCTACCTCGACCATGTCTTTGGCGCGCCCCAGTAGCGCCAGGCAGTCCGGGCTGAGATGGCGCAGGTGCAGGGTCTTGCCTTCCTGCTGGTAACGCGCAGCCAGCGCGTCGATGGCCTCGATGGCGGACTGGTCGGCCACGCGGGTATGGCGGAATTCAAGCACCACGTGCTGCGGGTCGCCTTTGGGGTCGAACAGGGCGGCAAAGCTGGCGCACGAGGCAAAGAACAGCGTGCCGTCCAGCTCGTACACCTTCCAGCCCTGGGCATCGACATGGCTGCGCGCGGTCATGCGCTTGGCGTGCTGCCAGGCAAATACCAGTGCAGCGAATACCACGCCACACAACACCGCTACGGCCAGATCGGTAAATACGGTAATCACCGTCACGCCCACCACGGTCAGGGCATCCTGGCGCGGAATCTTGCGCAGGGTTTGCAGGCTGCCCCAGGCAAAGGTTTTCTGTGATACCACGAACATCAGGCCCACCAGTGCGGCCAACGGTATCTGCTCGATCCACGGCGCCAGAAACAGGATAAAGCCCAGCAGGAACACCGCCGCCACCACACCGGACAAGCGATGACGGGCGCCGTTGTTAATATTGATCATGCTCTGGCCTATCATGGCGCAGCCGCCCATGGTGGCAAAGAAGCCGGCCACCACGTTGGCCGCACCCTGTGCCAGCGACTCGCGATTGGGCTGGCCGCGGGTGTCGGTAATCTCGTCTACCAGGTTCAGCGTCAGCAGCGATTCGATCAGGCCGATGGCGGCCAGAATGGCGGCGTAAGGCAGCACGATGTACAGCGTTTCCAGCGTCAGCGGCACCTGTGGCACGTGGAAAGCGGGCAGCCCGCCAGCGATGGAGCCCATATCGCCTACCGTCTTGGTTTCCAGCCCCAGCAGCGCCACCAGGCCACTTACCAGCAGAATGGCCGCCAAGGCAGACGGGATCAGGGTGGTGACACGCGGCAACAGGTAGATGATGGCCATGGTCAGTGCGATCAGCCCGCCCATGATGGCCAGCTGCTGGCTGCCCATCCAGACGCCATCCAGCTTGAAGTGGCCGAACTGGGCCAGGAAGATCACGATGGCCAGGCCATTAACGAAGCCCAGCATCACCGGGTGCGGCACCATGCGGATGAACTTGCCCAGTTTCAGCAGGCCGAATAGCAGCTGCAGCAAGCCCATCAACACCACGCTGGCAAACAGGTACTCCACGCCATGCTGTACCACGATGGACACCATCACCACGGCCAGTGCACCGGTTGCGCCGGAAATCATGCCGGGGCGGCCACCAAAAACTGCCGTGATCAGGCAGATGAAAAAGGCCGCGTACAGGCCGGTAAGCGGGCTGACATGGGCAATCAGGGCAAAAGCAATCGCTTCGGGCACCAGCGCGAGGGCAACGGTCAGGCCACTCAGCACATCGGTACGGGCTGCGGTTGGGCTTAATTTGGCAAACACATGCTCTCCTGCAAAAAAATAGCCCCGACGACATCGACGGAGCGGGGAAGCATTTTGCCACAAAATCAAATACCTGCAGGCCGCCCATATCATAAAAAAAGCGGCCCGAAGGCCGCTAAAGTCACGTACAACACAACAACGAACATCACGTTACAACAGAGAAAATCAGGCGACCTCGTGGCCGCGCGCCGCTTGCAGCAGCGCAAACCACTGCTGGCGGCTCAGCTTGAGGCGGCAGGCAGCGGCCGCGTCGTCCAGCGAAGCCAGGCGGCGCGAGCCGGTAATGGGCAGCGGCATGCACGGGTGCTGCAGCAGCCAGGCCAGTGCCACCGTGGCCACGCTGGCCTCCAGCTCGCCAGAGAGCTGCTGCAAGGCGGCGTACAAGCTAGGGTTGGCCGCAGCGTCCAGCACGCGCCCGCCAGCCAGCGGCGACCACAGCATGGGGCGTACGCGCAGCTGCTGGCACTGGTCGAAGGTGCCGTCGAACAGCGGCGCCAGGTGCAGCAGCGAGGCCTCTACCTGGTTGGTCACCAGCGGAAAGTGGCTGGCTAGCAAGGCGTACTGCGACGGCGTAAAGTTGGACACCCCGAAGTGGCGCACCTTGCCGGCCTCGAACAGGCGGCGGAAGGTATCGGCCACGTCATCTGCATCCAGCAGCGGGTCCGGGCGGTGGATCAGCAGCAGGTCGAGGTAGTCGGTACCCAGCTGGCGCAGCGAAGCCTCGACACTGGCGGTGATGTGCGCCGCCGAGGTGTCGTAGTGCTTCACCTGCCAGCCGCGCTCGGCCATGTGCGGCTTGATGCCGCATTTGCTCACCAGCTGCAGCTCGTCGCGGCGCGAGCGGTTGGCCTTCAGCCAGCGGCCGAACAGCGCTTCGCAGGTGAAGCCGCCGTACAGGTCGGCGTGGTCGAAGGTGGTAATGCCCAGCGCCAGGGCGTGTTCCACCCAGGCAGCCAGCGCGGCGTCGTCAAATCCCCATTCGTCCAGACGCCAGACGCCGGCCGCCACCGGTGACAGCTGCGGCCCTGATGCGGCCAACCTTTGCAGGGCCAACGCCGCCATTACACGATCCGGGCTTCGGTTTTCGGGTCGAACAACACCGCCTTGGACACGTCGAACACCAGCTCCATACTATGCCCCGGGCGCTTGGCCTCGGTGGGGTGGGTACGGCAGCACACTTTGGTGTTGTTCAGCGACACGAATACCAGGGTGTCCGGGCCGGTCGGCTCGATCACGTCGATATGGCAGCTCATCACCGGCAGGCCTTCGCGGTGCGCGGTGCGCGCATCGGTGATCTGCTCCGGGCGAATGCCGAAGATCACTTCCTGGCCAACAAACTTGGCCAGCTTGGCCTTGTCGTGCGGCAGCGGCAGCACCACGCAGCCTTTGTCGTCGCAGATCTTCACGCCGATATCGCTACCAGTTTGCACCACGGTGGCCGGGATGAAGTTCATCGACGGCGAGCCGATGAAGCTGGCCACAAACAGGTTGGCCGGGTTGTCGTAGATGTCTTGCGGGCTACCGAACTGCTGCACGATGCCGTCCTTCATCACGGCGATCTTGTCGCCCAGCGTCATGGCCTCGATCTGGTCGTGGGTCACGTACACAATGGTGGACTTCAGGCGCTGGTGCATCAGCTTGATTTCGGTGCGCATCTCCACGCGCAGCTTGGCGTCCAGGTTGGACAGCGGCTCGTCGAACAGGAAGATGGACGGGTTGCGGGCCAGCGCACGGCCCATGGCCACGCGCTGACGTTGGCCACCGGACATCTGGCCCGGCTTGCGGTCCAGCAGGTGGGTAATCTGCAGCATCTCGGCCACGCGGTTTACCGTGGCGTCGATCTCGGCCTGCGCTACCTTGCGGATTTCCAGGCCAAAGCTGATGTTCTGGCGCACGGT
This sequence comes from beta proteobacterium L13, assembly GCA_000335715.1. Taxonomy (GTDB): domain Bacteria; phylum Pseudomonadota; class Gammaproteobacteria; order Burkholderiales; family Chromobacteriaceae; genus Vogesella. Next base: position 287,088 of record AMYZ01000002.1, read on the forward strand.
CATCGACGGGTACAGCGCGTAGCTCTGGAACACCATGGCGATGTCGCGGTCTTTGGGCGACAGGTCGTTGACGCGTTTGCCACCGATTTCGATGTCGCCACTGCTGATGTCGTCCAGGCCGGCAATCATGTTCAGCAGCGTGGATTTACCGCAGCCGGACGGGCCCACCAAAATCAGGAACTGGCCATCTTCGATGGCGATATCGATGCCCTTGAGCACGTCGGTGCCATTGGCGTAAGTCTTGTACACATTGTTGATGGAAAGAGCGGCCATCGCATTAACCTTTCACGGCACCGGCTGTCAGGCCACGCACGAAGTAGCGGCCAGCAACCATGTAAACAAACAGAGTCGGCAGCGCAGCAATAATGGCTGCGGCCATGTCCACGTTGTATTCCTTCACCCCGGTAGAGGTGTTCACCAGATTGTTCAGCGCCACGGTAATGGGCTGGGCTTCGCCGCTGGCGAATACCACGCCGAACAGGAAGTCGTTCCAGATCTGGGTGAACTGCCAGATGATGCACACCACGAAAATCGGGCCGGAGATCGGCAGCAGGATGCGCAGGAAAATCGTCCAGAAGCCGGCGCCGTCGATACGGGCGGCTTTCACCAGCTCGTCCGGTACGGTGATGTAAAAGTTACGGAAGAACAGCGTGGTAAACGCAGTGCCGTACACCACGTGCACCAGCACCAGGCCGGTGGTGGTATTGGCGATACCCAGCATGCCCAGCACCTGCGCCATCGGCAGCAGCACTACCTGGAAGGGAATGAAGCAGCCCACCAGCAGCATGGTGAACAGCGCGTCGGAACCACGGAAGCGCCACATCGATACCACGTAGCCGTTTACCGCCCCCAGGATGGTGGAGATGGCGACGGCTGGCAGCGTCATCTTGATGGAGTTCCAGAAGAAGCCCTGCATGCCGTTGCATTCCACCCCGGTGCAGGCCTCGGCCCAGGCTTTCACCCACGCCCCGCCCTGCCAGGCTTGCGGCAGCGACAGCATATTGCCGGCGCGGATGTCGTCCAGGCTCTTGAACGAGGTGGTCAGCATCACGTACAGCGGCAACAGGTAATAGATGGCCATCAGGAGCAGCGCGGCGTACACCAGCGCGCGGCCAACGGTGAGGTTTGGCAAACGGATAAAACCGGCCTGCGCAGTTCGAGAGCCAGGCGCCCGCAGCGCAGGGGTCGAGACAGTACATGGAGTACGGCGAGACCCCTGATCGCTGAGCGAATCAGTAGATTCGCACGCAGAGCGCGCAACGCCGCTATCGGGCTGCACAGCCGTGTTTTTTGCAGAATTAAACACGTTTGGCACTCCTTGTTTCCATATACATGAGTGGTACCAATACCGCGACGATGGTGAACAGCATCATCATGGCCGAGGCGGCACCCTGGCCCAGCTGGCCACGGGTAAAGGCAAACTGGTACATGAAGATGGCGGGTACGTCGGACGAGGTGCCGGGGCCACCGCCGGTCAGCGCCATCACCAGGTCGAAGCTCTTGATGGCAATGTGCGACAGGATCAGCAGCACGCTGAAGAACACCGGGCGCAGGCTGGGGATCAGGATGCGGCGGTAAATGGTAGGCAGGCTGGCACCGTCTACCTGGGCGGCTTTGATGATGGAGTCGTCAATACCGCGCAGGCCGGCCAGGAACAGCGCCATCACAAAGCCGGAGCTTTGCCATACACCGGCAATCACCACGGTGTAGATGGACATCTCGGGGTTCACCAGCCAGTCAAAAGTAAAGTTGGCAAAACCCAGGTCGTTCATCACCTTTTGCAGGCCCATGTCCGGGTTCAGCATCCATTTCCACGCGGTACCGGTCACCACAAAGGACAGTGCCATCGGGTACAGGTAGATGGTGCGCAGCGCACCTTCGGCGCGGATTTTCTGGTCCAGCAGCACGGCCATCAGCAGGCCTACCAGCAGACAGAACAGAATGAACAGGCTGCCAAAAATGCCCAGGTTGGCCGCAGCAGTCCACCAGCGCTCGTTTTCAAACAACGCTTGGTACTGCAGCAGGCCTGCCCAGTCGTAACGCGGCATCAGGCGGGATTCGGTAAAAGATAGCCAGCCCGTCCAGGCAATGAAGCCGTAGACGAAAATCAGGCTGGCGGCCAGCGTAGGCGACAGCACCAGCTTGGGTAGCCAGCGGTCGGCCAGCGCGCTGAGACGGCCTTGAGAGGGGGAGGCAGACATGTGTATTCCTTGCTGTCTCGGTCGGTAAACACGCGCTCTGCCCGACAGTTGGCCGCAGGCTACCCTGCCGCGGGGTGCAGCATGGTGGCTAGACGGACAGGGGGGCAGAAACAGGCCGGGCACGCCGGCCTGTGCGCAACATCAGACAACAGCCCTGCCAATGGGCAGCAGGGCCGTAGGGCTTAGCGTACGGCGCCGGCCTTGGCCAGACGCTCGGTAGCTTGCGCCGGGGTCATGTTCGAGTTCATGAACTGCGAAATCACGTCCACCATGGCACCTTCGGTAGCGGAAGGCATGGCCATCTTGTGCGCAAAGCTTGGCACCAGCTTGTTACTCTTGGCCGCAACGTTCATGTCGAAGCTGGACTTCTTGGCGCAGTCGTCAAACTTGGCCATCGGGGTATCCAGGCGGGCCGGGATGGAACCCTTGTTCAGGTTGAACACTTCCTGGAACGACGGGCTCATGATGGTGGCAGCCAGGTCAGCCTGGGCTTTCACCGCAGCAGGGGATTTCTGCTGGAACATGGCCATGGAGTCGATGTTGAAGGTAAAGGCGTTCTGGGTACCCGGGGCATCGGTACAGATGAAGTCTTTGCCCGGTACTTTGCCAGCGGCGGTGAATTCGCCCTTGGCCCAGTCACCCATGAACTGCATGCCGGCCTTGCCGTTGATCACCATGGCGGTAGCCAGGTTCCAGTCGCGGCCTGCAGCGCCTTTATCGATGTAGGTCTTGATCTTGGCCATGGTCTCGAACACCTTCACGGTAGTCGGGCCGGCCAGTGTGGCTTTGTCCAGTTTGACGAAAGCCTTGTTGTAGTAATCGGCACCACCCACACCCAGGGCTACCGATTCAAACAGGGTGGCATCCTGCCAAGGTTGGCCGCCATGGGCCACCGGCTGGATGCCGGCTTTTTGCAGCTTGTCGGCAGCCGCAAAGAATTCCGGCCAGGTTTTCGGTACGGTCGCACCGGCTTTCTTGAAGGCTTCCGGGTTCACCCACAGCCAGTTCACGCGGTGTACGTTCACCGGAGCGGCGACGTATTTGCCTTTGTACTTCATCACATTGCTGACGACGGTTGGCAGCTGCTTGTCCCAGTTGCCGGCTTTGGCCACGGCATCGATGTCAGCCAGCACGCCTTCGGCACCCCATTCCTGGATGGCTGGGCCCTTGATCTGGGCGGCGGTCGGCGGGTTACCGGATACCACGCGGGTTTTCAGTGCGGTCATGGCGTTGTCACCACCACCACCGGCTACAGCGAAATCTTTCCAGGCGTGACCTTTGCTGGTCATCATCTTTTTCAGCTCGGCTGCCGATTTGGCTTCGCCACCGGAAGTCCACCAGTGCAGTACTTCCACGTCGCCGGCAAAAGCGGCAGCAGGCAACAGGGTAGCGGCCATTACGGCCAGGGTCAGGCTTTTCAGCTTCATGTTCATCTCCATGATTGTGATGCGTCTTTCCGCCTTGCCGGCCAAGCCTGGCGGCGGATTATTGGCTTAACTGCGGGCGCTGTTCTCCTCAGCACCCGGGCAGTTGGCTGAACTATAGCTGCAAGCCGTAAGAATTGTGTAAGTTTTAAGTGCAGCAGATGTAAGTTTTGCACCAGACAGGCACGCAGGGCAGCATGACATGCAGGCAAATCAAGTAGATACAAGGCACTGCGCATCTGCTGCGGCGCACCATGAAGGGGAAATCTAGTGTGTCAACTACACGACTGTGGTGCAGGTACACAAGTCAAAAGCGGCGGTTAGCCCGGCACAAGTGCCAGCAGCAGGCTGGCACTCAAGCCGCCACCGGGGGTGTCGCTCAGTACGAGCTGGCTGCCATGACGGCGGACAATCTCCTGCACAATGGCCAAGCCCAGGCCGCAGCCCTTGCCCTTGCCCTCGGCACTGCCACGATAGAAGCGCTCGAACACGCGTTCGCGCTCGGCTACCGGGATACCCGGGCCATTATCCTGTACGGCTACGTACACCAGCGGGCCACGGCGCTGTAGCAGCACAGTGACTTCGCCGTCGGCCGGGGTGTACTGCACAGCGTTGTCCAGCAAGTTGGCCAGCAGTTCGCGCAGCAGGCCGGCATGGCCGCGTATCATCATGCTGCCTGCTTCGGCTTCCAGACCCAGGTCGATACGGGCACTCAGGGCGCGGGGCACGGCTTCGGCGGTGACCTCGCGCACCAGCTGTGCCAAATCCAGTGTTTGCAAGGTCAGGCCCGCTTCGGGTTCGGCACGCGCCAGCGCCAGTAACTGGTTCACCAGCCGGATGGAGCGCGCCACGCTGGTTTCCACTTGCGCCAGCTGGCGGCTCACCAGCGGCAGATCTGGCTGTGCCTCCCGCAGCTCGGTACGCACCAGCTCGGTTTGCGACTTGAGGCCTGCCAAGGGTGTGCGCAGCTGGTGGGCGGCATCGGCAATAAAGCGCCGCTGCTGCGCAACCTGGCCGTGTACTTCGTCCAGCAGGCTGTTGATGGCAGCGGTCAGCGAACGCACTTCGTTGGGAGCGTTTTCGACTTCGATGGGGGCAAGGTCGCGGGCGCTGCAGTCCTCCACGCGGCGGCGCAGGCTGCGTAGCGGTGACAGGCCACGGCTGATGCCGGCCCACACCAGCACGCTGGTCAGCAGCATCAGGCCCAACAGCGGTAGCCCCATGTCTACCAGAATCTTGCGCGCCAGCTCGGCATTCAGCGCACGGCTTTTGGCTACCTGCACCAGCATCAGCTGCGGGCGCTCAGCGGTACCGGCCAGCACGTACTGCGCGGCAACGCGCACTTCCACACCCTTCATGCGGGCATTGTAGAAAAAGCTGTCCCCCGCCTTGGCTGCTACGCCGGCAGGCGGGCGCGGCATGGCGGGCTCACCCAGCAAGAATGCCTCGGGCGGCGAGCTCACCATATAGTGCACCCGGTCATCCGGATCCTGCTCCAGAATATCGCGCGCCGCCCGCGGGAAGTCGACATAGAAACCACCGCCGAACGGTTTGACCTGCCGCGCCAGGGCACTACTGGATTTGGCCAGCGTGCGATCAATCACTTCACTGGTGTACACCAGCGCCATGTTGTAGGCCAGAAATGCAGCAGACAGCCACAAGACCAGCTGCGGCAACAGTAGCCACATCAGTAGCTGGCGGCGCAGGGAAAGCTCGCGGGGGCGGGACATGGTAGCTCCAGGGTTGGCCGCAGCCGGCTCAGGCGTCGTCGGCGGCCGCCAGCAGATAACCCAGGCCGCGTACGGCCCGGATACCCACACCGCTGCCATCCAGCTTTTTACGCAAGCGGTGTACGTAAACCTCTACCGCGTTGACACCGACCTCTTCACCCTCGGTAGCCAACTCGCCGGCAATCTGCTCTTTGGTGACGACCCTTTCACCATTGGCCATCAGGATATCCATCAGCTGCAGCTCGCGCGCAGACAAATCCAGCGCTTGTCCCCCGGCCCACACGCGCTGGCCGGTGCGATCCAGACGCAGGCCGGCAAAATGCAGCTCGTCGCGCACCGCCTCGGCAACACGATGGCGACGCAACAAGGCACGGATGCGCGCCTCCAGCTCGGGGAACTCGAACGGCTTGACCAGATAGTCGTCAGCGCCGGCGTCCAGCCCGGCCACGCGGTCTTCCATGCTGTCCAGCGCGGTCAGGATGAGGATGGGCAAGGCCGGTTTGTGCACGCGCACGTTACGCAATACCTGCAGGCCGTCCAGACCCGGCAGGCCGATATCCAGAATCACGGCGTCAAAGGTCTCGGCCAGCAATAGCTGCTGTGCCAGCAGACCATCGGCGGCGTGGGTGGTGCTAAAGCCCAGCCTGTCCAGCCGCGTCAACAGCGCGTCGGCCAATACGGCGTCGTCTTCGGCAATCAGAAGCTTCATGCGAAATCCTTGCTAGAGCAGAGCAAGGCGTAACGATAGCGCCAAATGGCGACAAAGAGGAGGGTTTGCACGGGTGGTGCCAACAAAACTGCGCAGCGCACCTACGCCTGTGCAGACCGTACAAACGGTACGGCCGGGCGGCATACAACCAGATCGGGCGCGTTATTCAGTGGCGTTTAGTCAAACAGCTCGGCCGCTGCCAGCAAAGGCTGCACCTGGTCTTTACCGGATAGCTGCAGCGTGCCGGCATCCGGCCAGGCAATGCCAATGGCCGGATCATTCCACAAGATACCGCGGTCGTGGCTGGGGGCGTAGTACTCGGTGGTCTTGTACAAAAACTCGGCGTGCTCGCTGAGGGTGACAAAACCGTGGGCAAAACCTGCTGGAATCCACAGCTGGCGCTTGTTTTCAGCCGACAGGTGTACACCCACCCATTGCCCGAAGGTAGGCGAGCTGCGACGGATGTCTACCGCCACATCAAACACCTCGCCCACGGTGCAACGCACCAGTTTGCCTTGCGCAAACGGGGGCAGCTGGTAATGCAGGCCGCGCAGTACACCACGTGCCGAGCGGCTGTGGTTGTCCTGCACGAAGCCCACATGGCACCCGACCGCCTCGTCGAACAGGCGCTGGCTGAAACTTTCGTAGAAATAGCCGCGCTCGTCACCGAACACTTTAGGTTCGATGATTTTGACGTCGGCAATGGCTGTATCGATGATGTTCATACGGCGTATACACCTACACGTTGCAGCTGGCTCAAGACAGCAAGCTGGTCAAATACTGCCCGTAGGCATTTTTCTTCAGCGGTGCGGCCAGCCTGGCTAGCTGCTCGGCACTGACCCAGCCTGCATTGAAGGCAATTTCTTCCGGACAAGCCACCTTCAAGCCTTGCCGCTTTTCCACAGTTGCAATGAACTGGCTGGCTTCCAGCATCGACTCATGGGTGCCGGTATCCAGCCAGGCGTAGCCGCGGCCCATGGTTTGCACATTGAGCGTGCCTTGCGCCAGGTAGGTGGCGTTGACGTCGGTGATTTCCAGCTCGCCACGGTGAGACGGTTTGATGGCCTTGGCGATCTCCACCACGTGTTCATCGTAGAAATACAGCCCGGTGACCGCGTAGTTGGACTTCGGCTGCGCCGGTTTTTCCTCAATGCTTACTGCATGCCCCTTAGCGTCAAACGCTACCACCCCATAACGCTCCGGGTCATTGACGTGATAGGCAAATACGGTAGCGCCATCTATCTGGCTACTGGCGCGGCACAGCAGCTTCTGGAAATCGTTGCCGTAGAAGATATTGTCACCCAGCACCAGTGCAGACGGTGCGCCATCCAGGAACGCCTCGCCCAGGATAAATGCCTGCGCCAGGCCATCCGGGCTGGGCTGCACCGTGTACTCGAGACGGATGCCCCACTGGCTGCCGTCGCCCAGCAGCTGCTGGAAACGCGGCGTGTCTTGCGGCGTGGAAATGATCAGGATCTCGCGGATACCCGCCAGCATCAACGTGCTGAGCGGGTAGTAGATCATCGGCTTGTCGTAGATCGGCAGCAGCTGCTTGCTCACCGCCAGGGTAGCCGGGTACAGGCGGGTACCGGAACCACCGGCCAAGATGATGCCTTTGCGTGCTTTTGTACTCATTTGAGGTTATCCAGCGTATCGAAGATCTGTTTTACCGCCTGCTGCCAGTGCGGCAACTGCAGGTCGAAGGTTTGCATCAGCTTGCTGCAATCCAGCTGCGAGTTGGCCGGGCGGCGAGCCTTTTGCGGGTAGGCACTGCCGGGGATAGGCTGCGGTGCTGCGGCCAACTGTAGCGGCCAGCCGGCGTCGCGGGCCAATGCGATCACGTAGCTGGCGTACTCGTGCCAATTGGTGCGCCCCTGCGCCGCCACGTGGTAGGTACCGTAGGGCTGATCCAGTGCGATGCGGACGCGCTGCACCAGGTTGGCCGCCACGTCTGCCAGCAAGCTGGCTGGCGTGGGCGCGCCGAACTGGTCGGCTACAACGGACAGAGTGTCACGGCTGGCGGCCAGACGCAGCATGGTCTTCAGGAAGTTCTGGCCGTATACGCCGGCCACCCACGAGGTGCGCAAGATGAAGTGGCGGCAGCCGCTGGCGCGGATGGCCTCTTCGCCCAGCCATTTGCTGCTGCCGTATACCGACTGCGGGTTGGCCGCATCGTCCTCGCACCAGGCGCCCGCTTTGCTCCCGTCAAACACGTAGTCGGTGGAGTAATGCAGCAATAGCGCATCGTGCGCCGCCGCCCACTTCGCCAGGACCGCCACCGCGTCGGCATTGATGGCCTGCGCTAGCGCTGGCTCATCTTCTGCCCGGTCTACCGCTGTGTAGGCTGCCGGATTGACAATCAAATCGGGCTGCCAGGCGTCCAGTGCCGCCGCCAGGCTGGCCGGCTGTGACAGGTCGAACGCCTGCCGCTGCGGGCAGATCAGTTCGCCGTGCAGCGCCAATGCGCGCTGCAACTCGAAGCCCACCTGGCCGCTACGGCCAGTGATCAGGATGCGTGTTGCCATGCTCAGGCCCCGTACTGCTGGCTCAGCCAGTCGCGGTAGCTGCCGCTGGTCACGCCTGCGACCCATACCTGGTTATCCAGGTACCACTGTACGGTCTTGCGGATGCCGCTATCGAAGGTTTCCGCCGGTTTCCAGCCCAGCTCGCGCTCCAGTTTGCGCGCGTCGATGGCGTAGCGACGGTCGTGACCGGGGCGGTCTTGCACATAGGTAATCTGGCTGGCGTAGGGCTGGCCGTCGGCGCGCGGGCGCAGCTCGTCCAGCAGCGTGCAGGTGGTGTTGACTACCTCCAGATTGGCTTTTTCGTTCCAACCACCCACGTTATAGGTTTCGCCCGGATTGCCCGCTGCCAGCACGCGGCGAATGGCACTGCAGTGGTCTTTCACGTACAGCCAGTCGCGCACTTGCTGGCCGTCGCCGTAGATCGGCAGCGGCTTGCCGGCCAGCGCGTTGAGAATGACCAGCGGAATCAGTTTTTCGGGGAAGTGGTAAGGGCCGTAGTTGTTGCTGCAATTGGTGGTCAGCACCGGCAGGCCGTAAGTGTGGTGCCAGGCGCGCACCAGGTGATCGCTGGCTGCCTTGCTGGCCGAGTACGGGCTGTTCGGCTCGTAGCGGTTGTGTTCGGCAAACGGCGGGTCTTGTGGCGACAGCGTGCCGTACACTTCGTCGGTGGACACGTGCAGAAAACGGAACGCTTGCTGTTCTTCTGCCGGCAACGCCACCCAGTACGCGCGCACCGACTCCAGCAAGTTGAACGTACCCAGCACATTGGTGTGGATAAAATCACCGGGGCCGTGAATGGAACGATCAACGTGGCTTTCGGCGGCAAAGTTCAGCACGGCACGCGGCTGGTATTGTGCCAGCAAGCCAGCCACCAGCTCGCGGTCGCCGATATCACCCTGCACAAACACATGCCGCGGATTGCCCTGCAGGCTAACCAGCGTTTGCAGGTTACCGGCGTAAGTCAGCTTGTCCAGGTTCACCACGGTTTCATCGTGTGCGGCCAACCAGTCCAGTACAAAGTTGCCACCAATAAAGCCGGCACCGCCGGTAACCAAGATCGCCATGCCCAGTCCTTGCCATACAGGAAAGATAATGCTGCATGTTAGCTGCTCTGCCGTCGTTTCAGTACCACACTACGTCAAACAGATAAAAAAAGGCTCTGCCGGGGAGAGTCGGCAGAGCCAGAAGAGAATGCAACAAAACGAACTTCAAAGCCTGCAAGCCATGTCGCTACGGCCAACAGGGATCACGGGGCAAGCGTACACAGGCAGGCGATGTGCCCTGCACGATGGCCGCCACAGGCTACCCGCAGGCAGCTCCGGCCACAGTGCAGCAGCGCCTGGCTATGCCTAGCGTACCGCCAGCGCGCTGGCCGCACGGGCCAGAGCAGTGATACGGTCCCAGTCCTGCGCCGCGATGGCGTCGTCCGGGGTCAGCCAGCTGCCACCGACAGCCAGCACATTGGGCAGCGCCAGATAGCTTGGCGCGCTGTTCACGTCGATACCACCGGTGGGGCAGAAGCGCAGCTCCGGCAACGGGCCGGCCAGCGACTTGAGCAGCTTCACGCCGCCGACGGCTTCGGCCGGGAACAGTTTCAGGATGTTGAAGCCCTCGTCCTGCGCGTGCATGGCTTCGGACGGGGTGGCAATGCCGGGGATGAACGGCACGCCCGAGGCGCGGGCAGCGGCAGCCAGCTCGGCGGTCAGGCCTGGGCTGATGCCGAACTGGGCGCCGGCGTCCAGCGCGGCTTCCAGATGGGCACGGGTGCGTACGGTACCGGCGCCCACCAGCGCGCCCGGCACCTCGTCGCGGATGCGGCGCATGGCGGCCAGTGCGGCCTTGGTGCGCAGGGTGATTTCCAGCGTGCGGATGCCGCCGGCAACCAGCGCGTGCGCCAGGTCTACCGCCACGGCGGCGTCGTTAACCACGATAACCGGTACCACCGGGCCTTGGCGAAGCAGAGACAGAGCGTCCATGGTGTGTCCTTTGCTGGGGTTGGCCGCGGCCAACCCGGTCAATAATCGATGCAGTTTTTATAGCTCACTGCCGCACGGCAGGGGGCTCAGGCGCTTAGCGGCCCGCCCACAGCGGGTGGGCAAAGCTCATGGCGCCGTCTTCGGCAGCGGTGGCCAGCTGGCGGAAACCGGCAAACAGGTCGCGGCCCACGCCGTACTGGTTGGCGCTCAGGTCAATCTGTACGTGCTCGCGCGCCGCCCATTCGGCGGCATCCACCAGGATGCTCAGCTCGCCGGTGTTGGCGTCCAGGCGCACCAGGTCGCCATTGCGCACCTTGCCGATGTCACCGCCCAGCAGCGCTTCCGGCGACACGTGGATGGCGGCCGGCACCTTGCCGGACGCGCCGGACATGCGGCCGTCGGTCACCAGCGCTACCTTGAAACTGCGCTCCTGCAGCACGCCCAGTGGCGGCGTCAGTTTGTGCAGTTCCGGCATGCCGTTGGCGCGCGGGCCCTGGAAGCGGATCACCGCCACAAAGTCTTTTTCCAGCTCGCCGCGCTTGAACGCCGCCAGCAGTTCGTTCTGGTCGTGGAACACCACCGCCGGTGCTTCCACCACGCGGTGCTCGGCTTTCACTGCCGACACCTTGATCACGGCGCGGCCGATATTGCCGGTCAGCACCTTCAGGCCGCCGTCGGCGGAGAACGGGTTGGCCGCCGGGCGCAGCACGCCGTCGTCGCCAGATACCGCTGGCGCGTCGCGGAACGCGGCCTCGCCGTCCTGCAGCCAGGCTTCCTGGCTGTGGGCGCGCAGGCCACGGCCCATGATGGTGGTCACGTCGTCGTGCAGCAGGCCGGCGTCCAGCAGTTCGCGAATCACATAACCCATGCCGCCGGCGGCGTGGAAGTGGTTCACGTCGGCCTTGCCGTTGGGGTAGGCGCGCACGATCAGCGGTACCACCGCCGACAGCTCGTCGAAATCGTCCCAGTTCACGTTGATGCCGGCCGCGCGGGCGATGGCATTGATGTGCAGGGTATGGTTGGTGGAGCCGCCTGTGGCCAGCAGGCCGACGATGCCGTTGACGATGGCTTTCTCGTCGATCACCTCGCAAATCGGGGTAAAGCGGCTGCCCTGGGCCGAGATCTCGGCGGCCACGCGGGCGGCGCGGCGCGTCAGGGCGTCGCGCAGCGGGGTATTCGGGTTGACGAAGGCGGCACCCGGCAGGTGCAGGCCCATCACTTCCATCAGCATCTGGTTACTGTTGGCGGTGCCGTAGAAGGTGCAGGTGCCCGGGCCGTGGTAGGACGCCATTTCGGATTCCAGCAGCGCGTCGCGGCCAACCTTGCCTTCGGCGTACAGCTGGCGCACCTTGGCTTTTTCGTCGTTGGCGATGCCGGTAGTCATCGGGCCGGCCGGTACAAACACCGCCGGCAGGTGGCCAAAGGCCAGCGCGCCGATCAGCAGGCCGGGCACGATCTTGTCGCACACGCCCAGGTACAGCGCGGCGTCGAACATCTGGTGGCTCAGTGCAATCGCGGTGCTCATGGCGATGACGTCACGCGAGAACAAACTCAGCTCCATGCCCTCGAAGCCCTGCGTCACGCCATCGCACATGGCCGGCACGCCGCCGGCAAACTGGGCGGTAGCGCCCACTTTCAGCGCCTCGGCCTTGATGATGGCCGGGAAGGTTTCCAGCGGCTGGTGCGCCGACAGCATGTCGTTGTAAGCCGACACAATGGCCAGATTGGGGCGGGCCGCTTCTTTCAGATGAATCTTGATTCCGTCCGGCATGGCGGCAAAGGCATGCGCCAGGTTGGTACAGGACAGCTGGGAACGCTCGACCTTGCCCTGGCGCATGGCGGCTTGGCTGCTAGCCAGGTAGGCAGCGCGGGTGTCGCGGCTGCGTTCGATGATGCGCTGGGTAACAGCGTGCAGAACGGGGTGCAGACTCATTGGTATCGGCCCTGATGAAGGTGCTTGAATGGTAGTTTTACTACAGTCTGTTTGCAAGGCGCTACACGATAAAAAGCCGCTTTATTTTCACAAAAACCCAACTTATCTTTTTATTATCATAATGTTATATAAGTGTTGGCCGGCAGCAACAATAAAAATCGCCAACAAGCCCACCCGACAATCGACGTAGACAAGCGGGCAGCGTTTGGTAATATAACTACATCACAACCTTGGGCGAGAATAATCAGGATGGAGAACGCAACCCTGCACACCCCGGCATTCGATATGGTGCTATTCGGGGGCACTGGCGACTTGGTCATGCGCAAGCTGCTGCCGTCGCTTTACCAGGCACACGCTGCCGGCCTGCTGCACGAAGCCGGCCGTATCCTGGCGCTGGGGCGCCGTGACATGAGCCGTGACGACTACCTGGCCATGGTAGAAAAGAACGCGCGCGTGCACGTGAAGGAGCACTTCTCCACCGAAGACTGGAACAGCTTTCTCGCCCGCGTTCAATACCTGAAGGTAGACGCCGCCACGCCGGAACACTACCCGGCACTGGCCGAGGCGGTAAAAACCGGCGGCGACCGCGTTACCGTGTGCTACCTGGCCACCGCGCCCGACCTGTTTGAAGGCATTTGCGACAACCTGGCCGCCGTCGGGCTAAACCACGACCAGGTACGCGTGGTACTGGAAAAACCGCTGGGCCACGACCTGGAATCGTCCAACGAGATCAACGAAGCGGTGGCACGCCACTTCAAGGAAGAGCAGCTGTATCGTATCGACCACTATCTGGGTAAAGAGTCGGTACAGAACCTGCTGGCCATCCGCTTTGCCAACGCGCTGTTCGAGCCGCTATGGCGCCGCGAGTGGATTCACGACGTGCAGATCACCATTGCCGAAGACCTAGGTGTAGGCACGCGTGGCGACTTTTACGACGACACCGGCGCGCTGCGCGACATGGTGCAAAACCACCTGCTGCAGCTGCTGTGCATCGTCACCATGGAGCCACCGGCCAACCTGGGTGCCGACGCCGTACGCGACGAAAAGCTGAAAGTGCTGAAAGCACTGCGCCCGTTTACCGAGCAAGACGTTGCCAGCAAAACCGTGCGCGGCCAGTACAAAGCCGGCGCCGTGGCCGGCCAGCCGGTTACCGGCTATCTGCAGGAACAAGGCATCCCGGCCGGTAGCCAAACCGAAACCTTTGTGGCCATCAAGGCCGAAATCGACAACTGGCGCTGGGCCGGCGTACCGTTCTTCCTGCGCACCGGCAAGCGCATGCAGGAACGCCTGGCCGAAATCGTCATCAACTTCCGCGACGTGCCGCACCACCTGTTTGCCAGCCCTACCGGCCAGAACACCGCCAACCGCCTGGTGATCCGCCTGCAGCCGGAAGAAAGCATCCGCCTGTACTTCCTGTCCAAGGAGCCGGGCGACACGCAGCGCCTGCAGCCGGTACACCTGAACCTGGACTTCCACGAATCGTTCAAAGCCCGCCGTGCCGACGCCTACGAGCGCCTGCTGCTGGATGTGATCCGCGGCAAGCTGGCGCTGTTCATGCGCCGTGACGAGCTGGTAGAAGCCTGGCGCTGGGTAGAGCCCATCATGGACAACTGGGCGCGCAGCACCATCCCGCCCAAGCAGTACACCGCCGGCACCTGGGGGCCCGCCGCCTCCAGCGCGCTGCTGAGCCGTGATGGCATCAGCTGGCACGAAGAGTGTTAATCAAGGTATAAGGCTGGCCCGGCCTGCGCGCTGCGGCCAACCTAGCCCCCGGCCCTGCCGGGTGGCAAACCGGCGGCGCTCATGCCCCACCCCGACACGCATGAGCGCCGCCCGCATAGCTTCCGAGCCCGGACCACCGGGCCGACCAGGTCGCCGCAAGACGACCCCTGCATGGACGATACAGAGATGCTTCTGAACGAATTCCCCCAGGCTGCCGACGCGAGTGCAGCCCTGGCCCAGGCAGTAGCCGCCGACCTGGCTGCCGCCATCGAAGCCCGTGGCCGCGCCACGCTGGCGGTGTCCGGCGGCCGCTCGCCGGTGCCGTTTTTCCAGGCGCTGGCGCAAACCGCGCTGGACTGGCCGCGCGTAACCATCACCCTGGTAGACGAGCGCGTGGTGCCGCCCGAACACGCCGACAGCAATGCCGGCCTGGTGCGCCAGTACCTGCTGCAAGATCACGCTATGGCCGCCGCCTTCCTGCCGCTTGTCACCACGGCCACCAGCCCCGAGCAAGAGCTGGCCACAGCGCAAACGCTGTGGCAAACGCCGGATGTGGTGGTGCTGGGCATGGGCGACGACGGCCACACCGCCTCGCTGTTCCCCGCCGCCGCACAGCTGGCCGCCGGGCTGGATGCGGCCAACCCGCACGCCCTGCTGACCGTGGTGCCCCCCGCCGCACCGCATACCCGCATCAGCATGACGCTGGCCGAGCTGCGCCGTAGCGGCAAGCTGTACCTGGCCATTGCCGGTGCCAATAAACGCGCCGTGCTCGACACCGCCCGGCAAGGCATGAACGATACCTACCCCATCAGCTACCTGCTGCAGCCTTCGGAGAAACCGCTTCATGTCTACTGGGCAGCCTAATCCCTATCCGCGCCTGCTGGCCGACATCGGCGGCACCAATGCCCGCTTTGCGCTGGAAACCGCGCCGGGCGTCATCGAAGACATCGACGTGCTGCCGTGCAACAGCTACGCCACGCTGGCCGACGCCATGCGCAGCTACCTGGAAGGCGCGCACACCCGCGCCGTGCACCACGCCGCCATCGGCATTGCCAACCCGGTAAACGGCGACCGCGTGCAGATGACCAACCACCACTGGTCGTTTTCCATCGAGGAAACCCGCCAGGCGCTGGGCCTGCACACCCTGCTGGTGCTGAACGACTTCACCGCGCTGGCGCTGTCGCTGCCGCACCTGCCGGCCAATGAGCTGGTACAGGTAGGCGGCGGTGAGGCCAAACCCGGTGCCAAGGCGCTGATCGGCGCCGGTACCGGCCTGGGCGTATCCGGCCTGCTGCCGGCTGGCGGCGACTGGGTAGCCATCGCCGGCGAAGGCGGCCACGTGGCGTTTTCGCCGCTGAACGACGACGAAGCCGCACTGCTGCGCTACGCGCAGACCCGGTTTGGCGAGCACGTTTCCGCCGAACGCTTTTTGTCCGGCCCCGGCCTGGAGCTGATTCACGACGCCCTCAGCGTGCAGGCAGGTGAAGCTGCCGGCCAGCTGTCGGCCGCGCAGATCAGCGAACGCGGCCTGTCCGGCCGCGATGCGCGCTGCGTGCGCGTGCTGGAGCTGTTCTGCGCCATGCTGGGCAGCGCTGCGGCCAACCTGGCGCTGACGCTGGGCGCCGTCGGTGGCGTGTACATTGGCGGCGGCGTGGTGCCACGCCTGGGCGAGTTCTTTGCCCGCTCCGCCTTCCGCGCCCGCTTCGAGGCTACCGGCCGCTTTGCCGCCTACACCGGTGCCATGCCGGTGTACGTGATCCACAGCCCCTACCCCGCGCTAACCGGCGTGCGTGCCGCGCTGCGCAGCCACCTGGGAGAGCACGATGCTTGAGAAAATCCGCAGCGACCTGGATAAACTGTCCGGCGCCGAGCGCCGGGTAGCCGAGCAAGTGCTGGCGCAGCCGTATACCGTGATGCAGTCGGCGGTATCCGACATTGCCGCCAGCGCGGGCGTCAGCCAGCCCACGGTCATCCGCTTCTGCCGCAGCATGGGCTTTTCCGGCCTGTCCGACTTCAAGCTCAAGCTGGCCGGCACCCTGGTAGGTGGCGTGCCCTTCGTGCACTCCAGCGTACGCCCGGAAGACCCGGTGTCGGAAATCACCGCCAAGGTGTTCGACAACACCGTCACCGCGCTGCTGAAGTGCCGTAACGACGTGAACCCGCAGGCGGTAGACGCCGCGGTAGACCTGCTGTCGCACGCCCGCCGCATCGAGTTTTACGGCCTGGGCAACTCCGGCATCATCGCCGCCGACGCCCAGCACAAGTTCTTCCGCTTCGGCATCCCCACCGTGGCCTACGCCGACAGCCACATCCAGATCATGGCCGCCACGCTGCTGACGCCGGACGACGTACTGGTGGCCATTTCCAGCTCCGGCCGCTCGCGCGAGCTGATGGACGCCGTCAACGCCGCACTGGAAAGCGGCGCCAAGGTGATTGCCATCACCGTGCCGGGCACGCCGCTGGCCGAACGCGCCACCGTGACGCTGGAAGTGGACTCGCCGGAAGACAACGAAACCTACAGCCCCATGCTCAGCCGCATCCTGCACCTGGTGCTGATCGATATCCTGACCGTGGGCGTGGCGCTCAAACGCGGCCCTGGCCTCGCCACGCAACTGGAAAAAGCCAAACGCAGCCTGAGGCAAAAACGGCTGCGCAACGACAACGACGACGAATAAGCTGCGCCCCACGTTGGCCGCAGACACACAGAACCTGGAGAAAACATGAGCGCCCTCACCCAGCTCCCCGCCTGGCAAGCCCTGTGGGACCACTTTGCCGACGCCAAACATCACCATATGCGTGACCTGTTTGCCAGCGACCCGCAGCGTGCCGAACGCTACGCGCTGGAAGTGGGCGGCCTGTTCCTGGACTACTCCAAAAACCGCATCACCGACGACACCCTGCGCGGCCTGATGCAGCTGGCCCGCGAAGCCGGCCTGCCGACCAAGCTCAAGGCCATGTTCAAGGGCGAAAAGATCAACAGCACCGAAAACCGTGCCGTACTGCACGTGGCGCTGCGCAACCGCACCAACTCGCCGATTCTGGTAGACGGTGAAGACGTGATGCCCAAGGTGAACTCGGTACTGGCGCGCATGGGCAAGTTCTGCCACGCCATCCGCAGCGGCGAATGGCTGGGCTACACCCACCAGCCCATTACCGACGTGGTCAGCATCGGCATCGGCGGCAGCGACCTGGGCCCGCTGATGGTGTGCAGCGCGCTCAAGCCGTTTGGCCACCCGCGCATGAACATGCACTTTGTGTCCAACGTGGACGGCGCACAGCTCAAGGAAACCCTGAAAAAGGTACACCCGGAAACCACCCTGTTCATCGTGGAATCCAAAACCTTCACCACTCAGGAAACGCTGACCAACGCGCTGACCGCCCGCGAATGGTTCGTGGCGCGCGCGCGCGACGAAAAAGCCGTCGCCAAGCACTTTGTGGCCGTGTCCACCAACAAGAAAGCCGTGGCCGAATTCGGTATCGACCCGGCCAATATGTTCGAATTCTGGGACTGGGTAGGCGGCCGCTACAGCCTGTGGTCGGCCATCGGCCTGCCCATCATGCTGTACCTGGGCGAAGAAAACTTCACCGAGCTGCTCAACGGCGCCCACATCATGGACCAGCACTTTGCCAACGCCTCGTTCGAGCAAAACATGCCCGTGCTGCTGGCCATGATCGGCATCTGGTACATCAACTACTACGGCGGCGGCAGCCACGTCATCGCCCCGTACGACCAGTACCTGCACCGCCTGCCCGCCTTCATCCAGCAGCTAGACATGGAATCCAACGGCAAGCAAACCTGTCTGGACGGCAGCCCGGTAGACTTTGAAACCGCGCCCATCATCTGGGGCGAAACCGGCATCAACGGCCAGCACGCCTTCTTCCAGCTGCTGCACCAGGGCACCCACATCTCGCCCATCGACCTGATCTGCTCGCTGCAAAACAGCTCCAGCCTGCCCGGCCACCACGAAATCCTGCTGGCCAACGTGTTTGCCCAGGCCGAAGCCTTCATGCGCGGCAAAACCGCCGAAGAAGTCCGCGAAGAGTTGGCCGCACAGGGCCTGAAAGGCGATGCGCTGGAAGCGCTGGTGCCGCACAAGGTATTTGGCGGCAACCGCCCCACCAACACCCTGCTGATGGACCGCCTCGACCCACGCAACCTGGGCAGCCTGATTGCGCTGTACGAACACAAGATCTTCGTGCAAGGCGTGATCTGGGGCATCAACAGCTTCGACCAGTGGGGCGTAGAGCTGGGCAAACAGCTGGCCAAAACCATCCACGCCGAGCTGGCCGGCAAGCTGGACGACGCCCCGCACGACAGCTCCACCAAAGCGCTGATCCGCCGCTACCGCCGCGCCAACGCCGGCCAGTAAGCCTACGGCCAACCTGGCCCTGCCACAGCAAAACGCCCCGTCGAGACGGGGCGTTTTTTGTTTGGCCGGTAACGCTGGCGCTTGGGCAACGGCGCACGATGTGCATGCACGGGCTACGGGTTGCGGCCAACTTGACCAGACAACTAGCAAACAATCCCGTAGAAATAGCCAATAGGCCAACTGCCAGAATGTTAGTCAGGCACCCCATCCCGTTGGCGCGAGCCGGGCAAAAGGGTGCGCCCCAGGTTTTAAGACGCCGATTTGTCTGAGTCCCGAGCCGTTAGCGAGGGGCGAGTTCGGCGGCGCCTGGGGCGTGCCCTTTTGCCCGGGGTTTCGAGCAGCCCCGGGGCGCGGGGGAATGAAAAGGGGGCGGCGACCCGCCCCCTTTTCCCGTTTGCCGGGCGGAACCGGCATTTTCAAAAATCATCCGCGTAGCGGATTCAATACCGAAAGAACTATCAATTTAGCTCCATTAGATTTCTGCCAAACCATTCAAGTGACTTTTGGCAAGGCATCATCACGGTTTCGTAGATATCCGTGTACTCAACATTTACCGTAAGTGGTGCCAATGCCTTACGGACTTTGTCTCTGCACTCAGAGAAGCTAGTCTCACCCTCATATTCTGTCAGTTCAAGGAGAGTGATCTCTGCGCCCGCTTGCAAGGTACGACGTTGCAGCGCATGAGTAAAAGTATTCCAAGGACGTTGCTTGGGAAGTGCGGGCATCCAATCGATCAAAGTCTCTCGTGTATTTTTCCCATCTGATACGGTTAATGCGAGAACGATCATTGGGCCAGAGCCATTATTACGGAGTTTGACCCGTAAACTGTTTTCGTAGTCAGCAACGGTGATTTCCGCAAGTGGTCGTACAGACAACTTGTTATGTCGATCTTGTTTGCGAGTTGCGGAAATAGAACACCAAACTGATACACAAGAAACAAGGAAGGCAAGGAGTGCTGCAACTGCACTTGCAAGCGCTGCAAAAGCATTTGCAAAGTTTGCATCTGTTTTCAAAAGAGAAATGAGAGCGTCCATTGAATAACCTGAAGCCTAATGTGAAATCTATATCTTAAAATTTACTGATTCGGCTTGTTTACAGCAAGTAGTGTGGGCAAAGGCCACTGGCCGCGCCCACCCTACCCCTCCGCCTCGCGCGCCAGCAGCCATAGCCGCATGTCGAATTCCAGCTGGTGGTAGTGCGGCTCCATGTGGCAGCACAGCTGGTAGAACGCCTTGTCGTGGTCTTTTACCTTCAGGTGGGCCAGCTCGTGTACCACGATCATGCGCAGGAAGGCTTCCGGTGCGTCGCGGAACAGGCTGCCAATGCGGATTTCGTTTTTGCTCTTGAGCTTGCCGCCCTGCACCCGCGATACAAAGGCATTGGTGCCCAGCGTGCCGCGCATGGGGTGCAGGTTGTTGTCGTACACCACCTTGGCCAGCGCGCCGGCGTTTTTCATGTAGCGCTGCTTCAGCTCGGTAACGTAGTCGTACAGCGCGCGGTCGGTCTGGATGTCGTGGCTGCCTGGGTAGCGGTTGGCCACCCAGGCACCCAGCTTGCCGGCCTGCAGCAGGCCGGCCACTTGTTCGATGAGGTGCGGCGGGTAGCCCGCCAGGTATTTGATGTCTGCCATGCGGCATTGTAGCGCGGCGGTGGCTGTTGGCCGCAGCGCGGCGGCGCTAGAATCGGTCATCTCCTTTTATTGCGGCCAAGCTGTATGCAGATCACCGTACTGTTTCCCACTGCCACCGAAGCCAGCCTGTTCCAGCGCGAGGGCGTTACCACGCTGGTGAGCGGCGTGGGGCTGACCGCTACCGCCTACCAGACGCTGAAAACCCTGCACGCCGGGCGGCCGCACTGGCTGATTCTGGCCGGCGTGGCCGGCTACTACCCGCACGCCAACCTGGCCATTGGCGACGTGGTACTGGTGGAAAGCGAAGTGGAGGCCGATTTGGGCTTTCACACGCCGGACGGCTTTGTGCACCTGGCGCACCTGCCGCTGGACATGGATTTCGAGCGCCGCCACACGCTGGCCTGCCCGCACTTGCCGGCGGAAGGTGGCTGGCGCACGGCGCGCAGCGCGTCGTTAAACGTGGCGATGGCGCCGTTTATCGATAGCCGCGCGGTAGAGATCGAAAACATGGAAGGCGCAGCGTTCTTCCACGTGTGCCTGCAGGAAGGGCAGCGCTTCCTGGAGCTACGCGCCATCTCCAACGTGGTACAGCCGGGCGACGACAACTGGGACCTGCCCGGCTCGGTGCGCGCGCTGACCGACGCGCTGCACCGGCTGATCGATCAGCTGCAGGCGGCCTGAGCGGCGCTTGCGGCCAACCTTGTGCCGCCTGGCAAACAAAAAGCCGCTATCCATCGATAGCGGCTTTTGCATGACAGCTGTCCGGCTTATCTGGCGAGTTATTTGGCGGCCAGGCGCTGCAGGATGTTGGAAAACTCTTCCATGAACGAGTCAAAACGGCCGGCCAGGCGGTCCACGTCGGCAGCAAAGCGGTTGTAGGCCACCACGGCGGGGATGGCGGCAAACAGGCCGATGGCGGTGGCGATCAGCGCTTCGGCAATGCCTGGCGCCACGGTAGCCAGTGTGGCCTGGCCGGCATTACCCAGGCCGATGAAGGCGTGCATGATGCCCCACACGGTGCCAAACAAGCCGATATAGGGGCTGACCGAGCCGACGGTGGCCAGAAAGCTGTTGTGGTGGTCCAGCGCGTCCAGCTCGCGCTGGGCGGCGGCGCGCATGGCGCGGCGGGCGCCGTCCAGCTGGTCGGAGCTATCGACGCCAGGCTGGCGGCGCAGCTTCAGGAACTCGGCAAAGCCGGCCTGAAACAGCTTTTCGGTGGCCACGGTATCGCCGTTGGCGCGGTTCTTCTCGAACAGGCTGTTGAGGTCGGTGCCGCTCCAGAACTGCTGCTCGAAATCCTGCGTGGCGCGGCGGGCGCGGCCCAGCACGGCAATCTTGTTGAAGATGATGCCCCAGGACATCAGGGACAGCAGCACCAGGCCGGCCATCACCAGCTGCACTGGCAGGCTGGCGTGCATGATCAGGCTTAGGATGGAAATTTCCTGCACTCGTGGCTCCTTGCAGCGCTAGCGCAGTACGCGCCCGCTGTCGAGATCGATAATGGTGGAAGGCTTACGGCGCTTGCCGATGCGGCCTTTGAGCGTGAGCACCTGTTCGCGGCCAAAGGCCTGGCGGCAGGCGCGCGCGGTTTTCAGCGACTTTTGCCCGGCGCGGTTGGCCGAGGTGGACACCAGCGGCGAGCCCAAAGCCTGGCATAGCGCAGCGGCTTCGCCGTGGGCGCTGATGCGAACGGCAATTTTATCATGCCGGCCGCGTAGCAGCGTGGGCACGCGGCGCGATGCTGGCAATAAAAAGGTATACGGGCCGGGCCAGTAGCGTTGCACGGTGGCCAGCTGCGCCGGCGTGAGCGGGCGGATCAGCGGCCGCAGCTGCGCCAGGTTGGCCGCAATCACGATCAGGCCTTTGTGCGTGGGGCGGGCCTTGATGGCCAGAATGCGGCGGATGGCACGTACATTGAACGGGTCGCAGCCCAGGCCAAAGCAGGATTCGGTGGCGTAGGCCAGTACGCCACCAGCGCGAAAGCGGCCACGGGCGGCGTCGATCTGGGCCTGCGCCGGCAGGCGGGGAAACGGTTTTTTCACGGTCAGCGCTATGGAATTCGGTAAAGGGACAGACCGGCCGCGCTGTGGCTTGGTTCCGTCTAGTCCTGATGATATCGGGCAGTGATTTTAGCCACAGTACCGTCTTTGCGCATCCGGTCTAGCGTGCTGTTGAGCAGGGCCACGGTACGATCGTCCATGCGCGGGTGGCAGGCCAGGTACATGAAGGTGGTGTTGAAGGTAATCACCGGGCGGATGTCGGCCGCTTTCTCGCGCGTGGCCAGCGTGGCACCGCTGTATTTGCCGGTAGCCCAGAAGTCGATACGCCCGGCCACCAGCTTGCGTACGTTTTGCGCGTCGGTCGTCGTTAAATCAACTTCGAAATTCTTGCTGATCAGGTACTGCGCAATGGCGTCGCCACTATAACCGCCCAGCCGGTAAGGGCGCACCGATTCCAGCGTGGTGACCACGGTCTTGTTATCGCTACGGGCGTACAGCACCCAGGGGTTTTCCACGACGGGGCCTATCCATTTGAGCTGGTGCTCGCGCTGCTCGGTACGCGTGGTGGAGTACACGCAGGTGCCGGGCTCCAGCACGGCGCGATTGAAGGCGCGCACCCACGGCAGCAGCTCGATATCGTGGCTGATACCGGCGCGCTGCAATAGCTGGTGCACGATCTCGGTAGACAGGCCGGTGATGCGGCCGCCAACGTCGGCCATATTGAACGGCGGGTAGTCTTCGGTCAGCAGTTTCAGGTGCGCCGGGTCGGCAGCCTGCGCAGGTATCAGGCCAAGGCAAGCGCTGAACAGGCTTACCGATAAAAATTGCTTCATGGCGCAGGCTCCCGAAACAAACACTCTGTTACCAGTGTAGGCGCTTCTGCCCGGGAGGCAGGGCAAGTTGGGTTTTTTCTTGGCTGCTCTGCGGGCTGCGCTGCCAGGCACAGCAGCGGTCATAACGCGGGGGCTGGCGCAGCCAGTAGGCTACCCGGCACCAGCTGCGCTTTTCACGGCGCCAGTATCGCCGCCAGCGTGCCCACCCGCGGCTTGGGGCTGTGCTTGCCATGTTTTGCCTTTCACAGGATGCGATAAGGGCAATCTAGCGGGCGGGGCAACAAAAGCCTGACAAATACAGCCGGTGCGCTGTTAAGCAGGCATAAAAAAACGGCACCTTGCGGTGCCGTTGGCCGTGCAAGCTACGCGGCTTACTTGGCGCGGTTCAGTGCCTTGCCGCCGATATCGCGGCGCAGCTGCTTGCCGGCAAACTGGATCTGGTCGGCCACGGCGTAGGCTTTTTGCTGCGCCATCTTCACGCTGTCGCCCAGGCCCACGACGCACAGCACGCGGCCACCGCTGGTGACCAGCTGCTTGTCGGCATCGAAGGTGCTGCCGGCGTGGAAGGTCATGGTGTCTTCGGTATGCGCCGGAATGCCGCTGATCAAGTCGCCCTTGCGCGGGGCTTCCGGGTAGCCATCGGCCGCCAGTACCACGCCCAGTGCCACGCGGCGGTCCCAATCGGCCTCTACCGTGTCCAGCTTGCCGTTCACGCCGGCTTCCAGCAGCACGGTGAAGTCGGACTTCAGGCGTGCCATGATGGGCTGGGTTTCCGGGTCGCCAAAGCGGCAGTTGAACTCGATGGTGAACGGATTGCCGTCGGCGTCGATCATCAGGCCGGCGTACAGGAAGCCGGTGTAGGTGTGGCCGTCGGCCTTCATGCCACGCACGGTAGGCATGATGATTTCGCGCATTACACGGGCGTGGATTTCCGGGGTTACCACCGGTGCCGGGCTGTAGGCGCCCATGCCGCCGGTGTTGGGGCCTTTGTCGCCGTCCAGCAGGCGCTTGTGGTCCTGGCTGGTAGCCATGGCCAGCACGTTGTCGCCGTCTACCATCACGATAAAGCTGGCTTCTTCGCCCTGCAGGAAGTCTTCGATCACCACGCGGGCACCCGCGTCGCCCATCTTGTTGCCTACCAGCATGTCGTCGATGGCGGCGTGCGCTTCGTCCAGCGTCATCGCTACCACCACGCCCTTGCCGGCAGCCAGGCCGTCGGCCTTGATCACGATAGGCGCGCCCTTGCGGCCAACGTAGTCGTGGGCGGCAGCGGCATCGCTGAAGGTTTCGTAGCCGGCGGTAGGAATACCGTGGCGCTGCATGAAGGCCTTGGCAAAGTCTTTGGAGCTTTCCAGCTGCGCGGCGTACTGCGTGGGGCCGAAGATTTTCAGGCCGGCGGCACGGAAGGCGTCTACCACACCGGCGGCCAGCGGGGCTTCGGGGCCGACTACCGTCAGCTCGATTTTTTCGTCACGGGCAAACGCTACCAGCTCGGGGATGGCAGTAATGGCCACATTGGTCAGATTCGGGTCCAGCTCGGTACCCGCATTACCCGGTGCCACATACACTTTGGACACGCGGCGGGATTGGGCAATGCGCCAGGCCAGTGCGTGTTCGCGGCCACCAGAGCCGATTACCAGGATTTTCATCTGCTTTCCTCAAACATGGGTGTCGTCGTGCGGCTGCCTGTGGCAGCGCGCAAAGTTAATAGTGAATGCGACCAAACAGGAAAAACACATTACCGTTGCCTTTGGGCCCCGGCATGAACGACGCCATCAGCGCACTCTTGCGGTACTGCAAGGACGCCAGCGGCAGTACCACCGGTACCGGCAAGCCTTTCAGGGTATCGGTACGGCTGGTGAGAAAGGCGGTAAAACCGCCCCCCACCTTCCACTCGCCCGCCACAGGTACCATTTTCTGGTAGGCGTAGCCGGCAGTGGGCTCGACATCCTTGTGCGAGTCCAGAAACGCCATGGCGTATACGCCATGCCAGTCGCCGTCTTCGTCGTACAGGCTTTTGCCCACACCGCCGCCCCAGGCGCGCTCGTTGAACGACTTGATCTTCTCGGCGCTATACATGCTGCGCAAATGGTAGGCGTAACCGGTAGCGTAGATATCGGTTTCGCCCTCGTTCAGCACCTGGGTAGTGCGGCGACAGCCTTTGTCCAGCCAGCTGTCACTGCTACCGCATTCCAGCGCCTGTGCTGATGCTGCCACCAGCAGCAGGCTGCTCAATACAAAACTCTTTTTTATCAAAACCGATGCCTTTTAAGGGTTGGCCGCAAGGAAGGCGGCCAACCTTGCGGCAGAAAAGCTTAATGGCGGAAGTGACGTACGCCGGTGAGTACCATGGCGATGCCGTGCTCGTCGGCAGCGGCGAACACTTCGTCGTCACGCATGGAGCCACCCGGCTGGATGATGGCCTTGATGCCTTGCTCGGCGATCACGTCGATACCGTCGCGGAACGGGAAGAAGGCATCGCTGGAGGCCACGGCACCTTGCAGCGCCAGGCCGGCATCTTGTGCCTTGCGCGCGGCGATGCGGGTGGAGTCCACGCGGCTCATCTGGCCGGCGCCGATACCGGCAGTCTGGCCGTTTTTGCAGAACACGATGGCGTTGGACTTCACGTACTTGGCCACGCGCCAGGCAAACAGCAGGTCGGCCATTTCCTGTTCGGTCGGGGCACGCTTGGTCACCACGCGCAACTCGTCCAGGCCCACGTTGCGGATATCCGGGGTCTGCACCAGCACACCGCCGCCCACGCGCTTCAGTTCGAAGCGGTTGGCGCCGTCGTGCAGCGGTACTTCCAGCACGCGCACGTTTTTCTTGGCGGCGATGATGGCTTTGGCTTCGTCGGTAAACGACGGCGCCATCAGCACTTCCAGGAACTGGCCGGTGACCGCTTCCACGGTTTCAGCATCTACCGGGCGGTTGAAGGCGATGATGCCGCCAAAGGCGCTGGTGGTATCGGTAGCAAACGCCAGACGGTAGGCGCTAAGCGTATCGGCAGCAATGGCCACGCCGCACGGGTTGGCGTGCTTCACGATGACACAGGCCGGGGCGTCGAAGGTTTTCACGGCTTCCCAGGCGGCGTCGGCGTCGGCGATATTGTTGTACGACAGCTCTTTACCCTGCAGCTGGCGGTAACCGGCGATAGTACCGGCAGCCGGGTCCAGGTCGCGGTAGAAGGCGGCGGCCTGGTGCGGGTTTTCGCCGTAGCGCATGTCTTGCACTTTCACGAACTGCACGTTCAGGCGGTCCGGGAAGGCCGCGCGGTCCGGCACGCCGGCGTCTACGCCCTCGGCCAGGCTGGTCAGGTAGTTGGAGATGGCGCCATCGTAGGCGGCAGTGTGGGTAAAGGCTTTTTTGCACAAGCTCAGGCGAGTGAGCTTGGACAGCTGGCCGGCGTTGGCCTGCATTTCGGCTACCAGCGCGCTGTAGTCTGCGGCGTCGGTAACAATGGCCACGTGCTGCCAGTTTTTGGCGGCAGAGCGCACCATGGTAGGGCCGCCGATATCGATGTTCTCGATGGCGTCTTCCAGCGGGCAGTCGGCCTTGGCGATGGTGGCTTCAAACGGGTAGAGGTTCACGCACACCAGATCGATGTTGCCGATGCCGTGTTCTTGCATGGTGGCCACGTGTTCCGGCAGGTCGCGACGGCCCAGAATGCCGCCGTGTACTTTCGGGTGCAGGGTTTTCACACGGCCATCCAGCATTTCCGGGAAGCCGGTGTAGTCGGATACGTCAATTACCGGCACGCCGGCATCGCGCAGCAGTTTGGAAGTACCGCCTGTGGACAGGATTTCTACACCGAAACCCGCCAGGGCACGGGCAAATTCCAGTACACCGGTTTTGTCGGAAACGCTGATCAGCGCACGTTCGATCTTGGTCATGGTTCTCTACCGCTAGTCTAAAAAACAGTGGCCAGGCTACTGCCTTGCCGTGATAAATACTGGCCGTGCTGCTGCGCTGGCGTGTGCCTGCGCAGGCCGCAACGGCCTGGCTGAATGATCCCGTCCCCCGCCCCTGCCTTGCAGGGGAGTTAGCGGCAGCGCCAGCGCACTGCCACATGGTTTTATAGTGCCTGCCGCACGGGGCGGCTGGCTTCAGGCAAAACAAAAGCCACCCGCTTGCACGGGTGGCTTGGCTGTCAGATCAGGTCGTAGGCCTTCATCTTTTTGCGCAGGGTATTGCGGTTCAGGCCAAGTAGCTCGGCGGCCCGCGTCTGGTTACCCTGCGTGTGGTTCAGCACGACTTCCAAAAGCGGTTTTTCCACACACGCCAGCACCATATCGTAAATGGCAGCAGGCGCTTCGCCGTCCAGATCGCGAAAGTACTGCTCCATGGCCAGGCGTACGCTGAGGGAAATATCGTCGTTGTTTTGCATGATGTTATTGTTGTCTTGGTGGTTATGCCAGCGCGTCGGCTTCGGCGCTGGTGCTGCTGTCTGCTACATACTGCAGCCGGTCCGAATGCCGGGCCAGGCTGTCAAAATACTGCGCTACCGCTTGCTGCTGCTCGGCGGTGGTTTCCAGCTGGTACATCGCCTGGCGGAATTCGTTACTGCCGCGCAGCCCCTTGGTGTACCAGGCAATATGCTTGCGCGCGATACGGCTGCCGCTGTACTCCCCGTAAAAATCGTACAGCTCGGCCAGGTGCGCCTGCATGATGGCGCTGATCTCGGCGATACGCGGCGGCGGCAACAGCTCGCCGGTGTCCAGATAATGCTGGATCTCGCGAAAGATCCACGGCCGCCCTTGCGCGGCGCGGCCGATCATGATGGCGTCGGCACCGGTGTAATCCAGCACGTATTTGGCCTTCTGCGGGCTGTCGATGTCGCCGTTGGCGATCACCGGCATGCGCACGGCCTGTTTTACCGCGGCGATGGTGTCGTATTCGGCCGCACCACGGTACATGTCTTCGCGCGTGCGCCCGTGCAGGGCCAGGGCGGCAATGCCGGCATCCTCGGCCATGCGCGCTACCTGTAGCGCGGTTTTCACGTCCTGGCTCCAGCCGGTACGCGTTTTCAGCGAGACCGGCACGTCCACCGCCTTCACCACCGCTTCCAGAATGCGGCCAACGTTGTCCAGGTCGCGCAGCAGTGCGCTACCGGCGGCCACATTGCACACCTTCTTGGCGGGGCAGCCCATATTGATGTCGATGATCTGCGCGCCGTGCTCTACGTTCAGGCGGGCGGCGTCGGCCAGCATCTGTGCGTCACCGCCGGCAATCTGCACCACGATGGGCTCGACTTCGCCTTCGTGGTTGGCGCGGCGCAGCGTCTTGGGCGTGGTCCACAGGGCCTTGTTGGCGGTAATCATTTCCGATACCGCCATGCCCGCGCCCAGCTTTTTGCACAGCATGCGGAACGGCCGGTCTGTTACGCCCGCCATGGGGGCGACGATCAGACGGTTTTTCAGAACGTAAGGGCCGATTTGCATCGCAAAAAGAAGGACATGGGGTGAAAAGGGTCGCCATTGTACTGCCTTTTACGCGGCGGGTAAAAAGCTTTTTGCCTATTTTTTGAGCAATGACAATAGCAGAAAGAAATGCCCGTTCGCGGTGCAAAGGGCGGAGCCGCACCAGCATGTGGCGGGCGATAGGAATGGGGGGCGGGAAGTTGGCCGATAAGCCGGGTTTTGTCGTTGGACAGTCATTCCTCTAGTCTTGCCGTTACCGACAAGCTCAAGCAACCTACCCGGGTACAGCGCGGGCCACGCCAATGTACCCCTATTTGGTCTTGCTCCGGATGGGGTTTAGCCTGCCGTGCGCATTGCTGCGTCCGCGGTGCGCTCTTACCGCACCTTTTCACCCTTGCCTGTGCTGCAGCACCCTTGCGGGTACTGCGGCCATCGGCGGTTCAGCTCTCTGTTCCACTTTCCGTCGCCTCGCGGCGCCTGGCCGTTAGCCAGCATCCTGCCCTGCGGAGCCCGGACTTTCCTCCCCGTGCAAGCACGCGGCGACTGTCTGTCCAACTTCCCGGCGCGGATTGTACCGCAAACCGTGGCATAACGCCGCACGCACTGACAAATATCAATACCTGGCCAGCCAGCGTTTCTATAATGCAGCCTCCCCCGATCCGTACTAGGTATTGCCGTGTCACGTTTGCCCGACCAGACCCGCCTCGCCCGCCTGCAACTGGCGGGCATGCTGAGCCTGGTAATTACCGTGGTGGTCTTGCTGGCCAGCTATTTTTTTTACCAGCAATGGCAGGACTACCAGAGCAACCGCCAAGCCGTGCAACAGCAAACGCTGCAGCACGGGCAGACCTTCCTGCGCACCTGGGGCGACGACGCCATCATTACGCTGGATACACTGGACCACCAGACACATACCTTGCTGCGCCAGCGTATCCGGGAGCAAGTTGACCAGGCCCACGCACTGGCTACCGCGCTGTATCTGACCCACGCCCACTCCAGCCAGCCTGCCAGCCGCTCGCGGCGCGAAATCGTCGAGGCACTGCGCCCGCTGCGCTACTTTCACGGCCGCGGCTATTTCTTTATCGATACCTTGCAGGGCGACTGCGTACTGCTGCCCACCACCCCGGCACTGGAAGGCACGTCGCTGCTGAACAACCGTGACGACGCCGGCACCTACATCATGCGCAGCCTGATCGCCGCCACCCAGAACGAAGCGGGGGCCGGCTTTACCAGCTACCGCTGGTACCGCCCGGGCGAAAAGCGCATGGCGGAAAAAGTGGCCTACGCGCGGCGCTTCGAGCCCTTGGGCTGGCTGATCGGTGGCGGCGAGTACGTAGACAATGTCGCCAAGGACTTGCAAAAACAGGGCCTGGCGCTACTGGCGCAAATGCGTACCGGCCAGCGCGGCGGCTTTATCGTACTGGACGGGCAAGGCAGGCAGCTGCAAGGTTTTCTCCCCGGCAAGACCACGCTGGAAGCCCGCCTGCAGCAACGCCTGCAAGCTGCGCCACTGGGCAGCTTTGTCGACTTTAGCTTGCAGGGCGTGCAGTACACCGCCTACGTTGGCCGCATGGCAGCCTGGGGCTGGCGCGTGATTGCCGTCGCCCCAGCCAGCATGCTGCGAGGGAGTGATGACCAGCTGCAGCAACGCCTGGGCGAACAGACCCAGGCCCGCGTGCTGGCCACGCTGGGTATCTTTATGGCTGCCCTGCTGCTGGCGGTGCTGTTCTCGCTGGTTTTCTCGCGCTGGATGCGCCAACTGGCCGATGGCTACCGCCAGCAAATTGAAAGCCGGCAAAACGCGCTGGAGCAAAACGCGCGCGAAATCGAGCTGACCCGTTATATGAGCGACAGTGCGGCCGACATCATCGTGCTGCGCGACGCCCAAGGCCAGGTGGCCTACCGCAACCAGCGCGCGCGCGAATGCTTTGACGGCTGCGAGCAGGACACCCTGCAGCAGCTGTTTGCCAGCGCCCTGCCGGATGGCGACAGCGCCGAGCTGCAGCTGATGTGCTGCCACGGGCCGGTGATGCTGGAGGTGAAACTCAGCACGGTGGACTACCAGGGCGAACAATACCGCTGCGCCACCGCCCGCGACATTGGCGCCCGTATCGAACAGGAGCGCGAGCTGCGCCTGGCCTCCAAGGTATTTGAAGCCAGCACCGAAGCCATCGTGATTACCGACACCGCCAACCGTATCGTGGCAGTGAACCAGGCCTTTACCGCCATCACCGGCTACAGCGAAGCCGAAGCGCTGGGCCAGACCCCTGCCATGCTCAGCTCGGGCAAGCACGACGCCGACTTTTTCCATGACCTGTGGAACCACCTGGCCGCGCGCGGCCAATGGGCTGGCGAGATCTGGAACCGGCGCAAAAGTGGCGAAGTCTACCCCGAGTGGCTCAGCATCAACGCCCTGCGCGATAGCCACGGCACGCTTACCAACTATATCGCGCTGTTCTCCGACATCAGCGAGCGCAAGGAAGCCGAAGCCCGCGTGCAGCACCTGGCAGAATACGACTACCTGACCGACCTGCCCAACCGCCTGCTGCTGATGGACCGCCTGCAGCAATCGCTGCGCGTGGCCGAGCGCAGCCGCCACAAGGTGGCCGTGCTGTTCATGGACCTGGACCGCTTCAAGAACATCAACGACACCCTGGGCCACGCCACCGGCGACACCCTGCTGCAAGAGGTGGCACGCCGCACCCGCGCCGTGGTGCGCGAAATGGACACGGTTGGCCGCACCGGCGGCGACGAGTTCGTGATGATCCTGCCCGAGCTGGCCGATAACGCCCAGGCCGCGCTGATCGCCGAGCGCGTGCTGGACACCCTGCGCCAGCCCTTTGTGCTGGATGGCCACCAGCTGGTGATTACCGCCAGTATCGGCATTTCCATCAGCCCGGACGATGGCAAAGACGCCCAGCTATTGCTGAAAAATGCCGACATGGCCATGTACGAGGCCAAGGCACAGGGGCGCAACAACTACCGTTTCTTTACCGAACGCATGACCGCCGAGGTGCGCCAGCGCCTGCTGATGGAAAACCGTCTGCGCGGCGCGCTGGCACGCCAGGAGCTGCACCTGATGCTGCAGCCGAAGTTCTGGGTAACTGACCGCCGCCTGTCCGGCTTCGAGGCCCTGCTGCGCTGGACCGATGCCGACGGCGTGGCCACCTCGCCAGCCGAGTTCATCCCGGTGGCGGAAGAGTCCGGCCTGATTATCGAAATCGGTAGCTGGGTGCTGCGCCAGGCCTGCCAGCTGGCTGCCGCCTGGCCCGCCCCGGCCAACGGTGCGGCGCTGACCATGGCGGTGAATGTCTCCCCGCGCCAGCTGGCACAGCCGGGCTTTGCCGAGCTGGTGGCCGGCATCCTGCGCGACACCGGCCTGGCGGCGGGGCAGCTGGAGATCGAGGTGACCGAAAGCGCCCTGCTGGAGCGCACCGGCAATGTGAAAGCCGCACTGGATGGCTTGAAAGCGCTGGGCGTGCGGCTGGCGGTGGATGATTTCGGCACCGGCTATTCCAGCCTGGCCTATCTGAAAGATTTTGCACCCGACACGGTAAAAATCGACCGCTGCTTTGTGACCGACCTGCAAAACCGCCACGACAACGCCGCCATCGTGCTGGCCATCATCACGCTGGCCAAGAGCCTGAAGATGGAAGCGCTGGCCGAAGGGGTGGAAACCGAAGAAGAGTTGGCCGCACTGGCGCGGCTAGGCTGCGAGGCGGTGCAGGGCTACCTGACCGGCCGGCCGCTAGCGCTGGACGCCGCCGCCGCACTGGTAGCGGCCAACCCTGCGCCCTAATGCCGCCTGACGCGCTACCGGCGTGGTACAGCCCGGTAGCGCTAGCGGCTGCTAATCAAAGCGCAGCGTATAGCGCAGCTCCGACGACACCTCGTAGCCCAGACGCCCCACCAGCGACAGCTTCTGCGACAGCTGGTAGTTCAGGCGGATGGCTTGCTCGGCGCTGCGCAGGCCGTACTCGTAGCCCACATACAGCTCGCGCGTGAGCTGCTTGCCCAGCACCACCACCTGCTCGGCCGGGCTCACCGTGCCGCTGGCGCTGGTGCTTTCGGCGCGCGACTGCACGCCCACGTCGTCGAACAGCCCTACCTTGTCATTCACCATCCCCGCCAGCAGGCCACCGGCCGAGGCACCGGCAATATCGCTGTCGCGCTCGCCACTGGTGGCGGCGCGGTTCAGGATCAGCCAGGACAGCTTGTCTTTTTCCGACATGGCCTCGTCGGCCACCAGTTTTACCGTGGGGGTCAGCACCGAACCGGTGATTTCCACCCCGGCACCAACCTGCGACATGCGCCGCTTGGCGCGGATATCCAGCGACGGGTTGTCCAGCGCGCCGGTAAAGCTCACCACACCACGGTTGATGTCCAGATCCTGGCCGTAGGCCTTGAAACGGCCCTTGTCCACGCGGATCTGCCCGCGCGCCTGCAGCTGGCCACCGGGCTGGGCCAGCAGGCGGATATCGCCCCCCAGCCAGGCATCCAGGCCGTTACCGGCAAAGCGCACGTCGTCCGACAGTGTCACGGTCAGATCCAGCCCCAATGGCAGCGCCTTGCCGCCTTCGTCTACCGTGCGCCCCACCACGTACACATCGGACGACAGCTGCGGCCCGCCCAGCTTGGGCAGGTCGAAGCGGCCATGGTCGACGGTAAAGTTGCCGCGCACCATGGCACGGCCCTGCTCGATGCTGATCTTGCTGCTACCCGACACCAGCAGGCGCCGCCCCGG
This sequence comes from beta proteobacterium L13, assembly GCA_000335715.1. Taxonomy (GTDB): domain Bacteria; phylum Pseudomonadota; class Gammaproteobacteria; order Burkholderiales; family Chromobacteriaceae; genus Vogesella. The sequence continues at coordinate 320,305 of AMYZ01000002.1, forward strand.
GCGGTCCAGCACGGCAAAGCGTTTCAGCGTCAGCGTCACCGCGGCCAGCGGGATGTCGCCATCCAGCGAGAGCTGGCCATTGGCACCGATCTCGCCGTCTTTGCCGAACTGCAGCGTGTCGATCTGCAGGCTGCGCCCCAATAGCCGCGCCGCCAGCACGCCGTGCTCCAGGCGAATGCCGTTACGCCGCTCGATAAAACGCAGGCCCTGGCCGCTTACCGTACCGCCCAGCTGCGGTGCCAGGAGCGGGCCGCTCAGCGTCAGGTTGGCCGCCAGGCTGCCGTCCAGCTCGGTACCGGCCGGCATACGGCTTTGCAGTACCGCCAGCGCGGGCACGGCGGCGTTCAGACGGCCGTTGATGCTGGCGCTATCCAGATTGGTGCTGCCTGCCGGCAGGTTGATGCTGCCTTCGCCCGCCACGCGGCCAAAACGCGTGTCCAGCTGCAAGCTAAAGGGGGCGTTTTCGCCCAGGCCCAGCTGCAGCGTGGCGCGGCTCAGCCCCAGGCTTTGTGCCGGGTGGCCGCCCTGCGCCGGCAGGGTCAGGTCGCCGCTGAGGCGCTGCAGCGCGATTTTGCCCTGCGGCAGGCCGTGCTGCCCCGCCAGCGACCATTGCCCGGCCAGTACCAGGTCTTGCGGCAGCGGGGGCGTCCACCACGGCGCCAGCGATGACAGCGCCAGGGCATTGACCTGGCCTTGGCTACGCCAGCCCGCTGCCTGCTGCCAGCTGGTATCGCCCAGCTGCCAGCTGCTGCCCAGTGCCTGCCAGCGGCTAGGCGCCAGGGTCACGCTGTCTTGTGCCAGCTGCAGCGCGGCCGGGGCGGCCAAGCGCAGTGGCACGGCACCGTCTGCCTGCAGGCTGGCCAGCGTACCGCGCCAGCGCAGGGTGCGGGTATCCAGCCCGCCTTGCAGCGCCAGGCTCAGCGTTTGCGGCTTGCCTTGCAGCTGGCCACGCAAGGCCAGGCTCAGCTGGTGCGCAGCGCGTACACCGCTGCTGCTCAGGGTAATGTCGTCCAGGCGCTGGCCGCCGGCCTGCAGGCCGCGCCCTTGCAGCATCAGGCGGAAGGGGCTGTCTTCGGCGGTACCGCTGCGGCCATCGGCGTCCAGGCTGGCCAGTTGTACCCCGCCGGGCAGCGCCAGGCGGCTGGCTTGCACTTGCGCGCTGATATCCGGCCGCGCCGGGGTGCCGGCCAGCGCCAGCCGGGCGTTGAGCTCGCCGGAGAAGGCTGGCCCCAGTGGGCTTAGATCGGGTGCGGCCAACTGTAGCTTGAGGGTGTCACCCGCCACGCCATAAGCGCCTTGCGCCTGCAGGCGGTTACGGCCCAGGCTCAGGTCGGCGTTGACCGCGCTGATACGCTGCGTCTGCCATTTCAGCGCCAGCTGGCCACCCAGCGCGGCGCCACCGAGCTGGCTGGGGGAAAATTTGAGCGACACATCACCCTGCGGCCGGGTGGCTAGCCGCGCGCTGGCCAGTAGTTGGCCGTTGATATTGCCCCGTGGCAGGCGGGTATCCAGCAGGCCGGGGTCGAAGCTGATAAAGCGGCCGTCAAACCCCAGCGCCTTGTCGTCGATCAGGTATTGCCCCTTGCCCTGGAAACGGCCCAGCCCGGTACGCAGCAGCAGGTCGTCCAGTTTTACCCGGCGAGGTTTCTCGGCCAGGGCGACGCGGCTTTCCACCGCCAGCTTGCCGCTGGCCAGTTTCAGGGCCAGTGCCGGTAGCTGCGGGCTGCCGCTCACCGCCACGGTGCCGGACACCTTGTGCGCCGGCAGGCTGCTATCCACTGCCTGGCTATCCAGCCCGGCCAGGCCCAGCTGCAGCGCCAGCGCACTGGCACTGGCCTGGCCGCGCAGTGTGGCCTGGCCACCTGCCAGCTGCGCCGTCAGGCCGGGCAGCTGCAAGGTGTCTTTATGAATACGGAAATCACCCCACAGCAGCGACAGCGGCAGGCGCTTGGCCGATAAAGCACCCGGCTGGCTGTTTACCAGGCTGAGGCCGCCGACGATGGTGTCGGCGTCTTGCGGCTTCAGCTGTACCGACAACGCCAGTGCCGCCTGCGGCCAGACGGGCTGGAAGGCTTGCGGGTTGATGCCGCCTACGCGCAGGTCCAGCTGGCGCAGGCGACGCAGCGGGGTCACGTCAAACGGCGCCAGCTTGCCATTCAGCGCAATCAGCAGGCCCTGTGCGTTGATTTCGCCCTGTAACTGCGGCAGCAGCAGGCTGCCGCTCATGCCCAGCTGGCCCTGTGTGGCCACATCGTCCAGCCGCCCCTGGTAATGTACTTTGCCTTGCAAGGCAAAGGGCGATGCGTCGCCCAGTGCCAGCTGCCCGCCCAGCGCGCCCCATGGGGTGCCCAGCTGCGACAGCTGCAGCTGGTGCTGCGCCGCCTGATAGCGGTAGCTGGCCTGCAGATTTTGCAGCTGCAGCTTTTGTGCCGGCAGCTGCAGCTGCGCCAGACTCAGGCTATCGAGGCGGATGGCCAGCGGCAGGCTCAGGTCAGCCGGCGGCTGCGCCGGTTTGGGCTGCGGGTCCGGCCGGCTTTGCCAGCTGACCGTACCCAGCGCGAGCTGGCGGATGTGCAGCTGGCGCTGCCACAAAGCCTGCGGCTGCCAGTCCAGCGCCAGCCGGCTGATGCCCAGCTGGCTATCCGGTGTTTTCCAGTGCAGGTCTTGCAGGGTAAAGCCCTGCCACAGCGTGCCTTGCACGCGGCCAAGCTGCAGCTGGCCGGCGCTTAGCTGGCTGGCCCAGCGCCACAGTGTGGCAAAGCCGGCAGGGGTGGCAGTCAACCACCAGCCGCTGGCACCCAGCAGCAAGACCGGCAACAAGCAAAGCAGCCAGAATATGCGCCCCAGCAGGCGGCGGCGCGGTAGCGCCGGCATGGTGTCTTCTGGCGGCGTATCGGGGGTGGGGTGTTGCGGGTTCAAAATGCCAATCCCAGGTTCAGGTTCCAGCGCCAGCGGTGGTCGCGCTCACCGCGGGCAATATCAAACGCCAATGGCGCAATGGGGGTAAGCCAGCGCGCACCGGCGCCCCAGCCCTTGGCCACGCGCACGTCCTGCCAGCTGTTGGCCGCATCACCGGCGTCGTAAAACAGCGCGGCCCGCCAGTCGCGCGTGACAGCGTACTGGTATTCCACGCTGGCCGTGGCCAGCACGCGGCCGCCGGTAATGGCGCCATTGCTATCGGAGACGCCCAGGCTCTGGTAGTTGTAGCCACGCACGCTGTTGACGCCACCAGCCTTGAACAGGCGCGAAACCGGCACTTCCGTGCTGTCTTGCGCCCAGACCTGGCCGGCTTCCACGCGGGTGACCAGTGTGCTGCGCGGCAGAAAGCCCGGCGTCCAGTAATTGGACAGCCGCAGGTAGCCGCGGCTAAAGCGGGTATCGCTGGCCACATTCCCTACCGTGGTGGCCGCCTGCGCTTCGATCATGTAGCCGCGGCCGGGGCGCAGCGCGTTATCGATAGCGCGCTGCGTCCAGCCATAGGACACCAGAATGGCGTGGTTGTCGCGGGTCAGCGTCTGGGCCAGGGCTTCTTTTTCCACCAGATACTCCAGCCCCAGCCGCGACTCGATATTGCCCACCTGGCGGATGCGGAAAATGCCCGCCTCGCTGGCGTCGGTCACGGTATTGTCGGCTTCGGTATGACGCTGCTTCAGGCCGATGACGTGGGAGTAGCCACTAGCAGTACGCGGAAAGCCCAGGCCCAGGTCCAGCTGCTGGCGCGATTTTTTCCAGTCGTATACCACCGAGCCGGTGTAGCCGCGCTTGAAGATGTTGTAGTGCTCGTAGCCCAGGCGGATACCGGCACCGTCGCCGGTACTGTAGTTCAGGCCGGTATCCAGCTTTTGCCTTTGCATCTCGGTAACCTTGACCTGGATAGGCACCCGGTCATCCTGGCGCTCTTCCCACAGCGGCGCCACCACCACATTGGTGTAGTGGCTGTCGCGCTCCAGGCTAGCCTGGTAGTCCAGCACATCGGCCTGCTTGTAGGGGCCGCCCTCGCGGAAGTTGGCCTGGCCGCGTATCACCTGATCGGGGTAGCGCTGCGCGCCTTCTATCTGCAGCGGGCCATAGCTGATGCGCGGCCCGCTATCGATGACAACGTTCAACTCGGCGCTATGCCTGCCGGGGTCGATATCCGCCCGGGATTCGGTAATCTTTGCCAGCGGAAAGCGTTCCAGCAGCAGCGGGCGCAGCACGCCTTTCTTGCTGCTGTCCCAGTCGTCCTGGCGGAACTGGCCACCAATGGGCAGCACCCACTCGGCCAGCGCGGTACTGATGAAGCGCCCGTAGTCTTCTTCCTGCCGTACCGGCCCTTGCAGGCTGACGTTTACGTCGTAAACCATCACCGGCTCGCCCGGCTCCAGCTGCACCCGCACGGTATTTCCTTCGCGCTGCACGGTAACGTTGGCCGCAAAATAGCCTTCGGTTTCCAGCAGCTTTTTCACTTCGTCCGGCGTGCTGGCAATCATGGCCTGCAGGTCGCTTTCCCGCAGCGCCTCGTCCTCGCGTAGTTGTGTTAAATCCAGATTGTTTTGCAGCAGGGTTTTCAGGCTGTCAGGCGCAACAATTTCTACCTGGTAGTTCAGGGCGGACCAGGCAGAAGGGGACAGCAAGGCAAGCAATAGCAGGGCGCGGCGCATGATGACAGAGGGGGTAAGCAGGACGCTCCATGTTAGAGCAGATAGCCGTTAATGCAAAACAAGCCACTCGGTAATATTGCCATCCTCGCAATTTTCGATAATTAGCAATTAGCTTTTCAGCGATAAACTTCGCCATTGGCAACAAAACCCCTCTGAGCATGACAAAGGAGCCTGATGTCTACCCTGCTTTCACGCGTGGCCCTGGTGGTGCGCGACTACGACGAAGCCATTGCCTGGTTTACCGGCAAACTGGGCTTTAGCCTGCTGGAAGACACCCCCCAGGGCGATAAACGCTGGGTGGTGGTGGCGCCACCCGGTGGCAGCTGTGCGCTGCTGCTGGCGCGTGCGGCCACCCCTGCGCAGGCCGGCTTTATCGGCCACCAGGCCGGCGGCCGGGTGTGGCTGTTTCTGGAAAGTGACGATTTCCACGCCGACTACCAGCGCATGCTGGCCGCCGGCGTGCGCTTTTGCGAAAGCCCGCGCCACGAGGACTACGGCTGGGTGGTGGTGTTCGAGGATTTGTACGGCAACCGCTGGGACCTGCTGCAACGGCACGCCCCTGCTGCAGGTGCGTGACAGCGCCGCCTCCGCGCTATCTGGCCAAGGTTGGCCGCGGCATGGCACGGCCGGCTGTCGCACACGGTGTTGCGGCCAACCTTGCACAACAGTGCTGCGCCAGCCGCCAACCCCTGATCTGGCGATAGATGGCTAACGCTGATAACGCAGCGCTTGCCCTTCCAGCTCCATCAGCAGGGCCTCGCCCTCTACGCGCAGGGTGGCCTCGCGAAAAGCCTGTGGTAGCACATAGGCCGTGTCATCTACCGCAAAGGCGGCGATGCGCTCGCGACTGCGCACCGCCGGCACCGCCAGCCATTGCGGTGCCGCCTGGCTACCGGCACGGCGCAGGCCTGCCCGGACCCAGCTATCACCGGCCGGCGCCGTCACTTGTGCATCGCCATTGCGGTCGGTCACCGCGCGCAGCTCGCGGCCGCTCTGGCCGACAAAGTGCACCTCCACCCCGCTCATCGGCCCCACGCGCGGCATGCCCACAATCGCCACCCAGCGGCCATCTGCCGGGGGCTTGCGTAGGTTCAACTCCTCCTCATCGAACACGCGGTACACCGGCTCGGCCTCGGGCGCGCTGGCCCGCAGCTGCACCTTGTCGCCCTGGCGCTGCCAGCGCCCCTGGGCAAAACGGTCGACCGAGCCGTAGCTGATCATCCACTGGAAGGCGCCGTCGGGGCGCAGCAGCAACTCGGAACCCACCTCGCGCACGCCGCGCAGGTAGTAATGCCCCGCCACCTCCCCCACTTCCCCCGCCTGCACCGCCGCAGCCAGCAGCAGCAAGCTCGTGCCCAACCATTTTTTCATGCGTGCCTCCCTGAGTTAGCTAGCCATTATGCCAATAAACTGGCAGCACCGCGGCCAACATTCTGTCACCCTTGAAACTGTCGGGTGCGCACCGATATGCAAGCCATACAGCCCATGGAACACCGCGTATGACTACCAGCCCTCACCAACACCTGGTGTGCCCGCACTGCGACGCCATCAACCGCCTGCCCGCCACGCGCCTGCAAGACCAGCCCAAATGCGGCCAATGCCATCAACCACTGCTGCACGGCAAACCGCTCGAACTCACGGTGGATAACGCCGAACGCCACCTCAGCCGCAACGACATCCCGGTAGTGGTGGACTTCTGGGCCCCGTGGTGCGGCCCGTGCCAGATGATGGGCCCGGCCTTCGCCCAGGCCGCCGCCGCCATGCCGCAGCTACGCTTTGCCAAGATCGACACCCAGAGCGAAACCACGCTGGGGCAGCGTTTCAACATTCGCAGCATCCCCACGCTGGTGCTGTTCGTGAACGGCCAGGAAGTACAACGCCAGGCCGGCGCGATGGATGCGGCCAACATACAGCGCTGGGTAACGGGCGCGCTGCAAAAGGGCTAGCACCTGTTTGCCGACTACCCCGCCGAGCTGCTGCCCGTCACGCTCTCTGTCAACACCTTGCCCTCGCGGCACGACAGGCTGCACGGGGCAATTTCGATCCATCCCCTGCCTTGGTAGCCGCCAGGCAGGGCATCACATGCGATCAGGATCGCAATAGCGTGCATCCAGCCCCAGACCCACCGCAAAAGCGGAAACTGCATCGCGGTCATCATCGCGCGCAATCCAGCCAAGATAAACATCCTCGCCCGTATCCCAATGCCAGAGGGCAAAATCCCGCTCCATCAGCTGTTGATGCGCCAGCCACATGATCTGACCCACTTCCAGATCGTCTTCCGGGTTATCACACGCCCAATCGAAGACAATATCGATACCTAGGTTATCGCAGATATCGGTCAGCGCCTCCAACATGGATTCCGTATCGCTCCAGTCCACGCGGTACAGCAAAACGTGATTGGCCGCCTCCAGAAAACAGAAGGCCAGCAAGTCATCGTACTGGCCGGCGTAGTCGGCCTTGTTATCCTCGTCTTCGAGGCTTTGCTTGAACACCGCACTGCACTGCGCTGCCAGTTCGGCTCGACCATTCGCCATTAAGCCATAGAGTGTACGGGCGCACCGGAGCATGCGCTGGTGCCGAGTTTCCTGCGCTTCGGCTTCACCCGCGAGGGCAAAGCGGTAACCTTTTGCCAGTTTCTGGGCCGTCGTTTTCTCTACGGCCTGGCTGAGTGCTTCCAGCGTGTCGAACTGCTGCTCTTTGAGTTGACCACGGCTACCGATACGGCCGTATCGCGTTTGCAGTCGGCCATCGGCATACCATGTCAGCTCATAAAATTTATGCTCCCCGCTTTCAGGGTTAGATAACTCAAGGTAGCGGCTCTCCAGCATGCTAATCGCTTGCTCCATTGGTCATGACCAGATTCGTTGATCGAGGTGCAAAGCTTGCGCTGTCTGACGGCCAGGCAGACACAACTCATGCGTAAAGCATTTTATACCTTTTGCATTAGTGAGTGAAAAAAAGGGCAAGCCCGTGGGCTTGCCCTTGCTACCTTGCCGTGCGGCCAACGTTGGCCGCAGGCGCGGGGCTTACTTCTTGCGTTGCGGCGGCAGGTCGGTGCAGCTGCCGTGTGCCACTTCGGCGGCCATGCCGATGCTCTCGCCCAGGGTCGGGTGCGCATGGATGGTCTTGCCGATGTCGGTGGCGTCGCAGCCCATTTCGATCGCCAGGCAGATTTCGCCCAGCATGTCGCCGGCGTGGGTACCCACGATGGCGCCGCCGATGACCTGATGGGTCTCGGCATCGAAAATCAGCTTGGTGAAGCCTTCGTCGCGGCCGTTGGCGATGGCGCGGCCGGAGGCAGCCCACGGGAACACCGCTTTTTCGATCTTGATGCCGTCACGCTTGGCGCTCTCTTCGGTCACGCCCACCCAGGCTACTTCCGGGTCGGTGTAGGCCACGCCCGGAATCACGCGGGCGTCGAAATAGGCTTTGTGGCCGGCGCAGTTTTCGGCTGCCACGTGCGCCTCGTGCACCGCTTTGTGCGCCAGCATAGGCTGGCCAACGATGTCGCCGATGGCGTAGATGTGCGGCACGTTGGTGCGTTGCTGCTTGTCCACTTCGATAAAGCCACGGTCGGTCACGGCGATACCGGCGTTCTCGGCGCCGATCAGCTTGCCGTTCGGCGCACGGCCGGCGGCAACCAGTACCAGGTCGTAACGCTGCGGCTCGGCAGGGGCTTTCGCACCTTCAAAGGTCACGTAGATGCCGTCTTCACGGGCTTCTACCGCCACGGTTTTGGTGCCGGTCATGATGTTGTCGAAGCGATGGGCGTTGTACTTTTCCCATACCTTCACCAGATCACGGTCCGGGCCTTGCATCAGGCCGTCCATCATTTCCACCACGTCCAGGCGCGCGCCCAGCGTGGAGTACACGGTGCCCATTTCCAGGCCGATGATGCCACCACCGATCACCAGCATCTTGCCGGGGACGGTTTTCAGCTCCAGCGCGCCAGTGGAGTCTACAATGCGCGGGTCTTGCGGGATGAACGGCAGGTTCACCACGCGGCTACCGGCGGCAATGATGGCGTTCTTGAACTTGATCACCTGCTTGGCACCAGTCTTGTCCTGGCCACTGCCTTCGGTGGTTTCCACCTGCAGGTGGTACGGGTCCAGGAACTGGCCGACACCGCGCACCACTTGCACCTTGCGTGCCTTGGCCATGCCGGCCAGGCCACCGGTGAGTTTGCCGATGACTTTTTCCTTGTAGCCACGCAGCATGTCGATGTCGATTTCCGGCGCGGCAAACTTGATGCCGTTGGCGGCCAGGTGTTTCACCTCGTCGATTACCGCGGCGTTGTGCAGCAGCGCTTTGGACGGGATGCAGCCCACGTTCAGGCACACGCCGCCCAGGGTGGCGTAGCGCTCTACCAGCACCACTTTCAGACCCAGGTCGGCAGCGCGGAAGGCGGCGGAGTAGCCGCCAGGGCCGGCGCCCAGTACCAGTACGTCGCACTCGATATCGGCAGCACCACCATGGCTGGCGGCCACCGGGGCAGCTACTGGCGCAGCTGCAGGGGCGGCGGCGGGTGCAGCAGCGGCCGGGGCGGCGGCTGGCGCGGGGTTGGCCGCAGCGGCAGCACCAGCCGCTTCGATGATGACGATTACGTCACCTTCGGAGATTTTGCCGCCCACGGCGGTACGCACTTCTTTCACCACGCCGGCTTGTTCGGCCGGCACTTCCATGGTGGCTTTGTCGGTTTCCAGCGTGATCAGGCTGTCGTCTTTGGCAACGGTGTCGCCTACTTTCACGAACACTTCGATCACGTCCACATTGCTGTGGCCGCCGATGTCCGGCACTTTCAGTTCAATCAGATTGCTCATGGTTTTCCATCCGCAATGGCGGGCAGGCTGGCCGCGGCCAACCTGCGCCAGGCATGATTACAGGATCAGGCGACGTACGTCGGACAGCAGCTTGCCCAGGTACACGGTGAAGCGGGCCGCAGCGGCGCCGTCGATCACGCGGTGGTCAAAGGACAGCGAGAGCGGGCACATCAGGCGCGGAGCGAACTCTTTACCGTTCCATACCGGCTTGATCTGGCTCTTGCACACGCCGAGGATGGCCACTTCCGGCGCATTCACGATAGGGGTGAAGCTGGTGCCGCCAATGCCGCCCAAGGACGAGATGGTGAAGGTGGCGCCCTGCATGTCGGTAGGCTTCAGCTTGCCGTCGCGCGCCAGCGCGGACAGCTCGGTCAGCTCTTTGGCGATCTGCTTGATGCCCTTCTGGTCCACGTTCTTGATCACCGGTACCACCAGGCCGTTCGGCGTGTCGGCGGCAAAGCCGATGTGGTAGTACTGCTTGAGCACCAGGTTGTCACCGTCCAGCGAGCTATTGAAGGCAGGGAAGGCCTTCAGCGCTTCGGCGGCGGCCTTGATGATGAAGGCCAGCGGGCTGATCTTCAGGCCGGACTTTTCCCACTCTTTGCCGATGGTCTTGCGGAAGTCTTCCAGCTCGGTGATGTCGCACTCGTCGTTGAACGTGACGTGCGGGATCATCACCCAGTTGCGGCTGAGGTTGGCGCCAGAGATCTTCTGGATGCGCGACAGCGGCTTGGTTTCGATCGGGCCGAACTTGGCGAAGTCCACCTTCGGCCACGGCAGCAGGTCCAGACCCACGCCGCTGCCTGCCGGTGCGGCGGTAGCCGGTGCCAGCGCAGCCGGGTTCTGCAGCACGGCTTTCACGAAGCCCTTCACGTCGTCTTCAACGATACGGCCTTTGCGGCCGCTGCCCTTCACCTTGGACAGGTCAACGCCCAGCTCGCGCGCCAGCTTGCGTACCGACGGGCCAGCGTGCGATTTGGCAAAGCCGGCTTCGTTGAACGCGGCAGCCACAGCAGCGGCTACCGGGGCTACCACAGGTGCAGCAGCAGGTGCGGCTACGGCGGCTGGCGCGGCAGCGGGTGCCGGGGCAGCCACGGGCGCCGGGGTGGCAGCGGCCGGTGCAGCAGCTGCGCCTTCTACCACCACGATCAGGTCGCCTTCGCTGGCCTTGTCGCCTACTTTTACTTTCACTTCTACCACACGGCCAGCGGCAGTAGCCGGCACTTCCATGGTGGCTTTGTCGGTTTCCAGGGTGATCAGGCTGTCGTCCACCTTGATCTCGTCACCCACTTTTACCGATACCTCGATCACGTCCACACCGCTGTGGCCGCCGATATCCGGAATGCGGATTTCGCTGCGGCCAACGTTGGCCGCAGCAGCCGGGGCAGCAGCGGGTGCAGGTGCGGCTACCGGAGCTGGCGCAGCAGCAACGGGCGCAGCCACGGCAGCAGCCGGGGCCGGAACAGCGGCGCTGGCGCCTACTTCGATAATGGCGATCACGTCGCCTTCGGAAATCTTGCCACCCAGTACGGCGCGCACTTCTTTCACCACACCGGCGGTTTCGGCCGGTACTTCCATGGTGGCTTTATCGGTTTCCAGCGTGATCAGGCTGTCGTCTACGGCAACGGTCTGGCCCGGCTGGATGAATACTTCGATCACGTCTACATTGCTGTGCCCACCAATGTCGGGCACTTTCAGTTCGATCAGATTGCTCATGGCTTTATCCACATCGTGGGGCAGCGGGCGGGTAAACGCCGGCTGCCACTATTCGGCTTGTGCAGGGCGCGCCATGCGGCGCGCCCTTCCCCAAGGTTGGCCGTAGGCGGCTTAAACCTTCCAGCTCGGCAGCTTGTTCACGTTGATGCCGTACTTGGTGATGGCTTCCTGTACGCGGGCAGCGTCGATCTTGCCTTCGCGTGCCAGCGCCGACAGGGCGGCTACCACTACGTAGTAACGGTTCACTTCGAAGAACTCGCGCAGCTTGGCGCGGCTGTCGGAGCGGCCATAACCGTCGGTACCCAGTACCACGTAGCGGCCTGGTACGTATTCGCGGATCTGGTCGGCGTAGTTGCGGATGTAGTCGGTAGAGGCAACCACCGGGCCGCTACGGCCTGCCAGCTGCTGCTCTACGTAGGACAGGCGCTGCTCGCCCAGCGGGTTCAGCAGGTTGTGGCGGGCGGCTTCCATGCCGTCGCGACGCAGCTCGTTGAACGAGGTCACGCTCCAGATATCGGACGCGATGCCGAAGTCGTTGCGCAGCAGGTCGGCGGCGGCGATCACTTCGCGCAGGATGGTGCCGGAGCCCATCAGCTGCACTTTCACCTCGGCGTCGCCACCGTCCTTGAACAGGTACATACCCTTCAGGATGCCGTCTTCGGCGCCCTGCGGCATGGCCGGGTGGGTGTAGTTCTCGTTCATCAGGGTGATGTAATAGAACACGTCCTGCTGTTCTACATACATGCGGCGCAGGCCATCCTGCAGGATCACGGCCAGCTCGTAGGCGAAGGTCGGGTCGTAGCTGATGCAGTTCGGGATCAGGCCAGCCTGGATGTGGCTGTGGCCGTCTTCGTGCTGCAGGCCTTCACCGTTCAGGGTGGTACGGCCGGCGGTGCCGCCCAGCATGAAGCCGCGTGCGCGCATGTCGCCCGCTGCCCAGGCCAGATCGCCAATGCGCTGGAAGCCGAACATCGAGTAGTAGATGTAGAACGGAATCATCGGGATGCCGTGGTTGGCGTAGCTGGTAGCTGCCGCAATCCAAGAGGACATCGCGCCCGGCTCGTTGATGCCTTCCTGCAGCATCTGGCCGTCTTTGGATTCCTTGTAGAACATCAGCTGGTCGGCATCCTGCGGTACGTAGTTCTGGCCCTGGGTGGACCAGATACCGTACTGGCGGAACATGCCTTCCATACCGAAGGTGCGGGACTCGTCCGGCACGATAGGTACGATCTGTTTACCGATGTTCTTGTCTTTCAGCAGGATACCCAGCTGACGCACGAACGCCATGGTGGTGGAGAACTCGCGCTCGCCGGAATCGCTGAACTGGCTGTCGAACACGTGCAGGCCAGGTACGGCCAGCGGGGTTTTCACCGGTTTACGGGCGGGCAGGTAGCCACCCAGCGCGGCGCGGCGCTCGCGCATGTACTGCATTTCCGGGCTGTCTTCTGCCGGCTTGTAGTACGGTACTTTTTCCAGGTCTTCGTCGGACACCGGGATGGCAAAGCGGTCGCGGAACTTGCGCAGGTTTTCCAGCGCCATTTTCTTGGCCTGGTGCGCCACGTTTTGCGCTTCGCCGCTGGAGCCCATGCCGTAACCTTTAATGGTCTTGGCCAGGATCACGGTCGGGCGGCCGTTGGCGTTGTGCGAGGCTTCGTGGTATGCCGCGTACACCTTGTGCGGGTCGTGGCCGCCGCGGTTGAGGTTGAAAATCTCCTCGTCCGACATGTTGGCAACCATCTCGCGCAGCTCCGGGTATTTACCGAAGAAGTGCTCGCGTACGTAGGCGCCGTCTTTGGACTTGAAGGTCTGGTAGTCGCCGTCCACGCACTCGTCCATGCGTTTTTTCAGCAGGCCTTTGGTGTCCATGGCCAGCAGCGGGTCCCAGCGCGAGCCCCAGATCACTTTCAGCACGTTCCAGCCGGAACCGCGGAAGTCGCCTTCCAGTTCCTGGATGATCTTGCCGTTACCGCGTACCGGGCCGTCCAGACGCTGCAGGTTGCAGTTGATCACGAATACCAGGTTGTCCAGGCCTTCGCGTGCGGCCAGGGCGATCGCGCCCAGGGATTCCGGCTCGTCCATCTCGCCGTCGCCGCAGAAGCACCACACTTTACGGCCAGGGGTCTTGGCCAGACCGCGGCTTTCCAGGTACTTCAGGAAGCGTGCCTGGTAGATGGCCATCAACGGGCCCAGACCCATGGATACGGTAGGGAACTGCCAGAAGTCTTCCATCAGCCACGGGTGCGGGTAGGACGACAGGCCACCGCCGTCCACTTCCTGGCGGAAGCTGTCCAGCTGCTCTTCATTCAGGCGGCCTTCCAGGTAGGCACGGGCGTACACGCCCGGGGAAATATGGCCCTGGAAGTACACCAGATCGCCTTCTTGCTCGTCGTTGTGGGCGCGCCAGAAGTGGTTGAAACCTACGTCGTACAGGGTGGCAGACGACTGGAAGGAGGCAATGTGGCCACCCAGCTCCAGGTCTTTCTTGCCGGCACGCAGCACCAGGGCCATGGCGTTCCAGCGGTTGATCGAGCGGATGCGGTGCTCCATCTCGTGGTTGCCCGGCGACTTTTGCTCTTTGCCTACCGGGATGGTGTTCTGATAAGCCGTGGTGGCTTCGAATGGCAGGTGGGCGCCGCGACGACGGGTGCGCTCAACCATTTTTTCCAGCAGGAAATGGGCGCGTTCAGCGCCATCGCTGTCCAGTACGGACTCCAGCGCATCGGTCCACTCATGGGTTTCAATCGGGTCGATATCGTCAGGGTAGATTGCTGCCATCTCACATCCTCACATTATTGTTAGGGGCATCTTGTGGCGACGCCCTGCATGTCGTTTCAGCCCCGGGTAGAGGCCGCTTCAGGTCAACACGGATTATAAGCGAACATTTTCGCAAATAAAATTTGCGGAAACGAAAACTTTCTTACACGGTGCAGAGTGTAAATCCTGCCTGTGATCGGGCGGAATAGGCTATTGGGGTTTTCACTCAAAACCAGCTTTAAAATCAGGGATATTGCGCCGCATCATGTTGTATTTTTGCGATTGCACTGTGCCATTGTCATGTTGTTACAACACTACGCGCCACGCGCCTGGCAGGCTTTTCGCCGGTATAGCGCACCCTGCGCCAAAATGGCAGGGCAAAGACTGCCCGACCGTGCGCTCAAGGGCTGGTTTTAAGCAGGGTGTCGAGTTCGCGCAGCCGCGCCTCGATAGACGAACGCAAATAGAAGTCGTCACCGCGCGCGCGGCTGGCCAGCTGGTACTGTACGCGTGCGGAATCGAACTTTTGTTCGAAAAAGAAAGCATTGCCCAGCGCGGCATGGTAGCGCAAAGCGTCGGCCTCGCCGTAGCTGCGCGCCGACAGCCGCCACAGCTGGGCGTCGTCCCCGTAGCGCAGCAGCGCCGCGTCTATCGCCTGACGTGCGTCGCTACTGCGACCGGCCTGCAGCAGCGTATCGATCTCGGCCAGACGCAAGGCACGACGGGCAGGCCAGGTTTGCAGGGCTTGATGGTAGGTCTGGATGGCAGCAGGCAGGTTGGCCGCAGCGCGCTGGATATCGCCTTCCAGCAGCAAGACAGACGGGTGGCTGCCAAGCTGTTGGCGTACCGCGGGTAACAGTGCCTGGGCTGCGGCAGTCTGGCCCTGAGCCAGCAGGGCACGCGCCTGCCCGTACAGTGCCGCGCCGCGGTTCAGATAGCGGCCGCTGGCCAACGCCGTCTGGTAGTAGGCCAAGGCATCCTGCGCACCCAGCGTAGCGATGCGCAGCTTTTCACGCATCAGTACAAAGTCTGTACTGTTGGCACGCATCTTCACCGGATAGCTTTGCGCACGGCTCTGGCCCTCGCTGATGCGCTCGCCGGTGAGCGGGTGCGTGCGCAAAAAGCCCAGCGCGTTATTGTCGTTATGGCGCTGCTCTTGCTGCAGTCGCTCGAAAAACGCCGGCATGGCGCGCGGGTCAAAACCGGCTGCGGCCAGATACTGCATGCCCAGCCGGTCGGCTTCGCGTTCGAAATCGCGGCTGTAGGCCAACTGACGGCTAATGGACAAGCCCACGCCGGCGTTCAGCGCGCCAAACGTGGCATCGCCATTACTGCTGCGCGAGGCCGCCAAAGCGCCGGCCAGCACTGCGGCCAACAACCATAGCTGGTTCTTGCCCTGGTTTTCCTGCATGCGCGCCAGATGGCGCTGGGTAACGTGGGCAATCTCGTGTGCCAGCACAGAAGCCACCTCGCCCTCGCTCTGCGCCACCATCAGCAGGCCGCTATGTACGCCAATCACGCCGCCGGGCAGGGCAAAAGCGTTGATGCTGCGATCGTTCACGGTAAAAAAGTTGAAGCGCAGCAAAGGCGCCTGCGCCGTAGCGGCCAGGCTACCGCCCAGGTCGGCCAGATAGTCACCGACTTCAGCGTCATCGATCACGTCGCCATCGTCGCGCAGGCTACGCAGGATATCGCGGCCGATGCGGTTTTCTTCGGCCTGGGGCAAGGCAGATTCGGCAACCGTCCCCAGATTGGGCAGGTCATGGGCGGTACTGGGGGCGGCTGGCCAGATCAGAGCCAGCGAGGTCGCCAGGGCGACAAGACGGGGGCGCAGGGTCATGCCGCTATGATAGGGCCCCTGCGGCAAAAGTTGCACGCAAGATAAACAGCAAGATGGCGCAGCTCAAGCAAAACGCCAGCCCGGGCAAGGCTGGCGTACAGAGGGCACAGGTGGGGTGGCAGGCCTGGATGGCCTGGCAGCTAGGCTGCGGAGGGGGGCAACTCGCAGACAGCGTTGTCCTGCTGGGCACCACAATACAAGCCGTAGAGTGTTTCCAGAATGGCCATGGCTTCCTGGCTGGCCACACGGTAGTAAATCCATTTGCCTTCACGTCGCGTGCTGACCAGCGCTTCGTTACGCAGCACGCCCAGTTGCTGCGACAGGGTAGGCTGGCGGATACCGGTGAGCTTTTCCAGCTCGGATACCGTACGCTCGCCGGCTACCAGTTGGCACAACAACAGCAGCCGGTCCTGGTTTGCCAGGCTCTTTAGCAGGCTGGCGGCACGGTTTGCGTTATCGTGCAACACAGTCAAATCCATGTGATGACCCTCTAATGTCTGTTTTGTCGTTCTGGCAGAACGCAAATATTATGTATTTATTGATAGTGTAAAAGAAGCCGCTTGCCAACACTATCGCCTGCTGATGTACCTGGCCGCGCGGTACAGCAGCAAGTCTGGCCACAATGTAACAAATTATGGCAAAGCGCCGCACCTGGCATGCACACAACACAGCCTGGCACCTGCGCCTGTGGTCAGGCACCGTGTCGCAAGCGGGCAACACATCTCGCGCCCAGGCTACCACCTACTGCCGCCATCTTGCGGGCTTTGGCGGCCAACATGCTGCGATCGTGCGCAACAGGCGCAATGTGCGCTAGACTCGGGTGTCCTCTTACACATGGGCGGCAGTCCGCCCCGGCCTGATGGCAACCAGCTCACTCCCCCCGGCGCCAGCGCGCCTGGTACACGAACGCGGCATACCGGCTTTTGGTACTTACCAGGGCATCGTCAGCCAGCTTGGCTGGCAGGCTTTGCGCATGCCACCGCTCAGGCAGCTGCTGCGCCCGCTTCACCACAAACGCTGGCAATACGCCGCGCTGGCCCACGAGCATTACTTTATCGGTGTGGCCGTGGTGGATGTAGGCTGGATCAGCAGCGCTTTTGCCTACCTGTTTGACCGCCGCCAGCGCACCCTGCTGGCCAGCTTTAGCGCCGATGGCCTGCCGCTGCTGGCTACCCAAATGGAAAACCGCGCCTTTGGCGACGCCACATTCCAGCGCGGCAAACAGCGCATCGCCTTTCGCCGCGCCGATAACCGCCTCGAGCTCACCATCAATACCGCTGCGCTCAAGTTGGCCGCACACATTGCCCTGCCCGCCCCGGAGCAGACCCTGGCCGTGATAGCACCGGCCAACTGGCAAGCCCACGCCACGCACAAAAGCAGTGCCCTGGCGGTAAGCGGTTTTGCCGAGTGCGCAGGCCAGCGCTTGTCTCTGGATGATGCCATCGCCAGCCTGGACGCCTCTAACGGCTTGCTGGCGCGCGAAACCAGCTGGCGCTGGGCCAGCGCGCACAGCCCGGCACTAGGCTTTAACCTGCAAGCCGGCTATATGGGCGACGCAGAAAACGCCATCTGGCTGGATGGCGAGCTACTGGCCGTCGGCCCTGCCCACTTTTGCTACGACGCGGCCAAGCCGTTGGCACCTTGGCGCATCCATACCGATGATGGCGCGGTAGACCTGCAGTTTCACCCCGAAGGTGCACGCGGCGAAAACAAAGACCTGTTCATTGCCGCCAGCCGCTATATCCAGCCCATCGGCACCTTTGAAGGCACCCTGATCCACCCCGACAGCGGCCGCGCCCATAGGGTAAGCCAGCTGGTGGGCGTCACCGAAGACCACTACGCCAAATGGTAAACCTGCGCCCTGCCCGCCCAGACGATATCGCCGCCCTCGCCCCGCTATGCGGCGAGCTGGGCTACCCGGCCAGCGCCGGGCAGCTGGCCCCAAGGTTGGCCGCATTACTCGCCCAGCCTGCCACCCACCTGCTGCTGGTGGCCGAGCACGATAGCGGCCTGTGCGGCTGGATACACGGCTACATCCGCCCGCTACTGGAATCAGACCCGGCACTGGAAATCGGCGGGCTGGTGGTGGCAGAGCGTGCACGCGGCCAGGGCATTGGCGCCCTGCTGCTTAGCGCGGCCGAAAACTGGGCACGCCAGCAAGGCGTGGCGCTGGTCTCGCTACGCAGCCACGAACAGCGTAGCGACGCGCACCACTTCTACCAGCATCAGGGCTACCACGTGGCCAAACGCCAGCTCTGCCTGCGCAAGCGGCTGACACCATAAAACACCCTGCCCGTGGTAGCATGGCGCCCGCCAGATATAGAGCAAACATACCAACATCCCGTAGCGGCAGCCGCCATCCGCGGCCTGCCACGTGCTGCAACACGGCACCCCACCTGGCTGCCGTGGCGTGAACCAAGCCAGCCACACGGCGTCGCCCGCCCCGCGCCTGCCCCGATGGCTGTCACACTGGAGACCCCGATGGGACTGCTGAATACCCTGCTGGAGCACAACCGTGCCTTCGTTGAAGCGCGCGAGTACGAACAATTCGAAACCGACAAATTCCCCGATAAAAACCTGGCCGTACTGGCCTGCATGGACGCGCGCCTGGTAGAGCTGCTGCCCAAGGCCATGGGCCTGAAAAACGGCGACGCCAAGCTCATCAAAAACGCAGGCGCGCTGGTGACCCACCAGTGGGGTTCGGTCATGCGCAGCCTGCTGGTAGCGGTATACGAGCTGCGTGCTGAAGAAATCTGCGTGGTCGCCCACCACGACTGCGGCATGCGCGCCATCGACCCGGCACGCATTCTGGCCAATGCACAAGAGCGCGGCGTCAGCGCCGATACCATCAACACCCTGCGCGGTGCCGGTATCGACCTGGACGCCTGGCTGAAGGGTTTCGACAATGTGCAAGACAGCGTGCGCCACACCGTGCACACCATCCGCAACCACCCGCTGATGCCCAAAGACATCCCGGTACACGGCCTGGTGATTCACCCGGCCACCGGCCAGCTCGACCTGATTCTGGATGGCTACGCCAGCTGAGCAAGCACCATGCTGCGTGGGCGTGTTTGGCGGCACCTTCGACCCCATCCACGCTGCGCACCTGCGCATGGCCGACGCGTTCTGGCAGCAATGCGCGCTCACGCGCCTGCACCTGATCCCCGCCGGCCAACCCTACCACCGCCAGCAAGGCCCCGCCGCCAGCGCCACGCAGCGCCTGGCCATGGTGCAGCAAGCCATAGCCGGCAGGCCCGGCTGGCTGGCTGACGGGCGCGAAGTACAACGCGGGCGCCACGCCTATACCATTGAAACGCTGGAAGAAATCCGCGCCGAGCTGCCCCCGGGCTGCACACTGTGGTTTCTGGTGGGCGGCGACTCGCTGGAAAAGCTGCACACCTGGCACCGCTGGCGCGAGCTATTACAGCTAGCCAACCTGGCCGTGGCCATACGCCCGGGCTTCGACCCCGCCCGCCTGCACCCCGATATCGCCAGCCACTGGCAGGCCGCGCAAGTATCTGATTTTTCAAACAGCGCGCCTTCCGGTACAATCCGCGCCCTGACCTTGCCACCCGTCCCCCTCTCTGCCACCGAACTGCGAGCCCGCCTCGCCAGTGGCAGCGACTGCAGCGGGCTGATTGCCAAGCCGGTACTGGCCTATATCCGCCAGCACCAGCTATACCGGTAGACGGTGGCAGGCTATTGATTGCACGTGCCGCCGTCCCGCGGCCGTTTGCTCTTTACGGGACCTCTGTTGGCACCGGACGCTGACGTGACATTACGTCCCCGACACACTACTCAAGGAATACCATGCAAGTTCAAGACATCGCCAAGCTGGCTGTAGAAGCCCTGGAAGACGTAAAAGGCAAAGATATCGTCGAGCTGGACACCACCCAGCTGACCTCGCTGTTTGCACGCCTGATCGTGTGCACCGGCGACTCCAACCGCCAGGTAAAAGCCCTAGCCAATAACGTGGCCGTGACCCTGAAAGAAAAAGGTATCGACCTGGTGGGTACCGAAGGCCACGAAAGCGGCGAATGGGTACTGGTAGACGCCGGCGACGTAGTCATCCACGTGATGCTGCCCGCCGTACGCGACTACTACGATATCGAAGCGCTGTGGGGCGGCGAAAAGCCATCCTTCGTGCCGGTAGGCGGCCGCCCATGGAACGCTGCAGTCTAAGCTAAGCCCATGCAGTAAACCGTTGGCCGCAGCCCCGCAAGGCGCTGCGGCCAACCTTTTTTGGGGAGCACCCATGAAAATCACCCTGCTAGCCGTGGGCAGCAAGATGCCGCGCTGGGTAGACGACGCCTTTGGCGACTACGCCAAACGCTTTGGCCGCGACATCCAGTTCGAGCTCAAAGAAATCAAGCCGGAAAAACGCGGCGGCGGCGTCACCGCCGAAAAAGGCATTGCCGCCGAACACGAGCGCATCGTGGCGGCCATTCCGCCGCGCAGCAAGCTGGTCATCCTGGACGAACGCGGCAAGAACTGGACCTCGGTGCAGCTGGCTGGCGCCATGAAAGACTGGATGGCCGGCGGCGACGACATCTGCATCGTCATCGGCGGGGCCGACGGCCTGTCGCAAGCACTGAAAGCCCGTGCCGACATCATGCTGCAGCTATCGGCCATGACCCTGCCTCACGGCATGGTGCGCGTACTGCTGGCCGAACAGCTGTACCGTGCGTACTCCATCCTGAATAACCACCCTTACCACAGGGAATAGCAAAGCCATATTGCCTATGCCATGATGCTGGATTTACGGCACATCACCATCCCGAAATCATGCAACGGCAGCGTTTTATTCTGGCAATAACACACGGCAGGCCACACTCATTGGTACCGACACTAGGCTACGGCCTGGCCATGCTACCGGCGCTTGCCAGTGCTACCGTCTTGCCCGAGCTGCTGGTCAGTGCCCCACGGCCAAGCCAGGCCGGCACCATCAGCAGCTGGCTATGGGAAAACGATGCCGCCAGCCCCCTGCCCCTGTCTGCCAATACAGTCAGCGCGGAGCAGCTGGCGCAATGGCAGGTACAACGGCTGGACGAACTGACCGGCTTGCAACCCGGCCTGCAGGCCAACCCCGAAAACGGCCAGCTATCCAATGGCCTGCAGCTGCGCGGCTTTGCCGTCACGCGCCCCTTGCTGGACGGCCTGCCCGATATCCAGCGCCTGTTTGTACGCGATATCGCCACCGTCGCCCGCATCGACACCCTGCGCGGGCCTGCGGCGCTACCCTTCGGCATCACCTCGCCCGGCGGCACCACCAACAGCATCAGCAAACAGCCCGGCAGGCAAACCCGCCAGCTCATTACCGTGCAACACCAGCTGCGTGCGCACAGCAAGCTGGCCATCGATAGCAGTGGCACGCTGGGCGATGACGACAGCCCATGGACCTACCGCGCCATCCTGGCCGCACGCGGCGGCCCCGATGCGGCCAACCGCCAGCACACGGCACAGCTGACGCTACGCTGGCAACATCAAGCCGATAGCTGGGTACAGCTGCAGGGCATGGCACAGGCCGATTATCAGCCATTCGACTTTGGTACCGTCATTAGCAATACCGGCCAGCCAGGCCAGCCGGCACAACCCGCCCAGGTGCAATACGACCAGCATTACATGCCGGCAGGCGGGGCACCGGCACGGCGGCATTACCAGCAATACACTGCAAGCGTAGTACAAGCCTGCAGCGATACCTGCCAGCTGCAGGCGGACTACCGGCTAGGCCTGGCAGAGCGTAATGAAACACTGCTGGGCTTCTGGAGCGTGCAACCCCCCGGCCGCCTTTCCGGCTACTACACCCGCTACCGGGACGACTACCAGCAACACAGCTGGCAACTCAAGGCCAGCGAGCAGTGGCAAACCGGCCGCTGGCAGCACCAGTTGGCCGCAGGCTATAGCCGCCACCGCCAGCAGTGGCACTTTACCGGCGAACAGAATATCGGCGGTTTCAGCCTGGCCACCCTGCAGCCGGATTTCAGCCAGCTACGCCTGGCGACACTACGCATGTCAGCGCGCTACAGCGACGAGCAACAAGCCGAACGTGCCTGGTGGCTGGCCGACCGCATCGCACTAGGCGGGCCACACTGGCTCAGCCTGGGCCTGCGCCGCCAGCACTACCATATCGACAGCGACCGCAGCGGCCGCGGGCGGCTACCGGTAGGCGACGATAGCGCGTCCGTCTGGCATGCCGGCTATACCCGGCAGCTGGGCACAGGGTGGCATGGCTACCTGTCGTGGCAAACCGGGCTGGAGCCCAACCGCGGGCAAGACCGCCACGGCGGCTTCCTGCCCGCGCAGCGCAGCCGCCAGACCGAGCTGGGCCTGTACGGGCAATGGGCCGCGCAGGGGCGCTTGCAGCTGGCGGTCTTCAATCTGGCGCTGGACCGCCTGGCCATGGCCGACCCGCAAGACCGCACCGCGCTGATGGCAGCGGGGCAACGGCAAGTACAAGGCATGGAAGCCCAGACCAGCTGGGCACAGGGCCCATGGCAGCTGGCGGCCAACCTTACCCGTTTGCACACCGCTCAAAGCGTGAAAACCAGCGCAAGTTTGGGGGACGAGTTTGTCGGCGTCCCCCGCCTGAGCGCCGGGCTGCAGCTGCAACGGCAGCTACCCGATAGCAGCTGCCAGGTCTGGGCCGGGGTACAAGCCGCCGGGCCGCGCATGGCCGATGCGGCCAACACCCTGCGCTTGCCCGGCCATGCCAGGGTAGATACCGGGCTGCGCTGGCGCAGCTCGCCCGCGCAAGCCGTACAGCTGGGCATCGTCAACCTGCTGGACAAACGCTACGTCAGCGCCATCAGCGCCCCCGACACGCTATACCAAGGGCCACGCCGCCAGCTGTGGCTGAGCTACAGCCTGTCGCGCTAAGGCCAGCCACCATGAAAAAGCCCCGCCTACTGCGCGGGGCCAGGACACATCACGCCGACAACAGCCGGGCAACCTCAGTGGGCTTGATCAATCGGGTAGTGCAGGCAACTGGTAATGCTGCCGGATCTTGGCAAATGCGGAAGCATTCATCCATACCCAGTCGAAGCCAAGCGCTTGCCTGCGGGTACCTTGGTACACTTTTCCGTTATGCAGGGTGTAAATCGGGTCGCGCCCCTGCTGGATACCCAAACGGGCTTTCAGGGCATCAGGGACGGTGAGCGTCAACACGGGAACGCCAGCAACGGTCTCTTCTTTCCAGCCACCCTCGTCAGCAAGCGTCGCTTGGTGCTGGACACTGTAGCCGCCACCCGGGTTAGCCGTCTTCTTGATCTGATAAAAGGCCAGTTTGTTACCGTTAAATCCCATCACCAAATCACGCTTATCATCAAAGCTACTGAATGCCAGCCAGTTGAAACCGGTGACAGTCTGGCCGTTCATGACGACGCCCGAGAAACTCTGACGCAAAGCCGCAAATGAAGCGCAATCAGAACGGTTCCCTTGGCTATCATGACAACTCATCGGATTACGGCCAGACATGCTGTACTTGTACGCCACTTGCTTGGGCGACATGTACATCGGATAAGCGGCGTCTTCTGCCGCAAAGCTGACTTTGGGGAACCAGGCTTGTGGTGACACCGCGCCCTTGGCCTTCATGACGTAACTCAGCTCGGTAGGCAACGCTACGCTCGGTTGCAACAGCAGCGTGCTGCTCGTATCCGGCTGGTAATCATAAAGCCAACCGTAACTGTCCGGCAGCCATCCCTTCGTAGTCAGGATGGAAGACTGATCTGCGATACGCCAGTTGGCCCACTTGCCCTGCGCGTCCAGGTTGGTGTTAAAACAAGTGCTGGCCGTCTTGCCATTGGCTAGCGGGTCGCGACAGACCGAGGCGTAGCTGCCATCTACTGTCACATCGAAGAAGGTTTGGCCGATCAGTTGGTTGATATTGAACGAAGCCGATGGCGCTGCGGCAAGCAACGCCTGTTTCGTCAGGTGATCTGCCGATTGCAAGTCTTGCAGCTGCGTTTTCAAGGTTGTACTCAACAGCGACTGTACTTTTGCCGGATCAATCTTCTGCCCGTCAGACAGTGTCTCGATGCTGGTGCCACTGCCGAGCAAGGTACTGAGCATTTGTCGTGCAGCCATTACTTCCACACGTAACTGCTCTGCCGGCTTGACGGTGCCCGGCTTGGCCGCAAGGGTCGTGGAGACCGTTTTTTTGACTTCCCCAAGCAATACGGCCGTGGTCTGTGCCAACTTTTGCAACTTGGGATCCTTGGCTGCCACAAAGTCTGCTTGCTGGCCAAGAAGCGCCGTGCCACTACCCAGCGACAGCGTACCGATAATCTTGGTTTCTGCCTCTGCAGCAGTCAGCCCGTTGCTCAGCATGTCTTCGGAAACCAGCGTCGTCAGCGGCGAAACAACCTGGGGATGTGCTGCCGGGGCCAGCAGTTCGAAGGCGGCCTTGCCGGCTTCTTTCAGGGTTTTGCCGCCATCGTCAGCATCTTTGGCCGTTTCGGGCACCACGACCAGCACGTGCGCGCTGGCCAGCTGGTCTGCTGTCAGCGTATGGGTCAGGTTGTAGCTACCATTGGCATCGGTAATAGCCTTGGCGCTATCGCACACCTTGTCGGCGTTAGTGTCCAGGCACACTTCCGCACCCTGCAGATAACCATCCACCACCTTGCCGCTCAGCGCCGCAGCGGTTGCGGCACTGCCACTGCCGGTACTGCCAGTACTGCTGCTACCGCTAGTCACACCACCGGCACCGCCGCCGCCGCCACAGGCACTCAATGCGGCCGCCACGGCCAACACCATCCACGTCTTCTGCATCATCACACCCTCAAGCAATGTCATCGGTATCAACAGGGTGATTATGCCAATATCACTGTCAATTTGAGTTGACAAAGTCATGCTCAAATTATTGAAATAGTGCTAATCCATATCGTCTTGGCCAGTCATCCATGAAGCTGCCACTGCTTACTTATATCCGGCAACGTTGCCGCAACCTGGGCATGAGCATCAGCAAGCTGTGCGAAAACGCCGGGATCAGCCGCCAGACCCTGTACGCGCTGGAACAGAACCCGGACAAACAGCCGGAAATGCACACCCTGCTGGCACTAGCACAATCGCTTCAGGTACACCCCACCCAGCTACTGCAGCTGGTTTGTCACGCGCTGCCGATGACTTTGCAACACCAGCAGCAAAGCCAGCGTCTGGATGGCAGCGCCTTTATCCGGGATGTCAGTTACCCGGATGGCAGCCAGGTGGCAACCGGCCAAACCTTCACCAAAACCTGGGAGCTGCAAAACGTTGGCAAAACCGTCTGGGAAAACCGCTATCTGCAATGCGAGGACGAGCAAAGCGGGCAATACCACTATCGCGGCCAACCTTTATGCATCGCCGAAGGCTTAACGCCCCTGCGACGGCATATTGCGATACCGCGTACCTTGCCAGGAGAGCTGGTACAACTGAGCGTGGACTTCATCGCCCCGGCCACCGCAGCAACCGTTGTGTCGTACTGGAAGGCTTATCATGCCGACGGGCGACAGTGCTTTCCCGAGCACACCGGGTTATGGATAAAGGTGCAAGTGATCTCGCCCTTTACCGCGGCATACAGCACATGACCAGCGGCGCGACAATTTGCCGCATGGCCAGCCCAGCCTCGCGACTCATAGACTATTGCCCTACATCTTTCAGTCTGGAGCTTGAGTCATGAAAACCCTGCTGCTTGGCGCCGCTCTCGCGCTCACCACCCTGCCTGCCCTGGCCCACGTCACCCTGGAAACCCAGCAAGCCGTTGCCGGCAGCGGCTACAAGGCAGTACTGCGCGTACCACATGGCTGCGATGGCAGCCCCACCACCAGCGTGCGCGTGCTGCTGCCGGAAGGCTTCCGCCTGGCCAAACCCATGCCCAAAGCAGGCTGGCAACTCACTACCGTGAAAAAAGCCGTGGTGCCGTTCGACAACCACGGCACCACCGTGCGTGAGGACGTGAGCGAAATCGAATGGCGTGGCGGCAACCTGCCCGACGATTTCTATGACGAGTTCGTCTTCCGCGGCACGCTACCGGCCAAGGCAGGTGAAACCGCCTGGTTTAAAGTGGTACAAAAATGCGTGCGCGGTGAAACCCGCTGGGACGAGATTCCAGCAGCAGACAGCAAGCCGGCCAAACCGGCTACCGGGGTAAAACTGACCCCGCCAGCCAGCCCGGCGCATAGCCACTAAGCTGGCCGCAAGGTGACAAAAAAGGGTGCTTCGGCACCCTTTTGCCTTTTTTTTAGGCAAAAAAATTTTGCCTCGGCAACACCCCGCAAAGCCAGCTATAGCAGGCTTTAAGCCATAAGAATGCCCCTTCTCTAAGGATCACGTCTTTATAAATTCACCCAAAAACTGGAAATTCACCAAGATAATCAGTAACATGCATTTTCCGCCCGCAAGGGCATTGGTTCTTTACTCATGACTATACGACCGATACTGGCCGGGCTGATCGCCTTTGCCACCCTGCCTGCGGCCTGGGCCGACAGCTGGAGTGATATCCAAACCGATCACGCTTTAGGCCTTTACCGCGAGCTGGATGACGCCATTGCGCCGGGCTTGGGTACCAAGCTGAACCCGGAGGCAGTACCGCCTTTCCGTAAGCCACCGGCCGTCAAAGCCATCAAAGCGCTCGATATCCCGGTAGTAAAAGCGCCATCTTATGATGCGCGCCAGGCTGCCACTTTCAACAAATTGATCGCAAAAGTTGCCCGCGAGCAAAAAGTCGATCCCCAGCTGCTGCACGCCATCATTGCGGTGGAATCGGGCTACGACCCGGAAGCCCTGTCGCCCAAAGGCGCACAAGGCCTGATGCAGTTGATGCCGCAAACGGCTGCCCGTTTTGGTGCCAGCAACCCGGCAGACCCGCTGGACAATCTGCGAGCAGGTGCACGCTATGTGCGCTTCCTGCTGACAGCGTTCAAGCACGATATGCCCCTGGTCATCGCCGCCTATAACGCCGGCGAGGGCAGTGTCAGCAAGTACCGCAACAGTATCCCGCCCTACCCGGAAACCCGGATGTACGTGGCCAAGGTACTGGCTTCCTACGAGAAGCGCACAGGCCAGAGCCTGCTGCCTGCAAGCACCGCCACCGTGGGTGGCCGGGTACGCGTGATCTTCCCGGCGGATACACCGCTGTAAGCCAGCTTGCGCCCTGCGCAACAAAAAGGCCGGATCTTTCGATCCGGCCTTTTTATTTGCTCGTTCTAGCGTGCCGCCAGACTGGCGGCCAACCTTTTCAGGCTATGCCAGGCATCGCCTTGCTCTACCCCCTTGATCTGGCGGTCGATGCGCGCACAGGTAGCCAGCGCATCGGTCAGACGGCGCGGGCCGATACGCTGCACCGCCGGCGCCGCCAGCTTTTGCTTGTCGCCCCACAGGCGCAGCTCGCCCGCCATGTCGCGCACCTGGCGGCCATCTTTCAGGCCACGGCCCAGCTTGATCAGCATGCGCACGTCTTCGGTGAACGACCACAACACCAGCACCGGCGCTTCGCCCTCGGCTTCCAGCCCGTCCAGCATGCGGGTAGCACGGGCGGCATCGCCCGCCAGCCAGCTTTCGGACAGGTGAAATACGTCAAAGCGCGCCACGTTGGCTACCGCATCGCGGATATCGGCCAGGCTCAGCTCGCCTTTGGGGTACAGCAGCGCCAGCTTGTCGATTTCCTGCTTGGCGGCCAGCAAGTTGCCTTCTACGCGGTCAGCAAAGAACGCGGCACTGTCGTGCGCCACGCTCTGCCCCTGCGCCTTCAGCCGGCGGCTGATCCAGGCGGGCAGCTCGTTGCGGCCAACCGGGCGGGCCTCTACCAGCACTGCGTGCTTTTCCAGCGCGGCAAACCATTTGGCTTTTTGCTGGGTTTTGTCCAGACGCGGCAGCTGGATCAGCGTGATGGTGTCCTGCGGCGGCTGCGCGGCCAACTGCTGCAGCGCCTCGGCACCGTCGACCCCCGGCTTGCCACCAGGGATGCGGATTTCCAGCAGCTTGAGGCTGGCAAACAGCGACACGCTGCTCATGGCATCGCGCAGGCGCGACCAGTCAAAATGGCCGCCCTCTACCGTCAGTACCTCGCGCTCCAGGTAGCCCGCCTGGCGTGCGCTGGCGCGCAGGGTATCTGCCGCCTCCAGCGCCAGCAATGCTTCCTCGCCATACACCACATAGAGCGGTGCCAGCGGGCTGCGCGCCAGCTGCTCTTTCAGGGCGTCAGGGCTGAGTGCTGGCATTGGCAGGCTTGGCAGGCGTCACCGCCGGCAGATAAGACAGGCGGCGCACCAGCTGCTCGGCGGCGTCGCGGCGCATATCGGCCCACAGCAGGGCTTCTTCGCGCTCTTTGCCCAGTACCGCAGCATCGCTATAGCTCATCTCGCGGCGCACCACCACAGACATGGGCACAGGCGCGCTGTCAGTCAGGCGCTGCACGGTGGCGTTCACACGATAGATAAGCAGGTATTCATTTACCTTGCCACCACGGTTGATGGTGAGGATGTCCTTGCGGCTTTCTTCGTCTACCACTCGCAGCGTGGCCTGGGCCGTACCCGTCTGCAAAGTCAGGCGGCCATCGCGTTGCAGCGCTGCGCGCAGGGCTTCATCCAGCGAGCCGGTGTTTTGCAGGTTCAGGCTGCTGAACGATAGCGGCCCCAGCGGGGCAGACATGCCGCGCAGATGAAAGCCGCAGCCCGCCAGCAGGCTGATACCCACGGCCAGAACAGCACAATGCAAAGTTCGCTTCATGGCGTGTTACCGATGAAAACGGCGCGGGCCAGGCCGCGCCGTGCACCCGCCCCGGCAGCGTATGCCAGGGCCCGGGTACGGGTTTAAACCACGATGTTGACCAGTCGGCCGGGCACCACGATGATCTTCTTGGCAGGCTTGCCTTCCATGAACTTGATCACGTTTTCGTGCGCCAGTGCAGCGGCTTCGATCACGTCTTTGCCGGCGTCGGCGGCGACGGTTACGCTGCCACGCAACTTGCCGCATACCTGCACCATCAGTTCGATCTCGCTCTTCACCAGCGCACTCTCGTCTACCTGCGGCCAGGCTTGGGCCAGCAGCTCGGTACCCGGTTTCAGGGCACTCCAGATCGCGTCGGTAATGTGCGGCACGATAGGCGACAGCAGGATGGTGGCGGCTTCCAGCACTTCCTGCGCCACGGCGCGGCCAACGTCACCGCTGGTATCGGCCTTGTCGTAGGTGTTCAGCAGTTCCATCACCGCGGCGATGGCGGTGTTGAATTGCAGGCGGCGGCCGTAATCGTCGGCCACTTTCTGGATGGTGCTGTGCAGCTTGAAGCGCAGCTCTTTCTGGCTGGCGTTCAGCTCGCCCGCGCTGTACGGCGCGGCGATGCCGGCGGCCACGTGTTCGCGGCTCAGCTTCCACAGGCGTTTCAGGAAGCGGAACGCGCCTTCCACACCGGCGTCGGACCATTCCAGGCTTTGCTCCGGCGGGGCGGCAAACATCATGAACAGGCGCGCGGTGTCGGCACCGTAGTTTTCGATGAATTCCTGCGGGTCCACGCCGTTGTTCTTGGACTTGGACATTTTCTCCACGCCGCCCACCACTACCGGCTGGCCGTCTACGCGGTGGGTTGCGCCAACGATCTTGCCCTTGGCGTCGCGTTCCAGTACCACGTCTTGCGGGGCAATCCAGTCCTTGCTGCCGTTAGGCAGGTCGCGGTAGAAGGTTTCGCAGATCACCATGCCCTGGGTCAGCAGGCTCTTGAACGGCTCGTCGCTGTCTACCAGGCCTTCGTCGCGCATCAGCTTGTGGAAGAAGCGTGCGTACAAGAGGTGCAGGATGGCGTGTTCGATGCCACCCACGTACTGGTCTACCTGCAGCCAGTAGTTGGCCGCAGCCTTGTCCAGCATGGCGGTGTCGCACTGCGGGCTGGCGTAGCGGGCGTAGTACCAGCTGGACTCCACGAAGGTGTCCATGGTGTCGGTTTCGCGACGGGCTTTGCCACCACACTTGGGGCAGGTGGTTTCGTAAAAGGCCGGCATCTTGGCCAGCGGGCTACCGGCACCATCGGGGATCACGTCTTCCGGCAGTACTACCGGCAGGTCTTTTTCCGGCACCGGCACGTCGCCGCAGCACGGGCAGTGGATGATAGGAATCGGGCAGCCCCAGTAGCGCTGGCGGCTGATACCCCAGTCGCGCAGGCGGTACTGGGTTTTCTTGGCGCCGGCGGCTTTGGCTTCCAGGTCGGCCACGATAGCGTCGAAGGCGGCGGCAAAGGCCAGGCCGTCGTACTTGCCGCTGTTGCGGGTGATCAGGCCTTCCTTGGCACCGTACCAGTCTTGCCAGGTGGTGGCGTCGAAGTTGTCTTCGCCGCTAGCCGGGGCGTACACCTGGGTAATCGGCAGGCTGTACTTGTTGGCAAACTCGAAGTCGCGCTCGTCGTGTGCCGGTACGGCCATCACCGCGCCTTCGCCGTAGCCCCACAGCACGTAGTTGGCAATCCATACCGGCAGCTTGGCGCCGGTCAGCGGGTGCACCACGAACAGGCCGGTGTCCACGCCTTTCTTTTCCATCTTGGCCACGTCAGCCTCGGCCACGGAGCCAGCTTTGCATTCGGCAATAAATGCCTGCAGCGCAGGGTTGGCCGCAGCGGCCTGGGTGGCCAGCGGGTGCTCGGCAGCCACTGCCACGTAGGTGGCGCCCATCAGGGTATCGGGACGGGTGGTGTACACCTTCATTTCGCCAGCGTGGCCGATGCTGTCTACGTCGTAGGCAAAGGACACGTCGGAGCCGAAGCTCTTGCCGATCCAGTTGCGCTGCATGGTTTTCACCTGCTCTGGCCAGCCGTCCAGCTTGTCCAGGTCGTTCAGCAGCTCGTCGGCGTACTTGGTAATGGCGAAGTAATACATCGGGATTTCGCGCTTTTCCACCAGCGCGCCAGAGCGCCAGCCGCGGCCATCCACCACTTGTTCGTTAGCCAGTACGGTCTGGTCTACCGGGTCCCAGTTCACCACGCCGTTTTTCTTGTAGATGATGCCCTTCTCGAACAGGCGGGTGAACAGCCACTGTTCCCAGCGGTAGTAGTCGGGCTTGCAGGTAGCCAGCTCGCGCTCCCAGTCCAGGGCAAAGCCCAGGCTGTCCAGCTGCTTTTTCATGTATTCGATGTTGGCGTAGGTCCACGCGGCCGGTGCGCCACCGTTTTTCATGGCGGCGTTTTCTGCCGGCAGGCCAAAAGCATCCCAGCCCATGGGCTGCAGCACATTGAAGCCTTGCGCGCGTTTGAAGCGGGCCAGCACGTCGGTAATGGTGTAGTTACGCACATGGCCCATGTGCAGCTTGCCGGACGGGTACGGGAACATCGACAAGGCGTAGTACTTGGGGCGGGTGCTGTCTTCCACGGCCTTGAAGGCCGCGGTTTTTTGCCATTTCTGCTGGGCGGCGGCTTCAAGCTCGCGCGGGCTGTATTGTTCTTGCATGGGGATCTCTTGGCGCAAAAAAGCGTGAAAATTCAATCGGGACATTATAACGACGCAGGCTGCCAGTGCCTACACGGCAGCTGGCAGCCTGGCGAAAAAGACCGGCCGGCGCACAGGGCGCGTTCAGGGGCAGGATTTGCGCTGCCAGCCTTGCGGCCCGCGGTAGCAGCGCTGCTCGGCCAGCTGTCGGGTAATGTACCAGCGGCTGTCGGCACCGCGGATCAGCTGCAGCGACCAGCGCCGCGCGCGCACGCTGTCGTCCAGCAAGCCATCTTGCTGGATGCTCACGCTAACGCGGTCGAACGATTCCGGCTGGCTGCGCTGGCTGATGCGCAGGCGGGCGTACTCGAACTGGCCATCGCGGCCCATATCCGGCGCCAGGTAAGCCAGCGCCACCTGTACCGGCAGCTCGCCCGGCTGGCCGGTATAGAGCGGCCCGCTATCGGCCTGGGCTGTACCTGCGGCCAACCCGGCCAGCAAGCACGCGGTCAACATGCGCTTCATGGTGAATCCTTTCAGCCGTGCCGCAATAGCGTCCACAGCATTTCACTGGCCATCACCACCATCAGCACGGCGAAGGCCTTTTTCAGTTTTGCCACCGGCAAGGTATGCGCGGCACGGGCACCCAGCGGGGCGCATAGCACGGTCATCAGCATCAGCGCTGCCATGGCCGGCAGGTAGATAAAGCCCAGGCTACCCCACGGCAAGCCCGCCACACCCCAGCCGCTGGACAGGTAGCCCAGCGCACCGGATACCGCAATCGGCCAGCCCAACGCAGCGCTGGTGGCAATGGCGGTATGCACTGGCACGTTACACCAGCTCATGAACGGTACGCTCATGGAGCCGCCACCGATACCCACCCAGCTGGACACCATACCGATGACGCCACCGGCAGCGCTTTTGCCTGCCAGGCCCGGCATATTGCGGCTGGCGGGCGGCTTGGCACCAAAAAACATTTGCGCACCAATGGCGTAGGCGTACACCACAAAAAACCACTTCAGGCCATTGCTGGGGATGAACCCGGCCAGCAGGCTGCCTGCAAAGGTGCCCAGTACCATGGCAGGCGCCATGCCGCGCACGATGTCCCAGCTTACCGCACCCCTTTTGTGGTGCTCGCGTACGCTGGCAAAGCTGGTAAACACCATTACCGCCAGCGAAGTGCCCACGGCCAGGTGCTGTACGTAGTTGCCGCCCAAGCCTGCGGCCTCCAACACGCCGACCACCACCGGCACAATCACCAGGCCACCACCCACACCCAGCAAACCGGCCAGAAAGCCGGCAATGGCACCAAAACCCAGCAATACGGCAAACATCGCTAAAGACAGCATCAGAAAACGTGCTCCTGCAGATAGGCCCACTGTTCGGGCGTGACGGGGGTGATGGACAAACGGTTGCCGCGCGCCAGCACGGTCATGTCCTGCAAGGCCTCATGCTGACGCAATTCAGCCGGTGACACCAGCCGGGTTTTGCGCACGAAACGTACGTCTACGCACTGCCAGCGCGGCTTGTCGGGCTGGGACTTGGGGTCGAAGTAAGGGCTGGCTGGGTCAAACTGGCTGGGGTCGTCGTGCGCCGCTGCCACCACCTCGGCAATGCCGGCAATACCCGGCTCGGGGCAGGACGAGTGCCAGAACAGCAGCAAATCGCCCGGCTGCATCTGGTCGCGCATGAAGTTGCGCGCCTGGTAGTTACGCACGCCGGTCCACACAAAATGCCGCTGTGGCTCGGCTTGCAAGTGCTGGATGCCCACGTCGTCGGGCTCGGATTTCATCAGCCAGTAGGCCATGGGGGTCCTTTCGCGCGCATCATGCGCTCAGGCAAAACGATGCAGGCCGCTTTCGGTCAGCAGGTAGTCGAGACGCACGTCCCACGGCTCGCGCGGCACACGGGCGACGCGCTGGCAGTCGTAAGCCACGCCCACCAAAAGCGGCTTGCCGTAACGCGGGTGACAGCGGCGGAAAGCCAGCGTGCTGTCGTAGAAACCACCGCCCTGCCCCATGCGGTAGCCGTCGGCATCGATACCCAGCAAGGGCACAAACAGCACGTCCAGCCGCTCGGCACGCAGCTGTGGGCCGGCGTACTCGGCAATGCCGTAGCGCGGGTGGGTATACCAAAGGTTGGCCGCACCCAGGCGGGCGAACCACAGCCGGCGGCCACGCTGCGGAATCACCGGCAGGTACAGCGCCGCACCACGGCCGCGCGCGGCGGCCATCAGCGGCGCCATGTCCAGCTCGCTGCCGGCGGCGATATAGGCCCCCAGGTGCTTGCCCCGCCGCAACAGACGCGAGGCATGGCGGGCAATGGCGCGGGCGGCTTGCTGGCGATAGGCACGCGGCAAGGCCATGCGGGCGCGGCGCAGCGTTTTACGCAGCTGCGCCTTGGCGCTAAGCGGGTCGGCGGCTGTCATCGGGTATCAGGGGGAAAACGGGGGGAGTCCCCCGCGAGTGTCGATCCGGCAAAATTCGCTTGTACCCTGTTTCCAGGGTGGTCGCCCGCCCGTTGCTTCGGGCACATCCGGCTAAGGGACGCGGCACACCTGCAACCATGGCTAGCAACCGTAGCGAACGCATTGGTACAAAGGAATTTGGGAGCCTTCTCGAACACCGCAGGGGGTAGACGGATGTTCTGTACTACGAGAGCAGGCCTTGCTGGCCAGCGCTTAGCGCCTGGTCTGCTGCCTCGCTCATACTGCGTATTTTACGCTGGATTGCGGCCATCTCCAAGCCACCATCGCCTACTTTCACTTTCAACAGATCGTGGGCAATGTTCAGCGCAGCCATGATGGCGACCTTATCAGTATCCATTACGCGGCCAGTAGCCTGAATACTATCGATTTTTTCGCCCAGCAGACGCACGGCCTGCTCCAGCGTTTCGCGCTCTTCAGCCGGGGTGCCAATGGAAAAATGGCGGCCCAGCAGGGTGACATCAACCTGAACCACGTCGCTCATGCTTCTTCCTCCTTCGGCAAGCGGTCAATCAGCAGGGTCACGCGGTGGCGCGTTTCTTCCAGATTGAACTTCATCTCGGCGTTTTCACGCATGGCTTCGGCCAGCGCCGAGGCAAAGCGGCTATTTTGGGTTTCCAGCTCGTGAATGCGCGCAATCAGCGCAGCGACACGGCCTTCCAGATATTCGAGTTCGTGTTCCATGGCGGCGAGAATAGCCAAGCGCTACGGGGGCGTCAAACCCAGCTTGCGCCTGGCATGATCCAGAGTGCTACACAGTTGTTCGGCAGCCCCGGCCAGACGCGGGCCGGGACGGCTTATCGTGTCCTGATCCAGGGTAAGTTGCAAGCCTTGCGCTACGGCGGGCAGCTGCGGCCAACGTTGCCAGCGGGCGTGGTTGGCCGCATTAAACGCCAGCATGACCTGCGGGCGCGCCAGCACGACGGCCTCGATACTGACCTGCGGCGCAGGCAGGGCGGCCCCGGCAAACACATTGTGGCCGCCACACAGGGTGATGAGCGAGCCCAGGAAACTGTGCTTGCTCACGGTAAAAACGGGGTTGTCGCCTATTTGCATAAATACCGACACCGGCGCGCTGCGGCGGTAACGCTGCTGCAGGCTGGCGATGCGGCGCTCGAACGCCGTAGCCTGCGCGTCGGCCTGGGCGGCGTGGCCGGTCAGTTGGCCCAGATCGCGCATCTCGCGCGGGATATCGGCCAGCTGCAACGGGGCGCTGATATACACCGGCACGCCCATATCGCGCAGCTTTTGTACGGTGCGCGGGTTGCCGCCATCGCGCCAGGCCACGATCAGATCCGGCTGTTGTTGCAGGATGGCTTCGATGCTCAGGCCGCTATAGCCGCCGACACGCGGCAGCTGGCGCGCAGCCGGCGGGTAATCGCTGTAATCCACCACCGCCACCAGCTGGCTACCCGCGCCAATGGCGTACAGGTTTTCCACCGCGTGCGGCACCAGCGCCACCACACGGCGCGCGGGTGCAGGCAGCACCACACTATTACCCTGCGCATCGCGCACCGATACCGCCGCCATGGCCGGTGCAGCCAGCCATAGCGCAGCCGCCCATAGCCGCCACCTCATGCCGCGCCTTTCAAGACCAAAGGTTGGCCGCAGGCCACCAGCGTGACGCGCTGGCATACCGCCGCCACGTCCTGGTTCAGCCGCCCCAGCTCGTCGACAAAATGGCGGGTTTCCGCCCCCAGCGGCACCACGCCCCAGCCCACCTCGTTGCTTACCAGTACGATCTGCGCTGGCGGCGCGGCCAACACCGCCAGCAAGCTGCTGCGTTGCTGCTGCCAGGCGTCGGCGTCGAACTGGCCATCTTCGTCGAAAAAACGCATCAGCCACATGCCCAGGCAATCCACCAGTACCAGGCTACCCGGCGCAGCCTGCTGCAGCGCCTCACCCAGCTTGCGGCCAACCTCGGCCAGGCCCCAGTGCGCCGGGCGTCGCGCCTGATGGTGGGCGATGCGTTCGGCAAAGGCCGCATCGCTGCGGCGCTCGGCAGTGGCCACGTAGCACACGGCGCCGCCGTGCTGCAGCGCCAGGCTTTCGGCGTAACGGCTCTTGCCGCTGCGGGCGCCGCCGCTGATCAGGTGGGTAGTGGTCATGGTGTGTATTCCTGTCAAAACCGGCTCGGGGCGGGCAAGGTAAGACAAACCCCGCTGCCAAGGCAAGCGGGGTGGGGTTGGCCGCACACGGGCGGCCAGCAGGCAAGCCCCCGCGCCAGCGGGGTGCCGGCACCAGGCTTACTGGGCGTAACGTACGCCGACAAACCAGCCACGGCGCGGCTGATTGTAGTCTTTTACCGTTTCGTAACGCTTGTCACCCACATTAGTCAGCTTGGTGTTCAGCGTCCACTGCTTGTCCAGCTGGTAGTCGGCGCCCAGGTTCACTACGCCGTAGCCGCGCAGGTACTCGGTGTTGGCCGTACTGGTCGGGCGCTTGCCGGCGGCACGCAGCTCGGCGCTCAGCGTGGTGCGGTCCAGCGCCAGGCTGGCGGTAATGCCACCGTGCAGCTTGCTGCGGTACTGCAGTATCTTGCCGGTTTTTTCGTCGCGGGCACGCTGCGATGTCACGTTGGCCGCCAGGTTGATACCGGCGATCACGGTGCTGCCTTCCAGCGTTTGGCCGGTGATGTGGGCTTTGTCGATATTGATCACACTGGAATAGTCGGCGTTACCGGCGATCAGGTTTTCAATACGATTATCAAAGGCGGTGAACTTCACGCTATTGCTGCCCTGGCGCCACTGTGCGGACAGCTCGCGGTTGCGCGCTTCTTCCGGCTTCAGGTTCGGGTTGCCCTGGTAGCCAAAGGACAAGGGCCAGTACAGGTCGTTGAAGCTTGGTGCCTTGAACGCTGTACCGTAACCCACGCGCAGCAGCCAGCCGGCAGCAGGAACAAAGCCGTAGCCGACCTGGCCAGTACGATGGCCACCAAACTGCGAGTTGTCGTCATAACGCACGCTACCCTGCAGGCGGTGGGCACCAAACTCGCCCTGATAACCGGCGAACGCGGCGTTCACGCTGCGGCGGGTCTGGGTGAACGCCGTGCTGCTCAGCACGTGCTGCTCGGTGTTGACCAGGCCCAGCGCCAGCAGGCCGGCACTGCCCAGGCTCAGATCATTCTGCCACTGCCACTCATTCTGGCGGGTTTCATAGTAGCTGCTGGGCTGCACGAAGTTGCCGTTGGTGTAGTTCAGCGACTTGTCGGCGCTATAGCTGTAACGCAAGCTGCTGTTCCAGCGTTCGCCCAGACGGTTTTTCAGCTCCACGCTCTGGCCTACCAGCCGGGAGGCTGCTTCGTCCTGCGCCTTGGCCGAACCGTCGTATTCGTTCACGCTTTCCGACTGGAACGCTGTCAGGTTCAGGCTGTGGCCAGGTGCCAGCTGGTGCTGCACGCTGGCGTTGTAGGTGGTGTTCTCGTAGCCGTCACGGTCCGGGTTATAAGTAGGTAGACGGTTGCTACGCGCCGAAATGCCGTCGGTACGGTTATGGCTAAAGGCCAGGTTAAACGCGGTACGGTCTACCTTGCCGGAGATACCGGCACCCACCACACGCTTGCCTTCCGCTCCCACACCCACGTTGGCCGACAGGGCTGGCGCGCCGCTGCCGCGCTTGGTAAAGATCTGCACCACGCCGCCGATGGCGTCGGCACCGTACAGGCTGGAAGCCGGGCCGCGCAGGATCTCGATGCGTTCGATGGCGTCCGGGTTCAGGTATTCCAGAGAGGTTACCCCCGAGGTAGCCGAAACAACGCGCACGCCATCAATCAGCACCACGGTCTGTTTGGCCGTCGCGCCGCGCAGCATCAGGTTGCTGCTCTTGCCTTCGCCACCGTTGCTGTAGAACTCCACGCCCGCCTCGCGGCTGAGCAGCTCGGCGACGGTAAGGTTGCCGGACTGCGCGATTTCCTCGCGACCCAGCACGGTGATATCGGATAGCACTTTGGCGACCGGGGTGGTGGTACGGGTGGCGGTTACGACCACTTCATCCAGAGTGACAGGCTGGTTGGCCATGGCGGCCTGGGCACAGGCCAGCGCTACCAGCGTGGCCAGGGGTTTGTTGCTGAAAGACATGTAGACACACTCCGTAAGGACAAAAAGGGAGTGCGGAGAAATAAAAGGACACAAGCGCACTGCCGGCAGGCACCGACAGCAGGCTGTCTTATCGCCTCCCCGCGATACTCCAGCAAGACGCGATTCCGCCGCGTCTATTGCAGGCCGGTCTCCGGGCTGGGCCATGCGGCATCGTGCCTTCCCACCCTGCGGGGCAGTGGCGAATACGATGCCTGGAGCGCGTACGCTCAGGCCTTACCGTTGCGGGGGCAGCGCCGGTCTTTCACCGGCTTCCCGTTTCACCTGCCTACACCGTATGGGCGTGGCAGGCACCTGCAAGCCGCCATTATAACGGGATGCTGCGCCGCAGAACGCTAGCGCGGGAAATTAAACCATATGCATTAAGCCCCCATTGCCAGCTGCGCCATGCTGTCGTATGGTCTGCCGGTTCGCCTGCCCTGCAGGCCAGGAAATCATGCAAGGACCTCATATGCCACGTATCCCCGCCCCCAATCTGTCTACCCGCCAAGCCGCCGAAGCCCGCCAGCAGCAGCTGACCAAACCCGCTGGCAGCCTGGGCAAGCTGGAGCAGCTGGCTATCACGCTGGCCGGGCTGCAGGGGCGCGACATCCCGCTACCGCTGTCGCCGGCCATTACCGTGTTTGCCGGCGACCACGGCGTCTGCGCCGAGGGCGTATCGGCCTTTCCACCCGAAGTCACCGGCGCCATGGTGGCCAATTTTGTCCACGGCGGCGCCGCAATCAGCGTACTGGCACGTGCCAACCAGGCACGGCTGGAGGTGGTGGACGCCGGCGTGGCCAGCGACCTGTCCGCGCTGCCCATCGTGCACGCCAAGGTGCGTGCCGGCAGCGGCAACCTGCGCCATGAAGCAGCCATGAGCCGCCAAGAGGCCGAAGCCGCACTAGAGGTTGGCCGCGACGCCGCCCGCCGCGCCATAGCCGACGGCGCCACGCTGCTGATTGCCGGCGACATGGGCATTGGCAACACCACGCCGTCTGCCGCGCTGATTTGCCGCCTCACCGGCCACAGCGTGGACGCCATCGTTGGCCGCGGCACCGGTGTGAGCGATGCCGGCCTGGCAGTCAAACGCCAGGTGGTGGCCGACGCGCTGGCGCGTGTAGCCGGGCAAACGCTGGATGGCTACGACGTGCTGGCCGAGCTGGGCGGGCTGGAAATCGCCGCCATGGCCGGTTTTTATCTGGAAGGCGCGCGCCAGGGCGTACCGCTATTGCTGGATGGCTTTATCAGCACCGCTGCCGCGCTGGCAGCCCACGCCATCGACGCCGACATCGCCCCGTGGCTGCTGGCCAGCCATTGCTCGCAGGAAACCGGCCACGCGCTGGCGCTACAGGCGCTGGGCCTGAGCCCGCTGATCGACCTGGGCTTCCGCCTGGGCGAGGGCAGCGGTGCCGCCGCGGCGCTGCCACTGCTGCAGCAAGCCATCGCACTGCACGCCAGCATGGCCACCTTTGCCGAGGCCGGCGTGGCGGGCAAAAGCGCCTGATTGCCGCATTGAAGCCATCGCCCGGGTGCCTGCTGACGGGTATCCTTGCCAAAGCTGCGCCGCAGGCTGGCCAATAATGCCAGTAGCGGCTTGTCTGCGTTATTCATGTACTTTTGTGGCCAGGAGGCTTGCTGCATGAACCCCTATACCCTCACCCTGCTGCGCCACGGCGACATAGACCACCAGGGGCGGCTGATCGGCCATACCGACCTGCCGCTCACCGCCCAAGGCCAGGCCGATATGGCCGCCAGCTGGCAGCGCATCGTGCAGCTGGCGCCGGTTAGCTGCATGGCCACCTCGCCGCTGCTGCGCTGCCGCGAGTTTGCCGTGCAGCAGGCACTGGCCAGCCGCGTACCCTTGCATGTGGCCCCGGCCTTGGCCGAGTGCCACTTTGGCGCGTGGGAAAACCGCCCGCTGGCCGATATCAGCGCCACCACGCCAGACTGGCAAACGCTGCTGGCGCGCGGCCTGCTCACGCCGGAAGGCGGGGAAAGCTTCGATACCTTCCGTACCCGCGTGCTCACCGGCTTTACCGAGTGGATGCAGCAGGCACGCGGCAGCCACCGCGTACTGGTGAGCCACGGCGGCGTCATCAACGTGCTGCTGGCCGAGCTGCTGGGCACCGAATTCAACGTGGCGCGGCTGATGGCGGTGCAGCGCGGCGGCTTTGCCCAGCTGTCGATCCTGGATGGCCACCCGGCCTACCTGACGCGGCTGGAATCGCCGCAACCAGCGGGCTAGCCCACAAGCAATGCACAGGCTACCCACGGGCAGCCCACCGTTTACCCACAATCTTATCCACAGCCTATTGCCCATGCGCACCCTCATTCTGGCGATCCAGTTTCTTACCCGCCTGCCCACACCGCAGCTGAAAACCTTCGACCCGGCGTGGCTGGCCGACGCCGCGCGCTGGTTTGCCCCGGTGGGCCTGCTGGTGGGCGCCATCGTGTGGCTGGCGGTGCTGGCCGGCAGCCTGGTGGACCCCTGGTTGGCCGCACTGGCCGGCCTGCTGGCCTGGCTGTGGGTGACCGGCGGCCTGCATATCGATGGCCTGGCCGACCTGGCCGACGCGCAGGGCGCGGCGCACCGCTCGCGCGAGCGCTTTCTGGAGGTGCTGAAAGACCCGCATCTGGGTAGCTTTGGCGTGCTGAGCCTGGCCACGCAGCTGATAGTGAAGCTGGTACTGCTGATGCTGCTGGTGAAGCTGAGCTTAGCGCCGCTTTCACCAGAGGCACTGCCGTTACCGGGTACGCTACTTTCCGCGGATGCGCCTACGGCTTATCCGGGCTACCACGGGCACCACGGCGGCACCGGCATAGAGACCGGCATCACCGCGCTGGCAGGGTTGGCCGCAACGCTGGGTGGCTTGGTGTTGGTGCCGGCCTGGGCGCGGCTGTTCACCGTGGCGTGGTCGGCCACGCTGCCCAGCCTGGCCGCGGGCAGCGGCGAACGCTTTGCCTGGCGCCCGCACTGGCCCAGCTTCTGGCTGTGCACCCTGCTGCTGGCCGCCGCCAGCGCCTGGCTGGCGCCGGCGCTGCTGCTGGCACCGCTGGCCGGGCTGTTCTGGTGGGCTTACCTGAAGCGCAAACTGGGCGGCATGACCGGCGATTGCCTGGGGGCCGGCATCGAGGTGTGCGAGAGCCTGCTGCTGCTGGCGCTGGTGGTGGCAGCACGCTGATGGCGTTGACATAGCTCAGGGCGTCATGTTGAGATATTGAAAACCATTCTCAACAAAGCCCATGAAACTCGACACCTTTGGCCTGGCGGCCGTCATCATTATTCCGGTCACTACCGTGCTCGTGTGAGTGGTCGCCCACTACACACTGCCTGCCCTGCCCGTCTTGCTCGGCGGCGTTTTGCTCAGCCTACTGCTGGCACTGCACATCAAACCGCTGCCCCGCTCAGCCTTGCCCACCGCGCTGTCGCGCTGGCAGCAGGCACTGAACCTGGCCGTGTGGCCCATCCTGGCGCTACCGTGGCTGCTACCGCAAGCCACGCTGCTGTTCGATGTCGTGTTCAGCTGTTGGATAGTCGCCACGCAAACGCTGGCCTGGCGTCAAGTGGGCACGCTGACGCTGGGTTGGCCGCAACGCACGCTATGGCTGATCCTGGCAGGCTTATTCCTGCTGGCCGGCCTGCTCGCCAGTGATAGAAGCATACTGGCGCTGGTATTCGGCGCCTTGTGCGGCTGGGTAGGCCTCAGCGGCCGCCGCCCGCGCTGGGGCAGCCCGCCGCCGCAGGCATGAAAAACCGCGCCGGGCGGGCTGCCGGGCGCGGTGCGGGTAGTGCGGCCAAGGTTGGCCGCATTGGCTGGCGTTAGAGCTGGCCGGCTACCTTCTTGTTGCGCATCAGGCACAGCATGTCACAGGCGATGTGCGCTGCGGCAATAGCGGTGATTTCGCTCTGGTCGTAGCTAGGCGCCACTTCTACCACGTCCATGCCGACGATGTTGAGGTCGCCCAGGTTACGGATGATCTTCAGCGCCTGCGCGGTGGTGAGGCCACCCGGTACCGGCGTGCCGGTGCCCGGCGCGGCGGACGGGTCCAGACAGTCGATATCGAAGGTCACGTACACCGGTGCGTCGCCGATGGTTTTCTTGATTTCGGCGATGGTAGCGTCCACGCCGTTATCGTGTACCCACGGTGCGCCCAGCACGTTCAGGCCCATGAAGTCGTCGTTCCAGGTGCGGATACCCACCTGTACCGATTTGGCCGGGTCGATCAGGCCTTCTTTCACCGCCTTGTAGAACATGGTGCCGTGGTTCAGGCTGTCCGGCTCGTCGTCCG
Organism: beta proteobacterium L13; assembly: GCA_000335715.1. GTDB lineage: Bacteria > Pseudomonadota > Gammaproteobacteria > Burkholderiales > Chromobacteriaceae > Vogesella. The sequence continues at coordinate 362,306 of AMYZ01000002.1, forward strand.
GCCAGGTGTCACAGTGCGCATCAAAATGCAGCAGTGCCAGCGGCTTGCCGTACTTTTCGGCGTGTGCAATCAGCAACGGGTAGGTGACGAAGTGGTCGCCGCCGAAGGTCAGCATCTTGGCACCGCTGGCCAGAATGGTGCGGGCGTGTTCGATGATGGACGGCTTGATGGTGAGCGGGTTGTGCGCGTCGAACCAGCAGTCGCCGTAGTCCACCACGGCCAGGTCTTCAAACGGGTCGAAGCCCCACGGGTAGGGCTTGAGCTCGGCCAGCTGCACGCTGGCAGCGCGGATGGCCTGCGGGCCCATGCGTGCGCCGCTGCGGAAGGTCACCGACAGGTCCAGCGGAATGCCGGATACCACCACGTCCACGCCTTCCAGGTTGCGCGTGTAGTTGCGGCGCATGAAGGACAGCACGCCGGCGTAGGTGTTTTCGATGGAAGAGCCATAAAGGCTTTGGCGGCGGATGGCACCGTCACCGCGGATTTGATCGTCAGACATGTTCGCTCCACAAAAAGAGCACGCCGTAGTGACGCCACGGCGATTACCGTCCATCTGTACAGCCGACGGTTTGAGGCTGGCGCACCCCGCGGCACGCAGCGCGAAGTGTGACGCCAGCTGCGCCACACGGCAAGTTTTATCACCATGACCGCCACAACATCCACCCTGGCCTGTTTACGGCAGACACACCTTGGGCGATGGCCATGCGCGGCCCGCCCTGACGCTGGCACGCGGCCATGAAAAAGCCGCCCCGATCGCTCGGGGCGGCTTGCCTTTGCGCTACGGCAGGCTTAGCTACCGATCACACCACCGTCCAGCTTGCGTACTACCACAGTACCGGCGCGCGGGCGGCCGGCTTTCGGGCCATCCGGCCAGGTGGAGATGGCAGTCGGCTTGGCCGGGTCGTTACGCTCGTTGGCCGGCTCACCCGGGTGCTGGATGTTGACGAACATGGTTTTCATGTCCGGGGTAAAGGCCAGACCGGTGATTTCGCAACCATGCGGGCCGGTGAGGAAGCGGCGGAATTCGCCGGTTTCCGGCACCACGGCCACCATCTGGTTGTTGCCCATGTCTTTGTACTCTTTCATGTTGACCGTAGAGGTCGACACGTCGGTCTGCACCCACAACACGCCGAGGTGGTCAAACTTCAGGCCGTCCGGGCTGCCGAAGGCGTCGCCCTTGATATTGCCCACGTGTTCCGGCTTGGCAGCGTCCGGGCGGCCAGCCAGTACGAAGATGTCCCACTTGAAGCCGGCGGCAGCGGCATCGCCACCGTTTTCCTGCCAGCGGATGATGTGGCCGAACAGGTTGGCATTGCGCGGGTTGGCCGCATCGGCACCCGGTTTGCCTTCTTTGCCGCGGTCGCTGTTGTTGGTCAGCGTGCAGTACACCTCGCCAGCTTTGCGCGGGTTGACGGCGATCCACTCCGGGCGGTCCATCTTGGTAGCGCCTACCTTGTCGGCGGCCAGGCGCGCCATGATGGCGATCTCGCCCTGGTCGGCAAAGCCGTTTTCAGCGGTCAGGCCGTTCTGGCCGTGTACCAGCGGCAGCCAGGTGCCGTTACCGTCCGCATCGAAACGCGCTACGTACAGGGTACCTTCCGACAGCAGGCTCATATTGGCCTTGCGGTTTTTCGGGTTGTACTGGTTCTTGGAGACAAACTTGTAGATGTATTCGAAACGCTGGTCGTCACCCATGTACACCACGGCGTGGCCGCTCGGTGCGATGGTAACGGTAGCACCTTCGTGCTTGAAACGGCCCAGTGAGGTGTGTTTTACCGGCTTGGATTTCGGGTCGAACGGGTCGATTTCCACTACCCAGCCAAAGCGGTTGGCTTCGTTGGGGTTCAGCTGCAGGTCGAAGCGGAAGTCTTCTACCGCCCAGTCGTAACCGGCGCCGGTGGCGCTGATGCCATAGCGTTTTTCGTTGGTATTCAGGCTGCCGGAGTTGTTGACGAAGTAGCCGTCCCAGTTTTCTTCGCAAGTGAGGTAGGTGCCCCACGGGGTCTGGCCGTTGGCACAGTTGTTCAGCGTACCCAGCACTTCAACGCCCTTGGGGTCGGCCTCGGTCTGCATCAGTTTGTGGCCACGGGCCGGGCCGCTGATGGCCATCGGGGTGTTGACGTGAATGCGGCGCGCGTACTTGGACGGGCGCACCACTTGCCAGCCTTTGGCAGTGGCTTCTACTTCGATCACCGACACGCCGTGGGCGTGCTGCGATTTCAGTACCTTGTCGGCGTTCCACGGCTTCATGCCGCCTACGTGCAGCAGGCCGTCGTCGGTGTATTCGTGGTTCATGGCCAGCAGGCCGTGCTTGGAACCGGTCGCACCCAGCGGCAGCGGGAAGTAGCTCATGCCGTCGTGGTGCATGCCGGCCTGGGCGGCTTGCTCGGCAGCGGTGTTGGACGCGTCTTGCTTGAACGCCGGCATATTGCCGGGGATGCCCACCGGGTCGCCCCAGGCGTATAGCACATCGGCGCTGTAGCCTGCCGGTACGACTACCTTGTCTTCGAAACCGAATGGTACCGGGGCAAAGCCCAGCTTCGGTGCTGGCAGTGTACCTACGCCCTGCGCGGCTTCGGCCAGCGTGGCAAAGGTACCGGAGAACAGGCCGGCAACACCCAGTGCGCCGCTACCCTGCAGAATGCCGCGGCGGGAAAAGCGCGCTTCCAGCACGTCGGACAGTGCCGGGTTGTTACAGGTATTGGAGGTGTCGTTGACACCGTATTGCTTGAATTTGTAACTGTCAGACATGTTGGAACCCCATTGCTGCAAGCGTTGAAATGAACGTTGCAACCTTAAGGTATCTTTGTGACAGTACGATCAAGACAATATGTCCATCACATGACAGGTCATGGTTGGCCGCAATAAAAAAGGCAGACTCGCGTCTGCCTTTGCCTCCCGCTTAGCGGCACGCCTGCACCGGTATGCCTGGTAGCAGCCGCTTTTGTAGCGCTTTGAGTTTGCTGGCGGTGGCCTCATCCAGCTGGCGGAAGCTCAGCGTGGTGACTTTCACCACATCACCGCGGCTATCCACTTTGGCCTTGTCGTAACCGGCGGCCTTCAAGCGTTTCACCAGTGCCTGCGCGCCCTCTTCGCGGCCAAACAGGCCCAGCGACAGATGGCCCTTGAACTCGCCCGCCGTCTGCACGATATAGCTGTCAAAACCTTTGGCTTTGAGCTCGGCAACCAGCGTCTGGGTCTCCGCCTGCGTGGCTAGCGGCGGGTAGAACACCCAGGTCTTGCCCGAGCCACGACGCTGGTCTACGACGCTGGCTTGTGGCGGGCTGGACAACTTCAGCAAGGGCACACCGCCTTGTACACGCGCCAACTGTTGCGGGTCCAGCCCACCCCAGCTGTAGCACAGTGTCGCGGCGACCGGTTTGGCATCGGCAACTTTGGTCTCGGCCGGTTTCACGGCCTTGTCCTCAGCTTTGGCTTCCGGCACTTTGGCTTCGGGCACTTTGGCTTCGGGCTTGGCGGCAAGCACGGCGAGCTTGGTCTCTTTCGGCGCAGCTACCGTTGCGGTGGCACTGGCCACGGCTGGTGGCGCCGGCATGGCTTCGGCCTGCGGCATGCTGCTGGCGATATCGGTCACCGGCGCGCTGGCTTCTGGTGCACTGGCTAGCGGCGGTTTCCAGTTAGCCGGCAGCATTTTCAGCTGTGCTGCATTCACTTCCTGCGCGTGAATATCCACTTCGGGCTTTTGTTTCAGCGCGCCATACAGCGCGGCCAACAGGTTGACCACTACCAGCGTTCCAATAAACCACTTCATGAGCCGTTCGCCACGTTTGCTAAACCATAGATGACAAGATTATCCACGATACGGGCATCAAACGGGAGGTGTGGCCGCAACAAAGCCGCGTCCCCGCCAGTGAGCAGCACCTGCGGTGCCTGCCCCCGCTGTGCGGCCAACCTGCGCACCATACGCTCTATCGCCCCGCACAATGCATCTATCACCCCGGTGGCCAATGCGTCTTCTGTACCCTGTGGAAAGTCACACACCTGCCCTGCAGCACGATCCAGCTGCGCCGTATTGTGCGCCAGTGCTTGCAGCATCAGGCGGTAGCCCGGCAGGATGTCGCCGCCCAGATAGTCGCCGTCGGCCGTCAGCACCTCAATCGTCAGCGCGGTACCTGCGCTGGCAATCACGACATCATCGGCACATAGCTGACGGGCACCCAGCACCGCCAGCCAGCGGTCAGCCCCCTGCTCGGCCACTTGCCGGTAGTGGTTACGCACGCCCAGTGCCGCAGGCTGTGCCCGCTGCCATTGCACAGCACAGGGTGCGGCGTCGGTAATGGCGGCACGCACGCTGCTACTGGCCACATTAGCCGCCAGCGCAGCCTCTACCGCCAAGCCCTGCCAATGCGCGGCCAGCTGTCCCAAGTCCGCATGCGGTAAAGCTTGTACAGCAGAAAGCGTCTCGCCATCCCACAGGGCCCACTTTACGCGGCTGTTGCCGGCGTCTATCAACAGTTTCATGGCTGCGGCCTCAGGCTGACTTCGCCTACGTGGAACACGCGTGGCCCGTCGGCGGTATCCACCTGCAAGGCACCGCTCTCATCCACGCCGATAGCCATACCGTCCACAGGTTGCCCATGGCTGAAAGTCAGCCGCACCGGCTGCTGCAGGTAGGCGGCCAGACCCAGCCACTCTTCACGGAAGGCAATAAAACCTTCGCGGTCAAACTGGCTCAATACTTGCGCCAGCTGGTTCAATAGCGCTGCCATCAGTTCATTGCGGCCAACCTTGATGCCGGCATCCGCCAGGTTGGCCACCGGCTGATCAACTTCACCCGGATTGGCCACATTCAGGCCGATACCAATCACCACGGCTGCCGGGCCCAGCGCATCGCCAGACAACTCGATCAGGATACCCGCCAGTTTGCGGCCATCCAGCAATACATCGTTAGGCCACTTCAGGCTGACCGGGGCGCCAAACTCGCGCAGAGCGCGCACCATGGCAATCCCCACCACCAGCGACAAGCCGGCCAAACCGGACAAGCCCCGCTCGAAGCGCCATAGCAAGGAGAAGGTCAAGCCGGCGCCCAGGCGCATCTGCCAGCGCCGCCCCAGCCGGCCACGGCCAGCCGTCTGCCGCTCGGCAGCCAGTACCAGACCATGCGGTGCACCTTGTGCGGCACGGGTCATCAGCTGGGTATTGGAGGAGTCAATCTGCTCGGCCAGTGCCAGGGTAAACACGTTGGCCGCATACTCATCCAGCGCGGCACGGATGCTGGCCACATCCAGCAAGGCAAAGGGCTGCGGCAAACGGTAACCCTGGCCACGCACACTGAATACCGTCAGGCCAAACTCGCTTTCCAGGTGGTGTACCGCCTGCCACACCAACGTCCGCGAGCAGCCCAGCTGCTGCGCCATGGCTTCTCCGGAATGGAACTTGCCATCTGCCAGCGTACGCAACACCGTAAAAGCCAGATCGCTCATTGGCCTTCCACGGTACGGATTTTCTTGATGGTTTCGGTGGTAGAGGTAGCAAACAAGAACGGGATGGAATGCACGCTACCGCCACGTGCCAGCGTTTCGGTGCTACCGACGATCTTGTCTGGCGCCCAGTCACCGCCCTTTACCAGCACATCCGGCTTGACCAGCTCAATCAAGTCGGCTGGGGTATCGCTATCAAACCAGGTCACCAGATCCACACTTTGCAAAGCGGCCAGCACCGCCGCGCGGTTCAGCTCGTTATTGATGGGGCGATCATCCCCTTTACCCTGGCGTTTGACCGAGGCATCGGTATTCAGGCCCAGCACCAGGCTGGCACCCAGCGCCCGCGCCTGCGCCAAGTAGGTCACATGGCCGCGGTGCAAAATATCAAAGCAGCCATTGGTAAACACCACCGGCCGTGGCAAAGCCGCCAGCTTTTCGGCAAGCAACTCCGGAGGACAGATCTTTTGTTCGAAATCCGGCATGGGGTACGACATGCTCATCCTTTCTGCCATTGATGCACACCAAGATTGCACAATAGCCATCATCTCTTTGTAATCGCGCAAGCATACCACCCGTATGGCGCCAACCCAATGCAAAAAGCCCGGACCATTTGGTCCGGGCTTCGTCATGGGGTTCTGGCAATGTCCTACTTTCACACCGGCAATCGGCACTATCATCGGCGCTAGAGCGTTTCACGGTCCTGTTCGGAATGGGAAGGCGTGGAGCCACTCTGCTATGGTCACCAGAAAAACTGTTTGTCTACCTCGCTGGGTAAACCAACGCCCAGACCAAGGGTCTGGGCGTCT
>AMYZ01000003.1 GCA_000335715.1 beta proteobacterium L13
GGAGGCGAACTATACCCAGACAGCCAAAGGGCGTCAACACTTTGTTAGCAAAAAACTGTAAACATATTGCCATGTATCGATAAGTGTTTGATTTGCATGAAAACAAAAAAGCCGCCGTTTTCACGGCGGCTTGCAGGTACGCGGCGGTGTGTCTGCCAAGGGTGTGCGGTACGCCGCCTATTGCCTGGCTAGATACTAATAATGACGGCTCTGGCTAGTGGCCACCCGCCGGGGCTGCGCTCATGCCGGTAGCGGCATTGAAGAAGTTGCCGGCTTTGGTCAGCGCTGCCAGCTTGGCCGGGTCGGTCTCACCGTTGATATTGGTGATGATGAGCTTGCCCTTGCCTTGCTTGTAATCGTTACGGAAGTCGTAAAAGGCACCGATGACGGCCAGCTTGCCGGATTCCACTTCACCACCGAATTTCAGCATGGCGGATTCCACCTGGTTGTTCACGTTCATCAGTACGCCTTCGTTGACGTTGATGCCTTTGGGGATGTTGATGGTGAGCAGCTCTTTCTGGATGGGGCGCTCCAGTTTGCTGAAGTCACCGCTGGCCGCCGCCACCGCACCGCAAACCGCGTGGCCGATGAACATCAGCAGCGGGGTGTTGAGGTGGCGTACGCCGTATTCGATCGAGCCTTCCGAGGTGGCCAGCTGGTTACCGATATTGCGCACCATGAACAGGTCGTTGACTGCATCGGGGTGGAAAGCATTGCTTTGCACGCGGGAGTCGGCGCAGGTCACTACGGTGGCGCGCGGGGTTTGCTTGCTGGCGAATTTGTCGAAGTAGCTGCTGTTATTACGCTTCATATAGTTGGTGTTGGCCGCCAGCATGGCTTTCACCAGATTTTGTACTTTGCCGGTTTCGCTGTCGTGGCCGTGGCCGTCGTCATGTGCATTGCCATGCCCTGCGGCAGCTGCGCCGTGGGCCTTGGCTTTGCCATGGCTGGCAGCGGGTTTACGGCTGCTTGCCGGGCGGGCATGGCTAGCGGTGGACTTGTGTACGGCTGTAGCGGTATGAATGGCCGGGCGGCGCAGGGGGTGGATGGAAGGTGCCAAGGCTTCGGGTGCCTTGGCCGCTGCCGGTGCACCGTGGCCAGCCTCCGCCGGCTTGGCAGCCTCGGTGGGGGCTGCGTGGCTGGCCGCGGCTTTTGGCGCCGCGGCGGGGGCATGTGCGTCGCTGGCCATGGCTGCAGTGGTGCCGAGTGTAAATAACGCGCCAAGCAGCGCTGTAACCATCCCCTTGTATTCCATATGGACACCTTGCAAATTAATGTGAGCTTTTAACAGTATCGGCGTTAGCCGGGAAAACTCAATTGTCCAATATCACTCTTTTACCGCGCGTGGGCGCAGCTGGCTAAGCAATACGCCGCCTAACACCATGACACAGGCGAACGCCTGGGGAGTATTGAGTGTTTCGTCCAGATACAGCCAGGCCAGTACCAGCGTAAACAGCGGAATGAGGTTGATAAACGCACCGGCCAGCGCAACGGGCACTTTGCCCACCGCCCAGGTATACATGCCGTAGGCGCCCAGCGTGATGCAGGCGCCCAGGTACAGCACCCATAGCATGGCGTCCAGCGGGTAGTGTTGCGGCCAACTACCCCATGGCGTGAGCAGCGCCGCGCCAAACCATACGCTGCCCATCAGGGTTTGCGTGGCGGTGATGACCAGTGCGGAATAACGGGTGGAGAGCTTTTTGGCAATCAAGACATAGCCGGTTGCGCAGAGCATGGCGAGGAACTCCAGCAGATTACCCAGCACCGGGTTGGGGGCGCTGGCTTGCGCCTCGCTGCCGCCAGTCAGTACCAGCACCCCACCCAGCGATAGCGCCAGGCCCAGCCAGACCGTGCGCGGTTGCCGGTCTTTCAATAGAAAATGCGCCCCTACTGCCACCAGTAGTGGCAGGGTGGCGGTAATCATGCCGGCTTGCGATGCACTGGTATGCAGCAGCGCTTGCGCCTCGAACAGAAAGTACAGGCAGGGCTCGCACAACCCCATCAATAGCAGCCAGCGCCAGTCACCAGCCTGGTAGCGCCAGCGTTGGCCGCGGCGCAGCAGAAACGGCAGCATGCAGATACTGGCGATGATCATGCGGCAGAACAGCACGAATAGCGGGTCGAAGACAGCAAACACCGTCTTGAGCGCAATAAAGGAGCTGGACCACAGCAGCATGGCTGCGGTGAGGGCGATATAGGGCAACATGGTGACGCCTGTCATGCATAGAGCGAGCGGGCGAGTGTGACGCAGCGGCATGCTGCCGTCAAAACGACTGCGGCCAACCCTGGGGTTGGCCGCACACGGGGTGAATACCGTTACAGCTTATAAGCGGAGACGGTTTGCTGCATGCTGGACGCCAGCTCGCGCAGGCGCTGTGCCTGGCCGGACGCCTCGCCCGCAGCAACCGCGTTATCGGTAGCCATGCTGGCCACCGCCTCTACCTGATGGGCAATGCCGTTCGTGGCAGCGCCCTGTTCGCGGATGGCCAGGGTGATTTCCCCGACCAGCTCACAGCTCTGGGTGGCACTGCTTACAATATCGCCCATCACTTCGCTGGCACGCCCGGCTTCGGCCACGCCGCCATCCACCCGCTCGACCGCGGCCTGCATGCGGGAAACCGCGCTACCGGACACACTCTGGATGGCACTGACGCTGGCTTCAATTTCCTGGGTAGACAGCGCGGTGCGCTCGGCCAGCTTGCGCACCTCGTCGGCCACCACCGCGAAACCACGGCCCATTTCGCCGGCGCGAGCTGCCTCGATGGCAGCGTTCAGCGCCAGCAGGTTGGTCTGGTCGGCCACATCGCGAATCACCGATACCACGCTGGCGATTTCGCGGCTGCGCTCGTCCAGCTGTGCCATATTGCCCGACGCCTCACCCACGGCAGACGAAATGGCATGGATGCTGCCGACGGTGCTGTCGATCACCTTGCGGCCACCGCCAGCGCTGGCGCCGGCGCTGCGTACCAGCTGGTCGGCTTCCTGCGCACGGTCGCCAACATGGTTGATACTGACCGTGATTTCTTCCAGCGCCGCGGCCATGGCGGCGGCCGATTCGGACTGTACGTCCGAGCCGTGCGCCACCTTGTGTGCCGCACCTGCTACGGCTTCGGATGCTTCGTTAATCTGGCGGGCACCGTCCATGATCCGGCTCAGGCTGCCACGCAGGCTGTCGATCAGCTGGTTGAACGCAGTGAGCATTTCCGCGATTTCATCCTTGCCCTGTACCTGGGCACGGCGGGTAAAGTCCAGGTTACCGGCAATGTCCTGCATCAGCTGGCGTGCACCGCCCAGGCCACGGTTCACCTGGCGATAAAGCGTAAAACCGATAATGCCCACCAGCAGCGCACCCAGGGCGGTCAGCGCGATGGTGATCCCCAGCGATTGGCCCTGGATGGCCGCCGAGCCCACGCGGTTTTGCTCGACATAGGTATTGTTGTACTTGGCGTGCTTGTCCAGCGCGGCCACGGCTTCATTGATTGCTGGCAGGTTACGTTCGTACAGCACACGGGCTTCTTCTGTGCGCTGCTGGCGCGACAGATCCAGAATGTTTCCGTAGAAGCTCCATACCCGCTGCAGCTTCTGGCGCTCGTCATCCAGCAAGCGTTTGTCTTCCGGGTCGGCTACCAGCGCTTCATAAGACTGGAGCGATGCCTCGGTCAGGCTACGCTGCTCTTTCATTTCGGCTTCAATCGCCTGCAGACGGCTGTGATCGGTATTGATGACGTGCAGCAAGACCCGACCGTTGTAATCCAGAAAGTTGGCCCGCGCGTCGGCCAGTAGCTGGATACTGGCTATGGTGGTTTCCGAGTCGTCCAGCAGAACCTGAAAACGCTTGAGCTGCCAGATGGCCCCGGTGCCTAACACCAGCATGCCCAAAACAGTAATCGATACCAGCAGGCCGAGTTTATGCGCAATTTTCATCACTTCCCCTTATGCAAACTTTTATAGATTTACGCCTTGTTGCTTTAGATAGTATGCGCATTTTTGCGGGGCAATGATGAATTCTGCGAGTCCGCCAGCCTCTTGCTTACGGTTAGCGATAATCCGCAGGCTGGATAGCGTAACGTACCAGCTTGTCGTACAAGGTTTTGCGGGCAATGCCCAGGGCTTGGGCGGTGGCGGACACATCCCCGGCCAGGCTTTGTAAAGCTGCAACAATGGTGCGTGCCTCGAACTGTTCTACTTGCTGTGGCAGGCTAATACTGCCGTCCAAAGCTTCATCGTCCAGCCCCAGCACCCGGCGCTCGGCGGCGTGGGCCAGCTCCCGCACATTGCCCGGCCAGGGGGCGGCCATCAAGGCAGCCAGGTTGGCCGCAGAAAGTGCAGGTGCCGGGCGGGCAAAGCGTGCGGCGGCGCGCTGGGCAAAATGGTGGAATAGCTGCGGGATATCTTCGGCACGTTCGCGTAGTGGCGGCAGGCGCAGGGTAACCACGTTCAGCCGGTAGTACAGGTCGGCACGAAAACGCCCGGCCGCGCTTTCTGCTTTCAGGTCCAGCTTGGTGGCGGCTACCACCCGGCACTGCACCGGGTGGGCACGGTTGCTGCCCAGGCGTTCCACACTGCGGGTTTCCAGCACACGCAGCAGTTTGGCCTGCAGTGGTAAGGGCATGCCTTCGATTTCGTCCAGAAACAGGGTGCCGCCGTGGGCGTATTCGATTTTGCCGATACGGCGCTTGCTGGCACCGGTATAGGCACCCGGCTCGGCGCCAAACATCTCGCTTTCAAACACCGTTTCCGGCAACGCGGCGCAATTGATGGCCACAAACTCGCCACGGGCTCCCGGCCCCGCCTGGTGTAGGGCGCGGGCCACCAGCTCTTTGCCGCTACCCGTTTCCCCCAGCACCAGCACGTCGGCGTCGGTACCCGCTACCGTGGCCAGCCTGGCCTTGAACTGCCGCATGGCAGGGGCGTCGCCCAGTAGCAGGCTGTCTATGCCGTTGCCGGACAGGCTGGCGCGCAAGCGGCGGTTTTCCAGCTGCAAACGCCGCTGTGCCATAGCCCGGCTCACCGCGTCGACGAGGCGGTCACGCTGCCAGGGTTTTTCCAGAAAATCCCAGGCGCCATCCCGCATGGCCTGTACCGCCATGCCGACATCGCCATGGCCGGTCACCAGCAATACGGGCAGTTCCGGGTCTTGCTGGCGCAAGCGGGCAAACAGCTGCATACCGCTCATGCCCGGCAGGCGTACATCGCTGAGTACGATGCAGTCCGGGCTGGCGACAAATTGCGCAAGTGCTGCTTCGGCACTGCCACAGGCGTGCACGTTAAAGTCGGCCAGCTCCAGCGTCTGGGTACAGGCCTCGCGCACGGAGGCGTCGTCTTCTACCAGCAAGATATAAGGTGTCATGGGGTAGCAGTATCCGTCTGTGGCAGGTGCAGGGTAAAGCAGGCACCGCCTTGCGGCAGGTTTGCCGTCTCGATATGGCCACCGGCATCGCGCACGATGCCGGCCACAATGGCCAGCCCCAGACCGAGGCCGTGACCGTACGCTTTGGTGGAATAGAACGGCTCCAGCACCCGTTGCGGGTTGTCGGCCGGCAAGCCGGGGCCGTTGTCGCTGACTTGCAGCATGGCCTGGCCAGGCGCGTACTGCAGGGTGATGCGGATATCGCGCTGCGGCTGGTCGGCCAAGGCATCAGCAGCGTTACGTAACAGGTTGCCCAGTAGTTGCTCTGCGGCCAAGGGGTCGAGCGGCAGGCTGGCACCAGGCGGGTACTGCCAGTGGCATTGCACACCACTGTTGGCCAAAGCCTGTTCCATCACCTGCTGCAGCTCGGCCAGGGGGGAATCTCCACATACCGGACGGCGGGTGGCAAACAGCTTGAGTTCTGCCGTCATGGCCGCCAGTTTGTCGGTTTCACGCAGGATGCGCGTCAGGTTGCCGTCGGCGTCGTCCAGACGGCCACGCGCCAGAAACAGCCGCGTGTTGTCGGCAAAACTGCGTAGTGCCGCCAGCGGCTGGTTCAGCTCGTGGGCAATCCCGGTGGCCATGCGCCCCAGCGCGGCCAGCTTGCCGGTACGGATCAGCTCGGCCTGGGTGTCGCGTAGCGCCTGCTCGGCCTGCAGCCTTTCGGCGACTTCGTCTTGCAGACGCAGGTTGGCCGCAGCCAGCTCGGCAGTGCGCTCGGCCACGGTGCGCTCCAGCGTAAGCTGCGCAGCCAGCCGCTCGCGCACGCGGCGCAAGCGCAGGCGGGCATACAAAGCCGCCAGTGTCAGCGCCAGCACCGCCAGGCCGCTGACCGCTCCGGCCAGCCAGGCCTGGTCGCGGGCGGGCTGCGTATCGCCCAGCAGCATCATGCGCCAGCCCAGGCGGCCAACCTGGCGGCTCACAATCAGGTAATCCTGCCGCCCCAGGCTGAGGCTATCGCTGCCGTGCCAGATAAACGGCAAGGTCTGCAGGGGTGAGGTGTAATACTGGCGGGTATTGGCCAGCCGCGCTCGCACATCCTGTGGCAAGGGGGCCAGGGTGGCAAACTTCCAGGCGCTGCTGGCGGCCAGGGTCACCACACCTTGCAGGTCGGCTACCAGCACGCGCTCGCCACTGCGCGCCCAGGCAGACTCCAGCGGTGCCAGGTCGATCTTGGTTACCACCACGCCTTGCACCTCACCCTGACGCCACACAGGGCGGGCAATGAACATGCCGGGCTGGCGCGTAGTGGCGCCCACGCCAAAGAAGCGGCCAGTTTCGCCGCGCAGGGCAGCACGGAAATAAGGGCGAAACGCGTAGTTATTGCCTATCAGGCTGTCGCCGCTTTGCCAGTTGCTGCTGGCCAGCGTGGTGCCATGGCGGTCCAGGACAAACAGCTGGGCGGTGCCGGCTTCGCCGTTCACATCGGCCAGATAACGGTTGATGCGCGCTTGCAGCGCGGGGTTGGCCGCATCGCCCAGCAAATTGCCTACGTTCGGGTCGCGCGATACCACATAGGGAAGCGCTTCAAAGCGGTCTAGCTCGGCGTCCAGCGCCGTGGCATACAGTGCCAGCCGGTGCGACAGTGCCTCGCGCAGCTCGCCTTGCGCCGTGCGCCAGCTGGCCCAGCCACTGAGCGCTGCAATCAGGCCGATAAGCAGCAGGCCAGACAGCAGGCGCGCGGGCGCCCGCTGCGGCGGGGGGGCTGGCTGGGTGGTCACGGCTCAATCCTTGCAAGGTGCTACGGTGGTGACAGTATCGTCGGCGGGCAGCCAGTGCCACAAGGGCTGGCAAGGCTGGCCGGGCAAGCACAAACGGTAGTCCGGCACGTAGGGGCTGCGCGTCAGGCGCAGCGCCGGTACCCGCAGTGGCAGGGAGTAGGTCCAGGCACCGTCTTGCCACACCGCCCCGTCGGGCACCTCCATACCGGCACCGCTACCGCGTACCGTCGCTGCAAGCAGCTGCAGGCCATCCGGCTGTACCTGCCATTGTTCTTGCCAGTCTATCTTTTCGATAGAGTGGGTCCACACCAGGGTAAAAGCCGCCACCAGCAGCTTGATGCTGGTGGCGGCCGTGGCCAGGCACAGTGCCATCAGGCTTGCTGCAGCACAGGCTGGCTACGGTGGCGGTACAGATGCCACAACACAAACACGGCGCTGGCGGCAAAGCCCAGCTCGTCGGTCAGCGGCAGGGCTGCCACCAGCAAGCACGCGGCCACAAAGGCCAGCACACGCTCGGCCAACAGCAGGTGGCGCAGCCAGAAGCCGATGGCCACCACGCCCCACAGCGATACCGCCAGCAGCGCCTTGCCAAAGGCGTAGCCTGCGGCCAACCAGTCGGCATCGCCACTGAACTGCAGCATAAGTGCCGGGGCATACACCGCCATGTACGGCACGATGAAGCCGGCAATGGCGATCTGCACCGCGCGGATGCCGATTTTCAGCCCCGACTCGCGCGCGATGGGTGCGGCGGCAAAGGCAGCCAGCGCCACCGGCGGGGTCAGGTCGGCCATGATGCCGAAATAGAACACGAACATGTGCGACACGATCAGCGGTACCCCCAGGTCCAGCAGTGCCGGTGCCGCAATGGCGCTGGTGATGATGTAGTTGGGGATGGTGGGAATGCCCATGCCCAGCACCAGGCAGGTAATCATGGTGAGTACCAGCGACAGGAACAGGCTATGGCTGCCCAGCGCCACCACATAACCGGCAAAGGTCGTGGCAATACCGGTCAGCGTGATGCTGCCGATAATCACCCCCACCAGTGCGCAGGCCACCCCTACCGGCAGCGCATGCATGGCACCGTCCACCAGGGCGGTGTAAGCAGTACGCAATACCGGGCGGCCATCCTGGCGCAGCCACAATGCCACGGCCAGCACGGCAATCACCGCCATCGGCACGATGATGCCACCTTTGACAAAACCCGCGGTCAGCAAGCCCAGGCCCAGCCAGAAGATGACGCGCAAAGCGGTGCCGCGAATGCGCAGCGCCAGCGCCGAGCCAAAGATCAGGATCACCGTCAGCACCAGGCCCATCATGCCGGAGAACAGCGGCGTGAAACCGGCAAACAACAGGTACACCAGGCCCAGCAGCGGCAACAGCAGGTACCACTGCTCGCGCACCGCTTTCCATGGGTCGGGGCAGTCGGCCTTGGGCAAGCCCACCAGCCCGGCACGGCCTGCCTCCAGATGCACCATCCAGAAGGTGGTAAAGAAGTACAGCACCGCCGGCAGCAAAGCCGCCTTGCAGATATCCACGTACGGCACGTTGATGGTTTCCGCCATGATGAAAGCCACGGCGCCCATCACCGGCGGCATGATCTGGCCGCCCATGGAGCTGGTGGCTTCTACCGCGCCGGCAAAATCCGCCTTGTAGCCGAACTTCTTCATCAGCGGAATGGTGAACTGGCCGGTAGTCACCACGTTGGCCACACCAGAGCCATTGATGGTGCCCATCAGGCCGGACGAAATCACCGCCACCTTGGCCGGGCCGCCACGGGTATGCCCCACCGTGCCCAGCGCAAAATCATTGAACAGGCGGATCATGCCGGCCTGCTCAAGAAAGGCGCCAAACAGGATGAACAGAAAGATATAGCCGGACGACACATAGGTGGGCGTGCCATAGATACCCTCGGTGCCGAACGCCAGCTGGCCAATGATCTGGTCCAGCCCGTAACCGCGGTGCGCCAGATCGCCGGGCAGGTATTCACCAAAGGCGGCGTAGCCCAGAAACGTCAGGCAGATCAGCGGCAGCGCCAGGCCCATCACCCGGCGGGCACCTTCGAACACCAGCAGCAAGGTAACGATACCCACGCCCATGTCCAGCGAGGTCATCTCGCCGGCACGCTGGATCAGGTCGGCCTCGAACACCCAGTGATAAAACGCCAGCGCAAACGACAAGCCGGCCAGCGCGTAACCCGCCAGCCCGCCCCCTGCCCCGCGCTGGCCGCGCACGTTGTACAGCTGGAACACCAGCAGCAGCAAAAAGCCCACGTGCAAGGCACGCACCACGCTGCTGGACAGCGGGCTGAACGCGGCAGTAATGATCTGGAAAACAGAAAACAGCAGCGCGGTCAGCATGATGCTGCGCGGCAGGCTGCCCTGTTGTAATGAGTCACTCATGAAACCTCTCCTGCAAAAGCCTGGGCGTGGCACACAGGCCGTACCGGCAGGCCAACCCCCGTTGTACCTGCCGCCGGCATGGCCTGCGGCCAACCTGGCCAAACCTGAAACCAAGGTAAAACACAGCCAACCCAAGCCTGGCGACAGCGCCGGGCTGGCTGCGTATTGGCGGCGCTTACTTCAGCAAACCGGCTTCGCGGTAGTATTTTTCCGCGCCCGGGTGCAGCGGCATCGGCAGGCCTTTCAGCGCGTTGGCCGGGTTGAATGCCTTGATGGCGGAGTGCGCGTTGGCCAGTACCGGCAGGTTGGTAAACAGCTGCTTGGTCATCATGTAGACCGTGGCGTCCGGCACCTTGTCGTGCGTGACCAGCAGGTTGTTGATGGCCACGGTTGGCAGGTCGGCTGGCAGGTCGTCATAGGTTTTGGCGGGGATCCTGGCTGGCTGGTAGGCCGGGTCGCCGATGCGGGCGACTACGTCGGCCGGTACCGCCACAAAAGTCACTTTCAGCGCGTTGGACAGGTCGCGGATGGACGCCACCCCCAGGCCGGACGACTGCAGCGTGGCGTCCAGCTGGCGGTTTTTCATCAGCTCGACCGACTCGCCAAACGGCAGGAACTCCACCTTGGCAAAGTCCTTGTAGCTCAGGCCGGCCGCTTTCAGGATGGCGCGCGCGTTCAGCTCGGTACCCGACTTGGGCGCCCCCACCGAAATGCGCTTGCCCTTCAGATCCGCCAGCGTCTTCACCCCCGACTCGCTACTGGCCACGATCTGGATGTAGTTGGGGTAAATGGACGCCACCGCACGCAGCTTCTTCAGCGGCTGGGCAAAGCCCGCCTCGGCATCGCCCTTCCAGGCGTCGGCAGCCGCATCAGCCAGCGAGAAGGCAATCTCGCCACGGCCTGCCTGTAGCAGGTTCAGGTTTTCTGCCGATGCCTTGGTGGCCTGTACCGACACCTTGGCATCCGGCATGGCCTTGCCATACAGCTGCGACATGGCCACCCCTACCGGGTAGTACACCCCGCTGGTGCCACCGGTCAGCACGTTGATGAACTCGGCACCGTGGGCAAACGGGCTCAGGGCCAGGGCCAGGCTGATGGCTGCAATAGGCTTTTTCATGCGGTCTCTCTCCTTTGTCGGGCTGCGTTGCCAGCCCTGTTGTGATGTGCAAAAGCGCCACAGACAGAGCAGGCCCCGTGCCAAGCCGCCAGAAAAAGCTAAAAAACCATTAAAAACAAGCACCTGACTCGTCATGCGTGCTCAAGCTGCTACGGCAAGTGTGTAGAAACCCGCACACAGCCCGGTATGCCGTGCGCTTTCCCGCACAGCGCCGCCAACAGGGCTTTACCCACCCGGTGCCACACAGTACAAAGCCGGCAAGGAGAGTAAACAGATGGACAAAATCGATACCGTCGTCATCGGGGCTGGCGTCGTCGGCCTGGCTTGCGCCCGCCCGCTGGCCCAGGCCGGGCAGGACGTGATGATCGTGGAGCAGGAAGCCGCCATCGGCCAGCACACCAGTAGCCGCAATAGCGAGGTGATACACGCCGGCATCTACTATGCACACGGCAGCCACAAGGCGCGGCTGTGCGTAGCCGGGCGCGACATGCTGTACCGCTACTGCGCCGAGCGCGCCATACCGCACCAGCGCATCGGCAAGCTGCTGGTGGCAGTAGACGCGGCCGATACCGACAGGTTGGCCGCATTGCAGCAGCACGCCGCGGCAAACGGCGTAACGCTGGGCTGGCTGGAGCAGGCCGCGCTACGCGAACGCGAGCCGGCATTGCAAGCCCACGCCGCCCTGCACTCGCCCGACACCGGCATCATCGATAGCCACGCCCTGATGCAGGCGCTGCTGGCCGATGCCGAACACGCCGGTGCACTGCTGGCGCTGGCGTCGCCAATACACAGCGGCCGCGCTGGCACCGACGGTATCGTGCTGCAGCTGGCTGACGGCTACGAGGTACTGGCGCAGCGTGTGGTCAACGCGGCCGGCTTATGGGCGCCCGCACTGGCGCAACAGCTGGCTGGCGTTCCACGTGAAACCATCCCCACGCCCTACTACGCGCGCGGCGTGTACTTTGCCCTGGCTGGGCGCAGCCCGTTCTCGCAGCTGATCTACCCGCTACCCGAGCCCGGCGGCCTGGGCACGCACCTGACGCTGGACCTGGGCGGCCAGGCGCGCTTTGGCCCGGATGTGGAATGGATTGATGGTGTGGATTACACGGTAGACCCGCAGCGGGCGCAGGGCTTCTACCACAACATACGCCGCTGGTGGCCGGGGCTGGCCGACGGCGCGCTGGCCCCCACCTATAGCGGCGTGCGGCCCAAGATCGTGCCGCAGGGTGCGCCCGAGGGAGATTTTGTCATTCAGGGGCCCGCGGTACACGGCGTGCCCGGGC
This sequence comes from beta proteobacterium L13, assembly GCA_000335715.1. Classification (GTDB taxonomy): domain Bacteria; phylum Pseudomonadota; class Gammaproteobacteria; order Burkholderiales; family Chromobacteriaceae; genus Vogesella. Next base: position 11,931 of record AMYZ01000003.1, read on the forward strand.
TGGTGAACCTGTACGGTATCGAGTCGCCCGGGCTAAGCGCCAGCCTGGCGATCGCGGCCGAGGTGGCCAAGCTGCTGCGCTAAGGCCAGCCGGGCTACCGCCCGCAGTATGCGCTGGCGGATCAGCCCACTCACCGGCCGTATCAAGTACCAGTACGGCCAGAAGCGGCGATAGCTGGCCAGCGTGGGGCAGGCCACCCGTGTTTCGGTACACAGCAGGGTCTGGCCACCTGGCTGCGCGCTTACCGTAAAGCCCAGCACCAGGCGCGGGCAAGGCAGCGTGGCAAAAGCGGCGGCATCGGCAATGGGTTGCAGGCCGTAATCGCTACGCCAGAACTCCCCCGCCAGCCCCCACACCAGCTCGTGCTCGCCCTGTGCCAGCAGGGTGAATTCATGCAGGCCGAACGGTGGCTTGTGCGGCAGGGCATTAGCGTAGCCCAGCCGTGCGGCCAACCTGCCGGGCAGCTCGCGCAACGCGATAAAGCGGCTTACCCACGGGTCTTGCCACTGCGGCAGCTGCGCCAGCGCCTGCATCAGTGCGGCCGGGCTGGCTGCCACGCTGCGCTGGTGGCGCTCGGCAAACTGGTATTGCGGTAGCAGGGTGTGCAGCAGGCTCATGGCTGCGGTTCGGCGTCGTAGCGACGGAAGATGGCGTTGTAGCGGCCGTCGTTCTTCATTTCACGCAGGCGGTAGTCGATGCGCTGGCGCAGCACCGGGTCGCGCCACAGCACGGTGGCCTCGCGCGGGGGCAGAATGGCAAAGAATTCTACCGCCTGGCGGGTATCCACTGCGGTTTCGCCGTGCAAACGCTTGCGATACCAGTCCAGCACCAGGCGGTCGGCCAGAATCACATCCACGCGGCCCGCGTACAGGCTTTTTACTTGCTGGCGCTGGTCGCCGGTTTCGTTGTAGTGGCCCTGCGATACCGCCTCCAGGCGGTCGAAGCTGTCCGGCATGTCGTTTTGCGCGCCATCCCACGCCAGAATATTCAGGCCTACCAGGTCGGCGGTGCGCTCCAGCTTGAGGTGGCGCTTTTGCAATGCCATGGCCAGGTTGTCAAAGGTGTGCAAGGGCCGGCCCAAAGAGCCGGGCAAGTTGGCATGCTTTTGCGCCTGGGGCGATACATCGTAGATGGCGTCTACCTCGTTGCGGCGGAACAACGCCATGCGGCGCGCTATCGGGTAGTACACCGGGTGTAGCGCCAGGCCCTCGGCATGCAGCGCCTCGCGCAGCAGCTCCACGGCAATACCGGGGCGCGTACTGGCGTTTACCCAGGGTGGGCTGTTTTCGGGAAACGCGACCTTGATCACGGTAGCAGCCTGCGCCGGCCAGGCCAGCAGCAGGGCCACCAGCCAGCACCACGGCGCACGCATGGGGCGGGTGGTATTAGTCAAAAGCCAGTTTGCTTTCCAGAATGGTCAGCGCATCGCCCAGCTGCAGCACACCACTGTTACGCGCCACCAGGTTCACGCCAAAGCACACGCCCTCTTCCAGGCGGCGGTAGCCTATCAGCGTGGCCAGCGGCTGCTTGTCCGGGTGGGGCTGCGCGGTGTCCGGGTCGATGGTCGTAAAAATGCAGCGCGTGCAGCGGCTGACTACCTCGAACTCGACCTCGCCAATGCGGATACGCTGCCACTCGTCTTCCTCGAAGGCAAAAGCATCGTCCACCACCAGGTTGGGGCGGAACTGACGCATGGACACCTGTGCGGCCAACCTTTGGTTCAGGTCGTCCAGCGAGGCCTGGCTGATCAGCAAAAACGGCGCGCCGTCGGCAAAAGACAGCGGCGTCACGCCGTCCTTGAACACGCGGGTCGTCTGCCCCAGCCACAGCAACTGTACCGGCTCGGCCAGCAGCTGGCTAAACCAGGCATCGGCCGCGGCGTCGCCGCACAGCGCAGTGAACTCGCTTTTCCACACCTGGGCGCGGTGCGGCTGGGCAAAGCGGCCGGTATCCGTATGCAGCGGCAATTGGCCGGGGGCAGAAAACTGCCACTCCCCCTCCCCCGCCCCTGACGCCTCCACCTGTACCAGCGCAGGGTGGGTGCGCGCGGTAATCTGGCTGCCATCGGGGCGCACTACCAGCCATACGCGGTCGTCCGCCAGGCCTTGGGCGGTCACCGTGGCACGGTCCAGGGCCTGGCCACGGCAGGATTTCAGCGGATGAATGAACAGCTGTGTCAGTGCCATAAGCGGGGCCCCATCGTGAAGACGCCATAGGCTACCGTCAGCGCGTAGCTTAAGCAATGCTCATCCTCTGGCCTTTTACGATTGCACTTTTATAGAAATAGGAGAAACTGCTTAGATGCGGCCAGTAAGCATTGCCGTCCTAATCCAGTCAATTGCCTAAACACTGCCACTTGCAGCGCCAAAAGCATGGAGATGATCAGTATGTTCAACAAACACCTGAAACAAGAAATTTCAAGTCTCAACGCTGCACTTGCCAAGCATAAAGCCATCGAAGCGGCGATTGACCGCTCCAACGCGATTGTACAATTCGACCTGGAAGCCAGGGTGATTGCGGCCAACCAGAACTTTCTGCACACCCTGGGCTACAGCAGCCTGGAACAGATTGCCGGCAAACCGCACAGCACCTTCTGTGACGCAGCCACCGTGGCCAGCAACGACTACCGGCAATTCTGGGATGCCCTGCGCCGTGGCGAATTCTTCAGCGGGCGCATCAAGCGCATTGGTGCCCAGGGGCAGGTACTGTGGCTGGAAGCCACGTATAACCCCATTCTGGACAACGACGGCAAAGTGAGCGGCTTCATCAAGTTTGCTACCAATATTACCCCGCGCGTCATGGCCGCCGCCCGCGACCGCGCCACGCTAGCCGCACTGAACCGCGCCATGGCGGTGATCGAATTTACCCCCGACGGCCAGATCACCCAGGCCAACGACAATTTCCTGCAGGTCATGGGCTACCGGCTGGACGAGATCAAGGGCAAACACCACCGTATTTTCTGCGACAGCAGCTACAGCAATAGCCCGGAATACGAGCAGCTCTGGCGCACGCTGCGCAGCGGCCAGTTCTTTTCCGGCCAGATCGAACGCCTCACCAGCCGTGGCGAACACCTGTACCTGGAAGCCAGCTACAACCCGGTATTCGATGAGGATGGCAAAGTCATCAGCGTGATGAAGTTCGCCACCGACATCACCGAAAAAGTGCTGCAGGTACAGAAAGAGCGCGATTCTGCCATGTTTGCCCTGACCACCTCGCAGCAAACACAGGCGCTATCCGACAGTGGCGTAAACAACATCCTGCAAAGCGTGGCTGACATCCGCGCCATGGCCAGCAGCATCGAGCAAGCCGGGCATAACATCCAGGCACTGGGCGAGCGCTCGCAAGCCATTACCTCCATCGTGCAAACCATCAAGGACATTGCCGACCAGACCAACCTGCTGGCACTGAACGCCGCCATCGAGGCTGCGCGCGCCGGTGAAATGGGGCGCGGTTTTGCCGTGGTGGCCGACGAAGTACGCAAGCTGGCCGAGCGCACCTCGTCGTCCACTGCCGAAATTGCCGGCATGGTGGGCGATATCCAGCAGCAAACCCGTACCGCGGTAAGCAATATGGATCAGCTGCTGGAACAGGCCCGTGGCAGTGTGGCGCTCACCCAAGGCGCCGGCGATACCATGCAGCAGATACGTGAAGGTGCAGAAAAAGTGGTGCACGCCATCGGCCAGTTTGCCCACCTGAAAACCTGAGTACACACTGCGGTTCACGCCACCAGCTGCCGTGCCAGGCCCAGCCAGCGCGCGTCGTTGTCCAGTGCGGCCAACTGCAGCGCGCTGAATAGCAGCTTGCAGTCGTGGTCGCCAGCCAGCGGCCGCAAGGGCATCAGCTCTGCCGGCTCGCACGGCGGTGGCAAGGCAGGTTGGCCGCAGCGTAGCCACAGCGCCAGCGTGGCCGCCTGCAACTGCCGCACGGTGGCTGCCGGTACCTCGGCCAGGCCCAGCGCCCGCGCCACGCTCAAGGCCGCTTCCCAGCCGGTAACCAGGTGCAATACATCAAAATCGCGCGTGGCCAGGTATAGCCGCGCCGCGCGCCAGCGCGCCTGTGCGGCCGGCTCTGGCGGCCAGTGCGCGGGCAGATGGCCACTGCCGTGCAGCTGCTGCAGCACGTCGACAATTTCGTCCGCGATCAAGCCGTAGCGGCTGGCCAAGGACTGCCAGCTGGCCAGGCTTTGGTAAAGCGCCTCCAGCGTGGCACACGTCGCAGCGGGGCCGGTGAGCGCCGGGGCAGGCCGCGCACAGGCCAGCCCATAAGCCAGCGCGGCCACGGTTTCGTCGTGTACGCCGGCGCGCAGTGCATAGGCCAGCCGGATCACACCATGAAAACTGCCGCCCAGCGGCTGCGCCAGCACGGCGTGCATGGCCTGCGGCCAACTATCCGGGTGAGCGGCCAGATAACGGCGCAGCGCCGCTTCGGCGTCAGCATCGCCCACCCCTTCCTGCCAGTGGCCAATGGGGCGCCAGTCGTCGTGCAGCGGGGCCAGCCGTGGCAAACCGGCCTGCAAGCAAGCCTGCAGCGCGTCGGCGTCGGCCCCCAGCGCTGCGCGGGCGTGCAGCACCATGGGCAGGTGGTTGCTCAGGCCCTGATGGTGGCTGCCGGCGTAGGGGTACAGGCTGGATAGCAGGCCAGGCAACAGGGATAGCGTGGACGGGTTCATGGCGGCACCATTAAGTAAACTTTTTGATTTATATAATAATGCATTCCCGACTGAATCAGTCAACAATTTTATCCCCAGCAGCACGCTGCGCCTGCACCGTTGCGGCCAACCCTGTGGATAAGTTGGCCGCCCTGCCCTGCTGGCTGACCAGCTCAGATCTCGCCATCACCCGCTGCCGGGTTGGCAAAAAAAGCACTGGGCGCCACGCCAAACTGGCGGCGGAACATGGCAGTAAAGGCGCTGGGGCTGGCGTAACCGGCAGACAGCGCCACGTCCAGCACGCGAGCGCCGGTAGCCAGCAGCGCCAGCGCGTGCATCAGCCGGGCCTGGCGCCGCCAGGCGCCAAAGTTCATGCCGGTAGCGCGCTGGAAGCGGCGCTGCAGCGTACGCACGTCCACCCCCAGCCAGGCTGCCCAGTGCTCGCTGCTGCGTTCGTCGTCCGGCTGCGCCTGCAGCTGGCGGCACAGCGGCGCCAGCAAGTCGTCGTCTGGCGTGGGCAGCGCCAGCGGTAGCGTTTCCAGCACTTCGCATTCCTCCAGCAGCAAGGCCAGCAGGCGCGCGGCGCGGGTATCGGGCAATACCGGCGGCGGTATGCGCACCGCCGCCAGCAGCAGCTCGCGCCACAGCGGCGTGACCGCCAGCACGCAGCATTGCTGCGGCATGCCGGCCAGTGCGTGCGGCTGCACGTACACGCTGCGCACCTGCGCCGGGCTGAGCATGTGCACCTCGTGCCAGTGGCCGGGCGGGATATAGATGGCGCGGCTGGGCGGCACGATCCACTGCCCGCGGGCAGACAGGATGCGCATCACGCCGGCGGTGCCGTACAGCAGCTGGGCGGTGCTGTGGGTGTGGCGGGCCGTGGCGTAGCCGGCCGGGTAGTCCTGTGTTTTGCCTATCATCAGCGTGGCGCTGGTGAGCAGCGGTGGGTTGATGTCTTCGACCGGGGCGTGCATGCCGTTTTCTCGATAGTTAGTGCCCGTACGCAGCAGGACAGGCAGGAGCAGGCATTCTAGGATGGGCTACCTTCCCCCCACAAGGAAACTGTGATGAACACCACCACCTCCGCCGCCCCGTCTGCGGCCAACCCAGCCGCCCCCGGCGTGCAACCGCACTGGCGCGTCATCAGCGCCGTCAGCGTGGCGCACTTCCTGAACGACATGATGCAGTCGCTGATCCTGGCCATGTACCCGCTGCTGAAGGGCCATTACGCGCTGAGCTTTGCCCAGATCGGCCTGCTGACCCTGGTGTACCAATGCACCGCCTCGCTGCTGCAGCCGATGGTGGGCATCGTCACCGACCGCCGCCCGCAGCCCTACGCCATGATGCTGGGCATGCTGTCCACGCTGGCCGGCCTGCTGCTGCTGTCACAAGCCACGCAGTACAGCTGGCTGCTGCTGGCCGCCGCGCTGGTGGGTACCGGCTCGTCCATCTTCCACCCCGAATCGTCGCGCGTGGTGCGGCTGGCCTCGGCCGGGCACAAGGGCCTGGCGCAGTCGGTATTCCAGGTGGGCGGCAACGGCGGCACCGCCACCGGCCCGCTGCTGGCCATGCTGCTGATCCTGCCGTACGGCCAGGGCAGCCTGGCGTGGGTGGCGCTGCTAACGCTGGTAGCCATGCTGGTGCTGTGGCAGGTGGGTAACTGGTACCGCGCCCAGCTGGCGCACGCGGCGCAGCGCATGGCCAGCGTGGCGGCCAACCCGCTGTCGCCGGCCGACACCCGCAAAACGCTGGCGGTGCTGATGGCGCTGGTGGTGACCAAGTACACCTATATGGCCAGCCTGCACAGCTACTTCACCTTTTACCTGATCGAGCGCTTTGCGCTGCCCACCGCCACCGCGCAGCTGTACCTGTTTGCCTTCCTGCTGGCGGTAGCTAGCGGCACCCTGCTGGGCGGGCCGCTGGGCGACCGCATCGGCCGCCGCCGCGTGATCTGGTTTTCCATCTTCGGCAGCGCGCCGTTTGCCTTGGCGCTGCCGCACGTGGGCCTCACGGCCACGCTGGCGCTGGTGGTGGTGATCGGGCTGATTTTGTCGTCGGCGTTCTCGGCCATTCTGGTGTACGCGCAGGAGCTGCTGCCGCAAAAGGTAGGCACCATCTCCGGCCTGTTCTTTGGCCTGGCGTTTGGCGTGGCAGGCCTGGCCGCCGCCGCCCTGGGCCAGCTGGCCGACCATGCCGGCATCCAGGCCGTGTACCAGTGGTGCGCGTGGCTACCGCTGGCCGGCATCGTGGCCGCGCTGCTGCCCGAGCTGCGCAAGCGCGGCTGAGGTACGGCGGCAAGGTTGCCGCCGCATGGTTAAGCCATATTGCCGCCGCCAGCCAGGCAGCGCCACAAGTGCAAGGGGCAGCCCATGGGCTGCCCCTTGTCGCTATCGGCCATGCGGCCAACCCAGGCTAGTCCGGCCAGGACGCGTATTGCCTTTCCCAGTGCCGGCCATCAAACAACTGCACTGTCAGCAGCGGGTCCTGCCAGTCAAAATCGTCCAGGCAACGCACGTTGATGGTGTACAAGTGCGGCGCCGCCCGTGGCCGGGTAAACGGGTGGATGCCGCAATGGCGGCAGAAGTAATGCACCGCCACACGGGTGCCAAAACGGTATTCCGCCAGTGCCGTCGCCCCGCTCAGCAGCCGGAAATCCGCCGCCGCCACGCGGTGATGCAAAATGCCCTTCTTCAGGCAGACCGAACAATTGCAGGCAGCCAGGCTGTGAATGTCGGCCTCCACCTCGAAACGAACGGCACCGCAGTGACAACTACCGTGATAGCGCGGCATGGCAGCCTACCCCTTTTAGCCCTGAATCAGCGCAGTGTGCTACCCCGCTGCCGCCAGCGTCAAAAAACGCCATCATTGATCAGCGCCATCTATTGCCGTGAGGCCAAGCAAGCGCAGCCATGTGTCACAGGCCCAACGTCCATCGAGTAAACGCCCAGTTCATACAGTACAAGGTGTATTTGAAAACGCGCTAACCGTTGCGCTTCATTGCATTCAGCCCAAGCTACCGTACTTATAAAAGCTGGCCCGGCGCGTGTGCGGGCGGTGCTCTACATGGCAGCCATCGTGGCGACCCGATACAACCCGCACGTCAAAGCACTGAACAAGCGCCTGCTGGCAAGGGGTAAGGCCAAGATGGCGCCGCCGGGGGACGGTGATGCGTAAACGGGTACACCCATGCTTTGGGGTATTGACAATACCCCAGCCATATCGGCCTGAGCACGCCAAAATCGGTTGCCGGGCAAGACGGTATCTATCGTGCAGAAGGATGAAAGGTAAATAAAGCAGCTATGATTTCATCACGTATGCGATAAATGCATTTAATACGGCAAGCACAACCCGACATTCTGAACCGTGCTTGCTTATTAAAAAGTTACGATTATCAGCGGCCGTAGCCACCTTGCCCATTACCGCCTTGGCCTGCACCGCCTTGACGCATACCTGCCCCTGTTGCTGGCGGCACGTCAGGCAACGTCACTCCTTGGGCGCGCGCCCGTTCCTGCATCTGTTTATGGTGCGCCAAGCGAAATGCATTGCGCTCTTCCTGAGTCTTCATGCTGCGCATTATTGACCTGTATGCGTTTCTTTCTTGATTTGACATCAGCTGGCTACCATAAACGACTTCCTGGTCTTGCTGAAGAAGCCGCTCCTGATCCTTTGCTTGGGTCTGCTCATTCAAAGTGTCCGTTGTACGGTCTTTATCCCGATTCTGAACCTGCAATACATCCGCTGCATATAGCGTGCCCGAGCCCAATGAGATGACACATGTAACAGCAGCAACAACCAAGGTTTTGTTAAGCATGATTCTCTCCTGAATTGAATAAAGCGAAATACTGAAAATATTTCACCTCATGAAAAGATAGCGAAACACATAGCCAGTTCGACAATCAGTTCAATTTGAAGAGTCTCACAAACATTACCCATAGTATGTGCGATGTACCACATAAGCCCATCACACGGGATAATAATGCGTAGATTGGGTGGCGCGCAGCGATGCCCATACATGAACACCATACCGCCCAGCCCTGCACGCTGTAGCAACCACTACTTAAAACAGCGCCACCCCTGCCATCAGCAGCGCATAGCCTGCCAGCGGCAGCTGCAAAAACCACCAGCGCGCGCGGCGCTGGTTCACCGCAAAGCTGCACGCCGCGCGGTACGACATCATGCACGACCACACCGTAAACAGCAACATCAGCAAGCCCCAGCCCGCAGCGGCCTGATGCGCAGCCGCAGGCCCGGCGTACAGCGCCGTCTGGCACAGCGCCAACAGCAACAGCGGCAGGCTCTGCACCAGATCCTGGTACACGTATACCAGCCGTGCCTCCGCTACCGGCACCTCGCCCGCGCCGCACCAGCGCAGCCGCAGCCGGAACCACCAGCCGCCCAGCCAGGGCAGGATCACGCCATTAAGCGCCCCCACCGCCAGCAGCAGCAGCCAGTACCGCCCCCACGACTCCGCCAGCCAGCTCGCCAGCGCCGTTGCCTTGCCCGCCTCGGCCTGGCCCAGGTACTTACCCACCCGCGCCATGGCGTAGCTGATGCCACACAGCCACGCCACCAATAACACCTCCGGCTGCCGCTGCAGCCAACCATGGCTGGCAAAAAACGACGTTGGCCGCATGAACAGCACCAGCAAGGCACGCGGCGACAAAGGCGACAGCCGCGTGGCCGCAGGCTGTGGCGTAGCCGACGCCAGCGCATCGCCCAGCTGCGCCAGCGCCGCCTCGGCGTACAGCAGCGCACCGTCCGGCTGGCAATTGAGCAAACGCGAGCGGCTACGGCTGGCGTTGAGGTCCAGCGGGTTCGGCTCCACCACCTCCGACGCCTCCATCAAGCCCATGCCCTGCGCCAGCGCCGCATCCACCGCCTGCCAGAACACCGCCAGCCGGCCATCGGAAAACTGCTGTTCCAGCATGGCGCGCACGTGCGGGTCGCTGTCGGCATCGCGGCGCAAGGCCTGTAGCGAGGCATAAGGCAGGTACACACCCGCGCAGTAATTGTGCGTAAGCACATTATCAAGCTGGCCCTGCCGATACGCTGGTGGCACCAGCGTGCGCCAGTCGCCGATATAGCGCGCCAACACCGGGTCGTCGGCCAGAAAGGAAAACGCGCCGCCACGAATATAGTGATGCGGCCGCAAAAAGCCGGTGACGATGGCCACATAGAACGCGTGCCCGCTATTGAACGGCGCATCCGGCGGCAGGCTTCTGGCCTCGTCCAGCCGCAAAGCCAGGTGCGCGGCATCTTCCGCACCCAGCCCGGCCTGCGCCGCCAGCTGTTGCGCCGCCTGCGGGTTGTCCAAGGCGACAAAATACAGCTCGCTTACGTCGTTTTCACCCAGCGGGTGATAGCTGATATCCCAACCCATGGTGCGGCCTCTGTTGAATATGGCTGAACAATGCGGCCAACTATTGGCCGGGCGTGGAGGTTAAAAAGCGTGGCAGGGGTAAGCCAGTGGTCGATTCGTGAAATTTGCGGTGAAAAAAGCCAGGGCTTTGGATAACAGCCCCGGATGCAGCGGTGCCTTATCCGGGCTACAGGCTTGCCTTTCGAAAGGCACCATTAACACCGAATCACCAAGGTTGGCCGCAAAGGCGATGATGGCATGCGGCCAACCATCCATCGCGGTGAACGTTGGGCCTCATTTTATTCAGCCCAATCTACTGTTCCGGTAATCAATTAGTAAATTTTGGACTGATTCCATATCGACAAACCGCCCCCAGAAAACCAAAATACCAAGATCATCGTACAGATAAGTAACCGCAATCCACCTATCCCAACAATAACCCTCTAACGAATCAGCACTATCTTGATCCTCAATAGATAATCTTAACGACGGCCCCATCACATCATCCCAAAACAAATCATCAATCATTTTAAAATATCAACCCTATATCGAATCTAGATATTCCACAAGCTTATCAAAATCAGCAAGTTTACCAAAACAAATAGATTCCTCCTTATCATTCAAATCAGCTTTAAAACTAAAATACACAATAAAATTATTATCAAAAAAGTCAACCAAAGCAATCCTTTCACTATAATCATCAGGCGTTATGTAATAACCCTTCACTTCATCGTAGTTTAAAGGCATTTCATCATCTCTAAACACATGCTTCATAAGCCTAAAAGCTCCTTTACTTTATCCATAAAGCTTTTCTCCTGTTCATCAAGCCCTCTCTTTTTACCATCACTAGAAACTTGCACATCACCCGAGAATTGCTTAGGCGAAATACCTGATGGATTTCTTGGAGCTTTGTTGCACAAATCAGGCCGGCAGGTTGGGTTGAGCGCAGCGCCAACCTACAAGCCTCAAGCCAGCATCATACACACCGCTCATGACAAAAGGGCAAGCCCTCATCAGGCTTGCCCTTGTTCACGTCTGGCTGCGGCCAACCTTGGCCGCATTCCGCTATCCGATTACAGCGACGGCAGCAGGCCGGGGATGGCGAAGCGGTTGTACTCGGCGCGCTGGATCAGGGCGCAGGCTTTTTCGATGTCGGGTGCGAAGTAGCGGTCCTTGTCGTAGAAGCTTACCTGTTCACGCAGCACGGCCTTGGCGTCTTCCAGTGCGTCGGCGGCCTTGTTCGGGGCGCGGAAGTCTACGCCCTGGCAGGCGGCCAGCAGCTCTACCGCCAGGATGCCGGCGGTGTTGTCGGCCATGTCGCGCAGGCGGCGGCCGGCGAAGGTGGCCATCGACACGTGGTCTTCCTGGTTGGCGCTGGTAGGCAGGCTGTCTACCGAGGCCGGATGGGCCAGCGACTTGTTCTCGGATGCCAGTGCGGCGCCGGTGACCTGGGCGATCATGAAGCCGGAGTTCACGCCGCCGTTGTTCACCAGGAACGGGGGCAGCTTGGACAGGTTGCTGTCGATCAGCAGCGCCATGCGGCGTTCGGACAGCGAGCCGATTTCGGCAATGGCCAGCGCCAGGTTGTCGGCGGCAAACGCTACCGGCTCGGCGTGAAAGTTGCCGCCGGACAGGATGTCGTTATCGTCGGCAAACACCAGCGGGTTGTCGGATACAGAGTTGGCTTCCACCAGCAGCACTTCGGACGACTGGCGGATTTGCGTGAGGCAGGCGCCCATCACTTGCGGCTGGCAGCGCAGGCTGTACGGGTCTTGCACCTTGCCGCAGTTGGCATGGCTGTCGGCGATTTGCGAGCCGGCGCCCAGCAGCGCGCGGTATTGCGCGGCGGCGTCGATCTGGCCTTTGTGGCCGCGTACCTGGTGGATGCGGTCGTCGAACGGGGTGCGGCTGCCCTGGGCGGCTTCTACCGACATGGCACCGGCCACCGAGGCGGCCACGTACAGGTCTTCGGCTGCAAACAGGCCTTCCAGCGCAAAGGCGGTGGACGCCTGGGTGCCGTTCAGCAGGGCCAGGCCTTCTTTCGGGGCCAGGGTAATGGGCGCCAGGCCGGCGCTACGCATGGCGACATCGCCCGGTACGCGCACGCCGTCCACAAAGGCTTCGCCTTCGCCGATCAGCACCGCGCTCATGTGCGACAGCGGGGCCAGGTCGCCAGAGGCGCCCACGGAGCCCTTCTGCGGAATCACCGGGTAAATGCCCTTGTTGAACAGGGTGATCATGGCGTCCAGCACCACGCGGCGGATGCCGGAGAAACCGCGCGACAGCGAGTTGATCTTCAGCGCCATCACCAGGCGCACGGTGCTGTCTTTCATCGGCTCGCCGATACCAGCAGCGTGCGACAGCACGATGGAGCGCTGCAGCAGTTCCAGTTCGTCGGCGGCGATCTTGGTGTTGGCCAGCAGGCCAAAGCCGGTGTTGATGCCGTATACGGTGCGGTTTTCGGCCAGCACGCGCGCCACGGTGGCAGCGGAGGCGTCGATGCCTGCATGGGCGGCCGGATCCAGCGCCAGCTGGGTGGCCGGGTTGCGGGCGATCTGGCGCAGCTGGGCCAGGGTGAGCTTGCCCGGGGTAATGGTGATGGTGGTCATGGTGATACCTTTTTCTGTCGGCCACGAAAACCACGAAAAAACACAGATAAGACCTTTTTTGGCCACGAAATCCACGGAAAACACGAAAAAAACATAAAACAATCTACGCGCGATGGCAGCGGTCCGTGTGTTGCTTTGCCTTGGATAGTGGCTGTTGCTAAAAAAGGTTGTCGTGCCCTTTCGTGGTTTTCGTGGCAAAAAATCTGGCCCCTGCGGCCAACGTTGGCCGCAGGGTACGGCTTTACTTGATCATCGGCAGCTTGAGGCCAAAGCGCTTGGCGGCGGCCACGGCTTGCTCGTAACCGGCGTCGGCGTGGCGCATCACGCCGCTGCCGCAGTCGTTCACCAGCACGCGGGCTAGGCGCTCGGCGGCGGCGTCGCTGCCGTCAGCCACGATCACCATGCCGGAGTGCTGCGAGTAGCCCATGCCCACGCCGCCACCGTGGTGCAGCGATACCCAGCTGGCGCCGCCGGCGGTGTTCAGCAGCGCGTTCAGCAGTGGCCAGTCGGATACGGCGTCGGTGCCGTCTTTCATGGCTTCGGTTTCGCGGTTCGGGCTGGCGACCGAACCGGTGTCCAGGTGGTCGCGGCCGATGACGATCGGCGCTTTCAGCTCGCCGTTCTTCACCATTTCGTTAAACGCCAGGCCAGCGAGGTGACGCTCGCCCAGGCCCAGCCAGCAGATGCGCGCCGGCAGGCCCTGGAAGCTGATGCGCTCGCGCGCCATGTCCAGCCAGCGGTGGGTGTGCTTGTTGTCGGGGAACAGTTCCTTGATCTTGGCGTCGGTCTTGTAGATGTCTTCCGGGTCGCCGGACAGCGCTACCCAGCGGAACGGGCCCTTGCCTTCGCAGAACAGCGGGCGGATGTAGGCCGGCACAAAGCCCGGGAAGTCGAAAGCGTTGGCCACGCCCTGGTCGAACGCCACCTGGCGGATGTTGTTGCCGTAATCGACGGTGGGGATGCCCATGGCCTGGAAGTCCAGCATGGCCTGTACGTGTACGGCGCAGCTCTTGGCGGCTTCGGCGGTCAGGCGGGCGTGCAGTTCCGGCTTGGTCTGCGCGTCTTTCCATTGTTCGACGGTCCAGCCCAGCGGCAGGTAGCCGTTGATCAGGTCGTGGGCGGAGGTCTGGTCGGTCACCAGGTCGGGCTTGATGCCGCCGGCCTGGGCGCGGCGTACCAGCTCCGGCAGTACCTCGGCAGCGTTACCCAGCAGTGCGATGGACACGGCTTCCTTGCGCGCGGTGTGTTCCTTGATCAGTTCCAGCGCGTGGTCGATGTCGCGCGCTTGTTTGTCCACGTAGCGGGTACGCAGGCGGAAGTCGATGCTGCTCTGCTGGCATTCGATGTTCAGCGAGCAGGCGCCGGCCAGCGTGGCAGCCAACGGCTGCGCGCCACCCATGCCACCCAGGCCGGCGGTGAGAATCCAGCGGCCGGACAGGTCATTGTTGTAGTGCTGGCGGCCGGCTTCGACAAAGGTCTCGAAAGTGCCTTGCACGATGCCCTGGCTACCGATGTAGATCCAGCTGCCGGCGGTCATCTGGCCGTACATGAACAGGCCTTTGCGGTCCAGCTCGTTGAAGTGGTCCCAGTTGGCCCATTTCGGTACCAGGTTGGAGTTGGCAATCAGCACACGCGGGGCGTTGGCATGGGTCTTGAACACGCCCACCGGCTTGCCGGACTGCACCAGCAGGGTTTCGTCTTCGTTCAGCTCTTTGAGCGAAGCCAGGATCTGGTCGAAGCACTCCCAGTTACGCGCCGCACGGCCGATGCCGCCGTACACCACCAGACCTTGCGGGTTTTCCGCCACGTCCGGGTCCAGGTTGTTTTGCACCATGCGGAAGGCCGCTTCGGCGATCCAGTTCTTGCAGTGCAGGTCGCTGCCGTGCGGGGCGCGGATAACACGGGAAGCATCAAAACGCGGGTCGTTCATGGGAGTCTCTCCTCTAAAAATCTTTAGTTGGCCGCGAAAGCACGCTAAAAGCTTTTTTTGGCCACGAAAGCACACGAAAAGCACGAAATTTTTTAATAGCCGCCGCTGATTTGCATTCGTACAAGGTTTTCTAATCAGGTTTCGTGTTGTTTCGTGGTTTTCGTGGCTAATGGCTGTTAACTGTTTTCGTGGCTAAAAATAAAATCAGCGGCGCAGCTGGCGGGTAATGCCCCAGGCCAGGCGGGCGGCGGCTTTGGCGCCGTGATTGTCCTGGTCGAAAGCGGGGTTGAATTCCACCAGGTCGGCACCGATCAGCTTGCCGCTGCGCGCCAGCTTGGCCACCAGCGCGTCCACCACGGCGATGTCCACGCCGTAACCGGCCGGGGCTGACACGGCCGGCATTTGCGCGGCGGGCAGCACGTCCAGGTCGATGGTGAGGTACACCGCGTCCACGCTATCGACGAACTCGGCTAGCTGCTGGCGCGCTTCGGCCAGGTGCCACGGCGTCATGTCGCTGTCCAGCCGCCATTCGGCACCCAGGCGGGCGGCGGTATCGAACAGCGCACGGGTGTTGGCGGTTTCCGCCACGCCCAGGCACAGGTAGCGGAACGGCTGGCCCAGCGTGCTGCAGGCGGCGGCGATCTGCGCAAACGGCGTGCCGCTGGTGGCGGTGTCGGCCTGGCGCAGGTCGAAATGGGCGTCAAAGTTGACGATGCCGATGCGCTTGCCGGCGTGGGCGCGGGCCAGGCCCAGCCAGTGGCCGTAGGCGGTTTCGTGGCCGCCACCCAGTACCAGCGGCAGGTGGCCGGCTTGCACGATGGCGCTGACCGTTGCGGCCAACCTTTCGTGCGCGGCGTCCAGGTCGCCGTCGTCGCAGCGCACGGTGCCGGCGTCGTACAGCGGCAGCGTGGGGTGCCAGGCCAGGTTGGCCAGCGCGCGGCGCAGCGCCAGCGGGCCATCCACGGCGCCGGTACGGCCCTGGTTGCGGCGCACGCCTTCATCGCAGGCAAAGCCGAGGATGGCAATGCCGGGCGCGGCGCCCACTGCCAGCGGCTGTACCGCCTGGTGCCAGCGACGGGCGGCGTCGCCTTCGGCGGCGTCAACGCGACCGGTCCACATGCTCATGTCTATCGTCATTTGAAAATCCTTTTTGCCATGAAGGCAGTAAAACCTGTTCTGGCCACGAAACCCGAGAAAAGACACGAAAATGATTTAAAACGCTGTGTTTCAAGGAAACAGTGGAAAACCCAAAGTGCTTTTAAGTACACGGCGTTCCCATGCTTTTTATTTTTACTTTTCTTGTTTCAGTGTTTTCAGTGTGTTCCCGTGGCCAAAAATAATTTTATCTTTCGTGTTTTTTCGTGGTTTTCGTGGCAAAAGCGCTGTTGCCGTTTCTAGCCCGATCTAATCAATCTGCTGCACCACACCCCGGAACACGCGCTGCTTCAGCGGGTTGGTGCCCAGGCCGTACACGATTTCGGCCGGATGCTCGATGTCCCACAGCAGCAGATCGGCCACGTAGCCTGCGGCCAACTTGCCGTGGCTGTGGCCGCGCCCCAGCGCCTGCGCGGCGTGGCGGGTGGCGCCCAGCAGCGCTTCTTCCGGCGTCAGGCCGAACAGCACGCAGGCCTGGTTCATCGCCAGCCGCAACGAGGCAAACGGGCTGGTGCCGGGGTTGAGGTCGGTAGACACCGCCATGGCCACACCGGCGGCGCGCAGTTTGTCTACCGGCGGTTTCTGCGTTTCGCGCAAAAAGTAATACGCCCCCGGCAGCAGTACCGCCACGGTGCCGGCCTGCGCCATGGCGGCCACGCCGGCGTCGTCCAGGTATTCGATATGGTCGGCCGACAGGCCGCCACACTCGGCCACCAGCGCGGCGCCGTGCAAGTTGGACAGCTGCTCCACGTGGCCTTTCAGCTGCAGGCCGTGGGCGCGGGCGGCCTCGAACACGCGGCGGGTTTGCGCCGGCGAAAAACCGACCCCTTCGCAGAACACGTCCACCGCTTCGGCCAGGCCTTCGGCGGCGGCGGCCGGCACGATGGTGTGGCACACGTAATCGATGTAGGCGTCGGCCTGGCCGGCGTATTCCGGCGGCAGCGCGTGCGCCGACAGCAGCGTGGTGGCGACCTCCACCGGCAGCGCGGCGGCCAGACGGCGCGCGGCACGCAGCTGTTTCAGCTCGTCGGCCAGCGTCAGGCCATAGCCGGACTTGATCTCTACCGTGGTCACGCCTTCCTTCATCAGCGCCTTCAGCCGTGGCAGGCTGGCCAGCGCCAGCTCGTCTTCGTCCAGGCTGCGGGTGGCGCGCACAGTGGAAATGATGCCGCCGCCTTCGGCTGCTATCTGCTGGTACGGCACGCCGGTGAGGCGCTTTTCCCATTCCGCAGCGCGATTGCCGCCGTACACCAGGTGGGTGTGGCAATCCACCAGGCCGGGGGTGAGCCAGCGGCCTTGCGCGTCGTGCACGCTACCGGCCTGACCGAAAGCCTGCAGCGCCTGGGCTTGCGGCAGCACGGCGTGGATGCGGCCATCTTTCAGCCATAGCGCGTGGCCTTCCAGCGCGCCGTAGGGCGCGGGGTTGGCCGCATCACAGGTGGCAAGGCGGGCGTTGATCCACAAGGACTGGTCGGGCTGGTGCATGGCTGAATCCGGTTGTGCGATTAATTGTATATACATTTAGACCATGCATGCCGTGGCGTCAAGCAGCTTTTATTGCCGCGCCGCAGCAAGATAGCTATACCTGTGCGTAAAAACCCATAAAAAACAACAGGCCACGTCAAAACGTGGCCTGTGGCGGGGTGTAGCTTAAATGTATATACAATTACGTTTTGCGTACCCGCGTCTGCGAGCGCAGCTTGTACTTGCTGCCGGGGTGCAGCAGGCGGGCAAAGCTCACCAGATGCCTGCCGGACCAGGTGCGGCGCAGCACGCGCAGGCAGGGCTCCGGCAGCGCCAGTGCCAGCAGCTGCTGTTCGTCGGCGGCTGGCAGCACCGCTTCTACCGTGTGCTCCACGTCGGTGAGCGGGCAGGTGCGCATCAGGTAGGCGTTGGGGGTTTCCTGCTCGAAAGCCTGCGCCAGATAGTCCGGCGCCCACTGCGGGTTGACGTAGCGGTCTTCGATCTGGATCGGGCTGTCGTCTTCGTGGTGCACGATCAGCGAGTGGAACACCGCCGCGCCGGCGGCCATGCCCAGGCGCAACGCCACTTCCTCGCTGGCCGGCTCGGCGCGGGCAAACAGCACCTGGGCGCGGTAGGCGTGGCCGCGCAGGGCGACTTCCTCGGCGATATTGTTCACGTCCAGCAGCGGCGACTCGGCCTTGCGCTCGGCCACGTAGGTGCCGTCACCGGCGTAACGCAGCAGCACGCCGGCCTCGGCCAGGTCGCGGATGGCCTTGTTCACCGTCATGCGCGACACGCCGAACTGGCGCGCCAGCTCTACCTCGGGCGGGATCTTGGCACCGGGGGCGAAGGTGCGCTGCTTGATACCGTCGAGAATGTAATCGCGGATACGCAGGAAATGGGGCTTGGCGGCGGGTTTGGGCGTGCTCATGCGCTGATTGTAACGCGGCACTGGTCAAAGCGCTTGGCAGCAGTTAGCTTAGAGCCCGATGGCATGCGTCACCCGCCTGCCGCGCCCACCCCACCTTTGCTGATGGAATTGCCATGAGTCACCCCGTTCACCCCGATCTGTTACCCGCTGGCGTACGCGCCATCGAGCTGGCCCCTGGTGTTCCCGGCCTGGCATTTACCCACCCCGCCTTTACTGCCACCTTGAGCCTGTACGGTGGCCAGCTACTGGGCTACACCCCGCACGGCGGCCAACCTTTGTTTTACCTGTCGCCGGCCGCCATCTTGCAGCCTGGCAAAGCCATACGCGGCGGCGTGCCGCTGTGCTGGCCGTGGTTTGGCAAGCACGCTAGCGACACCAGCCAGCCGCAGCACGGCGTGGCGCGTACTGCGCTGTGGACAGTCAATGCCATCGCGCGCAGCGAGCTGGGGTTTCACGTGAAACTGAACGGCCCGCGCCACGGCGAGCTGTCGTCCAGCCTGAGCCTGGTACTGGGCGAGGCCGTCGATATGACGCTGACCACGCGTAACCACGGCAAGACCGTGGCCACCGTCAGCGCCGCACTGCACAGCTATATCGCCGTGGGCGATATCCGCCAGGCCAGCCTGGCAGGGCTGGAAAACGCCAGCAGCCACAACAAGCTCACCGACACCCACGGCACCCTGCCCGCCAGCCCGTGGCGTTTTGATGGCCCCACCGATGCCGTGGTCGCCAGCGGTGCCGCCTGCACCCTGCACGATGCCGCCTGGCAACGCAAGGTGGCCATCAGCAGCAGCGGCTCTGCCAGCACCGTGGTATGGACGCCGTGGGCCAGCGGCGCAGCGGCGCTGGCCGACATGCCGGACGACGGCTGGCAGCACTTTTTGTGCGTGGAAGCGGCCAATGCCGGCGCAGACAGCCGCCTGATTGCCCCTGGCGACAGCCATACACTAGGCCAGCATTTGCACCTTACGGGGGTATAATCAGCGTTTGCCTCACAGCCGGATACCACGAGTAACAGCATGATCCAACCCGACCGCCTGGACCGTTTCTTTCCCATTACCTACCCCAATGGCAACACAGTTAGCCGTTTTGCCAAGCATTGCCCGCACTGCAAGCAGCTGGTGAAAGCGTCGGCGATGGAAGGCATGGCCCTGCTGCTGAAAGACAAGGTATTCGTGCTGGCCGATGGCCACTGCCCGCATTGCCAGCACAGCTTTGTCGTGAAGTGCGTGATCGACGAATACAAGCAGGTGCACGCCGTGGGCCTGCCGGTATTCCTGTACCGCATGATGCTGCAATGGGGCGCGCGCAAGCAGGTGCAAACGTTCCGCCAGCAAAGCGACTGGCGCATGGCGCAACAAGAAGCCAGCGAGCAGGCAGATAGCGCACCGGCAGCGCGGGGCACCCAGCTGGCGGACAGCGCCATGGTGCAGAAATCGGAAGAAATCCTGGGCAATTTCATGGGCCAGCCCATTCACGCCTGGATCATGAGCAATGGCCAGCGCCTGGTCTACGAACGTGCGGTGCCGCCAGGTGGCAGCTTTCAGCTGGCCGAGCAGGAAGTGCTGTTTGAAAACCGCCTGATCTACCGCCCGGCCTGATACGGCTACGCATCAAAAACCCCCTTCAGCTTGCTGGCGGGGGTTTTTACGTTGCGGGCGGCGCTGGCGACAGCGCTATTCAATTCAGGCGGATGCGGTAAACGCAGCTGGCATCATCCGGCCAACTCTCGCTCATGCCCAGGCGCTGGCACACGCGCCGCGCTGCATGGTTGGCCGCAGCGGTGCAGGCGTAGACTTCCTGCGCGCCGTAGGGGCCAAACGCCAGCGATAACATGCTATCTGTCGCCTCGGTATACAAACCCAGCCCCAGCCAGTCCGGGTGGCCCCAGAACCCCAGCTCCCAGCACTGTGCGCTGCGCAGGTGCAGCTCGCAGCAGCCGACGACCTCTTCGCCCAGCCATAACAGCGCGATCTTGTCCTGCGCCTGCGGCCACACCAGTCCCACCTTGCGACACCAGGCTTCGCAGGCCTCGGCGTGCTGGGGTGGCTGTGCCCAGGGCAGGCTATCCGGAAAACAGCGCAACAGCGGCAGGCTGGCCTCGATGGCGGCATACAGTGCGGCACCGTCGCCCGGCTGCGGCGCGGCCATGCGCAGGCGGCTGGTGTAGACCCCGTCCAGCAAGGGGTCGGTTAAGGGGTAATCCTGCATGCCATCTCCCATCGCGCAGTGCGGCTGCCCGCGCTGCGCCCAATCCTGCCTGCCACGCAGGCCAACGATACCAGGCAGCGGCCAGCTGGTGCTGCCTAGCCCAGGGTAGCTGCAATCAGGCTGGCGATACGTTCACTGGCCCCCCGGTGGGCGGCGGTAAACGCCAGCCCGGCTTCACGCATGCGTTGGCGGGTGTCAGCATCGGCCAACAGCGCCAGCGCAGCCGCCACCAGCTGCGGCGCGTCGGCCACCTGGCGCGCGGCACCGGCTTGCAGTGCCAATGTACTGGCCTCGGCAAAATTATAGGTAGAAGGCCCCAGTAGTACAGGTACGCCGACGCTGGCCGGCTCGATCATGTTCTGCGCGCCGAAATCCAGCAGCGAACCACCGACAAAGGCCACATCGGCGGCAGCGTAGTAGGCAAACAGCTCGCCCATGCTGTCGCCCACCCACACCTGGGTATCGGCGGCCACCGCCCGCTGCTCGCTGCGGCGCTGCACGACAAAACCGCGATCTGCGGCCAACTGCGCCACCTCGGCAAAGCGTTCCGGGTGGCGCGGTACCAACACCAGCAAGGCTTGCTGCGGGCCAGCGGCGCGCCAGGCGTCCAGAATCAGCGCTTCTTCGCCATCGCGCGTGCTGGCGCACACCCACACCGGGCGTGTGCCGATGCCAGCGCGGAACGCCTCGCCCAGCGCCAGCTTGTCGGCTGGCGGCGTGAAATCGTACTTGGTACTGCCGCACACCAGCGGCGTAGGCGTGCCCAGTGCGGCCAACCTGGCGGCATCGTCGGGGCTTTGCGCCGCCACCGCGTTCAGGCGTTGCAGCGCCGGGCGCACCAGGCGGGCGATGCGGCGGTAACCGCCGGCGGATTTTTCCGACAACCGCGCGTTCACCAGCAGCACCGGCACATCGGCGTCGCGGCAGGCGTGAATCATCGCCGGCCAGAGTTCGGTTTCCATCAGCAGCAGGCAAGCCGGCTGCGCGGCGGCGACAAAGCTGCGCATCCAGCGCAGGTTGTCGTACGGCAGGTAGTGCACCTGGGCGTCGGGGTACAGCTCCTGGGCGATGGCGCGGCCGGTGGGCGTCATCTGCGTAATCAGCAGGCTGGCCTGTGGATAACGCGCGCGCAGCGCTTTCACCAAGGGCAAAGCGGCGCGGGTTTCGCCCACCGACACCGCGTGCAGCCAGATCTGCTGCCCGCGTGGCTGCGGCTGGCTGCGGCCGAAACGCTCGTCCCAGTGCTCAAGATAAGCCGGCGCCTGGCGGGCACGCTTTTTCAGGTAGCGCTTGATCAGCGGCGTCAGCAGCGGCCACAGCGCGGAGTACAGGCGCAGCAGCATCAGGCCGCCCCCCGCACACGCGCCAGCAGGGACAACACCGCGTCTACCGCCGGGATCTCCCCTGCCCGGCCGATGTTGGCCGCACGCGCGGTTTCCACCACGCCGGTCAACGCCGGGTCGGTATCCGTATAAATAGCTACCAGCGGCACATCCAGCGCGTTGGCCAGATGGGTCAGGCCGGTATCCACCCCTACCACGGCAGCGGCGTGGCCCAGCAGCGCGGCGGCTTCGCGCAGTGGCACACGCGGCGCCACTACCGCGCCCGGCATGGCGGCGGCCAACCTTTGCGCACGCGCTTGTTCCACCGCATTGCCCCACGGCAGTACCGCGTACAAGCCTTGTGCCGCCAGCTCGGCGGCCAGCGCCAGCCAGTGCGGCTCCGGCCACAGTTTGCTGTCGCGGCTGGTGGCGTGCAGCAGCACGGCGTAAGGGCCGGCCGGGAGCCAGCCCGGGCGGGCACCGGCGCGGATGCCGAATACCGGCGCGCCGCTTACTTCATAGCCGAACGCCGCGGCAAACAGGCTGCGGTTGCGTTCGATGGCGGAAAGCTGGCGGCTCACGGCGTAATGCTGGTGGTAAAACCGTGCGGCCAACGGTTCGCGGATGCTGGCAGCGTCGTAGCCGGCCAGCGGGCCGTTGGCCAGCCAGCCCGGCAGCGCACTTTTCAACAGGCCTTGTGCGTCCAGCACCAGATCCCAGCGCGTGCCTTGCAGCGCCTGCTTCAGCGTTGCCATCTGCTGCCAGGTATCGCGCGCCAGCAAATGCTTGCGCCAGCGGCGCCAGGCGATAGGCAAGGTGGCCTGTACCTGCGGGTGCAGGCCGGGGATATCCACAAAGGCTTCTTCGGCCAGCCAGGTAATACGGGTATCGGGCTGGTGTTGCGCCAGCTCGGTCAGCGCCGGCCAGGTGTGGATAAGGTCGCCCATCGACGATGTGCGCAGCAGAAGGACATTTTTCATGCGCGGAATTCTACGGCTGCCCCTGTGGTTAACCAAGTAAAATCGCGGCTACCCGAATGTGGATAAAGCGCTGTGGATAAGAAAGTGCATAGTTATCCACAACGGGTCCCGCTAGCGCAGCCAAGGTTAATGGGGTAGCCACACACATGTTAAGTCATTGAAGTAAAGTAATTTTTAACACTTACCCACAGGAAGGTGGCGTGTATATCATTGTCTTCAAATAAGTAATGTGAAAACAATGAAAGAATGAGGTGCGAAACAAGCTGACCAGGTTTCAGCAAAAAAACGGCTGTCAGCAGCAAGTGAACAGCTGGTACTTGCGCAATCGGTTTCGCTGCAGACCCACAGCCATGGCAAACTTGATGCACAGCTTGCGGGTAAAACCGGGCCTGGCGATGTGGACAAGCCGTGTTGAAGACAAAAGCGCTGATTTATCCACAAAGCTTGCACCACAAAACAGGCGTAGCAGACACAGCTGTTCGATTAAAGCAATATGTTGAAATAAAAAAGAAAAAAGTACTTATCCACAACCGTATGGCTACTTCATCAGCCCTTATCAATTTAATTACTGGACAGTCTAGAAAGTATGTCTGAAGCGCTAAGCGTGGTGCTTATCACCAAAAATGCAGAAACACAGCTGGAAAAATGTCTGCAAAGCTGTGCTTTTGCTGACGAGATCGTGGTGGTGGATTCGGGAAGTACAGACAGGACATTGGCAATAGCTTCTGCCTATAAGGCAAAAGTTATCCACCAGGACTGGTTGGGATTCGGCCCGCAGAAGCAATTTGCCGTAGCGCAGGCCAGCCACGACTGGGTGCTGTGTCTGGATGCAGACGAATGGTTGTCTGATAAATTACGAAATGAAATCATGCAGTTACTGGAAAACCCCGGCGCCTACGCCTGGCGTTTTGCCCGCAGTAACAAATTCATGGGGCGCTTTCTGAAATTTGGCGAAGGCTACCCGGACTACAGCCTGCGCCTGTTTCACCGTCAGCACGCCCGCTGGTCGGACGACGCAGTACACGAATACGTACAGACAAATGGCAAGGTTGGCACCCTGGCGGGTGACCTGATGCACGAGTCCGGTGAAGACATCGCCCTGTATCTGAGCAAACAGAACCGTTACACCAGTTTGCAGGCCGAAGCGCTGTACCAGCGTGGCAAACAATGCGGGCTGGCCAAGCTGGTGTTCAGCCCGCTGACGCGATTTATCAAGTTTTATCTAGTACGACAGGGTTTTCGCGATGGTTTGCCAGGTTTGGTGCACATCAGCATTGGCTGCTTCAACAGCTATATCAAGTACGCCAAGCTGATCGAACTGCACCGGCTGGGGAAAACTCGCTAGCTCAGCGCTGAGCTGTGGATAAACCGGCCTGTACGGCCGGTTTTTTTGTACCTGCGCTTGTAAAAGCGTTGCTCGAAATCGGCATCGAAGCGGCTAGCAGGCTGTGGGTAAATCACGACCACCCAGTAAGTAACTGTTTTTATTGGAAAGCGCTGCTAAAAGCATGGCCCTATTGGCTTATCCACAAGTGACGGCCAGCTTCGCACGCTGGCAAGCACAATTCGCCAAGCTTTTGTCATGGCTGAGGATTGCTGCTGTAATGGTGGGCCAATCACCCGCTCGCCCTGCCATGAACTTGCGCTTTCCTGCCCCTTTACAGCCCGGTGACACGCTTGCGCTGTGCGCGGTGTCCTCCGGTGTGCCGGAAGTGATGCACGCCCGTCTGGACGCCTCTATCGCCGCTCTGCGCGCCGCCGGCTACCAGGTGGTAGAGGGCGATACCCTGCGCCGGCAAGAAAAAAACGCCAGCGCCAGCGCCGCCACCCGCCTGGCCGAGCTCAACCGCTTTCTGTACGACCCTGCCATCCAGGCCATCCTGCCGCCCTGGGGCGGCGAGCTGGCCATGCAGCTGCTGGCCGGGCTGGACTGGCCAAGGTTGGCCGCATTGCCGCCCAAATGGCTGTGCGGTTTTTCCGATGTGTCCACGCTGGCAGTGCCGCTGACCCTGCGCGCTGGCTGGGCCACGCTGCACAGCCCGAACGTGTTTGATATCAGCCACCCGGATCGCCACGGTGAAATGCAGGCGCTATGGCATAGCTGGCAGCACGGTTTGCCGCCCCGCCAGCAGGCCTTTACGCACTTTTGGCCGTTTGGCGACGCCGGTGTGGCCAAAAGCAGCCGCGTGCGTGTGGCGGGGGCTGCACAGGCCAGCATCAGCGGGCGCCTGATAGGCGGCTGCCTGGATACGCTGTCGCGCCTGGCCGCCACGCCATATTTCGACCTGCAAACCTGGCGCGGCCAACCCGTGCTGCTGTACCTGGAAAACTGCGAGCTGGCCCCGTGCGAGCTGGCTCGCGCCCTGACCGCCATGCGTCTGGCCGGCATATTCGACGGCCTGGCTGGCTTGATACTGGGGCGCAGCAGCGGCCCCGAGGCACAACAGGCACACGAGCTGCACTACGAAGAAGCCGTCATGCAGGCGCTGGATGGCCTGCCCTGCCCGCTGGTACTGGATGCCGATATCGGCCACGTGCCCCCGCAATGGACGCTGATGAACGGCGCCTGGGCCACGCTGCACGTACAGTATGGCCACGCCACCCTCGTACAGCACTACCACCCCGCCACCACCGCAGGAGATACACCATGAAACCCCGCATCGCCCCGCCTTCGGCCGCCTTTGTCGGCGTGTCCTGGCTTGCCTTGTTTGCCGGCATGCTTACCTACCTCATCGGCCTGTGGAATGCCACCATGCCGCTGAACGAAAAGGGTTATTACTTCACCGTGCTGCTATACGGCCTGTTTGCCGCCGTGTCGCTGCAAAAAAGCGTGCGCGACCGGCTGGAAAACATCGCCGTCAGCGGGATTTACTATGGTCTGTGCTGGTTGTCGGTGGGTATCAGTCTGCTGCTGCTGGGTGTGGGCTTGTGGAACGCTACCCTGCTGGGCAGCGAAAAAGGCTTTTACGCCATGGCCTATCTGCTCAGCCTGTTTGCGGCGGTAGCGGTACAGAAAAATACCCGCGACCAGCTGGCCAGCCAGCCCGAGCCCGGCAGCTTTATGCCAGAGCATGAAGGGGAGCAGTCGTGAGCATCGTGCTGCGTGACGCCACCGCCTTTGACGCCGACAGCGTGCAGGCGCTGCTATTCGACCACGGCCCCAGTCCCTGGAACTGGCTGCCACCGGAAGGTGTGGCGCGGACCATCCAGCAGCTGGTGGCCGGCCTGGCTGGCGCGGTACTGGCCGAGGACGGCAGCGTGCTGGTAGGGGCGGTACTGTACCGCCATGCCGACCCCTACCCCAGCCTGCGCCCCGACGATATCAGCCCGCTACAGTGCAGCTATATCGTGGAAGCGGTAGTGCACCGCGACTACGCCGGCCAGGGCATAGGCGCCCGCTTGCTGAACAGCGTGTGCCAGAAGCTGGCAGCACAGGGGCAGGCCTGGGTGGTAGCCGACCGCCACGAAGAAAACGGCCCGTCCGCCGGCATGATGCGCAAAGCCGGCTTGCAACAGCTGGGCGTATACGACGACCCGGCGCACCGCCCCCACGGCAGCGGCCGTACCGCGGTGTGCGGCCGCCGCCTGTAGCACGCGGTACCCAAAAGCAAAGCGGCCAGGCTGTCATCGCCTGGCCGCTTTGCTTTACCTGGTGGAGCTATACGCTGTAATCGCCCCATACCGTCTGGATGGCACCGACTGCCGCCAGTGCTGCCGTTTCGGTGCGCAGGATGCGCGGCCCCAGTTTCAGCGGCGTCCAGCCTGCGCTAATGGCCTGCTGCTCTTCGGCGCCAGACAGCCCGCCTTCCGGCCCGGCCATCAGCCACGCCTGCTGCGGCGCCCGGGCGATGTCCACCAGCTTTTGCGTACCCAGCGGCGACAGTAGCAAGTGGGCGTCGGCCGCTGGCAGGCTGGCCAGCCATTGTTTCAGCGTCAGGATGGGGCGCACCTCGGGTACGGTGTTGCGCCCGCTTTGCTCGCAGGCGGCAATCACGATCTCCTGCCAGCGCTGCACACGCTTGTCGGCGCGGTCACCGGCCAGCTTCACGATGCTGCGCTCGGTGGCCAGCGGCTGGAAGGCGCTCACGCCCATTTCCACGCCTTTTTGCAGCGTGAACTCCATGCGGTCGCCGCTGGAAATCGCCTGCGCCAGCCCCAGCCATACCGGCGATTCGCGGCTGGTGTCGTGAAATGCATCAATCGTGCAGCTAACGTCGCGTTTGGCGATATCGGTCAGCGTTGCCTGGTACTCGCCGCCACGGCCGTTAAACAGCGTGATGCTGTCACCGGCGCGCAGGCGCAATACCTGCACATGGCGCACCACCGTATCCGGCAGCGCCAGGGTTTGCCCGGCAGCCAGAGCAATATCTATAAAAAACCTTGGCATGGTGTGTTGATCGTTCGTGTTGATAACGGTATTTTGCTTGGTTTGCTGCACGTGCAACAACATAAACATTACACGGTGGTAAGCGGGCCTGCCCGCAGCGCGAGAGGAGAGATGGATGCAAGTGGTCGATCAGGTAATACAGGTCGTACGCGACGTGGCCCGTTACGAGGTCATGCCGCGCTTTTTGCGCGTGGGCAAGACGCGCAAAGAGGACGGCTCGCTGTTTACCGAAGCCGATCTGGCCTGCCAGCAGGTACTGCAGCAGCGGCTGCCTGCCATCCTGCCCTACCCGGTGCTGGGCGAAGAAATGACCATGGCCGAGCAGGACGCCCTGTGGGCGGCCAACCAGGCCGGCCTGTGGGTAGTCGACCCCATCGACGGCACCACCAACTTTGTGAACGGCCTGCCCTACTTTGCCGTGTCGGTGGCCTTGATGATCAACGGCGTCAGCGAGCTGGGCGTGATCTACAACCCGGTGTCCGACGAAATGTTCTACGCCCGCCGCGGCTGCGGTGCCTACCTGAACGGCCAGCGCCTGCCGCTGAAAACCGTGGCCAACAGCATGGGCGACGCCATCGCTGCTGTCGAAATCAAATACCTGCGCTCCGGCAAGCTGGCGGCGCGCATGGGCAGCGTGGCGCCGTTCGGCAGCCAGCGCAGCATGGGTTCCAGCACGCTGGACTGGTGCTTCCTGGCCGCCGGGCGCTACGACATCTACCTGCACGGCGGCCAGCGCCTGTGGGACTACGCCGCCGGCGCGGTGATCCTGGAAGAAGCCGGCGGGCGCATCGCCAGCCTCAACACCGACGACTACTGGGCCGACACCATCTGGAAGCGCTCCGCCATCGCCGCGCTGACCCCCGAGCTGTTTGCGCAGTGGCACAAGTGGGTGCGCGCCAACCAGTAAGCAGCCCTTGTTAAAAAAAGCTGCGGCCAACCTTGGGCAAGGTTGGCCGCTTTGTTTTGTGTGCAGTGCCTAACGCCCCAGTAGCAGCGCGGTGCCGGCCACGCTGATGGCGGCACCCAGCCAGCCCAGCAGCGGCGGCGCCTGGCGGGTAACCGCCCACAGCATGGGCAGGATCAGTACCGGGCTTAGCGCCGACAGCATGCCCACGGTGGCCACGTTGCCGCCTTGCAGCGCTACCATGATCAGCGTCATGCCCAGGCCCAGCGCTACCACACCGTTTAGCGCCAGCTGCGCCAGCATGCGCGGCGTGGGCGGGTTGGCCATGCGCGCCAGGCGGCTGCCACTGGCCCACAGCAGCCAGTTGGCCGCACAGCCTATCGCCATGCGTAGCGCGCTGGCGGTGAGCGGGTCCAGCCCGCTGGCCATGGCCGGTTTGGCAAAGAAGGTGCCGCACGCCTGGCACAGCGCGGCGGCCAGGCCCAGTGCCACGCCGGCTTTCAGGCCGTGGCTTTGTTCCCAGTGGTGGGTGCTGCCGTCGCGGCGGCCAAACGCTACCGCTACCAGCACGCCGCCAAACACCAGCACGCTGCCTGCCAGTGCCTGCAGGCTGAGCGCCTCGCCCAGCAGCAGCACGCCCAGCGCCACCGAAAACACCGAGTGGGTGGCAAACAGCAGGCCGGTGCGGCGCGGGCCCAGCCGGTTCATGGCGGCAAACATCAGCGCATCGCCCAGAAAAATGCCGAATAGCGCCGACAGCGTCAGCGGTAGCAGCGCCGCGGTGTGCAGCGTGGCCCAGCCGCCCAGCGCCAGGCTGGCAGCGCCCAACAGTACGGTGAGGAAGCTTAGCCGCAGTCGGCTGAAGGCAAACGGCCCGAAGTGGCGCGCCGGGGTGGCGCCGATGAGGCCGCCGGCGGCCCAGCAGGTGGCGGCGCCGACGGCGGCCAGGTCGTACAGCAGCATCAGCGCCCCGCTTTCGCTGCCGGTTCCAGCGTGGCCAGCAGCGCGCTCATCGACGCGTCCAGCGCGTCCAGCTGCGCGGCGTCCAGCGGTGCCAGGATGCGCGCCATATTATCCACATGCGCGCCGACTACCTCGTTGACCAGATCCAGCCCCTGCGGCGTGAGCTGTACCAGCAGGCTGCGCGCGTCGTCGGGGTTGGGCAGGCGGCACACCAGGCCGCGCTCTGCCAGCAGCTGCAGCTGGCGCGTCATGGTGCCGGACGACAGCATCAGGCTGGAAAACAGCGTGGTGGGCGCCAGGCAGTACGGCGCGCCGCTGCGCCGCAGCGTGGCCAGCACGTCGAATTCCCAGTTGCTGATGCCGTACTGGCCAAAGGTATCGTTCAGCCGTTTTTGCAGCTGGATGCTGCAGCGGCCCAGCCGGCCGATGATGGCCATGTGGCGGGTGTCGAGGTCGGGGCGTTCGCGCTGCCACTGCGCGCGGATGGCGTCCACGGCGTCGGGGGTGTTCGGGGTATCCATGCCGGCTCCTGATAGCTCGGATTCAAGATAAATATCTTGAGTTGAAGATAAATTATCGATACGATGATTATATCTTGAATTGGAGATATCTTCGTGACGACTGCTTCCCGCCTGTGGCGCGACACCTTGTTAACCGCCGTGGTGCCGCTGATCTGGGGTTCCACTTACCTGGTGACCACACAGTGGTTGCCGCCCGGCCTGCCGTTCAGCGCCGGCGTGCTGCGCGTGCTGCCAGCCGGCCTGCTGCTGCTGTTGTGGACGCGCCACCTGCCGCAACAGCAGGAATGGCCGCGTTTGCTGCTGCTGTCGCTGCTGAATATCGGTGCCTTCCAGGCGCTGTTGTTCATGGCGGCTTACCGTTTGCCTGGTGGTATCGCCGCCGTGCTGGGCGCGATCCAGCCGCTGCTGATGATGGGCTTGCTGTGGCTGCTGGAGCGGCAAACCCCACGGCCGCTGGTGTTGCTGGCGGCGTGTACGGGTCTGGCTGGTATGGCGGTGCTGCTGAATGCCGGCAACGCGCAGTGGGATACGCTGGGCGTGTTGGCGGCGGCTGGTGGCGCCATCGTGATGGCGCTGGGCATGTACCTGGCGCGGCGCTGGGGTAGCAGCCTGCCACTGTTGGCGCTAACCGGCTGGCAGCTAACGCTGGGCGGGCTGATGCTGCTGCCGGCGGCGCTGTGGCTGGACCCGCCGATGCCGGCGCTGTCGGCGGCCAACGTGGCGGGCTATGCCTACCTGTCGCTGGTGGGCGCATTGCTGGCCTACGGCTTGTGGTTTCGCGGCCTGCGCCTGCTGCCGCCGGTGGCGGTGTCGGCGCTGGGCCTGCTCAGCCCGGTGGCGGCGGTCATCCTGGGCTGGGTGGCGCTGGGGCAAAGCCTGCACGGCTGGACCCTGGCCGGCATGGCTACCGTACTGCTGAGTGTGCTGTGCGTGCAGCTGGCCAGCAGCCGGCGCCCTGCGCGCACGCCGGCTTAGCCGCATCAATCGCGCTGGCACACGCGGATCAGGTGCCCATCCGGGTCGGCCAGCACAAAGGTCTGGCCGTAGGGTTCTTCGCGTAGCGGGGTGACGATGTGCAGGCTGCTGTCCTGCTGCCAGCGTGCGTACAGCGCCGCCACCGCGCTGCCGCCCGGCAGCATGATGCCGATCTCGCCACGCGGTGCGGCGTGCTGGTCTGGCGTGGTGCCGGACCACAGCGCAAACAGCGCGTCGCCGCTGCCGGCAAAGGCTACGTATTGCGGGCTGGTGAAAACCGGGTTGGCCGCAAACAGCCGCTGGTAGAAGGCGGTGGCACGGGCGATGTCGCTGACGTAGATCAGCTGCAGGTTGGCAACGATGGCGGTAGGCATGGCGGGTTTCCTCTGTAGTGTGAAACCACAGCCTACGCGCGCCCTGCTGCCAGCCTGTTGTCAGTAGCTATCCGTTTTTGTCGGCTTGCTGCCATGCGGTGCGTCGTCCAGCAGCGTGATTTCCACCCGCTCCTTGCCGCGGCCCACGTTCTTGCGTTTCAGCGCGATGCGGCCAACCTCGCCGCTGTGGCGCAGGTGGGTGCCGCCGCACGGCACGCGGGCGATGCCGGGCAGCTCCCAGTAGCGGCGGCCGCTGTCGGCGTCGGAAAAGGCGCTGGTAATGGCCAGCTTGGCCGCAATCAGCGCGTCGATGCGCGCCTGCAAGGCGGGTAGGTGCGGGGTGATGGCTTGTGGCAGCGCAAAGTCGATGCGCGCCTTGTGCTCGGCGATATGGGCGCCGATTTTTTCCACGTCCGGCAGGGTCTGGTAGATGGTTTCCAGCACCAGCTCGGCGGCAAAGTGCAGCCGCATCAGCCGGTAGCGCCGTGGCCAGTCCAGCTGCAGCGTCACTGCCGCGCCGGGCTGCAGGCCGTGTTGCGGTGGCAGCATGTAGACGATGTCCTGCCCCTGCTTGCGCGCCGCCAGCACCGGCCAACCGGCTATGCTGCCGTGGTCGCTTTCCTGGCCGCCGCTTTCGGCGTACAGGATGGTGGCCACCAACGTCACCTCATCGCCCGCTACGCTGGCTACCGTGGTGTCCAGTGTGCACAGGTAGGGGTCGTCCCAGAATACCTTGTGGGTCATGCCTGGCCCCGCTCTGCGGCCAACCTTTGGTAAATGGCCGGTTCTACTTTTTCCATGATGCGTTCCGGCTTGCCCAGCGCGCCAAAGCCGAACTGCGCGTACAGGCCGTGGGCGTCGGCGGTGGCCAGCATGAAGCGGCGCAGGTTTTGCAGGCGCGGGTGCAGCTGGATGTAGCGCATCAGCGCCTTGGCGATGCCCTGGCCACGCGCGCTGTCTACCACGAATACGTCGGCCAGGTAGCCGAAGGTGGCGTAATCGGTAATCACGCGGGCAAAGGCCAGCTGCTGGCCATCGGCGTTGTAGCCGCCGATGACCAGCGAGCCCTGCAGCGAGGCTTCGAAGATGTCGCGCGGCAGGCCGGCGGCCCAGTACGACTCGCGGCTCAGGTACTGGTACACCAGCTCGCGGTCCAGCCGGGCGCAGTCTGTACTGAAGACGATGCCTGGCTGCGGCCCCTGCAGGCGTAGCCAGCGGTGGCCAGCGGCGTCGACGCCCTCGCCTGCCGGCTGCCAGCCTTGTTGCCGGTAAAACGCCAGCGCGCGCGGGTTGGCCGCAAAGCACTTCAGCGAGGGGGTGGCGGTAAAGCGCAGGGCGGCGGCCTGCAGCAGGGCCTGGCCTATGCCCTGGCCTTGTGCGACCGGTGCCACGTACAGGTGGTGCAGGAAGTTTTCTTTTTCGTACACCCCGGCAAAGCCCAGCACCTGGCCGTGCTCGTCTTGCGCTACCAGCAGGCTTTCGTCGGCGGTATCGCGGGCAAAGTCGCCCAGCTGCATGGCTTGGCCATCCAGCCAGGGAAAGCAGCTGCGGCGCGTGTCCAGGTAGAGCTGCGCCAGCGCGGCGTGCTGGTGCGGGGCGTAAGGCAGGATGATCATGCGGGCTCCTTGTGGCGCGGCCACCAGCACAGCGAGGCTTCGCGGCTGGCACTGACGAAACCCAGCTTACGATACAGATCGATGGCGTGGTAGTGGGCATCGGCCACGATCACCAGGCGCGGCACCCGCGCCAGTCCCCATTCGGCCAATGCGCTGATCAGGCTGCTGGCCAGCCCCAGGCGCCGTGCCGCAGGTGCGGTGGCCACCATCTGGAAGCGCCCCAGCGCCTGCCAGGTAAACAGGCCGGCGCTGGCTTGCAGCTGCGATCCGGCAAATACGCCCCACACATGGCCGTGGCCGCTGTTGTCCAGTTGCTGGTAGCGCTGCTGCAGGCCGCCCAGAAAGCGGCGATAGCTTGCCTCATCGTGGCCGGGGTCGCGGCTGGCAGCCAGTAGTGTGGCCCATTGCTGCCAGTCGTCTTCGCTGGCCAGCGGCCGCAGCGTGTAGCCTGCTGGAAGCAGGGTTGGCCGCAGGCTGTCGCGGGTCAGCAGCAGGGCAATGGTTTCCATGTATTGGTAGCCGGCGTCCAGCCACGGCTGGTAACGCGCAGCGCAGTCTTCGTCTTCCATCGCCCACAGCAGGGTGCGGTGCTGTACGCCGGCATGACTGGCGAAGGCGGCGTCGAAGCGGGCTTCCCATCCTTCGCGCTGCAGTGGTGCCTGGTCGGGCAGCAGCAGGTTGCCAAAGTAAAAATCGGGCTGCGCCGGGGTGGCCAGCTGCCAGTAGCCGGCATGACGGTTCAGCCGGGCTTGTTCGCCCAGCAGCTTGCGCTCGCTCAGTACGCCCGGCATATCCAGTGCCAGCGCCAGGATGTGGCGGTCGCCTTCCTGGCGGCTGGACACAAAGCCCAGGCTGGTGGCCAGCCGCTGCGCCGGCAGGTTGGCCGCATGGGTGTCGGCTTCCACACGGTGCAGGCCCAGCGGGTTGAAACCGGCATGCAGCAGCGCGCTACCGGCTTCGCGGGCGTAGCCCTGGCCCCAGTAAGCCTGGCCCAGCTCGATGCCGAACTGCGCCTCGCCAGCCAGGCTGGTGTAGCGCAGGCCCACCGAGCCGACGAGCGTGCCGCCATCGGCCAGGGTAATGGCCAGCTGCCACGCCCGGCGCGGTGTGGCCTGCTGCTGGGCGATGAATTGTTGCAGCAACGCATCGCTAAAATCGGGGCTTAGCTGGTGTGTGGCGTAGTGTTGCCCGAAGGCGCTGCCCAGGCGCAGCTGGCGGTAGGCGGCCTGGTCGCTGGTGCAAAAGTCGCGCAGCTGCAGGCGTGGTGTCACAAGTGGCAGGGTCAGCATCGGTGTGGGCCTTTCTCCATTAACCAGCGTTGAACATAGTGCTGGTGCGAGTCGGGTAGCGCGGGGCGGTGGCTTGGCTGCATCAGGCTGGAAGCCTGGCTGCACAGGGTGTGCCACAGGCTATGGTGGTGTTGCGGTGGGAGCTCGTCGGCGAGCACGTCGCGCGCGAGATGGCGCGACAGGATAAAGAGCGATGCCATGATGGCGTTTCCTTGAAAGAGCGTGGCCCGGTGCATGCAGCACGGTGTAGGCCGGTATGAATAAAGAACGAATGCCATCCGCGTGGCGGAGGACAGCGGCATTGTGGTGATGTGGCGTGGCGGCGTCAATGGCCGAAGGGGCAGACCGTGGCCAGCCCGCGGTGCGGGTGCGGGTTTATTGCCACGGGGCAGCGTGAAAGAACAAGGGCAAGCCATGCGGCTTGCCCTTGTGGTGTTGCGGCCAACGTCTGGCCCTAGGCGGCAGCGGCGCGCCGTGCTTTCAGGTAGCCCAGCAGGCCGTGGCCGGAGTACAGCGCCAGCGCCGCCCAGATCAGGCCGAAGCCGATGGCGCGGCTGCTGCCGAACGGCTCGTGGTACAGCCACACGCCCAGCAGCAGCTGGATGGTGGGGCCCAGGTACTGGATCAGCCCCACCGTGGCCAGCTTCAGGCGGCGCGCGCCACTGGCAAACAGCAGCAGTGGGATGGCGGTGACCACGCCGGCACCCATCAGCAGCGCGTCGGTGGCCAGGCCCAACTGGCCGAAGGCGCCATCGCCGCGCACGGCAAACCACAGCAGCGCGGCCAGCGCCAGCGGCAGCATCAGGAAGGTTTCCAGCGCCAGCCCTTCCAGCGACGGCAGCGGCGCTTTTTTACGCAGCAGGCCGTATACGCCGAAGGTGGCCGCCAGGCTCAGCGCCACCCACGGCAGCGTGCCCACCGATAACGTGAGCCACGCCACGCCCAGCGTGGCCAGGCCGATGGCGATGCCCTGGGTGCGTGTCAGGCGTTCGCCCAGAAACAGCCGCCCCAGCAGCACGTTGACCAGCGGGTTGATGAAGTAACCCAGGCTGGCTTCCACCACGCGGTTTTCGTTTACCGCCCAGATGTAGATCAGCCAGTTGAACGACAGCAGCAGCGACGACAGCGCAAACACCCGCAGGCGGGCGCCGTCGCGCAGGCTGTCGCCCAGCCAGCGCCAGTTGCGCTGCACCAGCAGCAAAAGGGCGACGAACAGCGCCGACCACACAATGCGGTGACACAAAATTTGCAGCGCCGGCACCGCGTGCAGCGGCTTCCAGTACAGCGGGAACAGGCCCCAGATAAAGAACGCGCCGGTGGCGTACAGCACGCCTTTACCGGTTTCGTTGGGTGCAGATGACATGGATACGTCTCTAAGGTTGGCCGCAAACAGCGGGTAGCCGGTGGCGGGAATGACTCAAGGCTGCACTGTAGCGGTGCGGCACTAGCGCGCTCAACCGTGGCGGCAGAACGCAGTGTTCCCACCGGTGCAACAAGGGTCTGGCAGGCATGCTTGCCGAGTAAGGGCAGCGATTTTGCTGCACTGGCACATTTGCCGCACTCGCCCGCGCGCGAGGCCTGAAAAAACGACAAAGCTTTTGACGTTTACGTTTACGTCAACTAGTGTTCGCACAAAGCGGTAGCACGCCTGCCGACACACTATAAAGAGACAGAGACACCGCCCGCCGCCTACCGCTGCCGGGCCACATCACCAGGACGGGACGGCTCACAAGGCTTCACCCGACCCGCTGCGACAAGCACACAGATGGAGGAGACACCATGTCGATTCGCCACGTCGAACTGGAAGACAAATACACGGCACCTACCGGGCAAGTATTGCTCAACGGTATCCAGGCGCTGGTACGCTTGCCGATGATGCAGCAGGCGCGCGATAAAGCCGCCGGGCTGAACACCGCCGGCTACGTTACCGGCTACCGCGGCTCGCCGCTGGGCAACGTGGACCAGGTCATGCAGAAGGCCAGCAAGCACCTGGCCGCGAATAATGTGGTATTCCACCCGGGCCTGAACGAAGACCTGGCCGCCACCGCGGTGTGGGGTACGCAGCAGGTCAATATGTTCGAGGGTGCCAAGTACGACGGCGTGTATTCCATGTGGTACGGCAAGGGCCCCGGCGTGGACCGCTCCGGTGACGTGATCAAGCACGGCAACGTGGCCGGCACCAGCAAGTTCGGCGGCGTGCTGCTGATCTGCGGCGACGACCACGCCGCCAAGTCGTCCACCTTCCCGCACCAGTCCGATCACATTCTGGCCGCCAGCATGATTCCGGTGCTCAGCCCGTCCGGCGTGCAAGAGGTCATCGACTACGGCCTGCACGCCTGGGCCATGAGCCGTTATTCCGGCTGCTGGGTGTCGATCAAGGCCATCTCCGACACCATCGAAAGCGCCGCCGTGGTGGACATCAGCCCCGAGCGCGTGCAAACGCTGATCCCCGAAGACTTCCCGCTGCCGCCGGACGGCCTGTCCATCCGCTGGCCGGACACCCCGCTGGCGCAGGAAAAGCGCGTGCTGCACCACCGCTTGTACGCGGCGCTGGCCTACGCCCGCGTGAACAAGCTGAACCACGTGACGCTGGATTCGCCCAAGGCGCGGCTGGGCATCATCACCTGTGGCAAGAGCTACCTGGACGTGATGCAGGCGCTGGACGACCTGGGCATCGACGAGCAACTGGCCGCCGACATCGGCCTGCGCATCTTCAAGGTGGGCATGGTATGGCCGCTGGAGCCGGAAGGCGTGCGCCAGTTTGCCGAAGGTCTGGAAGAGATCATGGTGATCGAGGAAAAACGCCAGATCATCGAATACCAGCTGAAAGAACAGCTGTACAACTGGCGCGACGATGTGCGCCCGCGCGTGGTGGGCAAGTTTGCCGAAAAAGGCGAATGGGCGCTGCCGCACGGCGACTGGCTGCTGCCGGCCGCCGGCGAGCTGACCCCGGCCATGATCGCCCGCGCCATCGCCAAGCGCCTGGCCAAGGTGTACGACAGCCCGGTGATCCACGATCGCCTGAAGTTCTACGACGACAAGGAAGCCCAGCTGGTGAAACCGCGCGAAGCCATCGCGCGCATTCCGCACTACTGCAGTGGCTGCCCGCACAACACCAGTACCAAGGTGCCGGAAGGCAGCCGCGCCGTGGCCGGCATCGGTTGCCACTACATGGCGCACTGGATCGAAGGCGACAGCACCAAGACCTTTACCCAGATGGGCGGCGAAGGCATTACCTGGCTGGGCCAAGCGCCGTTCACCACCACCAAGCACATCTTTACCAACCTGGGTGACGGCACCTACTTCCACTCCGGCCTGCTGGCCATCCGCGCCGCAGTGGCCGGCAAGGTCAACCTTACCTACAAGATTCTCTACAACGACGCGGTAGCGATGACCGGCGGCCAGAACGTGGACGGCTACCTGGACGTGCCGATGATTACCCGCCAGGTGCACGCCGAAGGGGTTGGCCGCATCGTGATTACCAGCGACGACCCGGACAAATACCGCACCGCGCACGGCCTGAAAGAAGGCCTGGCGCCAGGCGTGGAAGTGTTCCACCGCCGCGAGCTGGACCGCCTGCAAAAAGAGCTGCGCGAGCTGCCTGGCGTCACCATCCTGATCCACGACCAGACCTGTGCCGCCGAAAAACGCCGCCGCCGCAAACGCAAGGAATTCCCCGACCCGGACCGCCGCGCCTTCATCAACGAGCGCGTGTGCGAGGGCTGTGGCGATTGCGGCAAGAAATCCGGCTGCCTGTCGGTGCTGCCGGTGGAAACCGCGCTGGGCCGCAAGCGCAAGATCGACCAGAGCAGCTGCAACAAGGACTTCTCCTGCGTGGAAGGCTTCTGCCCCAGCTTTGTATCGGTGGCGGGCGCCAGCGTGAAAAAACCGGGCGGTGCCGCCGCCAGCCTGGACAGCATGGGCGCCCTGCCACAGCCGCTGCTGCCGGGCTTGCACGAGCCGTTTGGCATCATGGTCACTGGCGTGGGCGGTACCGGCGTAGTCACCATCGGCCAGGTGCTGGCCATGGCCGCGCACCTGGATAACAAGGGTGTAACGGTGCTGGACATGGCTGGCCTGGCGCAAAAAGGCGGCTCGGTGTGGTCGCACGTGCGCATTGCTGATAGCCAGGAAAAACTGCACGCCGTGCGCATTGCCGCCGGTGACGCCAACCTGGTGCTGGGTTGCGACCTGGTAGTGACTGCCGCCGAAGAAGCGCTGGCCAAGATGCGCGAAGGCTTCAGCCACGTGGTGGTGAACAACTACGAATCGCCGACTAGCGCCTTCCTGAAAAACCCGGACGTGCGCTTCCCGGCCAAGGCCATGAAGGAAGCCATCATCGAGTCGGTAGGCAGCCAGCATTTTGCCGAGGTCAACGCCACGCGCATTGCCACCGCACTCATGGGCGATGCCATTGCGGCCAATATGTTCATGCTGGGTTACGCCTGGCAAAAGGGCCTGGTACCGGTATCGCTGGAAGCCATCATGAAAGCGGTAGAGCTGAACGGTGCCGCGGTGAAGTTTAACCAGCAGGCTTTTGTGTGGGGCCGCCACGCCGCGCACGACCCGGCGCGCATCGACACCCTGGTCAGCCCGTCCGCCGTGGTGCAGTTCGTGCCGCGTGACACGGTAGAGGGCGTATTGCACCACCGTAGCAAAGAGCTGGTGGCCTACCAGGACGACAAGTTGGCCGCACGCTACAAGGCGCTGGTGGAGCAGGTAAAAGCCGCCGAAGAGCGCGCCAAACCGGGCAGCAGCGCGCTGACACTGGCAGTCGCCCGCGCCTACTACCACGTGCTGGCCTACAAGGACGAGTACGAAGTGGCACGCCTGTACAGCGATGGCGAGTTCCAGCGCGCGCTGCACGAGCAGTTCGACGGTGACCTCAAGCTCACCTTCCATTTTGGCGCCAGCTGGATGACCGGCCATCAGCCGAAAAAGGTGAACCTGGGCCCGTGGGCACTGAAGGCGCTGGGCGTGATTGCCCGCTTCAAGGGCCTGCGCGGCAGCGCGCTGGACCCGTTTGGCTGGCAGGCCGACCGCCGCCTGGAGCGCGCCATGATAGGCGAGTTCGAGGCGCTGGTAGGCCAGCTACTGGCGGGCCTGTCTGCGGCCAACCTGGGCACGGCGAGCGAGATGGTAAAACTGTACGAGGGGATTCGCGGTTTTGGTCATGTGAAGGAAGCTGGCCACCAGGCCGCGCAAACCAGGCTGGCCGAGCTGCGCAAAGCGTTCGATACGCCGCCCGCCCATAAGGGCGCGGCTGCATAACGGGCATTGTTTGAGGGTGTTTGACGGGCCGCAAGGCCCGTTTTTTTATGCGCATCAATCCGCGGCAGGTTACCGGTCAGAGGCTGGCGCGCTACGGTGCAGCTAGCTGCTAGGCAGGCGGGGCATTAAGTGGTATTAAAAAGGGTTGTTTTATCCACAGGGAAACGCCATGCCCGCCGACATTCTGGTGAAGCTGTACCAGCTGCCACCCTGCCCTGCTGTACCCGACGGCATCGTGTTACGCCACCCCATGCCACACGAGCGTGGCGCCATGCGCATGTGGATAAGCCGTGAGTTTTCTGATGGCTGGGCCGACGAATTCGATACGGCATTCTGCAGTATGCCGCCCAGTGCC
Source organism: beta proteobacterium L13 (assembly GCA_000335715.1). Classification (GTDB taxonomy): domain Bacteria; phylum Pseudomonadota; class Gammaproteobacteria; order Burkholderiales; family Chromobacteriaceae; genus Vogesella. The sequence continues at coordinate 51,195 of AMYZ01000003.1, forward strand.
TGGGTGTTGCAGCGTGGCGGCGAGCTACTGGGTTTTGCCTGCTATGACGTGACCGCCCGCGGCTTTTTCGGGCCCACGGGGGTAAAGGAAAGCGAGCAAGGTCAAGGGTTTGGACGTTTGCTGCTGCTGGCGTCCATGCATGCGCTGCACCAGCTGGGTTACGGCTACGCCATCATCGGCAGTGCCGGGCCGGTGGACTTCTATCTGCGCACCTTGCCGGCCATGCAGATCCCCGATAGCCACCCCGGTATTTATCCACAGCCTGTTGATAAGTGCTAAAAAACCGCTGCGCTGCGGGTGCTGTGGGCTATGCGCGCCGGAGGCAGCGATGACGGTGTTTGGCGAGCATGGATTGCTTAAACCAGCTTGATACCAGTCAGGCCAGACGCACGCCCGGAAACAGGCTGAGCCGACGGGCGTCGTCTACCGCTTGTTCCATATCGCAGGTTTCCTGCTGCCATACCCATACCTTGTGCAGCGGGTCGAAGGTTTCCACCAGCCACAGCTTTTTACCGGTGCCCAGCGCCACCAGGCGCGCGCGCGCTGGCTGCTGGTAGTTGAAGATGACGGCGTCGCTGGTGACGGGGGCTTGTGGCTTGGTAAACAGGCTACGCATGATGATGTCCGTGATGGGATATACCAGGCTTATTGCAAATGCCATGCCAGCTTCAAGCGCGCGCAGGTGCTGGTGCCAGCCAGCGCGATAGCGGCTCGGCCAGCAGTAGCACCATCACCAGCCGGCACAGCTGGAACGCGATGATGGTGGGCACGTCCAGCCCCATGGCGCGGGCGGTGAGGCACATTTCGGTGATGCCACCCGGTGCCATGGCCAGAATGGCCAAGGGGGCGGAGAGGCCGGCCACAGCGGCCAGCGAACCGGCACCGGCTACCGCCAGCAGCAGCAATAGTGCCAGGCTGGCCAGAAAGGCGGCCAGGAAGCGCGGTGCGGCCAACATCTGCTGCCTATCGAAGCGCACGCCCAATGCAATGCCGATCAGCAGCTGCGCCAGCTCTACCCAGCCACCCGGCAGGCTGCCGCTCACCGTACCGCTGCTGGCCAGCAGCAGGCTGATGGTGAGCGGGCCGATAAACCACGGGTTGGGGATACGCCGCCATTGCAGCAGGGCGCCCAGCGCCAAGGCCGGCAGCAGCCACGGCAAGGCGCTGCTGCCCAGTGGTGCAAGCGTGGTGGCAAACGGTGCAGCGCTGTGCCCGAACAGGGCAAAGGCACCGGGGTACAGCAGCACCACGATCAGCACGCGCAAGCTCTGGCCCAGCACGATCCATTCGCTTTTTGCCCCGCGACGGCTGCCGATGGCGGTCATTTCCGAGGCGCCGCCAGGCAGCGCCACTAGCCAGGCGGTGAGCGGGTCCAGAGTCGGGCATAGCCGCCGTAGCAGCTGCATGGCCAGCCACGCTAGCAGGAAGGCAAACGCCACCGCCACGGCTATCCACGGTGCCAGTGCAATGGTACGCAGCAGAGCGTCGTGGCTGAAGGTGAGCCCCAGTGCCAGGCCGACAGTGGCCTGGCCCAGCTCGCGGCTATGGCGGATGCTGGCCAGCGGCAGCCCGAGCAGGCGGCCGCCCAGCATGGCCAGTAGTGGCCCCAGCAGCCAGGGCAGCGGGCCACCGGCGGCGTGCCAAAAAAAACGCCAGCTAGACTGATGACGAGTCCACTGGCGTGTGAGAAGTACAACATCGCTTGTACCGGGAGTACGGGGTGAGCGGCCGCTTCTGACGGCGGCCATCAGCAGGCGGCTTAGGCTTGCAGCATTTTCTGGCGGCGCTTCATCAGCGGCGGCACGATCAGGATGGCGGCTGTTACCACCAGGATGGCCAGCGAGATCGGGTGCGTCAGGAATACGGTCAGGTCGCCCTGGTGGATGGACATGGCGCGGCGGAAGTGTTTTTCTGCCATCGGCCCCACGATCAGGCCCACTACCAGTGGCACCACCGGGAAGTCGAAGCGGCGCATCATGAAGCCCAGTACGCCAATGATGTACAGCAGCATCAGGTCGAACCAGCTCTGGCGCAGCGCGTAGGCACCCATGGTGGCCAGTACCACAATGCCGCCGTACAGCAGCGGGCGCGGCACTTTCAGGAACTGTACCCACAGGCCGACCAGCGGCAGGTTCAGCACCAGCAGCATCACGTTGCCGATGTACAGCGAGGCGATCAGGCCCCACACCAGCTCGGGGTTGGTATCAAACAGCAGCGGGCCAGGCACGATGTTGTACTGCTGGAAGGCAGACAGCATGATGGCAGCGGTGGCCGAGGTGGGGATACCCAGCGTCAGCAGCGGTACCAGGGTGCCGGTTACCGCGGCATTGTTGGCCGCTTCCGGGCCGGCTACGCCTTCGATGGCGCCTTTGCCGAACTGTTTCTGTGTTTCCGGGTTGGCCAGCTTGCGCTCGGCCGAGTACGACAGGAAGGTCGGCATTTCGGTGCCGCCTGCCGGCAGGGTACCAAACGGGAAGCCGATGGCGGTACCGCGCAGCCACGGTTTCCACGAGCGCTTCCAGTCGTCCTTGCTCATCCAGAAGCTGCCTTTGAGCGACTCGATACGGCCGGATATCTTGTTTTCGTAGGTGGCGGTGTACAGCGTTTCACCGATGGCAAACAGGCCCATGGCCACCACCACGATGTCGATACCGTCGATCAGCGGCATCAGGCCAAAGGTAAAGCGGCTCTGGCCGGATTGCGACTCGATGCCGATCAGGCCCATAGACAGGCCCAGCAGCAAGGCGATAAAGCCTTTCAGCGGCGAGTTACCCAGCACGGCCGACACGGCAGCGAAGGTCAGCATCATCAGGGCAAAGGTTTCTACCGGGCCCAGCTGCAGGGCAAAGCCGGCAATCACCGGGGCCAGCAGGGTGAGCAGCACGGTAGCAATGCTGCCGGCCACAAACGAACCGATGGCGGCGGTAGACAGCGCCGGGCCGGCACGGCCGGCTTTGGCCATCTTGTTGCCTTCCAGCGCCGATACGATAGAGCCAGCTTCACCCGGCGTATTCAGCAGGATGGAGGTGGTAGAGCCGCCAAACATGGCGCCGTAGTACACGCCGGCCAGCATGATCAGCGCGCCGGTTGGGTCTACGCTTTGCGTTACCGGCAGCAGCAGCGCCACGGTGACCGCCGGGCCCACGCCGGGTAGCACGCCAATGGCGGTACCCAGGGTACAGCCCAGCAGTGCCCACAGCAGGTTGGCCGGGGTCAGTGCGGTAGCAAAGCCCAGACTGAACAGGGCATTCAACGATTCCATTACAGTACTCCCCCCGGGATCAGCGCCGGCAGGTTAAGGCCCAGCGTCTTGAACAGGTGAAACAGGCCCAGGGCCAAAGCAAAAGACAACACCAGGTCCAGTGTGGGGCGGCGGGTGTCCAGTGCACGACAAATACCGAAGCACAGCAAGGTGCCAGCCAGGGTGAAACCCACCAGGCCAATCAGTGCCATATGGGCAATCAGGCTGCCGCTGGCAATGGCGAACATGCGCCAGTCGGCGTCGCCACGGGCAAATTCGTCTTCGGCTTCTACTTCTGCCGCGTCGTTCTCGCCATCGCTGAGGATGGTATCCGGCCCGTTACTGTGGCGACGCTGCATCAGCAGCGCGCCACCGGCAACGATCAGACCGGTTACCACCAGCGAAGGAAAGAAGCGCGGCCCGATGCCGGCATAGCCGGCATCATTCGGGATGTCCTGCAGCTGCCAGGCCATGAACAGGCCCAGCAGGATGATCCCGAAGGCGAGCCATTGCTCGCCGGATACGCGCTTGATCATGGCTTAGTTACCCAGCTTCAGTTTCTTGACAGTCACGGCGGTACGCTTGATGTCTTCGTTCAGGAAGGTCTGGAAGCTGTCGCCGCTTTGCAGCATGTCCAGCCACTCGAATTTCTCGGCCTTGGCTTTCCAGGCTGGCGATTTCACCGCGGTTTCCACCATCTTGATCAGCTGGGTTTTCTGCGCGGCGTTGATGCCTGGGGGCGCAAACACACCGCGCCAGTTGTACACCACCACGTCGGTGCCCTGTTCGCGGATGGTTGGCACCGGAATGTCCGGGTTACGGGTGGCGGCGGAAATACCCAGCGCGCGTACTTTGCCTGCCTTGATCAGGTCGGCCAGCTCGCCGTAGCCGCTGATGTAGGCGGCAATCTGGTTACCCAGCACGGCGGCCTTGCCCTCGCCACCACCGGCAAACGGGATGTAGTTCAGCTTGTCCGGGTCCACGCCGGCTTTTTCCGACATCAGGCTGGCCATGATGTGGTCAATGCCGCCAGCCGAGCCGCCACCGATGCTCACGGCACCCGGGTTGGCCTTGTAGGCGGCCATCAGGTCCTTGATGGATTTGTACGGCGAGGCGGTAGGCACCACGATCACGTTGAACTCGCCCATCAGGCGGGAAATCGGCGTCACCATGCCAAAGTTCACTGGCGACTTGTTGGTTTCCAGCGCGCCCACGGTCACGGCACCGGCTACCAGCAGGGCGTTAGGGTTGCCCTTTTCGTTATTCACGAACTGCGCCATGCCGATGGCACCACCGGCACCGGCCTTGTTTTCCACGACGACGCTTTTTACCTGGCCCGACGCTTGCAGCGCTTCGCCCAGGGTACGGGCGATGGTGTCAAAGCCGCCGCCCGGGTTGGCCGGAGCCATGATCTTGAATTGTTCAACTTGCGCCTGTGCGGCCATCGGCGCCAGGGCTACCAGGCAGGAAACCAGCAGGGTTTTCAGTTTCATGAATCTCTCCAGTGTTGTGGTACAGCGAGTAATACGTCCTCGGGGCGGGACGATGTTTAATCTTGTTCAGTGTGTCGGGCGGGTGGCCGCCGGCAGCTGGTCGCGCCAGCGTTTCAGGAACAGGCTCTTCTTGGCCGTATCCAGGTACACCAACAGCCCGCTACCTACCTGAATCGGCCGCAGGTTGGCCGCATTGCGTTTCAGGTCGATATGGCCCAGCTGCCGCGGCAGGTCTTCGCGTATGGGCGGCAGCCCGCTGCCTTGCGACAGCACGTGCTGGCCGTCGCGCGACAGCACAAAATCGGTCCACAGTTTGGCCGCTGCGGTATGGCGCGCGGCCTTGTGTATCAGCATCAGCCGGGTTACCACCAGCGCGTAGTCTTGCGGCAAAACCCAGCGCACCTGGGGCTGGTGGCGGGTAAAACTCACCGCGTACGGCCCCAGCACGTTATAGGCAATATCCGCCTCGCCTTGCTGCAGCCGGCGCAGCAGGGTCAGGCTGTTGCCTTCCTGAAAGCGCACATTGCGGCCCAGCGCGGCGGCCAGGTCCCAGAACTCGGCGTTATGGCGCGAGTCCTGGCTGAAAAACAGGTAACCGGCACCAGAGGCCTCCACGTCGTAGGTGGCGACCCGCAGCTGTCCGGGCTGGGCCCGCAGCATGCGGCGCAGGTCGGTATGCGTGCGCGGCATGTGGGCTACCCGCTGGCTGTGGTAGGCAAACACCACCGGCTCGAAGGTGGTGCCGTACACTTCATCCCGCCACGAGGCCCAGTCGGGCAGCGCATCTTTTTGCGGCGAGCTGTAGCGCAGGGCGTAGCCGTCGTTGACCAGCTTGATCTGCAGGTCCATCGCCGAGCTCCACAGCACGTCGCCGCTGGCGGCGTTATTGCCCAGCGCACGGCGGTAAATGTCGGCGCTGTTCAGCTCGTGGTACTGCACGCGGATAAACGGGTAACGCTGCTGGAAGGCCTGCAGTAGCGGCGCCACTTGTTCGCGGTCTATGGTGGCGTGCACCAGCAAGGTGCCTTCGCGCCGTGCCGCCTCGCTCAAACCGCTTTGCATGCCATTACCCGCCAGCAATAGCGGGCTGATGGCCAGACAAAGCCAGGTGAGCAGAAAACGGTGCATGTACAACTCCTTACAGTTGCACCAAGTCTAGGCAGCGCTAGCTTTCATTTCCCTTTCACTGTCTGACAGCCGGGCAGCGGTGGTGCAAGAAAGCCGCAATCTGCCCCTGACAGGTGCTTGGCAGGCCGCTATCGGGTGATACGATGAAAAGACAACACAGCAATAAATGCGGCCAACCCCAACCCTGGGTGGCATGGTGGGTATGGCCGTACACCCTATACAGAGAGCACGATGAGACTGCTGCTAGTAGAAGATAACCACGACATTGCCACCTGGCTGCAAAAGGCGCTGAGCGCGGCCGGCCACGCGGTGGATATTGCGCCGGATGGTGTGCAGGCCGACCAGCTGCTGGCTTACGAGCCTTATTCGCTGGTCATTCTGGACATCGGCCTGCCGCGCATGGACGGTTTCGAGGTGCTCAAGCGCCTGCGCCGCCGTGGCAACCGCGTGCCGGTGCTGGTGCTCACCGCGCAGTCCGGCATCGATGCGCGGGTGCACGGCCTGGACCTGGGCGCGGACGACTACCTGGGCAAGCCCTTCGAGCTGGCCGAGCTGGAAGCGCGCGTGCGCGCCCTGCTGCGCCGTGCCCAGGGCAGCGAGGGTGGCGTGCTGCAATGTGGCGAGCTGGCCTTCGAGCCTGCGCACAAGCGCTTTACCGTGTGCGGCCAACCCTTGGCGCTGACGCCGCGCGAGATGGCGGTGCTGGAAGTGCTGCTGTACCGCCAGGGCAAGCCGGTGAGCAAAGAGGTACTGGCCGACCAGATCGTGCGGCTGGACCAGGACCTGAGCCCGGACGCCATGGAAATCTACGTGCACCGCCTGCGCAAGAAGCTGGCCGGTAGCGGCGTGGCCATCCTGACCCTGCGCGGGCTGGGCTATATGCTGGACGTGGCCAAATGACACTCTCGCTGCGGCGCCAGCTGGTGCAATGGGTAGTCATCCCGCTGATCCCGCTGGCGGCAGCAACGGCCTGGCTGGCGCAGGACAACGCGCGCGAGGCGGCCAACGCAGCCTTCGACCGCACCTTGCAGGCTTCGGCGCGCAGCATTGCCGAGCGCATCGTGGTGCAGGACGGCGAGCTGGTGGTGGATATCCCGGTGGCCGCGCTGGAAATGTTCGACCCGCACTTCCAGGACCGCGTGTTCTACCGCATCGGCTTTGCCGGCGGCTCCACCATTACCGGCGACGCCGACCTGCCACTGCCGGCCACCCTGCCCGGCGCCGGCGAGCTGCGCTTTTACGATGCCAGCTTTCGCGACGAAGCCATCCGCAGCGTGGCGCTGGCGGTACCGCTGTACTACGCTGGCAGCCAGCGCTTGCTGCTGGTGCAGGTAGGTGAAACCACGCTGTCGCGCGCCTCGCTGGCGCGGCGGCTGTTTACCGAATCGCTGGCGCAGCAATGGCTGATCGGCGCCGTGGCGGCGCTGTTGGTGGCCATTGGCATCAACCGCGCGCTGCGCCCGCTGGGCCGCCTGCGCAGCACGTTGAAAGCGCGTGCTGGCGACCCGTCGCTACAGCTGGATGTCGGCAGCGTGCAAAAAGAGCTGCAGCCCTTGGTGATGGCGCTGAACACCGCGCTGTCCGAGCTGGAAAACCAGCTGTCCATTCGCCAGCGCTTTATTGCCGACGCCGCCCACCAGCTACGCACGCCGCTTACCCTGCTGAAAACCCAGGCCGAATATACCCAGCGCCAGCCCGACCCTGCCGAGCAGCAAGCCGGCCTGGCCGCGCTGGTGCACTCTACCGACCAGGTGATTCGCCTGGCCAACCAACTGCTGGCGCTATCGCGTGCCGAGCCTGGCCCGGCGCAGCACGAAACGCGCGAGCTGGACGTGGCCGAGCTGGCGCGCGAAGTGACCATGGACTTTGTCATGGTGGCGCTGGACAAGGCGCTGGACCTGGGCTACGAGGGCGACGATAGCGCCCTGCTGTGCGGCCAACCTTTGCTGCTGCGCGAAATGCTGTCCAACCTGATCGACAACGCCGTGCGCTACACCCCGGCCGGTGGCGAAATTACGGTATCTGCGTGGCAGCGTGGCAGCGAGGTCGAGCTGGTGATCTGCGACAGTGGCCCGGGTATCCCGCCAGAAGAGCAATCGCTGGTGTTCGAGCGCTTTTACCGCGGCCAGCAGGCGGGTGGCGATGGCTGCGGCCTGGGCCTGGCCATCGTGCGCGAGATCGTGCGTGGCCATGCCGGGCAAATAAGGCTGGAGTCCGGCAGCGTGGGTGGTTTGCGCATCGTCATTACCTTGCCACGCCAGCCACCGCCACCACCCGGTGACGCGTTACACTCCGGCCTGCACTGAACCACGGAATACACAGACACCATGCCCCTGCGCCCACGATACCTGCTTGCCACCCTGCCCCTGCTGGCTCGCCCCGGCCTGGCGGCAGAGCGCGGGGGGCACTTGCCGGGGCCATGGCTGCTCAGTGCCGCGCTGGCGGTGCTGGCGGGCGGTTTGTTGTGGCTGGCCTGGCGCCGCCACCGCCATGCCCAGGCCCTGCAGGCCCAGCATCGACGCATGCAAAACCAGCAGGCCACCTTGCTGCAAAGCCTGGGTGAAGGCGTGTGGGGCTCGGATATGGACGGGCGCTGCATTTTTGTGAACGATGCGGCACTTTCCATGCTGGGCTACACCCGCGAGGAGCTGGCACAGCGCAGCGCCCACGAGCTGGTACACCACCATTACCCGGATGGCCGCCCCTACCCGGTGGCCGACTGCCCGGTGACGCAAACCATGCTGGACGGCCAGCCGCGCTCTTGCGACGAATACCTGATCTGCAAGGACGGCAGCTTTCTGCCGGTGTGGATGACGGTAACGGCGCTGTGCGAGGACGGCCGCCAGACCGGCGTGGTGACCACCTTCAAGAATATCCGCGCCCAGAAAGCGGCCACCCAGCAGATTCACCGCCTCAACCAGGCCTACGCGGCTCTGTCGTTTACCAACCAGACCATCGTACGCGAGCAAGACCCGCAGCGCCTGTTCGAGCGTATTTGCGAGATCGCCGTACAGCACGGCGGCCAGCGCATGGCGTGGATAGGCCGGCACGATGCCGACGCCCGATACCTGCAGCCTCTGGCGGTGTACGGGAGTGGCGCGGAGTATCTGGACGAAATTACCGTGTGGACACGGCCGGACAAAACCGAAAGCCACGGCGCGGCCTCGCGCGCGGTGATCGAGCAGCAGCCGGTGGTGATCCCCAGTTTTCGCGAGCTGGCGCGCCAGCTACTGGCCGGGCAGCCAGACCTGGCCGAGCAATGGGTACAGCGTATCGAGCGTTTTGGCTGGGGCGCCACGGCTGCGTTTCCTATCCGCTACGGTGGTGACGCAGAGCTGGTGCTGGCGGTGTATTACGGCGCCGATTTCGAGTTTGACCAGCAGCTGGTCGACCTGTTTGGCGAAATGGCCAGCGATATCGGCTACGCGCTGGACCGTATCGCCATGCAGCAAGAGCAGGTACGCAGCCGGCGGCTGGAAGAAACCCGCGCCTTTTTACTGGAGTGCATGAACAGCGACCCGCCGCTGCTGCAAGGCCTGCAACGGGTGGCCAGCTATCTGCAAACCCTGCTGCAGCGCCGTTGTACTTTCCGCCTGCCAGACGACACGGCACCACCACCGGCAGGCTGTATATGCCTGCCGGTCCCTGCGCTGGATGGCCATATGCTGGTCGAGCTGTATATCGAAGGCCAGGCCGACGAAGCGCTGGACCCGCACGACGAGCACCTGCTGCATAGCGTCCGCCACCTGGTAGCACTGGCCATCGAGCGCAAGCAGGCAGTGACCCGGCTGCAGTTGGCCGCCAGCGTGTTCAGCCACTCCAGCGAAGGCATCATGCTCACCACCCCGCAGGGGCAGATCGTGGAGGTAAACCCGGCGTTCTCGCGCATCACCGGCTACCCGCGGGAAGAGGTGCTGGGGCACAACCCGAACATGCTGTCATCCGGGCGGCACGACGACGACTTTTACCAGCAAATGTGGCAAACCCTGCGTGAGCAAGGCTTGTGGCAAGGCGAGATCTGGAACCGCCGCCGCGATGGCAATAGCTACCCCGAGCAGCTGACCGTGTCGGCCGTGTACGACAGTAGCGGCCAACTTAGCCATTACCTGGGCGTGTTCTCCGATATTTCCTTGCTGAAACAGCAAGAGGCCCGCTTGCAAAGAATGGCGTACTACGACGCGCTCACCGAGCTGCCCAACCGCGTGCTGCTGGCCGACCGCATGCAGCAGGCACTGGCACACACGCGGCGTAGCCAGCACCTCTTGGGTGTCTGTTATCTGGATCTGGATGGCTTCAAGCCGGTAAACGACCGCCACGGCCACCAGATGGGCGACCAGGTGCTGGTGGCGCTGGCCGAGCGCCTGCGCCAGCTGGTACACGGTGGCGATACCGTGGCGCGGCTAGGCGGGGACGAATTCGTGATCCTGCTCACCGAGCTGGCCAGCCCGGCGCAATGCGAGCACGCCTTGCAAAGCCTGCTGCACGAGATCGCCCGCCCCTTGCAGCTGGGCGAGCTGCAGCTGCAACTGACCGCCAGCATCGGCGCCACGCTGTTTCCCTACGATGACTGCGACGCCGATACCCTGCTGCGCCACGCCGATCAGGCCATGTACCAGGCCAAGCAGCAGGGGCGGCACCGTTACCAGCTGTTTGACAGCCAGCAGGCGCGCCAGCAGCGCAACCACAGCGAACAGCAGGCCAGGGTTGGCGATGCGCTGGCGGGGGGCGAGCTGTGCCTGTATTACCAGCCCAAGGTCAATATGCAGGATGGCCGCATCGTGGGTGCCGAGGCGCTGCTGCGCTGGCAGCACCCGGCATTGGGCCTGTTGCTGCCCGGGGCGTTTTTGCCGCTGATCGAGGACAGCCCTCTGATTGTCAGCGTGGGGCAATGGGTGATCGATACCGCGCTGGCCCAGCTGGCCATGTGGCAGCGCGAAGGCGTGCAGCTGACCGTGAGCGTGAATGTGGCCGCCAGCCAGCTGCAACAGCCCGATTTTGCCGCCCAGCTGGCTCACAGCCTGGCGCGCTACCCGGCGCTGTCACCGCAGTATCTGGAGCTGGAAATCCTGGAAAGCGCGGCCTTGCACGATATGGGTCAGGTATCCGAGGTGATGCAGGCTTGCCAGGCGCTGGGCGTGAGCTTTGCGCTGGATGACTTTGGCACGGGCTATTCGTCCCTTACCTACTGCAAACGCTTGCCGGCATCGCTGCTGAAGATAGACCAGTCTTTTGTGCGCGACATGCTGGTGAACAGCGAAGACCGCGCACTGGTAGAAGGCGTGATCAGCCTGGCACGCGCCTTTGGCCGTGATGTGATTGCCGAAGGCGTGGAAACCATCGCCCATGCGCATGCGCTGCGCAGCCTGGGCTGCCACCTGGGCCAGGGCTACGGTATTGCCCGGCCCATGCCTGCTGCCGATTTGCCCGGTTGGGCGGCGGCGTGGCCGGCATCGGCAGAATGCCACGCCATGCTGCAAGGCTGAACGTGGCCGGGCCAGGGTTGGCCGCAAAACAAAACGCCACTGCCGGCAGGCAGTGGCGTTCGTCATGTTGTCACCGCTACCGCATCGTGGCGGTAGCTGGTTATCTATTTCCCTCTGTACGACTTAGCGCACGGCGACAACAATATCCTTGCTGAACACCTTTTCGCAATACTTGCATTTCATTTTTGTGTCATGTTCGGTGACGCGCACGCTGAAATGGCTCTGTACCGGCTCCACATGCGACACACAATTGGAGTTGGGGCAGGCAAACAGGTCGGTAACCTCGGCCGGAATGGCCAGCTTCTGTTTGCGCACCACCTCGAAGTTTTCGATCACGCTTACCGTGCACTTGGGGGCCAGCAGCGCCAGCTCGTTGGCCTGGCCTTCGGTCAGCACCAGGTTTTCCACCTTGATCAGGTCTTTGTTTCCCATGTGGCCGCTGGACAGGTTCAGGCCCACGGTGACGCGTTCGCCGTAGCTGGTCAGCTCGAACAGGTCCAGAATGCGCAGCCCCAGGCCGGCGGGGATATGGTCGATCACGGTACCGTTTTTCAGCGCCTCGACATTACGGGCGTAGACTTTTTCGCTCATGGTTTTTCCTTTCACACCGTTTCGTTCAGTACCAGCGACAGCAGCGCCTGGCGGGCGTACACGCCGTTTTTCGCCTGCTCGAAGTAGTAGGCGTGCGGGGTGGCGTCCACGTCGGTAGCGATTTCGTCCACGCGCGGCAGCGGGTGCAGGATCTTCATATTGGGGCGGGCGTGGCGCAGCATGTCGGCGCGCAGCACGAACTGGCCCTGTATCTTCTGGTACTCGGCCTCGTCAAAGCGCTCGCGCTGTACGCGGGTCATGTACAGGATATCGATGTGCGGGATCACTTCTTCGATGGTGCTGGCAATGGTGTAGCTGATGCCGCGCTCGTCCAGCTCCTCGCACAGGTAGTCCGGCATGGCCAGCGCCTCGGGGCCGACAAAATAGAACTTGGCGCCGAACAGCGACAGCGCCTGTGCCAGCGAGTGCACGGTACGGCCGTATTTCAGGTCGCCGACAAAGGCCACGGTCAGGTTGTCCAGCCTGCCCTGGGTTTCGCGCAGGGTAAACAGGTCCAGCAGGGTTTGCGACGGGTGCTGGTTGGCGCCGTCGCCACCGTTGATGATGGGCACGGCAGAGAACTCGCTGGCCACGCGGGCGGCGCCCTCTTTCGGGTGGCGCATCACGATGGCGTCGGTATAGCTGCTGATGATGCGCACGGTATCGGCCAGGGTTTCACCCTTCTTGGTAGACGTGCTGGCGGCGTCGGAGAAGCCGATCACGGTGCCGCCCAGGCGCTGCACGGCGGTTTCGAACGACAGGCGGGTGCGGGTGGACGGTTCGAAAAAGCAGGTGGCGATCAGGCGGCCCTGCAGCAGGTCGGCGCGCGGGTTGGCTTTCAGGCGCGCGGCGGTTTCCACCACCAGCTCCATTTCAGCCCGGCTGAAGTCCGGGATGGAGATAATGTGCTTGCGATAAAGCGGGTTGGGCATGGCGGGTCGCTCCGGCAGATGACAAAAACAAGGCTGAAAAAAAAGCCCCTGAGCAATCAGGAGCTTTTTTTACAAAAACGGTCGGGCCCGGCGGCATGTCGATCACGGCCGGCAACGGCAACGCCTCGCGCCAGGGCGACAAAAGCGGCAGTACGTGGGCTGGAAGGAATCATGGCGCGGCTCGCGAACAAAACTGCGGGATTATACGAAATCCGCCGCGGTGTGGGTAGGGGTTAGCCGGCGATCAGCCGTGCGGCCAACAGTACGAAGCCTGCGGCCAACCATGGCCGCCAGCGCGGGCCAAGCCATTGTGCTGGTGCGCCGAGCAGTAATAGCAGTAGCCACAGGCTGTTGAGCAGGCAGAACAGCAGGCCGGGCAGGATCAAGCCGCTCATGCCGCTGCCGGGGGGCGCAAATGGTGGAAAGAACACAGCAAAGAACAGGATGGCTTTCGGGTTCAGCAGCGTTAGCAGCAGGCTGTGGCCAAACGCGTGCTGGTTTGCCTTGATGCTAGCAGCAGTTGTGGGGGCGGCTTGCCACAGGGTAGCGGCCAACCCTAGCAGATACAGTGCACCTGCCCAGCGCAGCAGGTGTTGCGCGGCAGGCCATTGTTGCAGCACGCCGGCCAGGCCGGCAGAGACGGCAATGACCAGGATCAGGTCTCCACACGCCAGGCCGGCGATGGCCAACAAGCCTGCACGTCTGCCACCACGGGCGCGTGCCGCCAGTACCGATAGCGTGCCGGTACCCGGGGTCAGGATCAGTGCGGCGCAGGCAAACAGGTAGGCAGGCCAGTCCATGGCATTGCTCGCAGGGTGGGTTCTGCGGGTTGTAAGCCACTTCATAAAGCATGAAAAAAGCCACCCGTTTTCGGGTGGCTTTCGATCGCGGGCCTGCCTTTACAGCCGGAAGTTGCTCACCAGCCGCTCCAGGTTGCCAGACAGCTCGCGCAGCTGTTCTACCTCGCTGCGTACCTCGCGTGCGATATCGCTGTTGGTGTGCGCCATATTGCTGATGCGCTCTACGTTCTGCGCGATTTCGGTGGTGGCACTGGATTGCTCGCGGGTGGACGACGCAATGTCGCCAATCGACATCACCAGGGTGTGGCTCTTTTCCTGCACGGTTTGCATGGCCTGGTTGGCCGCATGGGCAATGTCCACACTCACCGCCACCAGGTCGCGGCTGTGTTTTACGTCGGCCACGGCGTCATTGGTTTCGCTGCCGATGGCGTTGACGATACGGCTGATCTGTACCGTGGCTTCGGCGGTGCGCCCGGCCAGGTTGCGTACTTCGTCTGCCACTACGGCAAAGCCCCTGCCCTGCTCGCCGGCACGGGCGGCTTCGATGGCGGCGTTCAGCGCCAGCAGGTTGGTCTGGTCGGCAATGTCCTTGATCACGTTGACGATGGTATTGACCTCTTGCGAGCGCTCGCCCAGCGCGCCCATGCGGTCGGCCAGCGCCTGCATGCTGCTGGTCATGCGCTGGATCTCGTCGGTTACCTGGCCCACGGTGGCAACGCTCTTCTCGGTAAGCTGGCCGGTTTCGCGCACGATACCTTCGGCGTCGCTGGCCGAGTTGGCGATGTGCTGTACGCTGACGGTGACCTCCTCTACCCCGGCGGCGGTGGCGCTGGCGGCGTCGGATTGCTGCGCCGAGGCCTGCTCCACCTTGATGGCGCTATCGGCCAGCTGGCCGGCGCTGCGGCTCACGGCCAGGCTCTGCTCGCGCACGTCGATGAACATCTCGCGCAGGCTGTCGATGAAGCGGTTGAAGGCGTCGGCGGTGTGGCCGATTTCATCGCGGTTGCTTACATTGATGCGTACGGTCAGGTCGCCTTTGCCGCTGGCCAGCTGTTCCATGGTATTGGCCAGAGTATTCAGCGGGCGGGTCAGCGCACGTACTACGGCAGCCAGTACCAAGAGGATGATGACCAAGGCCACCACGCCGATGATGATGGCCACATTGCGCTGGCTGGCCGCCGACTCGGTAATGGCTGCGGTGGGGATGGCAACGCCTGCCGACCAGAACTGGCCGGTTTCACCCACTTTGATCGGGTAGAAGAAGTGGGTGAAGCCGCCGTCTTCGTAGACAAAGCTTTCGCCCTTTTTCACTTGTTCGATGTGGCTGCTCAGCACGTCTTCCTTGGCTAGCGGTTTACCCACCAGGCCTGCATCGGGGTTCACCACGTACAGCCCGCCTTCGGACACCATGCGCACAAAGCCGGTTTCATACAGTTTCACACTGCCGTATTTTTTCTGCAGGGTGTCCAGTGCCAGGTCGGCCGCTGCCACCCCCAGAAATTTGCCGGATTTATCCTTGATGGCAACAGCGAGCGAGCTTTCCAGTACCTGTTTGCCTTGTACTTCGTAGAAGAAAGGCTCGGTAATGGTGTCGCGGCCACGGGTTTTCGGTACGTAGTAGAAGTCACCCCAGCCCGGCTTGTCGTAGTCGGGCACGTATTCGGTCAGTTTGTCTTTCCACTCGGGGAATTTTTCCACCCGGTCTTTGGACATCATCACGTCTTGTGCCGCTTTGCCATCGCTGCCGCGGGTCATGTAGGGGCTGTAACGGCCGCTGGGGTCGTGACGCGGCCAGTCCAGGCGGAAGGCATCGTCTTTGCCGTCCAGTGCATTGGGTTCGTACAGCATCCACATACCGATGATCTGGGGTTCGGCATCCAGCAGGTTGAGAATGGTGTTGTCGATGACCTTGCGGTCTACCACGCCGGCGCGCTGCATGCCTGCCACCGCGTCAGCCAGGTGCTTGGGCGTAGCAAAGCCACGGCTAAGGTCACCTGTTACCGCATCGGCAAAACGCCCGGCCTGCTCGGAGGCCAGCTGGTAGCCCTGCTCTTTGGCCGAGTCGTAACTTTGCTTGGCGATCAGGCCGATCATGCTGCTGAACCCCACTGCAATAGCTACGCCAGCTACCACAATAATGCGGTTACCCAGGTGTCCCCACTTGGCTGTTTTTCCCATTTTGCATTCCTTGTGCTGAATCAGGGCGGTGCTGCGCTTGAAGAATAGAAGCTTGCCATCAGTATTTCTACGTACGCATTTATCAAGGACATTACGCCGGGCAGGGGCTATTGGATAGGAAATGATCAAACCTGCGCCGCCTTGAGCGTGGCGGCGCACAAGAAATACAACAGACCTCGTAGCTGGGTATATGCATGAATTTGCGCTTGGCAATAAATAAAGCTTGGCATTGCGTACTGATGTGATGGCTTCAATAATGAAGTGCAAAGATACCAGTGTCCGTTTCGGTCTATTGCCTGTAGCCTTGTCCGTCCGTTTCGTACGGCACCACCCCTTATATAGCTGTCAGTAATTAAATGATTAAGTGTATAGACGTCTCAGATCTTAAAGTCGGCATGTTCGTGCATGACCTGAATTGCGACTGGGCTTCTCACCCCTTCTTTCGCAAGAGTTTCTTGCTGAAGCAAGACAGTGAGATTGCCAAGATTGTCGAGGCCGGCATTCATGAGGTGTATATCGACACCCAGAAGGGGCTGGACGTTAGGCACGCCCGTACCGAGCAGGAAGTAAAGGAAACACTGCAGCAAGAGATGCTGGAAATTGCCAGCAAAGAACCCTCGCCCATCATCCAGGTGTCGTTTGCCGACGAGATGGGCCGTGCCGCCCGCATCAAGACCCAGGCGCAGACGCTGGTAAAAACCGTGATGCAGGACGTGCGCCTGGGCAAGGCGGTGGAGCTGGAGCAGGTGGACCCGATGATCGAGTCCATTACCGAATCGGTGCTGCGCAATGGCGGCGCACTGACCACGCTGCTGCGCATCAAGAACAAGGACGACTACACCTTTTTGCACTCGGTCAGCGTCGGCACGCTGATGATTGCTTTCTGCCGCTCGGTGGGTATGGATCGCGAAGCGATCCGCCAGGCAGGCCTGGGCGGCCTGCTGCACGATACCGGCAAGGCGCTGGTGCCGGACGAGATCCTGAACAAGCCGGGCCGCCTCACTGACGAAGAATTCGACATCATCCGCCGCCACCCCGGCGACGGCCACGAAATCTTGCTGAAAACGCCGGGCATTGGCGAGATACCGCTGGATATCACCCTGCACCATCACGAGCGCGTGGATGGCAGTGGCTACCCGCACAAGCTGCCGGGCGAGCAGATCACCACCATGGCCAAGATGGCCGCCATTGTCGACGTATACGATGCTATTACCGCCGACCGTTGCTACCACAAGGGTTTGTCGGCCACCGATGGCCTGCGCAAGCTGTACGAGTGGAGCAAATACCACTTCGACCCCAAGCTGGTACAGGCTTTCATGCGCTGTGTGGGGATTTACCCGGTGGGCACGCTGGTGTTGCTGGAGTCCGGCAAGCTGGGTGTGGTGATCGAGCAGAACGAGGGTAACTTGCTACAGCCTACCGTTAAGACGTTTTTCAGTACCAAGAGCGGTGTCTACCTGAGCCCCGAAATCGTCAACCTGGCCAAGCCGCTGGGCTTTGGCGGCGGTGACAAGATTGTCAGCCACGAAGACCCGGTAAAGTGGAAGGTCAACCCGCTGCGTTTCTTGTAAGCGCGCGAATGCTTGCCAAATGAATGCGGCCAACCCTGGTGCCAGGGTTGGCCGCATTGTCTTGGTGGCCGGTTTACAGCCTGACCAGCTCGCGGTCGTTGCCGCCGCGGCGCTTGGCGCGGTACATGGCGCTATCGGCCTGGGTCAGGATGTCGAGCGGCATCACGCTGCCGCTGGTAAACAGGGTAATGCCCACCGAGGCGCTGACGCTGTTGGGCAGGCTCAGCCCGTCTACCGGGCTGGACAGGGTGGCAATGATCTTGTTGGCCACGGCACGGGCACCGCTTTCATTGGTGCTTTCCAGCAGCACGGCAAACTCGTCACCGCCTACGCGGATCAACAGGTCGCTGGTGCGTACCACGCCGCGCAGGCGCGCCGCCATGGTAGACAGTACGCGGTCGCCAATCACATGGCCGTGTACGTCGTTAATGGCCTTGAAGCGATCCAGATCCAGAAACAGCAAGGCACACAGCCGGGCGGTGTTGTCCTTGGCCAGGTTGTCCAGTTTCAGCTCCAGATAGCGGCGGTTGGCCAGGCCGGTCAGCGAGTCGCGGTGTGCCAGCTCGGTAAGGTGGCCTTGCAGCATTTGCAGGCGCTGCGCTTCCTGGCGCCGGGTGGTGACATCGTGGTGCGTTTCCAGCAGGCCATCCAGCTCGCCCTGGGCGTTAAACAGCGGTGCCAGGGTAATTTCGTAAAAGCGTTGCTGGCCAAAGCTGTCGGTACAGGTTTGCTCGCTGGTGACGGGCTTGCGCCACTCGATAACCTGCTGCCGCGGGCACGGTTTGTCGTCTTCGCAAGGCTGGCTGCTGCCGTGGATGTAGTGGTGGCACGGCCCGTGTTTTGGCTCGCCGTACTGACGGCGCGCTTCGGCATTGGCGTATTCCACGGTATGGTCTGGCCGGAACAACATGACGGGGTGGGGCAGCAAATCCAGAATTTGCTGCAGTCGTGCCGCATCCGGGTGTGCGTGGCCGGTTTGTGGCGTAAGCGAGTGGTCAGATAGCGTCATGTCCGCTCAAGTGGCTGTCTACAAAAAGAAATAGGTTAACAGTTGCTTGAAATCGTCATGACTTGTGTTTTAAATTTAATGACGATTAAAAATAGAACACTAATATATTAAGTCGCATTTCTATAAAAAAGGCTGGTCAATTGACCAGCCTTTTGTCATTTATGCAACACTGCTATTTGATCAGCTCGATACTGAGCGAACCGTCGCCGTTATCGCGTACCACGCTAAATTCCGGGTGGCGCGCCAGCACGGAGCGCGCCCCGCTACCGGTGCTAAAGCGCAGGCCGACACCGGCTACCGGCAGGATGCGCCAGTTGTTGTCGCGGCTGGGGTTCACCGAGCCTTTGCTGGCCAGATAGCGCGCCAGCGCCTCGCGGTTTTCGTCCGGGGCATCGATGACAATCTGCTTGCCGTTGAGCCCGGCAAAGTTGCCGCCGCCGCTGGCACGGTAGTTGTTGGTGGCTACCAGGAAGGTCTGGTTGTCATCCAGCGGTTTGCCGTCGTAACGCAGGTTCACGATGCGGTGCGCGGCGGCATTGGCCAGCTTGCCGTCCATGTCGTAGCGCGAAGGCTGCGTCACGTCGATGTCGTAGCTGACGCCATCGATGGTGTCGAAGTTGTAGGAGCGGAAGTCGGGGTTGATCAGCTCTTGCGCCGCTGGGCCTTGCGGGTCGATGCGGTTGAACTGGCCGGCCGAGCGTTCCAGCCATTCGCGCACGTCGCTGCCTTTTACCTTCACCACTTTCAGGGTGTTGGGGTAGATGTACAGGTCGGCCAGGTGCTTGATGGCCAGCGGGCCGGCCGGAATATCGGTGTAGTAGCCCCAGCCCTGGCGGCCACCGGCCTTGAACGGCGCGGCGGCGGACAGCAGCGGCAGCTTCTCGTATTCGGTGCCGCGCACGGCGTTTTGCACGTACCACAGCTGCGCTTGCGACACGATCTGTACCGACGGGTCGTCAGCCACCTGGGCAAAGTAGCTGTAGATCGGCGCCGTGCTTTGCGCTACCTGGCCGCGCACGTAGCTCAGCGTGTCGTCGTGTACGTGGCCGATCAGCTCGCGCACCATCGGGTCGGCGTCTACGGTGGGCTTCTTGGCTTTCTTGTCGAAGATGGGGCGCAGGCTGGCTTGCTGGTCGACTACTTTCCAGCTGCGGCCAACCTTGTCCAGCGTCAGGTCGATCACGCCCAGGTGGTCGCCCCAGCGGCCTGGCATGGTGGCGGCCACGCCGTTGATGGTGCCTTTGTCGATATTCACTTTCGGGTAGCCGGCAAACGCTTTGGACGGAAACTCGGCGTGGGCGTGGCCGAACAGGATGGCGTCAATGCCCGCCACCTCGGCCAGGCCGGCTACCGAGTTTTCGGCAAAGCGCGGCTGCTCGCCCTTCTCGAAGCCGGAGTGCGCCACCGCTACCACGATGTCGGCGCCTTTTTTCTTCATTTCCGGCACGTAGCGGCGGGCGCTTTCCAGGATGTCCTGCGCCTGTACGCGGCCTTCCAGGTTGGCTTTATCCCACATCAGGATTTGCGGCGGCACGAAGCCGATGACGCCCACTGTCAGCGTGTGCGTCTTGCCGTCTTCGTCCTGCACCTTGCGCTTGAGCAGGGTATAGGGCTGTACCAGCGGCTTGCCGGTTTTGGCGTCGGTCACGTTGGCCGACACATAGGGGAAGGCGGCGCCCTGCAGCGCCTGCTTCAGGAATGGCAGGCCGAAGTTGAACTCGTGGTTGCCGATATTGCCGGCGTCGTAGCGCAGCGCGTTCATCACGGTGTAGGCGGGGTGGGTTTCACCCTTTTTCAGCGGTTTTACCTTGGCCACCAGGTCGCCCATCGGGCTGCCTTGCAGCAGGTCGCCGTTATCGATCAGCACGCTGTTTTTGGCTTCGGCGCGGGCGGCCTTGATCAGGCTGATGGTTTTGGCCAGGCCAAAATCATCGGTGGCTTTGTCCTGGTAGTAGTCGTAGTTCACCAGGTTCATATGGATGTCGCTGGTTTCCAGCAGGCGCAGCTTGACCGGGGCGGCCCAGGCGCTGCTAACGGCAACGGCCAGCAAGCTGGCGGCAAACAGTTGGCGTGTCATGGTGTGCTTACTCGTGTTGGTAGCCGGTCGGGTGCCGGCTGATGGCGCGAGTGTGCAATAAATGCCGCCCGCCTGACAACGCAGGCTTAGCCCAGCGTACGGCTGCCGTCGGCTGGGTACTTGCGGGCATTTTTCTGCAGCTTGTCGGCCACGGCGGCGTTCAGGTCCACGCCTGTCACATCGGCCAGTCGCACCAGGTACATCAGCACGTCGGCCAGCTCTTCCTGCAAGTGGGTGTACTCGGCGGGGTTGGCCGCAAGGTTGGCGGCCTCGGCGTCGGTCTTCCACTGGAAGATCTCGGCCAGCTCGCCCACTTCGCCGGTGAGCGCCAGCATCAGGTTGCGCGGGGTGTGAAACGGTTGCCAGTGGCGGGCGGCGGCAAATTCGCGCTGGGCGGCGATCAGGCCGTCTACGTTCACAAGGTGGGTCATGCGGTGTCCTTTATCGGGCGGGTACAAGGCAACACGCCCTGCACAGGCAGGGCGTGGTGGTATCGGGCAAGTTGGCCGCTTACAGCAGGCCTTCTTCCTTCATCGCCTGCTGTACTGCCGGGCGGGCAAAGATGCGGGCGCTAAAGGCTTGCAGTGCCGGCCAGGCGTCCAGGTTGCGGCCAACGTATTTGCTCCACGACAGGCACACGAACAGGTAGCCGTCGGCCACGGTGTAGCTATCGCCCAGCAGGTAGTCTTGCTGGCCCAGCGTGGTGTTGAGCGCGTCAAAGCGGGTGCTCAGGCGCTGCCAGGCGGCTTCTTTTACCGCCTCGTCCTGGCTGTGGAACAGGGGCGAGAAGCCCTTGTGTACTTCGGTGGAAATGAAGTTCAGCGCTTCTTGCAGGCGGTAGCGCGCTAGCGTGCCGTTGGCCGGGGCCAGGTTTTTTTCCGGCGCCTGGTCGGCAATGTACTGCACCAGCGCCGGGCCTTCGGTGAGGATCTCGCCGTTATCCAGCTGCAGCGCCGGTACGTAGCCCTTGCTGTTGATGGCGCGGAAGTCGGCGCCGCTTTCGGTGAGGCGCGGCTCGGCACGCAGGTTCACTTTTTCGGACTGGTACGGCAGGCCGCTTTCGGCCAGGGCAATGTGCGGGGACAGCGAGCAGGCACCGGGGGAGTAGAACAGTTTCATCTTGTATCCTCAACGAAGGGGGCCGTATTGCCAGCCAGGTCGGGCTGGCGATGTACTACCCCATCATGGTGATGGCCGCGGCCGATTTCAAGCCTCGTCCATCTCAACGTGGCGCAGGTCGTGATATTCGTGCTCGGCCAGGCCTTGCTTCCAGTAGCCCACCAGCCGGGTGCGCGCGCGGCTGCTGCGGCCGGCGGCGATGAAGCGCGCGCGGATGGCTTTTACCACGCCGGACTCGGCGGCTGCCCACAGGTAGGCGTTTTGCCACTGGCTGGCCGGTAGCGCGTCCAGCGCCGGCAGCAAGGCGTCCACGGCGTCGGCCACTATCCATTGCACGCTGACGCCGGCCGGGTGCTGCAGCGCGATGATCTCGTCGGCCGCCGGTACCGCCAGCAGCGCGTGGCCGCTGGTGTCGGCGGGCAGGCTTTCCAGCAGCGCGCTGGCGGCGGGCAGTGCGCACAGGTCGGCCAGCAGCAGTACTTGCCGTTCGCCGGCCAGGTCCAGCGGCGCGCGCGGGCCCATCACCGCCAGCGGGTCGCCGGGCTGGGCGTGGCGCGCCCACAGCGAGGCGGCACCGTCCGGCTCGTGCAGCAGGAAGTCGATGTCCAGCTCCAGCGCGTCGCGGCGGAAGTGGCGCACGGTGTAGGCGCGCGAGGCGCGGCCGCCGTCAGGTAGCGGGAAGTACAGCTTGATGTTGGGGCCGTTTTCCACGTGAAACACGGCCAGCTCGGGGCAGCTTACCGTGATGCGGCGCATGCGCGGGGTGAGCTGGGTGGTGCGCACCACGCGGGTGTCAAAGTGGTACAGGCGGTCGGTGGGGCGGCTCATGGCGGGCTCCTGATGAGTTCTTGGCAGGGTGGTTCAGGCGAAGACGCCGTCGATCAGTACATTGAGGCGGCCGCGCGAGCAGGCTTCGACGCGGCTTTGCACGCCGTAGACGCTGGCCAGCGTGGCCGGGGTAATCACGTCGGCAGGTTGGCCGCAGGCCAGCACGGCGCCGTGTTTCAGTAATAGCGCACGGTGGCAGTGGTGCAGGGCGATGTTCAGATCATGCAGTACCACCAGCGTCACCATGCGGCGGCGGCGGGTTTCCTCGGCTACCAGCTGCATCACGTGGCACTGGTGGTTGAGGTCCAGCGCCGACAGCGGCTCGTCCAGCAGCAGCACGTCGGGCTGGCGGATCAGCGCCTGCGCCAGGCCCACCAGCTGCTTCTGGCCACCGGACAGCTCGTCCAGGTAGCGCATGCCCAGCTCGGCAATGCCTAGCCGCGCCAGCAGGGTGTCGATGTCGGCGGCGGCGTGGCGGCTGGCCAGCCCCAGGCCGGTGGCGTTGGCCGCTACCATCACCGATTCCACTACCCGCAGGTGCAGCGCCGGCGGCAGGCTTTGCGGCAGGTACACCACGTGGCGGGCGCGCGCCTCCAGCGGCAGCGCCCCCAGCGCCTGGCCATCCAGCGTCACGCTGCCGTGCAGCGGCAAGAGGCCGGCCAGTGTTTTCAGCAGCGTGGACTTGCCACAGCCATTGGGGCCCAGCACGGCGGTAACTTCGCCGCGCGGCAGCGGCGGGCAGCTGATGTCGGCCAGAATCTGGCGGCGGCCGTAGCTGGCGGCCACGCCTTGCAGTAACAGGCCATCGTTCATGCGCGTTCTCCGTGGCGGAACACCACCGATACGAAAAAGGGAATGCCCACCAGCGCGGTGACCACGCCCACCGGGATGATGATGCCGGGCAGCAGGTTTTTCGACGCCAGCGACGCCCACGACAGCACCGCGCCGCCGATCAGCATCGAGGCCGGCAGGTAAAAGCGGTGATCTTCGCCGAACAGGCGGCGGGCGATGTGCGGGGCGATCAGGCCGATAAAGCCGATGGTGCCGGCAAAAGCCACCGCCAGGCCGGTGAGCAGGCTGACGCGCAGCAGGCTGGCCAGGCGCAGGCGGCGCACGTCGATGCCGAAACTCTGCGCCCGGTCTTCGCCCAGCCGCAGTGCGGTCAGGCGCCAGGCGCT
This sequence comes from beta proteobacterium L13, assembly GCA_000335715.1. GTDB lineage: Bacteria > Pseudomonadota > Gammaproteobacteria > Burkholderiales > Chromobacteriaceae > Vogesella. The sequence goes on from AMYZ01000003.1 coordinate 74,823, forward strand.
GCGCAGCGACAGCGGCAGCACCAGCAGCAGCGCGGCGGCCACCAGGCCTAGTACCGGCCAGTTGGCGCGCGACAGGCTGCCCATGGTCCAGAACACCATGCTTTGCAGCGCCTCCGGGCTGGCCACGAACTGCAGCAGCGACACCAGCGCGTTGAAGCTGAACAGCATGGCAATGCCCAACAGCACCACGCCGTTGCCGGACAGCCGCGCACGGCGTGCCACCGCGTCCAGCAGCAGCGCACTGCCCATGGCAAACACGAAAGCGTTGGCCGACACCATCCACGGCCCGCTGACGCCGGGCAGGCTGGCCTGCAGCACGATGGCCAGCGAGGCGCCCAGCGCCGCCGCCTGGTCCAGCCCCAGCGTGAACGGGCTGGCCAGCGGGTTGTGCAGCACGGTCTGTGTTTCGGCGCCGGCCAGGCCCAGCGCCATGCCCACCAGCACCGCCATCAGCGCGTACGGCAGGCGGATGTCCCACACGATGATCTGGTTGGTGGCGTCACCCTGCTGCCACAGCGCCTGCCACAGCTCGCCCAGGCTCAGCGCCGCCGGCCCCAGCGTAAAGTCGGCCAGCAGCGACAGCACGATGACGCCGGCCCAGAGCGCCAGCCACAGCAGGCGCTGCCACTGCAGCGCCTGGTAGGCCGGTGCGTAGCCGGCCAGGCTTGCCTGCCCTGCCCTCATCGGCTGCCCACCCAGTAGGTGCCGGCCGGGGTGAAGGCGGCAAAGCGCTGGTGCATGTCCTGCCAGCTGCGCGCTGGCTCCACGTCTTTAAACTGCGCCGGGTGCAGCCACTTGGCCATCGCCTCGGCCAGGATGATGTGCTGCGGCATGATGTAGAACATGTGCCAGCCGGCAAAGGTGTTGCCGCCACGCGCGGCGGGCAGGCCTTTGAGCTGTTCGCGCTGGCCCATGGCGGCCAGCGACGCCAGCGCGTCGGCGCGGCTGACGGCGGCGCCAAACTTCACGCCCGTCTTGTCGCCTGGGCCGGCAGCGCCGGAGGCAAAGTAATGTGTCGGTTTCTGTACCAGCACGTGTTCGGGGTTCACCTGGCCCAGCGGCGCGTCCAGCAGTGCGCTGCCCAGGTTGCGCCCGCCGGCCAGCGTGATCAGCTCGCCAAAGCTGCCTTTGCCGGCGGTGGTCAGCTCTTCGATGGTGCCGGCGCGCACGTCGGCAAACACCAGCGGGCGCTGTGCGGCCGGTACCGCCGCCAGGCGGCGCTGGATGGTGTTGCGTTTGTCTTCATAGAAGCGGATGAAGCTTTCCGCCTGCTGGCTGCGCCCCAGCGCCTTGCCCATCAGGCGCAGGCTGGGCACGGTGTGCTCCAGCGGTTTGTCGCGGAAATCGACAAAAATCACCGCCACCCCGGCCTGGGTCAGTTGCTGCACGATGGGGTTGTCCAGGCTGGGGCCGTGGCCGGAGGTGCTGAAAATGGCCAGGTCCGGGCGCAGGGTCAGTACTTTTTCCGGGCTGATGCTGGCTTCGCTGGTTTTGCCGATCAGCGGGATCTTGTCGATCTCGGGAAAGTGCTGGCGGTACTCGGCGTAGCCTTGCGGGTCCAGCATGCGGAAGTCGCCCTGCCAGCCGGCAATGCGCGCCAGCGGCTTTTTGCCCTCCAGCAGCGACAGCGCGTAGAACAGCCGCCCTTCGCCCAGCAGCACGCGTTCTACCTTGTCAGGCACGTTGACGCTGCGGCCGGCGATGTCTTTCACCACCACGGCGGCGGCGTGCTGGCTGGCCAGCAAGGCCAGCAGGGAAAGCCCGAGGCGGGCGGTGCGGGGTACGGAGGCGATCATGGCTCGTTCCTGAGAATGATTTGCAACAAAACGGCAGTATTTCACTGCCACTGGCGGGGGGCGTTTGCGAAACGCGCAATCTGCTTTGTGCTGGCGGCAAGTTGTGCGGCCAACCTTGCCGGGTGGCGAAGGTTGGCCGCAGCGCTTACCAGCGGTAGGCCAGCGACGCCTTCATGGCGCGGCCAAAGCCCGGCGCGCAGAAGGTGCCGTCGCACAGCGTCAGGTAGTGCTGGTCGAACACGTTGCTGACGTTCAGCGCGGCACGCCAGCTGCGGTTTTCCCACGCCAGCATGGCGTCTACCAGGGTGTAGGCGTCGTTGAGGCTGCTGCCGCCACCTTGCGACGCGGCGGCGTGGCGCACGCCAACGGCGCTGCTGGTGCCTTGCAGTGCGCCGGCAAAGCGGTACTTGGCCCACAGTGCCGCTTGCCAGTCGGGCACCATTTCCACGCGGCGGCCTACTTCATTGGCCTTGTTGCTGCGGGTAATGGCGGTATCGGTATGGCTTAGCGCGGCCAGTACGTCCCACTGCCGCGCCAGGCGCAGGCTGGCTTCCAGCTCCACGCCACGGGCGCGGACCTGGCCGGTCTGCACGCTGCCGCTGAACGGTGCCGGCGCGGTGGTGGTGACGTTGTCGCGCAGCAGCTGGTACACGCTGGCCGCCAGCGTGGTGTCGCTGTCTTCCGGCTGGTAGCGCACACCGGCTTCCCACTGCTCGCCCTGCTCCGGTTTCATGCGCTGGCCGTAGGCGTCGTTGCCGCTGATGGCCTGGAACGAGGTGCTGTAGCTGAGGTACGGCGCCAGGCCGTTGGCGGCCAGGTACACCACGCCCAGGCGGCCGGTGGTGGCGCTGCTGCGGTCGGTGGTGGTGAGCTTGGCGGCCACTTGTTCGTTGGTGTCACGTACCTTGTCGTGGCGCAGGCCGGCGGTGAACGCCCAGCGCTCGCCCAGCTTGACCTGGTCTTGCAGGTAGAGACCCAGCTGGCGCGAGGTGTCCTTGTCGTCCCACAGCAGCGGCAGTTTCTGCCAGGCGGGCACGGTGAACGCCGGGTTGAAAATGTTCACCGCGTTGGCCGCACCGCGATAGGTGGGCTGGCGGAAGGTGCTGCGGCGCCAGTCCACACCGGCCAGCAGCGTGTGCTGCACGTCGCCGTGCTGCAGCCGGCTTTCCAGCTGGGTGTCGGCCGCCAGCGAGGTTTCCTGGTTCAGGCGGTACCAGGCACGGCGGCTGAGGGTGCGGCCGTCGGCGGCCAGCGCCAGCGGGCGTACCTCGCGCCGGGTGTTGTCGCCGTCCAGGTAGCGCACGTTCTGACGCAGCGTCAGCGCCGGGCTGAAGGCGTGGCTGAACTGGTAGCCCAGCATGCTGCCTTTCTTGTCGTGCAGCGTGTCCGGGCCTTGCAGGTTGATGCTGGCATCCGGCTGGCCGGCGCTGCCGGGCTTCACCAGCTGGTTGGGCACGGCCCAGCCGTTTTCGTCGTGCTGGTACTGCGCTTGCAGCAGCAGGCTGGTAGCGTCGCTGGGTTGCCAGCTCAGCGCGGCCGCCAGGTAGCGGCGGTTGTCGGGCAGGTATTGCCACTGGGTATCGCTGTCGCGGCCCAGTGCGGTGACGCGGTAGCGCAGCGTGCCGGCGCTATCCAGCTGGCCGCCGATGTCAGCAGCCAGCTGACGGTGGCCGTCGCTGCCGCCTTCCACCACCACTTCGTTCTGCATGCCGGCGCGCGGCTGCTTGCTCACCATGTTCACCATGCCGCCGGGGGTGGCGCGACCGTACAGCACCGACGCCGGGCCACGCACCACCTCTACCCGCTCCAGGCCGTAAGGCTCGCTGCGGCTGATGAAGGCGTTGTGGTACAGGCGCAGGCCGTCGCGGTACAGGCCGTCTTTGGATACGCCAAAGCCGCGCAGGATCACGTCGTCGTCGGTGAGCGCGGTGGGGTAGACCGCCACGCCGGGGGTGTAGCTCACCGCCTCGGCCACGGTGGCGGCGCGCTGGTCTTGCAGCTGCAGCGCGTTCACCACGCTGACCGCCTGCGGCACTTCTAGCAGCGGGGTGCGCGTCTTGCTGCCGCTGCGGGCGGCGCGGTTCTGGTAGCTGCTTGGCAGGCCGGGGTTGGCCGCCGTGTCGGCGGTCACCTGCACCGTGGGCAGCGTGGTGGTGGTTTGCGCGGCGCGCGCGGCGGGCAGCACGGTGACGGTATTGCCGTCCACGCGCAGTTGCAGGCCGCTGCCGGCCAGCAGCTGTTGCAGGGCGGCCTGCCAGCTCATCTGGCCTTTCAGCGCCGGGGCTTGTTTGCCAGCCAGCAGGCTGCTGTCCACGATCAGGGTGATGCCGGCCTGGCGGGCCAGTTGCTGCAGGCTGCTGGCCAGCGGTTGACGGGCTTGGTCCAGTTGCAGGTCGGCGGCGTGCGCGCTGGCGAAGGCGGCGGCCAGCGCGGCCGCCAGCAGGGTATGGCGAGGTGTCATGCGTTTGCTCCGTTCAGGGTGGGGGCACCTGATGGCGGCGGCTACGGGTGCTTGTCCTGTGTCTGACGCTTGGCCCGCGCTTTTCCCTGATGTGTGGCCGGCAATTTTTTTAACGGCGCTGGCGCAGCACGGTGGCGGTGCCGGTTTCGGCTACCTCTACTGGCAAGGCCTGCGGCAGCCGCTGCAGGAAGGCGGACAGGTCGCGCAGCTGCACCACGGCGGTGAGGCGCAGCGAGGCGTTGCCTTCCACCCGCAGCGGTTTGCGGCGGTACGGTGTTAGCGTGGCGGCCACTTGTTGCAGGCTGGCGTTGTGGAAGGCCAGCGTGCCCTGCGCCCACAGGAAGGGGTCTACCGCCGGTGCCGGGGTGCGCTCGGCACCGGCCGGCCCCAGCGTCAGGTAGTCGCCGGCTTGCAGCACGGCCAGGCTGTCGCCAGCGTGGCGGCCAACCTTTACCCGGCCGCTGGCCACGGCCACGTGCAGCTGCTGGCCGTCCAGCTGCACGGCGAAGCGGGTGCCCAGCACGGTGACCTGGCCCAGCGGGGTGCTGACCACAAACGGCCGTGCGCTGTCGCGCTGCACGTCGAACAGCGCTTGGCCGGCGTCCAGTTGCACGTGGCGCATGGCGGCCAGGTAGCGCACGCTGGCACGGCTGGCGGCGCCCACGGTGAGCACGCTGCCATCGGGCAGGGTTTGCCGTAGCGGCGCCTGCTGGCTGGCGAGTAGGGTTTGCCACTGCGGCTGTGCCTCGCGCCAGGCCCATACGCGCCAGCCGGCCACGCCCAGCAGCAGGCTGGCGGCGCTGCCTTTGAGCAACTGGCGGCGTTGCTGGCGGCGGGTTTCGGCGGCGCGCGCCAGCTGCTGCAGGGTGTCTGGCCTGTCCAGCCCGTGCCACAGGCTGTCGAACTGGCGGTATTCGTGGCCGTGGCGCGGGTCGGCCAGCAGCCAGGCTTCGAAGCGGGTACGCAGGCTGTCGTCGTCGGGGCGGTCTTGCAGGCGCAGGAACCAGCGCGCCGCTTCTTCGCGCAGCCGGCTCATGCGCCCTGCTCTTGCAGCGCGCGCAGGTCCAGCATGGCGCGGATCAGGTGGCGTTCCACCATATTGAGGCTGATGCCCAGCTCGGCGGCGACTTCCGGCTGGCTGCCGCCTTCCACCCGCACGCGCCAGAACACCTCGCGGCAGCGCGGTGGCAGGGTGTCGATGACTTGCTGCAGCAGCGCCAGGCGCTGGCGCAGCGCGGCCAGGTCGGCGGTATCGGGGGCGGCGGGTAGCCGTTGTTCGTCAGGCTCGGCTTCGAACACGTAGTGCCGGTCGCGCCGCAGCTGGTCGCTGAGCACGCTTTGCGCTACGCGGCGCAGGTAGGCCTGCGGCTCGGCCACCTGGCTGCGGTGCTGCAGCAGCGCGTAGCGCAGCAAGGCGTCGTGCAGCACGTCTTTGGCGCGTTGCGGGCAGCCGCACTGGCGGCGCAGCGCCGACAGCAGCTCGGCATAAGCCCAGCGCAGGTCGATGCCGAACCAGTGTAGTGGCGTGGTGGCGGGCGGTAGCAAGACGGCAGTCATCACAATACGCTTATCTATTGATAATGGTTATCAATAGTAATGTATCGCCTGTGTAGCTGTCATGCTGGCGGCGGGCAATATGCCCGCCCGGGCAGGGGGCGCTGGCCGCACACCTGCGGCCAGATGCGTGCCGACGCGGCTAGCTGGCGTCCGGCTTGCGCGCAAACAGCACGCGCGGGGCGTTGCCCTGGCTGCTTGGCGAACGCGGCGGTCGCGCCGGTTTCGGGGTTTTCAGCTGGATGTACAGCGCCTCGACCTCGGCGCGTGCCCACGGGGTGCGGCGCAGGAAGGTGAGGCTGGACTTGATGCTGGGGTCGCTGTTGAAGCAGCGGATCTTCACCAGGCGGCCCAGCTGCGGCCAACCATAGTGCGCTACCAGCTCGTTCAGCAGCGCTTCCAGCGTCACGCCTTGCAGCGGGTCTTTGGGGGCGGGTTTGTCACTCATCAGGTGCTCCGGCGGCCGTGATTGGGGTTCTTGGTGTAGGCGCAGTAGCCCGGGCGCGGGCCCACCTTGGGGTGGTTGCGGCAGGTGTTGGGGCGCTGTTCGTAGATGGTGCACAGCCGCGTTTTCTGGTCCAGGTACATGCAGTCGCCGTTGGCGCGGCGGCTGAGGGTGAATACTTCGTACTTGAAATTGAAGTGCTGGATGATGCGCTGTTTTTCCAGACGTTTGGCGATGTTCTTTACCGGTTCCTGCAGTTCGAACTCGTCCACGATGCCCATGCGTACCAGGTCGGGCAGCTTTACTTCTACCGGCATGCTGCAACAGGACGCCATGCAGTCGCTGCACAGCCCGTTCTTGTATTTCACCCAGGTATCCAGGCGCTCGATATCAGACACACATCACCCTTAAAGCATTGAATTCAAAAAACAATCCGCCAGGCGGCGAAAGCTGCGCATTCTACGGGCTGGGCCTGGGGGTGGCAAGCGGCCGGGTAAGCCCGGTTTGACACCAAAAATGAACACTTTTCATTGTGATATATTCTTTTGTTCTTGAGCGCAAAGAATCGATATGCCTTTGTGCTGATTTGTAATAAATAACAGCACGCCAGCCAAGAGCGTGACAACACGGTTTCATTCTCTCCTGTCGATATCTCCAAAGGTTGTTCCATGAAAATTGTTTCAAAACTGATCGTGGCTTTTGTCTGTAGTGCAGTGGTGGTAGTGCTGGTGGGCTTGGCGGGTGTTATCAAGCTGAATCAGGCTGACCAGCGTTTTGATGCCTTTACCAGCAACATTCTGCCCAGCGTAGAACTGCTGGCCAAAACACAGAACCAGACCTGGTCGGCCCGCAACGAAGTGTGGAAGCACCTGGCGCAGCCAGACGCCGCGGGTAAGCAGGCTGCCGAGCAAGCCATCAGCAAGCGGCTGGATGAAGTGGAAAAATCGCTGCAGGCTTACGAGCCCATGGTGGTGGATGCCGAGGACAAGCGCCTGCTGGACCAGTCCAGACAGCGCCTGACTGCGTATCGTGCCGGGCTGGTTGATACGCTGGCGATGTCGCGTAATGGCGACCAGGCTGGTGCGGTACAACGCGCGCTGCAAGGCCGAGGCAATGCGCTGGTCGCCGCCATGGACGAGCACGTGCTGTATAACCGCAAGCTGGCCCAGAGCCTGCAGCAGGCCAATAGCGAGGCGGCCCATAGTGCGCTGACCCAGCTGCTGGTGGTGCTGGCTGTGGTGCTGCTGGCAATGGCCGCCGGTGGCACGCTGCTGTGCCGCGCCATTTCGCAAGGCTTGCGCCAGATGCAGCAGGCTATGACCGTGATCAGTAGCGACCTGGACTTTACCCGCCGTGTAGCGGTGACGCAGCAGGATGAAATCGGCGTGACAGCTACCGCCTTCAATGCCCTGCTGGATAAGCTGCAGCAGAGCTTGCAAGACATGAAGCGCGGCATTGTCGAGGTGTCGTCCACCGCACAGCAGCTGCAGCAAGCGTCTGGCAGTGTGGCAGACAGCTCGGCGCAGCAAAGCAATGCTTCTGCCCATATGGCGGCGGCGGTCGAGCAGATGACCGTGAGCCTGAGCCATGTGGCAGACCGTGCGCGCGAGGCGCATAGCCTGTCGGCCGAGGGTGCAGGCCAGGCAAGCCTGGGGCAACAGGCTATCGGGCAGGTGGTGGCAGATATCGAGGTGATTGCCAGCACGGTGTCAGATACCGCGCACGAGATCGGCCAGCTGGCCGAGCGTAGCCAGAGCATCGAGTCGGTGGTGAATGTGATTCGTGATGTGGCCGAACAGACCAACCTGCTGGCCCTGAACGCTGCCATCGAGGCGGCACGTGCTGGCGAGAGTGGGCGTGGTTTTGCCGTGGTGGCTGACGAGGTGCGCAAGCTGGCCGAACGTACTGCCGCATCCACACAGGAAATCGGCAAGATCATTACCGCCATCCAGCAGGTGACGGGTAATGTGGTTAGCCGCATGGAGCAAGCGGTAGGCCAGGTGGGGCGCGGCCAGCAAGGCGTCGGCTCGGCGCAGCAGAATATTGCCCAGCTACTGGCCGGGGCACATGCCAGCGCCCGCGTGGTGCAAGAGATCTCCGAGGCTATTCGCGAACAAAGCATGGCCACTAACAGCATTGCGCAGCAGGTAGATACCGTGGCGCAAAGTGCCGAGGCCAATAGCAGTGCGGCAGGCCAGGCGGCCAACATTGCTACCGGTTTGGAGCGTGTGGCGGCCGGCATGCAGCAAGAGGTTCGCCTTTACCGCGTGTAAGCGGTGCAAACTAAAAAGCCGGCATGCGATGCCGGCTTTTTTGTGCGCGTGGTCTAGGGGCCGTCGGCAATCAGCCGCTTGCCCAGGCTCACCGCCTCGTCCTGTGTGTAGCCCAGCTGGCGATAAAAGGCCAAGACTGCCGTGTTGCTGCTACGAACCTGCAGGTTGAGCTTGGGGCAGCCGCGTGCCAGCAGTGCGGCTTCGATATGCGCCATCAGTGCGCGGCCGTAGCCCAGGCCCTGCGCGCCGGGCTGTACTGCCAGGTAGTTCACCCAGCCACGGTGGCCGTCGTAGCCTGCCATGGCGCTGGCCACCAGTTGGCCGTCTGCTTCGCCTACCAGAAACAGCTCGCGCTGCACGGTGAGTTTGCGCTGGATGTCGCGCAGTGGGTCGTTCCACGGCCGTGTCAGGCCACAGGCCTGCCACAGCGCAATCACGGCGTCGGTGTCGGCTTCGGTAAACGGGCGTATCTGCATGAAGGCATTCCTGCACTATCGATACGGCATCATGGCATGCACGGCTGCGTGCGGCCAACCTTAGCCGGCGGGGGCGTCGAAACGGCGGGCAAAGGTAAACGCGGTCGGGCCGGGGCCGTGTTGTGCCAGCTGCGCCAGGCGGTCGGCAGCCTCTGCCAGCGTGGGGCGGTGGCCGTGTGGCACCCACCACAGTACCTGGGCCGGTGTGTCCATGCGGGCAAACCACTCGCGGCGGCGGCGGAAGAAGTCCACGTGCTCGCTACGGTAGGCAAAGTCGGCCAGCATATCGATGTTGTCCCACACCGACATGTTCACGATGACGTCGTCGCCAAACGGGCGAAAGGCAGTGGCGTCGCCGGCTTCGTCTTGCAGCCGCCACACAAAGCCGGGGGAGGCTTCGCCTAGCGCGTTGATGCGCTCAAGGTTGGCCGCAAAGTCGTGCAGCTGCGGCGAATCGAGCGGCGCCAGCAAAGTGGCGATATTGAGCTGGGCGAGCTGGTAAGCGGGCATGGCGGCCTTTCGGTGGGGGATGCCAGACAGATGCTGCCGGGCTGGCGCGTTTCAAGTACGCCTGGCCCGTAAAATCAACGCCCTGCGTGGCCTGTTGCGCCTGCCGGGCGTTTGGCTGCGGCTTTAGTCGTCGCGCGTCAGCACGCTCAGCAGCTCGATCTCGAACAGCAGGTTGCTGTTGGGCGGGATCATGTCGCCTACCTGGCGCTCGCCGTAGGCCAACGCCGCCGGCACCCACAGCTTGCGCTTGCCGCCCACGCGCATGCCGGCCAGGCCCTGGATCCAACCCTGGATCACGCGCTTGTTGCTGAGGATGCACTCGAAGGGCTGGCCCTTGCGCTGCGAGCTGTCGAACTCGGTGCCGTCTTCCAGCCAGCCGGTGTAGTGCGCGGTGATCAGCGCGCCGCGCTCGGCGGCCTTGCCCTCGCCCACGATGATGTCTTCGATTATTACGCTGTCGCTCATGGCGGCCTCCCGCTAAGTGAAGGCGGCATTTTAGGCGTAGTTGGCCGCACTTTCACCTGCGGGTTGCCGCTTCGCCACGCGCTTCGCGCTCGAACGGGTTGTCCAGATACGGCCGCCGCCCGCGTAGCCACAACCACAGGCTGGCCGCCGGGTAAGCCAGCAGCAGCAAGGCTCCCCAGCGCTCGTACTGCCGTACATGGATGTGTTCGTGCTGCCGCCAGTGCGCCAGCACGGCCGGGCTGATGCCCAGCACCACGTGGCCCAGCGTGATGGCGCAAAACGGCAGCCGTGACAGGTGCGGCCACGGCGGGGCGGCGACTTCCAGCACGCCGTTTACCCGCTGTGCGCGGCCACCGGCCAGCCATAAAGGCAGTGCCAGTAGCAGGCCGATGGCGCTGGCCGGGGCGGCCCACAGGTAGCGTAGTCGCCGCAGAGCGGCCAGAGCGTCACGTTTTTTCATGCGATTCCTGCTGTGTGTACCTACCGCTTCGATACTTGACCCTGATCAAGCTGGCCTTTTCCTGCCGCTTTAGACTGGCTTCAGTTTTTAGACACAGTCTAAACCGGAAGCCCCACCCTTCCGCCCTTTCTCTCTTGTATGCATGAAGGAGCGTCATCATGAAAAAGATCGTACTGGCCATCAGTGCCTGTTTCGTCCTGGGTGGGGGTATTGCCATGGTGCAGGCTGCCGCACCGGCCAATGAGCCTATCCAGCCTATCAAGGCGGCAAAGGTGAAAAACCCGGCCATGGCCGAGCTGGGCAAGAAACTGTACTTTGATGTGCGTCTGTCGCGCTCGGGTTTCATTTCCTGTAACTCCTGCCACAACCTGTCCATGGGTGGCACCGACAACCTGAAAACGTCCATTGGCCATAACTGGCAAAAAGGCCCGATCAACTCGCCAACGGTGCTGAACTCCAGCCTTAACCTGGCGCAGTTCTGGGATGGCCGCGCCAAAGACCTGAAAGAGCAGGCCGGTGGCCCGATTGCCAACCCCGGCGAGATGGCGTTTACCCACGAGCTGGCGGTAGACGTACTGGCCTCGATTCCGCAATACGTTACCGAGTTCAAGCAGGTATTTGGCGATGGCAAGGTCAATATCGACCGCGTGACGCAGTCCATTGCCGCCTTTGAAGACACGCTGGTCACGCCCGATTCGCGCTTTGACCAATGGCTGAAGGGCAACAAGAAGGCGCTGAGCGCGCAAGAGCTGCGCGGCTACCAGACCTTCAAGACCGCTGGCTGTGTGGCCTGCCACAACGGCCCGGCGGTGGGCGGCAACTCGTTCCAGAAAATGGGCCTGGTCAAACCCTACATCACCACCAACATCGCCGAAGGCCGGGTAGCGGTAACCGGCAAAGACGCCGACCGTTTCAATTTCAAGGTCCCTACGCTGCGTAACGTGGCGCTGACCTATCCGTACTTCCACGACGGCGAGGCGGCCACGCTGCACCAGGCGGTGGATACCATGGGCAAGCTGCAGCTGGGCCGCGAGTTCAGCAAGCAGGAGCTGGACGATGTGGTGTCCTTCCTGCATACGCTCACCGGCAAGCAGCCTGACTTCAAGCTGCCTATCCTGCCGCCGTCCAGCGACAAGACCCCGGCACCGAAGCCGTTCAACTAACCCTTTCCCCAGCGGCAGGCCGGGTGCAAGCCCGGCCTGATACAGCATGACCCTGCACCACGATATTGCCCGCAAGCTGGCCGACGCCGGTATACCGCTTACCAGCCAGCGCTTGCTGATTGCCTGCGAGCTGTTTGCCGAGCATTGCCACCTGAGCGCCGACGAGCTGCTGCTGCGTGTGGGCAGCCTCACGCCGGACATCTCGCGCGCCACGGTGTACAACACGCTGAAGCTGTTCAGCCAGAAAGGCCTGGTGCAGGAGCTGGTGGTGGAAAACGGCAAGCGCGTGTACGACTCCAATACCGCGCCGCACCCGCACTGCTACAACGCCGATACCGGCGAGCTGACCGACGTGCACCAGCAGCTGCAACTGGCCGGCCCCCTGCCCGAGCTGCCGCCCGGCACCGCACTGGAGCGGGTGGACATCATCGTGCGGGTGCGCAACGTGGCTTGAGTGCGCGCTGCGTATGCAACACAAAACCGCCCTTTCCGGGCGGTTTTTTCATGCGGCGCTTTAGGGCCTGTTAACGCTATTTTGGATGCGGCGGCGCTTGTCAGGCGGCGGCAATGCGCGAAAAACCGGGTGCAGCAGGGCGATCCCTGCCAGCAAGCCCTAGTAGCGTTCTACCGCCACCAGCCGTGGTGGCGGGCTGTAGTCTTCCGGCCACCAGTCGTCGATGCGCCAGATCAGGCCGTCTTTCAGCGTGAAGAAGGCGATGCCGGTCAGCGTGTGCTGTTCCACGTGGAACGCGGTGCTGGTCACCGCGCTGTCGCCGTCGGCGATCAGCCGTATAATGGTGACCGTCCAGTCGCCCGGGTAGGTGGCGTAAAAGGCCACGAAGGCGTCGATGCCGCGAATCAGCTCGCGCGTTTGCGGCACGCGGTATTCGATGCCGGGGTGCAGGGTGGCGGCAAACGCCGGCCAGTCGCGGGTATTGGCCAGCGCCCAGTGGCGGGTGATCAGGTCTGACGTGGATGACATGGCTTGTCTGTACAAGGTTGGCCGCAGCGCGCGGTGCGCGTTTGCGGCTTAATCGACAATAAACAGCGTGGCGCCCACCGGGGTGGACGAGCGGTGCGGCTCGGCGTGGTCGGCCACCTGGTAGCTGCTGCCTGGCGTCAGCACGAAGCGGCGGCCGTCGGCCAGCTCGGTATGCAGCTCGCCGCTGAGGCACAGCAGGATGTGGCCCTTTTGGCACCAGTGGTCGGCCAGGTAGCCGGGGCTGTACTCCACCATGCGCACGCGGACGGTGCCGAACTGGCAGGTGCGCCACCACGCGGTGCCGCTGTCGCCGGGGTGTTCGGTACGCGGGATGGCGGCCCAGTCGGTGGTGCCGAACGGGATGTCGTTCAGTTGCATGTCGGCTCCTGGCTGGCTTGCGCGGCGTGGTTTTCGCGCAGGTGGAAGATATTGCCTTCCGGGTCGTGGCCGTTGCACACGGTAAAGCCCGGCCCCTGGTAGCGTTCGCGGTACAGCGCCCCGCCCTGCGCTGCGGCCAACTGCGCGGCGTCAGCCAGGCTGGGTACGGTAAAGAACAGCTTGATGGCTTGTTCGCTACGCGGTTGCGGCGGGGTGTCGATGTGTACCTTGGCCGCAATGTGCGGCGGCATGGCGTGCACGATCAGCTGGAAATCGGCGTTGCTCAGTACCTGGTGTTCGGCGTCGCCGTGCAGCAGCTGCATGCTCAGCAGCTGCTGGTAGAAGGCGGCCAACTGTGGCAGATGGCGGGCGTAGATCAGCGCGCCGGCGCGGGCGGGTTGTGGCATGGCAAGCTCCTGTCATGGGCAGGCTTGTACCCTACCGCAGTTGCGCCGGCTTTGTCGCGTGGCTTGCCCGGCTGGGCAGGCTCAGGCCGCCACACTGCCCTTGCTTGGCAGCGGCAACTGGTAGCCCACCGGTGCGTCCAGGTCGAACAGCCACACCGCCAGCATCAACAGCAGCAGCACGATCAGCATTTGTAGCGGCCAGCGGGTGGCCGGGTCGTGCCACAGGCGTTGCCATAGTTTGCGCATCAGGGCACCTGTTTCAACGGTGGCAGGCCGGCCAGCCAGCGCGCCGGCAAACGCGGCAGTAAGGCGCTGCGGCAGTGTTGCCAAAAAGCAGACAAGGTCAGCAGGCCGCCACCGATCAGCAGGCCGGCCACGGCAAAGCCATCGGCGGCCAGGCCGGCGGTTTGCAGCAGGTGGCTGAAGGCGTACAGCACGTAAGCCAGCGCCGACACCATCAGCGCACGCCGGTCTATGGCCAGCGATACCACGGCAAACAGCGCGTACAGCCCCAGCACGGCGACCAGCGCCGGCAGGCTGGCAGTGCCTTGCAGAATGCCCAGCATGTCAAAGAACGAGTGCACCATCAGCGGCGCGGCCAGCAGGTGCAGCCAGAAGGCCACGTCCGACTGGCGCTGCAGGCGGGCCGGGTCTTGTTTGTCCCAGTACATGGCCAGCGCAAACGTGGCCGCACCACCGGCCAGTATCATGGGCGCGGCGTACAGCCGCAGGCCGGGCAAGGCGCTCATCAGCAAACCGATCACCATCATCAGCAGTGCGCCGGTACCGGCTGCCACGGTCAGCGGCACCCGGAAGCGCCGCCAGTGCAGCCAGGCTGCCAGCGCGGCACTGCCGCCGCCGGCCAGCACCATCAGCTCGTCCGGCCGGCTGTTTTGCCCCAGCAGTGCGAGGATGGTTACCGGGCAGGCCGCTACAAATGCCCCTAGCAGCGCAATGGCCGGCAGCGCCATGCGGCGGCGGCGGACAAAGTACTCGGCCAGCCCCCAGGCCACGGCAGCCACCGCCGCGGCACCGGCCGCCGGTGCCAGCAGGCTGCCCAGCCACGCTACCGAGCCCAGCAGCAGGGTGCAGGCAATCACCACAAAAATATCGTTAAAGCCGGACAGCAGGCGGAAGTGTTCTTCATCCGCCAGCGCAGTGTGCTGGCGCCGGGCTACCAGGGCGCGAAAGTCGCGCACGGCATCCTGGCTGAAGATGCCGGCGTTTACGGCGGCGTTCAGGTCGTCATCGCTATACATGGTGGGGCCCGGGTGGCGTGATGGTGGGCAACCATTATTTGCCTTGCATGGCCGGACGGCAAGCCGCTGCCACGGTTCGATAGCCGCCGCTTTTGATGGCAACGGTTGGCCGCAGGGGCGCTGATTTACGCCAGCCCCGTCAGGCCGCTGGCCAGCTCCAGCAAGATGGCCGCGCTCACCAGGCCAAACAGCAGCGCGGTGAGCGCGTTCACGGTGCGCTGGCTGCGTGCCAGCACAGCCTGCGCACGGCCGGTGGACAAGCACAGCGCCAGCGCGCCAAACCACAGCAGCGACAGCAGGCATAGCTCGGCCGCCAGTAGCGCACGGCTGGCCAGGCCTACCTGTGGCGCTACCATGGCAGCCAGCAAACCTATGAAATACACCAGGGCTTTCGGGTTCAGCAGATTGGTGGCCAGCCCCATGCGCACCCCCTGTGCCAGGCTGCCCGGGCTACGTTGGCCGCCATGCGGCGCGCTACCCGCCCCGGCGCGTACGGCCTGCAGCGCGCCCCAGGCTAGCCAGCCCAGGTATAGCGCGCCCGCCAGCTTGATGGCGTTGAACAGCCACGGCGCGCTGGCCAGCAGCAGGCTGATGCCGGTGAGGCTGAGCAAGCTGTGCAGCAAGATCGCCAGCGCAATGCCCAGCGCGGCACCCAGCGCCAGGGTGCGGTTGTGGCAGGTGCGCAGCATCAGCGCAAAGTCGGGGCCGGGGCTGGCCAGCATCACCAGGTGCAGCGCACCCAGGGTAAAAAACAGTTCGGCAGGCATGGTGTGTTCCACGGTTCGTTCATGCCGGCCAGTGTGCATGCCCTGCCGGGTGGCTGGCTTGTAAACCATTGCACGTTCGGCAGGCGGGCTCAGCCTGCCATCTGCTGGCGGAACTGCGCCGGGGTCAGGCCGTAAGCCTGGCGAAAACCGTGGTGAAAATGGCTCTGGTCGAAAAAGCCCACCGCCAGTGCCACCTCGCTGACCGGCAGGCCGCTGGCCAGCAGCTTCTTGCCCTGCTCCAGCCGCAGGCGCTTGAGCCAGGCGTAGGGGGTGATGCCGGTGCGCTGCTTGAACTGGCGCAGGAAGGCAAAGCGCGTCAGCCCCAGCTGGGCAGCGAGGTCTTCCAGCGTGTGGCGGGCGTCCAGCTGCGCCATCAGGTAATCGCGCAGGTGTTGCAGCTGTGGCGTGGACAGGCTGTGCGGCTGGCCAGGCAGGCTGAATAGCGTGGCCAGCAGGCGCAGCGTTTCTTCTTCTATCAGTAGTGGGTCGATGGCCGGCTGCTCCAGCCACGCGTGCAGGCGGGCAAAGCCGGCGTACAGGTCGGGCCGCGCCAGCAAGGGCGTGGCAAAAAAACGGCCGTCGGCCTGCGGCAACAGTGCGGCCAACTGCGCGGGCGGCAGCGAGAACACGCGCACCTCGTAGCCTTCCGGCAGCAGGCTCAGGCCGTCGTGTACTTCGTCCGGGTTTACCGTGGACAGCGTGCCGGCCACCAGCGCGTGGCTGCTGCCCTTGTGGATAAAGCGCTGGCCGCCGTACTGCACCAGGCCGATGTGGTAGTCCAGGTGCACGTGGCGGCCGTAGCTGAAGTCCAGATGGCGCGCACGGCACAGCTCCACGCCGGGTAACAGCGGGGTTTGCCAGTAGCGGATGGTGGAGGCGGCGCTCATGCCTTACTGATAGCGCAAATCGCCGCCGGGTGCTTGTAGATTATTGCGGCCAACCCCGGGCCGGCTGCCAGGGTTGGCCGCATGCGCAGGCTCAGGTCACCGCGGCGCGCTGCTGGTACTGCGGCTGGCGCCAGCTTTCGCTGTCCAGGATGTCTTGCAGGATGGCCACCGCGTCCCAGATGTCGGTATGGCTGAGGTACAGCGGCGTCAGGCCAAAGCGCAGTACCGCCGGTTCGCGGTAGTCGCCGATGACGCCGCGCGCAATCAGCGCCTGCATCACCGCATAGCCGTGCGGGTGGCAGAAGCTGACGTGGCTGCCGCGCGCGGCGTGCTCGCGCGGGGTAATCAGCGTGAGCGGGTGCTGGCCGCACTGCTGTGCCACCAGGGTGATGAACAGGTCGCCCAGCGCCAGCGATTTGGCGCGGATATCGCGCATATCGGCCTGCAGCGCGATATCCAGCCCGCACTCCACCATGGCCATGGCGCTGATCGGCTGGGTGCCGCACAGGAAGCGGCGAATGCCGCTGGCCGCCTGGTACGCCGGCTGCATGGCAAACGGCTGCTGGTGGCCCCACCAGCCCGACAGCGGCTGCCAGAAGCGGTCCTGATGCGCTGGCGCTACCCAGATAAAGGCCGGCGAGCCGGGGCCGCCGTTCAGGTATTTGTAGGTGCAGCCGACGGCGAAGTCGGCACCGTTGGCGTTCAGGTCTACCGGCACCGCCCCGGCGGCGTGCGCCAGGTCCCACAGCGTCAGCGTGCCGTTGGCGCGGGCGCGGGTGCTAACGGCGGCCATATCGTACATGGCGCCGGTGCGGTAGTTCACGTGCGATAGCAGCAGCACCGCCACGTCAGCATCCAGCGCGACATCCAGCGGTAGCTGCGCGTCTACCAGGCGCAGGCTGTAGCCCTGCTGCAGCAAGTCCATCAGGCCCTCGATCATGTACAAGTCGGTGGGGAAATTATCGCGTTCGGACACGATCACGCGCCGCGTGGGGTGGTCTTGCTGCTGGATGCGCAGCGCGGCGGCCAGTGCCTTGAACAGGTTGAGCGAGGTGGTGTCGGTGACCACGGTTTCGCCCGGCGCCGCGCCGATCAGCTGCCCCAGCTTGTCGCCCAGGCGGGCGGGAAGGTCAAACCAGCCGGCATCGTTCCAGCTGCGGATCAGGCCGTCGCCCCACTCTTGCGCCACCACTTGCTGGCTGCGCTGCAAGGCACTGTGCGGGCGCGCGCCCAGAGAGTTGCCATCCAGGTAGATCACGCCCGGTGGCAGGGCGAATTGCTGGCGAAAACCGGCCAGCCTATCCAGGGCGTCGGCCGCCTGGCAGTGTGCTCGGGTCATCATGCGGGTAATCGCTTGCCGGCAAGGCCGGCGTGGGTGGAAGACCTTTTTATGCTAGGCCCCGCGATGGTACATAAAATGGCAAACACGGGTACTTGCGGGCCGGTTTTTCGCAGGATAGTGTGTAAATAGCACCTTTTCTCGCAGGAAATTCACCATGCAACTGGATACTCTGGATTGGCGCATTCTGGCTGCGCTGCAGGACAACGGCCGCCTCAGCAACCAGGACCTGGCCGAACGGGTGGCGCTGTCGCCGTCGGCCTGCCTGCGCCGCGTGCGCGCGCTGGAAGACGCCGGCCTGATTGCCGGCTACCACGCCCGGCTGGACGCCGCACGGCTGGGTTTCGAGCTCAATGCCATCGTGCACGTCACGCTGGACCACAGCCAGCCGGGCTGGCACGAAACCTTCCAGGCCGAAGTGATGGCGTTTGACGAAGTGAGCGCCGCCCACGTGGTGACCGGCAGCTGCAACTACATCCTGCACATCCGTGCGGCCAACCTGGCGGCGTTTTCCGACTTCATGGTGAACCGCCTCAACAAGCTGCCCGGCATGCGCGACATGTGTTCCTACATCATCATGAAAACGCTGAAAGACCACGGCGCCAGGCTGCCGCTGCGCTAGCGGTTCAGGCCAGCCACAGCGTTAGCCCCGCCGTCAGCCACAGCATCAGGGCAAACAGCCGGCGCAGCAGCGCCGCTGGCAGGCGGTAAGCCAGTGCCACGCCGGGTGATACCGTTAACACCCCGCCCAGCGCCAGAGCCAGGCCCAGCGGCCAATCCACCTGCCCGGCCTGGCCATAGCTGCCCAGCGCCACCAGCGCCGCCGGTACCACCAGCGCCAGCGCCAGGCCCTGGGCCTCGGCCTGGCTCTTGCCAAAGCCGCGTACCAGAATGGGCGCCGCCACAATGCCCGAACCCACGCCAAAAAAGCCGCCACACGCGCCGCCGACCAGCCCTACCCCCGGCAGATAGCGCGCCGGCCACGGCGTATTGTTGGCCGCCACCGTCTGCCCCGCCGCCCGCCAGAAGTACATGCCCAAGGCCAGAATAAACGCGGCAAATACCTGGCGCAGCAGCGCTTTGTCCAGCCCCAGCGCCAGCTGTGCGGCCAACCAGGTGGCCACAATGGATAGCGCGCCAATGCGCACCGCCAGCAGCAGCGGAAACGGGCTGCGCTGGCGGTAGCGCCAGAAACCCAGCATCACATTGGGCACCATCATTACCAGTGCCGTCCCCTGCGCCAGCGTCTGGTTCATGCCAAACAGCCCGCCCAGCAGCGGTATGGCCAGAATGCCGCCACCTATCCCCAGCAGGCCACCCAGCCCGCCCAGTAAAGCACCCAGGATGACCCCCTGTGCCAGTGCCCCCAGCGTGGTAAAGACATCCAGATGCATGACATAACCCGCCCTATAGCCCGAAAGCAGGCAGTGTATACCGTCTATGGCTGGCTATAATTTCGCCACCAACAAGCCATTATTAAGCTGGGTGCACGAATGGACCCCATCGCCGACCTGGCGTTTTTCTGCCGCCTGATGCAGTGCGGCAGCCTTACCGCCACCGCGCAGCAGCTGGGCATTACCCCGCCAGCGGCCAGCCGCCGCCTGGCCGCCCTGGAGCGCCGCCTGGGCGTGCGCCTGCTCAACCGCACCACGCGCAGCCTGGCGCTAACGCCGGAGGGCGAGCGCTACCTGGCGCGCGGCCAACCTTTGCTGGCGGAGCTGGGCGAGCTGGAAGGCGAGCTGATGGCCGCCAGCGGCGCGCCGCAGGGCCTGCTGCGCGTGAACGCCACGCTGGGGTTTGGCCGCCGCCACATCGCGCCGCTGGTGTCGGCTTTTGTGCGCCGTTATCCGCAGGTAGAGGTGCAACTGCACCTGAGCGACCGCATGCCGGCGCTGAGTGAGGGCAGCTTTGACGTGAGCATCCGCTTTGGCCCGCCGCCCGACGCCCGCATCCACGCGCGGCGTATTGCGGCCAACCGCCGCATCCTGTGCGCCTCGCCGCTGTACCTGGCGCAGCACCCCGCCCCGCAGCAGCCTGCCGATTTGCGCGCGCACCAGTGCCTGG
This sequence comes from beta proteobacterium L13, assembly GCA_000335715.1. GTDB lineage: Bacteria > Pseudomonadota > Gammaproteobacteria > Burkholderiales > Chromobacteriaceae > Vogesella. Next base: position 94,509 of record AMYZ01000003.1, read on the forward strand.
TAGTGCGCGAAAACGACGACACCTGGGGCAACTGGGTATTGCACAGCGGTAGCCAGGTACAAACGGTAAAAGTGGCCGGTGCGCTATCCAGCAACGATGGCGAAACGGCGGTGAACTGGGCGCTGGATGGCCACGGCGTGCTGCTGCGCTCGCTATGGGATGTCACGCCCTACCTGCACAGCGGCCGCCTGCAGCGCCTGCTGCCCGGCTGGCACGGCGCGCCGGCCGATATCTGGGCGCTATACCCGCAGCGGCTGGGGCTGTCGGCCAAGGTGCGCTGCTTTGTCGATTTTCTGGGCGAGCATTTTGCCGACGGGGCCGGCTGGTAGCACGCGCGCAGGCATGGCTTGATGCGGCCTGCGGCGCGGCGCATTGGCCTTGCCCCCCGCCTGGCCGCCACAATGCCCTCGCGCGCGTGCGCGGCTCCACAAGCGCCTGCGCCGACGCCGACACCACTGCTACACAGCCCGTTGCCGCGAGTAAGCCTTACGGCGTGGCCTGTTGCGGGCACAGTAGCTGCGGCGGGATGTCCGACACCAAGCTGATGTCGATGTTGCCATTAGCCGTTTGTACGGCGGGTACGGTCTGTATGGTCCAGCCGTTGGCTTTAGCGACATCAAGCGGTATGGGTTCGCGCTGGTCGATACAGGGTTTGTCATAGCCTTTGATTGGCAAGGCATCACTGGCAAAGGCAGTGCTGCACAACGGTAGCAGCAAGATATAGGCGAGTTTCATGTCATGGTCCTTGGTGCGCGCAGGTGGTAGCTAACACGCTAAGCCAGGTCTGGCATACAGCAAAGCAGTATGCGCAAACGCTCGTTTGGTCTGTTGCGGATTTATCGTCACGCCCATGGCCGGCTTGGCGCCGGTTATCTGACCTGCAGTCAATGCTGGGCTTCGCTGCGCTCAACCCAAGCTACTGTGTTGCCGATAGTTGCTGCTGCGAGCAGCCTGGGTGTCCGCAAGATGGGCATGGCGAGCCGGCTTGTTACAAAAGTCTGCGGCTAAAGGTGAGGCTGTCGGTGAACAAGATGGGATAGACCTTGCCAGCATCTTGTAGCTTGTTTTTCTGTTATATTGGTACATATGTACCAAAGAAATGGCGAGATTCATCATGCCCGATAACGCTACTGTAGTCGTGGAGCGGATTCAGACCGGTGTGCGGCTGGAAAAACGTCTGGTCAAGGTGTTGAAAGCACTGGCCGAGCATAAAGACATGACGCTGGGTGATTTACTGGAAGGCATCGTGCTGCATGCTTTTGAGGGCAAGGCTGCGTTCGAACCGGATACGCTGGCGGTGATTGCCCAACTCAAGGCTATCTACGGACTGGATCTGGATGCTCAAGCCAGCCACCGGCTACAGGATCGCAAGGGAGAATGAATTTGTTGTTTGCCGGGGACATGTCCCGTGGCTGGCCATGTGGCCATGCTGCAACCTTTATCACATCAAGGACATCCCATGTTTCAGGCAATGAACCGTAATCTCAGTGGCGGCTTTATCCTGCCCTTACCCGTTACTCAGGCTTTTGAGCTGTTTACCCCGCAGGGCGAAATGCGTTGGGTACCCGGTTGGCAGCCACGCTATCTGCACCCGGCCGATGGCCGTACCCAGGCGGGGATGGTGTTCACGACAGGAGATGGCGACGAGCTGACCTTATGGACGCTGGCTGACTACCAGCCGGCGAGCTTTCATTCGCGCTACGTCCGGGTGACGCCTGGCTCGCGTTTCGTGCAGGTCAGCATCAACTGCGAAGCGTTATCCGACAATCAAACCGCTGTTACCGTGACGTATGTGCTAACCGCGCTGTCTCCTGCGGGTAATGCAGCCATCGTTGACTTTGAAGCGGCCTACCCCGCCATGCTAGCCAAGTGGCAGGAGTATATTTTGGCCATGGGCTAGGTCTGCGAGGCTCAGAAGAGCTGCTGCCGCCATACTGCTACAGGCCTTGGTGGGCACAGCCGCTGGCCTTTGCACACCCTACCCCCGCCATACTGATGCACCAAGGCACAAGGGCAAGCCAGCCGGCTTGCCCTTGTACGTTGGTGATGTGCTGGCGCCCTGCCCTGCGGCCAACGTTGGCCGCGGGCCTGGTTTACGACGCCGGGCGCTGCTTGAAGAAGGTGATCGGCGCGGTGGCGGGGATGTCGCTTGGCGGCGGGGTTTTCAGGATGTGCTTTTTCATCTTGCCCATCACGTGCATTTCGCACGGGCGGCATTCGAATTTCAGCGTGTAGGTTTCATCGCCGGATTTCAGCACCATGGGGTCGGCGCGTACCTGGCCCATCACGCCCTTCACGCCCTTGGCCTGCTTGGGGCATAGGTTGTAGGAGAAGCGCAGGCAGTGCTTGGTGATCATCAGGCTGACTTCGCCTTCTTCCTGATGCGCTTCGTAGGCCGGCTCGATCACTTCTACGCCGTGCTTTTTGTAGAAATCCCACGCCAGCGCGTTGTACACGTTGGCCAGGTAGCTCAGGTTTTGCTCGGGGAAGCGCGGTGCCGGCTGCAGCTCGGCTTTGCGCTGCGGGCGCGCCCATGCGGCCAACCTGGCGGCCTCCAGCTTTTCTACCGCGTCGCGGCGCAGGCCGTTGATGACCGAGGCCGGCACGAACCACGGCTGCGCCAGCTGCAGCGCCACGTCGTGGGCGTAGAACAGGGTGTTGCCCAGCTTGGCCACGGCGTCGCGCAGGCTGCTTTCGGCGCGGGCGGGGTCCTTGGCCGGCTCCAGCGCTACGTTGGCCGCAGCGGTGGCGCTACAGCCGTCGGCGTCGGTCAGCGTCAGCGTCAGGCCGCTGGCGGTGTCGGCCAGCGTGGCCCATACGCCGATGCGGCGCTCGGCGGATTTTTTCAGCAGTGCCAGCTCCCAGGCGTGGTCGCGGTTGCGGCTGATGTCGGTACCGGGCTTCAGGCCGGCCAGTAACGCCGGGTCGTTGGGTACGCAGCGCCACAGCTTGTCGCCGCCCGGCACATGGCCGATCTGCTTGACGGTGTTGAGCTGCATGCCCACCACCTCGCGCTTTTTCATGAAGTTGATGCCGTCACCGTTGGCCATCTGTTCGGCGGTGGCGATGTCCACCCAGCCGTCGCCTACCTGGTGCACGGTGCCCAGCTGTACGCCTACAAATTTGGGCGAATCGAAGGCGCCGATGTCGATCTTGCGGCCGGTGGCAAAGTAGTCGGTGGCGCCACGGTGGAAGGTTTTGTCCGGGTCGGGCGTGAAGAAGATTTCGCTGCTGCCGCTGGCGGCCGGGGCCAGCTCGGGGCGGCGCTCGAAGATTTCGTCCAGCAGCAGGCGGTAGTGGGCGGTGATGTTCTTCACGTAGCTCACGTCCTTGTAGCGGCCTTCGATCTTCAGCGAGCGCACGCCGGCGTCCAGCAGCGCTTCCAGGTTGGCGCTCTGGTTGTTGTCTTTCATCGATAGCAGGTGCTTGTCGAAGGCCACCACGCCGCCTTTTTCGTCGGTCAGCGTGTACGGCAGGCGACAGGCCTGCGAGCAGTCGCCACGGTTGGCGCTGCGGCCGGTGTCGGCGTGGCTGATGTAGCACTGGCCGGAAAACGCCACGCACAGTGCGCCGTGGATGAAGTACTCGATGGCGGCCGGGTCGGCGCCTTCGTTTACCACCTGCGAGATCTTGGCGATCTGCGGGATGGTCAGCTCGCGCGCCAGCACGATCTGGCTAAAGCCGGCGTCGGACAGGAAGCGGGCCTTGTCGGCGTCGCGGATGTCGCACTGGGTAGATGCGTGCAGCTGGATCGGCGGCAGGTCCATCTGCAGGATGCCCATATCCTGCACGATCAGCGCGTCCACGCCGGCGTCGTACAGCTGCCAGATCAGCGTGCGCGCGGCGTCCAGCTCGGCGTCGTGCAGGATGGTGTTCAGCGTGGTGAAGATGCGCGCGTGGTAGCGGTGGGCAAACTGCACCAGCTGGGCAATGTCGGCCACGCTGTTACAGGCGTTGTGCCGCGCGCCAAAGCTGGGGCCGCCAATGTACACGGCGTCGGCGCCGTGCAGGATGGCTTCGCGGCCGATGTCGATGTTTTTGGCGGGCGAGAGCAGCTCGACCTGGTGCGGCAACAGACTCATCTGGTACTTCCTGCGGTGGGTGGTGTGGCAAGGGGCGGAAGTATAGCGGAATCAGTTACTTGCGCAAATGCACTCAGGCCTGCTGCAAGCGGGCGGCCAGGGTGTCTGCCAGCTCGGCCCAGTCGGCGTCGTCTTCCAGCGCCTGTTTGAGGAAAGCGGCCTGGGCGCTGGTCCAGAACGGCGCGTCCTCGATGGCGGTATCGGTGGGCAGCGGGTGGCTGGCAATGAAGGCGCCGATGTCGGCCGGGCTGTCCGGCAGGCCCAGCTGGGCAAACAGGGTGCTCAGGGTGTGAAGGCTGGTATCCATGGGGCAAGGCTCCGGCAGGTGGGAAGCTTTCAGCATACACGTTGGCCGCAGGAACTGTGGCGGGCGTATGGCACTCTATTTAATGCTGCAGTGTGCAGCCTTTGACGAACAGGAGACAGTAATGCGCAAGCTTTGGATTGTGCTGGCAGCCAGTGCCGGCCTGGTGGCGTGTAGTGCCGAGCAGGCCAGCAAGCTGCAGCAACAGGCGTCGGCGGCCATCGGCACCGCGCATCAGGTGGTACAGGATAGCAGCGCGCCGCTGGGCGAGCTGAAACAGCAGGCCAGCGCGGCGGTGGGCAGTGCCGGCAAGCTGAAGGAACAAGCCAGTGCCGCCCTGGGCGTGGCGCAGCGCGTGGGTGCGGCGGCGGCCATTCTGAACCCGGAGCTGGGCCAGCAGATAGACGAGGCCAAGCAGCAGGTGGACGCGGTGAAACAGGCCGCCGACGCGCTGCAGGGCAAGTAAGCGACGCTCACCAAAACGCTGATCCTGCGCGGCCTTGCCGTACGGTTTGTACCGGGCTTGTCGGCGCGTCTTGGCCAGGATGTGCTGCAAACTTTAGTGAGCGGTGCCACGTTTCTAGCCAGCCTACGCCCCTGCCATGCTGTGGCCGGGGCGTTTTGCTGCCGGTACTACGGTGCTTTGCCCGCATGGGGTAGCAGCTGTTTTTCCAGCTGGGCGTAGCGGCCGCTTTGCCGCAGCAGCTGCAGGCCGCGGTTGAATGCGGCCAACTGTGCCGCCGCTTGCGGGCGCGCACGCGACAGCATCAGGCGGAAGGGGACGGTTTCGATGGGGGTGGGCAGCGTGGCAAGCTGGCTGCGTTCCTGTGCTGTCAGCTTGTCGCGGCGCAGGCTCCGGTACACGCTGCTGGCCATGGTCATGGCGGTCATGCGCCCGGCCAGAATCATGCGCAGGCCGTTTTCGGGGCTTTCTACACGGTGGTATTCCACCCGCCCCGCGCGTTCCAGCTGCACCAGCTCGTGAAAGGTGCGCGAGCCCAGCGGCAGGGCCAGGTGGACGCCTTGCCACTGCTGGCGTAGCGGCCAGTCGGCCAATGGCTTGCCGGCGTGATGAATGATGATCTCGCGGTCCTGGAGAATGGGTTCGCTGAACAGGGCAAAGCTGTCGCGCAGCGGGGTCTGGCTCCAGACCAGCGAGCCATCGATATGGCCGCTGCGCACCATTTCTTCGGCGCGTTTCCACGGGTAGAAGCCGTAGCTTACCTGCAGGCCGCCCAGTACCGCTGCTTCGCTTACTACGGCTGAAGCGAAACCGTAACGTGGCAGCCTGGCGGACTGGTAGGGCGGCCATTCGCCATTGGCGAGCTGCAGGGTTTGCGCGTGGCTGGCGCAGAGGGTACTGATGAGCATCGCGAGTGCGAAAACAATCGATTTCATATTGTCTGACAATTTTAAGGTCGCGGCAGTATAAGCATGTTTTCGTTTGTTTTCAGCCAGTTACATGTGAAATCTATAAATAAAAAGCGCTAGCTTGGGAGCTAGCGCTTTTTTTACAGGCCAGTGCTATCGAAAGCCTAATAATCCCGATCCGGTACCAGTACGGTGCGGTTGCCGTTGCTTTCCATGGCCGACACGATACCGGCGGCTTCCATGTCTTCGATCAGCCGCGCGGCGCGGTTGTAGCCGATGCGCAGCTGGCGCTGCACCGACGAAATGGACGCCTTGCGCGTTTTCAGCACAATGGCTACCGCCTCGTCGTACAGCGGGTCGGCCTCGCTGCCGGCCGCGGCGCGGCCCTTGGCGTCGGCTTGCTCGTCGTCGGCTACCGATTCGCCGGTGAGCAGGCCTTCCACGTAGTCCGGCTCGCCCCACTGCTTCAGGTCTTCCACGATGGCGTGTACTTCTTCGTCGGTGACAAACGCCCCGTGTACGCGCTGCGGGTAGCCGGTGCCCGGCGGCAGGAACAGCATGTCGCCCTGCCCCAGCAGGCTTTCAGCGCCCATCTGGTCCAGAATGGTACGGCTGTCGATCTTGCTGGACACCTGGAACGCGATGCGGGTGGGGATGTTGGCCTTGATCAGGCCGGTAATCACGTCCACCGACGGCCGCTGCGTGGCCAGAATCAAATGGATGCCGGCGGCGCGGGCCTTCTGCGCCAGGCGGGCAATCAGCTCTTCGATCTTCTTGCCAGCCACCATCATCAGGTCGGCAAACTCGTCTACCACCACCACGATGAAGGGCAGCGTGGCCAGCGGCTCCGGTGTTTCCGGCGTCAGGCTGAACGGGTTGCCCAGACGTTGGCCGCGTGCCTCGGCGGCGCGCACCTTGTCGTTGTAACCAGCCAGGTTGCGCACGCCCAGGTGGCTCATCAGGCGGTAGCGTTTTTCCATTTCGCCTACGCACCAGTTCAGCGCGTTGGCGGCCAGCTTCATATCGGTAACCACGGGTGCCAAGAGGTGCGGGATGTCGTTGTACACCGACAGCTCCAGCATCTTGGGGTCGATCATGATGAAGCGCACTTCGTCCGGCGTGGCCTTGTACAGCATGGACAGAATCATGGCGTTCACGCCCACCGACTTGCCCGAGCCGGTGGTACCGGCCACCAGCAGGTGCGGTGCTTTGGCCAGGTCCATCACCACGGGTGCGCCGCTGATGTCCTGCCCCAGGGCCAGCGTGAGCTTGGAGGCGTTTTGCTGGAACACGTCGGCGCTGAAGATTTCCGATAGCCGGATCATCTGGCGCTGCGGGTTGGGCAGCTCCAGCCCCATGCAGGTTTTGCCGGGGATGGTTTCCACCACGCGGATGGACGCCAGGCCCAGCGCGCGCGACAGGTCTTTGGCCAGGTTCACCACCTGGCTGCCGCGTACGCCGACGGCGGGTTCCACTTCGTAGCGGGTAATCACCGGGCCGGCGTAGGCGTCTACCACCGCCACTTTCACCTTGAACTCGGCGCACTTTTCTTCGATCAGAATGCCGCGTTCGATCAGGTAGTCTTCGCTCTGCACCGCCTTGTGTGTTTCGGGCGGGCGCAGCAGGTCCAGCGAGGGCAGGCAGGCGTCGCCGTATACCACGGGGATGGCGTGCGGCTTGGGCTGCGCGGCGGTGGCCAGGGTGTGCAGCGCCTGGCTGATGTGCGCGGCGGGTACGGCGCTAGCTGCCGCCGGCTGGGCTGGCGCGGCCTGTGGGGCCTCGTCCAGCAGCTGCCATACCAGGCCAGGGTTGGCCGTAGCGGGTGCCACGGCGGGTTCGTTGTCGGCCTCGTCGTCCAGCAGGTGCCACACGATATCGCCGTGCTGGGTGCTGTGGTAGCTGGCCTGTGCGGCCGGGGTGTTGGCCGTGCTTACCGGCGTACTGTCGGCCTGCTGCGGCATGGTGGCGGGCTCGGCGCTGGCTGGCGTGCCGATGGCCTGGCGCAGGCGAACGCCCTGCCATACCGGCGGGGCTGCCGGTACGGCTACCGGCTGGCGCAGCTGTTGCCAGCGCGTGCCTGGCGGTGTGCTGGCGATGCCGGGCTCGGCTACGGGCGCCGCTGCCGGTGCGGGCTCATCGTGGCTTGCCGCTTCGTTGGTAGCCTCTGCAGGCAAGGCAAAGTCGTCGTCCAGCACGAAGTCGTCTTGCTGCGGGTGCGCGGTGGCACTGTCTGGTGGGGTGTCGCTGCTGCTGGCCGGCTCGAACGCTGGCGTGACAGGCGCTTGCGGTGGCAGGGGCATGCCGGCGGCGCGGGCTTCTGCCGCGTGGCTGGCGCCACGCCAGTCGGCCTGGATCTCGGCAGGCGCGCTGGCGGCGGGCCGTGGTGCCTGGGCGTCGGCTTTGGCTTGGGCAAAGCTGGATTGTGGGCCGAACAGCGCGGCGGCGGCGCGTTCGCGCTCTTGCTGGGCTAGCGGTGATGGCGGCAACGGTGTGGACGCGCTGGCTTTTTTCATCACCGGCGTGGGCTGCAGGATCACGGGCGGCAGCGGCGCGGGCTTGGCTGGCTGGCGGCCACTATGCAGCTGTTGCACGTTGGCGCGTACTTCGCGCGGGTCGATCAGCGGCAGGTCGCGCGGCTGGGGGACGGGTTTGCCGTCGTAGGCGGCGATCTTTTCGCGGCGGGTCAGGTCGCGGCGCAGGTTGCGCTGCACGTCGTCCAGGCCGATGACCGGCAGCTTGGCCGCGCTGCCTTTGTGGCTGGCGGGCGCAGGCTTGGGCTGGCGCTGGTAGCGTGGCAGCTCGCGCGGCAGCTTGTCGATAATTTCGGCTGGCGCGCTGGCTGGCTGGTGTGGTGGCGGTGCGGCCGCAGGGGTGATGCCAGGGTTGGCCGCAAGCGGTGGCGGCGCTAGTGGTGCACCCAGCGTGCGCCGTGGCGGCCGAGGCGTCATGGCTTCGGGGGTATCGTCGTGCGGCAGGGGGGCATCATGCCCGTGGGCGGCGCTATCGGCAGCGTCGTCTTCGTGCAGCACATGCTTGAGCTTGGTCAGCAGTTTGGAAAACTTCTCCATGGCATCACTCTTCCGCTTTAGCGGGTCTTGTTCCAGCCGGCGATGGCGTCTTTCTTGTTGTCGGCTTGCGGGCCGATGGCGCTGCAGGTGCCTTGCCCTGCGTAGCGGGTGCACTGTACCCAGAAGCGGCGCGAGCCTGCCTTGACCACTTCGGCCGGGGCGCCGCACTTGTTGCAGGGTTTCAGGCTGGTGGTATCGCTCATCATGGTATTCCGGCAGGGTTAATCACCGGATGATACCGCAATTGCGCTGGCCAGCCGCTGGCCCTAGTCCAGAAAGAATTCTACCGGCAGCGTGAGGCTCAGCTCGTCCGGGCGCTCTGGCGGGATGCGCGGTAGCGGCGAGGCGCGCTGGACGGTGGCCAGGGCGGCGGCGTCCAGGCTGGCGTAGCCGCTGCTCTGGCTGAGCTGTACGGCCAGTACCCGGCCATCGCGGCCAACCTTCAGCAGCAGGTAAGCCACGCCTTCGGTGCCCTGGGCGCGCGCGCCTGCCGGGTACTGGCGGTAGCGTTCCAGCCGGGCCATGACCTGGGCCTCCCAGCTATGGCTGTTACCGCCACTGGCCTGGCCTGCGGGCAGCGAGGGGCTGGGCGGCGCGGCGGCGACGCTGTTGGTGGCGGCTGCCGCCGGTTTGGCCGCCGGGGCTTCGGGCGCTGGCGGGCTGGTGTCGCTGGCGGTGGCGGCATGGCGCGGGGCAAGGGCGATCGGGGTGGCGGCCGGGTTGTGTGTGTGCAGCAGCGGTGTGGCCGCAGTGCTGGCGCGGCGCCGTGGCGTGCTGGCCTGGCTGGCGGCCGTGACCCGGCTGGCGCTGCGCGTGGCTACCGGTGCGGGCAAGCTGGTGAGTGTCATCAGGCCGGGCTGCGCCAGGGCCAGCTGCTGTGGTGGGCGCGCAGCGTGGTGTAACAGCAGGCCAATGAGCATGGCGTGCAGGGCGAGCGTACACAGCGCCGCTCCCTGCCCTGCGCGCAGTGGCCAAGCCCGTGGCGTGTGCCCCGGGTAGCCGGGCTGGCGCAGCAGCCAGCCTGCCACCGCCAGCTGTAGCAGGGCTGCCAGCCATAGTAGCCAGCCGGGTGGCTGGCTGGCGGTGAGCGCCACAAAGCCCAGTGCCATGCCGACACAGGCGAGTGCCTTGGCATAGGGGGGAACCACGCGGTGCTGCTGCCACTGCCGTAGTGGCGGGCCCAGGCGCGGGTGTGCCAGCAGGCGGGCCGCCCACTGTGGCGAGCTGCGGCCAAAGCAGGCTAGCGCCAGCAGCAGGAACACTGTGGTGGGCATCAGCGGCAGCATGGCACCGATGCCGCCCAGCGCCAGCATCAGGCAGCCGGTGGCGTGCCAGGCCCAGCGCGCTGGCCGGGCATGGCTTACGCGCATCCGTACACCTGGTCCAGGTGCTGGTTCATCAGGGTGAAGGCGGCTTTGGCGCCGGCGGTCACGCGCGCTTCGGTGTTGGCATCCAGTGCCAGGGCATCCAGCGCTTGCGTGAAATCACGCCAGTGGCGGGCGCGGCCGTCGGGGTGGCCGCCCAGGTGGCGGGCGCCTTTTTCGTCGGACAGGCCGAGTGCCTGCGCCATTTTCAGCAAGATGGCGGCGCCCAGCTTGCTGCCTTCTACCACGTATAGCCAGCCCATGGCGGTGGCCACGTCCAGCTGGCTGTCGATAGGGGCTGTTGCGCTGCGGCTGGGTAGCGGGCAGCCCAGGTCGTCCAGGTCGGCGGCGATCAGCGCGTGGCGGCGGCGGCTGGCCAGGTCGTCAAACAGTGCAGCCAGGCCGGGGTTGTCGTACAGCGCGTCGGCGTCGCGCAGGAACAGGTATTGCGCCTGCAGGAACTGGCGGTAGTGGCTGTGGCTGGCAAAAGGGCGATAGGTCATGATGCGCTGGTCCAGCGCGTCATGAGTGGCGTGGGTGGCGGCTTTCAGGCGCTGGGTGCGGCTGAGGGTTTGTCCGGTGATGGTCATGCTGCTTTCTTTCTGGTGTGGTGGGGGTTGGCCGCAGGCGGCGGCCGGCAGAGTGGTTGATCCCTAGAAGCGGGCGCTGATGGCTGCACGGTAGGTGCGGCCAGGGCCTGGCATCAGGCTGAGCGTGAGCGGGTCGAGGTAAAAGCGGTTGGTGAGGTTGTCCACCGCCAGCTCCAGCTTGGTGTTGCGCGCCAGCTGGTAGCTGGCAAACAGGTCTACCAGCGTGAATGGCCGGGTCAGCACCTGGTTGGCCGTGCCGTTGTAGCTTTCCCAGTCGCGGCCGCTGGAAGCCTGCTCGGCGGTAGGGCCGCTGGTGTAGAGCACGCGGGTACCGGCGCTGAGGGTGTCGTTCAGCCAGCGCCCGCCCAGCGTGAGGTTGGCGCTGAGGCGTGGCGGCACGTGGTTGCGCACGTAGGCGGTAGAAAAGCCGGTGGGCGAGCAGTTGCCCAGCGTGGCGTGGGGGTAGACGGTGCGGAAGGTGCCGCTGTCCTCGTCGTAGACGTCGTAATGCATGGCGCGGAAGTAGGCCGCGGTGTGCTGGTCGCAGATCTCCACCTGGCGGTGGTAGGTGGCCGACAGCTCGCCGAAGAAGCCGCCGTTGTCGTAACCGGTTTGCAGCTCCAACCCCTTGATCTGGTAGCGGTCCATATTGGCGATGGTGAAGTTCTGCATGCCCGGCAGGCCCTTGAACGGGCGGCGCGTCAGGTAGCCGTCGCTGCGGTTGTCGAAATAGGCCAGGCGCGCGCGCAGCTTGTCGCCGGGTTTGAGCCAGTCGTCGCGCAGCAGGCTGATGCCCACTTCACGGTTCTTGCTGCGTTCCGGCGCCAGCGGGTTGAGGTAGGGCGCGGACGAGCCGAGGGTGGATTCCATCAGGCTGGGCATGCGCAGCCCTTCGCTGTAACGGGCGTAGGCGCTGACGCCGCCGCCCAGCTGCAGCGTGACGCCGGCCATGGGTGCGAAGCCGCTGTCCTGGCGGCGGAACGGCGGCGCGTATTCGTAGCGGGTGGACAGGATGTCGCTGTATTCGTTGTTTTCGTCTACTTCCAGCCGGCTGGCTTGCGCCGGGTCGAAGGTGGCTGGTGTGTCGCTCCATTGGTGTAACTGGGTGCCGGCCTGCAGGCGCGGGTCGGTGGCGGCGCTGTATTCGCCGTTGGCGTCCGGCAGCCATTTCAGGTAGCCGATCCGTTCTTCCGTATCGCCCTCGCCCTGGTAGACGTCGATGGTGCGGTAGCGCTGTTCGGTGTGGTGCGCGGTGGCTTGTACGTTGTGGTCACGGCTGGCAAAGCGGCTGTAGCGCCCGCCCAGCTCCAGGCTCAGCCAGTCGTTGGCCGCCCAGTCCAGCTTGACGAAGGCGCTGTGCTCGTCGCGCTGGCCGCTGCGGATGGTACGGTTATGGTTGATGTCGTCCAGATCTACCACCATGCCCTTGCCGGGGCCGGTGCGCTCGCGTTGCAGCGATACGCCGTAGTCCAGCTTGAAGGCGCCGGCGGCGGTGCGCAGCTGGCTGCTGTTGCTGATGTCGGCGCCGCTGCGGGTGGCGGCGGTCTTGACGCGGTAGCGGGCGCCCAGCCAGGCGGGGTCGTTTTCGTCCCAGCTTGGCTGTGGCTTGCCTTGCTGCGGGTTGCGGAACACGTCGCCGTTCATGGCGTCGCTTTGCATGTCGGTGTGCCACACATTGGCTTTCAGCCGGATCAGCGGCTGTGCTGCCGGTGCCCACTGGTAGCGCGCGCTGTAGCTGTCCAGCAGGGCGTGGCTGCCGGGCCACTGCATGATGTAGCCGCTGTCGTTGCGCAGGATCTGCGACGGCATGATCTCGCCGTAGTGGCTGTCGTAGCGGCGCCAGGCCAGCTCCAGCGCGCTGTCTTCGCTGGGGCGCAGCGTGCCTTTGAGCAGCAGCGAGTCGCTGCGGTTGGCGGTGTTGGTGACTTCCTCGCCCGGCCGGTACACGGTGGTGACACCGGCTTCTACTTCCGGGTTGGTGCCGCCGAAGTTCATCCAGTTGTTGTACACGCGCAGCTTGTCGTAGCCGTGCTTGCCGGCAAAGTAGTTGCCCTGCTCGCGGTGGGCGTAGGCGGCCACCAGCTCGTAGTGATCCTGGCGGGTGGCCAGCGCCATGCTGCCGGCGCCGGCGCGGCCATCCAGCCCCGACGCGTGCTGGCGCGGCGGGGTCTTGATGCTGGCCTGCGGGGTGGCGGTGTTGCTTTGCAGGCTGCAGCGCAGCCGCACGCCGACGCGCTCGCCGGGTAGCAGCACATCGGCGGCCTTTAGGGTGTCCATCTGCACCAGGCCGCCAACAGCACCGGCACCCTGGGCCGACAGGCTGGGGCCTTTTTCGATGGTGACGCTACTGATCAGGTCCGGGTCCAGGTAGCTGCGGTCGGCGGCACCGGCGTAGCCGCGGTACACGCTGATGGCCTGCTGGCTGCCATCGATTACTACCGGCACCCTGCCCTGCCCTTGCATGCCGCGTACGTTGACATCAACCGCGCCGCTATTGCGGCCGTCGCCCACCTGTACGCCGGGGGTGCCCTTGAACATGTCAGCTACCGAGGTACCGCGGAAGCGCTCGATCTGTTGCTGGTCGATCACCGCGCGCGAGCCGGCCTTGACGTAGGGGCGGTCTGCCAGCGCGATATCGTCGTCGTGCAGCAGGCCGGCGGCCTGACGTTGGCCGCGTACCTGCAGCGCAGACAGGGCAACATCGCCCTGGGCGGTGGCCACTGGCTTGAGCGTGATGGTGTTATCGCGGATCTCGGCTCGCAGGCTGCTACCGGCGAGCAGGCGGTGCAAGGCGTCCCGCACGGTGAGCTGGCCTTGCAGTGCCGGGCTATGGCGGGTGCGGGTCAGCGCCGCGTCGACCAGTAGCACCATGCCGGCCTGGCGAGCCAGCTCGTTCAAGGCGCTGCCCAGGGGTTGGGCGGCAATATTGAAGGCCTGGGGTAGCGCCGGTGGTGGGGCACTGTAGGCCGGGCTGACAAAAGCCAGGCTGAGTGCCAACAAGAGTGGGCGCAGGGAGGGAGCGGGTGTGCGTGGCATGGTGGGGGCTTTTTGCTTGTATCAAAAATCATTCTCAATTGTGAAAACGATACAAACGTACAAACCCTGATGTGGCGGGCAAAAAAAATCATGCAGGCACGTCAGCGCTGCTGCGGCTCCGATGCGCTTCGGGCATGGATCAGCCATTGCCCATGCTGCCGGGTGACAGCCAGCGGCAGTACGCGCGGCAGTGCGTGGGCAAACTGTGCCGGCTGGTAGGCGTTGAAGGTGCCGGTAAGGCGCAGCTGCCCGCTGGCAGGGTCTTGCAGCTGCAGCTGGCTGGGCCCGTAGCGCTTGAACTCGGCGATGACCTCGGCCAGTGGTGTGTTGTCGAATAACAGACGCCCGCTGCGCCAGGTGGCCACGGCCGCCGGCGGAACCGGCGTGATGTGGCTGAACCGCTTGCTGTCGCTGGTCAGCTGCTGCCCCGCCTGCAAGGTGGCTTGCTGCAGCGGCTGGCGGTCGGCGTCGGCATCGAGGCGGTTGCTGTACTGGCGCACCCTTACCTTGCCTTCGGCCACGGCCACCTGATAGCTGCGGCCAACCTGGCGCACGCTGAAACGGGTACCCAGTACGGTGACGCGGCGGCTGTCGGCCAGCACGTGAAAGGGGCGCTGTTTGTCTGGTGCTATTTGGAAAAACGCTTGCCCGGCCAGCAGGCGGGTGTTGCGTTGCTGGCGGTACAGGGTAACGTCCACCCGGGTGGCGCTATCCAGGCTAAGCCGGCTGCCATCGGGCAGGGTCACGTCGCGCTGCTCGCCCTGCGCGGTGACCAGGGTGGCCTGGTACAGCGGTTGCTGCTGTTGCCATTGCTGCCAGCCCAGGCCGCCAGCGATGGCACAGCACAGGCAGGCGGCTGCTGCCAGGGGCAAGCGGCTGCGCCGTGGTGGCAGGGCTTGCAGCATGGGGGGCAGCTGCTGGCGCAGGGCATCGCGCTGTGCCGCGCTGGCGCTGCCCAGCAGGCTGTCCAGCGCGTGCAGTTGCTGCCAGGCTTGCGCGTGGGCCGGGTGGGCTGCCAGCCATTGCTGTAGCGTGGCGTGCTCCTGTGGCGATAAGCCCTGCTGCTGGCGCAGTAACCACTGTGCCGCCTGGTAGTCGATGCTGTCTGGAACGGGCGTTGCGGGGGTGAGAGGCGTTGTGTTCATGGCGTATCCTGCCCGGCCATGCCCTTTTTGCACGCCAGCATGCCGTTGATGATGTGTTTTTCTACCATATTGACCGAAATGCCCATTTGCCTGGCAATGTCGGCGGTGCTCAGGCCGTCAAACTTGTACAGCACGAAGGCCTGGCGGCAGCGTGGCGGTAGCCCGGCGACGATGTCCAGTAGCCTGGCCAGCGATTGCTGGGCCGCTACGGTGCGCTCCGGCTCGCAGGCCGGCGCGGCGGGCAGCTCGGTGTCGTCCAGGGTGTGTTCCGGGTGGCGTTGCTGCTGGCGGTGCTGGTCGATGAGCAGGTTGCGCGCGGTGGTGTACAGCAGTGCACGCGGCTGGGCGGGTGGTGTATTGCCATGGCTGGCCAGTACGCGGGCATAGCTTTCCTGCACCACGTCTTGCGCCTTTTCCCGGCAGCCGGTACTGCGTGCAATGAAGTTCAGAAGTTCGTGGTAATAGCGCTCGAGCACTGCAACAGCCTGTCCTGTAAAGCGCGGAGTCTAGCATGAATGCAAATGGGAATCACTATTAATTATGGCAGAGCAAGCCAGGTGCGGTTACGCCCTGCAGCCTTGGCCTGGTACATGGCTGCGTCGGCGCGGGCGATGAGGTTGTCGGTGCTTTCACCCGAGGCATTGAGCGTGGCGACGCCGATACTGGCGGTAATGTGCACTGCCTCGCCCTGCCACTGCAGTGGCAGGCTGGCCAGGGTATGGCACAGCCGCTGGGCCAGCTGCATGGCTTCTTGTTCCTGCTCTTGCGGCAGCATGATGCAGAACTCCTCCCCGCCCCAGCGCGCCAGGCTGTCGATTTCGCGCAAGGAGCGCCGCAGCTGGCGGCTGACTTCCTTGAGCACGTAGTCGCCGGCCGGGTGGCCCAGGCGGTCGTTCAGCGCCTTGAAGTGGTCCAGGTCCAGCATCAGCAGGCTGAAGCGCTGCTGGTAGCGGGTAAAGCGTTGCTGGTTTTGCAGGCAGCGTTCCAGAAACGCCCGCCGGTTGAGCAAGCCAGTCAGCGGGTCCAGCGTGGCCTGACGTGCCAGCTCGGCTTCGGCGGCCTGGCGCGCCATTTCCAGCCCGCGCACGTGCAGCAAGGTGCCGATACCGTCCGACAGCGTGGTGAGGTGGTCGATGATTTCCTGGTCAAACCCCCCTGCCCGGTTCGCCAGCACCAGCACCCCCATGACCGACAAATGAAAGAAACACGGGATGACCAGTAGCGACTGGATACCCTTTAGTGCGCCACTGTCGTCGTACAGCGCGGGCTGGTTGATGACCAGTGGCTCCCCCTCGGCAATGGCTTGCCCGTAGACATGGTCGAAGCCGTACAGGCGGTAGCCACGGCTATCGTGGCTGAGCTGTGGCATCAGCCATTGCAAGGCGCCGGTTTCCAGGTGGGCAATGCTGGGGATGTCCAGGTAGCAGCTGTCGCGGTCGTCTACCTGGCAACTGGCAATAAACGCCAGCGTGGTCTGGCTCATGGCCAGTAGCGAGTGCAGGATGGTGCCGCAGGCGGCGCCCAGGTCGCGGTCCAGCAGAAAGCTGCTTTGCGCCTGGTTGATGGTGAGCAGCAGCTTGCTTTGCCGTTCGGCCAGCTGTAGCAGCATGCGCTGGCGTATCAGCTCGCACAGGGTATCGGCCAGCTGTTGCAGCCGGGCCTGCTGGCGAGGGCCAAAGCGCCGCGGGCGGTGGTCCAGCAGGCAGAGTGTGCCGATGACATGCTGCGCATCCAGGTGCAGGGGCGCACCGGCGTAAAAACGGATGGCCAGCTCGCCGGTGACCAGCGGGTTGTCGGCAAAGCGTTCATCCAGCAAGGCATTGCTGACTACCAGCATGTCTCCTTGCGACACGACATGGTTACAAAACGAGATGGCGCGCGGGGTTTGGCAGACATCGACACCGACCTTGGCCTTGAACCATTGCCGTTCGCTGTCGATCAGCGAGATCAGGGCCACGGGCACGCCAAACAGCTCGGAGGCCAGCAGTACCACGCGGTCGAACGCTTCCTCGGCCGGGGTATCCAGCAAGGCAGTACGCGCGAGCAATGCCTGCCGGGCTTGCTCGTGCGGTGGTGGGTCGGGTGTGTGCATGCGCCTCTCCAGGGCTGGGCGGTCGGGCTGATGCTGGCGCGACAGGCTTGCAGTATGCGGCCGGAACGCGCTGTATGGCAGTGCGGCGTGCAGCGCCTGCCAGATGAATTGTTATATCGATACTGCATGCAACATAGCAAAAAAGCCCGGCTGCGGCCAACCTTGCGGGTGGCGGCAGCCGGGCTTTTGCACGGCGATGTGGCTTATACGTGCAGCAGCACCATCTTCAGCGGCGGGTTGCCGTCAAAGGTGGGGAAGTCGTCTTCCGGCGTGATCCACTCGGCGTCACGTACGGTGCGGCCGGCTTTCTCGGCGCTGCGCTTGAGCTGGGCCAGCCAGGCGTCGCGGTCTACCTGCGCCACGTTGTTGCAGCAGATCAGCATGCCGCCTTCGGCGGTGGCCAGCAGGGCCGGCTTGAACAGCGCCGGGTAGTCGTTGATCAGGTCGACCACGCCGAACGGGCTCTTGGCGTAGCGCGGCGGGTCCAGGAAGACCAGGTCGAACTGACGCGCTTCCAGCACCGGGAACGGGGGCATTTTCTTGCCGCGTACCATCTTGGGCTGGCCAATGCCGGCCAGCTGGCGCAGCGCGGCAAAGCAGTCGCTTTCCACGCAGCGCGGGCGGGTGGCCAGGCTGTTGATCTTGGCGTTGGCGCGCGCTACTTGCAGGCTGGATTCGGCAAAGTCCACGTTCATCACAAAGCTGGCACCGGCCTTGGCGGCGGCCACACCCACACCGCCGGTGTAGGCGAACAGGTTCAGCACGCTCTTGCCTTCGGCCAGCTGCATCACGCGGCGGCGGCCGGCGCGCAGGTCGAGGAACAGCCACGGGTCCTGGCCTTGGTGGCGGGCCTGGAAGTGGTACTTCACGCCCAGTTCGCGGATGGTGCGCGGCGTCTGGGCGGCTTCCAGCTGGTCTTCCGGCAGGCGGTTGCCGATGCGCGAATTGGCGCCGCTGCGGTCGTTGTACACCGCCGTGAGGCCCAGTGGGGCGTAGTGCGCCAGGATGGCCTGGTGCTCTTCTTCGCTCAGCGGCGTGTGGAAGGTTTGCAGCAGCAGCACGTCGCCGTAGCGATCGATGGTCAGACCCGGGCGGCCTTCGGCGCTGCCGTGAAACAGGCGGTAGGTATCGGTTTCTTCGCTGGCCAGGCGGGTTAGCAGCGCGGCGCGGTGCGCGTCGGCGGCTACAAGCAGTTCGGTCAGGGTGGACATGGTGTTCTCGCAGACAAAAGAAGGCGGCCGGCAGCACAGGGCTCCGGCCGAATGGGCTAATTGTACGCGCTTGCCCGCAGCGGGCTGGTTTTTTTACGCCAGCTTGTAAGAAAACGCCGCCGTTTACGTCTAATTTCTATAGAAGCAAAGGGGGAAACATGGAGCAGGCGCAGGCATTACTCAAGTCTTTATACGTGATGGCCATGATGGTGGAGGCGCGCGATGCCTATACCGGCGGCCATTTGTGGCGGGTGTCGCAATTTGCCCGCCTGGTGGCCGAGCGCATACAGCTGCCGCCTGACGACGTGGCACGCGTGGCGCTGGGCGGCTTTTTGCACGACCTGGGCAAGGTGGGCATTCCGGACGCGGTATTGAACAAGCGCGACCGGCTTACCGACGAAGAGTACGCCGTGATCAAGACCCACCCGCAGGTCGGTGCCGACCTGCTGGCCGGCCACCCTTTGGCCGCGCTGGCCATGGATGCAGTGTGGCTGCACCACGAAACGCCGGATGGCCGTGGCTACCCGCGCGGCCTGGCCGGGGCGGCTATCCCGCTGGTGGCGCGCATTGTCGGGGTGGTGGACGCGCTGGACGCCATGACCAGTTCGCGCCCCTACCGCGCCGGCATGCCGCTGGCCAAGGCGCTGCAGATCATCGAGGAAAACCTGGGCCGGCAGTTTGACGCCGAGGTTGGCCGCATCGTGCTGGCACTGGGGCAGGAAGGCGCGCTGGATGCCGTGATCGGCCACAGTGCGCCGGGGCGGCCATTGCAGCAGTGCGTGGCTTGCGGGCCCACGCTGGTGATGCATAGCGAGGTGCAGGACGGCGACACCGTACATTGCCCGTCGTGTGCGATGGGCTACCACGTGCGCCACCAAGCGGGGCGCTGGCAGGTGGCGGCCACCGGTGCGGCCAACCCGGTGGCGGCGCGCCAGCCCAGGGCGGATACGCAGCTGATCGATAGCCTGGTGCAGCCGGCTTACCGGCTGCTGCCCAGGCCAAAACGCTGGCTGGGCTGGTTCGGCCCGTCGGCTTGAGCCTGCGGGCCGGCAGGCTTACAGCGGCAGCTGGCGGCGCAGCTCGTCGGCCCAGTTGCGGCTGGCAAAGTCCGGGCCCATGGCCAGCGAGCGGTAGAAGTCGCCGCCAAAGCGGGAATCCACCTCGATCAGTACGTGGGTTTCGTTGCCCCACGGCAGGAAGGTGAGCTCGATTTCCTGGATGCGGAAGTTGCCTCCGCGCGGTTTGAGCTCCATTTCCTGATAGCAGCCCAGGGTGCTGGCCACATTACCGATGCGCGCGGTGCCCACTTCGACATCGGTGCTGTACAGGCCCCAGCCCAGCTGCTCGAATGCGGCCAACAGCGCGGCGACCTGCGCGGTGGGGTGCACTTCCAGCAGGTCGCGGTCGCTGGCGTCCACGGCCGAGGCTATGGCCAGGTCGGTGTGGATCCACACCGCCAGCGGGCGGCCGTAGTGCGCCAGCGCGTTGATGGGGGTTTCCGCCGGCAGCTGCAGCTGGAAGGGGAACTGGCGGGTTTCGCCGGCTTTTACCGTAAAGCGCTGGCTCACCAGGATGCTGCCCAGCGGTAGCGCGCCGCGTACTTCGTGGTCGCCAGACTCTTGCTCTGCTTCCACCATCAAGACCAGCTCGATCTTTTCGATGTCCTGGTCGGCATTGCCGCCCTGTACCACCACGCGGCCGGTAAGCATGTCACCAGGGCGCAGGCGCGGGTTGTCCAGCTGGGTATCGACTTTGGCGCCACCGACGCCGATAGAGGCAAGCAGTTTCTTGAACATGATGTTTCCGTAGGTAAGTGCGGTAAGTGCGGGTGCCGTCTGCCGGCCCCAGCAGGCACAGACTCCGCCCAAGGGCGCGGGTTCCTGTGCCTGCTACCGCATGGGGCGGCGCGGCAAAAAAAAACCGCAGCGCCAGGCTGCGGTGGGGTGGGCGCTGCCGGTTTACTTTTTAACCGGTGCCGCTTCCGGTGCCACGGCAGCGTTCAGCTGTGCCGACAGCTCGGTAATGGCCTGGTTGGCGGCGGCCTTCATCTTGCTGGCCTTGGCCGAGGTCTTGCCGGTTTTGGCTGGAGTCGCGGTGGTTGGTGCTTCGCTAGTGGCGGCTTTGTCAGCCACTTTGGCCGATGGTTTGGCGGCTTTGACCGTGCGGCCTGCCAGCACCGGGCGCACGTACACCACGTAGCGTTCGATCTCGGCCAGCAGCTTGCCCGGTACGTTCATGCGGCGGGACAGGTCCTGTGCGCGTGCCAGCTGGGCGCGGCCCATATCCTGTTCCAGCTGGGACAGGTTGTTGGCTGCCAGCGTGTCGCCCTGGGCGCGTGCCAGGTTATGCAGCGCGTAGGACACGGTAGCGTCTTTCGGTACGCCCTGGCCGTAGTAGTACATCACGCCCAGGTTGTTCAGGCCGCCTACGTTGTACTGTGCGGCTGCCTTGCGGTACCAGGCCACGGCTTCGTCGTTGCTCTGTTTCACGCCCTGGCCGTTTTCGTACAGGCCACCCAGGCTGAACTGCGCATCGGCATTGCCGCTACGGGCGGCTTTGCGGTACCAGTTGGCCGCTTGCTCGTAGTTCTGCTCGGTACCCTGGCCGTTGTAATACTGGGCAGCCAGCGCGACCTGTGCCGCTACGTTGTCCTGCGCGGCGGCTTGCTGGTTCAGCGCAAAGGCGCGTTTCGGGTCAAACGGTACGCCGTTGCCTTTCATGTGCAGTGCGGCCAGGCTGGCTTGCGCCTGGGCATCGCCCTGCGCTGCGGCCTTGGCGTACCAGCTGGCGGCCTGGGCGTAATCCTGTGGCAGCTCGTTGCCCTTCTCGTACAGCTGCGCCAGGCTGGTTTGTGCGCCGGCGTGGCCCTGGTTGGCCGCCTTGTTGTACCACATGGCCGCATCGGCCAGGTCTTGCGCGGTGCCCTGGCCTTTTTCCAGCATCTGGCCCAGGCTGTACTGCGCGTTGGCATCGCCCTGCTCGGCGGCTTTCACGAACCAGCTGGCGGCCAGCTGCTCGGTAGCGCGACGGTGCCATACCGCGGCTTGTGCCGGGTCTTTCGGTACGCCCAGCCCGCTCTGGTACAGGTTACCCAGTACGGCTTGTGCATTCGGGTGGCCTTGAACGGCGGCTTTGCGGAACCAGTTGGCCGCATTCACGTAATCCTGCTCTACGCCACGGCCCTGCTGGTACATCTGCGCCAGGCTGAACTGGGCATCGGCGTCGCCTTGCTCGGCGGCTTTGGCAAACCATTCTGCGGCGGCGGTGTAGTCTTGCGGTACGCCTACGCCGTTATGGAACATGGTGGCCAGGCTGGATTGCGCTTCGACATAACCCTGCTCGGCGGCTTTGCGGAACCACTTGGCGGCTTCTACCGGGCTTTTTTCTACGCCACGGCCTTGTTGATACTGCACACCCAGGTTGTACTGCGCCTGGGCGATGCCTTGTTCGGCGGCTTTACGGTACAGGGTGGCGGCCTGGGCGGCGTTGGACGGGATGCCGGTGCCGTTTTGTACCATGTCGGCCAGGTTGGTTTGTGCCTGGGCGTTACCGCTCTTGGCGGCTTTGCGGTACCAGTAGGCGGCACCGGTAACATCCAGCTGCTGCACGCGGCCGCTCTGGTACAGGGCGGCCAGGTTGGTTTGCGCAACGGTATTGCCCTGCTCGGCGGCCTTGCGGTACCAGCTGGCGGCGGTGGCCAGGTCTTGTGCTACGCCATTGCCTTTTTCGTACAGCTGGCCCAGGTTCAGCTGCGCATCGGCGTAGCCTTGCTCGGCGGCTTTGCGGTACCAGTTGGCCGCTTGTTCCAGGTTTACCGGTGTGCCCAGGCCTTTGCGATACAGCTCGCCCAGCTGGTATTGCAGGCTGGCGTTGCCCTGCTCGGCTGCCGGCGTCCACTCGCGCAGTGCCGCGGCAAAGTCACCCTTGTTGAAGGCGGTACGGCCTTCCTTGATACCGGCAAAGGCCGGTGCGGCAAGCATCAGGCTGGTAACAATGACAGTCGTTGCGAGGCGTTTTTTCATATGCGTTTCTTTGTGAGTTGGGCGCCATGCCGGGCTGGCGTATCAAGTCTGGCCTGTCGCAGTGAGTGGTGCGGCGACCTGCACGTTGCGGAATTCTTTAAACGTTAATCATATCGTGTTGAAGCCGCAAAGACATGACCGTTTGACGAAAAATGTCTTCCGGGTGGCGGCTTGCGCGTTTTTTGCAACCCTTATTTGCGTTGGGCGGGCGGCTTGTCGGCTTGTTGCAGCAGCTGGCGGGCGTTTTCCAACAGCGCGCGGCCCTGGCTTTCGCGCTGGCTGCTGATATACAGCCAGCCCAGCGCCTGCTGGGTGATGGCGTAGGCGTGGTGCTGGTTGCCCAGGTTCAGCGCCAGCAGGGTGAGGGCTTGCTGGTACAGCACCTCGGCGCTGGGGTAGTCCTGCAGGTAGTGGTAGCAGTAGGCCAGCTCGCGCGTAATGATGGCCGCGTGCAGGCCGTCTGCGTTGCCGCGCCGCGTTTCGCCGTCCAGCGCGTCTTGCAGTAAACCGATGGCGCGCTCGTATTGCTTTTGCTGCTGCAGTGCCGCGCCCAGGCGGGCCTGGGTGTACAGCGTGTCGGGGTGGTCGGCGGGTAGCCTTTTCTGGCGTATGACAAGAGCCCGCCCCAGCTGCTCGGCGGCTTGGTCGTACTGCTTTTGCTGCTGGTAGAACAAGCCCAGCGCGTGGTGTGACCCGGCCGTGGCCAGGCTTTCGCTACCGGTCAGCTGATCGGTGGTTTGCAGGGCCTGCCGTAGCAGTTTTTCGGCCGCTGCCGGCTGGCCTGCCAGCGCCAGCAGGCGCGCGTAGGCTTGCTGCGATTCGGCTACCAGCAGGTGATTCGGCCCAAAAGCCTGCTGGCGCAGCGCCAGTGCCTGGCCGGCGGCGGCGAGGGCGGCGGCGGTTTGCTGGCGGCTGCGCAGCACAAATTGCAGCCGGTGCAATATGTCGGCCTGCAGCGCCGGCTGGCTGGCCGGTGCGCGTGCCAGCAAGGCGCGCAGCTGCTGCTCGGATTCCTCCAGCTTGCCCTGCATGGCCGGGCGGGCGCTGTTTTCCAGCAGTGCCGGCCAGTCGTCCCCGCGGCTGTCAGGCATGGCAGCCACCTGGCCCAGGGCCAGGATGGGTAGCAGTAACAGCAGGGGTAAGGTGGCGCGGGGCTGGGTCATGGCGGGTGTCTGGGTGCAATGCGCCCATTTGACCCTGCCCCCCGCCGCGATGCAAGCGCCGGCGCAGGCCGCTGCACGCAATTGATGCTGATAGAATACGGCATTACCCGCCGGAAACCCGCCATGCCCAGCCCTGCCCGCCTCGTTCGCCCCACCCTGCTCGCCGCCGCGCTGTGTGCGGCCAACCTTGCCGTTGCCGCCCAGCCCGCCAGCGCGCCGTTTACCCCGGCGCAGCAACAGGTTATCCGCCAGATCAGCGCCAGTGCCGCAGAGGCGCAAGTGCCACTGGTGGCCAGTGCGGCGGCGGCCAGCGTGGCCAAAACTATCGAAGGCGAAAAGCAGGCCATCGATGTGGCCAAGGACGCGCTGGAGGTTGGCCGCAAGTCGGTGGATTGGTGGCTGAGTGCGCTTGGTCTCTTGATGGCTGTAGCCGGTATTGGCATTCCGTTCTTGATGGGTCGCCAGCAGAAAGCCGAATGGAAAGAACGAATGGATGAAATCTCCGGCAAATTGGCAGAGGCCAATGTTGCCAAAGAAATGGCTGAAGCCGCGCAGCAGCAGGCTGAGCAATACGCCAGCGAGATCGACAAGTTGCTGCACACCGCTAACTATAAAATCAGCCTCATTCCGAATGCCGAACAAGTTACCGGCAAACTGGAGGGTGATGTCTTGGCAAAACTGCGATCAGAGAAACCGCCGCAGGTGGTGAAGCTGATCCAACAGGCTTTGGAAGCTCATGAAAAGGAAGAATGGGTAGCTGCCAAGCCCTTGTGGAAATTGCTGAGCCTGATCGAGAGCCAGGATGCCAACGTCTGGTTCAACCTTGCCTATGCCGAGGTGCATTCAGGTCAAAACTGGCAACTGATTTGTGATGGTTTCCAGCGTTCGCATCTTTTGGAGCCTTCCGCAGTTGCCTGCAGTAATTGGGGTAATGTCCTGTCGGACTGGGCCAACACCCTGACGGGCGAGGCACAACAGCAACGCTTTGCCGAGGCCGATCAGCGCTTTGCCGAGGCGATTCGCTTGAAGCTGGACAATACTGTCGCCTACTACAACTGGGGCAATGCCTTGTTCTGCTGGGCCAAAATCCTGACGGGCGAGGCGCAACAGCAACGCTTTGCCGAGGCGGCTCAGCGCTATGCTGAGGCCACTCGCCTGAAGCCGGACTTTGCTGAGGCCTACTACAACTGGGGCAATGCCTTGTCGGATTGGGCCCAAACCCTTGAGGGCTCGTTGCAACAGCAACGCTTTGCCGAGGCTGTTCAGCGCTATGCCGAGGCAACTCGCCTGAAGTCGGACTTTGCTGAAGCCTACGACAACTGGGGTGTGGCCCTGTTTGACTGGGCCCAAACCCTGACGGGAGAGGCACAACAGCAACGCTTTACCGAGGCCGATCAGCGCTATGCCGAGGCCACTCGCCTGAAGCCTGACTATGCTGCAGCCTACTCCAAATGGGGCACGGTCTTGGCCGGCTGGGCTCAAACCCTGACCGGAGAGGTGCAACAGCAACGCTTTGTCGAAGCCGATCGGCGCTATGCCGAGGCGACTCGCCTGAGGCCGGACTTTGCTGAGGCTTACTCCAACTGGGGCAATGCCTTGTTCAGCTGGGCCAAAATCCTGAAGGGCGAGGCGCAACAGCAACGCTATGCCGAGGCCGATCAGCGCTTCTCCGAGGCGACTCGCCTGAAGCCGGACTTTGCCGTGGTCTACTACAACTGGGGCATTACCTTATTGAACTGGGTGCAAACCTTGCCAAGTGATGAGCGCGCCGCCAAGCTAGACGAGGCAGAACGTGTATTGCTGCTGGGTAAAGAAAAGGGATCAAAGAACCTATACGACCTCGCCTGCTTGCGAGCCATGCAGCAACGCCCTGACGACGCCCGCGCCTTGCTGGAAGAAACCCGCGCTGCCGGTTTGCTGCCCGATTTTGTCCACCTGAGCACCGACTGCGATCTGGAGAGTCTGCGCGGGCTGGACTGGTTCCAGGCGCTGCTGGAGGAGGTAAAGCAGCAAGAGGCGGGTAAGCAAGGTTCTACGTAAACACTGGTACTGTTTTCATCGCAAAAAGGTTGGCCGCATTGCCTGCGGCCAACCTTTTTGTTTCACGTGAAGCAATCGCCGCGTCAGGCTTTGTCGTACAGCTTGGCGCCGCCTTTGACGAACTCGATGGCTTTCACTTCCATGCCTTTCTGCAGCGCGTCCTGCTCGCTGATGCCTTGCTTGGCGGCGAATTCGCGCACGTCCTGGGTGATTTTCATGCTGCAGAAGTGCGGGCCGCACATGCTGCAGAAGTGGGCCACCTTGGCGCTGTCCTTGGGCAGGGTTTCGTCGTGGAATTCGCGTGCCTTGTCCGGGTCCAGCCCCAGGTTGAACTGGTCTTCCCAGCGGAACTCGAAGCGTGCCTTGGACAGCGCGTTGTCGCGGATCTGCGCGCCGGGGTGGCCTTTGGCCAGGTCGGCGGCGTGGGCGGCCAGCTTGTAGGTGATGATGCCTTCTTTCACGTCGTGCTTGTTGGGCAGGCCCAGGTGCTCTTTTTGGGTGACGTAGCACAGCATGGCGGTGCCGTACCAGCCGATTTGCGCGGCGCCGATGGCCGAGGTGATGTGGTCGTAGCCGGGGGCGATGTCGGTGGTGAGCGGGCCCAGGGTGTAGAACGGCGCTTCGTGGCACCATTCCAGCTCTTTATCCATGTTTTCTTTGATGAGCTGCATCGGCACGTGGCCGGGGCCTTCGATCATCACCTGCACGTCGTGCTGCCAGGCAATCTGGGTGAGCTCGCCCAGGGTTTTGAGCTCGCCCAGCTGCGCGGCGTCGTTGGCGTCCCAGGCACTGCCGGGGCGCAGGCCGTCGCCCAGGCTGAAGGCCACGTCGTAGGCCTTCATGATGTCGCAGATTTCGGCAAAGTGGGTGTACAGGAAGTTTTCCTGGTGGTGCGCCAGACACCATTTGGCCATGATGGAGCCGCCGCGCGACACGATGCCGGTCATGCGGCCGGCGGTCATCGGCACGTAGCGCAGCAGTACGCCGGCGTGGATGGTGAAGTAGTCCACGCCCTGCTCGGCCTGCTCGATCAGGGTGTCCTTGAAGATTTCCCAGGTCAGGTCTTCGGCTTTGCCGTTGACCTTTTCCAGCGCCTGGTAGATGGGCACGGTGCCGATGGGTACCGGGCTGTTGCGCAGAATCCACTCGCGGGTTTCGTGGATGTTCTTGCCGGTGGACAGGTCCATGATGGTGTCGGCGCCCCAGCGGATGCCCCAGGTCATTTTGTCCACTTCTTCGCTGATCGAAGACGTTACCGCGCTATTGCCGATATTGCCGTTGATTTTTACCAGAAAGTTGCGGCCGATGATCATCGGCTCGCTTTCGGGGTGGTTGATGTTGTTGGGGATGATGGCGCGGCCGGCGGCGATTTCCTGGCGCACGAATTCGGCGGTGATGGTGTCCGGCAGCTGGGCGCCAAAGCTGTGGCCTGCGTGCTGGCGCGTCATCAGGTCCAGCAGGCGGCTGTTGCCGGTGGCCTGGAGCGACTCGATATAGGCCTGGCGGTTCAGGTTTTCGCGGATGGCGACGTATTCCATCTCGGGGGTGATGATGCCGCGGCGGGCGTAGTGCATCTGGGTCACGTTCAGGCCGGGCTTGGCGCGGCGCGGCTGGCGCGTCAGGTTAAAGCGCAGGTCGGCCAGCTTGGGGTCGGCTTCGCGCGCGCGGCCGTAGTCGCTGGACAGGCCGGGCAGCAGCTGGGTGTCGTCGCGCTCGGCGATCCAGGCGGCACGCAGCGCCGGCAGGCCGGAGCGGATGTCGATCTGCGCTTGCGGGTCGGTGTAGGGGCCGCTGGTGTCGTATACATAGATGGGCGGGTTGGCTTCGCCGCCAAACTGTGTGGGGGTGTCGGCCTGGCTGATTTCGCGCATTGGCACGCGGATATCGGGGCGGCTGCCGCCAACGTAGATCTTGCGGGAATTAGGCAGTGGCTGGATGGCGGCGGAATCCACTACCATCTGGGTGTTCAGTGTTGCAGGCGCGTTCATCGGTGCGGGTTCTCCAAGGCGATGAAACGGCGCAAGGAGCGGCCCGGGCTGGCCCGGCTGCAAGGTTGGCCGCAAGCCGGGCGGAACAAGGCGCGGCGGGCGGTGTCTGCAGATTACGCTTCCCTACGCCGGTATTATCCGGGTCAGGTTCGAAGGGTAACTCTCACCCGCTGCATTTATGCCATCTGCACATTGGTGCGAATGGTACACAAGCGCCGCAGGACCCCTAGCGATGCTGTGAAGGTAAGGTAAATGTGGGATAATCGCAAGTTGCCATCTAGTGGACGATTGTGGAAGCAGGGTTGCCACAGCCCGGCTTTCAGAATCGCCCTTAGTCTATTTGTCTTGGATCCCCCGGAGTTTCCGAATGAATTTCGAACAAGCCCGTTTCAACATGGTTGAGCAGCAAATCCGTCCGTGGGATGTGCTCGACACCTCCATTCTCGACCTGCTGTTTCACGTGAAGCGCGAAGACTTCGTGCCGGTAGAAAAGCGCCAGCTGGCGTTTGTGGACATGCAGCTGCCACTGGAAAACGGCACCGCCATGCTGGAGCCGAAAGTCGAAGCCCGTCTGCTGCAAGACCTGCAAGTAAAAGCCAGCGACAAGGTACTGGAAGTGGGTACCGGTAGCGGCTACCTCACCGCCCTGCTGGCCGCTGTGAGCCAGCACGTGTACAGCGTGGACCTGGACGCCGAGCAAAGCGAACGCGCTGCGGCCAACCTGAAAACCGCCGGCATCCGCAACGTGACCCTCAGCGTGGGTAACGGTATCGAAGGCCTGCCAGGCCAGGCCCCGTTCGACGTAATCTGCGTGGGCGGCTCCACCCCGGTAGTGCCCGAAGCGCTGAAAGCCCAGCTGGCCGTAGGTGGCCGCCTGGCCGTGATCGTGGGCGATGCCCCGGTGATGATTGCCAAGGTCATTACCCGCGTGGGCGAAAACGCCTACCAGGAAGCGGTAAGCTTCGATACCAACCTGCCGCGCTTGCAGCAGCTGGACGCCATCGAGCCGTCGCGCTTCAGCTTCTGATGATCCGCGAAATCAACGCCGTAGAGCTGGCGGCCTGGCTGGCAGACAGCAGCCGCCCGCAGCCCTACCTGCTGGACGTGCGCGAAGACTGGGAAGTGGCGCTGTGCCGCATCCCCGGCTCGCAGCAGATCGCCATGCACCTGATTCCGCTGCGCCACAACGAGCTGCCGGACGACGCGCCCATTGTCACCATCTGCCACCACGGCGTGCGCAGTTTCCAGGTGGGCCTGTTCCTGCAGAACGCCGGTTTCGAGCAGGTGCTGAGCCTGCGCGGCGGCGTGGAAGCTTGGGCTAACGACGTAGACCCGAGCATGGCGCATTACTGAGCGCCCGTTGCTGTACCGCCAAGCCGCCCCTGCCGGGCGGCTTTGTTTTTGCCAGCCTTTACCCGGAAATGCCACCATGTCTTATCTCGCCCCCGCCCTGGCCACCCTGCCCGCCGCCTGGCAAGCCGTGCTGCAACAGCCGGCTATTGCGGCCAACTTGCAGCAAATTGAGGCCAAACTGGCCGAACGTGCCGCCGGTGGTGCCGTCATCTATCCACCCGCAGGGCAGATTTTCCACGCGCTACAGCACGTAGACCCGGCCGCCGTGCGCGTGGTGATCCTGGGGCAAGACCCGTACCACGGCGCCGGCGAGGCGATGGGGCTGAGCTTTTCGGTGCCGGCCGGGGTGAAGATCCCGCCCAGCCTGCGCAATATGTACAAGGAGCTGGCCAGCGACCTCGGCATTGCTCCCCCCAGCCACGGCGACCTCACCCACTGGGCGCAACAGGGCGTGCTGCTGCTGAACACCTCGCTGACGGTGGAAGCCGACTGCGCCGGCAGCCACGGCAAGTTCGGCTGGCAGGCGGTGACCGACGCGCTGATCGACGCGGTGAACGCGCACAACCCCGGCTGCGTGTTTTTGCTGTGGGGCAACTGGGCGCAGGGCAAAGCCGAGCGCATCGATGCCAGCCGTCACGGCGTGTTCAAGGCCGTGCACCCGTCGCCACTGTCGGCCAGCCGCGGCTTCTTCGGCTCGCGCCCGTTCTCGCAGGCCAACGCCTGGCTACAGGCGCACGGCCGCGAGGCAATCGACTGGGCGCTACCGGCGCCGCAGGGTGGTTTGTTCTAAAACACTAAGCCTGGAACACGATCTGGCTGCTGGGTACCACCTGCGCAAACGCACCGTGTAGCGTGGCGTTATGGTGGGCGATGATCTGGCTGGCGGCCAACTGTGGCGTATCCATGCAGCTATGGGCATCGGCCGCCAGCACGCATTGCAGCCCGTTAACGTTGGCCGCACGGCAGGTGGTATCCACGCAGTACTGGGTTTTCATGCCGGCCAGTACCAGCTGGCCGATGTCTCGCGCCTGCAGCCACGCTTTCAGCCCGGTACCGGCAAAGCAGTCTGGCCGGGTCTTGTCGAAGAGATAGTCATGCGCCGGGTCCAGCCCCAGTTCCGGTAGCAACTGCCACGCGGCGCTGCCTGCCGCAATGGGCGAACCGGCCGGCCCGGTGTGGCTGGCAGCCAGTACGGGTGCGCCGGCGGCGCGTGCCTGGCGTACCAGCAGCTGGACATTGGCCAGCAAGGCTTCGCGCTGCCAGGGCGCGTCGGGCGCATGGTACAGGCCATGCTGCATATCGATGAGTAGCAGTGCGTTACGGATGGGGTGGGGCATGATGGCTCCTGACGGATAAAGCCCGCAGGCAGGAGCAATGCACCCCGGCCCGGATGGGCGGGGTGGATGAGGTTCAGCGCGACAGCCGCCCGCCTCCCCGACCCCGCATGGCGGTCGTGGTGGTGTTTGTGGTGGTGAGCAGGCTGGCGGGTGTCATGGCTTTATCGTTTCATGCCAAGGTAATGGCGTCAACCGGTATGTCTACCTAGCCGAGCACCACACCGCGCTGTAGCGCTGGTGCTTTTCCCTTCCGTGTTTTCAGTGTGTTTCCGTGGCAAAAAACGCTTTTAGCCAAGAACGGACACGAAAAGTACGGAAAATGCAGCAAGTGGCCCCGTTTTGATTGCGTCCGTTGGGCAGCTATGGCTGTTTTTCCCTTTCGTGCTTTTTGTGGATTTCGTGGCAAAAAGACCTTTTTAGCCACGAAAACACACGAAAGGCACGAAAAAAGCAGAAACCGGTATCGCCACCCGGTGTGTGCTCGCACTGACCCACCAGCGGATCATTTCTTCCGCGTTCTACATCTGTTTCCGTAGCAAAAATGATTTTCAGGCAGGCACAGGCAGTTGGCCGCGCGCCACGCAGCGCTGTTCGATGCGGCCAACCTGCAGCGCCTGCTGCAGCACGGCCAGCGCGGCGGTGTGGGCGGCGCTGCCGCACAGAAACAGATCGACCGCCGCGTAGCCGTGTTCCGGCCAGGTGTGGATGCTGATGTGCGATTCGGCCAGCAGCAGCACGCCGGTGACACCCAGGCCAGTGCCGAAATGGTGAAAATGGCCAGCCAGCACGTGCGCCCCGGCGGCGTGGGCGGCGGCGTACAGTGCCTGCTCCACGCCGGCGGCGTCGGCCAGTACCGCAGCCGGGCACTGGTACAGCTCGGCCAGCAGGTGCTCGCCCAGGTGGCTCATTTGTGGCCGCCCGAGAAGCCGCCACCGCTGCCGCCGTAGTAGCCGCCGCTGCTGCGGTAGCTGCCGTCGTCGTCGCTATTGCTGGCGTAGTTGATGGCGGTGCTCACAGCGATGATGGCCAGGCAGTACAGGATGTAGGTGAGGCGGCTCATGTCAGTTGTCCAGCGGTAGCCACAGGATGACGGTGGCGATGAAGCAGATGGCCAGGGTGCCGCCGGTGTCGCCGGCCAGCAGCAGCGGCGCGTTGACCAGCCACAGCAGCACGCTGGCCGCGATGCCGACGGGGCGTAGCGCGGCTTTGCTGCTGGCGGCCGTTTGCGGTTTGAATGCGGTGGCCACAGGCGCTGCTTTGCCGAACCAGCGCGCCAGCTCGGCCGGGCTCACGCTGCGGCTGCTGCTCCAGGTCAGCTCGTGCGGGCTTTGTTCGCAGGCCAGCACGGTGTTGCCGTCGCTGCTGATGTATTCGCGGATGCTGACGCGCTCGCCCACGCTGGCGCGCCACGGGAAGGCGCCGGCGGCGTAGGCAATGTGGGCGTCGTAGGCCGGGTAGCGCGCGGCAAAGCGCTGCTTGCCCCAGCTGGCTTGCTGCGCGCCGGCCTGGTCTACCCAGATGTCCATCAGCGTGCCCAGCCACCAGCCGTTACCGGTTTCGGTGAGCCAGCGCAGGCCCTTCTGCGGCTCGTACAGCAGGTACTCGTTCCAGCTGCTATTGCGGTCTTCGCTTTCTTGCCAGCCCAGCAGGCCGATGATGGTCCACACCTTGCCGTCTATGGTGGCCTGGCTGCCGTTGGCCAGCGTAAAGCGCAGCGTGCTGGTTTGCTGTGCCTTGTGCTGGCCCAGCACGGTGGCGCGTTCGCCCTGGATGTCCACCTCGCTGCCGCACGACGGGCAGTTCAGGTGGGTGGCGCTGCCGGCGCGGTAGTCCAGGCTGGCGCCGCATTGCGGGCAGGCCAGCTGCTGCACGCTGCCCTTCAGCTTGCTGGTGGCGGCGCTGATCATGCGCTCGTCGCGTAGGCGCTGCATGTTCAGCTGCTTCAGCGTCACCGCTTCGCCCAGGTACAGCTGTGGCGGGTGGCCGTCGCTGTAGTCCAGCGTGAGGAAGCGGCCACCGCAGCGGGCGTCGGCCACCGGCGCGTCGTAGCCGGGCTGCAGCTGGCGCGGCAGCTCGCCCTCGCCCGCCACGCAGC
This sequence comes from beta proteobacterium L13, assembly GCA_000335715.1. Classification (GTDB taxonomy): domain Bacteria; phylum Pseudomonadota; class Gammaproteobacteria; order Burkholderiales; family Chromobacteriaceae; genus Vogesella. The sequence goes on from AMYZ01000003.1 coordinate 126,770, forward strand.
GCGCGCGGCGGATGTCGCAGAATACGAAGCTGTCTTTGCCCTGAGGCCAGAGCTGGCCGGCCTGCAAGCTGTCGAAGGCGGGGGCGTTGTCGCTGCGGCCTTGTGCCTGGGTCAGCACGTACTGGCCCACGCTATCGGCCAGCCAGGCGCTTTCGCCGTCGTCGAACAGGATGTGCCACTCGTTCCACACCCCGGCGTCGTACTGCAGCTGGATGCGGCCAACCACGGTGAACTGACGGCCGCGCCAGATGCCGCTGGCGGCGATTTGCAGCGGCGAGTAGTCGTCCAGCAGCGCGGCCATCTTGCCGATGTCGCGCACGCTGTCGGCGTCGCGCAGCAGCGTGCTCTGGCAATAGCTACATACCGCCAGCACCGAGCTGGTGGCGTGAAAGCGCACATCGGCGCCGCAGGCGGGGCAGGCGACGTGGTACATCAGGCAGGGTTGGCCGCAGTGTGGATCATGCCTAGCCCACCAGCTTTTTCAGCACGTCGGCCTTGGCCGTGTCGTAGTCGGCCTGGGTAATCAGGCCGCCGTCCAGCAGGCTTTTGAGCTGCGCCAGCTTGGCTTGCGGGCTGTCGGCTGCAGGGGCCGCTGCCGCGCTTGCCGAGGCGGCGGGGGCCGGTGTGGCCAGGCTTTGCTGCAGCGCCTGGCCCATCACCTGCCCCACGCCCATGCCGGCAGACAGCGCGGCGCCCAGGCCGGCCAGGCCGCCTTCGTTCTGCGCGGCCAGCGGGATGGCTTCGGCCGCCTGGTAGCGGGTGTATTGGTTCAGGTCGCCGGCCATGCCGATGGCGATGCGCTTGTCGATGGCTTTTTGCAGCTCTTCCGGCAGCGAGATGCTTTCCACGGCAAAGCTGTCCAGCGCCAGGCCGTAGCGGGCGAAGGTGGGCGCCAGTGCCTGTTGCAGCGTGCTGGCCATCAGGCCCTGGTTGGCCGCCATGTCGAGGAAGGGCACGCCGCTGCCACCCAGCGCACCGGCCATGCCGGCCACTACCTGGTTACGCAGCTGCTGTTCCATGTCGTCCACGGTGTAGCGTTCGCGGGTGCCGCTGACTTCGGTGTAGAACAGCTTGGGGTCGGTAATGCGGTAGCTGTAGATGCCGAAGGCGCGCAGCCGCACCATGCCGAAATCCTGGTCGCGCAGCGTGACCGGCTGCGGCGTGCCCCATTTGCGGCCCAGCTGCAGCCGGGTGCTGAAGAACACCAGGTCGGACTTGAAGGGCGATTCGAACAGCTTGTCCCAGTTCTTGAGGTAGGTCAGCACCGGCAGCGTTTGCGTGGTGAGCTTGTGCATGCCGGGGCCGAACACGTCGGCGATCTTGCCTTCGTTGATGAACACCGCCATTTGCGATTCGCGCACGGTCAGGCTGGCGCCGTACTGGATTTCGTTGTCCTGCATCGGGTAGCGCCAGGCCAGTACGCCGTCGCCCTCCTCCTGCCATTCCAGGATGTCGATGAACTGCTTGGAAATGAAGGAAAACAGACTCATGGCGAAGACTCCATCAAGGTTGGCCGCAGCCGGGTCGTAAACAATGGATCGCGCCCGCGCCCCTCATCCGGCGCTTTGCGCCACCTTCTCCCTGAGGGAGAAGGCTACCGGGGGCGCTACGCGCGTTCAGTTTCAGGACAGGCTGCCGGCGTTCAGTACACCCACGGCCAGCTGCACGCTGCCGGCCAGCAGGCCCATGGCGGTGTTGTTATCCTGCAGCGCCTGTTGCAGATCGCGCACCCAGCGCGACAGCAGCATGTGCACCACAATCTGCACCAGCATGGCCAGCACGCCCCACAGCAGGAATTTTTCTACCGTATTGAGGTGCCAGGCGCTGGACGCCAGCGTCAGCGAAAAACCTACCAGCGCACCGCCAAACGACAGCGCCGCCGCCTGGTTGTGCTGGCGGATCAGCTGCATTTCGTCCAGCGGCGTCACGCGGCAGTACAGCACGGTAAACAGCGCCAGCAATAGCGCGCCGCTGCCCACGTAGGACAGGTAAGCCAACAGGGCAGGCAGGAAGGCGGTAGACATATGCAGCGTCCTTGGCAGGCTTGGGCAATAATGCTGGCCATTCTACCCACATTTCATGAAAGCCTGCATGCGCGATCGTCTGCTTATCCTGTCGGTGTTTGTGGTGGCGTCCTGCGGCCTGGCCTATGAGCTGATCGCCGGGGCGCTGGCCAGCTACCTGCTGGGCGATTCGGTGTTGCAGTTCTCGTCCATCATCGGCTGCTACCTGTTTGCCATGGGCGTGGGCTCGCACCTGTCGCAGTACGTGAAAGACGAGCGCGTGCTGGACACCTTTGTCGAGATCGAGCTGCTGGTGGCGCTGCTGGGCGGCCTGTCGGCCAGCGCGCTGTTTGCCGTGTTTGCCTGGAGCGGCGAGTCGTTCCGCCTGACGCTGTACGCGCTGGTGTTCCTTACCGGCGCCATGGTGGGCATGGAGATTCCGCTGGTGATGCGGCTGCTGCACCAGCGCGAACAGCGCTTTGCCGAGCTGGTCAGCCGTGTGCTCACCTTCGACTACCTGGGCGCGCTGGCGGTGTCGCTGCTGTTCCCCATCGTGTTGGCGCCGCGGCTGGGGCTGGCGCGCTCGGCGCTGCTGTTCGGCCTCAGCAACGTGGCGGTGGCATTGTGGACCTGCCGCGTGTTCCGCGCCGAGCTGTTGCGGCCAACCGTGCAGTACCTGCGCAGCCTGCTGGTGCTGCTGGTATTGGGCGGTGGCTTCATCGCCGCCGACGAGCTGACGCGCTGGAACGAAAAAGCCGTCTACGGCGACGACGTCATCCACGCCGAAACCACGCCTTACCAGCGCCTGGTGCTGACGCGCTGGAAGGGCGACCTGCGGCTGTATATCAACGGCAACCTGCAGTTTTCCAGCCGCGACGAACACCGCTACCACGAGGCGCTGGTGCACCCGGTACTGGGCGCACTGCCGTGGGCGCGGCGGGTGCTGATTCTGGGGGGCGGCGACGGCCTGGCCGCGCGCGAGGTGCTGAAATACCCCCATGTGCAACAGGTGACGCTGGTGGACCTGGACCCGGCGATGACCGGCCTGTTCAGCCGTAGCGCGCCGCTGCTGGCGCTGAACGGCGGCTCGCTGCGCAACCCGCGACTGCGCGTGGTGAACGACGACGCTGCGCGCTGGCTGGAGCAGCACGCCGACGTATTCGACGCCATCATCGTGGACTTCCCCGATCCGTCCAGCTTTGCGCTGGGCAAGCTGTACTCGGTGCCGCTGTACCGCCTGCTGTCGCGCCATCTGGCCGACAACGGCCTGGCGGTGGTGCAGTCCACCTCGCCCTACCACGCGCCGCGTTCGTACTGGAGCATCAACGCCACGCTGCGCGCCGCCGGGCTGGCTACCACGCCTTACCACGCCTACGTGCCGTCGTTTGGCGAGTGGGGCTTCATCATCGCCGCCCATCGCCCCGGCTATACGCCGCCGCAGGCCTACCGTGTGCCGCTGAAATTCCTCGACCGCGAGGCCACGCGGCAGATGTTCTTCTTCCCGCCCGATATGCGGCCGTGGCCGGTCGAACCCAACCAGCTGAACGACCAGCGCCTGGTGCATTACTTCGAGCAGGACTGGTCGCAGGTGATCCGCTGATGCAGCGCCGCGACTTTCTGCGTACCGCCGCCGCGCTGGCCGGCTTGCCGCTGCTTGCCGGCTGCCAGCAGGTGCTGGGCTGGGGCCTGCCGGTGGAGGTATTGCGCCCCGGCATGGCCACCGGCCACCGCCTGCGCGACGCCGCCACGCTGCCGCCGCCACGCAGCGAGCGGCGCGTGGACACCGTGATCGTCGGCAGCGGCGTGGCCGGCCTGTTTGCCGGCTGGCGGCTGGCGCGCGAAGGTTACCGCGACTTTGTGCTGCTGAACGGGCCGGAGCCGGACGGCAACGCCGCCGCCGGTGCCTTCGACGGCTGGCGCTACCCCACCGGCGCGCATTACCTGCCGCTGCCCTCGCCCGAGTCGGCGCACGTGCGTGCGCTGCTGGCCGAGATGGGCGTGATCGAAGCCGGTAGCGACAGCCTGCGGCCAACGTTTGACGAACGCGTGCTGGTGCACGCGCCGGACGAGCGGCTGTGGCGCGACGGCCACTGGCACGATGGCCTGCTGCCGCGCGGCCTGGGTGCCGATGACGACGCGCAGCAGCAGCGCTTTTTGCTTCACGTGAAACAATTGCAGCAACAGCATGGTGCCGATGGCCGCCGCGTGTTTACCGTGCCCACCGCGCTGGCGTCGCAAGACCCGGCCTGGTGCGCGCTGGACAGGCAAAGCTTTGCCAGCTGGCTGGCGGCGCACGGTTACACCGCGCCCGGCCTGCTGTGGTACCTGGACTACTGCTGCCGCGACGATTACGGCAGCACGCTGGCGCACACCTCGGCCTGGGCCGGCCTGCACTACTTTGCTGCCCGTGGCGGCCACGCGGCCAACGCCGAGGACGGCGCGGTGCTCACCTGGCCGGACGGGCTGAACCCGCTACTGCGCCATATGCGCGGCCGCATCGGCCCCGACAAGCAGCTGGACGGTGCCGCCTGGCGCATCCGCCAGCACGGCAAGCAGGTGCAGGTGGATTACATCGACGCTACTGGTGCACAGCGGCTGATCGCGCGGCGCGTGATCGTCGCCACGCCGCTGCATGTGGCCTGGCACCTGCTGCCGCAGCTAACCGGGCTGGGCTTCCAGCGCGCCCACCTGCCGCCGCGCACGCCGTGGCTGGTGGGCAATGTGCTGCTGGACCGCTTCCCCGTCGAGCCCGCCAGCCAGCCGCTGGCCTGGGACAACGTTGTGTACGGCAGCCGCAGCCTGGGCTACGTGGTGGCCACCCACCAGCTGATCCGCGCCGCGTTGCCGGAGCGCACGGTGTTTACCACTTACCACGCCTTTGCCGATGCGGTGCCTGCCGCCACGCGGCCATGGTTGGCCGCAGCCAGCGCCGACGCGCTGTTTGAGCAGGCTACGGCTGACCTGTACGCCGTGTACGGGCCGCGCCTGCGCCGCCACATGCTGGCCGCACGCCTCACCGTGCGCGCCCACGCCATGGCCAGCCCGCAGCCGGGCTTTCTGGCCAACCCCGGCCTGGCCGCACTGCGCGCCGCCGACGGCCCCATCCTGTTTGCCCACGCCGATTTGTCCGGCCTGTCGCTGTTTGAAGAAGCCGCATGGTGGGGCGACGTGGCGGCACAGCGCGTGCTGGCGGCCTGATGGCCGGCACCAAAGGACAGTTTGTGCCACGCCAAGGCCGCCGTGGCTTTGTGATACAGTGAAATCCCGGCTTACCCGGCCATCTTCCATGACAGAAAGGCTGCCATGAGCACCAATCCGCTGCTAGCCAACTGGGATACGCCCCACCAGTTTCCCCCGTTCGACCAGATCGACGCCGCGCACTTTGTACCGGCGTTCGAGGCGCTGTTCGCTGCCCATCAGGCCGAGCTGGACACCATTGCGGCCAACCCGGCTGCCCCCGATTTTGCCAATACCGTTGCCGCACTGGCCCAGAGTGGCCTGCTGCTGGAACGCGCCAGCTTGCTGCTGGATAACCTGTCTGCCTCGGTAGGCAGCGACGCGCTGCAGGCGGTAGAGCGCGACATGGCGCCGCGTCTGGCCGCGCACCACAGCAGCGTGTACCTGAACGCCGCGCTGTTTGCCCGCCTGGATGCGGTGTACCGCGAGCGCGCCGCGCTGGGGCTGGACGAAGAACAACAGCGCCTGCTGGCGCGCCTGCACCGCAACTTCGTACGCGCCGGTGCCCGGCTGGATGGCGAGGCGCGCAGCCGCTTTGCTGCCATCGTGTCGCGCCTGGCCGAGCTGCAAACCGCGTTCAGCCAGAACGTGCTGGCCGACGAGGGCGAGTACGTGCTGCCGCTGGGCGAGCAGGATATCGACGGCCTGCCCGGCTACGTGCTGGACGCCGCGCGCAACGCCGCCACCGAACGCGGGCTGGCTGGCTACGCGTTGACGCTGTCGCGTTCGGCGGTGATCGGTTTCCTGACCTACTCCACCCGCCGCGACCTGCGCGAGCAGCTGTGGCGCGCCTGGACCAGCCGTGGCGAAAACCCGGCGCGCGCCAACGCGCCGCTGGCGCGCGAGATCCTGGCGCTGCGTACCGAAAAAGCCGCGCTGCTGGGCTACGCCAGCTACGCCGACTACGCGCTGGAAGACCGCATGGCCGGCAAGCCGCAGGCGGTGTACGACCTGCTGGCGCAAGTGTGGGAGCCGGCCAAGCAACGTTTTGCCGCCGAAAAAGTCATGCTGCAACAGGAAGCGGCGCGCCAGGGCCTGCCGCAAGACATCCAGCCGTGGGACTGGTGGCTGCTGGCCGAAAAAGTACGCGTGGCGCGCTACGCGCTGGACGATGCCCAGATCAAGCCCTACTTCAGCCTGCCGCGCATGCAGGCCGCCATGTTCGACGTGGCCGGCCGCCTGTTCGGCCTGCAGTTCGCCCCGCGTGACGACCTGCCGCGCTACCACCCCGACGTGCGGGTATGGGAAGTGCGCCGCGACGACGCGGTGATCGGCCTGTTCATCGGCGACAACTACGCGCGCCAGGGCAAACGTGGCGGGGCGTGGATGCACTTGTTCCAGCAGCAAAGCGGCAAGGGCACAGACCGCGTGCTGCCTATCGTCATCAACAACAACAACTTTGCCAAGGCCGGCAGCGGCCCTACTCTGCTGAGCTTTGACGACGTGCGCACGCTGTTCCACGAGTTCGGCCACGCGCTGCACGGCCTGCTGTCCGATGTGCAGTACCGCCTGCTGTCCGGCCCCAATACGCCGCAGGACTACGTGGAGCTGCCGTCGCAGCTGCTGGAAAACTGGGCACTGGTGCCGGAAGTGCTGGCCGAGCACGCGCGCCATGTGGACACTGGCGAGCCGATTCCGCCGGCACTGGTGGCCGCTATCAAGGCCGCCAGCACCTTCAACCAGGGCTTCGAGACTGTGCGCTACAGCGCGTCCACGCTGATCGACCTGGCACTGCACCAGCGTAACGATACGGATGGCGTGGACATCCTGGCGTTTGAAGCCGCCGAGCGCACGCGCCTGGGCGTGCCGCCGGAAGCGGGCATGAACCACCGCCTGCCGCACTTTGGCCACGTGTTTTCCGACGACTACTACGCCGCCGGCTACTACGTGTACATGTGGGCCGAGGTGCTGGAGGCGGAAGCGTTTGCCGCGTTCGAGGAGGCGGGTAACCCGTTTGACGCCGCGCTGGCCGCCAAGCTGCAGCGTTACATCTACAGCGCCGGCGACGCGCGCGAGCAGCGGGCGGCGTTCCGCGCCTTCCGCGGGCACGACCCGCAGGCGGCACCCATGCTGGAAAAACGTGGCCTGCTAGCGGTGTAAGGTTGGCCGCATGGCACGTAGCAAGGCCGCCCTGTGGGCGGCCTTGTCTTGTGTGGCCGCTAGGCGGCGCTGATATGCTGCGCGTCCAGCATATAGCCTTCGCCGCGTACGGTGCGGATCAGCGCCGGGTTGCGCGGGTCGTCGCGCAGCTTGCCGCGCAGGCGCGAGATCAGGATATCGATGCTGCGGTCGAACACGTCCACCGTGCCGCCGCGGGTCAGGTCCAGCAGCAGCTCGCGGTCCAGCACCGTGTGCGGGCGCTGTACCAGCACCGACAGCAGGCGGAATTCGGCGCTGGATAGCGGGATGACGGTCCCCTGCGGGTCGTGCAGCTGGCGCAGGGTGCTGTTGAGCAGCCAGTTGCCAAAGCGGATGCGCTGGTGGCCGCTGTCGGGCAGCGCCGGGCTGGCCTGGCTGCGGTTGCGGCGCAGCACCGAGTGCAGACGGGCTACCAGCTCGCGGGTGTCGAACGGCTTGGACAGAAAGTCGTCGGCGCCGATTTCCAGGCTGATGATGCGCTCGGTCAGGTCGTTGCGCGCGCTCATCATCAGAATGGGGATATCGGACTGGCTGCGCAGCCGTTTGCACAGGCTCAGGCCGTTTTCGCCGGGCAGCATCAGGTCCAGCACGATGGCGTCAAAATGCTGGCGCGCAAGCCAGGCTTCCATTTCGCGGCCGTCTGCCGCGCCCTCGGCCAGCATGGCAAAACCGCCCAGGTATTGGCAGACCAGTTCGCGTATTGCCTGGTCGTCGTCTACCACCAGAACGCGCAGGCTATCGCCTGAAAAAGGGCCGGGTGTCGCGGTGGCGTCTGTCGTGTGCTGCATGCTGTGTCCGTGGTCAGGCCTGGTTGGCCGCAGGGGCGGTGCCAGGTAGCGGCGCGGCCAGGCACGGCTGTGCGTGGCGTGCCGTGTGTGGGTAAGGTGGCGTCTGGTACAGCTTAATGGGGCAATGCCCCGCTGATTTGTGCGCTTTGTATGGGTTTTCATACAAAGTGGCCAAACGGTGGCAATAATGGCACCCGTAGACTGCAGCAAATCACTGCTGCCGCCTTGCGGCTTGTTGCCATGCCCATTCGCCCGTTTTTCCGCCTGGCGCTGTCCGGCTGCCTGGGTTTGCTGTCCGGTTGCATTACCGTACAAAACCTGCCCAGCCCGGCGCGTGACGTGTTTACCTTTTCGTTTTCTACCGCCAGCGAAATGCAGGCCATGGCCGAAAAGGCAGAGCAGAGCGCGTCACGCCGCCCTGCCCCTTTCCAGAAAATCTGTATCGAGTGGAACGAGGCGGTGACCGTACCGGACATGCTGACGGTGATCGAGGCGGCCTTGCGCCGCCGCCGCATAGAAACCCAGGTATACGCACCGGGTGCGGTGCCGGGCGGCTGCGTGACGCTGGTGTACGCGGCCACCCGCGCGTGGGAGCAGGATTTTTCCTACCTGAACTACGCCAGCATGGCGCTGAAACAGGGCAGCACCACGCTGGGCAAGGTGGTGTACGAGCCGCGCATGCTGGGTTTCGACCGCTGGGCCAGCACCGAGGCCAAGCTGATTTTCCTGCTGGACGAGCTGGTATCCAGCCCGCCGCGCTTGCCTTAGTAAAGGGTTACCGCGGCACCAAACAGGAACTGCACCCAGGCCAGCACGCTGGCGTCCAGCGGCATGTTCTGGTTGATCTGGTCCAGACGGGCGTTAATGACGTAGCGCGACGAGATGCTGTTGTTCGGCTGTAGCTGTGCGCTGTTGATGATGCCGGAAAAGCGCAGCGTGCTTTGCTTGCCGTTGAGCAGCACCACCTTGTCGCCGCCTACCACCAGGTAGCCGTTGGGCAGCACGTCCAGCACCGACACCATCATGTTGCCGCTGATCTTGGTGCGGTTGTTCATTTTGCTGTCGTCTTTGTCGGCCAGCGAATAGCTGGAATTCACGTTCACATCGAACACTTCTTTTACCAGGCCTGGCAGGGTATGCAGCGCGCCCGGGCCTTTTACCGTATTGGCGCCGGTGGCTTTGTCGTCCAGCGCGCGGCTGGTGCTGCTGCTCATGTCTTCTTCTATGCTCACCGTTACCGCGTCGCCTACGTGGCGGGCGATTTGTGTCTCGAAGAACAGCCTGGCGGTGGCCGGGTTGAAAATGCCGCCGTCGCCAGGCGAGGCCAGCATAGGCTTGAGCTGGGGGTAGCTGCTGGTGGGCAGCTGCACCACGGAATGGGTAGTGCAGGCGGCAAGCAGGAGCACGGGGCAGAGCAAGGCGAGGCGGCGCATGGTGCGGGTCCGGTTTGTGGTGTCCGGTATCATTCAAGCAGCGCCGTGTATCGGGCATATCCTGGCATGGTCGCCATTTTGTCCTGCCCTGCAACAGGCCGTTTACAAAGCCGACATGCTGCATGCGCGCCACGGCGGCGGTGGTTTGGCATACCATACCGGCTGTCATTTTGGCCTTCGGGAGCTTGTCATGCGTATTGGTACCCCTCTTTCCGCGTCGGCACGACGCGTCATGCTGCTGGGCAGCGGCGAACTGGGCAAGGAAGTGGTGATCGCCCTGCAACGGTTGGGCGTGGAAACCATCGCGGTGGACCGTTACCCGGACGCGCCGGCCATGCAGGTGGCGCACCGCAGCCACGTCATCAATATGGCGGACCCCGCCGCGCTGCGTGCGCTGGTAGAGGCCGAGCGCCCGCACCTGGTGGTGCCGGAAATCGAAGCCATTGCTACCGAAGAGCTATTGCGCATCGAGGCAGACGGCCTGGCTGAGGTGATTCCTACCGCGCGTGCGGCCAACCTCACCATGAACCGCGAAGGCATCCGCCGCCTGGCAGCCGAGGAGCTGGGCCTGCCCACCTCGCCGTACGCGTTTGCCAGCAGCCTGGCCGAACTGCAGGCCGCCATCGACGCCGGCATCGGCTACCCCTGCCTGGTGAAGCCGGTGATGTCGTCTAGCGGCAAGGGCCAGTCGCTGCTGAAAGGCCCGGCCGATGTGGCCGCCGCCTGGGATTACGCTGTCAGCGCCGGCCGCGTGGACAAGGGCCGCGTCATCGTGGAAGGTTTCATCGATTTCGAGTACGAAATCACCCTGCTGACCGTACGCGCCAACGACGGCCACGGCGGTGTAGCCACCCACTTCTGCGCCCCGGTGGGCCATTTGCAGCAGCGCGGCGATTATGTGGAAAGCTGGCAGCCGCAGGCGATGAGCGCGCTGGCGCAGCAGCGGGCGCAGGAGATGGCCGCCAAGGTCACCGCCGCGTTGGGTGGTCGGGGCCTGTTTGGCGTGGAGCTGTTTGTGAAGGGCGATACGGTGTGGTTCTCCGAAGTGAGCCCGCGCCCGCACGACACCGGGCTGGTGACGCTGGCCAGCCAGCGTTTCAGCGAGTTCGAGCTGCACGCGCGCGCCATTCTGGGCTTGCCGGTGGACGTGAGCCTGCGCACGCCAGCGGCGTCGGCGGTGATCTATGGCCGCCTGGAAGCGGCCGGTATTGCTTTTGACGGTGTGGCCGAGGCGCTGGCGGTACCGGGCGCGGATATCCGCCTTTTCGGCAAACCGGAAAGCTTCGAGCGCCGCCGCATGGGCGTGGCGGTGGCCTACGCCGACGACGTGGTCAGCGCCCGTGAGCGTGCCCGCGACGCCGCCGGCAAGGTGGTGCCGGTGCGCGGCGATTAAGCCTGGCGGCCAAGGTTGGCCGCAGCTGTATACAAACAAGGGCAAGCCGTATGGCTTGCCCTTGTGCATGGTGGCACCGCGCAGGCTTAGTCTGCGCCGTCGCCGTCCTTGAACCACAGCGCGTCCGGCAGCTGGCCGAACACCTCGCGCAGGCCCTCGCCCCAGCCCTGGCGTAGCTGCAGGAAATACGGGTCGTCTTCCGTGACGCGGTGGCGTGGCGGAAAACGGAAGTCGTCACGCGGCTGCCACAGCAGGTCGATAGGCAGGCCTACCGACAGGTTGGAGCGGATGGTGGAGTCGAACGAGATCAGCGTGCACTTGATGGCTTGCGCCAGCGGCGTGCTGTGGCGGATAACGCGGTCGATGATGGGTTTGCCGTACTTGGCTTCGCCGATTTGCAGATACGGCGTGTCCGGCGTGGCTTCAATAAAGTTGCCCTGCGGGTAGATCTGGAACAGCCGCGGCGGCTCGCCACGGATTTGCCCGCCCACCAGAAAGCTGCAGCTGTAGTCCACGCCCTGGCTCTGGGTGTAGCCGCTGCCGTCGCGCGCCAGCACTTCGCGGATGGTGGCACCCACCAGTTCGGCGGCTTCGTACAGGTTTTTTACCGTGTGCAGGTTGGCCGCATCGTGCGTCAGCCGGCTTTTCAGCAAGCTGACCACGCTTTGCGTGGTGGCCAGGTTACCCGCGTTCAGCAGCACGATCTGGCGCTCGCCCGGTACGGCGATCACGTTCATTTTGCGGAAGGTAGCCACGTGGTCCACCCCCGCATTGGTACGCGAGTCCGATGCAAAGATCAGCCCCTCGTCTAGCACCATTCCTACACAGTACGTCATTGCTGACCGGCCTCCGATACCTTGGCATGAGTGTGAAGGGCTTCGCTGCCACCGCCGCGACGTACGCCGCGCACCGGGCTGGCGTCGCTGTAATCCAGACCAACAGCCAGCTTCAGATGGTGGCGGTCGGGGCGCTGGCGGTTGCTGATGTCGAAACCCAGCCATTGTTCGCCGTCGTAGGCTTCCGCCCAGGCGTGGCTGGCCACGTGGGTGTCACGGTCGCTCAGCAGGTAGCCGCTGACATAGCGCGCCGGCAGCCCCAGGCTGCGGCAGGCCGCGATGAAAACGTGGCTGTGATCCTGACACACGCCGGCACCCAGCGCCAGCGCCTGCGCCGCCGTGGTACCGGCGTGGGTGATGTCCTGGGTGTAGGGCATGGCGTCGGCGATGGCCAGCATGAGCGCCGTGAGCCCGTCTTCCGGGTTGGCCGCAATGGCGTCGGCGTGGCTGGCGGCCAGCGCCAGGATGGCTTCACTGGGCTCGGTGAGCGGGCTGTCGCGCAGGAACACCGGTGCCGGCAGGGTTTCCGGCTGCTCGGCCCAGCTATCGTTGGTTTCCACTACGCCACGGGCTTTCAGGCGGATTTCGCTGTGCGGGGTGTCCAGCGTCAGTACGTGCAGGATATTGCCGAAGGCGTCCACGCTTTCGCTGGCGACGCCGGGCAGGTCCAGCTGCCAGCTGATGATGTGCTGGTGGCCGCTGTTGCCGGGGGTCAGGCGCAGGTACTGCGTGCTATGGCTGACGGTGTCGTCGTAGCGATAGACCGTTTCGTGGTCGATGGTCAGTTTCATGATGCCTCCACGAGATCGCGGGTAAGGGGGAGTTGCCAGTAGGCCACGTCCAGCCAGCGGCCGAACTTGCGGCCAACCTGCTCGAAATGGGCTACCTGCCGGAAGCCCAGCGCACGATGCAGGCCGTCGCTGGCCGGGTTGGGCTGCGCCACACCGCCAATCACGGTATGCATGCCCAGCACGGCCAGGCGGCGGATCAGTTCGCGGTACAGCAGCTTGCCCACGCCCTGGCCTACCGTGGCCTGGCGCATGTAGATGCTGCTTTCCACCGCGTGGCGGTAGGCCGGGCGCACGCGCCAGCGTGTGGCGTAGGCGTAGCCCAGCATGTCGCCGCCGGCTTCGGCCACCAGCCACGGCAGGCCTTGTGCCTGGGTGCTGGCAATGCGTTCGGCCATCTCGCTGACGGCCACCGGTTTTTCCTCGAACGAGATGGTGGTGTACTCGATGTAGGGGTTGTAGATGGCGCAGATGGCGGCGGCGTCGTCCGGCGTGGCCTCGCGGATCAGTAATTCGCTCATGCCGCCTCCAGGTAGGCACCGTGAATGGCGTCGCCCAGGTCGTGGATCTGGCTGAGAAACTGCGTGAGATAGGTATGGAGGCCGTCGTCCAGGATGCTGTCGATCTGGCCGTAGCTCATTTCGGCGTGCAAGGTGGCGGCCTGGCGCTTGGCGCGGTGGCCGGTGTCGCCCTTGATGCGCGGCAGCAGCTCGGCGATTTCGTCCACGCAGGCGCGTAGCGAGCGTGGCACATCCGGGCGCAGGATCAGCAGCTCGGCCACCCGGCGCGAGCTGAGGGTGTCGCGGTACAGTTCGTGGTAGGCCTCGAAGGCGCCCAGCGAGCGCAGCAGCGCGCCCCACAGGTAAAAGTCGGCGGCGCTGTCTTCGGCGGCGTTGCCTACCAGGTGCGATTTCACGTTGATCAGCCGTGCGGTGTTGTCGGCGCGCTCCATGAAGGTGCCCAGGCGGATGAACGAGAAGGCGTCGTTACGCTGGATGGTGCCGTAGGTGGTGCCGCGAAACAGGTGCGAGCGCTCTTTCACCCAGTCGAAAAAGCCGGCCAGCGGGCGGCCTTCCAGCCCCATCTGGCGGGCTTCCAGCCAGGTGGCATTGATGCTTTCCCACATTTCGCCGGTGATCTTGCCGCGCACGGCGTGGGCGTTTTCGCGGGCGTATTTCAGGCAGTTCACGATGCAGGCAGGGTTGGCCGCATCAAAGGTCATGAAGTGCATCACGTCGCCGGCGGCCAGCTGCGGGTGGCGCGCGCGGCAGGCTTCCAGCGCGCCGGTGGTGGCCAGGGCGGCGCTGATGTCGGCACCGCCGCGCGATTGCGGCAGCAGCGACAGGCTGTGGGTCACGTCCAAGAGACGCGCCAGGTTTTCGGCGCGTTCCATATAGCGGCTCATCCAGTACAGCTGGGATGCGGTGCGCGAGAGCATCATGATTGGTCCTCCAGAATCCAGGTGTCCTTGGTGCCGCCGCCTTGCGACGAATTCACCACCAGCGAGCCTTCTTTCAGCGCCACACGGGTCAGGCCGCCGGCCACCATGCTGATGTCGCGCCCGGACAGCACGAAGGGGCGCAGGTCGATATGGCGCGGCGCAATGCCGGATTCCACAAAGGTGGGGCAGGACGACAGGCACAGCGTGGGCTGGGCGATGTAGTTGTTGGGGTCGGCGATGATGCGCTGGCGGAAGTCTTCGATCTCGGCGGCGCTGGCAGCCGGGCCGATCAGCATGCCGTAGCCGCCGGCGCCGTGGACTTCTTTCACCACCAGCTCGTGCAGGTTGTTCAGCACGTGGTCCAGCTCGGCCGGGCGGCGGCACATCCAGGTGGGCACGTTTTGCAGCAGCGGCTCTTCGGACAGGTAGAAGCGGATCATGTCCGGCACGTAGGGGTAGATGGACTTGTCGTCCGCCACACCGGTGCCGATGGCGTTGGCCAGGATCACGCCGCCGGCGCGGTACACCGACAGCAGGCCGGGCACGCCCAGCATGCTGTCGCCACGGAAGGCCAGCGGGTCGAGGAAGGCATCGTCGATGCGGCGGTAGATCACGTCCACCTGTTTGTGGCCGGCGGTGGTGCGCATGTACACCCGGTTGTTCTTCACGAACATGTCCTGCCCTTCCACCAGCTCTACCCCCATCTGCTGCGCGAGGAAAGCGTGCTCGAAGTAGGCGCTGTTGTGGTGGCCGGGGGTCAGCACCACCACGGTGGGGTTGTCTACCGCGCTGGCGTGGCGCAGCGTGTTCAGCAGCAGCGTGGGGTAATGCTGCACTGGTGCCACCGCGTGGCTGGCAAACAGCTCGGGGAACAGCCGCATCATCATCTTGCGGTTTTCCAGCATGTAGGACACGCCGGACGGCACGCGCAGGTTGTCTTCCAGCACGTAGAAGTTGCCGTCGCTGTGGCGGATCACGTCCACGCCGGTGATGTGCGCGTAGATGCGGTGCGGCAGGTCCAGCCCCTGCATGGCCGGCTGGTACTGGCTGTTGGAAAACACCTGCTCGGCCGGAATCAGCCCGGCTTTCACGATGTGCTGTTCGTGGTAGATGTCGTGCAGGAAGGCGTTCAGCGCGGTAACGCGCTGGCGCATGCCCGCTTCCAGTGTCTGCCAGTCGCTGGCGGGGATGATGCGTGGCACGGTATCGAACGGGATCAGCCGCTCGGCGCCGGAATCGTCGCCGTACACGGCAAAGGTAATGCCCACGCGGTGGAACATCAGGTCGGCCTCGGCACGTTTGCGCGCCAGGGTTTCTGGCGGCTGCGAGTGCAGCCAGCGGGCAAAGTCGCGGTAGTGCGGGCGGATGCCGCCGCTGTCGAGCAGCATCTCGTCGTAGTGGCCGGACTCGGGTAGGGTCAGGGCATGCATGGCACTCTCCAGCTATCGTGATCACGGTGTATTCAGCAAGCGCTGTGCCAGTCGGCATGGGCTTGCCAATGGCTTGGCGGCGTGCACTTTGCACAGTAATGAGGCATGCACGAAGACGGGTTGCATGCACGTGTCGTACTGGTGCGCCATGCCCCGGAATGGCTCATTTTCGAGACTGGTAGAGTGTGGCTTGCCGCCAGCGCTGTCCTGCTCGTATATTGCGGGCAAACATTTATCGAAAACGCCACCATGGCCACCGCCCCCACCCCTGATGCCGTCGCCGACGACACGCCGGCTACTGCAGGCTTCTACCATGCGCTCTCGCCACGGGTGTTACTGGCTGGCGGCGCTGCCCGTTGGCCGCTGATCCTGGGCTGGCTACTGTCGCTGGGGGCCAGCCTGTGGCTGGGGGTATTGCAGCTGTACGGTGGCTGGTACGGTTTTGAGGTGAAAGCCGGCGAGCTGACTTTCCTGCTGAGCATTTACCCGCCGCTGACCATCAGTACGCTCTGGGTGCTGTGTTTCGGTTACGCCTGGGGTGCCTCGCTGGCTTACCTCACCACCTTCATGGTGGGCTTGCTGTCCGGCCTGAGCCTGGGCTGGGCCATGGTTTTCGGGCTGGCCAACCCGCTGGGCCTGCTGGTGATGGCGCTGGTGTACCAGCAGGTACGCGTGAGCTTTCTCCCGCGCAGTGTGGCCGCCTTGATGTTCTTCGTATCCATCAGCTTTGTTTCCGGCATTGCCAGCGCCACCGGCTCCTTCATCTGGAGCTACTACAACAAGCTGTCGGCGCTGGGGGCTTTCCAGGCGTGGCAAGGCTGGTGGGCAGGCAATTTCCTGCAGACGGTGACGACCTGCGCCCCGCTGCTCTACCTGTTTGGCCCCGCGGTGTTGCGCTGGCGCGAGCGCCACTGGCCCAGCCGGATGAGCGAGGCGCGCTACCGCTGGGTATGGTTGGCCGCATTGTCGTCGCTGGCCGGCGTCATCGCCTTTTTGTGGCTGTCGTTTGTGCTGGCCGACCGCAGCGTGATGGCGATGCCCGGCGCCGCCGAGCAGCAATGGCAGCAACGCGCCCTGCTCTACCGTGACTCGGCCCGCTCGGTGTACTGGGTCATGTCCGTGCTGCTGTTTGCCATGGTGTTTCTGGGCTACCGCTTCCTTACCCAGCGTACCCGGCAGCTGCACCAGTCTGCCGCCCGGCTGGCGCTGCAGCGCGACCTGGCCCTGCGCCGCCAGCAAGAGGCAGAAACGGCGCGCAACGAGCTGCACCAGCTGAATGTGGAGCTGGCTGCCCGCATCCACGAAGTCGAGGGCTTGCAGGCACAGCTGCACGAGCAAGCCAGCCGCGACCCGCTGACCGGCCTGCATAACCGCCGCTATCTGCATCAGCAGCTGCCGGTATTGTTGCGTACGGCGCAGCAACAGCAGCGCCGCCTGTGCGTGCTGTTGCTGGATCTTGACCATTTCAAGCAGGTAAACGACCGCCACGGTCACGCGGTGGGCGACGCCGTGCTGCGCCTGTTTGCCGCCCGGCTGGCCGCCATCGTCGCGCCTGGCGACCTGCTGGTACGCTACGGCGGCGAGGAGTTTCTGCTGGTGATGCCGGCGGCGGACGAAGCCCGCGTCACGCAATTATTGCCGCAGCTGCAGGCCGCGCTGGATAGCAGCCAGCTGCGTGTCGATAGCGGCGCGCTAGTGCCGCTGGCTTTCTCGGCCGGCGTAACGTTTGGTAGCGGCAGGCAAGACAGCGAAGACGACTTGCTGCTACAGGCGGACGCCGCGCTCTACCAGGCCAAGGCGGCCGGGCGGCGCACCTGGCGCGTGTACCAGCCCTAGCCCGTCGCCGCGTTCTGCCACTGGCGGCCAGTCTTTGTGCAGGCGGCCATATCGATGCAAGCCATTTCTGTATATGATTTGTATTGGACAAATCAAACAGGTCATGGCCATGCAAACCATCTGGATTACCGGCGCCAGCGGCGCTATCGGCAGCGCGCTGGCACGGCGCCTTTCGCCCGGCCACCGTCTGGTGCTGAGTGCGCGCCGCGAAGCCGAGTTGGCCGCACTGGCCGCCAGCCTGCCCGGCGAGGTACTGCTGCGCCCGCTGGACACGCTGGATGCCGCCGCCGTGCGCGACACGGTGGCCGGCCTGGCCGCCGACGGCGTGGCGCTCACCGGTTTGGCGCACTGCGTGGGCAGCACGCTGATCCGCCCGCTGCACCTCACCGCCGAAGACGACGCCTGGCAGCTGATGCAGCACAACTGGCTGAGCGCCGTGCACGTGCTCAAGGCCTTTGTCGCCGCCGCGCTCAAGCACAAGCAGCCGGCCAGCGCGGTGCTGGTGGGCTCGCTGGTGGCGCAGGCCGGTTTCCCCAACCACGAAGCCATTGCCAGCGCCAAGGCGGCGGTGGCAGCGCTGGCGCAAAGCACCGCCGCTAGCTACGCCGAGCGCGGCATTCGCGTGAACTGTGTGCATCCGGGGCTGACCGTGTCGGCGCTGTCGGTGCGCCTCACCGGCACGCCGGAAGCCATCGCCCGCAACGCGCAGGCCAACCCGATGCAGCGCGTGGGCCAGGGTGACGACAGCGCCGCGCTGATTGCCTTCCTGCTGTCGCCCGAGGCCGGCTGGATTACCGGCCAGAATATCGGTGTAGACGGCGGCCACGGCGTGATTCACCCGCTACCCAAGGCATGAGCTACAGCGTTGTCTGGTTCAAGCGCGACCTGCGCCTGGCCGACCACGCCCCGTTGTGCGCCGCCGCCGCGCGCGGCCCGCTGCTGTGCCTGTACGTGGTAGAGCCGGGGCTGTGGCAGCAGCCGGACGCCTCGGCGCGGCAATACCATTTTCTGCGCGAAAGCCTGCACGACCTGGCTGGCCAGCTGCGCGAGCGCGGCCTGCGCCTGTACGTGGCGGTGGGCGAGATCGGAGAGGTACTGACGCAGCTGTACGCGCAAGCGCCGTTCGACGCCCTGTTTGCCCATGAAGAAACCGGTAACGACTGGACCTACCGCCGCGACATCGCCGTGGCGCGCTGGTGTGCGGCCAACCATGTGCAGTGGCGCGAATGGCCGCAGTTTGGCGTGGTGCGTGGCGGCCTGAACCGCGACCACTGGCAGCCGCAGTGGGAGGCGTTGATGGCGGCACCGTTATTGCCGCTGCCGGCGCTGCAACAAGTGGCACTCAGTTGGCCGCCGGTGCACCTGCCGGGTGCTGCGGCACTGGGTTTGGGCGATGGCGACGCGCCGGGGCGGCAGCCCGGTGGCCGCACGGCGGCGCTGGCAGTGTTGGACGATTTCCTGCTGGATCGCGCCGCGCAGTACCGTGGCGGCATCTCGTCGCCGCTGTCGGCGCCCAGCGCCTGCTCGCGTTTGTCGCCGTATCTCGCGCTGGGGTGCATCTCGATGCGCGAGGTGGTGCAGGCCAGCCGCGCCATGCTGGCGCAGCTGCACGGCGAGGGTGCCGCCAGCCGGCGCACGGCGGGCATCCGCGCCTTCATCAGCCGCCTGTACTGGCACTGCCATTTCATCCAGAAGCTGGAAAGCGAGCCGGCACTGGAATGGCGCAACCTGCATCGCGGCTACGACGGCCTGCGCGAAAACGACTGGGACGAGGCGCGCTTTGCCGCCTGGCGCGACGGCCGCACCGGTTGGCCGCTGGTAGACGCCTGCATTGCCATGCTGCGCCACACCGGCTGGCTGAACTTTCGCATGCGCGCCATGCTGGTGTCGGTGGCGGCCTACCCTCTGTGGCTGCACTGGCGGCCGGTGGGGCTGTGGCTGGCGCAGCAGTTTGTCGATTACGAACCGGGCATCCACTGGAACCAGCTGCAGATGCAGTCCGGCACCACCGGCATCAACGTGCCGCGCATCTACAACCCGCTGAAGCAGGCGCGCGAGCACGACCCGCACGGCCGCTTCGTGCGGCAATGGTTGCCACCGCTACGCCGCGTACCCGGTGTGTGGCTGTTCGAGCCGTGGCGCATGCCGCCCGACATCCAGGCGCGCTGCGGCGTACAGGTTGGCCGCGACATCCCGCAGCCGCTGGTGGACGTGGAGGCCGCCACCCGCGAGGCCAAGGCGCGGCTATTTGCGCTGCGTGGCCGGCCCGAGGTGCGCGCCGGCAAGGCCGCCATCGTGGCGCGGCACGGCTCGCGCAAGCGCGGCGAGGCGCGTGGCCACCGCCAGCCGCCGGCCACGCCCGGCCAGCTCAGCCTGGACTGGTAGCGTGTACACCGCCGCCTTGCCCGCCCGCACAAAACAACACGGCCGCGCCCTGTTGCCAGGGGCGGCCGTGTCGGAGTGGGCAGATCGCTTAAGCAGCGGCGATGGCGGCTTCGGCAGCGGCCAGGG
The DNA here is from genome assembly GCA_000335715.1 of beta proteobacterium L13. Taxonomy (GTDB): domain Bacteria; phylum Pseudomonadota; class Gammaproteobacteria; order Burkholderiales; family Chromobacteriaceae; genus Vogesella. The sequence continues at coordinate 146,605 of AMYZ01000003.1, forward strand.
CGGCAGCCTTGGCGTCCGGGCCCATGGCCACGCCTTCAGCGCGCACGAAGGACACGTCGGTGATGCCCAGGAAGCCCAGCACGGTCTTCAGGTAGTCTTCCTGGAAGTCCATTTGCTGGCCTTGCTCGTTGCTGTACACGCCGCCACGGGCCGATACCACGTACACCTTTTTGCCACCGGCCAGGCCGACCGGGCCGGTTTCGGTGTACTTGAAGGTGCGGCCGGCCACGGCCACGCGGTCGATCCACGCCTTCAGCTGCGACGGCACGCCAAAGTTGTACATCGGGGCGCCGATCACCAGCACGTCGGCGGCCAGGAATTCGGCGATCAGCGCGTCGCTGCGGGCGGCTTCGGCTTGTTGCAGCGGGCTCCAGTCGGCCTTGTCGGTAAAGGCGGCGCCCAGGATTTCGCCGGACAGATGCGGAATCTCGTTGGCGGCCAGGTCGTGGTAGGTCACCTGCGCGCCGGCGTGGCGGGCGGTCAGGCTGCTGACCAGCGCCTGGGTCAGGCCGCGGGATACCGAGTTGGTGGCGAGGATGCTGGAATCGAGGTGCAGGATGTTCATGGTGCGGCTCCGTTGGGTGTGTTTGCCGCACGCTGCGGCGATGGGTGTACTGTAAATCTGCGACCAATCACGCACTAGACGGCTAGAATCGGATTCATTGTTCCACTGGCGAGACAATGTAATGCAAGACCTCAACGATCTGCTGTTTTTTGCCAAGGTAGTCGAGCACGGCGGTTTCAACGCCGCCAGCCGCCAGCTGGGCGTGCCCAAGTCGCGGCTGTCGCGGCGCGTGGCCGAGCTGGAAGCGCGCATCGGCGTGCGCCTGCTACAGCGCACCACGCGCCGGCTGGCGCTGACCGACGTCGGCGCGCAGTACTACCGCCACTGCCAGGCCATGCTGGCCGAGGCCGAGGCAGCCGAAGAAACCATCGCCCGCCACACCGCCGAGCCGCGCGGCCTGGTGCGCGTCAGCTGCCCGGAGCTGCTGGCCAAGACGCTGCTGGCGCCGCTGCTGCCGGCCTTCATGGCGCGCTACCCGCAGGTGCGCATCACGCTAGAAGTCACCGGCCGCCGCGTCGACCTGATCAACGACGGCATCGACGTGGCGCTGCGCGTGCGGCAGCGGCTGGACGACAGCGCCAGCATCGTGGCGCGGCCGCTGGCGCAAAGCGAAAGCGCGCTGGTGGCCAGCCCGGCGCTGATTGCGACCCAGGGTTGGCCGCAACACCCGGCCGCCCTCACCGCCTGGCCGGCGCTGGTGATGAGCCGCCCCGACGGCCGTGGCGAGTGGCCGCTGTTGGACGAAGTGGGCCAGCTCACCCGGCTGGACATCGCCGAACCACGGCTGATGACCGACGACCTGCTGGTGCTGCGCGAAGCCGCCATCGCCGGCAGCGGCGTGGCGCTGCTGCCGCTAATGGTGTGCCACGACGCGCTGGCCGACGGCCGCCTGCTGCACGTGCTGCCCGGCTACCGCACGCCGGACGGCATTTTGCACGCCGCGTTTACCGGGCGCCGCCACCTGATACCGGCGGTGCGTTGTTTTATCGATTTTCTGGTGGAGGCGCTGCCGCCGCAGCTGGCGCGCTGCGAAGGGCACGGCCTGCCTTTGCCTGGCTGAACAAGCACCGCAGGCGCCGCCACCGTTGCAAGGAGAGCAAGCATGAAAATGCGCAAGAAAGCCGACCTGCCCAGCAAGGTGTGCGCCGCCTGCGGCCGCCCGTTCAGCTGGCGCAAAAAATGGCAGGCGGTGTGGGACGAGGTGAAGTATTGCTCTGACCGCTGCCGCCATACGCGCCGGAGCGCATCATGAGCGCCGTAGCGTACTGGTTCCGCCACGGCCTGCGCCTGGGCGACAACCCGGCCTTGTGCCAGGCGCTGGCGCTGGCCGACACCCTGCTGCCGGTGGTGTGCCTCGACGATAGCTGGCAGCCGCATTCGCCGTGGCCGTTTGCCCGCCTGTCACCGGCGCGGCAGCGGGTGCGTGCCGACGCCATCGCCGCGCTGGACGCCGCCTTGCAAGCGCGCGGCAGCCGCTTGCTGGTGCTGCACGGCGCGCCGCAGCAGGTATTGCCGCCACTATTGGCGCGCCATGGCGTGCAGCGCATTGTGGCCGAAGACATCGCCGCCCCCGAGGAGCAGCCGCAGGTCGCCGCCTTGTGCCAGGCCGGCTTCGCTGTAGACACCGTATGGCAGAGCACGCTGCTGGACCCGGTCAGCCTGCCGTTTGCCCCCGCTGCGCTGCCGGCCAGCTTTACCGCCTTCCGCCAGCGGGTGGAGGCTGCCGGCGTACGCCCGCCCGCGCCGTTGGCCGCACCGGCACAGTTACCCCCGCCACCGGCCGGCGTGGACTGGCAACCCTTGCCCGCTATCGACGCCCAACCCGACCCGCGTGGCAGCCTGCCCTGGCACCAGCCCGCAGCCCACGCAGGCGAAGCGGCCGGCCTGGCGCATCTGCAGCAATACCTGGCGCAGGATCTGCCGCGCACATACAAGGCCACCCGCAATGGCCTTGTCGGGCAGGATTACTCCAGCAAGTGGTCGCTGTGGCTGGCCCTGGGCAGCGTGTCGGCGCGCACGCTGTACGCCGCGCTGCAAGGCTACGAGGCGCAGCACGGCGCCAGCGACGGCAGCTACTGGCTGTGGTTCGAGCTGCTGTGGCGTGATTACTTCCGCCTGCTGCACCTGCAGTACGGCGCCCGGCTGTACCGGGGCCGTGGCCTGCACGGCCAGCCGCCGGCACCGATGGCAGACGAGGCGTTTGCGCGCTGGTGCCAGGGCCGCACCGGCCATGCTTTTATCGATGCTGGCATGCGCGAGCTGGCCGCAACCGGCTATCTGTCCAACCGCCTGCGCCAGAACGTGGCCAGTTATCTGATTCACGACCTGGGCGGCGACTGGCGTGCCGGCGCGGCGTGGTTCGAAGCGCAGCTGGTGGATTACGACGTGTACAGCAACCAGGGCAACTGGCTGTACCTGGCCGGGCGCGGCACCGACCCGCGCGGCAGCCGCCGCTTCAACCCCGACAAGCAGGCCGCCGATTACGATGCCGACGGCGCCTATCGCCGGCTGTGGGCCACGCGCTAGCCGCTGCGGCCAACCTTGGCGCTGGCAATAAAACCACAACCCGCCAGCGGGCTGCTTGCGGTGATGGCCGCACTGAAAGTAATGTATCAATAAGATACGTTACGTAAAGGGCTGTTATGCACAACCGCTTTGACCAGTTTCGCCAGACCGCGCTGGGCCGCCAGCTGGAAGCGCTGATCGACCACCCGCAGCGCTACACCGAATACGCCGCGCTGTCGCGTGCCGGCCTGCCGGCGGTCACCGCCATCGTGCACACGTTGCAGCGCTGCTTTCCCGAGCTGGATGCAGACCAGAGCGCGCGCCAGTTTTGCGGCGCCATGGTGGGCGAGGTGATGCGCCGCCACGGCCACGCGCTGCTGCGGCCGCGTGGCCGCGTGCCGGGCGGCTACTTTAGCTACGGCGCGGTGTGGTCGCCGCTGCCGGTGGCGCGCGACTTTGCCACCCTGCTGGCCGAGCTGGCCACCATGCCGCAGCGTGTGGCCGACAAGCTGGCGGCGATACCGGCAGAGCGGCGCAGCGAACGCCCGGCTGGCACGTCCTTTAGCGCGCTGGAGCACGCCTGCCACCTGCGCGACCTCGACCGCGACGCCTTCCTGCCGCGTATCGAGGCCATGCTGGCCAGCCCCCTGGCCGAGCTGCACGGTGTAAACGGTAGCGAATGGGCGCAGCAGCGTGGCTATCAGCAACAGGATTTCGCCGCCGCGCTGGCCGGCTTTGCCCAGGCGCGGGCAGCCTTGCTGGCGCGCTTGCATAGCTGTGGCGAGGCCGAGCAGGCGCGGGTGGCGGTATGGGAGGGTCAGCGCCGGTTGACGCTGGCCGAGCTGGTGGCCGATATGGCAGACCACGACGCGACGCACTTGCTGGAAATCGACGAGTTGCTGCTGGCGCTGGACGGCGTGGCGGTATGAGGCGGCGCGGCCAGGGTTGGCCGTGGCAGAGAAGAATATCCCGCTGCTGGCAGGGCGAAGCCATAAGTGAGTTTGGGCATTGCTTGCGGTGTCCGCTGCGCGGACGCTGTTTTCAGGCCGGTTCCGCCCGGCGTGACGGGCAAGGGGGCGGATCGCCGCCCCCTTTGCAGTCCCCCGCGACCCGGGGCTGCTCGAAACCCCGTGCAAAAAAGCCCGCCCCAGGCGCTGCCGAACTCGCCCTTCGCTAACGGCTCAGGGCTCAAACAAATCGGCTGCTTAAAACCTGGGGCGTACCTTTTTGCCCGGCTCGCGCCAACGGGATGGGCACGTCATTGACGCTTTGCATAGTCTGGAAGCAAGTTAATTCGTGCTGTTGTGACGCATCAGGAAGATCTGGAATCACAACAAGTTTCAGTGGTTGACGTGAGGCGTCGGCTCAGCCCAGCGCCAGCAGCAGGTTGCGGTGGGCCCTGCCGTCCAGCTCGAATACGGTGCCGCCGACGTGCTGCAGCCCTTGTGCCTGGTAGAAGGCGATGGCACGGGTATTGTGCTGCCACACGCTCAGCCACAGCGCGCCGGCACGGCGGTGAGCGTGTGGCAGCAGCTGGCGGCCCAGCCCCTGGCCGGCAAACAGCGGGTGAACGTACAGCGTGGCCAGCTCGCAGTTGGCCGCGTGCTGGCCGGGGCAGGCCTGGCCGTGGTGCAGCGTGGTGTAGGCCAGTAGTTGGCCGTCCCGTTCGGCCAGCCACATCTCGTGTTGCGGGTCGGCCAGCAGTGCCTGTTTGGCGTGGACGGTGAAGCGGCCCAGCACGTAACAGGCCCTAGTATTGAGGCCGTCGGTACTGTAGGTGTGCAGCCAGACCAGCGCGCCCAGTGCGGCCAGCTTGGCTGCATCGTCGGTGCTGGCGCGGCGCAGGGTGACGGTTAAGGGTACAGCGCGGCTAGGGTAGCGGCGCGCTCGGCGATGCCGTCGCCGTCGAACAGGCCGCCGATGACGGCGATGGCGTCGGCGCCGGCGGCTACCACCTGGCCGGCGTTGTCGTGGGTGATGCCGCCGATGGCCACGCGCGGTACGCCCAGGCTGGCGGCGTCGGCAAACAGCGAGAGCGGCGCGTGCACGGCGCCGGGCTTGGTGCCGGAGGCAAATACCGCGCCGAAGGCCACGTAGCTGGCGCCGGCGGCTACCGCGCTGCGCGCCAGCTCCAGGCTGTTGTAGCAGCTGGCGCCGATGATGGCACCGTCGCCCAGCCGCGCGCGGGCGGCGGCGATGGCGTCGTCGTCACGCCCCAGATGCACGCCGTCGGCGCGGATGGCTTCGGCCAGCGCCACGTCGTCGTTCACGATAAACAGCGCGCCACGGCTCTGCGCCAGGCTCTTCAGGATGTTGGCCTGCCACAGGCGGCGCACGGCGTCGTTGCCTTTGTTACGGTACTGCAGGATGCGTGCGCCGCCGTCCAGCGCGGCGCTGACTTGCTCAATCAGCTGTTCGCTGTTGTCGGTGTCGGGGGTAATGGCGTACAGGCCGCGGATCATGGCGTGTCGGTGTCCTTGTTGTCGTCTTCGCTGGCGTCGTCGTTGGCCCAGAACAGGCGGTCGGGAATGTACTGGCCCATGCCGGGGCGGAAGCCGTAACGCAGCGCCTGCCAGGTGAAGTCCTGCGCTTCTTTTACCGCTTCGGGTACCGCCAGGCCGCGTGCCACCAGGCCGGCAATGGCCGATGCCAGCGTGCAGCCGGAGCCATGGAAGCTGCCGTTCAGCCGTGGCCAGGTGTCGGCGCGGATTTCGCCGGCCAGGTCGTACAGGCGGTTTTCCACGTCGCGGGTGGCTTCGTGGGTGCCGGTGATGAATACGTAGTCGCAGCCCAGGTGGGTCAGGCGCTTGGCGCAATCGGCCAGGCTGAGGCTTTCTTCGTCTTCGTCGTCGTTGGCCGCCAGCCGGCGTGCTTCCACGCTATTGGGCGTGAGTACGGTAACTTGCGGCAGCAGCACGTCGCGCAGCACGTGGACCAGCTCGTCGCGCGACAGCTCGTCACCACGGCCGCTGGCCAGTACCGGGTCGTAGATCAGCGGGATGTCGGGGTAGTCGCTGGCCAGCTCGGCAATGGCCACGGCGTTGTCTATGCTGCCTATCATCCCCACCTTGAACGCGGCCACCGGCATGTCTTCCAGCACCGCGCGCGCCTGATCCAGCACCCATTCGTCGTCGATCACCATGAAGTCCTGCACGCCGCGCGTATCTTGCACGGTAATGGCGGTAATCACCGATAAAGGGTGGCAGCCCATGCTGGCCAGGGTAAGGATATCGGCCTGGATGCCGGCGCCACCGGTGGGGTCGGAGCCGGCCAGCGTCAGCACAATGGGGGGGAGCGGGTTGTCAGTGCTCAAGGCTTGACCTCTTTTCTCGCGGCTGGATTTACAATAGGGGCAATGCGGTGTGCCGCGCGGCGATTGTAACGCGCCCCCATGACTTCATATTACTCTTTCAAAGGCTAACGCTATGCAAACCTGGATGTGTCTGATCTGCGGCTTTATCTACGACGAAGCGGCAGGCCGCCCCGAAGACGGTATCGCGCCGGGTACCAAGTGGGAAGACGTGCCCATGAACTGGACCTGCCCCGATTGTGACGCCCGCAAGGACGACTTTGAAATGATGGCGTTTTAAGCCATCTGCAAGCAGAAAGGCAAACTACGATGAACAAGCTGGCTACCCGCACCGCTACCGCCCTGCTTCTGGCCGCTGCGCTGGCAGGCTGTGTCAACACTACTTCCAGCGGCGAGGTTGGCGTCAAGCGCAAGCAGTTCGTGCTGCTGTCGTCGCAAGAGGTAGACCAGCAGTCGGCGCTGGCCTATAGCCAGGAGCTGGCCAAGGCCAAGCAGGCCGGCGCGCTGAATGCCGACCCGGCCACCACCCGCCGCGTGCGCGCCATTTCCGACCGCCTGATCCGCCAGGTAGGTGCCTTCCGCCTGGACGCCATGAAATGGCAGTGGGAAGTGAACGTGGCCAGCGTGGACGAGCTCAACGCCTACTGCATGGCCGGCGGCAAGATCATGGTGTACACCGGCCTGATCAACAAGCTCAAAGCCACCGACGACGAACTGGCCACGGTGATCGGCCACGAAATCGCCCATGCGCTGCGCGAGCATAGCCGCGAAGGCATGAGCGAGGAGTACGCCAAGCAGGCCGGCCTCAATATCGTGGGCCAGCTGGCCGGGCTGTCGCAGACGTCCATGCAGTTGGCCGCACTGGCCACCGACGTGGCGTTGTCCAAGCCGCACAGCCGCGTGATGGAAACCGAAGCCGACACCATCGGCCTGGAGCTGATGGCGCGCGCCGGCTACAACCCGCAGGCCTCGGTAACGCTGTGGCAGAAAATGATGAAGGCCGGTGGCGGCAGCGGGCCGGGTTTCCTGTCTACCCACCCGTCGGGCGAGGCGCGCATTGGCGAGCTGCAACGCTTGATTCCCAAGGTGATGCCGTTGTACCAGTCGGCCAAGCGCTAAGGCCGCGTTTCACGTGAAACTTACCCCCGCCCAGCTGGACCAACTGCAAGCTGCCGCGCTGGCACTATCTGGCGCCGGCAGCGAGCTGCTGTGGGACGGCGTGACGGTGCTGAAGGTAGAAGGCAAGATGTTTGCCACCTTCGTGGCCGACGCGCTGGCCTACAAGGTGGCCGATGGCGATTTTCTGGCGCTGTCCGGCCTGCCCGGCGTGCGCCCGGCCCCCTATCTGGCGCGCGCGCACTGGATCAGCATCACCAGTACCGAGGCGCTGACGCTGGCCGATTTGCAGGCCGGGTTGGCCGCATCGCACCGTCTGGTGCTGAGTAAACTCCCCAAAAAAGTACGCGCCGCGTACGGACTGTGACCATGGCCTATTTGTATATCAAGGCGTTTCACCTGTTTTTTGTCATCTCGTGGTTTGCCGGCTTGTTCTACCTGCCGCGCCTGTTTGTGAACCTGGCCATGGCCGCGCCCGGCGCCGAATACGACCGCCTGCTGCTGATGTCGCACAAGCTGCTGCGTTTCATGACGCCGCTGGGCGTGCTGGCCATGGCGCTGGGCCTGGTGTTGTGGCTGGGTTACGGCGTATCCGGTGGCTGGCTGCACGCCAAGCTCACGCTGGTGGCCGGCCTGATCGCCTACCACGGCTACTGCTTCAAGCTGCAGCGCGACTTTATCGCGCGGCAAAATGCGCGCAGCCATGTGTGGTTCCGCTTCTTCAACGAGCTGCCGGTGCTGGTGTTGCTGGCCGTGCTCATCCTTGTGATCGTGAAACCGTTCTGATGAAACTGCTGCTCCCCGCCCTGCTGGTGGCCTTGCTGGCCGGCTGCCAGCGCGACGACTGTACCGACGGCGTATTCGTGCTGTCCGGCACCGACTGGGGTGATGCCCCGGCGGCCACCGCCGCCGCCCTGCCCGGCAAGCTGCTGCCCGGCCAGGTACCCCCTGGCCTGCAGCGCGCCAGCGACGGCCACTACCCCGGCACCAAGGCCTACTGCAGCGTGCTGGCGGCGCGTAGCGACTATACCGATGCGCTCAAAGGCGGCCGCCTGCAGCCCGGCCAGCCCTGGCACGTGTACCGGCTGGACGCACGTTGGCCGCAAGACGTCTACCCTTACCGCGAGGCCGACTGGCGCCTGAAAGCCCCGGCCCGCCCCATCAAGAAAGAGGAATCCCATGGCAGTGGAAATTGAACGCCGTTACCGCGTGAACGGTGAGGCCTGGCGTGGCCTGGCCGAAGGCGTGCGCTACCGGCAGGGTTACCTGTCGGTAGAAAAAGAGCGCACCGTGCGCGTGCGCGTGGTGGGTGACCAAGCCTGGCTCACGCTGAAAGGCCAGATCAGCGAGATCAGCCGCCACGAGTTCGAATACACCATCCCGCTGGCCGAGGCGCAAACCATCATGGACGCCATGTGCCCGATGGTGGTGGACAAGCTGCGTTACCGCATCGAAATGGGCGGCTTTGTGTGGGAAGTGGACGAGTTCTTCGGCGAAAACGCCGGCCTGGTGCTGGCCGAGATCGAGCTGCCGTCCGAAGACACGCCGTTCGACAAGCCGGCGTGGCTGGGCGAAGAGGTCACCTTCGATGGCCGCTTTACCAACGCTTACCTGTCAAAGAACCCGTTTAGCCGCTGGTAAGCGGCACGGCAAGTTGGCCGCCACCCTATGGGTTGGCGGCCTTTTTCATGCCTGCGGCTCGGCGAAGGGCTGGCCGATGGCGGCCAGCGCCCGGCCAAACAGTGCGGCCAAGGCGCGCGCTTGCGGGTGCTGGCTGCCCGGTGGCCGGTACACCGCCAGCGGCACGGTACCCAGCGCGGGCAGGCGCGGGTGGCGCAGTACGATGCTGTCTGGCGGCGCGGTGTCTGGCAGCAGGCCGGCCACGCCCAGGCCCGCGCGCACTGCTGCCTGCACTGCCGGCAGGCTGGCGCTTTCGAATACGATGCGCCACGGCTGGCCGGCTTGCTCTAGCGCCGCCAGCATGCGGTCGCGCCAGCTGCACGGCGGGGCAAACATCACCAGCGGCAGCGCGCCGTCCGGCAGCGTGAAGTAACGGTCGGCGTACCAGTGCAGCGGGCAGCCGTGGGTTTCGTCTGCCACCACGGCAGCCGGCTGCTGCGGCAGCGGGGTACACACCATGATGTCCAGCTCGCCCTGCGCCAGCGCCGGGAACAGCCCTTTGCTCAGCCCTAGCTGCACCGACAGCCGCAGGCCGGGCTGGTGCGCGGCGAAATCGGCCAGCACTTGTGGCAAGCAGCTGCCGGCCAGGTCTTCCAGCAGGCCGATGCGCAACGTTGTGCTGTCAGCATCGTGGCTGGCGTAGTGGCCGGTGATGCCGTCGGTCAGCGCCAGCAGGCGGCGGGCGTGTGGCAGCAGACGCTCGCCGGCGGCAGTCAGCACCACACCGCGCGTGCTGCGCTGTAGCAGGCTATTGCCCAGCAGCTGCTCCAGCTTGCGCAGCTGCAGGCTCAGCGCCGGTTGCGTCTTGTTCAGCTGCTGTGCGGCGCGGTTGATACTGCCGTGGTTCACAATGCTGACAAAGCTGCGCAGCAGGCTAGTGTCGAGGTCCATGGTTATAAGCCCTGCTTATGAGTGTGCTCGAAAATGGCAGTCTACCTATAGCCAGAGTTGGCCGCTAGCATGGGCCATCGTCCCCCTACTGGAGCGCACCATGTATCTGGCTGCCCTGTTGCTGGCGGTTGCCGGCTCGATTGTTTACCACCTGTCCATCAAGCAGATCCCGGCCGGGATCAACCCTTTCCTGACGCTGGCCATCAGCTACGGCCTGGCCATGCTGGTGTGCCTGCTGGCGCTGCCCTTTGTGGCCGGCAGCCGCCAGCTGGGCGCGCTGGACTGGAGCAGCGCCGGCGTGGCGCTGGGCATTCTCGGTATCGAGCTGGGTTTCCTGCTGGCTTACCGTGCGGGGGGCAGTATGGGCGTAGCCGCGCTGAGCAGCACGGCGCTGAGTACCTTGCTATTGCTGCCGCTGGGCTACTGGCTGTTCCGCGAAACACTGTCCTGGCCACGGCTGGCCGGTGCCGGGCTGAGTTTGACGGGCTTGTGGCTGATGCTGCAGAAATAAGCCATTGCTTTGCGGTACGATTAGCCTGCCTTGGTGTGAGGGCGGTAACGCTGAGGTAGGTGAAATGTTTGTCCGTACAGTACGGACGGACTGGTTGTCGGGTAAGTGTCCCTGGCTGGGCATCGAGATGGGCAAGCGGCTTTTTCTTGCTCAGCTGCTGGCTAGTGAATAGAGCAGATCGGCCATGGTTTCCGGCTCGAGCTTACCGGATGCGACATCTACCATAATTTCCTCCAGCTTCTGGCTGCGTATCAGCTCTATACCTTGTAGGTCTAGATACGTCAGTGCCGTCACCAGGGCGGTACGTTTGTTGGCGTCGTTAAAACAGTGCCCGCGAGCCAAGGCTTCTGCATAAAGCGCGGCAATACTGAATACATCATTCACGCCTTGGTACAGAATTTTGTTGTCGATGAGTGCCAGCGCGCCTTCCAGCTTGCCGGGGTCCGGCATACCGATCAAGCCTGGCTCTTCTGCGAGAATGGCATCGTGAATCTCAATGACAAGCTGCGGTGTGATCATCGGTCAGCCAGTGCTTTAATGACCTTCTTATGGCGGCTAATAACCCGTTTGGCAGCGGTTTTTACCAAACGTGAGCCATTCTCATTGGCCAAAGGAATGGCAACAGGTTTGACGGGCTGGGTACGTTCCTTTACCCGGATACCATATGAATTAGCAGTTTTCATTTTTCCTCGGCTATAGCTCGTTAGCGTGCTTTGATTGTCGTAGCCTGGCGTGTCTTGCACAAGCTGTGTTTGGTTTTGTTCCGAGCCTGTCTGTGATGTACTGTGCATCAGCCATTTGCGGAGTCCCACCATGCCCTATCTCGCCACCTATTCCCCCGACGCCCCCGACGCCCCCGACCGCGCTGCGCTGGACGCCCTGCCCGGCCCCGTTTTGCTGGAGTTCGGCGCGGGCTGGTGCCCGCATTGCCAGGCGGCGCAGCCGGCCATCGAGCAGCTGCTGCAACAGGCGCCGCAGTGGCAACACGTCAAGGTCGAAGACGGTGCTGGCCGCCGCCTGGGGCGTACTTTTCGCGTCAAGCTGTGGCCCACGCTGATCCTGCTGCACGGTGGTGTGGAGCTGGGCCGCGTGGTGCGGCCAACCTCCAGCGCAGAGCTGGCGCCGCTGCTGGCCTTGCTACCCGCAGCGGGCTAGGCCGCCGGCGTGCCGAACGCTGCGTTTCTGCCCGGTGGTGGCCTTGCGCGCCGATTTGCCGGACAATCCTGCCCTTGATAACAGACGCCCGCTGCAGGGCGCGGCGCCGCCATGGCCAAGACATGACGGTGGCTGGATACAGGTCAACGCTTGCCCGCGCAGCTTGCCGTATCCTGACCGACAGGATTTTGCCGGGTAGCGTGCGCTGCCCGATGCCCCATTAGCCCGTGCGGCGTGTGATGCCGCCAGAAAGGAATACGATGTCCCGCAATCTCGAGCTGTTTGAACGTGGCAAGCAGGTGATCCCCGGTGGCGTGAACTCGCCGGTGCGTGCTTTTGGTCAGGTAGGCGGTACCCCGCGCTTTGTGAAGCGTGCCGAGGGGGCCTATTTCTGGGACGCCGACGACAAGCAATACCTGGACTACGTAGGCAGCTGGGGCCCGGCTATTCTGGGCCACGCCCACCCCGAGGTGGTGAAGGCGGTGCAGGACGCGGCTGTAGGTGGCCTGTCTTTTGGCGCGCCCACCGAAGGCGAGATCGAGATCGCCGAGGAAATCTGCAAGCTGCTGCCATCGGTAGAACAGGTGCGTCTGGTGAGCTCGGGTACCGAGGCCACCATGAGTGCTATCCGCCTGGCGCGCGGCTTTACCGGCCGCGACCTGATCGTGAAGTTCGAAGGCTGCTACCACGGCCACTCCGACAGCCTGCTGGTAAAAGCCGGTTCCGGCCTGCTGACCTTCGGCAACCCGTCGTCCGGCGGCGTGCCGGCCGATTTCACCCAGCACACGCTGGTACTGCAGTACAACGACGTGCAGCAGCTGGCCGACACTTTCAAGGAGCTGGGCGACAAGATTGCCTGCGTGATCCTGGAGCCGATCGCCGGCAATATGAACTTGATCAAGCCGTCGGCCGAGTTTGTGCAGGCGCTGCGCAGCCTCACCGAGCAACACGGCGCGGTGCTGATCTACGACGAAGTGATGACCGGTTTCCGCGTGGGCCTGCAGTGCGCGCAAGGCCTGCACGGCATTACCCCCGACCTCACCACCATGGGCAAGGTGATTGGCGGCGGCATGCCGCTGGCTGCGTTTGGCGGCCGCGCCGACATCATGGCCAAGATCGCGCCGCTGGGTAATGTGTACCAGGCCGGTACGCTGTCCGGTAACCCGCTGTCGGTGGCGGCCGGCCTGACCACGCTGCGCCTGATCCAGCAGCCGGGCTTCTACGACACCCTGGGCCGTCGTAGCGCCAGGTTGGCCGCAGGCCTGGCCGACGCCGCCCGCGCCGCTGGCGTGCCGATGACCACCGACAGCGTGGGCGGCATGTTCGGCTTTTACTTCTGCGACCGCGTGCCCACCAGCTACGCCGAAGCCACCCAGTGCGACATCCCGCGCTTCAAGGCCTTCTTCCACGCCATGCTGGACGAAGGCGTCTACCTGGCGCCGTCCGCTTACGAAGCGGGCTTTACCTCGATTGCGCATACCGACGCGCTAATCGAGGACACCATCGCTGCCGCCGGCCGCGCCCTGGCACGCATCTGACCTGCTGAGGCAGCACCCCGACACCCCGCCCTGTCACAGCGCGGGGTGTTTGTTTTGCTGCACCGCGTATTGGCCGTGGCGGGGTGCCCGCGCTTGCCGTAGTATTACGGGTTTGTCTAACCCGCAGGCGTGGCTGCACCTTGGCCGCCGTGCCTGTTTAATTTGAATAATTGCTGATAAAACAACGCTGCCCGAACACGGCCTTTACCAGTGGGCAGCCGCTTGCTCAGCCATTGTTTATCAGGCTTACATGACCGCGCTTTCCATCGACTTTACGCTGGACACCCTGCCCGCCCACACCATGGCCGTGCTGCACGCGCTGGCCCTGTTGCCCTCGGGTGAGTCCAAGGCCGCGCTGCTGGCGCTGCTGCAGCTGAACCTGATCCGCGACGAACACGGCAAGGCCGTGAATGGCGACAAGCTGGGAGTGATCCTGGGCGACCTGGAACACCGTGGCGCCATTGTGCGCACCGCCGGCCTGCCCTACCGCATTGCCCCGCCCGCCCGTAACGCCGTGCTGCTGCAGCTGATGGGCGAACAGGGCGAGCTATCGGCGTGGGCCGAGCTGCTGTGCGAACATCTGCCGCTACCGCGTAACCAGTGGGACGTGCCCGGCGCCACCGCCATCCAGCTGCGGCTGTGGCTGGCCATTTTGCAGGGCAAGGCCGAGCCTACCCAGCAGTGGCTGGCACAGTACCAGCAGCTGATGCAGGCCGGTGGTGCCACGCCGCAGCCGCCGTTCAAGCGCCTGTTCGCCAACGCTGCTGGCCGCCAGCTGTTCGACCGCCTGGACGACGACATCCAGGTACTGCTGCTGCAAGACTACCTGCCCGACGCCAACTGGCGGCTGGACCACTTTGCCGAAGGCTACCGCTACGCGCTGTCGCGGCTGGACGACGGCTACCGTGATTGGGACGACCTCACCGCCCAGCTGCTGTTGCAAGGCATCTGGCGTGCCGATTTCGAGCTGGTGCGCCAGCCCGGGGCCGAAGGCGACGGCCTGCCGGTAGCGCGCCTGTGCTACTTGCCGGTATTGCAAGGCCGCTTTGCCGAGGCGCTGTCCATGCTGGACGACTGGTTGGCCGACATCCGCGCGCAAACCAAAAAGCGCACCGTAGACCTGCCCGCCCCGCTGACCGCGTTTTACTGCCTGGCGCTGATCGGCAGCCAGGACAAAGCCCGCCAGCCGCAGCTCAAGCAGGCCATCGCCAGCGCCATCAAGCAGCGTTACGGTCATAGCTATTACGTGCTGCAGCACTTGTTGCTGCTGCAGGAAGGCGGCGCGTTATCGGCCAAGCTGCAGCTGCCGGACGCCAGCGCCCTGTCGGGCATGGATGGCCTGCTGCTGGCCCTGGGCGCTTTCTGGCTGGATGTAAACCAGGCGCGCACCCCGGCCTGGCAGCAGGCCTTGGCCGCCCAGCGCGACCTGATGCTGGAAGAAGGCTACGTCTGGGTGGCCGAAGAGCTGGCCGCCCTGCTGGAGCGCCAGTTTGGCGAACGCCGCGCCCACCCGCGCTGGCACGCCGAGCGTGGCCTGATACCGCTGGTAGCCGCCTACCAGCGCCAGGAAGCCTGGCAGCACGCGCTCAACGCGCTGAAGCTGCTGGGCGCCGGAAAATCCCCCGAAGGCAAGGCAAACGTGGATAGCAAACAAACCCGGCTGGCGTGGCTGCTCACGCTGGCCCCGCATGGCGCCCTGCTGGAGCCGCGCGAACAAAAGCTGGGTGCCAAGAGCCAGTGGAGCAAAGGCCGCGCCGTAGCGCTGCGCCGCCTGCTGGACGAGCCGGAAAGCTTCGATTATCTGCAAGAGCAAGACCGCCAGCTGCTGCGCTACATCCGCAGCCATCACGACCAGCATCATTACTCCAGCAATAGCGCCTGGGAGCTGGACGCCGAAAAGGCGCTGCCCTTTCTGGTAGGCCACCCGGCCATGTTCTGGGGCGACGCGCCCGACGTGCACATCGACGTGGTGGCCGGCAGTGTAGCGTTGCAGCTGCAAGAGCGCGACGGGCAGATCCGCCTGCGCCTGTCGCCGGCCAAGATCACCGCCGACAGCGAAGTGGTATGGGAAAAAGACACCCCTACCCGGCTGATGGTGTACAGCGTCAGCCGCGAGGTACGCCAGATCGCCGCCATTCTGGGGCGCGAGCTCACCGTGCCGGTAGCGGCCAAAGCACAGCTGGTAGAAGCTGTCACCAGCATTGCCCCGCTGGTGCCCATCCACTCCGACCTGCCAGAGTTGGCCGCTAATGTGGACGCCGTACCGGCCGACGGCACGCTGTACGCCCACCTGCTGCCGCTGGCGCAAGGTCTGCGCATGCAGCTGCTGGTACGCCCGCTGCCCGGTGGCAGCTGGAGCCGCCCCGGCCAGGGCCTGGAAACCATCGTGGGCGAGCTGGACGGCCGCACCGTGCAGACCCAGCGCCGCCTGAAAGCCGAAAAAGCCGCGCTGCAAAAAGTGCTGGACGCCTGTCCGGGCCTGGCAGCCGCCGAAAGCGACGGCCAGGAATGGCAGCTGCCGGACCCGCAAAGCGCGCTGCAAGTGCTGTCCGAGCTGCAGGCGCTGGACGCCAGCCTGCTGGCCTGCGTATGGCCGGAAGGCGAACGCATGCGCATCAAGGGCCGCCGTGGCCTGCCGCAGCTGGCCATGGGGCTGAAACAGCAAGGCGACTGGTTTGTGCTGAATGGCCAGCTCAAGCTGGACGACGGCCGCGTGTTGCAGCTCAAGGAGCTGCTGGCGCTGGTGCAAAACCAGCCGGGACGCTTCCTGCAGCTGGGTGACGAAGACTGGCTGGCGCTGACCGACGTGATGAAAAAGCGCCTGGACGAGCTGGCGCTGCTGGCAGACCACGTGGGCAAAGACGGCGTGTACCTGTCGGCCCTGAACGCCCCGCTGCTGGCCGAGCTGGCTGGCGAAGTGGGCGAATTCGACGCCGACGACGCCTGGCAGCAACAGTTGGCCGCACTGGAAAGCCTGCGCGACTATCAGCCGCAGGTGCCGTCCACGCTGCAAGCCACGCTGCGCGACTACCAGCAGGAAGGCTACGCCTGGATGTCGCGCCTGGCGCGCTGGGGTGTGGGTGCTTGCCTGGCCGACGACATGGGCCTGGGCAAGACCGTGCAAACCCTGGCGTTGCTGCTGGAGCGCGCTCCGGATGGCCCGCAGCTGGTGGTGGCGCCGACCTCGGTGGCACTGAACTGGATCGCCGAAACCGCGCGCTTTGCCCCCACACTGAAAGTGCGCGCCTACCAGCAGCAACGCACGCTGGTGGGGCTGGACGCCATGGACCTGGTGATTGTCAGCTACGGCCTGCTGCAGCAAGACGCCGACGCCTTTGCCACCGTGCCGTGGCAAACCGTGGTGCTGGACGAGGCGCAAGCCATCAAGAACGCCGGCACCAAGCGCTCGCAAGCTGCCATGAACCTGCAGGCCGGCTTCCGACTGGCCGCCAGCGGCACCCCGGTAGAAAACCACCTGGGCGAGCTGTGGAACCTGTTCCGCTTTGTGAACCCCGGCCTGCTGGGCAGCCAGGAGCGCTTTGCCCAGCGCTTTGCCACGCCGATAGAGCGCGGCGACAAGAACGCCCGCCGTGCGCTCAAGCAGCTGATCCAGCCGTTTATCCTGCGCCGTACCAAGACCCAGGTGCTGGACGAGCTGCCGCCGCGTACCGAGATCACCCGCAAGGTACCGCTGTCGGCCGACGAGCTGCACCTGTACGAGGCCATGCGCCAGCAAGCGGTAGAAAAGCTGGACGAGCTGCAGGGCGAGGACGGCAAGCAGATGCAGGTGCTGGCCGAGATCACCCGCCTGCGCCGCTTCTGTTGCCACCCCAAGCTGGCCTTGCCGGATTCCACCCTGTCCGGCAGCAAGCTGGCGGCCTTTGCCGATATCGCCGACGAGCTGCTGGAAAACGGCCACAAGGCGCTGGTGTTCAGCCAGTTTGTCGACCATCTGGCCATCGTGCGTCAGCTGCTGGACGAACGCGGCGTGCGCTACCAGTACCTGGACGGCTCCACCCCGGCGCGCGAGCGCAAGGCGCGGGTTGATGCGTTCCAGAAAGGCGACGGCGACATTTTCCTGATCAGCCTGAAAGCCGGTGGTACCGGCCTGAACCTGACGGCGGCCGACTACGTGATCCACCTGGACCCGTGGTGGAACCCGGCGGTGGAAGACCAGGCCAGCGACCGCGCCTACCGCATGGGCCAGCAACGCCCGGTGACCATTTACCGCCTGGTAGCCGAACACACCATCGAAGAGCAGATCGTGGCGCTACACCATGCCAAGCGTGACCTGGCCGACAGCCTGCTGTCCGGCGGCGACATCAGCGCCAAGCTGGACGCCGAAGCCCTGCTGGCGCTGCTAAAAGGGGATACCGCGTAGGTACGGTATTCACACGCAGCGTTCGCACGCCATACCGCCCCACGCCGGGGCGGTATTTTTTTGTCTGCGGTTTGCCGGGTATGAACATACCGGTACGTGCGTCACGAAATGGGCGGCGCGGTGTGATTGCGGGGTAGCGGGCAGGTGCATTATGTGACGCCATGGCGCGCGCGTCGTGGTAGCGATGCCGCGGCCAGGCTGGGGTTGTACGCGCAAGCGCTATGTATTAACTGTATGATTGCCGTGTGTATTAATACAAATTGATGTATTAACTGGTGTGGCGCTTGTGTGAATTTTATTGTGTGATTGTATTGGTGTGTTAATGTGTGGCCGCACCACAAGCGTGCGATTGCTTTGTCTTTGTTATTTAAGGATTAAAAGAGGGGTGCGTCACCGTGAATGTGTGGTTTGTTGTAAATTCAATACATACTCTCATACATCTTGTGTGTATTTGTTGTATTAATACCGCGCCATCTGTATGATTGCCGCTTTCGCTACCTGCCGGAGCCTGCCATGCCTGTGTTGCCTGACTTTGAAAGTGCCGAATTTGCCCCTGCGCTGAAAGCCATCCGCAAACAGCTGCAGCTGTCCCGTACCGCGCTGGCCGCGCAGGTAGGCTTGTCGACTGCTGCCATCCAGCGTTACGAGGCGCAAGATGGCAGCAACATCAAACCCAGCCGCGATGCTTACGAGCGCCTGTGCAAGGTACTGGCTGAATTACTGCAGAACAGCAGCTTGCCCGCTGCCGCTGCACCACGCCCTGCACCGCAGGCCTTGCCAGCGGTGGCCGCCGCTGCGGTGCGCAGCGAGCCGGTACTGGCGCCGGGCATTTTGCTTGCCGACGCCACGCTGGAGCAGCTGATCGCGCGTGCCAAGTCTATGGGCGCCAAAAAGGTCACGATCGAGTTCTGATCAGCGTTTGTGTGCTGTGCGAACCAGGCGGACAGCCCGTGCCATTGTGTGACTCAATGTGTGACACTTGTGTGTTTTCAGTGCCTTGTATGATTTCGTGACGCCGGCGTCACGAAATAACCCAGCCCCGCTGAGGTCGGTTTACCCTGAATGGGCACTATCACTATGTCTGCCCGAAGCCGAAGGGTAGACTGTCGTACTTCGACATGCTTGCCTGCGCGATACCCTGCCCGATGATTGACCCTTTGCTATCAACTGAAGACCTGATTGAGCGAGCCAATGCGCTGCGCCTGACTGACTTGTTGCAAGCGCAGCAATATGCCGAGCTGGCGGTAGCGCGTGCCGAGGGGCAGGTGCAGCTGCTGGCGCAGGCTTTGCAGATACGCGGCCGCATTTATAGCGCGCGCGGTTTACTGGGGCAGGCGCTGGAAGATGCGCTGGCGGCGCGCCAGCTGTTTGGCCAGCTGGGCGACCACTTCAGCGTAGCGGTACAAGACGCCTTGCTTGGTAATGTGTACGTGCACGAAGGCTTGTTTACCGACGCGCTCACGCTCTACCTGCAGGCTTTGCCATATATCGAGCAGTCGCAGTCCAGCGAGTGGTACGCCAGGTTATTGAACAACCTGGGTTACGCCTATGTGCAGATCAAGATGCCGGACAAGGCGGCGCCCTTTATCGAGCGCTGTGTGGCGCTGGCGCGGCAAAACGGGCACAACCACACACTGGCCATGGCGCTGGACAGCCTGGCGCGGGCGTATATGCAACAGGGCAAGTTTGCAGAGGCGCGCCAGCTGCTGGGCGAGGCGCTATTCCTGTTTAGCGCCACCGATACCAAAGGTTATGAATCCCTGTGCGAGCTCTACCTGAGCTATGCCAGCAGCGAGGCGGGCCTGGGCAACCTGCCCGAGGCGCTGCGGCTGCTGGACAAGGTACAGGCGCTGGCGCGCGAACATGGCCGCCTGCGCCAGGAGGCCGACGCGCTGTACCGTGCCGGTGCGCTGTACCGTCAGCATGGCCGCTGCGAGGCGGCGCTGGGCAAGCTGATGCAGGCGCTAGCCTTGCTGTCGCTGCACGATATGCGCAGTGCGCTGCACGAGTGCGATTACGAGGCCGCCATGTGCTACCAGGCGCTGGGTGATTACCAGCTGGCGTTCGAGCACTTCCAGCGCTTCCATCAGGGGCGCGAGCGTGTGTTTACCCAGCAGTTCGAGGCACGCATGAAGCACGTGGAGCTGATGTTCCGCCTGCATCAGGCCGAGCGCGAACGCGAGTACTACCGTGAAACCAGCAACAACCTGGCGCGGGAGGTAGAACGGCGCAGCGCACGGCTGCAGGCGGCCGAGCAGCAGGCCAATACCGATATGCTGACCGGCCTGCCCAACCGCCACCACTTCTGGCCTCGGGCTGATGCCCTGCTGGGTGTGGCCGCGCGCTGGAGCAGCCTGGTGTTGGTGGATGCCGACCACTTCAAGCGGGTCAATGACACTTTTGGCCACCTGGCGGGGGATCAGGTACTGCGCGGTATTGGCGAGCTGTTGGCGACGCTGGCGCGGCCGCAGGACCTGTACTGCCGTTTTGGCGGTGAAGAGTTTGTGCTGCTGATGCCCGATACCCGTGCTGCCGAGGCGGCGTTGCTGGCAGAACAGTTGCTGCAACAGTTGGCCGCAAGCGCATTCAGCCTGTTGCCCGGCCATCAGGTGACGCTGAGCGCCGGGGTGGCCGAGCTGTATGCCGATGGTAGCTCGGGGGGCAAGCAGCGCTTGCGTGCCTTGCTGGGTGCGGCCGACCAGGCACTGTACCGTGCCAAGGATGGCGGCCGCCGCCAGGTGTGCCTGGCCAGCGTGCAGGGTGCCGGCACCACGCAGGCCTAGCTAGCACGCCGAGGTGGACGCCGCACGGGTGTCAGGCGTGCGGAAAGCCCGGGTTCCACGCCACTTCCCATAAAAAGCCGTCCGGGTCGCGGAAATAGCCGCTACGCCCGCCCCAGAACGCATCCTGCGCCGGTTTCACGATGCTGGCGCCGCGTGCGGCCAACTCGGCCAGTACCTCGTCTACTTGGTGCTTTTCACGCACATTATGCGCCAGCGTAAAGCCGGGAAACGCCGCAGGCGGGCTATCGGCCATGGTGGCATCCTCGGCCAGCGCGGCGCGCGGGTACAGCGATAGCCAGGTTTTGCCCAGCTCGAAAAACGCCACACCGGCGCCGTCCGGCATCGGCACCTGCGGCAGCTGCAGCACGTCGCGGTAAAAGGCGGTGGCGCGGGCCAGGTCGGCCACGCCCAGGGTGACAAAGCTCAGTCGTGCTTCCATGAAAAGTCTCCGTTCAGTAGCGCGCACACCGTTCTGGCGTTGGCCGCGGTGGCTTGGCCGTCAGCCTGTGCTGCGGCGGTGCCATGGTTGGTGGGTTTGACGGTACAGCCGTTCGCGCGCGCTGTCACCAGCATCACTTTGCTGCAGGAAGGTGTCCAGCGAGATGGCGTCCGGCCAGCTTTGCGCGCTGCTTGCCAAGCTCAGGATGCGGTCGATGCGAAAGTGGCGGTAGTCGCGGCGCAGCAGGCACCAGGCTGCCAGCGTCCAGCGGTCGCCCCAGAAAAACAAGCCCAGCGGTGCTACCTCGCGCTGCGTGGCGTTACCGGCTTCGTCGCGGTAGTGCAGCAGCAGGCAGTGCTGTTGCTCGCAGGCGGCGCGCAGTGCGGGCAAGGTGTGCAGCGGGTAGTGGCCGCCGGGCGGTACAAATAGCGGTGCCGGCGTCAGGCCGGCGCTGCCCAGCACGCCGTGGATCTTGCCTACCGCGCTAGCGGCCGCGGCGGCGGTGTCACCGTCTGCCCAGCTGGCCAGCATGCGCGCGCCCACTTCCAGTGCGGCCAACTCTTCGGCGCTGAAGCTCAGCGGCGGCGGCGTAAAGCCGGCTTCCAGCCAGTAGCCTTCCCCGGCCTCGCCATTCACTGGCGCGCCGCTGGTGAGCAAGTCTGCCATGTCGCGATACACGGTACGCTGTGATACCTCCAGCCACTGCGCCAGCTGCGCGGCAGTAGTACGCCGCCGCCCGCGCAAGAGCAGCAGGATCTGCATCAGGCGGTCAGCCCGGCGCATATTGCTTTGCCAGTGTCAGGATGGCCACGATACTGGCGCGCGCTTGCGGGCTGTTCTGCCAGCAGCTGCTGCGCAGCAGGCCGGCTATTTGCTGGCAGATGTCTTGCGCATCGGCCCCGGCCAGCTGTACCAGCGAGCTATAGCTCAGCTGCTCCAGCCGGCGGATGACGGTGGGGCCGACGCCTTTGAGCGCCAGCATGGCGGCGTGTTCGTGTGCGGGAAATGGCATGACGGCCTCTTATGTCTCTGTAGTATCCGGCAGTGTCGCGCCCATGGCCCGGGCGATCAAGGCAAAATCACTGGCGCTGATTTCCAGGTGGCCATAGCGGAAAGGGTAGCCCCAGCGTGCCGGGTTCTCTATAAATGAAAGCCGGGATAACAAGGGGCGGATGGCAGCCGGCTGGCTGGGTAGCCAGTGGATGTCGCGCCGCCATGGCACAAAGCCTGCGTGCATGGCCACCTGATACGCGTGAGCGTCGGCCACGTAGCCCAAGGCGGTGAACTGCTGGCAAGGCTCGCGCCCCTGCAGGGTCAGCACCGGCGAGTAGTACACCAGGCCATCACCGGGCTGCATGCGCGCCAGCGCGGCCTGCTTGCCGTGGCACAGCTGGGCAAAGCCGCCTGCCTGGCCGCGGCCAACGTGCTCCTTGCAGGCCACGCCCACCCAGTAGCGCGGCGGGCGCGGGGCGATGCCGCCAAGTACGCCCTGGCGGCTCATCACGCTTGCTGCTGCCACGCCGCCAGCAGGTAGGCCGCTACCTGTTTGCGGCCAACCTCGTCCAGGCTGTGCAGCTTGATGTGGCGGCGCAGCTTGCCGCTGCCTTCCAGCACCTGGTGCGGGTCGGCCAGCTGCGCCCCGGCGCTGAACTCCAGCGAGACGTGGGCCTGGTAGGCAAACAGCCCGCAAAACGGCGCATTATCGGCAAACAGGATGCCGCCGTACTTGACCTCTTCCTGCATGCCGTGGGCCAGCGCCAGGATGTGCTGGCGTACCGCCTGCAGGATGGCGTGTTGTAGCGGCTGCTGCTGGCTGATATCGAGCAGCCACTGTTGTGTGCGGGAAACCGGGGGTGACATGGCAGATACCTCGCTGTGGTGCTCAGGGTTCGGTGTGCAGGCCGATGATATTGCCTTCGCTGTCGCAAAACAGGCCGATCTGGCCATTGCCATCCGGCAAGGACATTTCGGGTAATAGCACCTGGCCGCCGTGTTGTGTGGCACGGCTTAGTAGCGTGCTGACGCCGGGGCGGCCGTCCAGGTAAATACGCGTGCCATGAGCGGCGGGCTGCAGGCGTGGGCTGGCCATGATGCAGCCACTGCTGTCGGGAAATACGGCAATGCGGTCGTCCATAAAGTGTTCCACTTTCAGTTCCACGTGGAACACCTGCTGGTAAAACGCGACGGCACGGTCAAAGTCGGTAGCGGGGATCTCGAACCAGTGAATCATATTGTTCATGATGCTGTCTCCTGACGGGGGGCGGGTTGCTGCTGCCACTATGCCGTCACCCTGCTGACAGTATTCTGTCAGCAGAGGCGGCTTGGCTGTTGTGCAGTGGCAAAACGGCAACAACCCGCGTCACCGTGCCGGGCTATTTGCCGGCGTGTTTTTTGCTTTTGTCCTAAGGCGCGGCGTACTGGGTATGATCACCCGCTACGCACGGGGCGGTAGCGCCCGCCGGGCGTGCCGCTGGCGGGGAGTGCAAATGGCTGAAAGGAAAACGTTTTCTGAATATGTGCGGTAACCAGACATGCTCACCGAGATGAGTAAACCGGCCTCGACGCGCCCGAATCTGGCGCTAAAACGGCGCATCGCCCTGGCTTTGCGCCGCTCCCGGCATAGCCAGGACACTGGCCAGCACCAGATCGGCGTTCAGGCTGCCGAGGAGGCGTTATTGCTATGCGAGCTGCCGCAGCACCGCCCGCAGTGGCAGCAGGCCATGGCGCAGCTGGCCCTGCATCAGTTTCGCATGGGCCATTTTGCCGATGCGGTGCGTAGCGGGCTGGAAGTGGCGGCGACTCTGGATTTCGGCCCCGAGGCTGCTTTGCGCGCCGAAGTGTTGTGCGTGGTGGCCATTGCCTGCAACGAAATGGGTTTGATGCAGGATGGCCTCAAGTACGCACTGGAAGCCCTGGCCGCGGCGCGTAGCAGTAATGAGCCGGTACAGATCATCAATGCCTTGAACCGCGCCGGTGTATGTACTTATGGCGCGCTGGGTGATCTGGAGCAAGGCGAGCAGCTTCTGCATCAGGCAGCCGAACGGGCACGGTTGGCCGGCGAGCGCGTCTTGCTGTTTGCGGCACTGAACAATATCGGCACCTTATACAGCAGCGAGGCGCGCAAGCATCTGAAGCAAGGCCGGCAGGCAGAGGCGCCGGCCCTGCTGCATCGTGCACTGGCGCATTATCACGACGCCTGGCAAAGCGCAGGCACACCGGGGAACCGCCATCAGTGGGCCATGCTGCAAACCAATCTGGCAGAGGCTTATGTCGATCTGGGCGAGTTTGACCAAGGCCGTGCCGCACTGGCCGAGCTACGCGATACGCTGGCCGGCAGCGACTTTCACTCCTTGCAGCGCAATGCAGACCTAATCGAAGCCACGCTGTTGCAGCGTAGCGGCCTGGTGGGCGAGGCCGTGGCTGCCTTGCAGCAGATGCTGGCCTTGCCGGGCCATATGATCGAATTCGAAATGCGCCACTTTGCGCAGGAAGAGTTGTACCGCTTGTACAAATCTACCGGGCAGTTCGAGCTGGCCTTGGCCCAGCTGGAGGCGCTACGCCACAGCGAGCAGGAGCAGAACGAGCAGCGCAGCAGCACCCAGGGCTGGGCCATCCGCAAGGAGCTGGAAATCACCAGCGTGCAGCTGGCCGCCGAGCGCGAGCGCCTGCATGCCGAGCGCGAACGCCTGCGTGCCGCCCAGCTGGAGGCGGAAAAAGTCGTCACCGAGGCCCGTATGAGCGAGCTGGAGCAAGCGGTGCTGATCGACCCGTTGACCGGGGTGGGCAACCGCCGTTGCCTGGATCGCGAAGGCCCGGCCAGGTTGGCCGCACTGGGCAAGCAGCTGCACGGCATGGCGGTGGTGGTGATGGATCTGGACCATTTCAAATCCATTAACGACCGTTTTGGCCATGTGGTCGGTGATGAAGTGCTGAAAAAAGTGGCGCAGCTGATGGCGCTCAGTACCCGTGGCAGCGATCTGACCGTGCGCTTTGGCGGCGAGGAGTTTGTGCTGTTGCTGATGGAGCAGTCGCAAGACAGCGCACAGCGCTGCTGCGAACGCTTGCGGCTGGCCATCCTGAATTACAGCTGGACCGAGGTGCACCCGCAGTTGCAGGTCACCGCCAGCTTTGGCATGCAATGGTGCCAGGCCTCGCAGCCATGGGAGCTCGCTTTGCGCCAGGCCGACCTGGCCTTGTATCAGGCCAAGCGCCTGGGGCGTAACCGCCTGCAGCTGGGCAGCCCGGGCTAGGTGTTTCGCGAAGTTTCAGCAAAAAGCCGCCTGTTCAAGGCGGCTTTTTGCTTTTTGCAGTGCTGGCATCAGGGCAGCAGGCTGAACTGATGTTGCCAGCGCAATAGCCAGCGCTCGCGCGAATGCGGGCCGGTCTGGTCTTCTTGCCATTCCAGTGACCACTGCTGGTTTTTGGCTGCTTGCCAGCGCAGGCGTACGCCCAGCACTTCGGGCTGATGCTGGCTGCTGGCAATGCCCGCTTCCTTGGCCAGGATGGCGGCGTTGGTGCCGGTCAGCGTGTGCTGCAGGCGCAGGCGTTCGTAGCGCACGCTGCCATCGATATCGGCCACCAGTGGCGCGCTGGCTTCCAGTGCCAGCCAGTCGGTACGGCCGTCGTAGTCTACTTTGCCGGTAGGGCTGCTCAGCTTGCCCTGCTCGCGCCGGCTGCCTGCCGCACCGCGCAGGGTGACGCCGTACAGTTGGCCGCGTGCGGCCAACTCCAGCCACTGGCCATCGCCATTCAGGCAGGCCAGCGTGCTCTGGCAGCCGCTGGCCCCCCCGTGGCTATGGTTGTGGCCGTCGCCAGACAGTGCATTCTGACGGGTAACGCGCGGGGTATCGGCCGCGGTAAGGCCCAGTTGCAGCGGGCCGATGTCTTGCTCCAGCGCCAGCAGCCACAGGCCGGCCTTGGTGCCAGTACGGCGCGTACCGGGGTTGCTTTCGCCGCGCAGCGCCGACACGGTCAGGCGGCGGCCAGGCTGTTGCAGCTGCAATGCCAGGCCGCTGTCGTGCCAGTGGTCGTGGCCGCCGGTAAGCAGGGTGTCGCGCAGGCTGCTGCGCCCCCATTCGTCGGCAGCCAGTGCTTGCGCCGGGCTGAAGCGGCCTGCTTGCAGCGCAAGCGTGCCGGGGATGGCCGCCCAGCGCAGCCAGGCCTGATCGTTGGCTAGCTGCTCGCGCTGGCGGTCGTAGCTGAGGGCCCACTGTGTTTGCAGGCCGGGCAGCCAGCGTGCTTGCCAGCCCAGGGTGCTGCGGTCGGCGTTCAGCTCGCGCAGGTTGGCCGCGGCAGGGTGGTCGATCTGCGTCAGCGTGGCCGGTGGCGTGTGGCTGCCGCGGCCCTGGCGCAGGTCCAGGTCCAGCGTGAGCTGCTGTGCCGGGGCGGCGCCGGTATCGTCATCGTGCACAACACCGTCGTGCGCCCAGCTACCGGTGCTACTGGCCAGCAGGGAAAGGATTGCTAAAGCGCGGGTTGGTGAGAAGTGTGTCATCGGTAAGGGTCTTCAAAAAGGCAATGATGTCTTGCTTGTCCTGGGCGCTCAGGTTGATGCGCGCGATCAGGTCGCTCTTGTACGGGTTCAGGCGGCCGTCACCGGCGTGCGGGCCGCTGGTGATGTTGCGCCCGCCTGCTGCGTAGAAGTCGAGTACTTCTTCCAGCGTGGCAATGCTGCCATCGTGCATATAGGGTGCCGTTTTGGCGATATTGCGCAGGCTGGAGGCGCGGAAGGCGCCCATATCGGCCGGCAGGCTGGTGAACTCGAACAGGCCACGGTTGGGGAAGGGAAAGCCACCCTTGCCATCGATGTTGTACAGGCCGGTGTTGTGGAAGGCGCGTTTGACTTCCGGGCTGCCCTGGTGATTGGTCTGGTCGTTGAAGTTGAAGCTGCCGTGGCAATGGAAACACTCGGCTTTTTCGCCCATGAACAGCTGCATGCCGCGCAGCTCTTCGGCGCTGAGCACGACTTTCTTCTGCAGATAGCGGTCGTATTTGCTGTCAAAGCTCAACAGGCCACGCTGGAAGGTGGCAATGGCTTTGATGATGTTCGGAAACGTGATCTGCTCACCATTGCTGCCGAAAACCCCGGCAAAGCGCTGGCGGTAGTCGCTGTCGGCCTTGATGCGCGCCAGTACCGCATCTTTATTGGTATCGTTGACGCCCATTTCCACCGGGCTGTCGCCGAACAGTGGCACCTCCATCTGGCGCTCCAGTGTCACCAGTGCAGGGTTGGCCCAGGTATAAGTGCTGTGCCAGGCGCTATTGGCCAGATGCTGGGCATTGCGATGGGTCAGCTCGCCGGTACTGCCTGGCGATACCGCTAGGCCGTCGGTAAACGCCTTGTTCTGGTGGTGGCAGCTGGCGCAGCTTTGCGTGCCATTGCCAGACAGGCGCTTGTCGTAGAACAGCTGGCGGCCCAGCTGGAACTTGGCTTCGCTCATCGGATTGTCTGCGGGGACCACCGGGATGGGCACGTCTGCCGGCAGGTTCCATTGCCAGGTGGGCGTGCTGCGTGATGGGTCGTTGGTGGTGGTGCCGCTGCCGGCACCACCACCGCCCAGGCAGCCACTAAGCAGGGCTGCACTTGCCAGGACGGTGATGGTGTTGCGCATGTTTACAGCGCCTCTACACGGAACAGGTTCTGGTTGCTGCCATCACCTTTGGATTTGCCTGCATCACCGTGGCCTGGTGCGCTTTCGGTCAGGTTCAGGTCAAACTGTTTGAAGATGGCAGCACATTCCGGGTCGGTTGTGCCGGCCATGCAGCCCGACGAGCCGCCCAGGTCTTTGCTCAGGTCGGTTTCGCTGAACAGTTTGGCCAAGTCGAGTACGACTTGCTGGGTAGCAGGGTTGAATGCCGGCAGTTTGATGGTGGCGCGGTTTGCGTTGGTGCAGCTGACGCTTTCGCCGTTGACCGGGTTGCCGGAGCAGCCGGTAGAGCCCATGTGCAGCATCCAGAAGGTGAGCGTCGATGCCGCCTTGTAGTTTGCGTCGCCGGGGTTACCTACTGCCGGGCGAGTAATGCCACCTTGCGGCACCAGCTCGATGCGGCTGAAGCGGCGGCCTGCCTGCCAGCTCCACGACATGCCGGCCAGGTTCAGCGGGGCCGGTGCCACGTCGTAGCTGCTGTGGTTCAGCGAAACGGTTTTACCGCTGCTGTCCAGTGCCGATACCGGTACACCCATTTCGAACTGGATGCCGGTGTAGGTGCCTGCCGGCACTTTGCCGGTGACCACTTTGTTCATGCTGGGTGTGCCGTAGCCGCAACCTTGCGTACCGCCCGTGCCGTCTTCGAAGTCCAGCAGAGCGGTGTTCAGGTATTGCCACTGGTTCTGGTCCAGCTTCAGCTCGGTGGCTTTGCCCTGGCTATCGATCAGGTTGACTTTGCTGATGTAAAAGCGGGCGTCGGCAACGGTAGCATTGCTGTTGCTGGTACCCAGCTGGGTCAGGGTGGACTGGCAGGTCACTGTCTGGCTGCCTGCCTTCATGGCAAAGCGGACGCTGACGGTCTGGCTAGTGTCTGGTGTGCTGGTGTTACTGGTGGCGGTATTGCTTGTCGCTGCCGGAGAGGCATCGCCGCCACCGCCGCCGCCCAGCAGGCAGGCGCTTAGCAAAAGTGGAAGAGGGGCTAGCGGGAGCAAGTTGATACGCATGTTGTGGTTCTCTCTTGTATGGATATTGGAACAAAAGAGAATTATCCAGATACATGACGTCTTGATAGTGCGGCAAATTGTCGCATTGCTGCGGCAATTTGCCGCAAAAACGGCCGGCATTTGACAAATATCAGGTGGATTACACCCCGGTAATCCGCTTTTCCATCATCAGGTAGGGGGTGCCGCCCAGGCCGGACTGGGCAAAGCCTTCGCCCTGGTACAGGCTGCGGCCAACGTGGTTGTCGGCGCGTACTTCCAGGGTGACTTTGGCGCAGCCGCGCGCTAGCGCTGCGGCCTCTACCGCCTGCATCAGTGCCCTGCCCAGCCCCAGGCCGCGCGAGGCGGGCAGCACCGACAGGTCGTGCAGATTGCACACCGGTGCGGCGTAAAAACTGGAAAAACCCAGCACACACAGCGCGTGGCCGACTGGTGTGCCGTGGTGTTCGGCGATCAGGGCAAACAGGCCCGGGTGCTGCCCCAGCGCGGTAGGCAGCTGTTGCCGGGCGTACTCGCTTAGCCCCTCGCCACCGCCCATGGCATCGCGGGCGTAGGCGTCGGTCAGCTGCATCAGCAGCTGGCAGTCGGCGGGGTCGGCCAGCTTGGCCGCACGGATGGCCAGGGTGCTCATTGGGCGCTGCTGGCGGCAGGCGGGGTGGTATTTTTGGGCAAATACAGCGGGCCTTTGTAGCCGCAGGCTGTCACGGTCAGGGATAGCAGGGCAAGCAGGAGTGCAGTACGCATACGGAATCCGGGTGCTATGGCAAAATGGCAGTCTATCAGGCCGTTGCCGTACTGCCCATGCAGTGCCGCTTGCGGCCAACCTTGAGACAGGATGACACCATGACCGAAAGTGATTTTCTGGGCCTGACCGATGGCCTTTTCCGCCGCATTGAAGACGCGCTGGAAGACGCCGGGCTGGATACCGACTGCCTGATCAACGGCAATGTAATGGAAATCGAGTTTGAAGACGGCACCAAGATCGTGGTGAACCGCCACGTACCGAACCGTGAAATGTGGATTGCCGCCAAAAGTGGCGGCTTCCACTTTGCCCTGCGCGAAGACGGCCAGTGGCTGGCCGCGCGCGACGGTGCCGAGTTTGGCGCCACGCTGTCGCAGGTGGTGAGCGCGGCCAGCGGCGAAGCGTTTAGCTTTGTCGTATAAATGACAGAGCTGGCTCTGCTGGCGGGCTTGGCAGCGTCGGCCTTCCTGTCGGCCACGGTACTGCCGGGCAATTCCGAGCTGGCCTTGTCGGCCCTGCTCTACCAGCAGCCATCATTGCTGTGGCCTGCCGTGCTGGTGGCCAGCGTGGCCAACACGGCAGGCAGTGCCACCAGCCTGTGGCTGGGGCGGCGGGCACCGGCCAAAGCTTTGCCGGCGCGCACGGCGCGCTGGTTTGCCCGCTTTGGCCCCGCTACCTTGTTGTTAAGCTGGGTGCCACTGCTGGGTGACGCCTTGCCGCTGGCTGCCGGCTGGCTGCGTTTGCCGTGGTGGCCTTGCCTGTTATGGTTGGCCGCAGGCAAAACGCTGCGTTACCTGCTGCTGGTGTGGGGGCTGCAGTGGTGGCGCTAAGCGCTGCTGGACGGCATGGCGTACGCTGCGGGCTGCCGTGTACGGAAATCCGGACGCCCGCCCGGCGGCGACACCGATACAATAGCGTTTTGCTGGTCTGCCCTGCCGTGCCGATTACCCGGCTGGCAGCGTGCGGGCCAACACCGATTTTGCAAGCTGCCACACCCTGGCCGGTGCGGGCGGCTTTCGTTTTTTGAAGAACTGAGCGTGCCATGAGCAAACATATTCCGCGCAAGCGTTTCGGGCAGAACTTTCTGCAGGATCAGCGCGTCATCGAAGACATCGTCAATGCCGTTGGCGCCCAGCACAATGATGTGGTTGTGGAAATCGGCCCTGGCCTGGGGGCGCTGACACGCCCGTTGTTGCAGCGTCTAGACCACCTGCATGTAGTGGAAATCGACCGCGACATCATCAGCCGCCTGCGTGGCGAGATCTCGCCCAAGCGCCTCACCATTCACGAAGGCGACGCGCTGGCGTTTGATTTTGGCAGTGTGTGCGAGGGCCAGTTCAAGCTGGTGGGCAACCTGCCGTACAACATTTCCACCCCGCTGCTGTTCCACCTGGCCTGCTATGGCAACCGCGTAATCGACATGCACTTCATGCTGCAAAAAGAAGTGATCGACCGCATGGTGGCCGAGCCGTCCACCCCGGATTACGGCCGTTTGACGGTCATGTTGCAGTACCGTTTTGATATGGAACAGATCTTGCTGGTACCACCGGGTGCGTTCTACCCGCCACCGAAAGTAGACTCGGCGGTAGTGCGGATGATTCCGGATGCGGGCCGTTGCGGCATAGCCGATAACGAAACCCTGCTGGAAGAGCTGGTGGCCCAGGCGTTTGCCCAGCGTCGCAAGACACTGCGCAATAACCTCAAAGGCCTGGTAAGCGACGAAGAGCTGGCATCGGTAGGCATCGATGCAGGCTGGCGTGCCGAGAATGTCAGCGTGGCGCAGTATGTATCGCTGGCCAACCTGGTAGCCCGTCGCGGCTAAGCCGTGTTGCAGTGCGCCTTGTGCGCGCAGCCCGGCATGGACACAATCCGGAACATACCGGCCTGGCACAAGACTGCGACACGCAGCGGCCGGGCCAACGCCAACTGGTGGAAGAGAGAGAAACCATGATTCGTTTCAATAATGTACACAAGTGGTTCAAAGACCTGCACGTACTCAATGGGGTCAATCTGCAGGTACAGCAGGGGGAAGTGGTGGTGGTGTGCGGGCCGTCCGGCTCGGGCAAATCCACGCTGATCCGTACCGTGAACCAGCTGGAGAGCATTAACGAAGGGGAAATCTGGGTAGACGGCAAAAACGTGGCCGACCCCAAGACCGACCTGAATGCCCTGCGCGCCGAAGTCGGCTTTGTGTTTCAGCATTTCAATCTCTACCCCCACCTGTCAGTACTGGACAACATCACGCTGTCGCCTATGAAGGTAAAGGGCATGGACCGTGCGGCCGCCAACAAGCTGGCTGTAACGCTGCTGGAGCGCGTCGGCCTGGCGCACAAGAAAGACGCCTTCCCGGCCATGCTGTCCGGTGGCCAGCAGCAGCGCGTGGCCATTGCCCGCGGCCTGGCCATGGAGCCACGCGTGATGCTGTTTGACGAACCTACCTCGGCACTGGACCCGGAAATGATCGGCGAAGTGCTGAAGGTGATGAAGGATTTGGCCGAGTCCGGCATGACCATGATGGTGGTCACCCACGAGATGGGCTTTGCCCGCGAAGTGGCCGACCGCGTGGTCTTTGTCGATCACGGCCAGATAATCGAAGAAGCGCACCCCGAGCACTTCTTTACCAACCCTCAGCACGATCGCGCCAAGCAGTTCCTGCGCCAGCTGCTGACACCAATGAACTGAATCGCAGTAAGCCGCACCGGTGTCGGCGCGGCCTGAATAAAAGCAACATCACTTGAGAAAATGGAGAAACTTATGCGTTTTACTACCCGTCTGCTGACCGCTGCTGTCATCGCCTCCGCCTTTGCTGCCCCGGCCATGGCCGAAGGCACGCTGGACAAGATCAAGGAATCCGGCGTGATCGTGCTGGGCCACCGTGATGCCTCCATCCCGTTCAGCTACCTGGCTGACGGCCCGAACCCTATCGGCTACTCGCACGACCTGCAGCTGAAAGTGGTAGAAGCCGTGAAAAAACAGCTGAAAATGCCGAACCTGCAAGTGAAGTACAACCTGGTAACGTCGCAGACCCGTATCCCGCTGGTACAGAACGGTACCGTGGATCTGGAATGTGGCTCCACCACCAACAACCTGGAGCGTCAGAAACAGGTAGCTTTCTCGGTAGGTATCTTTGAAATCGGTACCCGCCTGATGACTGCCAAGACCTCCGGCGTAAAAGACTTCCCGGACCTGAAAGGCAAGAACGTGGTGACCACCGCCGGTACCACTTCCGAGCGCCTGCTCAAAGCCATGAACGCCGAGAAGCAGATGGGCATGAACATCATCTCCGCCAAAGACCACGGCGAATCGTTCCTGATGCTGGAATCCGGCCGTGCCATCGCCTTCATGATGGATGACGCGCTGCTGTACGGCGAAATGGCCAAAGCCAAGAACCCGGCTAACTGGGTAGTTACTGGCAAGCCGCAGTCTTTCGAAATCTATGGCTGCATGCTGCGTAAAGACGACCCGGCCTTCAAGAAAGTGGTAGACGACGCCATCAAGGCCACCTTCAAGTCCGGCGAAGTGAACAAGATCTACAGCAAGTGGTTCATGAGCCCGGTACCGCCAAAAGGCCTGAACCTGAACTTCCCGATGTCCGACGAGTTCAAGGAACTGGTTGCCAAGCCGACTGACAAGTCCGCCGAGCAAATGTAATACCTGCATGAACGCCCAAGCGGGTTTGTTCGGGTTGCGGCCAACGTAACCGGGCCGGGGGCACACGCCCCCACCCGCTTGCGAAGGGGCGCGGCTTGCGCCCCTTTTTCTTTGGAGAAGTGTATGAATTACAACTGGGACTGGAACGTCTTTTTCAAGTCCACCGGTATCGGCAGCGAGATCTATCTGGACTGGTTTGTATCCGGCCTGGGCTGGACTATCGCCGTGGCGCTGGTAGCCTGGATCGTGGCGCTGATCATCGGTAGCGTGCTGGGCGTGATGCGCACCCTGCCGAACAAGCTGTTGTCCGGCGTGGCCACGGCCTACGTGGAGCTGTTCCGTAACGTGCCGCTGCTGGTACAGCTGTTCATCTGGTATTTCATGGTGCCTGACTACCTGCCCGAATCCACACAGGTGTGGTTCAAGCAGGAGCTGAACCCGGCGACCTCCGCCTATATCTCGGTGGTAGTGTGTCTGGCGCTGTTTACCGCTGCCCGCGTGTGCGAGCAGGTGCGTACCGGTATTCAGGCCTTGCCCAAGGGCCAGAGCGCTGCCGCATTGGCGGTGGGTTTCACCTTGCCGCAAATGTACCGCCATGTGCTGCTGCCACAGGCTTTCCGCATCATCATCCCGCCACTTACCAGCGAATTTTTGAACATCTTCAAAAACTCCTCGGTGGCGTCGCTGATCGGCCTGATGGAGCTGCTGGCGCAGACCAAGCAGACCGCCGAATTTACCGCCAATATGTTTGAGGCCTTTACCCTGGCCACCCTGATCTACTTTGTACTGAACATGAGCCTGATGACGTTCATGAGCTGGGTAGAGAAGAAAGTGCGCATTCCCGGCATGATGGGAGGAGCGAAATAATGGATTTCAGCCAGATTATTCCTTCGATGCCGGGCCTGATGGACGGCATGCTGATGACGCTGAAGCTGCTGGCCCTGTCGGTAGTGGGCGGCGTCGCGCTGGGCACGGTACTGGCGCTGCTGCGCCTGTCCAGCAACCCGCTGCTGTCCGGCTTTGCCAAAGCCTACGTGAACTACTTCCGTTCCATTCCGCTGCTGCTGGTGATCACCTGGTTCTACCTGGCGGTACCGATGCTGCTGAACTGGATTACCGGTACCTTCGTATCGGTTGGCGCTTTCACGTCTTGCCTGGTGGCCTTCATGATGTTCGAGGCGGCCTACTACTGCGAGATCGTGCGTGCCGGTATCCAGTCCATTTCCAAGGGCCAGGAAAACGCCGCCTACGCGCTGGGCATGAGCTACGGCCAGGCCATGCGCCTGATCATCCTGCCGCAGGCCTTCCGCAAGATGATGCCGCTGCTGCTGCAGCAGTCCATCATCCTGTTCCAGGACACCTCGCTGGTGTACGCCGTCGGCCTGATGGACTTCCTGAACGCTGCCCGCTCCAAGGGCGATATCGTTGGTTTGCCGCATGAGTTCCTGATTTTTGCCGGTGCGGTGTACTTTGTGATCAGTTTCGGCGCGTCCCTGTCGGTGAAGCGCCTGCAAAAGAGGTTTGCGGTATGAGCATGATTTCCATCAAGAACGTCAGCAAATGGTACGGTGACTTCCAGGTGCTCACCGATTGCACCACCGACGTGAAAAAGGGCGAAGTGGTCGTGGTGTGCGGCCCGTCCGGCTCCGGCAAATCCACGCTGATCAAAACCGTCAACGCACTGGAGCCGTTCCAGAAGGGCGAGATCATTGTGGACGGCACCTCGGTAGGCGACGCCAAAACCGACCTGCCCAAGCTGCGTAGCCGCGTGGGTATGGTGTTCCAGCATTTCGAGCTGTTCCCGCACCTGTCCATTACCGAAAACCTCACCATCGCACAGGAACGCGTGCTGGGCCGCAGCAAAGACGAAGCCATGCAAAAAGGCCTGCACTACCTGGACCGCGTTGGCCTGAAAGCGCACGCGCACAAGTTCCCCGGCCAGCTGTCCGGCGGCCAGCAGCAGCGTGTGGCCATTGCCCGTGCGCTGGCGATGGACCCGATCGCCATGCTGTTCGATGAGCCGACCTCGGCGCTGGACCCGGAAATGGTGAACGAAGTGCTGGACGTGATGGTAGAGCTGGCGCAGGAAGGCATGACCATGATGTGCGTGACCCACGAAATGGGCTTTGCGCGCAAAGTGGCCAACCGCGTGATCTTCATGGACCGTGGCAGCATCGTGGAAGACTGCGCCAAGGAAGAGTTCTTCGGCAATATCGAGGCTCGCTCCGAGCGCGCCCGCCAGTTCCTGTCCAAGATTCTGCAGCACTAAGCAGCGTACCGTGGCCGCCAGCGTGCGGCCAACGTTTCACATGAAACGCTGCCCGCTGTCAGCCAGCCCAGCCCCCCGCCTTGCGAGGGGCTTTTTTTATAGAATCTTTGAAGCAAGCTGCTGTGCCACCCCCGCTGCGTTCCGCGCCCAAGGGGAACTGGTGTGCCTCGCCTGGCAATGATGATGTAATTTCTGAGCGCCAAAAGCAGTGTTTTCTATTGAATGTCTGCAGGGAGATAAAGCGGTAAAGCGATATCGTTGGGTAGTGCGATAAATGTGCTACCGAGTGGTTTTGTTCGGTCTGGGCTTGGGCTACCATCGACCCGTTATTACCAGAATGCCTGCCATGTATTCCACGATCTACCTTGGTCGCCAGCCTATTGTCGATGCCCAGCAAAAGCGTGTGGCCTACGAACTGCTATTTCGCTCGGGGCCGGAAAACCGTGCCCTGTTCCAGGACGATGTCAACGCTACGGCGTCGGTGATTCGCCACGCCTTCATCGACCTGGGCTTGTCGCGGGTGCTGGAAGGCTGCCCGGGGTTTGTGAATGTCAGCGAGAAGCTATTGTTCAGCCCGGTGCTGGACTTATTGCCGCCGGACACCATCATTCTGGAGATACTGGAAAGCGTGGAGCTGACTCAGTCGGTATACGAGCGCTGCCTCCAGCTGAAAGCGCGCGGCTACCAGCTGGCGCTGGATGATGTGTGCGACATCACGCCGGCGATACAGAAGCTACTACCGCTGGTGGATTACCTGAAATTCGACCTGCAGCAAGTGCCACTGTCGGCTTTGCCTGCATTACTGCAGCAGCTGCAGGGTTTTCGCGGCCAACTGCTGGCCGAAAAAGTGGATACCTTCGAGCAGTACGAAGCGTGCAAGCAGCTGGGTATCCGGCTGTTCCAGGGCTATTTCTTTGCCCGCCCTACCGTGATGAGCCATAACCGCGCGCACCCGCATCGTGCCCTGCTGCTACGCCTCCTGGGTCTGGTGATGAAAGACGCCGATGTAGCCGAGCTGGAAAGTGTGTTCAAAGCGGCGCCGGACATGGTGGTGGGTTTGCTGAAGCTGGTGAACGCCGCCGAGTCCTACCGCCAGCCGGTAGGCTCCATCCGTGAGGCCATCATCACGCTGGGCACATCCAAGCTTAAACGCTGGGCGCTGATCATCCTGTTTGCCGCCGACTGCCGCCCATCGCAGGGCCCCAGCCCGCTGCTGGAGATGGCGGTGGTGCGCGGGCGCATGATGGAGCTGCTGGCGGACGATGCCGGTATCGACCCGGACGAAGCGTTCATGACCGGCGTGCTGTCTTTGGCAGACACCTTGCTGGCCACGCCGATGGCGGATCTGGTGAGCGGTTTGGCATTGAGTCAGGACGTACAGCAGGCGCTGCTGGCGCGTAGCGGGCCCTTGGGCCAGCTGCTGGTGCTGGTGGCGCTGGGCGAGTGTCAGGAGCAAGCCTCGCCGCTGCCGGATATGGACGCCGAACGTTTCAATGCCTTGCAGCTGTCTGCGCTGGCCTGGGTGCGCGAAACCTGGCGCGACGATTTTCTCGGCTGAAGGTTGGCCGCAGGTGGTGATAAGCAGAAAAGCCGGCGATTGCCGGCTTTTTGCATGGGTATCGCGCCTTACACGATGTCCAGGTGGTCCAGCCCGTCCAGCGGGTTGTGCTGCTTGGCTTTTTCGCTGTAGAGCTTGATCTGCAGGCGCAGGTCGTTGATGGAGTCGGCGTTGCGCAGCGCGTCTTCGTAGCTCACCAGGCCGGCTTCGAACAGCTGGAATAGTGCCTGGTCGAATGTCTGCATGCCAGACTCTTTCGAGCGGCCCATGACTTCCTTGATGCCGCTGATTTCGCCTTTGAAGATCATGTCGGAAATCAGCGGGCTGTTCAGCAGGATTTCAATGGCCGCCGTACGGCCCTTGCTGCCTTTGAGCGGTACCAGCCGCTGCGAGATGATGGCGCGCATGTTCAGCGACAGGTCCATCAGCACTTGCTGGTGACGCTCTTCCGGGAAGAAGTTCAAGATGCGGTCCAGCGCCTGGTTGGCGTTGTTGGCGTGCAGCGTGGCCAGGCACAGGTGGCCGGTTTCGGCAAACTGCAGGCCGTACATCATGGATTCGCGGTCGCGGATCTCGCCCATCAGGATCACGTCCGGCGCCTGGCGTAGCGTGTTTTTCAGCGCGATCTCCCAGCTTTCGGTATCCACGCCGATTTCGCGCTGGGTGATGATGCTCTTTTTGTGATTGTGGACGTACTCGATCGGGTCTTCGATGGTGATGATGTGGTCGGCCGTGGTGCTGTTGCGCCAGTCTACCAGTGCTGCCAGCGAGGTGGATTTACCCGAGCCGGTACCGCCCACAAAGATCACCAGGCCGCGTTTGATCAGCGCGATATCTTTCAGTACGTCTGGCAGGCCCAAGCCGTCCAGCGTGGGGATTTCGGTATTGATCTTGCGCAGCACCATGCCGGCGCTGCCCTGCTGCACGTAGGCGCTCACGCGGAAGCGGCCGATGCCCGGCGGGCTGATGGCAAAGTTGGCCTCGCGGGTAGATTCGAACTCTTCGGTCTGGCGGTCGTTCATCACCGAGCGCACCAGCTCCTTGGTGTGCTGGGCCGTCAGCGGCTGGGGGGCTACCGGGGTAATCTTGCCGTCGATCTTCATGGCCGGCGGGAAGTCGGCGCTGATGAAAATGTCGGAGGCGTTCTTGCTGATGGCGTGCTTCAGCAGGTCGTGAATGAATTTTGATGCCTGGTCTTTTTCCATGGCCTACCCCTGCTCAGAAAGCGTCCTTGTTACTGGCTTTGCTTCGTGCTTCCTGCACCGAAACATGGCCGTGGCGTACCAGCTCCTGCAGGCATTGGTCCAGCGTCTGCATGCCGTGCTGCTGGCCGGTCTGGATCATGGAGTTGATCTGCGCAATCTTGTTCTCGCGGATCAGGTTACGGATGGCCGGGGTGCCGATCATGATCTCGTGCGCGGCAATACGGGCGCTTTCGTCCTTGGTTTTCAGCAGGCTTTGCGAAATCACCGCGCGCAGGCTTTCCGACAGCATGGAGCGCACCATTTCCTTTTCGCCGGCCGGGAACACGTCCACGATACGGTCGATGGTTTTGGCCGCACTGCTGGTGTGCAGGGTACCGAATACCAGGTGGCCGGTTTCTGCGGCCGACAGCGCCAGGCGGATGGTTTCCAGGTCGCGCATTTCACCGATCAGGATCACGTCCGGGTCTTCGCGCAGTGCGCTGCGCAGCGCGGCGGAAAAGCTGCGCGTCTGCGAGCCCAGCTCACGCTGGTTTACCAGCGACTTCTT
This sequence comes from beta proteobacterium L13, assembly GCA_000335715.1. GTDB lineage: Bacteria > Pseudomonadota > Gammaproteobacteria > Burkholderiales > Chromobacteriaceae > Vogesella. Next base: position 185,099 of record AMYZ01000003.1, read on the forward strand.
GCTCTCGTGCACGAATTCGATCGGGTCTTCCACCGTCAGGATGTGCGAGTAGTGGTTGGCGTTGATGTAGTCGATCATCGCGGCCAGGGTGGTGGATTTACCCGAGCCGGTGGGGCCGGTAACCAGCACGATGCCGCGCGGGTAGTCGGAAATTTCCTTGAAGATGCGCGGTGCGCCCAGATCTTCCAGCGTCAGTACGCGGGAGGGAATCACGCGGAATACCGCGCCGATACCACGGTTCTGCACGAACACGTTTACCCGGAAACGCGCCACGCCCGGCACTTCGAAAGAAAAGTCTGCTTCGTAGGTGTCTTCAAAAATCTTGCGCTGGTAGTCGTTCATGATGTCGTACACCATGTCGTGCACATCGTGGTGCGCCAGCGGTGGCAGGTTGATGCGGCGGATATCGCCATGCACGCGTATCATCGGCGGCAGGCCGGCCGATAAATGCAGGTCAGAGGCTTTGTTCTTGACCGTAAAGGCCAGAAGATCAGATATTTCCATATATTTCTCCGGGGGTGTACGGCATCCGCAAGCATGTCGGGCGCATTGTACTCCCACCTATTGCTGCTGCCCACGCGGGCGCTGGCCCGGGCTTGGGCAGCAATGTCGGAAACGCACCATGTCCCAATTGACTCTAGCCTTGCACGCCGTGCAGGCGCAACTGGCCGAGGCCACCCGCCTTTCCGGCCGCGAGGCGGGCGCAGTACAGCTGTTGGCCGTCAGTAAAACCTTCCCCGCCGCAGCCGTGCGCGAGGTTTACGCTGCCGGGCAGCGTGCCTTTGGCGAAAACTATGTGCAGGAGCTGCAAGCCAAGGCGGCCGAGCTGGCCGATCTGGCCATTACATGGCACTTCATTGGCCCTTTGCAATCCAACAAGACCCGCATCGTGGCAGAAACCGCCCATTGGGTACACTCCATCGAGCGGCTGAAAATCGCCGAGCGTTTGTCTGCCCAGCGCCCCGCGCATTTGCCGCCATTGAACGTGTGCGTGCAGGTGAATGTTTCGGGGGAGGACAGCAAGAGTGGCTGCGCCCCAGCCGAGGCGCCAGCGCTGCTGCGCGCTGTGGCTGCCTTGCCACAGCTACAGCTGCGCGGCTTGATGTGCATTCCGGAGCCGACGCCGGACGCCGCCACGTTGGCCGCACGTTTTGCCGTGCTGCGCCAGCTGCAGGCGCAGATGGCTGCTGAGGGCCTGGTGCTGGATACGCTGTCCATGGGCATGTCGTCCGACATGACCGCAGCGGTGGCGGCTGGCAGTACCATGGTGCGGGTGGGGACGGCCATTTTCGGGGCCCGTCATTACCCGGCCTAGGCTAGACTCATGGCACAAGGCTTGATGTATACAATCTACAAAGAGAGAAGCATGGACATTACCTTCATCGGCGGCGGCAATATGGCTACCGCCATCATTGGTGGCCTGGCAGGGGGCGCGCACCAGATTCAGGTCGTCGAGCCCGGTAGCGAAAAGCGCGCACAGCTGGCGGCAGATTTTGGTGTGACTGCCCTGCCCGCCCTGCCCGCAGCGTTTGGTCCGGAGGACATCATCGTACTGGCGGTGAAACCGCAGGTATTGCGCGAAGTGTGCCTGCAGCTGGCGCCTGTACTGGGCGGCGCTTTGGTGATTTCCATTGCGGCCGGTATCGGCATTGCCGCCATGGCCGGCTGGCTGGGCAGCGAGCGCATTGTCCGCGTGATGCCCAATACCCCGGCCATGGTGGCTAAGGGTGTATCCGGCTTGTACGCTGCGGCCAACGTAGCACAGGCCGACCGTGACAACGCCACCGCCATCATGGCCGCCGTAGGCATCACCACCTGGCTGGCCGCCGAAAGCGGCATCGACGATATCACCAGCGTGTCGGGCAGTGGCCCGGCCTATGTGTTTTATTTCATCGAAAGTATGATCGAAGGCGCCGTACAGGCTGGCTTTGCCGAAGACGAGGCGCGCCGGTTGGTGCTGGCTACCTTCGAAGGTGCGGTAGCGCTGGCGCGTCAAAGCCCGCTGCCGGTGGCCACATTGCGCCAGAATGTGATGAGCAAAGGCGGTACGACCGAGCGTGCCATCTTCCGTTTTGAAGCCGATGGCGTGAAAACTGCCATTGTGGCGGGCATGGAAGACTGCCGTGCCCGTTCGGTAGCACTGGGTATTGAACTTTCCAAGGACTAGGCATGCTGCTGCAGACCCTGCAATTTTTGCTGCAAACCATTGGCGGGCTGTTCTCGCTGGTGTTGCTGATGCGTTTTTACCTGCAACTGGCGCGGGCACCATACAAACACCCGTTGACCCAGTTCGTGATGGCCATGACCAACTTTGCCGTCCTGCGCCTGCGCCGCCTGGTGCCGGCATGGCACGGCTACGACAGCGCCTCGCTGCTGGCTGCCTTTCTGGTGACGCTGACCGTCAGTACGCTGGTGCTGGCCACCAACCTGCTGCCGTACGACTTTGCCCACCCGCAAACCTGGCTGGGTCTGTGTCTGCTGTCTTTGCTGGAGTTGTTCCGCCAGTCGCTGAACCTGCTGGCGGGGGCGGTCATCGTACAGGCCATCCTGAGCTGGGTGAGCCCCTACAACGCCATTACGCCGATTCTGGACGCGCTGACCCGCCCTTACCTGAAGCCGTTTCGTGCGGCCAACGTCGGCGGTGTGGACTTGTCGCCGCTGATCGTCATCCTGATCATCCAGGTGATACAGATGCTGCCGCTACGCGTGCTGGAGCAGCTATTCTTGATGCAACTCAAGATGGCCGTGTAAAAGAGCCAGTATTAACTACCCTGCTTGCCGCCTCGAATGCGGCTTCAACCCTGTGGAGATGCTTCAATGAAAAAAATGCTGTTTGCCGCGCTGGCCATCAGCGCCTTCGCTGCCCCGGCTTTTGCCAACCTGCAGCTGGCACAAAAGAACAACTGCACCGCCTGTCATGCCGTTGACAAGAAGGTAGTTGGCCCGGCTTACAAAGACGTTGCCAAGAAATACGCTGGCGACAAAGGTGCCGAAGCCAAACTGGTTGCCAAAGTAAAAGCCGGTGGTGCCGGTGTATGGGGCCCGGTGCCAATGCCGCCGAACCCGCAAGTGAGCGATGCCGACGTGAAAACCCTGGTGAAATGGGTGCTGTCGCAGAAGTAATGTGCCAGATGCCACACAGGCGGCCTGCGGGCCGCTTTTTTGTTTTTTCATCGAATTCCACAGTCATTGCGGCGTTGCAGCTTGTTATCTGTGTCGGCGGGCGCTATATACAAACATAAATCTCGCTTTGTGCCGCTGTGGCAGTTGCACTTTCCGTATGCCGTCGGTAATCTCTCACGCCTGTCTGCCACACTACCTTGCTGGAACACATCATCATGGCCAAGCTGACTGAACAAGACATCATCAACTGGTCCGGCGACGACTACATGAACGCCGACCACCTTGAGTTCTTCAAGGAGCGCTTGTTGCAGATGCAGCAGGAGCTGCTGAGCAACGCCACTGCCACCGCCAGCCACCTGCAAGAGCAGGAGGCCACACCGGACCCGGCTGACCGCGCCACACTGGAAGAAGAGTACGCCCTGGAGCTGCGTACCCGTGACCGTGAGCGCAAACTGCTGCAAAAAATCCAGTCCACCCTGCGTCTGATCGAAGACGGTAGCTACGGCTACTGCGAAGACACGGGTGAACCCATTGGCCTGAAACGCCTGCTGGCCCGCCCTACCGCTTCGCTGTCCGTGGAAGCCCAGGAGCGCCGCGAGCGTATGAAGCGCCAGTACGCCGACTGATCCTGGCCGGCTTGCTACACCACAAGGCACCCTGCGGGGTGCCTTTTGTTTTTGCACACAAAGCTTGGCAGGCGGGGTGAGTCAGGTTAATGTTGCTGTGCAAACAAACAGATAAAGTGCAAGGACAAAGCAATGCATCGCCAGACCGACGACGTCAGAATCCGCGGCATCAAGGAACTGCTTCCCCCGATCGCCCACCTGTACGAGCTGCCGATCAACGAATCGGCCGCCGAGCTCATTTACCATACCCGCCGTGACATCGCGCGCCTGTTGCGCTCGGAAGACGACCGCCTGCTGGTGGTGATTGGCCCCTGTTCCATTCACGACCCGGAAGCCGCCGAAGAGTACGCCCGCCGCCTGCTGCCGCTACGCGAAAAATACGCTGGCGAGCTGCTGGTGGTGATGCGCGTGTATTTCGAAAAGCCGCGCACCACCGTGGGCTGGAAGGGTCTGATCAACGACCCGCACCTGAACGAAACCTTCGACATCAACACCGGCCTGCGCATGGGCCGCCGCCTGCTGCTGAACCTCAACAGCATGGGCATGCCGGCTGCGACCGAATTCCTGGACATGATCACGCCGCAGTACCTGGCCGACCTGATCAGCTGGGGGGCGATCGGCGCGCGGACTACCGAGTCGCAAGTGCACCGCGAGCTGGCCTCCGGCCTGTCTTGCCCGGTAGGCTTCAAGAACGGTACCGACGGCAACCTGAAGATCGCCGTGGACGCCATCCGCTCTGCCAGCGTGTCGCACCATTTCCTGTCGGTGACCAAAACCGGCCATTCCGCCATCGTGGAAACCGGCGGCAACCCGGACTGCCACGTGATCCTGCGTGGTGGCAAAGAGCCGAACTACGAAGCGCGCTTTGTGCAAGCTGCAGCCGCCGAGCTGGCTGCCGTGGGCTTGTCGCAAAAACTGATGGTGGACTTCAGCCATGCCAACAGCCGCAAGGACTACCGCCGCCAGATGGAAGTGTGCGACGACGTGGCGCAGCAAATGGCCGCCGGCGACACCCACATCTTTGGCGTGATGGTGGAAAGCCACCTGGTAGAAGGCCGTCAGGACCTGAAACCGGGCTGCGAGCTGACCTACGGCCAGAGCATTACCGACGCCTGCATCAGCTGGAACGACACGGAAAAGCTGCTGGAAACGCTGGCCAATGCCGTGAGCGCCCGCCGCCTGAAACAGGGCAGCGCCGGCAAGTAAGCTTCGCGCCAAGCAAAACCCCCGCTGCGTAGCGGGGGTTTTTGTTTGCTTGCGGCCAACGTTGGCCGCATGGCCGTGGATGGCTTAGTCCTTGCCGTCCAGGATATTGCCGATGCTGCCCAGAATGGAGCCCTGCTCGCTGCTGCTGCCACCGGCACGCGGGCTGGCAGCCACGATGCGGTCGGCCAGGCGCGACAGCGGCAGCGACTGCAGCCATACCTTGCCAGGGCCGGTCAGGCGGGCAAAGAACACGCCCTCGCCACCAAACAGCGCGCTCTTGAGTTTGCCCACGTACTCGATATCAAAGTCTACCGTGGGCTGATACGCCACCACGCAACCGGTATCCACGCGCAGGACTTCACCCGCGTGCAGCTGGCGGCAGGTCAGCGTGCCACCCGCGTGCAGGAACACGTAGCCGTCGCCTTCCAGCTTTTGCATGATGAAGCCTTCGCCACCAAACAGGCCGGTACCGATTTTCTTTTGCAGCGCCAGCCCCAGGCTCACGCCCTTGGCACCCGCCAGAAAGCTGTCTTTCTGCGCGTACAGCAGGCCGCCCAGCTCCAGCAGGTGTACCGGCACGATCTTGCCCGGGTAACTGGCGGCAAAGGCGACCTTGCGTTTTACCTGGCTCTGGTTGTAGTACACGGTGGTAAACAGCGACTCGCCAGTCACCAGGCGCTTGCCTGCCCCCAGCAGCTTGCCGAACAGCCCGCCCTGGTTGGCCGAGCCGTCGCCGAAGACGGTATCCATGGTGATGCCGTCTTCCATGTAGTACAGCGCGCCAGCTTCGCCCACGGCCGCCTCGCCCGGGTCCAGCTCCACTTCTACGTACTGCATGTCGTCGCCAAATACTTCGTAATCGATTACGTCCATTGCCATCGTGTTGCTCCTTGGGTTGGGTGTGGGTCAATACCAGCGCGGGTACTCAGACCATGCTAGCGTGGTTTAGTGTCCTGCGTTTGCCCGGCACCGCTGTCTTTGGGCGGGCGCAGCAGCATGATCCACAGATGCAGCACGATGCCGGCCAGTGGCACCAGGCCCAGAATGATGACAAACACCCACTCCAGCGGGGTGAACAGCTCGCTTAGCGCCATACATTTCTCCACGCTCGCTTAATAAAAAAGGGCTGCCCGCAGACAGCCCCTTACCATAGGCGGCCAAGCCTGGCCGCCGCGGTGCATTACTTCACGATCTGGGCCAGCTGGCCTTTCATGTACAGGTTGGCCATGGCGTCCAGGCTCACCGGCTTGATCTTGCTGGCCATGCCGGCCGCGCCAAAGGCTTCGTAGCGGGCGATCACGATGTCACGCATGGCCACGGTGCTGGCGGCCAGGTATTTGCGCGGGTCGAACTCTTTCGGGTTCTGCGCCATAAAGCGGCGGATGGCACCGGTAGACGCCAGACGCAGGTCGGTGTCGATGTTCACCTTACGCACGCCGTGCTTGATGCCTTCCACGATTTCTTCTACCGGCACGCCGTAGGTCTCGCCCAGGTCGCCGCCGAATTCGTTGATGATGGCCAGCCACTCTTGCGGCACGCTGGACGAACCGTGCATCACCAGGTGGGTGTTAGGGATGCGGGCGTGGATTTCCTTGATGCGGTCGATACGCAGCACATCGCCGGTAGGCTTCTTGGTGAATTTGTAGGCGCCGTGGCTGGTACCGATGGCGATGGCCAGCGCGTCCACGCCGGTGTCTTTCACGAACTGGGCGGCTTCTTCCGGGTCGGTCAGCAGCTGGCTGTGGTCCAGCACGCCTTCGGCGCCTACGCCGTCTTCTTCGCCGGCCATGCCGGTTTCCAGGCTACCCAGGCAGCCGATCTCGCCCTCTACCGATACGCCGCAGGCGTGGGCAAAGTTCACCACGGTGCGGGTGACGTCTACGTTGTAGGCGTAGTCGGCCGGGGTCTTGCCGTCGGACTTCAGCGAGCCGTCCATCATTACCGAGCTGAAGCCCAGCTGGATGGAGCGCTGGCACACGTCCGGGCTGGTGCCATGGTCCTGGTGCATCACCACCGGGATATGCGGAAACTCTTCCACGGCGGCCAGGATCAGGTGGCGCAGGAACGGCGCGCCAGCGTATTTGCGGGCACCGGCCGACGCTTGCACGATCACCGGGGCGTTGACCTTGTCGGCGGCTTCCATGATGGCGCGCATCTGTTCCAGGTTGTTCACGTTGAAGGCCGGCAGGCCGTAGCTGAATTCTGCTGCGTGGTCCAGCAGTTGACGCATCGAAACGAGTGCCATGTAAAAGTCTCCAGTATTGTGGTGCAGCCAGCTTGTGGCAGGCTGCGGAAAAGGTTGGCCGCAGGGGCCGTATCGCGCTGTTTACGCGCGGCTTACCGTGCTGAGGGCGACACCGGCCGCCATGAAGGAGCCGCCGGCAAAGCGGTTCATCAGGCGCAGGCGGCGCGGGCTGGTCAGCCAGTGTTTCAGGCGCGCGCCGCCAAAGGCGTAAACCAGCTGCCAGCTCACTTCGATCACGAAAAACGTGGCAGCCAGCACCACCAGCTGTGGCAGCTGCGGCACGTCGGCGCGCATGAACTGTGGAAACAGCGCGGTAAAAAACACAAAAGCTTTCGGGTTGCTCATGGCCACCAGAAAGCCGGTACGAAAACGTTGGCCGCGGCTGCTCTCTCCTGCCGCCACGGCGTCGTTGGTTTCTGCCTGCTCTGCCACCGGGGCACGCCAGGCCTGGTAGCCCAGCCACACCAGATACGCCGCACCGGCGTACTTGACGATGGAGAACAGCAGTTCGGAGGTGGCCAGTACGGCACCCAGCCCGGCCACGGAGCCGGCCATGATCAGCGCCAGCGCCACCAGCAGCCCCGCCAGCGTGGGCAGCGCACCGCCCAGGCCGTAACGAATGCCGTGGCTCATCGCCAGCAGCATATTGGGGCCGGGTGTGGCCGACACGAAAAACACCGTTACCACGAACAACAGCCAGGTTTGCATTGCCATGTGGGGGCTCCTCCAAGTCACGCTATTGTACTGGCCGCCCTGAATAAATAACAGCCGCCTGCAGTGGCCTGCGGGCGGCTGTTTGGTCTGGATTCATGGGCTTACATAATCAGCACGCCTTGCCCCAGTAGTTTGATTTGCACCTTGCGCACAAAACTCGCCCGGTTGTTGCTGGCGTCCATGGCGGAGAAGGTGAGCTGGTACTCGACTAGTGGTATCCGTTGCAAGGTGATGACATCGCCGTCGCGTACTAGTGTCGGGCTAGCCTGTACTACCTGGCCAGGCAACACGCGGCGGGTCATGGTGATGCGCTCCAGCTGAACTTGCGGGTTGGGGTCCAGGTTGTCCTTCACTTCGATGCGCACGCGTAGTGTGGCGCGGTCACGCCAGCGCAGCTGGGGGTCGTTGTCGGACAGGTAGATGTGCAAGCTGGGTGGTGTCTTGTCTACGACATTGACGGCTACCTTGTTGCCGTTGACCCAAGCGTAGCCGCGACTGAAGTACGGTTTGGCTTGCGGGGCAGTAAAGCTGAAGGTGGCTTGCTGGCCGGGTTGTAGGCAATCGCGACTATCCTTGTCCATATCGACATACCATCTGATGCCGTAAAGGTTAGATTCTTCAAGTCGTGGAGCCTCAAATATCCAGTTTAATGGTGCATTACCTTTAATTAATGTGTTCTCAATTGGCCATGGCCCACTTGTAGGGCGTCCGGGGTTAAGAAAAGTCGATTCATCAAGGTCGTTATCTAGAGAGAAGGTACATATTGGAGTGCCATTGTTGTTTTTGATATTAATATCGTAGTTCGCAATTTTCTTGCCGCTAATGAACTTGTGGCCAGCACTTTGTGTCAGGGTGTAGTTTTCTGAGGAGAAGGCAATTGATGAAAGCAAAGCAAAGAGGAGCGTAAGTTTTTTCATGTCAACCTCGAATTTATTTCGCTATGAAATGAACACGGTCATCGATTGGGAACGGTCGATAAAGCCCACATTTATTCGCTAATCCATCAATATCTTTCACGCTCCATGTCGCATCAAAGGCTTTGCCCGCAGTGTGCGGTGAGTTTATAGCGACTCGACCTTGTAGACCATGGTGGCGAAACTCCTGCTTGATCGCTTTCTTAATATCGGCGCATGCAGGGTTTGCAATTTTTTGTAATGCAATGTTTTTGGTAAAAATCTCACGCAGATGATCTTGGTAGAGCTGTGGCCGCCAAGCAGATGTAACAGTTAGCGTACCCTTTGCAGCAGTCACTTCTCTGCGTAGGCAAGCCAAGGCGGTCTTCATGCTGTCGGTGAGTTTATCTTCGATGACTGGATTTTCACCTCTTTCAAACTGTTGTGCGATGGGGTCGGTTATCGGCGTGAGTGGTGCGACCGGGCAGGTACGACTGCAACTGCGCTTATCCGGTGACAGCGTCCAAGATGTGTCGGGGCAGGTATAATCGGCAGGGCAAAAGATGCTGACGATGGGTACTGCGATTGAGCCATTCTGACACTTCACTGCAGGTTGCAACCAAATAGTATTCATAAAGGCATTGATACATCGTCCTTGGTTGGTATCCCATGCTGCACCATAACCAGAATTATCCCGGTACTGTGCACAGGCCTCTGGCTGGTTGTCTGCTCCGGGGAATGATGTGCCATTGATGATGTACCAGTCTGAGATGGCCCTGCCGGGTACTTCTGTAGAAGGAATCGTCTCGCCCTGCGCCAAACCGGTGATCAGTAAAATGAATAGCCATAAAAATCGCATGTCGCACTCCAAGTAGAGTTTGGATGCGATATGAATGCGCTTGATAGTGGGATTGAGGCAATAGCCTAATTATTGCCATTCTATCGACATTTTTTTCGATAGGGCCTGTAAACCACATTGGCATTTTTTGGCAATAAAAAACGGGACAGCCTGGCTGTCCCGTTGTGCATTTAGCTTGCGCTACGCTATCAGGCGCGTTCGCCCAGAATGGCCACGGCGGGCAGGGTTTTGCCTTCCAGGAACTCCAGGAAAGCGCCGCCGCCGGTGGAGATGTAGCTGATCTTGTCGGTCAGCTCGTACTTGGCGATGGCAGCCAGGGTGTCGCCACCGCCGGCGATGGAGAAGCCTTCGGCGTCTGCGATGGCCTGCCCCAGCACGCGGGTGCCTTCGGCAAACTGGGCAAACTCGAACACGCCTACCGGGCCGTTCCATACCACGGTGCCGGCTTTGGCCACGATGGCAGCCAGCGCGGTGGCGGAATCCGGGCCAATGTCCAGAATCATGTCGTCGGCGCTGACATCGGCCACGGTTTTCAGCGTGGCGGTGGCGCTTTCGGCAAACTCGGTGGCGCAGACCACGTCGCTAGGCAGCGGTACGTCGCCGCCACGGGCGCGGATTTTGGCGATGACGCGTTTGGCGTCTTCTACCAGGTCAGCTTCGGCCAGCGATTTGCCGATGGCGTGGCCTTCGGCCAGCAGGAAGGTGTTGGCGATGCCGCCGCCCACGATCAGCTGGTCTACCTTGTCGGCCAGGCTTTCCAGGATGGTGAGCTTGGTGGATACCTTGGAGCCAGCCACGATGGCCACCAGCGGGCGGGCCGGGGCCAGCAGCGCTTTGCCCAGCGCGTCCAGCTCGGCAGCCAGCAGGATGCCGGCGCAGGCTACCGGGGCGTATTGTGCCACGGCGTGGGTAGAGGCTTCGGCGCGGTGGGCGGTGCCGAACGCGTCGTTGACGAACACGTCGCACAGGCTGGCGTAAGCCTGGCCCAGCTCGGCGTTGTTCTTTTTCTCGCCTTTGTTCAGGCGTACGTTTTCCAGCATGACTACGTCACCGGCGGTCAGGCTGAGGCCGGCTTGCCAGCTGTCGGTCACAGTGACGGTTTTGCCCAGCAGCTCGGACAGGCGGGCAGCAACGGGCGCCAAGCTGTCTTCCGGCTTCGGTTCGCCTTCGGTGGGGCGGCCCAGGTGGGTCATCAGAATCACGCTGGCGCCAGCTTGCAGGCAGTGCAGGATGGACGGCAGGCTGGCGCGGATACGGGTATCGTCACCGATGACGCCGTTTTTCACCGGCACGTTCATGTCCACGCGGATCAGCACGCGTTGGCCTGCCAGGGCGAGGTCGGTCAGTTTCTTGAATTGCATGGTTGTGGCCTTCTTGAAAACAAGTAAAGAAACAGGCTGCTTGCTTGTGTGCAGGGCCGCCCGGTGGCAGCTAGGCGCCGGGCTGTGTTGTATTGCCAGGCCCGGTGGAGCGGGCCTGCACGCCTGGGTATCGGCGCCATTATGCCAGCCGCCTGTGTGGCGGTGGCGGGTAGCGCTACCCGGCAAGCAGCGTGCGGCCAACCCGGGGTTGGCCGCAGGGCTTGCTTACTTGGCGGCGAACATTGCGCGAGCGGTTTTCAGCATCTGCTGGCAGAAGCCCCACTCGTTGTCGTACCAGGCCAGCACTTTCACCATATTGCCGCCGGTTACCTTGGTGAGGGTAGCGTCGAAGAAGGAGCCTTCGGTGGTGTGGTTAAAGTCGCTGGAAACCAGCGGCAGGGTGTTGTAACCCAGGGTGCCCTTCATGCTGCCTTCGGACGCCTTTTTGACGATCTCGTTGATCTCGTCCTTGGTGGTGTCGCGCATGGCGGTGAAGGTGAGGTCAACCAGCGACACGTTGATGGTCGGCACGCGCACGGCAAAACCGTCCAGCTTGCCTTTCAGTTCCGGCAGCACCAGGCCGACTGCTTTGGCAGCGCCGGTCTTGGTGGGGATCATGTTGTCGGTGGCGGAGCGGGCGCGGCGCAGGTCTTTGTGACGCACGTCGGTCAGCACCTGGTCATTGGTAAAGGCGTGGATGGTGGTCATCAGGCCTTTCTTGATGCCGATGGCGTCGTTCAGCGCCTTGGCTACCGGTGCCAGGCAGTTGGTGGTGCAGGACGCGTTGGATACCACGGTCATGTCGGCCGTCAGGATGTCGTGGTTCACGCTGTACACGATGGTAGCGTCCACGTCGTCACCGCCTGGGGCGGAGATCAGCACCTTCTTGGCGCCGGCGTCCAGGTGCAGCTTGCACTTTTCCTTGGTGGTGAACGAGCCGGTGCATTCCAGCACCAGGTCTACGTTCAGCGCGGCCCACGGCAGCTCGGCCGGGTTGCGGGTGCTGAAGAACGGGATGCGGTCGCCGTTAACGATCAGGGCTTCTTCATCGTGGCTGACATCGGCAGCAAAACGGCCGTGCACGGTATCGAACTTGGTCAGGTGCGCGTTGGTGGCCAGGTCGCCGGAGGCGTTCACGGCAACGATCTCGAAATCGCCACGCAGATTGTATTCGTAGATGGAACGCAGAGCCTGACGGCCGATACGGCCGTAACCGTTGATTGCGATGCGGATGGACATGGTTTTCTCTCCCAGAAATGAAAACCCGGCAAGCCGGATGCAGCCTGTTGCGGCCAACGCTAGCGTGGGCGGGCTGTGGAACCCGCCGGGGCCGGACACCCTGCCGTACTTTTGTACTGTTCTGGGTGCGGGCGCATTGTCGTTTCAGGCTGTGCCCTGGCTTGCGGGCGAATAAAAAGCCGCCCCTCGTTGGCACGGGGGCGGCTAGTTGTTATGCGCGGATCACGCTCTTGGTCTTGGCAACCACGTTTTCCACGGTAAAGCCGAATTCCTTGAACAGCACGCCGGCCGGGGCGGATTCGCCAAAGTGGTCGATACCGATCACTTCGCCCTCCAGACCCACGTACTTGCGCCAGCCGTCGGTCACGCCGGCTTCGATCGCCACGCGCGGCAGGCCTGCCGGCAGCACGCTGGCGATGTAGGCCTTGTCTTGCTGGTCGAAGGCGCGGGTGCACGGTACGGAGACTACGCGTACGGCGATGCCTTCGGCTGCCAGGGCTTCCTGGGCCTTCAGCGCCAGCTCCACTTCGGAGCCGGTGGCCATCAGCACCGCCTGGGCGCCAGCGGCGTCACGCAGTACGTAGCCACCCTTCTTGATGCCTTCGATCTGCGCGGCATCACGTGCCACGAACGGCAGGTTCTGGCGGCTGAAGATCAGGCAGGACGGGTGATCCTTGGCGGACAGCGCCTCGGCCCAGGCTACCAGCGACTCGACAGTGTCGCACGGGCGCCAAACGGCCATGTCCGGGATCAGGCGCAGGGTAGCGATTTGCTCTACCGGCTGGTGGGTCGGGCCGTCTTCGCCCAGACCGATGGAGTCGTGGGTGAACACGAATACCGGGTTGATCTTCATCAGCGCGGCCATGCGCAGCGCGTTACGGGCGTATTCGCTGAACATCAGGAAGGTGGCGCCAAACGGCTTCACGCCGCCGTGCAGGGCCAGGCCGTTCATGATGGCAGCCATGCCGAATTCGCGTACGCCGTAGTGTACGTAGTTACCGCCGGTTTCACGTGAAACCGGGGTGCTGCCCGGCCAGTTGGTGAGGTTGGACGGGGTCAGGTCGGCAGAGCCGCCTACCAGTTCCGGCAGTACTTCTGCCAGCGCGGCGATGGCGTTTTGCGAGGCCTTGCGGGTGGCGATGGTCTCGCCTTTTTCGTTCACGGCAGCGATCTTGGCAGCAACGTGGGCATCCCAGCCGGCTGGCAGCTCGCCTGCCATGCGGCGGGTGTACTCTGCGGCCAACTCGGGGTAGGCAGCAGCGTAGCCGGCAAACAGCGCGTCCCAGGCAGACTCGGCTGCGGCGCCTTTGGTTTTGGCGTCCCAGGCGTCGTAGATGGTTTGCGGAATCACGAACGGCTCGTAGCCCCACTGCAGGCTGGCGCGGGCCGCGGCGATTTCGGCAGCGCCCAGCGGTGCGCCGTGTACATCGTGGCCGCCTTGCTTGTTGGGCGCGCCTTTACCGATAACGGTCTTGCAGCAGATCAGTGTCGGGCGGGTGCTTTCTTTCTTGGCGGTATCGATGGCAATCTGCAACTCTTCGGCGTCGTGGCCGTCTACGTTGCGGATTACCTGCCAGCCGTAGGCTTCAAAGCGTGCCGGGGTGTCGTCGGTGAACCAGCCTTCCACATCGCCGTCGATGGAAATGCCGTTATCGTCGTAGAAGGCGATCAGCTTGGACAGGCCCCAGGTGCCGGCTAGGCTGCAGGCTTCGTGGCTGATGCCTTCCATCATGCAACCGTCGCCCAGGAAGGCGTAGGTGTAGTGGTTGACCACCGGGAAGCCGTCGCGGTTGAATTCGGCGGCCAGGATTTTTTCAGCCAGTGCCATGCCTACCGCGTTGGTAATACCCTGGCCCAGCGGGCCGGTAGTGGTTTCCACGCCAGGTGCGTAGCCGTATTCCGGGTGGCCCGGGGTTTTGCTGTGCAGCTGACGGAAGTTTTTCAGGTCGTCGATCGAGAGGTCGTAGCCGGTGAGATGCAGCAGGCTGTACAGCAGCATGGAGCCGTGCCCGTTGGAGAGCACGAAGCGGTCGCGGTTGGACCAGGCCGGGTTGGCGGGATTATGCTGCAGATGATCGCGCCACAGTACTTCGGCGATGTCTGCCATGCCCATCGGGGCGCCGGGGTGACCGGATTTGGCCTTTTCCACGGCATCCATAGACAGGAAACGCACGGCATTGGCTAGCTCGGTTCGGGTGACCATTCGGGGAAAACCTCAACTTGTAGGGAACCGGAACAACGGTTGCACCATCGCTTTTGCCGACGGCCTAACCGTTGCGAAATCATGAAATTATCGCCGATTTTGCCGCACCGCGGCAACCGCGCTGCAATGCCAGGCCTTTGTTTTTACGCGTAATAAAATTACGTGCCGCGCTTTGCCCTGCCCCCGTGCCGGTGCGGGGCAAAGTGTGTGTCACGGATTCAAACAGATAAGGCTGTGCGCTCAACGACTTAAGCGGACAGCCGGCGGCACCGCAGGCTGCCGCCCAACCGATAGCGGAAAGAAGGAATACGATGGAACAGCAAGCAAGCCACGCCCTCCGGCCACGCAAGGTGCCCGCCGCGCAGGGCTGGCAGTGGATAAGGCAGGCATTTTTTCTGGTGCGCGAGCAGCCGCTGACCTGGGTACTGTTTGCCGTGTGCTACCTGCTGCTGCAAACGCTGCTGGGTAACCTGGGGCAGTTTGGCCAGCTGCTAGGCATGGTGACGGTGCCGGTGTTTGCCGGAAGCTTCGTGCTGGCGGCGGTACGGGCGGCGCGGGGGGAAACCCTGCGCCCGCTGGACGTGTTTGCGGCGTTTGCTAGCCATGCCCGCAAGCTGGTAGGGCTGGGGCTGGCGTATTGCTGCCTGCTGGTGGCGGCCATGCTGGTGGTGGTGGTGGCTTTGCTGGCGCTGGCCGGGGGGAAGGTCGGTAACGATGCGCTGACGGCCATGCCACTGGGCAAGCAGATCGTCGGCCTGGTGTTGTTTGCCGCGGGGATGTTCATTGCCTCGCTGCTGTACTGGTTTGCTCCGGCGGCGGTAGTGCTGGGTGGGTGTGACCCCTTGCCGGCCATGCGGCGCAGCCTGGCCGGTGGCTGGCTGAACTGGCCAGCGGTGCTGTTGTGCGGCGTGATGCTGGCGGTGTTGCTGTTTCTGGCGCTGCTGCCCTTTGGCCTGGGGCTATTGCTGTGGCTGCCGGTGATGTTCGTGTCGGTCTACGTGGCCTGGCAGGACGTATTTGGCGACGGCCTGCCGCAGCGCGGCTGAGTCTGGCGGCCAACGCGACAAGGCCCGCCGCTATTGCGGCGGGCCTTGTGCTTTTACATGCTGGCCAGGTTGGCCGCAGGCGTGCCTAGCCGCGGCGCATGTCTACATGCAGGATGCCGCCGTCGTCGTATGGTGCCGATACCGGCGCAAAGCCGAACAGCGTGTAAAAACCCTGCTTTTCCTGCTGTGCCGACAGCATGATGGCGCGGCCGGGAAACAGCTTCTCGCAGTGGCTGACAGCGTGCTGCATCAGCGGCTTGGCCAGGCCGCTGCCGCGCGCATACGGCGGGATCACCACGCGGCCGATGGCGGCGGCGTCCGGGTATTTCACGCCCGGTTCGATCAGCCGGGCGTAGGCCATCAGGCGGCCGCCGGCATCGCGTGCCGACAGGTGCCAGCAGTCCAGGTCGACACCATCGATATCGCCGTAGATGGACTGCTGTTCCACCACGAACACCTGGTCGCGCAGTTGCAATACCTGATACAGGCTATGCGGTGTGAAGTCGGTAAAACCGTGGCATTGCCACTGTAGCGGGTTGGGCATAGTACAATCCTTGCAATTTCACTCTTCGTGATCCGAACATAACACGCTGCACGCTCTGTGTAGCGCGTACTACCCCACTATGAGCCAGAACGATTTGTTTGCTGAAAGCGGCACCCCCGCCCAGCCCCCCGTGCCCGTTGCGGCCAACTTGCCCGATCAGGACGACGGCAGCCTGGCGCTGGACCTGTACGCCGAGCGCGCCTACCTGGAATACGCCATGAGCGTGGTCAAGGGCCGCGCCCTGCCGGAAGTGGCCGACGGCCAGAAGCCGGTACAGCGCCGCATCCTGTACGCCATGCGCGACATGGGCCTGACCCACGGTGCCAAACCGGTGAAATCCGCCCGCGTGGTGGGCGAAATCCTGGGTAAATACCACCCGCACGGCGATAGCTCCGCCTACGAAGCGCTGGTGCGCATGGCGCAGGACTTCACGCTGCGCTACCCGCTGATCGACGGCCAGGGTAACTTCGGTAGCCGCGACGGCGACGGCGCCGCCGCCATGCGTTACACCGAAGCACGCCTGACCCCTATCGCCGAGCTGCTGCTGTCCGAGATCGACATGGGCACCGTGGACTTCGTGCCCAACTACGACGGCGCGTTCGACGAGCCCGCCCTGCTGCCGGCGCGCCTGCCCATGGTGCTGCTCAACGGCGCCTCCGGCATTGCCGTGGGCATGGCCACCGAGATCCCTCCGCATAACCTGTCCGAAGTGGCCGCCGCCTCGCTGGCGCTGCTGGCCAACCCGGACATGACTACCGCCGAGCTGATGCAGCACGTGCCGGGCCCGGATTTCCCCGGCGGCGGCCAGATCATCACCCCGTACGAAGACATCCTGGCCGCCTACGAGGTTGGCCGCGGCAGCGTGCGCGTGCGCGCCAAGTGGGAAGTGGAAAAACTGGCGCGTGGCCAGTGGCGTGTGATCGTGTCCGAGCTGCCGCCCGGCTCCAGCGCGCAAAAAGTGCTGGCCGAGATCGAAGAAGCCACCAACCCCAAGGTGAAATCCGGCAAGAAGGCGCTGACGCAAGACCAGCAAAACCTGAAGAGCCTGATGCTGTCGCTGCTGGACCGCGTGCGCGACGAATCCGATAGCGCGCAGCCGGTACGCCTGGTATTCGAGCCCAAATCCAGCCGCCAGGACCCGGACGAGTTCATGAACATCCTGCTGGCGCAAACCAGCCTGGAAGGCAATGCCTCGCTGAACCTGGTGATGATAGGCATGGACGGCCGCCCAGCGCAGAAAGGCCTGAAAACCATTCTGGCCGAGTGGCTGGCCTTCCGTCAGCACACCATTACCCGCCGGCTGAACCACCGCTTGGGCCAGGTAGACAAGCGCATCCATATTCTGGAAGGCCGCATGATTGCCTTCATCCACATCGATGAAGTCATCCGCGTCATCCGCGAGTCGGACGAGCCCAAGCCAGACCTGATGCGCGCCTTTGGCCTGTCCGAGGCGCAAGCCGAAGACATTCTGGAAATCCGCCTGCGCCAGCTGGCGCGGCTGGAAGGCTTCAAGCTGGAAAAAGAGCTGGGCGAGCTGCGTAAAGAGCGCGACAACTTGCGCCACCTGCTGTCCAGCGAAGCCGCCCTGCGCGGCAAAATGGCCGAGGAAATCCGCGAGGACGCCGCCAAGTACGGCGACGCCCGCCGCAGCGAGATCAAGGCCGCCGAGCGTGCGGTGCTGACGCAAACCGTGGCCGACGAGCCGGTCACCATCATCCTGTCGCAAAAAGGCTGGGTGCGCGCCCGCGTGGGCCACAACGTGGACCTGTCGGCGCTGGCGTTCAAGGACGGTGACGCGCTGCACACCGTGGTGGAAACGCGCACCGTATGGTCGCTCATCGTGCTCGATAGCCGCGGCCGTGCCTACACGCTGGACCCGGCCGACGTGCCCACCGGCCGTGGCGACGGCGTGCCGGTGGCATCGCTGGTGGAGCTGCAGGACGGCGCCAAACCGGCGCAGATGATCTCCGGCCGCGACGACGCCCGCTTTGTGGTGGCCGGCAGTGGTGGCTACGGCTTTGTTGCCAAGATCAGCGACATGGCCGGCCGCGTCAAAGCCGGCAAGGCCTTCCTCACGCTGGACGCGGGCGAAACCGTGCTGGCACCGGTACCGGCTGCGGCCAACCTGGACGGCGTGCGCCTGGTGGCTGCCAGCGACGGTGGCCGCCTGCTGGCCTTCCCGGCCAGCGAGCTCAAAGACCTGGCCAAGGGCCGTGGCCTGATGCTGATGGCGCTGGACGATGGCGAAACACTCACCGCCATTGGCCTGGTGGCGGGCGACAAGGCGCTGCTGGCTACGGTGTCGGTACGCGGCAAGGTGGCCGACGAGAAGCTGGCACTGGCCGAGTTCGACGGCAAGCGCGGCCGCAAAGGCAAGCTGATGCCGAAGAAGTGGACGGTTGGCCGCATCGGCAACCCGGACTAAGCCCGTGTCCAGCCCAGCGCCCCCTACGTCACCGCTCACCCCGCCGCGCGCGCTGCGCTACTACAATATTTTCCGGGTAGCCAGCGTGGCGGCGCTGCTGATCATGACGCAGTGGGCCATGCCGGCGCCGTTTGGCGGCAATGGCTGGCTTAGCGGCTGGCTGCTGATGTACGGCGGGCTGGTGGTGCTGGGCGTGCTGCTGCCACGGCTGCGCATCCCGCTGGAGTGGGGCGTCACCGTGGGCCTGGCGGGCGATATTGCCCTGCTGGTGGTGTACATGCACGAGTACGGCGGCGTGCAAAGCGGCTTTGGCATGTTGCTGCTGCCGTTTCTGGCGGTGGCCGGCATGCTGGTGACCGGCCGTCTGGCGCTGTTCCACGCCGCCATGGCCACGCTGGCGGTGTTTGCCAGCGTGCTGTTGTATGCGCTGAACGGCCTGAGCGTGCCGCGCGAGCTGTTCCAGGCTGCGCTGCTGGCCATTGCCTGCTTTGTGACCAGTAGCACCACCTGGCTGCTGGCGCGCAAGGCGCGCGAATCGGAAAGGTTGGCCGCAGAGCGTGGTGGCCAGCTGGCCAGCCTGAACCGTGTCAACGCGCTGGTGCTGCAAGCGCTGCGCGAGGGCGTGGTGGTGCTGGATGGCCACGGCGTGGTGCGCCACTACAATAGCCGCGCCGAGCGCCTGCTGGGCCGCATCCAGCGTGATGCCACCCTGCCCGAGCTGATGCCGGTGATACAGCGCTGGCGGCGCGGTGGCTGCCAGCCCTACGCCCAGACCATAGAAAGCAATGTACGTGGCCAGCAGCTGATCGGCCGCATGGTGCCGCTGGAGGAAAACGGCGCCCCCTTGCTGGTGCTGTTCCTGCAAAACGTGGCCGAGCTGGCCGCCGAGGCGCAGCAGCTCAAGCTCACCGCGCTGGGCCGCCTTACCGCCAACATTGCCCATGAAATCCGCAACCCGCTGGCCGCCATCAGCCACGCCAGCGAGCTGTTGGCCGAAGACGCCGCCGACCCGGCCACCCAGCGCCTGGCCGGCATGGTGCAAGCCAATACCCGCCGCATCAACCGCCTGGTAGAAGAAGTACTACAGCTGAACCGCCGCGACCGTGTGCGCAGCGAGACACTGGAACTGAGCCGCTTTTTGCCCGAGCTGATCGACAGCTTTGTGCTGGCCCACCCCGACACCGCCGGGCGCATTCTTACCCGTTATCTGGCGCCGGTAAGCGTGCGCTTTGACCGTGGCCACCTGCAGCAGATACTGAGCAACCTGCTCAGCAATGGCTGGCGCCACAGCAGCGGCACCATCGGCGCGGTACGCATGGAAATCGACCACGACTGCATCCGCGTGGTCGACGACGGCCCCGGTATCGCTCCCGATACCCAGAGCCACCTGTTCGAACCCTTTTTCACCACTGAAAGCAGCGGTACCGGC
Source organism: beta proteobacterium L13 (assembly GCA_000335715.1). Lineage (GTDB taxonomy): Bacteria > Pseudomonadota > Gammaproteobacteria > Burkholderiales > Chromobacteriaceae > Vogesella. The sequence goes on from AMYZ01000003.1 coordinate 205,012, forward strand.
CTGGGCTTGTACATCGCCCGCGAGCTGGCCGAGGCCAATGGCGCCCGGCTGGACTACCAGCCGCCCGGTGGCTGCTTTCGCCTGAGCTTGCCCAAGGAACCATGAGCCGCGTACTGATCGTTGACGACGAACCCGATATCCGCGAACTGCTGCAACTGACGCTGCTGAAAATGGGGCTGGACGTCGACAGCGCCGCCTCGGTAGGCGAAGCCTGCAGCAAGCTGGCCCGCCAGCGTTTCGAGCTGGTGCTCACCGATATGCGCCTGCCCGACGGCGAAGGCCTGCAGGTGGTGCAGTACATTGCCGAACAGCAGCTGGATATCCCGGTGGCGGTGATTACCGCTTTTGGCAGTACCGAAAACGCCGTGGCCGCCATGAAGGCCGGCGCGTTTGACTACCTGGCCAAGCCGCTGAGCCTGGCCGCGCTGCGCGCCCTGGTGAAATCGGCCATCCGCTTGCCTGCCGCTGCGGCCAACCCGGCCATGGCGGGTGAGCGCCTGCTGGGCGAGGCCCCGGCCATGCAAGAGGTGCGCAAGCTGATTGCCAAGCTGGCGCGCAGCCAGGCGGCGGTGCATATCAGCGGCGAGTCCGGTACCGGCAAGGAACAAGCCGCCCGCCAGATACACGAGCAAAGCCCGCGCGCCGGCAAACCCTTTGTCGCGGTGAACTGCGGCGCCATCCCGGAAAACCTGATGGAAAGCGAGTTTTTCGGCAGCAAGAAAGGCGCGTATACCGGCGCAGATGCCGACCGCGAAGGCTTCTTCCAGCAAGCACACGGCGGTACGCTGTTTCTGGATGAAGTCGCCGACCTGCCGCTGGCCATGCAGGTCAAGCTGCTGCGCGTCATCCAGGAAAAAACCGTGCGCCGCCTGGGCGCCACGCAAGAAGAAGCCATCGATGTGCGCATCCTGTCGGCCACGCACCGCAACCTGCCCCAGGCGGTAAGCGATGGCGTGTTCCGCCAGGATCTGTTCTACCGGCTGAACGTCATCAGCCTGGCCATGCCGGCGCTGCGCGAGCTGCGCGACGATATCCCGCGCTTTGTCGGCGCCCTGCTCGACCGCTTTGCCGGCAGCAGCGAGCTGCGCCCGCGCCTGACCCCCGACGCGGTAAAAGCCCTGCTGGCCTACCATTACCCGGGTAACTTCCGCGAGCTGGAAAACATTCTGGAACGCGCGGTGGCGCTGTGTAGCGACGATCGTATCGAGCCGGAAGACCTGCAGCTGGGTGTCTGCCCGGACAGCCTAGCCGAGGGCGACACGCTGGCGCCGGGCGGCAGCGAAACCCTGCAAGACTACCTGGACCGTGTAGAGCGGGTGGCGATAGAGGCGGCTTTGCAGCAAAGCGAGGGCAATCGTACCCAGGCGGCCAAGCTGCTGGGGGTAAGCTTCCGTTCGCTGCGCTACCGGCTGGAACGGCTGGGGATGAAGTAAGCCCTGGCGGGCGGATGGTGGTACCCGCATAAAACAAAACCCCGGTCTGCAGCAGGCCGGGGTTTTGTGTCACTGGCGGGTCGTCAGATCTTGAAGCGCGATACCGACTGGCGCAGCTGCTGCGCCATGGCAGTCATTTCGCAGGCGGCCAGCGAGGCGTCGTGCGCCTTGTGGTGGTTCTGGTCGGCTTGTTGTGCCACGCGTTCCACGTTGTGGGCGATGTCCATGCTGGCGGTGCTTTGTTCGCGTAGTGCATCGGCAATGCCGACGACCGATTCTTCTACCTTGCGCGCGCCGTCGCGGATGCTTTGCAGGCTGTCGCCGGCTTCGCTGGCCGATTTCACGCCGGCTTCTACCTGCAGCACGCCGCTATTCATGCTTTCTACCGCTTCGCGCGATTCGGACTGGATGCGGCCAACCGTCTCGCTGATCTCCAGCGTGGATTGTGTGGTGCGCTCGGCCAGCTTGCGTACTTCATCGGCCACCACGGCAAAGCCGCGGCCCATTTCACCGGCACGGGCGGCTTCGATGGCGGCGTTCAGCGCCAGCAGGTTGGTCTGGTCGGCAATATCGCGGATTACGGTGACCACGCGGCTGATCTGCTCGGAGCGCTCGCCCAGCTGGGTGACGGTGGCGGCGGTGCTGCCGCTGGCGGCGGCGATCTCGCGCATGGTTTGCACGGTGCGGCCAACAATCACCTCGCCGGTTTTGGACACCTGGTCGGACTGGATGGCCAGCTCGCGCGCGTCGCTGGCGTACTGGCTGACCTGGCTGATGCTGTGGGTCATTTCCTCTACGCACGAGGCCATGGCCGACACGGCGGCGCTTTGCTCGCGCGAGCTATTGGACACGTCGTCAGACAGCGCGGCCAGGCCCTGGGCGTTGCGTGCCAGGCCATCCACACTCTGGTTCACTTCGCTGATCAGCTGGCGCAGCTCTTTGCACATCAGGTTATTGGCTTGCAGCACGTCGCCGATTTCATCGTGGCGGTCTACGGCAATGCTCACGGTCAGGTCGCCCGCGGCCACGCGCCGGGTGGTATCTACCAGGCGAGCCAGCGGGGCGCTGACCCAGTGGCGCATGGCCATGAAGACCAGCGCCACCAGCAGCACGATGACCAGCAGGGTGCCCAGCAGCATTTTGACCTGCATCTCGTGTGGCTCACGCACCAGCTCGTCCTGGTAGGCACTGGTGACCACCAGCCAGCCCCAGTGCTCGTAGGTGTCGAAGGTGGCCAGTTTGAGCCGGTTACCGCCTTTGGGGTCGTGCCACTGGTAGCTGATTTCGCCATTTTTCTCGGCGAGCATGGTTTTGTTAAAAGACTTGCCATCCGCATCGACGGCGTCCAGCAGGTTTTTACCCGCTTTGCTTGGGTGGATCAGCAACTCGCCCGGGCGCAGCTTGGCATCCATCACGAAAACATAGCCCGTGTCGCCAATCACCAGCGACTGGATTTTCTTCTTCAGCCCCTGCATGCCATCGGTGTAGTCGATACCGGCAAAGACGACGGCAACGATCTGGCCTGCGCCGTCTTTCAGCGGAATGTAATGCGTCATGTAATCGCGGCCAAACAGGTTGGCCGGGCCGGTGTAACGTTCGCCGCTTTTCAGCAGGCTGTACGCCGGGTGCGCGTGGTCCAGCTTGGTACCCACGGCGCGGGTGCCATCTTCTTTTTTCAGCGACGATGCAATACGGATGAAATCGTCACCCTGGCGTACAAACAGCGTCGCCACACCGCGGGTAGCCTGGGTAAAGCGGTCTACCTGGGTTTCGTTACCGTTCAGCAGCGTGTCGCCGCTATACAGCGCCGGGGCACTGTTGCCGCTGATGGTGACTGGGTTGGCCGCATCCACGCGCAGCGCCCCTGGCAGGCTGCCGGCCAGCTGCGCCGCACTGTTCTGGGCACTGGTTTCCAGCACGCTGGCGTAGGCATCGATGGCATCCACGACCTGTTTGTTGGTCTGGTGCATGGTGGCAATGGCGCGTTGTTCCACGCGGCTGGCAAGCCATTGACTGACGACCAGGCCGGCAATCCCCAGGATGATAAACAGCGCAATGCTAAGCAGCAGGCTGAGCTTTTGCGCTAGCGAGAGACGAGACAAAGAAAGTTTGGACATGATTTTTACGCATAGGTGGGTGGTTATGCGTGCGTTTTATTTACAAACTTATTAAACAAAGGTGAATTTTATATAAAAGCACGCATGAGTATCGTATGTGCTAATACGCTACCCACCATTGATAATGGTCAAAGTCTGTTGGCTACATCGCTGATTTTTAAAAACTTTCTATAATTTAGTATTTTAATACCTTTGACATTTTATTGCTGAAACATGGCCAGATTGGCAGCAAATGCATCAATGGCCGGAGCGAGTACGCCGCGTCGGCGAATCAGTACCGTGGGGGCGTGGGCGAGTGCGGCCGGTAGCGGGTGGGTCGCCACATGGCCAGCTGCCGGGGTCAGTGCCAGCAGCGCTTCGGGCACCAGCGCAATGCCCATGCCGCTGGCGGCGCAGCTGATCATGGCGTGGTAGGAGTCCAGCTCCACCAGCCGGTCTACCACGCAGCCGCTTTCTTCCAGCCAGCGTTCCAGCCGCTGCCGGTAGGCGCAGCCGTGGTCAAAAGCCAGCAGGGTGAGCGGCCCGTGTTCCGGCCCTACCCTGGCCCCCAGTGCGCTGATCAGCAGCAGGTTTTCCTGGCAAAACGGCTGGCTTTCCAGCCTGGGCTCGTTTACCGGCCCGCATACCAGCGCGCAGTCCAGCTCCCCCGCCAGTACGGCGCCGATCATGCTGGCGGTGGGGCCGGTGCGCAGCTCCAGCTGCACATCCGGGTGTTGCTGGTGAAAGCGGGCCAGCAAGGGTGGCAGGCGCACGGCGGCGGTGTTTTCCATGGCGCCCAGCCGCAGCAGGCCACGCGGCCTGTCGCTGGCCACCGCCGCGCGTGCCTCGTCGGCCAGCGCCAGCAAGCGCACGCTGTAGTCGGCCAGCACGTGGGCGGCGGCAGTTGGCCGCACGCCGCGGCCGTCGCGCTCGAACAGCGCTACGCCCAGGCTGTCTTCCAGCTGCTTGATGCGGGTGGTGATATTGGATTGCACGCGGTGCAGGCGGCGCGCGGCGGCGGTAATGCCGCCTTCCTTGAGCACTGCTTGAAAGATAGCCAGGTCGCCTAGGTCCATATTGTTCTCCATATGGGATGTTTTTCATCATATTAATTCATTTTTCAGGATGAAAAACGGCGCGCATAGTGACAGCCTGTTTCCTTGTCGAGCTCTGTCATGCCCCAACGCGCCAGCCGTCACGGCTATCTGTACCTGTTTGCCTGCCTGTTGTTGTGGAGCGGCTTCATGCTGATGGCGCGCCTGGGCGGCAAAACACCGCTCACCGCCTATGACCTGCTGGCGCTGCGGCTGGGCACCGCCAGCGTGGTGCTACTGTGCCTGCCGCGCCCACCGTTGGCCGCGTGGCGCGATCGCCGTCTGTGGCTGCTGGCGCTGATAGGCTGCATCGGTTTCTGCCTGCTGTGCTACAGCGCGGTGCGCTGGGTGCCGGCGGCGCACCTGGCCTTGCTGGTGGCCGGTATCCAGCCGTTCATGATGGCGCTGCTGCTGTTGCTGCTGGGCCAGGGTTGGCCGCAGCGCGCTGCCCGCCCCGGCTATGCGGTGATGGCGCTGGGGCTGGGCCTGCTGGCTTGGCCGCTGTTTGCCGGGCAGGCGCTGCCGGGGCAATGGCTGGGTGATGGCATGCTGCTGACCGCGGGTGTGCTGTGGGCGCTCTATGCCTTGCTGGCCAAACGCTGGGGCTATGCGCCGTGGCTGCTCACCAGCTTTGTGACGCTGGCGTCCACCCTGCTTTATTTGCCGGTGTATCTGCTGTGGCTGCCCAAAGGCCTGGCGGCAACGCCGTGGCCGATGATCGTGAGCCAGGCGCTGTTTCACGGCATCAGCCCGGCCATCGTGGCCATGTTGTGTTACCTGCGCGCTGTCGATTTACTGGGCCCGTCACGCGTGGCGGCGCTGATGGCGCTGATCCCGGTGCTGACCGGCATCGCCGCCGTACCGCTATTGAACGAGCCGCTCACCGCCACGCTGGCGTCGGCACTGTTGTGTGTATCGCTGGGTGCCTGGTGGGTGTCCCGCCCGGTGCCAGCCCCTGCCTCTGCTGCCCGCCCGGCAGCGTGCGGCCAACCTTGAACCCCGGAGCGACTATGCCCTACGTCAATATCAAGATTACGCGCGAAGGCGCGACCGCCGAGCAAAAAGCCGAGCTGATTGCCGGCGTGACACAGCTGCTGCAGACGGTGCTGAACAAGAACCCCGCTACCACCGTGGTGGTGATCGACGAGGTGGACACCGATAACTGGGGCATCGGCGGCGAAAGCGTTACCGCGCGCCGCGCGCGTGGCAGCTAGCCGCAACATACTGTTGCGGCCAACAAAAAGCCCCGCTTAGGCGGGGCTTGGCGCTGAGGCTGGCGGCGATCAGGCGGCGCCGGCGTCTTTCACGCACTTCTTCACGAAGCTGTTTTTGGCCGCGCCGGCCAGTTTCTTCTCGGCGGCTTTGGCATCGCAGCTGGCTTGCGCGCCGGCGGCTTTGCTGTCTTTTTCACACTTCTTCACGAAGCTGTTCTTGGCGGCACCGGCCAGTTTTTTCTCGGTAGCCTTGGCTTCGCAGCTGGCGTCAGCGGCAAAGGTTGCGGTGGAAACACAGGCCAGCAGGGCCAGGGCAAGCAGTTTGCGCATGGTAGTCGTCCTTTGGGTTGGCGATAAGGCGTTAGCAGTATTGCCCTGTGCCGCACAGGCTGGCAAGGGCTGCACGGTGGCAATCGGTAACAGTGTGTCATGCGTGGATGACAATATAAAAACCCCCGGTAGATACCGGGGGTTTTCTATGGAAATTGCTTGCTTAGCCGGCCAGGCGGGCGCGGTGGCGGGCAATCTGGAAGCGGACCTGGTTCGGCGCGGTGCCACCCACGTGGTCGCGCTGGGCCAGGCTGCCTTCCGGGGTCAGCACGCTGTAGACGTCCTGCTCGATCAGGGTGCTGAACTGGCGCAGCGTGTCCAGGCTGAGGTCGGCAATGTCCACGCCCTGCTGCTCGGCGTGGCGTACGGTCAGGGCTACCACTTCGTGGCTGTCGCGGAACGGCATCCCTTTTTTCACCAGGTAGTCGGCCAGGTCGGTGGCGGTGGCAAAGCCCTGCAGCACGGCAGCGCGCATGGCATCCGGCTTCACGGTGATGCCGCGCATCATGTCGGCGTAGATGCGCAGCGTGTCGATCAGCGTGTCGGCGGTGTCGAACAGCGGCTCTTTGTCTTCCTGGTTGTCCTTGTTGTAGGCCAGTGGCTGCGCCTTCATCAGGGTGACCAGGGCGATCAGGTGGCCGACAACTCGGCCGGATTTGCCGCGTACCAGCTCCGGCACGTCCGGGTTTTTCTTCTGCGGCATGATGGAGCTGCCGGTGCAGAAGCGGTCGGCGATGTCGATGAAGCCGACGCGCGGGCTCATCCACAGGATCAGCTCTTCGGACAGGCGGCTCAAATGCACCATGACCAGGCTGGCGGCGGCGGTGAATTCGATGGCGAAGTCACGGTCGGACACGGCGTCCAGCGAGTTGTGGCATACGTCGTCAAAACCCAGCAGCTGCGCGGTGTAGTGGCGGTCGATCGGGAAGGTGGTGCCGGCCAGCGCGGCGCCGCCCAGCGGCAGGCGGTTCACGCGTTTGCGGCAGTCGCTCATGCGCTCGGCGTCGCGGCCCAGCATTTCCACGTAGGCCAGCATGTGGTGGCCAAAGGTTACCGGTTGCGCTACCTGCAGGTGGGTGAAGCCGGGCATCACGGTGTCGGCGTGCTGTTCGGCCAGGTCCAGCAGGCTGGTTTGCAGCTCGGCAATCAGCGCCACGATGGCGTCGATTTGCGCGCGCAGCCACAGGCGGATGTCGGTGGCCACCTGGTCGTTACGGCTGCGGCCGGTGTGCAGGCGCTTGCCGGCGTCGCCGATCTTGTCGGTGAGGCGGCGCTCCACGTTCATATGCACGTCTTCCAGGTCCACGCTCCAGTCGAAGTTGCCGGCGCGGATGTCGGCAATGATCTGCGCCATGCCGTCGCGGATGGCAGCCAGGTCTGCGTCGGACAGCACGCCGGACTTGTTCAGCATGGCCGCATGGGCCAGCGAGCCTTCGATGTCGAACTCGGCCAGACGGTTATCGAAAGTGACCGAAGCGGTGTATTTTTTAACCAGTTCGGAAACGGGTTCGGAGAAGCGGCCGGACCAGGCGTGCGTATCTTGCATGGTGAAAATGTCCCAAGTCTGTAAATGTATGGCGATTATGGGCAAGGATTATATGCCAGCCCATCACCATAAAGGGATAGACCGGCTGATTTTTCACCCGGCAGGTGCGCGCCGCTGCGCTTAGCGCTCGGCGCTGCCGTACAGGCGGTGCGGGCTGACGGCCACGCTGCCTTGCTCGGACGATAGCCACAGCACGCCGTCCTGGATGGTGGCGTTCAGCTGCATGCTGCGCTCGCACAGCGCGGCCAGCTCGGCCAGGGTGTCGGTGGCGATGCTGAAGATGTTCAGGTGGTCGAAGCGGCCAACCTTGCCTGCCATGCCTTCCCACCAGATATCCGCCGAGCGGCCACCGTAGTTGTACAGCCATACCTGGCCGGCCCGGCCGCAGGCTTTGCGCAGGCGCTTTTCGTCCGGCTCGCCCAGCTCTACCCACTGTTCGATCTCATCGCTGAAATTCTTCTGCCACAGGTCCGGTTCCTCGTCGTCGCTGATGCCGCGGGTAAATACCATGTATTCGCCGGCGTGCAGGGCAAACACGGCAATACGCAGCATCATGCGTTCGATGGTTTCGGACGGGTGCTGGGCGATGGTCAGGCTGTGGCTGTCGTAATAGCCACGGTCCATATCGGAAATGGTGAGGTCGGCTTTGTAAATGGTGGCTTTCAGTGCCATTGCAGGGCTTTCGCGTGGGGTACGTAAAGCCCTGCAGTGTAACGGGTTTTGCCCGCTAGCTGGCGCTATCGCTATCGAGTGCCGCCTGCATGCAGGCGGCCAGCTGCTGTTCGTCAGGCCTGCCACTGGCGAGTGCGGCGATCACGCCATGGCGGTCGGCCAGGCTGCGGTTCTGGCTGAGTTTCTCTTTGCACTGCCACTGGATGACGGGCAGGCGAAAGCCCACGATACCGCGCTGCATGGCGGCCATGGCCTGGGCTGGCACGGCTTCGGGCGACCAGCCGCCAGGCCCTTCGAAGCGGGCACTGAGCTGCACCAGTAGCGTGTAGAGCTCGTCGCCGCTTATCTGTTGTGCCGGCCCGCATTGGGCGTGCGCTACGCGGTAGTTCCACGTGGGCACTATGCCGCTACTGTGGTACCAGCGTGGCGAGATATAGCCGTGCTCGCCCTGGAAAATGGCCACACTGGGGGCTTGTAGCAGCGCCTGGCTATGGCCGTTGGCCGCGGCCAGATGGCCTAGCAGGCAGCCTGGCTGGCCAGGGTCGGGTAGTAACACCAGGTGGCTGATCCACGGGGTGTCGCTACCGGGGGTGATCAGCGTGGCAAAGGGGTGCTGGCTAGCCAGTGTGCTGGCCGTGTCCCGGTGGCTGGCAAAAGCGGGTGGTTGGTAGAGTGGCATGGTGTTCTCCTGTGCCCTGCTTGTGTCGCCGCACGGCAGGCTAGCCCAGAGCCAGTTTGCACGGTGTGTATGGGGCCACCGTGCTGTCGCGTGTGCACTACACTGGCAGGGTAAACAGGAGAATATCGATGAGGCGATGGTTTATAGCGGCGGGCCTGTTATGGTTGGCCGGCGGGGTATGGGCTGCCGAGCCGCCATTACAGGTGCGCTTTTCCAACCAGGAGTACCCGCCCTACGCCGGTAGCCGGCTGCCGGATGGCGGCATGCTGACGCGGCTGGTTACCGAGGTGTTTCGCCGTGGCAATGTGTCGGTCAGCTATGTGTGGTACCCCAATAACCGCGCCATCCAGCTGGCGCGTAACGGTGATGTGGATGGCAGCGTGGGCTGGGCGCCCAGCCCGGAGCGCGAGCGTGATTTGCTGTTCAGCCATGAGGTGCTGCCGTTTCGCATGGTGCTATTCCAGCGCAAGGCGCAGCGTTACCGCTGGAAAGCGTTATCAGACCTGGCGCCCTATCGCTTTGGTATCACGCTGGGGAATTTCTATTCGCCCGAGTTTGATTTGTTGTTGAAGCAGGGCGTTTTGCAAACCGACGAATCTGCCGATGACCTGAGCAATATGCGCAAGCTGGTCGCCCAGCGGGTAGATCTGGTACCCATGGAGCTGGAAAGCGGGCAGTTCCTGATTCAGCAACAGCTGTCACCGGCGCAGGCAAGGCAGCTGGTGGCGCAGCCCCGCGCCTACTGGCACGCCCCGATGTGCATGGTGGTGTGGCGTGGCCACCCGCAGGCTGCCGAGCTGGTACGGCGTTTTAACCGCGAACTGGCGGCCATGAAGCGCAGTGGCGAGCTGGCGCGCTTGCTGGCCGCTAGCCGACGCCGCGTATTTTCGCAGCAGCCATGAAAAGTTTTTTTATTCGATAAATTGCTTGGTGTATGACACGCCGCTGCCTAGGCTGAAATGGTCAGCGTGGGGGAGATGTTATGTGGCGACAGTGGATAAGGTTGGCCGCACTATGGCTGCCGCTGGTAGCGCTGGGGGCGGAGCCTGCGCTGAAAGTGCGCTTTTCCAACCAGGAATACGCGCCGTATCTGGCAGAAAACCTGCCGTTTGGCGGCATTCTGACGCGGGTAGTGAACGAGGTGTTTCGCCGTGCCAATGTCAGCGTCAGCTACGGCTGGTACCCCAATAACCGCGCCATCCAGATGGCGCGCACGGGCGATGTGGATGGCAGCCTGGGCTGGACGCCGAACGAAGACCGCCAGAAAGACCTGCTGTTCAGCGAAGAAGTCTTGCCGTTTCGCATGGTGCTGTTTCAGCGCCTCGGTGAAACCTACGCCTGGAAAACGCTGGAAGACCTGGCGCCCTACCGTTTTGGCATTACCGCCGGCAATTTTTACTCCGATACCTTTACCCGCCTGCAGCACAGCGGTGTGCTGAAGGTCGATGTCACGACCGACGATGTCAGCAATCTGCGCAAGTTGGCCGCAGGCCGTATCGACCTGTTCCCCATGGAAGGCGAGGCCGGCCAGCTGACTACCCGTTTGCAGCTGCCGCCTTCCATGGCGGCGCGCATTGTGCCGCAGCCGCGCGAATACTGGAGTACCCCGCTATGCGTGGTGATATGGCGCGGCCACCCGCAGGCGGCCGAGCTGGTGCGGCGCTTTAACCGCGAGCTGCGCAAAATGAAAGACACCGGCGAGCTGGAGCTGCTCATCAACCAGACCCGTCACGCCATTTTTGCCCATATCGACAAGAAGCGCTGATCTTTGCCGCCACAGTGGGCATAATCGCCCTTTTCCCCTTACAGGCAGCCCGGCGTGAGCAAGTACGGCGAACTGGTTCAGCGCATCATCAGCAGCATCCGGCACGGTGATTATCAGCGTGGCGACACCCTGCCTTCGCTGCGCCAGCTGGTACAGCAATACGGTGTGGGCCTGAATACGGCGCGGCGTACCTATTACGAGCTGGAAAAGCTGGGCTATGTGGTGGCCCAGCCGCGCCGCGGCTACGTGGTGGCCGCCGATGCCGGCGGTGGCAGCGATAGCCTGGCCGCGCCCTTGGGCGCCCCGTTCATCCACCCTGCCCTGTACGATACCCGCCCGCTGACCCATGCCTTTATCGGTGCCATGCGCCACTACGCCCAGGCGCTGGCCGAGCCGGCGCTGGCCGGCATGCCTGCGCTGCGCCGCCAGATCGCCCAGCAAGCGTACGCCGAAGGCTGGGAGGTGCACGCCGACGAAGTGCTGATCACCTGCGGCGGCATGGAGGCCTTGTCGTTGGCGGTAGCCGCCGTTACGCATGGTGTGGCACAGCCACAAGTCGCCGTACTGCAGCCGGCTTTTCCCGGCCTGCTGGGTGGTTTGGCCGAGCAAGGGGTGGCGGTATTACCGCTGGTGTTGGCCGCAGACGGCAGCGTGGCCACGGCCGAGCTGGAGCAGGCCTTGTCGCAGCGCCGGGTGCAAGCCATTGCCCTGATGAGCGCCTATTGCCACCCGCACGGGCGCAGCTTGCTGCCCGCCACCCGCCAGCGCTTGCTGGGGCTGGCGCAGCGCTACGATGTGCCGATTATCGAAGACGATGCCTACCGTTTGCTGGGGTTTGACGGCGCGGTGCCCTTGCCCATGAAGGCCGACGACCGGGATGGCCGCATCTTGCTGTGCGGCACGTTTTCCAAATCCATGGCGCCGGGCTACCGCGTGGGCTGGCTATTGCCCGGGCGCTATGGCGAGCTGGTACGGCGCCTGAAGCTGGCGCAGACGCTGGCGTCGCCGTTGCCCAACCAGCTGGCGCTGGCCGAGCTGCTGTCCGGCGGGCGCTATCTGCCCGGCTTGCGCCGTTTGCGCCAGCAGCTGGCCGACAAGGTAGGGCAGCTGGAAACCCTGCTGCGGCCAACCCTGCCCGACGGTGCCAGCCTGCAGCCTGCCGAGGGCGGCTATTTTGTCTGGTTGCGCGATGTGCCGGCTGATTGTGTGCAGCTGGCGGCTACCGCCCAGCGCCACGCGATCCAGCTGGCGCCCGGTACGCTGTGCCAGCCGGATGCCGCAGGGCGGCACGCCCTGCGCCTGAATGCCAGCTACTTTGCTCCCGACCAGCAGCCGGCGCTGGACTGGCTGGCGCGTGCCATGCGCCGCGTATAGCCCGCTCAGGGCATCAGGATGCGCGAGGTTTCGGTGACTTTATCCTCGGGCGTGTGGCGGTCTTGTAGGGCAATGCTGATAGGGTGGCTGCCCTTGGCCAGCACGGCCGGGTCTGCCATCACATTGATGGTAAAGCTCAGCTCGCCATCGCCGGGCACCTGCAAAAGTTTGGGCAGGCGCTGCCCCACGACCCCGTCACCAGCTGCCGTCAGCGTATAGGTGCGGGCGTCGGGCCGGGTGTTGAAGATGCGCACGGTGTAGGCGTTTTCGATATAGCCGTCGGCTGTTTCGCGTGCCATTACGGCGCGGTCGCGCAGGACTTCTACCCGGAAAGGCTCGCGTTGCCACAGGCCGGCAGCCATCAGCAAGACGGTGGTGCCAATCAGGCTGGCGTATACCACTGCCCGCGGGCGCTGCCAGAACGAAGGCGGCGCGGCGCCCTGCTCCATGGCATTTTGCGTGGACAGGCGAATCAGGCCACGTGGTGCGGCCAACTTGTCCATCACCTCGTCGCAGGCGTCGATGCACACACCACAGCCAATGCACTCGTATTGCAGGCCCTGGCGGATATCAATCCCGGCAGGGCATACCTGCACGCATAAGCCGCAATCCACGCAGCTGCCTTGCGCCTGGCTGCCGTCTTTGCGGCGTGCGCCGCGCGGCTCGCCGCGCTGTTCGTCGTAGGCCACGATCAGGGTGTCACGGTCGAACATCACCCCCTGAAAGCGGGCATAAGGGCACATGTGCTTGCAAACCTGCTCGCGCAGGTGGCCGGCCAGCAGCCAGGTAAAACCGCCGTAGCCCAGCGCGAAGCCGGCTTCCCAGAAACCGATCTGGCCGGCCAGCAGGTTGGCCGCCAATTCGCGCATCGGGCTGAAGTAGCCTACCAGGGTCAGGCCGGTCCACAGCGAGAACAGCAGCATGCTGGTCTGGCTCGCCCCTTTGCGCAGCAGCTTGTCGGCCCCCCATGGTGCGGCGTCGCGCTTGCGCCGTGCATTGGGCGGCCCTTCAAACAGGCGCTCTATCCACAGCATGATTTCGGTGTACACGGTTTGCGGACAGGAAAAGCCGCACCATAGCCGCCCGGCAATCATGGTCCACAGAAACAGCCCCAGCGCGCTGATGATGAGCATGGCCGCCAGGTAGATGAAGTCTTGTGGCAGCAAGGTCAGGCCGAACAGGTAGAGGCGCATCGTGTCGAAGTCGAAGCGCACGGCCTGCTGGCCGTGCCAGTTGACCCAGGGCGTCAGAAAGAACAGCAGCTGGGTAACGATGACAAAACCGGTGCGCCAGTGGCTGAAGCGGCCGCGGGTGAGCTTGGGGTAAAGCTTGTTGGATACAAAATGGATGGGTGTGGCCATGGTGGAGTGCTGCCCTTGCAGTAAAACGATGCCGCAGCTTAGGCAGGGGGCCGGCGGGCAGACAGGCACAGATGGCGGGCATCGGCAGGGCACAGCGGGCAGCTTGGCCGCAGGTTTGATTTGCATCAGCCCGCCGCAGCCGGCCGATGCAAAAATCGGGTGGCGTGTTAGCCGGCGCGCACCTGGTTGCGGCCTTCCTGTTTGGCCAGATACAGGGCGGCGTCGGCACGAGCCATCATCGGCGTGGCGGTGGCGTCGCCGGGGTAGAGCTCGCTGATACCGATGCTGACGGTAAAGTGCACCGGCTCGCCGCCTTGCGGGTTGTCCAGCTGCAGTGCGGCTACGGCCTGGCGCACGCGCTCCATGATCTGGGTGGCGGTGTAGCGGTCGGTATCCGGTAGCAGAATGGCGAATTCCTCGCCGCCCAGGCGACCGCAGACATCTTCGATGCGCACGCTGGCCTGGCAGCAGCTGGCAAAGGTGCGCAGTACCTCGTCGCCAAAGGCGTGGCCATAGCGATCGTTCAGCAATTTGAAGTGGTCCAGGTCCAGCATGGCCAGCGATAGCGGGCGCTCCCAGCGTTGGCCGCGGGCGATTTCCTCGGTGCAGCGCTGCATGAACTGGCGGCGGTTATACAGGCTGGTGAGCTCGTCGGTATTGGCCAGCCGGATCAGGTCGGCTTGCAGTTTCTTGGCGTCGCTCACGTCGTGTTTGATGGCTACCATGCGCAGCAAACGCCCTTCTGCCGACATGACCGGCGCTACCGAGATGGTTTCAAAATACAGCTGCCCGGCGCGATTGTGGCTGGATAGCTCGCCACGCCAGATTTCACCGCCCAGGATGGTGCTTTGCAGAATGGGCTTGAACTGCGGGTGCTCTGCCAGCAGTACGTCTTCCAGCTTGCGTTGGCCGCAGATTTCCTCGCTACGGTAGCCGGTCATTTGCACAAAGGCCGGGTTCACGTATTCAACGTGCCCTTTGCCGTTGGCAATAATGATGGCTTCGGCGGCGTGGTCGATGGCGACACTGCGGGTGGCGAGCGCGTCGTTCAGCTCGGTGTTGCGCTGGTAGCGCCGCACCCCCCAGGCCAGCAGCAGGGTGCAGATCAGCCAGCCGCCCAGCATCAGCCAGGCTTTGTTGCGCCACGGTGCCAGCAGCGTGCTCTTGTCTATGCCCACCGTGACCAGCAGGGGCAGCCGGTCTACCTTGCGCATGGAGTGCAGGCGGGTGCGTTTGTCTAGGCCGGATGTGTATTCATAGCTGGCTTCGACATCGCCCCGCTGCAGCATGCTGCGCGCTTCCGGGTCATTAACCGGTTCGACCGGCATAGGGGATAGCAGCGGTTGGCGCGCCAGCAGCTGCATGCGGGTGTCGGCAAAGGCCATCACGTCGTGGTGGCCGCCTACCAGGGTGCGGTCTATCAGCTGCTGAAAGTGGCTGGTGCGGATAACGGTACCCAGCAGGCCGATGACACGGCCATCGACACCGCGCACCCTTTGCGTCGCCATCACCACCAGGTCCCCGCTGGCGCCCTTGAAGCGCTCGCTGACAAAACGGTCTTCCTTGCTGGGCGACAGCATGGCCTTGCAATAGCTGCGCTCGCGCGCGTCAAAACCGGGGGACACTTTGAACGACAGCACCAGCTGGCAATTGCGGTCGACCAGAATCATGTCGTAAGCCTGCGGCACGCCACGCATGGCACGTACCAGGCGGCTTTCCAGTGCAGTGCGCTCGGCCACGGGCTGGTCTGCCTGGAAGTCGTTTTCTTCCAGCTGCTCGGCCACCATGTTTTGCAGCAGTTCCACTTCGCGAAAATCTTGCCGCATCCATTCGGAAAACAGCAGGCTTTCCATACGAGCCTGGGCATGGCCTTGCGCGATAGTCGTCTGGTATGACGACCATAATTCGGCAACGCCGCTGAGCAGTAACAGCAGGCTGATCAGTGCGCCGTATGTCAGGGCTTTAAAGCGGCTGGGCGAGGCGAGGTGCGAGACGTGGGGCATGATCCGCAAGTCAATCAGGAATAGGCTGTTATTCTTGCATGAAGCGAAGGCTTTTGCAGGTATCGATGGCGGAAGTATCTGGCCGGCGTTCTATAAATGTGGTGTCTTTCTTATTGCCAACCCGCTTAGCGACTCAGTATCAGTTTCAGGCCCAGCAAGGCAAACAGGGTGCCGGCGATGCGGTCCAGCAGCATGCTGCGCCGGCGCGATGTATTAAGCCACTGCCCGGCGTGGCCGGCAAAGTAGCCCATCAAGCCAAATACCACTGCGGCCTGAGCGGTAAACAGCAGCCCGAGCTGTGCGGTTTGCCAGGCGATCTGCCCGTGCTGGCTGATGACGAACTGTGGCAGGAAGGCCAGAAAGAACAGCACCACCTTGGGGTTGATCGCGTTGGCTAGCAAACCCCTGGCAAACAGTTTGCCCGCACTGTCGCGCGTACCTTGGCCGTGTTGCTTGTCCATCAGGCTGCCCTGGCTGTGCCATGCCTGCCAGCCCAGCCAGATCAGATAAGCGCCACCTGCCATCTTGAGTGCTGAAAAGGCCAGCGGTGATGCGGCCAGCAGCGCGCTGATCCCCAGTGCCGCCAGCAGGGTATGGCTCAGGCAGCCGGCTGCACAGCCCAGCCCGAAGGCGATGCCGTGGCGGCGCCCCTTGGCCATGCCCAAGCTTAACACCATCAGGTTATCCGGCCCGGGGGACAGGGTTACCAGAACGGCTGCCACCAGAAAGCCTAATGCCTGCTCCATGCCCAATAGCATTGATGTTCCCTTGCCTGTGTCGTGGTTTACAGCCTGCGGCCAAGAATGACCAGATCGCGCTCGGTTTCGTCCAGCAGCGCGACCTGTGGCAGGTGCGCCCAGCGATCAAAGCCGAAGCGGCGGAACAGCAGCAAGCTGGGTTCGTTATGGCCAAAAATGAAACCCAGCAGTGTCTTCACGCCGTATTGCGGTGCGGTATCGATAACGTACTGCAGCAGTATCTTCCCCAAACCTTGGCCGCGCGCGTGCTCGTCCAGATAAATGCTGACTTCGGCCGTGCCGTTGTAGGCAGGGCGGCCATAGAAGTCTGACAGGCTGACCCAGCCCACAATCCGGCCGGCTACTTCGGCTACCCAGAGCGGGCGACGTTCTGGCTGGTGGGCGTGAAACCACGGCAGGCGGCTTTCCACACTGACGGGTTCCAGGTCGGCGGTCACCATGCGCCCGGCGATGGTGCTGTTGTAGATCGCGACGATGGTGGGCAGATCTGCCAGCTGTGCCAGGCGAATTTCGGGGTGTGACATGCGTTCTCCTTTTATCGGTATGGAGAACATTGTGGCGATATTGCCGTTATTTGGAAACGGACTGTAGTGAGCTTGGTGTGAACAGTGTTTTCAGGACAGGGCAATTGGCTATGGTGCTATGGGTAAATCGCGGTTGGCGTGGCGCATCGTAATTTGTTAATGAATTACATGAAATTATTACGTAATTAGTATAGTAAAGCGCAAAGGCCGTATTGCCAATCCCTGTGGATAAGGTTGTCCACAGCCTGGCCAGTAGTGGCAGGTGTTTTTATTGTGTGACATGAAATGTCGTCACGCAATATTTAATTTATTGATTTAAAAGGAATATTGCAGGTGCGCGGGCGCATGGCCGGCGGGGGCTTATTCAGGCAGGATTTCTTGCTGGGCGGCGGCGTGACGCAGTTTCTGCAATGTGGCCACCAGGCCATGTACGCGTTCGTGTTCGGCTGGCAGCCAGCCCAGCAGCTCTTGCGCCAGGCCAATGCTGTTTTCGTCGGCCAGTTGCAATAGCAGCGCACAGGCGTTCATGCCCAGACGGTCGTTGAGTGTGGCGCTGGCGGTGTCGTACAGCAGCTTGGCCGCAGCATCCTTTTTCTTGTCTTTGGTCAGCGAGACGGCTTCGTCGTTGGTGTTTTGCAAGAAACCATAAGCATCGTGCACGGCGCGGATGAGGATGATGCTCTTCTTGGCCATGGAGGTGAGCTGCTCGACATCCTGGTGGGTGCGTACCAGGCGCAAGGACAGCTGTTTTACCCAGTCGTAGCCCTGATAGCCGTCGATATCGTCGGGCAGGCGCGCTACGGCCTCCAGAAAACGCACCCCGCTACGCCAGCTAAGCTGCCTCTGTAGCAGCAGGGCTGCGGCTTGCTTGAGCGACTCCTGCGCATCCATCCACGATTTGCGCCCCAGCAGGGTCATGCTCCGGCAAACATGCAGCAAGAACACATTGTGCTCGCCCTTGAGCATGCCGTTGAGCTCGTTGGCGACCTGGTCCATCTTTTCGGCGTTGCCCGCCTCGCTGTGCGCCTGTAGCAGGTCGATCAGCACGTCGGGGCCAAAGGCGCTGTTATTGCGGCCGATGCGGACGGCTTTTTCCAGATACTGCGCCGCTTTGGCGGGGTCGCCGGCGTTCAGCGCGCTTTCGCCGGTCAGGCACAGGCGGCGGAAGTTGCGCGGCGATAGCGCCACCGCCTTTTCCAGTACCTCAAGCGACTCGGCAAACTGGCCACAGCGGGCCAGGTTGTGCGCCAGCGTGTCGTAGGCGTCGGTGTAGTGCGGGGCTTCGTTGATGATGTCTTGCAGCAGTTCGCTGCTTTCGGCCACTTTGTCCTGTGCCTTGAAGATGCGTGCCAGCCCCATCTTGGCCCACGGGATAACGCGCAGATCGAGAATTTCTGAATAGCACTTGCTGGCCTCGTTGTAGTGTTCCAGGGCCAGGTGGGTTTCTGCCAGCAGCCGGAGTACGTCCAGCTTCTGTACCGGGGTGGTGGCTTTGCCCACCAGCTCGTCCATGGTGGCAATGGCCAGGTCTTCGCGGCCGTTCATCAGGTGCAGGTGCGCCGGTTTCAGAAAGCGCTTGCGGGTAAAGGCCGACTGCATGCGATCAAACAGGGCCTGGCTGGAAAACGGCTTGAGGATGTAATCGTCCGGGGCGACTTCGGCGGCGGCCACCACGCGTTCGTAGCTACGCTCGCCGGTAATCATGATCCATACCGAGGTAAGCGGGTAGCTGCCATTGCTGCGCAGCTGCTCCAGCATCTCCTGGCCATTCATGCCCTCGCCCAGGTTGTAGTCGCACAGCACTACGTCGAAGCTGCGCTTTTGCAGGCGCATCAGGCCATCTGCTGCGTTGGCCGCAGTCTCCGAGCGGGTTACCCCCACATTGCTGAGCATGGCACGCAGCGACTGTCGCACGGTAAGCGAGTCGTCAATGATCAGTACAGTGGTGGTGTCGCTGAATACGTTCACGCCAGGGTTCTCTTGTCGTAGTCGTTATCGGAAGCAGGCTGTGCGCTGGCAGGCTATTAATATAATCCAGCTTGCTTGAAAATCCGAATATAGAAACGGCATGTCATGTTGAAAGTGGCAAAAGTGAGTGCAATAAGCTTAGATAAAAAAACCACCTTAAGCGGAGCGTAACCATGCAATACGAAGAAGTCGTGTCCCAGCATTTCCTGACCCTGCGGCGCACGCCGTTTCCCCATGTGCTGATCGAGCAGGCCTTGCTGGAAATGGGCGGTGGCGGGCCGGCCGGGATGAGCTACCGCAAGAAAGTGCTGGCCGCAGCAGGTTGGCCGCACGATGGCCTGGTGCCATTTGCCAAGTACCCGGATCAGGCTGCCGGTGCTTTTAACCGTGTGCGGCTGGCTTTGGCGTCGGCTCCCGACGCGGAAGGTTTGCTGGCGGCATTGGGCGTCAAGCCGGCCTAGTGGCGGGGGCAGCCTTGCGTCATCTAGCGATGCGCATGTGCGCAGGGTTAGCGCAAGGCTGAGCCGTCGTCCTGGCGCTTGCGCATTTCCAGGTGCAGGCATTGCCGGCGCTGGTTGCCAAACAGGGCTCCGCATTGTTGCAAGGCGGCCTGGCGGGCTTGGCAATGCGTATTGCCAGGCGGGCAGGCTGGCGGGGGGAGCTGGCTGGCTACGCATTGGCGGCGGGCTGCCCCGCTGCTGCCATGACAGGCTTGTTGTGCCGCGGCCAGCTGTTCGCAGGCGCTGCGGTCGCGCTCGCGCCGGCACAGCGCGGGCGGGGTGAACTGCTGCAGACAGGCGGGCAGGTTGGCCGCAGTTTGATCCTGGCAGCTGGCCAGGCCGGCTTGCTGGTATTGGCAGGCTGCTGCCGTGCTATCCGCAGTGCAGCGTGCCGGGGTGCCCGCCCAGCTGGTGTGGCAGGCAAACAGCCCCAGAATCAACAGACCCCGCCGTATGTTGTTCATGTGTGTCCCCTTTGGCCTGCCATGGCGGGCGCTAAGCTAGCTGTCCGGGCCACCCTCCGGCGGTGGCGCGTTAAGGCGATCCTGCTTTTTGCGCCAGCGCTGCCAGGCTTTGGGTGGTGCCTCCCCCGCCGGCATGCTGGCTAGCCGGTCTGGTGGCAGATGCAGGCGTATCGCATCGTGACGGCGGTAGAACTGGCGCAGGCGGCGGGCTTCTTCTTCGCTGATTTCCCCACGCACGACTGCCTCGCGCAGGCGCAGCTCCCGCAGGCGTAGCGCGTCTGCCCGCTCTAGTGGTGGGGCGTTGATGCCCTGCGGTGGCGGGTTGGCGTGGGCGGCGTTGCCTGCGCTGAATACTAGCCAGCACAGCAACATCGATAGCAGCGACTTCATGTTCTGATTCTATCCTGCGCTGTTTCGGGGCGCCATGGTGTTGCATTGCGGGTTTTGCTCACGGCACAAAGCCTGCCAGATGGTGCCTGGCAGGCTTGGGTGGCATAAAGCGGCGCGAGCTTAGTGGCCACGCCCGCCGGCCCACGGTGCCAGATCATCCGGCCAGCTGGTGCGTGCCGGGCCACGGTCCTGGTTGCTGATCAGGGTTTTGGTCAGTGCCTGCAGCTGGGTCATGTCCGGGCGCTGTTTGTTCTGGCGTGCGCTGTCCATCAGCTTGCTGCGCTCCTGTTTGAGCGTGGCCAGCTCGGCGTCGGTGAGGGCGCCGGAAATCACGGCGTCGCGGAACTGTTTCATGTCTTCGTGCGGCATGCCATGCGCGCCCTTGCGCTGCTCGTGCCCGGGTTTGCCGTCACGCATGCCTTTGTGCATGCCATCGTGCATACCGCCCTTCATGTGCATCTGGGCCAGCTCTGGCGGCAGTTTGTCGCGTTTCTGGGTGCGGTCGGCATTGTCGATCAGCGCCTTGGTCTTGTCTTGCAGTGCCTGATGCAGCTTTTTGGCCTGTTCACGGTCGGCACTGCTGAAGCTGCCGTCGTCACGCAGTTTCTTGATGGCGGCCATGGTGCTCTCGCGCTCTTTTTTCAGCGTGGCCAGCTCGGCGTCGGTCAGTGCACCGGACATAACCGCTTCGTGGAACGCCTTACGGTCGGCGCGCGGCGTTTTGTCGCCGTGGCCGAAGGCCAGGGCAGAGGCCGACAGTGCAGCCAGCAGGGAGAGAACCAGTGCGGTAGGGACGAAACGTACTTTCATTGCAAACTCCTTGTGCCGTGTGGCCTTGGTTGATGCTGTCACTTTAGCGGCGGGGTTTTGCCAGAGTATGTGCCGCAGGGTGGGGAGTGTTAACGGGTGTTAAGGTTGGCCGCAGGCTTAATCTCTGTTCACACCGGGGCTGACGCTGTGCCAGCCACGCGGTAGGCTTGCAGCATTGACAGGCAGGTAGCCCTGCCCGCACGGAGACTGGGTGCTATGGAAAACCGCAAAATACTGGTAGTGGATGATGACGCGCGCCTGCGCGAGCTATTGCAGCGCTACCTGACACAGCAAGGCTATACGGTAGAAAGCTTGCCGGACGCCCGAGACCTGGACCGCAAGCTGGCGCGTAACCGGCCGGATTTGCTGGTGCTGGATGTGATGATGCCGGGCGAAGATGGCCTGGCAGTGGTGCGCCGCTTGCGCGCGCAGGGCGAGCCGATACCGGTGGTGATGCTGACGGCGCGAGGCGAGGATATCGACCGCATTCTGGGCCTGGAAATGGGCGCGGACGACTACCTGGCCAAGCCCTTCAACCCGCGCGAACTGCTGGCGCGCATCAACGCCGTATTGCGCCGTTACGAGCAAACGCCAGCGGTCACCGCCAGCCACCAGGAGGCCGAAGCGTTGCATTTTGGTGCCTGCACCCTGAACCCGTCGCGCCGCGAGCTGCTGCGTGATGGCCAGCCGGTGACGCTGACCACGGCCGAATACGCCGTACTGCTGGCGCTGGCGACCCACCCGCGCCGCCCGCTGACCCGAGAGCAGCTGATGACGCTGGCCATGGGCAAGGGCGGTGGCGAGTCGCAGGATCGCAGCATTGATGTGCATGTCTCCCGCCTGCGCAAAGCCATCGAAGACGCAGACGGCCCGCCGCGCTATCTGCAAACCGTGTGGGGTTACGGCTACGTGTTTGTACCCGATGGTCGCGACAAGGACGCGCCATGAAGCTGCCCGTGCTGCGCGGCACGCTGTTCATCCGCCTGGCCGCCCTGGTGGTGATGGCGGTATTGGCCAGCCAGGTCTTTACCCTGTGGCTGGGGGTCAAGCAAAAGAACAGTTTGCTGGCCGGCCAGCTGTACGCCCAGGTGGTGGACACGCTGGCCGATTACGAAGGGGCGCTGGCGCGCCTGCCCGAGGCGCAGCGCGGCCCGTTCCTGTTGGCCAATAATCACGCCGGCCTGCCGCGCCTGCTGCCGTTGACGGCAGCCACGCAGCGGCACGCCAGAGTACCGCCTATGGGCCACGATCTGGCAGGCCAGCTATCCGATGCGCTGGGGGAGCCGGTGCACGTGCAGTTCAGCCGAGGCGAGCGGCAAGAGCTATGGCTGCGCGTGCCGGTGCTGGATAAGCACTATTGGCTGGTGATGCCGCTGACGCGCTTCTTGCCACCTTCCTTGCGGCCAACCTTGCAGGCCGCCGGCCTGGTGGCCCTGCTGTCGCTGCTGGCTGCTTTTGCGCTGGCGTGGCGAACCACCCGGCCCCTGTCGCAGCTGGTGGCCGCTACCCGCGAGCTGGAAGCCGGCCGCACGCCGCCGCCGGTGGTGGCCAGCGGCCCACGCGAGGTGCGCATGCTGATCGAGCGTTTCAACGGCATGGCGCAGGCGCTGGACAAAGCCGCCAGCGAACGGCGCCTGATGCTGGCCGGGCTGTCGCACGACTTGCGCACGCCGCTTACCCGGCTGAAGCTGGCAGTGGAGATGCTGTCCCCAGATGAAGACAGTGCAGGCATGCTGTCCGATATCGACGAGTTGTCGCATATTGTCAGCCAATTCATCGATTTTGCCCGCAGTGAAGAAGTACGCCCCATGCAGGAAGTGGCGCTGGGTGCCCTGATAGACAGTGTGCTGGCGCGCTTTGCCCGTGATGGCATGGCGGTGCACTGGCAGCGGCAGGATGCCACCTTGCAGGGCGACGCCTTAAGCCTGCAACGCCTGTTATCCAACCTGCTGGAAAATGCGCGCCGCTATGGCCGGCCGCCTTTTGCCGTCAGCCTGCAGCGCAGCGCCGGCGAGCTGGTGCTGCGGGTACGGGATGGCGGCGAGGGCATTGCGCCGGCATTGCAACAAGCCGCCCTGGCCCCGTTTGAAAGGTTGGCCGCACACCGGGGTACCGACGGCGGCAGCGGCTTGGGGCTGGCCATTGTGCAGCGCATTGTGCAGCAGCATCGCGGCCGCTTGCAGTTTGCCCACCCGCCGGGTGGTGGCTTCGAGGTAGGCATCTGGCTGCCGCTAGCCCCCTTAAGCGTTGGTAAGCCCGAGGGCCCGGTGTAGCCGGGGTGGTGGCTCCGCGCGGCCGGCTTCATCTGGACGGCGGCTTGTCAGGCCATGGCGTCTGTGCCGATGCCGTGATGTGCTCGTGCGGTACTTTCCTCATTTGCCGCCGCTGCTTGCCGTGCTGCTTCCCAGCCCAATAGCGACAGTTTGCAGTTTTCCCCCCAGCGATAGCCCCCCAATGCCCCGCTGGCGCGAATCACACGATGGCAGGGGATAAGCCAGGCGATCGGGTTCGCCCCCACCGCACTGCCTACCGCCCGCGCCGCCCCTGGCTTGCCTAGCGCCTGTGCCAGCTGGCCGTAGCTGCACAGGCTGCCATAAGGGACGGCCAGCAGCGCACGCCATACCTGGATCTGGAAATTGCTGCCGTGCACGTGCAGCCGCAGTGGCTGGCCATCGTGCTCGCCCAGCGGCTGGAACAGCCGTGCTACCAGTGCCTGGTGGCTGCCTGGCTGGTATTGCAGCCGGGCCTGCGGCCAACGTAGCTGTAGCAGCTGGCGTGCTTGCGCTGTATCGGGTTGTGGCAGGAAATGCAGCATGCACAGCCCGCGTGGCGTACTGGCCGCCAGCAGGGGGCCAAAGCGGCTGGGCTCTATGCTCCAGTGCAGCGTTAAGCTGGCCCCGCCGGCGCGCCACTCGCCCGGGGTCATGGCCTCCAGTGTGACAAACAGGTCGTGCAGGCGGCTGCTGCCGGACAAGCCCAGCTTGTGGGCCAGGGGCAGCAGCGCCTCCCCTTGCTGCAGGCCGGCTTTGGCTGCTTCCAGCGTAATCTGCTGTAAAAAGCGCTTGGGGCTGATGCCGGCCCATTGCGTGAACAGGCGCTGCAGGTGGTATTCCGACAGGTTCAGCGTACTGGCCAGCTGCGCCAGCGTGGGCTGGCTGTGGGCGTGCTGTATCAGGTAGCGGATAGCCTGGGTGATACGGTCTTCATCGCGGGGTGGGTGTGCACTGTGCATGCCGGCCTCCTGGGTCATGCTGGCAGTGTAGGGTGCGGCACTATCCTGGGCGACCCGATTCTTGCCATGTTGGCCGCAGGCAAGAAAAAACCCCGGTTCGCAAACCGGGGCCAATGCCTTGGCAGGCTCCCGCTCAGGGAGGTGAAGCGGGAAGGAGCGTGGCTCCTGTTTGCTTTGACGCCTTAATCGGGGAAAGTTTCATCGAAATCGTCAAATTGTTCCTCTTGCGGCATCGGGCAGGCGGCAAACCAGCTTTCCACGATGCCTGCCACCTCTTCGGTGCCGGTTTTTTTCGAGCTGGAGAACAGCTGCAGGGTGATATTGGGGTAGTCGGCCAGCTGTTTCTTGACCGAGGACAGAACCTTTTGTTGTTCCTGGCGCGACAATTTGTCGGCTTTGGACAACAGAATGTGTACTGGGCGCTGCGTCACGGTAAAGAACTCGATCATCTTCCAGTCCAGCTCCTTGAGCGGGTGGCGCGAGTCCATGATCAGCAGCAGGCCCACGATGCTGTCGCGGGTTTGCAGGTACTGGCCCAGCAGGGCTACCCAGTGTACGCGGATGGCCTCGGGCACTTCGGCGTAGCCGTAGCCTGGCAGATCCACCAGGAAACGCTCCTGGCCCAGGTCGAAAAAGTTGATGTGCTGCGTGCGGCCCGG
This sequence comes from beta proteobacterium L13, assembly GCA_000335715.1. Classification (GTDB taxonomy): domain Bacteria; phylum Pseudomonadota; class Gammaproteobacteria; order Burkholderiales; family Chromobacteriaceae; genus Vogesella. The sequence continues at coordinate 229,884 of AMYZ01000003.1, forward strand.
GGTTTTGGAAACGTAGGCCAGGCGGGTACGATTACACAGGGTATTGATAGCGCTGGACTTGCCGGCGTTTGAGCGGCCAACAAAGGCCACCTCGCAACGCGTGGGTGGCAAATCCTTGAGGTGGTTTACGGTTGTAAAAAACCGTGCATTCTGAAAGATCGACATAGTAGTAAGGGCAAAGTCAATTGATATAGAATAGCAGGTTTGAAATTGCCACCTTTACAGATATTTACGCTATCTCTCATTAGGAGCGACCATGAAACGTAACATGCTGTTGGCTATCGCTGCTGCTACCTTTGCAGCCAGTGCTATGGCCTCCACCCCGGCAGCGCCTGCCAAAGGCGACCCGGTCAAGGGCAAAGCCATCGCTGATCAGGTATGTGCTGCCTGTCACGGTGCGGACGGCAACAGCGTGGCTTCTGCCAACCCGACGCTGGCCGGCCAGCACGCCAAATATATCGAAAGCCAGCTGAAGGCTTTCAAATCCGGCGAGCGCAAGAACCCGATCATGATGGGTATGGCGACACCGCTGACCCCGGCCGATATGGCCAACGTGGCCGCGTATTTCAGCAGCCAGAAAGTAAAACCGCGCGAAGCGGCCGACAAGAGCCAGATGCCGCTGGGCAAAAAGATCTACACCGCAGGCAACCCGGCTACCAAAGTACCGGCCTGTATGGCTTGCCACGGCCCGGCAGGTAAAGGTTTCCCGGATCAGTACCCGGCAGTAGGCAGCCAGCACGCAGCGTATATCGCCAAGCAACTGGCCGACTTCAAGGCAGGCACCGATCGCAAGAACGCCGTGATGCACGATATCGCCATGCGTTTGACCGATGCCGAAGTGAAGGCCGTATCCGAATACATGTCCGGTCTCCGTTAAGCGCAACTTTTTCGCGCAGATACGTTCCAAAGGGGGCTTTGCGCCCCCTTTGTCGCGTTTGAAACCAAAATGAAAAGCCAAAAAAAACCTGCCTCACCCGGCTATCGCTTGTACGAGCTGCTGAGCTCCATGCGTTTTGCCATTGGTCTGCTGACCATTCTTTCCATCGCATCGGTCATCGGTACCGTCCTCAAGCAGAACGAAGCCTATCCCAACTACGCCTTCGAGTTTGGCCAGTTCTGGTTCAAGGCCTTCGAGTATCTGGGTTTGTACGACGTTTACCATTCGGCCTGGTTTCTGACCATCCTGGCCTTTCTGGTGATCTCTACCACGCTGTGTATTGTGCGCAATGGCCCTGCGTTCATCCGTGACATGAAGGGGTTCCGCGAAAAAGCCGCCGAAGGCTCGCTCAAGGCCATGAAGCACAGCCGCGAGTTGGCCGTACCGCTGGGCGAAGCCCAGGCCGTGGCGCTGATCCAGCAGCGGGGCATGCGTTACAAGCGTAGCGAGCGCGACGACGGCAGTATCGTACTGGCTGCGAAGAAGGGCAGTGGCAGCAAGCTGGGTTACTTTTTTGCCCATATCGCCATGGTGGTGATCTGTATTGGCGGCCTGATGGACGGCAACCTGCCGTTGAAAATCGGCGAGCTCACCGGCAGCATCGTGCCGGAAACGCGCGAGCTGCCACAGGGGCAGATCCCGCAGCAAAGCCGCCTGGGTGCCAATAATCTGTCTTTCCGCGGTAGCGTTACCGTGGTGGAAAACAAAAGCGCCGACGTTATTTTTCTGAACAGCGGCAAGGGCTACCTGGTGCAGGAGCTGCCCTTTATCGTGACGCTGAAGAAGTTTCATGTGGACTACTACAGCAACGGCATGCCCAAGCTGTTTGCCAGCGATATCGTGGTGACCGACAAGGCCAGTGGCAAGGAAACCCCGGCCACGGTGAAGGTAAATCACCCGCTGATCGTGGATGGCGTGGCCATCTACCAGGCCAGCTTTGGTGATGGCGGTTCGCCGCTGCAGCTCAAAGCGTGGAACCTGGCCCAGCCGCAAAGCTCTGCCAGCGAGATCAAAGGCGTGTCGCTGAACAGCCAGCCGCTGCGCGTGAATGGCCAGGATTACCAGCTGGAGTTCGGTGACCTGCGCGTGTTCAACATCGAAAACATGGGCAAGCGCGAGGCAGATGGCAAAACCCTGCAGCAGCGCATGCACGACGTGCGCGAAGTCAAACAGGACACCAAAAACCTGAAAAACGTCGGCCCGTCCATTACCTACAAGCTGCGTGACAGCCACGGCCAGGCGCGTGAATTCCACCATTACATGGCACCCATGGAGCAAGAAGGCGCGCTGTACCAGATTGCCGGTGTGCGCAGCGAAGTGGCGCAGCCTTTCCAGTACCTGCGTATTCCGCTGGATGACGAGCTGAAAGTCGACAGCTTCATGCGCCTGCAGGCCGCGCTGAAAAACCCGGCGCTGTACGACGAGATTGCCCGCCGTACCACCGCCAAAGCCATGCAGGGCGCTGCCATCAGCCCGGCCATGGAAAAACAGTTTGGCGATAGCGTGAAGTGGATTCTGGCGCGCTTTGGCGAGGGTGGTTTTGTGGCGCTGGAGAAATTCCTGGATGCCCGCGTACCGGCTGACAAGCGCCAGGCGATTGCGCAGACCTATATCAAGATCCTGCAAGGCGCCGTGATCGACGTGATGGCCGTGGCGCAGGAAAAAGCCGGCCTCAAGCCATGGCCGCAGGATGAAAAGCACTACCGCTTCTTGCTGGATGGTCTGGTGACGGTCAGTGCCTTTAACGACTACGCCGCGCCGCTGTACCTGGAGCTGCAGGGTTTCGAGCAGGTACAGTCGTCCGGCCTGCAAATGACGCGCTCACCGGGCAAGAACCTGGTGTACCTGGGTTCGCTGATGCTGGTGATCGGCATCATCCTGATGTTCTATGTGCGCGAAGTGCGGCTGTGGCTGGTACTGCGTGCCGGTAGCGTACGCGTGGCCATGAGCTCCAACCGCCACAACCGCGACCTCGACGAAGATTTCGATAAAATTGTGGGTGCTTTGAGCCCACGAGCAGGAGACGCATGATGGAACTGCTAATGCAACAACCGTTCTATAAGCGACTGAACCTGGGCGACTGGCTGTTTGCCCTGTTCATCGCCGTGGTGACCGGCTATACCTTCAGCCTGTACGGCAGCCGGATGGATATCTACGAAGACCTGATCCTGCTGGGTAGCGGTGCGGGTATCGTGGCACTGGGCTGGTTCTGGGGCAGCTGGCGCTGGTTCTTCCCGCTGGCGGGTGCCATGTCGCTGCTGGCCATCGAGTTGTACGACCACAACCTGGCGCGCGCTAGCGAGAGCTTCGGCCTGAAGTACTTGCTGTCCAGCCAGTCGTCTTTCATGTGGATGTGCACGCTGTTCTTCCTGGCCACCGGCGTGTACTGGGCGGGTTTGCTGTCGCGCTCTGCCTTGCTGAACCGCATCGGTAGCGGCCTTACCTGGGCAGCTTCGGCGTTTGCGCTGGCCGGCCTGTTTACCCGCTGGTATGAAAGCTACCTGATTGCGCCGGACGTTGGCCGCATCCCGGTATCCAACCTGTACGAAGTGTTCATCCTGTTCTGTCTGATCACCGCGCTGATGTACCTGTACTACGAGGCCAAGTTTGCCGCGCGCCAGCTGGGTGCCTTTGTGCTGCTGGTGATCACGGCGGCGGTGGGCTTCATCCTGTGGTACACCTTCGACCGTCAGGCGCACACCATCCAGCCGCTGATTCCGGCGCTGCAATCGTGGTGGATGAAGATTCACGTGCCGGCCAACTTTGTCGGCTACGGTGCTTTTGCGCTATCGGCCATGCTGGGCGTGGCGCAGCTGCTGTCGCGTCGCGGCATCCTGACCGACAAGCTGCCCAAGGCCGACGTGATCGACGAGATGATGTACAAGGCCATTTCGGTAGGCTTCCTGTTCTTCACCATTGCCACCATCCTGGGCGCAATGTGGGCAGCAGATGCCTGGGGCGGCTACTGGAGCTGGGACCCGAAAGAAACCTGGGCGCTGATCGTGTGGCTGAACTACGCCGCCTGGCTGCACGTGCGGCTGGTAAAAGGCTGGCGCGGCGAGCCGCTGGCGTGGTGGGCGGTGATCGGCCTGCTGGTGACCACTTTTGCCTTTATCGGCGTGAACATGTTCCTGTCCGGCCTGCACTCCTACGGTTCGCTGTAAACCTGCGGCCAACCTTCCTGCCAGCCCTGCCACCCTGTGGCAGGGCTTTTTCATGCCGTGGTGCCTCAGGCCAGCAAGTCGGCAATGCGCACGGCAACAATGTTCAGCGTAATGCCGGGCATGGCCGCGGTTTGCCCCGAGAGCTGCAGGGTATCGTGCAGCGGGTCGTACTGGCCGCTGACATCCAGTGTGTACTTATTCAGGCCGGGGATCAGCGACAGGATGGACGGGTTCCATTTCTGTACATGCATCTGCATGCTGACGGCGATGCAGTCATTTTGCGCGCGGGTTTCCAGCAGCTGCCCCTGGTAGGCAAAGCCGGTATCGCCGCCGTTAATGATGCCCTGGCGCACGGATACCACGCCGGAGCCGAAGTCTTCGCCGTTATTCTGGAAATGCAAACCGTATAAGCCGTCCCGCACCATGGCTTTTGCCCTTATGTCATAGATGAGGTGGCCAGTATCCAGCACAATGGCGAACCTGCCCAGCCTGTGAACAGTGCGCGGGATGAAGAATTTATGTGCCTTAGATCAAGAACCCCCGGCCGGTGCAGGCATAGCATAGTGTCAAAGCCACAGCGCAAGGTGTGGCGCCTACCCCACCAAGGAGATAAGTATGTTCCCGGAATTTCGTGATCTGATCAGCAAACTGAAAACCGAAGACGCCCATTTCACCCGTCTTTTCGACAAGCACAACGAGCTGGACCAGCAAATCAAGAATATCGAAAACCGCATCGCGTCTGGCTCGGTGGTCGATATTGAAAACCTGAAGAAAGAAAAGCTGAAGCTCAAAGACGAGCTGTACGTGATTCTGAAAGCCAAAGCAGCCGAAGTGCTGTAATACCGGCTACCAACAAAAAGCCCGCTGGCCATGCCTGCGGGCTTTTTGTTTCTCTGGCTAGCCTATCCAGACCAGCTGGTTACGCCCGGCCGATTTGGCGCGGTATAGCCGGCTATCGGCCAGCTCGAACAGCTCGCGCCAGTCTTCCACGCTTTGCGGCACCAGGCTGGCCACGCCGATGCTGGCGCTTAGCGCGCTGCTGACCTTGCCCGGCTCCAGCAAAATGGTATTGATCTGCTGGCATAGCTTGCTGGCCACCTCGCGTGCGCCCTGCACATTGGTGTCCGGCAGCAGCAGGCAAAACTCCTCGCCACCAAAGCGGCCAAAAATGTCGGCGGTGCGCACGTGCTCGGGGATCAGCTCGGCCAGCGCTTTCAGTGCCATATCGCCCCGGCTGTGGCCGTAGGTATCGTTAATGCGCTTGAAGTGGTCCAGGTCAATCATCAGCAGCGCCAGCGGGCGTTGCTGGCGGGCGTGTTGGGCACAAGCCTTGCGCGCCAGCTCTTCGAAGCTGCGGCGGTTGAAAATGCCGGTGAGCGGGTCCAGCGTCGCCAGGGTGCGCAGCAGGGCCAGCTCCTGCTCCTTGCCGATCGCCATGAAGCACAGCGCCAGCAGCGGTGTGGCAATCAGCACCGGTAGCAGGAGCAGGGTACCGATCTCGTACACGATGAAAGCCGGGTCGCTGGCGCCCAGGTGCAGCGCGTACAGCAGCATATACGTGGTGGCGAGCGTACACAGGCCGCCGGCCAGCTTGATGGGGAAAGGGCGTTCGGCTTGCAGCAACAGCAAGCAGGCCAGGCTGCCCAGATAGAGCGCGGCGACGCCGAGTGCCATGGCCAGGTGCACGTAATAAACATGCGGCGGCATGGCCAGCAGGATGCCAGCCAGTAGCAGCAACAGGCCTGCGCCAAAGCGCCGCTGGCCCGGCAAGGGAATGGGGGTGCGCAGCAGGCGTGCAAAGCTACCCAGCAACCAGCTGCCTTTTAGTAGCAGCAGTACGCAGGCCAGTAGCGCCGTGTATAACGACGGCAGATAGGGTGAATACAGCAGCGTCAGATAAAGCCCGGCCCCGGCAAGGTGTGCCCCTGCCCAGCGGTCGTAGATACCCTTGCGGCTACGTTGGCCGCGTAGCAGCCAGACGGTGACGCCACAAACCAGGTAGATCAGCAGCAGGCACAGCTGAAGCGTGGCTGAATGAACGATTTCCATCGAGTACTAAGTTGTTTAAGAAACGCTTACTAATAGGCGGGCTGAATAGTAACACGCCCTGCAGGATAAATGTTACGGGGGGTGTATGCCATGTTGTTGAATTTCAAGGAAAGTCTGCCGGGCTGACGGTGATAGAATACGGGCATGGAACTCTATCGTTTACTGCAACAACAAGGCTTTGGCAGCCGCAAGGAATGCCGCCAGCTGATCGAATACGGCCTGGTCGACCTGAACGGGGATACCGAGTACGACTGGCGCCGTGATGTCGCCCCTGCCGACATCCACTCGCTACAGGTAGATGGCGAGCCATGGGCGCTGTTGCCCGAGCCGTTTTACCTGCTGCTGCACAAGCCGGCGGGCTATGAGACCTCGCACAAGCCCATCCACAACCCCAGTGTGTACCGCCTGCTGCCCCAGCAAATGGTGAACCTGGGTGTCTCGGCAGTTGGCCGCCTGGATGTGGATACCACCGGGCTGCTGCTGTTTTCTACCGATGGCCAGTTTGTGCACGCGCTGACTTCGCCCAAGAAAGACGTCCCCAAGCTGTATCGTGTTACCACCAAGCACCCGGTAAGCACCGGGCTGCTGCAGCGTTTGCGCGAGGGCGTGCTGCTGCACGACGAGCAGGAAACCCTGGCCGCAGACAGCGCCGAGCAGGTGGGTGAAAACCTGCTGGACATGGCTATCACTCAGGGCAAGTACCACCAGGTCAAGCGCATGGTGGCGGCCGCAGGCAACCGCGTAGAGCAGCTGCATCGCCTGGCGCTGGGTAGCCTGGCGCTGGGGGACTTGCCCGAAGGCGAATGGCGTTTGCTGTCGGCCACAGAGTTGGCCGCATTGGGTTTTGCCTGCCCACAGGCATAAGCCGTATACCCTCCGCTAATGAAAAAACCGCCTCACGGCGGTTTTTTCATGGGCTGGCGCGGGGTCTAGCGCACGATGGGGCGCTGGCTGCTACGGCTGGCGTCTTCCAGCCCGCCCAGATTTTGCAGGCGGGTGTAGCCCAGTGCTTTCAGCGTGTCCAGTGCCTGTGCCGAGCGGCGGCCGCTGCGGCAATACAGCTGGATAGGCGTGTGCTTGTCCGGCACCCGCGCGGCAATGCCCTGCGCAATGCTGTCTACCGGCAGCAGCTGCGCACCCTGCAGGTGGCCGTCGGCAAACTCCTCTGCCGTACGCACGTCGATCAGCACCAGCTTCTGGCTGGCTGCCGCCTGCGTGGCAGGCCCCGCCGGGCTGGCGGCATGAACGTTGGCCGCCGCGGCCAGCGCCAGTGTCGTAGCAAGGAGCAGGGTTTTCATGATTAGCAGCCTTGTTGCAGTGCGATTTTCAGTGCCAGCGCCTGGTGCTGGGCGGCCTTGTCGTCCTTGCCTAGCGTCGCAAACAGCTTGGACAGCTCGGCGTGGGCACACAGGGTAGGCTGCATGGCAACGCTGGCCTCCAGGTAGCTTTGCGCCTTGCCCCACAGTTGCTCGGCCAGCGCCAGGCGGCCCAGTGCCAGTAGCAGCATGTGGTCGCGCGGGCGCGATTTCAGCCAGTTTTCCGCGTCGCGCATCAGCGTCAGGCGGCGCTGGCTGTCGATGTGCTCGGCCAGCATGCCCAGCTCGCGTGCCAGCTCGGGCGTGGCTTGCTCTTCGTCCGACAGCGCGGTGGCAATCAGCTCGGCGGCCAGCGGGTAGGTGTCCAGTGCGATCAGGTGGCGCGAGATATCCACCACCAGGTCGGGGTTCTGCTTTTCTACGCCGGGAATGCGCTTGAGCCAGTCGCGTACCTCGCGCTCGCTGCCCAGGCCCACCAGCTGTTGGCGATAGGCCGCCAGGCGGTAGCGGCGGGCTTGCTCGGCTTCCAGTGCGTCGGCTTTGAGCAGCTTTTCGGTAATCTGCAGTACTTGCTCCGGCTGTTTCAGCAGCATGCGGATTTTCAGCTCCAGACGCAGGGCCGATGTCAGGTTGCTGCTGATGGCGCGGGCGCGTTCGATGGCGGCCAGCGCTTCCAGCGGCTGTTTGGCGTCCATGCGAATCTGCGCTTCTACCATGTGGCGCGCCAGCTGGATGCGCTGCGGCATGTTTTCCAGGCGGCTGAGGTAACCATCGCGCTTGGCATTGTCGCCTACGCTGGCGGCCGAGCGGGCGGCGACCATCAGCGCCAGGGCGCGGTTTTCTTCCGAGTATTCGTCGTCGATGGACTTCAGCGCTTCGCGCTCGGCGCGCTGGTAGCGGCCCTCGAATAGCGAAATAGCGGCTTCACGCAGCGCATGGCGCGAGGCGCGCAGCTTTTTCTGGCGCTGGAACGTGCGCACTTCCTGCGGCAGGTTGGCCGCCAGGCCCAGCAGGCGCAGCACGGCGTACGCCACCAGCACCAGCACCACCACGACGATGATCAGCAGGTTGAACGACACTTCCATGCGGTACGGCGGTACAAACAGGATGGCGTAGCCGGTATTCAGGGTAGAGGCCAGGCCAATCAGTACCGCCAGGGCAAACAGCCCGACAATCCAGAACACAAATCTCACGGCTTACTCCACGGTATTGCCCTGCGCATCGCGCACGGCTTTCAGGCTGGCAGACAGGTCGGGCAGGGTCACGTTCAGGCGCGCGGCGGCCAGCTCGGCCAGCGTGGCCTGCCACTTCTGCGTGGCCGGGGCTTCGCGGTCGAAGTAGCGCGCACCGTACTGGGCGGCGGCGGCCAGGTCGGCCTGGTAGGTGGCCCCGTCGCGCTGGGTCAGCGCCAGGCGCGCGTCTAGCAGGCGCAGCTTGATGTTTTCACGCAGGAAGAAGGCCTGCTCTGGCGACAGCAGCAGCGCTTCGGGTTTGTCCATGCGGCGGATGCGTACCATCTCGCCCAGGCTTTGCGAGACGTCGGCCAGCAGGCGTTCCCACCATGGTGCGTCGGCGGGCAGCGCCGGGCGGGCGGTGGTGCTGGCCAGGCGGTGGTGATCGATCACCAGCGGCAGGGTTTCTGCGCCCAGCATCAGGGTATCCAGCTTCACGGTCAGGCCCACGCTATCCAGATAGGGCAGGGCTTTGAGCGTTTCCAGGTCTTTGGAGACAGCTTTTTTCACCGGAATCAGCGCCGGGTTATCGAAACGGGCCAGGCGGTTGTCTACCATTTCCAGCGCGGTAATGGCGCCGCTGACGTTACCGGCCAGCTGTAGCTGCTGGCTGGCGATGCCCAGCGTGTGTTCCACCTCGGACAGCAGCCAGTCGCTGCGGTTTTTGGTGAGCTCCTGGTACATGGCACCCAGGGTGGCGTACTGGCCGGCCGATTCGTTGACGCGGGCTTCCAGCAGCACCAGCTTGGCTTCGGCGGCGCGTGTGGCGGCCAGGGCTTGCTCGGTTTGGGTCTGGATGGCTTTGGTGTTGCCGCCGCTCTCGGCCAGGCGGCTGGCCAGGGCTTGCTTGGCTTCGTTCAGCTGCTGGCGGCTGTCCAGGTATTGCCAGCCGGTAACACCCAGCGCAATCAGGGAAACAATCAGCGCGAGGTTGACGGTTTTCTTGGCTGGCAGCGCGCTGCCGGTTTCTACTGGGGTGGCTTCGCTCATGGGATCTCGTGGTGACCGCAAGGTTGCCGCGCTAGGCGGCAGGGTTGCTGGATCCGGCGCGGGGCGCCGTATGACTGCAGGGCATTGTAACGCCGCCTTGGTGGGGCTGCCAGCCGCTTAACGCGCCAGCATGGCAGCCAGGGCGCTGGCACTGCCGTCGCAAAGGGATATATCGGCCACGCCGTACTGGCGCAATCGCAGGGCGATGCGCGGGTGTAGGGTGTAAAACGGCAGCGTGCACAGCAGGGTGCGCTGCGCCGCCTGCGCCTGGCCGAACAGCGCGTCGGCAATCTCGCTGGAGGTCACCAGCAGGCCGGCCAGCTGGCCGGCGGCGTGCAATGCGGCCAACCCTGCCCAGTCCGGCGGGCTGGCCTCGCGCTGGTAGATGTCGGCGTGGCGCACCAGTGCACCGCGAGCTGCAAGGGTTTCCCCGAGCTGGGCGCGCCCGCCGTGGCCACGCACAATCAGGACACGCTGGCCGGCCAGCTGCTGCAGGGCAGGGTGGGCCAGCAGGGCGTCGCTGTCGTTGCCGGTTTCGGGGTACAGCACCGCGCGCTGGCTTTGCTGCATCAGCTTGTCGGCGCTGGCGCGGCCAACACAGGCCAGCTGTACCGTGGCGGGCAGCTTGCCAGCCAGTACCGGCCAGCCGATATCGATGGCCGACGGGCTGACAAAAACCAGCCAGTGGCTGACGCGCGCCAGTGCCGGCAGGGTGGCCAGCGCGCTGTCGTCTGCTACGGTGTCCAGCACGCTGAAAGGCTGCGCCGCCACGCCCAGCGAGGCCAGCGCGGCCTGCAGGCGGGCAGCCTGGGCCGGGGGGCGCACCAGCAGCAGCGTACCGGCCATGGCTTATTTGCCGGCCTGTTCGGCGATGACGGCTTCGATCAGCGGCGCGGCGTCCTGCTCCAGCAGTTTTTTGGCTACGGCGCGGCCCAGGGCGTCGGCGTAGTCACGCGGGGCGCTGGCGCTGGCGGTGAGCATCACCGAGCCGTCCGGATGCGCCACGAAGCCGCCCAGGGTGATGAGGTCGTCGGTAATGGTGGCAAAGCCGCCGATCGGGATCTGGCAGCTGCCGCCCAGTACGCGCGAGAAGGCACGTTCGGCGCTGACGCAGGCGTGGGTGTCTGCGTGGTTCAGCGGTGCCAGCAGGGCGACGAGGTCGTCACGGTCGGCGCGGATTTCGATACCCAGCGCGCCCTGGCCTACGGCCGGCAGGCTTTCCGACGGTGCCAGCTCCTGGCGGATGCGCTCGCTCAGTTCCAGGCGCTTCAGGCCGGCGGCGGCCAGGATGATGGCGTCGAATTCGCCGTCGTCCAGCTTGCGCAGGCGGGTTTGCACATTGCCACGCAGCGGCTTGATCACCAGATGCGGGAAGCGGGCGCGCAGCTGCGATTCGCGGCGCAGGCTGGAGGTACCCACCACGGCGCCGTGCGGCAGCTCGTGCAGGCTGGTGTAGCGGTTGGACACCAGTGCGTCACGCGGGTCTTCGCGCTCGCAGATGGCGGCCAGGGCAAAGCCTTCCGGCAGGTTCATCGGCACGTCCTTGATGGAGTGCACAGCGATATCGGCGCGGCCTTCTTGCAGGGCCAGCTCCAGCTCTTTCACAAACAGGCCTTTGCCGCCGATCTTGGACAGGGTTTTGTCCAGGATCTGGTCGCCCTGGGTGGTCATGCCCAGAATCTCTACCGTGAGCTGCGGGTACAGCGCCTCGAGGCGGGCTTTGATGTGTTCGGCCTGCCACATGGCGAGTTTGCTTTCGCGGCTGGCGATGACGAGCTTGTTCATGAACGGCGGTCCTGCGCTAAGAAAAGGATGGCCGGCATTCTAGCACGCACACGGCGGCCAACCTTGATGCAGGGCAGGGTGTGTGTAGCTGCAACATTACCTTGTAGTTTAACTACACGGTGCGCCGCTTTTGCGGCAGGATTACAGCAGTAAGGCCAGCATCAGCGGCATGGTGAGCATGGCAGCCAGTGTAGAGGTGGTCACCACCGCTGCTGCCAGCTCGCCGTCGCCCTGCATGCGTACGGCCAGGATATAGGCCGAGGTGGCGGTGGGCAGCATGCTCATCACCAGCGCCGCCTGGCGGTACAGGCCGGTAACGCCCAAGAGGCCGGTGGCCAGCACGGCGATGGCGGGTAGCAACAGCAGCTTGATGGCGTTCCAGTACAGCAAGGGGCCGGCGTGGCGGCGCAGCGCGGCAAAGCGCAGCCCGGCGCCCACGGTAATCAGCCCCAGCGGCAGCGCGGCGGCAGCCAGGTGGTCGATGGCGGCAAACAGCGGCGCCGGGACGTGCAGGCCGCCCAGGTTGGCCGCCAGCCCGCTGCTGATGCCCCAGATGATGGGGTTGCGCAGCAGCTCGTGCAGCATGCCGCGCTCGCTGCCGTGTGCCAGCTGGCCCACCGCCATCACGTTGACCACCGGCACCATGCTGCCGCACAGCAGCGCGATGGTGGCAATGCCCTGCTGGCCGGCCAGTGTGCCCATCACGGCAAAGCCGACGTAGGTATTGAAGCGGTAAGCGCCCTGGTTGCCGGCGGCAAAGCTGGCCTGCGGCAGCCGGAACAGCGGCTTGGCCGCGCTGCCCAGCACAAAGGCGCAGGCGGTAAACAGCAGGCCTGCGGCCAACATGGGCAGGCTGGCGGCCAGGTCCAGCTGCGCCCGCGCCAGTGCGCGGAACAGCAGCGGCGGGAACAGCACGAAGTAAACGAATTTCTCGGCCTCTGCCCAGAAAGCAGGCGCCAGCCAGCCGCTGCGCCGCAGGGCGAAGCCGAACAGGATAAGCAGGAAATCGGGAATGAGGATCAGGGCGGTGTCCATGCCGGCCATCTTCGCAATGTTTGTCACAATAAAATATCAGGGAAATAGAGTATGAACGATCAGGACAAGGATTTACCGCTACGCGAAGACCTGGCACGGCTGAACCGCCTGCTGGAAGCGCTGCTGCTGGAGCAGGAAGGCATCGAGGTGGTGGACGAGATCCGCGCCATCCCCAGCGGCGCGCAGCGCCACGACGCCGAGGCCGACGCGCTGGTAGAGCGCCTGTCGCCGGCCACCACCACCGCGCTGGTGCGCGCCTGTGGTTTGTACTCGCAGCTGTTCAATATTGCCGAAGACCTGCACCACGCCCGCCGCCGCCGCGCCCACCAGCGCGCCGGCAGTGCGCCGCAGCGCGGCAGCCTGTCGCGTGCGCTGGCCAGCCTGCACGAAAGCGGCGTGGATTTTGCCAGCCTGAACGCCGCGCTGCAGGACGCCAGCGTTAGCGCCGTGCTGACCGCCCACCCTACCGAAGTACAGCGCCAGAGCGTGCTGGACGGCCACCGCGCCGTGCGCAAGTTCCTGCAGCAGCTGTCCTCGCCGGACATCACGCCAGAAGAAGAAGCCGAAGTCGAGGCCAAATTGCAGCGCGTCATCCACACGCTGTGGCAAACCACCGAAATCCGCCCGTTCAAGATGACGGTAGCCGACGAGATCGAAAACGGCGTGGCTTACCACCCGCTGTCGTTCTTCCAGGCCATCCCCGCGCTGTACGAGCGCCTGGGCCGCCAGATGCGCGAGCTGTGGGGCCAGGACGCCGCCATACCGTCCTTCCTGCGCGTGGGCAGCTGGATCGGTGGCGACCGCGACGGCAACCCCAATGTGGACGCCGGCGTATTGCGCCACGCCATTACCCGCCAGGCCGAGGTGGCGTTCAAACACTACTTCTACGAGCTGGCCGGCCTGTACCGCGAGCTGTCGCTGTCGTCGCGCCACATCCGCGTGTCGCCTGCCGTCGCCGCGCTGGCCGCCGTGTCGCCCGACGCCGCCATCAGCCGCCGCGAAGAGCCGTACCGCCTGGCGCTGGCCACTATCGAAGGCCGCCTGTCCGCCACCGCGGCCAACCTTGGCCTGCCGCTGCGCGGCCGCTGGACCGCCGGCGAGGCCTACCCCGACACCGACGCGCTGCAAGCTGACCTGGCCGCGCTGCGCGACTCGCTGGCTGCCAACGGCAGCGCCTTGCTGGTGTACGGCCGGCTGGGCAAGCTGGCGCGCGCGGTGGACGTATTCGGCTTTTACCTGATGCCGCTGGACCTGCGCCAGCACGCCGAAAAGCACGCTGGCGTGGTGGGCGAGCTGTTCGCCCACGCCAACCTGGAGCACTACGCCGCGCTGGACGAAGCCGCCCGCGTGCGCGTGCTGCTGCGCGAGCTGGCCACGCCGCGCCTGCTGTACTCGCCCTTCCTCAGCTACAGCGCCGACAGCGAAAAAGAGCTGGCCATCTTCCGCGAAGCGGCGCTGGTGCAGCAGCAGTTCGGCCAGGGCGCCATAGCCCAGTGCATCATCTCCAACTGCGCCAGCGTGTCCGACATCCTGGCGCTGGCGCTGCTGGCCAAGGAAAGCGGCCTGCTGCGGCTGGACGGCGGCGTGCCGGTGATCAGCCTGAACCTGGTGCCGCTGTTCGAAACCATTGCCGACCTGGACGCCTCGGCCGCCATCATGCAGCAGCTGTTTGCGCTGCCGTGGTACCAGCAGCTGCTGAAGAGCCGTGGCAGCGTGCAGGAAGTGATGCTGGGTTATTCCGACAGCAACAAGGACGGCGGCTACCTCACCAGCCAGTGGGAGCTGTACCAGGCCGAGCAGCGCCTGGTGCGCGTGTTCGACGCCGCCGGGGTGAAGATGCGCCTGTTCCACGGCCGGGGCGGCTCGGTAGGCCGTGGCGGTGGCCCCGCTTACGAGGCCATCATGGCGCAGCCGGCCGGTACCGTGGTTGGCCGCATCCGCATTACCGAGCAGGGCGAGATCATCACCGCCAAGTTTGCCGACCCGGACAACGCCACCCGCAACCTGGAAGCACTGGTGGCCGCCACGCTGGAAGCCACCCTCAGCCAGGGCAGCCAGCAGGATACCGACGAAAGCGTACTGGCCGAGCTGTCCGGCCACGCCTACCGCACCTACCGTGCGCTGGTGGAATCGGACGGCTTCATGCAGTACTTCATGGAAGCCACGCCGATCAGCGCCATCGCCAAGCTCAACATCGGCAGCCGCCCGGCCTCGCGCAAGGCGCTGGCCAGCATCAAGGACCTGCGCGCCATTCCGTGGGTGTTCTCCTGGTCGCAATCGCGGGTGATGCTGCCGGGCTGGTACGGCTTTGGCAGCGCGGTGTCGGCCTTCCTGGCTGCGCACGGTAACGATGCTGGCCTGGCGCAGCTGCAGGCGCTATACCGCCAGTCGCCGTTCTTCCAGGTGATTTTGTCCAATATGGAACAGGTACTGGCCAAGGCCGACCTGCAGATCGCGCGCCGCTACGCTGCGCTGGTGGGTGACGCGGCGCTGGCCGACCGCCTGTTCGGCGGCCTGCAGGCCGAGTTCGACAAGACGCTGGCGGCGTTCTTTGCCATCACCGGCCAGGACAAGCTGCTGCAGGGTAACCCCACGCTGGCACGCAGCCTGGATACCCGCCTGCCCTACCTGGACGCGCTGAACCTGCTGCAGGTAAAACTGCTGCAGCGCCTGCGCCAGGAGCCGGACGATGAGGCCGCGCTGTACGCCATCCACCTCACCATCAACGGTATCTCCGCCGGCCTGCGCAACAGCGGCTAAGGTTGGCCGCAGGGCAGCAAAAAGCCAGTCTGTACTTGCAGACTGGCTTTTTTCGTTTATCGCCTAAGCACCAGTGGTGGCCGGCTGCCTCAACCGCCGCGCAGCGTGTGCAGCTTCAGCGGCAGCGGCTCGCCCAGCCAGCGTGCGGCGCTGGTGTGACCCGCTACTTCGTTGTCCAGCTCCGGGTGCAGCAGCACCGGCAGGCCGTCGCGGTATTGCTCCAGCAAGGCGGTCACCGCCGGCAGCAGCGGCTCGGCAAAGTCGATCTCGAACATCGGCCGCGTGTGCGGGCCCACTTCGCGTGCTATCAGCTGCCCCAGCCAGCAGCCGGCCGGCAGGCGCGGCGCCAGCGTGGCGTGCAGGTTGGCCGCTTGTGCGGTTTGTTCAGGCAGAAAATAAACGTGGGCGTGGTAAATGGTAGTCATTGTGTGCGTTTGATGTGAGTTTGGTGCAATGTTATTGCATGCTGGCTGCCATTCATAGTGGGGTGCGGCGCACGCGTTCGCGGGCGTCGTCCAGCAGGCGTTGCTGGCGGTACGTCAGGCTGTCCTGATGGTGATGCCTGGGCGCAGGCGCGGGGGTAAACCAATAGGCGAGTAGGCGGCGCAGCAGTTTCATGGCATGCTCATTGTTGAGTAATTGGCGATGAAGCCAGCTTAATCAGCCTGCTAATGCCGATAAACCCGTGCCTGCTCACCATATTGTCAAGCCAATGAAAACAATGCCGCTGCCAGACGACGTGCTGGTGTTCGAGGCCATTGCCCGCCTGGGTAGCCTGACGGCCGCTGCCGAGGCGCTGGGCTGTACCCGCAGCCTGGTCAGCCTGCGGCTGAAGGCGCTGGAAAAGCAGCTGGGCGCGGTGCTGGTGTTGCGCACCACACGCCGGCTGGCGCTGACCGAGGCCGGCCAGCAGCTACTGCCACATGCCCAGGCCATGCGCCAGGCGCTGGAACGCATGCCGAATGCCGTCGATAGCGCCCAGTGCACGGTAGAAGGCCCGCTGGCCTTGTCGACAACCGTGTCCATGGCACCGATGCTGGCCTCACTGCTGGCCGAGCTGGGGCGGCAGCAGCCCGGCCTGCAGCTGCGGCTGGATGTGAACAATCGGGTACAGGACCCGATCGCCGACGTACTGGATTTCTGTCTGCGTATCCGCAAGGTGCACGACGAGTCGCTGGTGGCGCGGCCGGCCGGCTGGGTGGAGGAGGGGCTGTACGCCAGCCCGGCCTTTTTGCAGCAGCACGGTTGGCCGCAGCATCCGGATGACTTGCAGCGGCACGGCCTGCTCAGCCACGAGAACGGGGAACAAGTGACCTTGCTGCGTGGCGAAGAAACCTGGGTTATCCAGCCGGGTGCCGCCTTCATCTGCAGTAATGCCTACGTCGCCTGCCTCAGCCTGTGTGTGGCCGGTTACGGCATCAGCCTGCTGCCGCATTACATGGCGGCGCCGGCCTGCCGCCGTGGCGAGCTGCTGCGGGTATTGCCGGACTGGCACTGCGAGCGCTGGCCGGTGTTTCTGGTCTACCCCTACCGCCAGCCCATGCCGCGCAAGTACACGGTGCTGATCGACTTCCTGTTGCCGCGCATCGCCGCCGCACTGGCCGACCAGGCCTGAGGCCGCTGGCCGCCAGCGGTCATTTACGGCACTATCACCGGGTATTCACTCGGGATTCGATATGACTACCCCCCACGCGCCGTCCGGGCGCGGCATTGCGCTGTCGATCAGCGCGTCACTGCTGTTTTCATTGTTGCCGGCTTACGTTACCCAGCTGCGGCCGCTGGATGGCCTGGGCATCTTTGCCTGGCGCATCCTGTGCACGCTGCCGGGCGTATTGCTGATCGTGCTGCTCACCGGCAAGCGGCAGGCGTTTGCCGACAGCTGGCAGCGCATGTGGCGGCAGCCGTCGTTGCTGGCCGCCGTGGCCGGCATGGCCGCGCTGATGGGCGTGCAGCTGTGGCTGTTCCTGTGGGCGCCGCTGCACGGCCAGGTGATGGCGGTATCGATGGGCTATTTTCTGGCGCCACTGGTGATGGTGCTGGTAGGGCGGCTGCTGTACGGCGAGCGGCTGTACCGGCTGCAGGCCATCGCGGTAGGGCTGGCGCTGTTGGGCGTGCTGCACGAGCTGTGGCTGACGCGCGCCATTGCCTGGCCCACGCTGCTGGTGGTGCTGGGCTACCCGCCGTATTTTGTGCTGCGCCGCAAGAGCGGGCTGGACCCGGTGTGCGGCTTTGCGCTGGAAATGACGCTGATGTTCCCGGTAGCGCTGGCCATGCTGCTGTGGCTGGGCCCGGCCGGCTGGGGTGTGTTGGACGAGGCACGTTTCTGGTGGCTGCTGCCGGGGCTGGGCATCCTCAGCTCCATTGCCCTGCTGTGCAATATTGCCGCCAGCCACCTGCTGCCGATGGGGCTGTGGGGGCTGCTGGGTTATGTGGAGCCGGCGCTACTGTTTGTGTTGGCCATCACCGTGCTGGGCGAGCCGTTGGGTGCGGACGGGCTGCTGACCTACGGGCCGATCTGGGGCGCCATCGTGATCACCGGCATCCATACCCTGCGCCAGCAACGCAAGCTGGCGCTGTCTGCAAGGAGCGAGGCATGAAAAGGATTTTGCTGGCGTTGGCCATGGCGGCCACGACCTTGGCCGCAGCCGCGCAAACCACGATGTCGGTGCCGGTGCGCCAGGGCTGGTTTGACGGCCAGCCGGTGTGGTACCTCACCACCGACGCCTCGCGCGCGGACGCCGCCATCGACAACGCGGCCAACCTGGTACCCAGGCTGGCCAACGCGTTGCCGCTGAGCCGCCACGAGCCCAACCCGCGCTCGGTGCTGGACCGCATCTACAAGTTTGCCGCCCAGCCCAGCGTGTTGCCGTCGGTGCCGCAGCCTTTGGGTGCGGCCAACCGTGACCGCGCTTATTCGCCGCTGTGGGACGTGATCATGGTGCACTGGCAGCCCGGCCGCGCCGTGCGCGAGCTGCGCTCGGTGGATGAGGTGCTGGCGGCGGAGGACGCTGGCGACGTGCGGCTGGAGCCGCTGGAGCTGGTGGTGAACTGCCCGGTGCTGCAGGTGGGCCGCCAGGCGCTGCCGGGTATTACGCCGTTGCCACCGCCATGACGTGCCTGCTGCTGGCGGTGGCAGGCATCAGGCCTGCCAGCCATCCGGCACCTGGCCAAAGCGTAGCTGCGGTGTGCCGTGCCAGTCGGCACACTGCTGCAGCGCTTTCAGGATCTCCTGCTGCAGGCGTTTGCCCGGTTTGATGCCGGGTTCCAGGTACAGCGCCTTTACCTCGAACACGCCCTGCGCGCGGTGCGCCTTGGCGTCCAGCCGCCCCACCAGTTGGCCGCGTACCAACAGCGGC
Source organism: beta proteobacterium L13 (assembly GCA_000335715.1). Lineage (GTDB taxonomy): Bacteria > Pseudomonadota > Gammaproteobacteria > Burkholderiales > Chromobacteriaceae > Vogesella. Next base: position 248,508 of record AMYZ01000003.1, read on the forward strand.
AGCACAAAGTAACCGTATTGGCGTTTGGGCGCCGGGGTATAGCATTCGATGCGGTAGTCAAAGCCGAACAGCTGGCTGGCGCGCGCACGGTGCCATACCACCGGGTCGAATGGCGACAGCACGGTGCTGGCGCTGGCTTTCAGCTGGCCGTCTGCGGCCAACCTTAGTGTGTCCTGCAGGCTGTGATGCACGTAGCTGTTGCCTGGCAGGCCTTCTACCTGCACCGGCAGCAGCTCGCCGCTGTCGATCAGCGGGGCCAGCTCGGCGGCGCCGACCTTGCCGCGCAGGCGGTAGTAGTCGCCCACCCAGCCGGCCTGCACCAGGCCCAGCGCACGGCAGCTGGCGCGGATCATGTCGTGGCGGGCGCTGGCCGGGGTGGGCAGGTGTTGCGCGTCGTCCCACTGCGGCAGTACGCGCTCGGCCAGGTCGTACACGCGCTGGAAGTTGTCGCGCTGGCGCACCATCAGCTTGCCACTGGTGAACAACACCTCCAGATGGCGCTTTTCCGGTTTCCAGTCCCACCAGCCATTGCCCTTGCCGCCCTGGCGTGCAAAGTCGCGCGAGCGTACCGGGCCGTGCTGGCGGATGTACGCCAGCAGCTGCTCGATGTCGGTACGGTGTTTGTCCATCCAGCTGACCGAGTATTTCCAGCCCATGGCCGCCGGGTCCAGCATGCGGTGGCGCAGCAGGCGGTAGTCTTCCACTGGCACGAAACAGGCTTCGTGCGCCCAGTACTCGAACAGCGCACCGTCGGCCAGCAGGCCGTCCAGCCAGGCCGGGTCGTAGTGGCCCAGGCGGCTGTACAGCACCAGGTAGGGGCTGCGCGCCACCACGCTGATGGTGTCGATCTGCAGCAGCGCCATGCGGCGGATGGTGGCCAGTACGTCGGCGCGGGTGGCTTTGCGCCGTGGTGCGGCCAACAGGCCTTGCGCGGCCAGGTGCAGCGCACGGGCGGCGGTGAGCGACAGGTGGACAGTAGACATGGCAATAAAATGACAGGATGAACAGTGTGTACAGCATAGCCGTTCGCCAGCGGCGGCGGGCAGCGGGTAGAATGCTGGCGGCCTGTCACCACGGGCAGTTTCCCGCATGGCATGACTGTGCCAAGCTATGGGGGCTGCGTGTATTGGCAGCGTCTTTTGTTCTTTGAGTGCGCTACTGCGCCGGCATACCTGCCGGGCGTGGCGCTACGTGGGCCTGTTGGCCTGACCCAACCTGAACCGCGGCGGCCACCCCGCTACGGCAAGGAGCGATCTTTATGTTGTTTTCCTGGTTTGAACGCCGGGTAGATGCCTACCCGGATACCCCCCCTCCGCAACCCCCGAAAGGGTTTTTCCCGTTTGTGTGGTCGGCCACCGCCGGCATGCGCGGCCTGATTCTGGGCATGGCGCTGCTGACCGCCACCATCGGTGCCTTCGAGGCGCTGCTGTTTTCCATGCTGGGCTCGATTGTGGACTGGCTCAGCCACGTGCCACCGGCACAGCTATGGGACAAAGAGCGCGATAACCTGCTGCTCTTGGCCGCCATCCTGCTGGCCAGCCCGCTGCTGATTGCGCTGCAGGCCATGGCCAAGTACCAGGGCCTGTTCGGTAATTTCCCCATGCGCCTGCGCTGGCATTTCCACCGCCACCTGCTGAACCAGAGCATGGCGTTTTACCAGGACGAGTTTGCCGGCCGCGTGTCGGCCAAGGTGATGCAGACGGCGCTGGCGGTGCGCGACACCGTGCTGATCATCACCGACATCATGGTGTTTGTGGTGATCTACTTCATCACCATGGTGGCGGTGGTGGGCAGCTTCGACACCGTGCTGCTGTGGCCCTTCCTGGCCTGGCTGGCGCTGTACGTCGCCGCCTTGCGTTTCTTTGTGCCGCGCCTGGGCCGTGCCGCCGGCGAGCAGGCCGACGCGCGCAGCCTGATGACCGGGCGCATTACCGACGCCTACACCAATATCGCCACGGTAAAGCTGTTCTCGCAGGGCAACCATGAGGCACGCTTTGCCAAAGGCGCGATGCAGGAGTTCATGCTCACCGCCTACCGCCAGATGCGGCTGGTGAGCGGCTTCGAGATCGTTAACCACATCCTTAGCATGGGCCTGATTGCCAGCACCGCCGGCGCCACGCTGTGGCTGTGGAGCCGTGGCGAGGTAGGCGTGGGCGCGGTGGCGGCCGCCACTGCCATGGCGCTGCGCCTGAACGGCGTGTCGCACTGGATCATGTGGGAGATGTCCAGCCTGTTCGAGAACATCGGCACAGTGCAAGACGGCATTACCACGCTGTCGCGTCCGATTGCCATCCACGACGCGCCGGACGCCCGCCCGCTGCAGGTTGGCCGCGGCGAGCTGCGTTTCGACAACGTGCGCTTCAGCTACGGCGGCGAAAAAGTAGTGATCGACGGCCTGAACCTGACCATCCGCCCCGGCGAGAAAATCGGCCTGGTTGGCCGCAGTGGCGCCGGCAAGTCCACCATCGTCAACCTGCTGCTGCGTTTTTACGAGCTGGAAAGCGGCCGCATCCTGATAGATGGCCAGGACATCCGCCAGGTGACGCAGGACAGCCTGCGCGCGCAGGTGGGCATGGTGACGCAAGACACCTCGCTGCTGCACCGCTCGGTACGCGACAACCTGTGCTACGGCCGCATGCAGGCCAGCGACGAGGAAATGATCGCCGCGGCGCAAAAGGCCGAGGCACACGAGTTCATCCTGCAGCTAACCGACCCCAAGGGCCGCCACGGTTACGACGCCCACGTGGGCGAGCGTGGCGTCAAGCTGTCCGGTGGCCAGCGCCAGCGCGTGGCCATCGCCCGCGTGATGCTGAAAGACGCGCCGATTCTGTTGCTGGACGAAGCCACCAGCGCGCTGGACTCCGAAGTAGAAGCCGCCATCCAGAGCAGCCTGTACCGGCTGATGGAAGGCAAAACCGTGGTGGCCATCGCCCACCGCCTGTCCACCATCGCCGCCATGGACCGGCTGATCGTGCTGGATAAGGGCCGCGTGGTAGAAGAGGGCAGCCACGAGCAACTGCTGGCCAAGGGCGGCCTGTACGCCCGGCTGTGGGCGCACCAGAGCGGCGGCTTCCTGGGCGAGGAGATCGACCCCGAGGAAGAAGCCGCTCTGGCGGCCAGCTAAGGTTGGCCGCAGGCTGACGACAGCCCCCTTCTGCGGAAGGGGGCTTTTTCTTGCGGCGGGTCTGGCGCAATAAAGTAGTGAAGTCACTACGCCTTGCCGCCGATCAGCCAGCCGTTTGCGATCTTTACGCAACAAAAAGGCGTGACGCATCCCTAAATTGTGATGGCGTTTGCGTTAAAACAGACAGGGTTGTACCTCATTGACTACAGCTGGGCGATAATGCCGCAGCCCCCTCAGGGCGGCCTACCAGACCCGCCCGGCCTTCGGGAAGGGGGCGGGTTTTGTCGGCTGCTCTGCCCAACTCATGACGAGGTAGACATGACCCTGCAAGCCCCGAGCTTTGTTCGCCACCAGAAACTGATCGACTGGGTAGCCGAAGTGGCCGCCCTCACCAAACCCGCTGCCATCCACTGGGTAGACGGTTCCGAAGCGGAAAACCAGCAGCTGCTGGCCAAGATGGTGGCCGCCGGCACCCTCACCGCGCTGAACCCGGAAAAACGCCCCAACTCCTACGCTGCTTTCTCCGACCCGTCCGACGTGGCACGCGTGGAAGACCGCACCTTTGTCTGCAGCGCCCGCCGCGAAGACGCCGGCCCCAACAACAACTGGATGGACCCGGCCGAAATGCGCGGCACGCTGCAAGGCCTGTTCGACGGCTGCATGGCCGGCCGCACCCTGTACGTGATTCCGTTCAGCATGGGCCCGCTGGGCTCGCCGATTGCCCACGTGGGTATCGAGCTGACCGACTCGCCGTACGTGGTGGCCTCGATGCGCATCATGACCCGCATGGGCCGCAATGTGTACGAAGTGCTGGGCGAAGACGGCCCCTTCGTGCCCTGCGTGCACAGCGTGGGCGCACCGTTGGCCGCAGGCGAGGCCGACAAGCCGTGGCCGTGCAACCCGGACACCAAGTACATCGTGCATTACCCGGAAACCCGCGAAATCTGGTCGTACGGCTCTGGCTACGGCGGCAACGCGCTGCTGGGCAAGAAGTGCTTTGCGCTGCGCATTGCTTCCACCATGGGCCGCGACCAGGGCTGGCTGGCCGAACACATGCTGATCCTGGGCGTGGAAAACCCGCAAGGCGACAAGCGCTACGTGGCCGCTGCCTTCCCTAGTGCCTGTGGCAAGACCAACTTCGCCATGCTGATTCCGCCCAAGACCTACGACGGCTGGAAAGTTACCACCGTGGGCGACGACATCGCCTGGATCAAACCGTCGGCGGATGGCCAGCTGTACGCCATCAACCCGGAAAACGGCTACTTCGGCGTGGCGCCGGGCACCTCGGTAAAGTCCAACCCCAACGCCATGGCGATGCTGAACGAAGGCGTGATTTTCACCAACGTAGCGCTTACCGACGACGGCGACGTGTGGTGGGAAGGCATGAGCAAGGATATTCCGGCGCACCTGACCGACTGGCAGGGCAAGGACTGGACGCCGGAAATCGCCAAGGAAACCGGCCGCAAGGCGGCGCACCCGAACGCGCGCTTTACCGTACCGGCGGCCAAGTGCCCGTCGCTGGACCCGGCGTGGAACGACCCGGCTGGTGTGCCGATCTCGGCCTTCATCTTTGGTGGCCGCCGCTCGTCCACCGTGCCGCTGGTGTTTGAAGCTGCCAGCTGGGAAGACGGCGTGTACATGGCCGCCACCATGGGCTCGGAAACCACCGCTGCAGCGTTTGGCGCGCAGGGCGTTACCCGCCGCGACCCGTTTGCCATGCTGCCGTTCTGCGGCTACCACATGGGCGACTACTTCCAGCACTGGCTGGGCATGGCCGACAAGGTGAGCAAGCTGCCGCGCATCTTCTGCGTGAACTGGTTCCGTACCGACGCCGACGGCAAGTTCATCTGGCCGGGTTTTGGCGACAATATGCGCGTGCTGGAATGGATAGTTGGCCGCGTACAGGGTACCGCCCAGGCCGAAGACAGCCCGCTGGGCAAGGTGCCGGCCTATGCCCACCTGAACTGGGCTGGTCTGGACGGCTTTACCGAGCAGCACTTCCAGCAGCTGATGGTGCTGGACGAAGCCGCCTGGCGCCACGAGCTGGCCGCCCACGACGAGTGGTTTGCCAAACTGGCCGACGCACTGCCGGCCAGCCTGGCAGCGCGCCGCAGCAAGCTGGCGGCAGCACTGGGCGTGTAAAACTGCTGTCTGGCTAAGAGAAAGCCTGCCGTTTGGCAGGCTTTTTTCATGATGCGGCCAACCTGGCAAGGTTGGCCGCATGTTTTTACGGCAGCAGGATCAGCGAGCCGGTGGTGCGGCGTGCTTCCAGGTCGCGGTGCGCCTGCGCGGCGTCGGCCAGCGCGTAGCGCGCCGACGGCTGCACCTTCACCGTGCCGTTGGTCACCTGTTCGAACACCGCGCCGGCCAGTGTTTCCAGCTCGGCGCGGGTGGCAATGTAGTCGTGCAGGCGCGGGCGGGTGAAGAATAGCGAGCCTTTCTGCGCCAGCAGTAGCGGCGAAAAATCCGGCACCGCGCCGCTGGCGTTGCCGAAGCTGACGAACATGCGGCGTGGCGCCAGGCTGTTCAGCGACATCTCGAAGGTGTCTTTGCCCACACTGTCGTACACCACCGGCACACCGGCGCCGCCAGTGAGTTCGCGCACGCGGGCTGGTACGTCTTCCTCGCGGTAGTTGATGACATGGGCGCAGCCCAGCGCGCGCGCCAGTGCGGCTTTGTCGGCGCTGCCGACGGTGCCGATCACCGTCACGCCCATGGCCGACAGCCATTGCACGGCAATCTGGCCTACGCCACCGGCTGCGGCGTGCCACAGCACGGTTTGCCCCGGCTGTACGCGGTAGGTGTGCAGGATCAGGTAGGCCACGGTCATGCCTTGCAGCATCAGGCAGGCGGCGGTGTCGTCGCTAATGCTGTCCGGCAGTTTCACCAGGTGTTGCACCGGCATCACGCGCTGCTGGCTGTAGGCGCCCAGCGGGCCACCGGCGTAGGCTACACGGTCGCCTGCGGCAAGATGGTTTACCCCTTCGCCTACCGCCAGGATGACACCGGCGGCCTCACTACCCAAACCCGAGGGTAGCGGGAGTGGATACAGGCCGCTACGATGGTAGGTATCGATAAAATTTACCCCGATAGCCGTGTGTTGCAGCAGCACTTCTCCCGGGCCGGGTTGGCCGCAGTCGACGTGTTCGGTTTGCAATACGTCGGGGCCGCCGCTAATGTCAAAACGGATACGCTGGCTCATGGGCTTCCTTATCGAATAGAGTGGGTGGCTACGCGGTAGTGTAGATAGTGCACGAAAGCACGACTTGGCAGGTTAAACAGATTGTTCAGCGCGGTTCCTGGAAGGGGGGCGTATGAAAGGCGTGGTATTTACCGAGTTTCTGGGTCTGGTGGAGCAAAAGTTCTCTGCGGACATGGTGGATGACATCATTGATGATGCCAAGCTGCCGCACGGCGGAGCCTATACCGCCGTGGGCACGTATCCTTTCCCCGAAATGGTGGCGCTGATCGTGGCGCTGTCCAAGCGCACCGAGCTGGAGGTGCCGGTGCTGATACATGCTTTCGGTCAGTATTTGTTCGGCCGCTTTTTCGTGCTGTATCCGGCATTCATCAATGCTTGCAGCAGCACCATCGAGCTGGTCAGCCATATCGAACAGGTGATTCACACCGAGGTACGCAAGCTGTACCCCGATGCCGAGCTGCCGTCTTTCGAGGTGGAATCGCATACCGCGCAGCGCCTGAGCGTGGTGTACCGGTCTCCGCGTTGCCTAGCTGACCTGGCGGTGGGCCTGATAGACGGGGCGGTAGCGCATTACGGCGAGCAGGGCCACCTGCACCTGCAGCGGGAAGCGCTGGATGCCGACGGTACGACGGTGCGCTTTATCCTGGAAAAAACATGAGTGACGCGGACATTCTCCAGCGCCTGGAAAAACGGCTGGCTCGCGAACACGCGGCCCGCCTGGAGGCCGAGCGTTTGCTGGAGGCCAAGAGCCTGGCGCTGTATACGGCCAACTGCGAGCTGGCCGAGGCTGCGCACCAGCTGGAAGAAAAGGTGGCCGAGCGCACGCTGGAGCTGAGCCAGGCACTGGCGCTGGCCGAAGCCGGTGTGCGCGCCAAAACCGAGTTTCTGGGGGTGATGAGCCACGAACTGCGCACGCCGATGAACGGCATCATGGGCATGGCCGAGCTGTTGGCCGCCACGCCGCTGTCGCCAGCCCAGCGCGAGCTACTGCATACCTTGCAGGAAAGCGCCGAGGCACAGATGGTGCTGATCAGCGACATTCTGGATTTGTCCTCTATCGAGAATGGCAACCTTACCCTGCGGCGTGACCCGGTAGACATGGTGGCGCTGCTGGATGGCTTGCTGGCGCAATACCGTATCAGTGCCAATGCCAAAGGCTTGAGCCTGTGGCTGGAGCGCCCGGATAGCCTGCCCTGGCTGAAAGGGGACGGCGACCGTTTGCGCCAGGTGCTGGGCAATCTGCTGTCCAATGCATTGAAATTTACTGCCGAAGGCCAGATCAGCCTGCGCGTAACGCTGGATAAACAGCCGGACGGCTACGGTTACTGGCACGTGGCGGTGAGCGATACCGGCATCGGCATGAGCCCGCAATTGATCAGCCGCCTGTTCCGAACTTTCGAAATGGCCGACAGCTCGCCCACCCGGCGTTACGGGGGCACAGGCGTGGGTTTGGCGATCAGCCGCCGTCTGGCGCAGGCCATGCAGGGTGATATCAGCGTGAGCAGCCAGGTCAGCGAAGGAAGCTGCTTTACCTTTAGCTGGCGTGCCGAGACGGTGGCTGCGCCGGTGCTGGCGCCCAGCAGTACGCTATCGGCCATCGAGCTGCCAGGCCCTGCCCGCGAGCTGCGTGTGCTGGTGGCCGAGGACAATGCGATCAACCAGAAGCTGATCGTGAAGATGCTGGAGCGGCTGGGCCTTAGCCGGATTACCCTGGCAGATGACGGCGTACAGGCTGTGGCCGTGATGCAAACCGGCAGTGTCGATCTGGTATTGATGGATATGCAGATGCCCAATATGACGGGGCTGGAGGCCACGCAGACCATACGCCGCCAGGACTTGCCGGTGCAGCCGGATATCGTGGCGCTTACCGCCAATGCCTTCGAGGAAGACCGCCAGGCCTGCATGCAGGCCGGGATGGATGATTTTCTGACCAAGCCGCTAAAACTGGACTTGCTGGCCAGCGTGCTGTGCCACGCCGCCCGTGGCGACTACGCTGATCAGCGCGACAGCCACTGAAACGCGGCCAGGCCAGCCTGGCCTGATCGTGCCGTTTAATCGCCGGCTTGGCGCTGTGCCGTCTTCCCTGCTATGCCCAGCAGGCCGGGCAGGCATTGCGGCCAACCTTGCAAGCGATGATCGTCGCCATTCAATACCGTAGTGCGTGCGCCGGCGTAATGGCGTACCGCTTCGCGCCAGTCCAGCACCTCGTCTGCCGTGCCCAGCACCAGCCAGTAGTTGGCCGCACGCAGCCGTGGCGGGCGCAGCGCAATCAGCTCGTCCATATGTTGCGGCCCCAGCGTGTAGTGTTCGCCGGTGTAGGGGTTGTGCAGCGGGCCCATGAAGCGTGCCAGGTCGGCTTCCGGGCGGATGGCCGGGTTGATCAGCACGGCGGGCAGGCCGAAGCGTTCGGCCAGACAGGTGGCGTAATAGCCGCCCAGCGAGCTGCCTATCAGCACCAGTGGCTGCTCGATGCTATCGATCAAGGCTTCCACTTGCGCGATAGCCTGCGCCGGGTAGGGCGACAGCTGCGGGCTGCTAAAGCGGGTGTCGGGGGCGATGGCGTGCAGGTAAGCCTGGGTTTCGCGTGCCTTGAGCGATTGCGGGCCAGACTGGAAGCCGTGCAGGTACAGGTAATGAGTCATGGTAAGGAATGCTACGGGTGGCAAGCCGTCAGCATAGCTGGCTCGTGGCCGGCGTCAACCGCGGGCTAGCTGGTTTTCCAGCTATAGCTTTGCAGGATGCGCTTGGTCTTGCCCTGCTTTTCCAGCAGGCTGATCGCCTGGTTCAGCTGGGCTACCGAGTAGCGGCTGGAAGGGGCCACGGCGCAGCGTGTCTGCATTACCGACACCACCCAGGGCTGCAGGCGTAACTGCTGGCCCGGCTGCGGGTTACGCTTTACCCATGCGGCCAACTCCAGCTCCGAGCTGATGACAGCATCGATCATCCCCAACTGTAATGCCTTCAAGCCGGAATCCAGATGCGGGTGATCCACCCGAATCCCGCCACTGTTTTGCCATAGCGGTATCAGCGCCGGGTAGTGGTAGCCGCGTATCACGCCTACCCGTTGTGCGGCCAGGTCCTGGCTGCCATGCACGGTACGCAGGTGGCTGGTGAGGGTTACCACCCGCTCGATCTGGGGGTAGAAATCCTGCGTCCAGCCGAGCTTGGCGGCGTTGCTGAACCAGGCCGGGTTGGCATTGCACACCACGTCTACCTTGCTTTGCTCCAGCGCCGGTTCGATATGTTTGCGTGACAGCACGCTGAAACGGGCACTGCTGCCCAGTGCCTGCGCCAGCGCCAGCCCCAGGTCTTTGGATAGCCCGCTTTCCAGCTGGCGCTGGGCATTCAGCACGACAATGGGGGCGGCATCGGATTCCGCTACGCCAATGTGTAGCGGCGGGGCCGCCTGGGCCGTGGTTGCGGCCAACAGCAGCCAGCCCGGGCGGTAGAACAGCGTAGACATATACAGCTCCCTTGGCATTGTTATGCTCTCTTGTTCTATAGGATGACCCGCTCGGGTCAAAATGCGATGATAAGATTAAGCTCTTGTGTCTACGTAGTTTTACTTAATTAAAGCCGCCTTTGCCATGTCAAAACAGTTATCGCACCCCGCTTACGACCTGCTTTCCCGCCGCATCCTGATTCTGGACGGTGGTATGGGCACCATGATTCAGCAGTACAAGCTGACCGAGGCCCAGTATCGCGGGGAGCGGTTTGCTGACTGGCCCGTAGACGTAAAAGGCAATAACGATCTGCTGGTGCTGACCCAGCCGCAGATCATCGCCGAGATTCACCAAGCTTACCTGGATGCCGGCGCGGACATTATCGAAACCAACAGTTTCAACGCCACCGCCATCGCCATGGCCGACTACGACATGCAGTCGCTGGTGTGGGAGCTGAACCATGCCGCTGCCAAGCTGGTAAAAGACCTGTGCGTGGCGCAAACCGCCGCCACCCCCGACAAGCCGCGCTTCTGCGCCGGCGTGCTGGGCCCGACCAGCCGCACCTGTAGTATCAGCCCGGACGTGAACGATCCGGGTTACCGCAATGTCACCTTTGACGAGCTGGTAGACACCTACACCACCGCCATCGACGGCCTGGTAAAAGGCGGCGCCGATTTCCTGCTGGTGGAAACCATCTTCGACACGCTGAACGCCAAGGCGGCGGTGTTTGCCATCCACAAGTACTTCGACGACCACCCCGAAGCCACGCGCCTGCCCATCATGATTTCGGGCACCATTACCGACCAGTCCGGCCGTACCCTTACCGGCCAGACCACAGAAGCCTTCTACAACAGCCTGTCGCACGCCGACGCGCTGAGCTTTGGCCTGAACTGTGCGCTGGGGCCGGACCTGCTGCGCCCGTATGTAGAAGAAATGTCGCGCATTGCGAATACCTTCGTGTCGGTGCACGCCAACGCCGGTCTGCCCAACCCGCTGGCGCCTACCGGCTACGATCTGTTGCCGGAAGACATGGCGCCGCAGATTCGCGAGTGGGCCGAGTCTGGCCTGGTGAACATTATTGGCGGCTGCTGCGGCACCACGCCCGGCCACATCAAGGCCATTTACGAGGCGGTGAAAGACCTGCCGCCGCGCCCGCTGCCGCAGATCGAGCCCAAGTGCCGCCTGTCCGGCCTGGAGCCGTTCAATATCGGCGACAAAGACCTGTTCGTGAACGTGGGCGAGCGCACCAACGTGACCGGCTCCAAGGCCTTTGCCAAGCTCATTCTCAACGGTGACTACGCCACGGCGCTGGACGTGGCGCGCCAGCAGGTGGAAAACGGCGCGCAGGTCATCGACATCAATATGGATGAGGGCATGCTGGATGCCCACGCCGCCATGGTGCGCTTTCTGAACCTGATTGCCGCCGAGCCGGACATCGCGCGCGTGCCCATCATGATCGACAGCTCCAAGTGGGACGTGATCGAAGCCGGCCTCAAGTGCATTCAGGGCAAGGGCATCGTCAACTCCATCTCGCTGAAAGAGGGCAAGGACAAGTTTGTCGAGCAGGCGCGCCTGCTGCGCCGCTACGGCGCGGCGGTGATCGTGATGGCCTTCGACGAAGTGGGCCAGGCCGACACCTACGCCCGCAAGGTGGAAATCTGCGAGAAGAGCTACCGCATTCTGGTGGACGAGGTGGGCTTCCCGCCGGAAGACATCATCTTCGACCCCAATATCTTTGCCGTGGCCACCGGTATCGAAGAGCACGCCCGCTACGGCCTGGACTTTATCGAGGCCACCGGCTGGATCAAGCAGAACCTGCCGCACGCCAAGATCTCCGGTGGTGTGTCCAACGTGTCGTTCAGCTTCCGCGGCAATAACAAGGTGCGCGAGGCCATTCACGCCGTGTTCCTGTACCACGCGATCCAGCGCGGCATGACCATGGGTATCGTCAACGCCGGCGCGCTGGAAGTGTACGACGAAGTTGACCCGGTGCTGCGCGAGCGCATCGAAGACGTGGTGCTGATGCGCGGCGACGACATCATGGCAGTGACCGAGGCGCTGATCGCGCTGGCGGAAAGCTTCCGTGGCGACGCCAAAGAGGCCAAGGGCGAAGACCTGGCCTGGCGCAGCCAGCCGGTAGAAAAGCGCCTGGAACACGCGTTGATCAAGGGTATTACCACCTATATCGTGGAAGATACCGAGGAAGTACGCCTGAAGTGCGAGCGCCCGATCCACGTGATCGAAGGCCCGCTGATGGACGGCATGAACGTGGTGGGCGACCTGTTTGGCGCCGGCAAGATGTTCCTGCCGCAGGTGGTGAAGTCGGCGCGCGTGATGAAGGCCGCCGTGGCGCACCTGGAGCCGTTCATCGAGGAAGAAAAAATCCGCATGGGCCTGCAGGACGCGCCGGCCAAGGGCGTGATCATCATGGCCACGGTGAAGGGCGACGTGCACGATATCGGCAAGAACATCGTGGGCGTGGTGCTGCGCTGTAACAACTACAAGGTAATCGACCTGGGCGTGATGGTGCCGTGCCAGGCCATTCTGGACGCCGCGCGCGAACACAAGGCCGACATCATCGGCCTGTCCGGCCTGATTACCCCCAGCCTGGAAGAAATGGCGCACGTGGCAAAAGAGATGCAGCGCCAGGGCTTCGACATCCCGCTGCTGATTGGCGGCGCCACCACCAGCCGCGTGCACACTGCGGTAAAAATCGCCCCGCATTACAGCGGCCCGGTGATTTACGTGCCGGACGCCAGCCGTGCCGTGGGCGTGTGTTCCAATCTGCTGTCCGACACCCTGCGCGACGGTTTCGTGCAGGAAGTGGCCAACGACTACGCCAAGGCGCGCGCCATTTTCGAAGGCCGTGGCGATACCAAGCTGCTGCCGTTGGCGCAGGCACGAGAGGCGCGCCACCGCATCGATTGGGCTGGCTATGTGCCGCCCGCACCAAAATGGCTGGGTGTGCGCCGCTTCGAGCGTTACGACCTGGCCGAGATCGCGCGCTTTATCGACTGGACACCGTTCTTCCAGAGCTGGGAGCTGGCCGGCCGCTTCCCCGCCATTCTGGATGACGAGATCGTGGGCGAATCCGCCCGTGGCCTGTGGGCGGACGCGCAAGCCATGCTGCAGCAGATTATCAGCGAGCAATGGCTGCAGGCCAACGCGGTGATCGGCCTGTTTCCGGCGCGCAGCGTGGACGTGGACGATATCGAAATTCTCGACCCCGACACCCGTGCCCCGCTGATGACCTGGGTGGGACTGCGCCAGCAGCTGGCCAAAGCCACCAAGGACGGCTCTGCGGCCAACCCGGACTGGGCGCTGGCCGACTTTATCGCCCCCGCCGACAGCGGCGTGCAGGACTACATCGGCACCTTTGCCGTGACCGGCGGCCTGGGTATCGACCCGCACGTGGCACGCTTCGAGGCGGCTAACGACGACTACAGCGCCATCCTGCTCAAAGCGCTGGCCGACCGCTTTGCCGAAGCCTTTGCCGAGCTGATGCACCACCGCGTGCGCACCGAGTTCTGGGGCTACGCGGCAGGCGAAAGCCTGGATAACGAAGCGCTGATCGACGAGAAATACGTGGGTATTCGCCCGGCGCCGGGCTACCCGGCCTGCCCGGACCACACGGTGAAGCGCGAGCTGTTCGAGCTGCTGAACGCGCCGGCCATCGGCATGACACTGACCGAAGGCTACGCCATGCTGCCTACTGCGGCGGTGTCCGGCTTCTACTTCAGCCACCCGGATAGCCGCTACTTTGGCGTGGGCAAGATCGCCCGCGACCAGGTGGAAAGCTACGCCACCCGCCGTGGCGTGAGCGTGGCGCAGGCAGAGCGTGATCTGGCACCCAACCTGGGTTACAACGCGTAAAACGTGCGGCCAACGTTGGCCGCACCAGCGCCAAGGGCAAGCCTGCGGGCTTGCCCTTTTGTATGGCTATTAAAACGGTTGGCTATCTGATAGTGGATACCGGTTTTTTCCTGCAAGGCAGGCTTTCCGTTATATAGAAACCGCAGCTACGTGCCATCCCGAAAGCAGCGGCCCCGCCGGGGCCACCTGGCAAGGGGAGAGCGTGATGGACGAACTACTGGGTGTTATTACGGGCGAAAAATACGAGTGCAAGATCTGGCAAGACGCCAGCCTGCGCGTGTATTTCATGGCGGATGCCGATATCGATGCAGACGGCGCCAATGGCCAGCACGGTGCGCCGGCCGCCTACCGCGAAGATGACCAGGGGCTGGAATCGCTGGCCAACGGCGGCATGCGGCGGGTGAATGGCAAGGTGGTGTGCCTGCACGATTGGGCGCGGCAGATTGTATTGCTGGATACCGATAACGAGCCGCGGGTGTTTCCCGGCGGCATCATTGCGTCCACTACCTGGTACCGCCACCCCGGCATGGCGGCCGATGACCCCGCGGCCTATGTCGATTCGGCTACCGAGCCCTATATCGTGGTGCCGCCATTGGTCATCCAGCGCACACAGGGCATTGTGCGCGGCTGCCTGGCCCGCGTGAGCTATCAGGGGAAGAGTGTGGACTGTGTGGTGGCAGACCGTGGCCCCAAAAACCTGGCGGGCGAGTTGAGCATTGCCGCGGCCATGCAGCTGGGTATACCTGCCAGCCCCATGCATGGCGGGGTAGACACGCCGCAGGTGCTGTATGAGTTGTGGCCCGGTATCCCGGCTCCGGGCTACGAGCTGCAGCCGGCATAGAGGCCTGACCTGTCGAACAGGCAGCCCGGCCTGTTATTTGCTGAGGGCTTGCGGCAAGATGGCTAGCCACACTTTCGGGCCCCACCATGTTCGACTATACCCTGCTGGCCTATCTGCACCTGGCAACGGTGCTTCCTGCTTTTGTACTGGGCACGGCCCTGCTTTGCTGGCGCCAGAAAGGCTCGCCGGCGCATCGCCGCTGGGGGCGGTGCTATATGGTGCTGATGCTGCTGACGGCCTGGTTGTCGCTGGCCATGCCGGCACGGGTGGGGCCGGCGCTGTTCGGGCATTTCGGCTTTATCCACCTGCTGAGTGTGCTGGTGCTCTACAGCGTACCGCAAGCCTGGCAGGCCGCCAGGCAGGGCAGGGTACGGGCGCATCGCTCGGCCATGGTGAGTTTGTATGTGGGCGGCTTGCTGGTGGCCGGTGCGCTGGCGTGGATGCCTGGGCGCATGCTGCACGGCTGGCTGTTTGGCTAGCCCCGGCTTGGCCTGGGGCCTGTTGACACTATTTCTTGCCAAGTCGCAGGTTCGAGAGGTTTTCCAGCGCAAGCCCGACAACGCCGTAGTGGGCAGCTTGTCTGGCCTGCCCTTCGGGGCGCTTGCCAAGCGCCACCGCATCAAAAGCAGCGTTAACAGGCGCTAGAACAGGCTTTTCAGTTTTCCCCCCTTGTATTCGTCATTTACAGCAGGCATGTTGCGGGTCTACACAGGAAATCCGCCATGACGCTCAGTACCCACCAGCTCAAGCTGCTCGCCGCCTTTTTTGCCCTGTATGTCATCTGGGGCTCGACCTACTTTGCCATCCGTGTCGGGGTGGAGTACTGGCCGCCCTTCATGATGGCCGGCGTGCGTTTTACCGTGGCGGGTGCCTTGATGTATGCCTGGCTGCGCTGGCGCGGCGATGCCAACCCTAGCTGGCAGGAGTGGCGCGGCGGCGCGATTCTTGGCGTGCTGATGCCGGCTATCGGTAACGGCTTCGTCACGTTGGCCGAAAAAGACGTGTCGTCCGGTGTGGCGGCGCTGGTCGTGGCAACGGTGCCGCTGTTTGCTACCCTGTTTGCCCGCTTTTTTGGCCATGTGCCGCGCAAGATGGAAGTGGCCGGCATTTTGCTCGGCATCGTCGGCATGGTGGTATTGAATATGGGCGCTAACTTGCAGGCCTCGCCGGCTGGCGCGGCGGCCTTGCTGTTTGCCTCGGCCGGCTGGGCGTTTGGTTCGGCGTGGAGCAAGCATCTGGTACAGCCCAAGGGGCTGATGTCCAGCGCGGTGATGATGCTGTCCGGCGGGGTGGCGCTACTGCTGGGCAGTACCGCGGTGGGCGAGCAGCTGGTGGCCACGCCGCCTCTTGCCGGCTGGCTGGCGGTAGCTTATCTGGCGTTTTTCGGCTCCATGGTGGCCTATACCGCCTACCTGTTCCTGCTGAAAAACGTCAGCGCGGCGGCGGCCACCAGCTATGCCTACGTGAACCCGGTGATTGCCGTGTTGCTGGGGGTGTGGCTGCTGGGCGAGCACGTAGGCATACACGAAATGGGGGCCATGGGCATTATTGTATTGGCCGTTGTATTGATAGGCTGGCGCCCAAAGTCACGCGCCGGCGGCTGATATCTGTCGCGCTTCTGCCAAAGCCCGCTCATTGCGGGCTTTTTTTATTGCCTTTTTGATGAGCCAGATTAATACCACTTTACAGTCATAAAAATGCCAATTTTTAACAGTCTTATGGCATTTTGCACTGCAGCGAATCTGGCGGTAGCGGAAAGCAATACTTTTCAGGGTGTTGCATTTATTGCAAATACGCAGCGAACCGATAAATTGGTATTGACGTGGTTTTGTAGTGGTATTACTTTTGCGGCTGTGGCGTGTCGTGTTGTGCTTCGGCAGGAAAAGACAGGGTTCTACAATGGCGCCTTTGAATGACCACTTGCAGGGTAGCCATATGGATAGCCGCTGGAACGCATTAAAGCCGGAAGAGACTTCCACTACACCTTTGTACTTGCAGTTTTCACGCAAGCTGGCCGAGGCAATACACGCTGGCTGGTGGCAGGCCGATGAGGCACTGCCTTCGGAGCGCACCTTTTCCGAGGAGCTGGGCATCTCGCGGGTTACCGCGCGCAAGGCACTGGATGTGCTGCTGGAGCAGGGCCTGATTCGCCGCCGTCATGGTTCGGGTACCTTTATTACCCCGCGCCTGGAGCAGCCGCTATCGCGCCTGACCAGTTTTACCGAAATGTTGAAGATGAAGGGGTTCGAGCCTTCATCGGTGTGGTTGTCGCGTGGTATCGCCACGCCCACCCACGAAGAAGTGATCAAGCTGGGTTTGTCGCCCAATGCCCAGGTGGCCAGGCTGAAACGCCAGCGCCTGGCCGACGGGGTGGTGATGGCCATCGAGCAAAGCTCGCTGCCGCTCACCTACCTGCCAGACCCGCAGGCGGTGGGCAGCTCCTTGTACGCCTACCTGGATACGATGGGCCACCCGATTGTGCGGGCACTGCAGCATATCCGTGCGGTGAATGCGAACCCGGATATTGCCGCCATTGCCGGTATCAAGCCTGGCGAAGCCATGCTGCTGATAACCCGTATCGGCTACACGGCAGATAACGTGGCCATCGAGCTGACTGACACCTGGTGTCGTAACGATTACTACGACTTTGTCGCTGAACTGAGACGATGAACGCAACACGAGTTTTGCAAGGCCGCATGCTGACCAGCGCTGGCTGGCTGGACGGCGAGCTGCAGATAGGTGACGACGGCAAGATTGCCGCCATACAAGGCAGGTTGGCCGCAGCCGGCGACGCCGAGCGCTATATCCTGCCGGGTTTTATCGACCTGCACGTCCACGGCGGCGGCGGTGTAGACATCATGGAAGCGGGCCGCGCAGCCCAGCATGTGGCCAGTACGCATGCCCGCTTTGGTACCACTTCGCTGCTGGCCACCACCATGACGGCCCCGCGCGAGGCACTGCAAGCCGTACTGGCCGCGCTGGGCGACGCCAGCCGCAGCCGGCAGCCCGGCAGCGCACGCATTCTCGGCGTGCATCTGGAAGGCCCGTATATCAACAAGGGCAAGCTGGGTGCGCAGCCGGACAACGCGGTGGAAGCCGCGATGGCAGAAATCAACCACTACCGGTCGCTTGCCCCGATCAGCCTGGTTACCCTCGCGCCCGAAGTGGCCGGTCACATGGAAGTGATCCGCGAGCTAAGCCGGCAGGGCGTACGCGTACAGCTGGGCCACACGCTGGGTAGCTACGAAGACGGTGTGGCGGCGCTGGAAAACGGTGCCAGCGGGTTTACCCATTTGTTTAACGCGATGACCGGCTTGCACCACCGCGAGCCGGGCATGGTAGGGGCGGCACTGGCACACGCCGAGTACGCCGAGCTGATACCTGACTTGCTGCACGTGCACCCCGGTGCCATGCGCGCCGCCATGCGCGCCATCCCCCGACTGTTCTGTGTCACCGACTCCACGGCTGCGGCCGGCATGCCGGATGGCCAGTACAAGCTGGGCTCGCAGACGGTGACCAAGTGCCTGGGCGGTGTGCGCCTGGCCGACGGTACGCTGGCAGGCAGCACCCTTACCATGGATCAGGCCCTGCGCAACCTGGTAGAGATCGGCGTGCCGCTGGCCAGCGCCAGTAACCGCCTGTCGCTGTACCCCGCCGACTATCTGGGCGTACACGACCGCGGCAGGCTGGAGGAGGGCGCGTGGGCCGACATCGTGGTGATGGATTCAAACCTGCAGTTGCAACGCGTATTCCTAGAAGGAGAGTGTCTTGAGCTCGTTAATGCTTGATGAAGCCCTGTTTGCCGCCCAGGCGGTAGCCGCCCAGCATATGTATGCCGATGAAGGGCTGGCTGTCCTGGCGCGCGAACTGGCCAAAGCGCCGCCACAGTTGGCCCTGACTGTGGCGCGCGGCAGCTCGGATCATGCGGCCAACTATTTCGCCTACCTGGCGATGCAGCGCACCGGCACGCCGGTGGTCTCGCTGCCCATGTCGCTGCTCACGCTGCATCAAGCACCGCTCAATGTAAAAGGCCAGCTGGCCGTGGCGCTGTCGCAATCCGGCCGCAGCCCTGACCTGATCGACACCATGACCGCCCTGGGTGCTGCCGGTGCCCGCACCGTAGCACTGGTCAACAAACCCGACTCCCCGCTGGCTGCCGCCTGCGAATGGTCGGTGCCACTATGCGCCGGCGAAGAAAAAAGCGTCGCCGCCACCAAGAGCTATATCGCCACCCTGTCCGCGGTAGCCCGCCTGGTGGCGCACTGGCAGCAGGACACCGCCCTGTTGGCCGCACTGAACGACCTGCCGGATCACCTGACCGAAGCCACCCGCCAGGACTGGAGCAGCGCGCTGGACGTGCTGGTACCGGCCGAGCGCATCATGGTGGTAGGCCGTGGCCTGGGCTTTGCCGTGGCGCTGGAAGCCGCGCTGAAGTTCAAGGAAACCTGCGTGATTCAGGCCGAAGCTTTCTCCGGTGCCGAAATCAAACACGGCCCGATGGCACTGGTAGACGATGGCTACCCGCTGCTGATTTTCGCCCCGCGTGGCCCGGAACAAGCCGGCCTGGTAGCGCTGGCCGACGAAATGCGTGGCCGTGGCGCCAACGTACTGTTGGCCGCACCGGCCAACGTGGCCAGCCGCAACCTCACCCTGGCCACCGCCGGTGACGAAGCGCTGGACCCGCTGCTGGCGATCCAGAGCTTCTACCTGATGGCAGCCCGCCTGTCGGTAGCGCGTGGCCTGAACCCGGACACGCCACGCCACCTGAAAAAAGAAACCCTCACGGTATAAACCGTGGCTGCCGGGCGGCCGCCCGGCAGCGTTGGCAACATCTATAAAACTATCCCGATGCCGGGGCCATGACCCGCGGCACGTATCCAGCATGACTTACGCGCATGGCTGCGGGGCAGCGTGCGCGCTTTCAGAGAGAAGGAAACCCGATGTCTGCAACCGTTACCCTGCAAGCGCCGCTGTCCGGCGTGGTATTGCCGCTGTCTGCCGTACCCGACCCGGTGTTTGCCGGTGGCCTGATGGGCCAGGGTCTGGCCATTGAGCCGCTGTCTTCCACCCTGCTGTCCCCTTGTGATGGCCAGGTCAGCCAGGTGTCCAGTACCGGCCACGCCGTTACCGTGCGTGCGGCCAACGGTGCCGAGATCCTGATGCACATCGGCATCGACACCGTAAAACTGGGTGGTAGCGGCTTTGCTACCCGCGTACAGAAAGGCCAGCAGGTCAGCGCGGGCCAGCCGCTGGTGGATATCGATATCGATAGCGTGGCCCGCCGCGCGCCTTCTCTCATTACCGTCGTTGTGGTGACCAACAGCGACGACATGGCTCTCTCCCTCGATGCATCCGGACTTGTGGAAGCCGGTGCGTCGTGTTTTCTGACCGTGACGGCTCAGGGTGCTATCTCCCACCCTGACGCCGTCCACGGCGCAGAACTATCCGTTACCGCCGTTGTGGCACACGAAGGCGGCCTGCACGCGCGCCCCAGCGCGCTGCTGCAGTCGGTAGCCCGCCGTTATCAAAGCCATATCGATATCGGTTTTGCCGGCCAGCGCGCCAATGCACGCAGCGTTGTCAGCCTCATGGGCCTGGGCGTAGGCGAAAACGATACCGTTACCCTGTACGCCCAGGGTGAAGACGCCGACGCCGCGCTGGCCGCGCTGGTCGAGGCGCTGCAAACGCATACCCACGCCGGCCATGCGCCAGCGCCAGCTGCCGTCGTAGCGAGCCGCGACGATGGCAAGCTCGGCGGCGTGTGCGCGGCCCCCGGCCTGGCGGTGGGGACACTGGTATTGCTGGCCGAACAGGAACGCACGGTGCCGGAACGCGGCCACGGTGTGGAGCCGGAGTTGGCTGCATTGCATGGCGCCTTGAAAAAAGTGCGCGAGGCCGTGGCTGCCGACGTAGCGCAGGCCGACAAGCGCGGCGCGCACGCCGAAAGCGAAATCTTTGGTGCCCACCTAGCGCTGCTGGACGACCCCGAGCTGGCGCAGGCCGCCGAGCGCTACATTCTGGATGGCCGCAGTGCCGCCTACGCCTATCGCAGCGCCATCAGCGCGCAGAGCGAGGTGTTGCTGGGCCTGGGCAATGCGCTGCTGGCCGAACGCGTGGCCGACCTGAAAGACCTGGAGCGCCGTGTGCTGGACGTACTGCTGGGCGGCGAAGAAACCGCGCCCGAGCTGCCTGCACAAGCCATCGTGGTGGCCGACGACCTGACCCCGTCGCAGCTCACCCGCCTGCCGCGCGAACAGCTGGCCGGCGTGGTGCTGGCCCGTGGCGGTGCCACCAACCATGTGGCCATCCTGTGCCGTGCGCTGGCCATCCCCGCGCTGGTGGCGTGTGGCCCGGCCGCGCTGGCGCTGGCTGCCGGCGGCGAGGCACTGCTGAACGCTGGCGAAGGCTGGCTGGATAGCGATGCGGATGCCGCCGCACTGGACGCCGCGCATCAGGACATTGCCCAGCGTGAACAGCGCCGCCGCACGCTGCGCGAGCAGTCTGCCGGCCAGGCGCGTACCCGCGATGGCGTGGCCATCGAGGTAGCGGCCAACATCGCCAACGCCGCCGAGGCGCGCGACGCGGTGCTGAACGGCGCCGACGGCGTGGGCCTGCTGCGTACCGAATTCCTCTTCATCGACCGTCACGACGCCCCAAACGAAGACGAACAGCGCGCTGCCTGCCAGGACGTGCTGGACGCGCTGGAAGGCCGCACCGCCATCATCCGCACGCTGGACGCCGGTGGCGACAAGGATGTGCCTTACCTGTCGCTGCCGCCGGAAGACAACCCGGCGCTGGGTCTGCGCGGCATCCGCACCGGCTTTGCCATGCCGGCGGTGCTGGACGCGCAGCTGCGTGCGTTGCTGCAAGTGAAGCCGCTGTCGCGCCTGCGCATCCTGCTGCCCATGGTGGCCGACGTGTCCGACCTGCTGCGCGTGCGCCAGCGCCTGGACGAGCTGGCTGCCGAGCTGGGCGTGGCCGAGCGCCCGCAGCTGGGCGTGATGATCGAAGTGCCGTCGGCCGCGCTCTTGGCCGACCAGCTGGCCGAGCACGCCGATTTCCTGTCCATCGGCACCAACGATCTTACCCAGTACACGCTGGCGATGGACCGCTGCCACCCGGCGCTGGCGGCCAACCTTGACGCGCTGCACCCGTCACTCTTGCGCCTGATCGCGCTGACCGTGCACGGCGCGGCCAAGCACGGCAAGTGGGTAGGGGTGTGCGGCGCGCTGGCGTCCGACCCGCAAGCCACGCCGGTGCTGCTGGGCCTGGGTGTCACCGAGCTGTCGGTGAGCCCGCAGCTGGTACCGGAAATCAAGGATACCGTGCGCCGCCTGGATAGCACGGCCTGCCAGCAGCTGGCGCTGGATCTGCAGGCGCTGAATTCGGCGCAACAAGTGCGGGCGCGGTTACAAGCCGACGCCGCAGCCTTGCTGCGCTGACCTGGTCAGGCCGCCGCATCCTCCCAACTGGCGGCCTGCATTAAAACGAAGAGGAGAAACACAGTGAGTACTTCAAGCAAGTTCGCCGGCGTACAGCAGCTGGGCCGTGCCCTGATGCTGCCTATCGCCGTCCTGCCAGTGGCAGGTCTGCTACTGCGCCTGGGTCAGCCCGACCTGATGGGCATTCCGGTGATGGCGCAGGCCGGGGATGCCATTTTCGGCAACCTGGCACTGCTGTTTGCCATCGGTGTCGCCGTGGGTTTTGCCAAGGATAACAACGGCGCTTCCGGCCTGGCCGGCGCCATCGGTTACCTGGTGCTGACCGCCGTCCTGAAAGTGATCGACGCCAAAATCAATATGGGCGTACTGGCCGGCATTACCGCCGGTATCAGCGCCGGCCTGCTGTACAACCGCTATAAGGACATCGCGCTGCCGTCCTACTTGGCCTTCTTTGGTGGCCGCCGTTTCGTGCCTATCGTTACCGGCTTTGCCATGCTGCTGGCCGGCGTGGTGCTGGGCTATATCTGGCCGCCTATCCAGCAGGGTATCGATGCGGTAGGCCACTGGGTGATTGGCGCGGGCGAGTTTGGCCTGTTCGTGTACGGCGTGCTCAACCGCATCCTGATCGTTACCGGCCTGCACCACATCATCAACACCTTTGCCTGGTTCCAGCTGGGTGACTTCACCGACGCCGCCGGCAAGGTGGTGCACGGTGACCTGACCCGCTTCTTTGCTGGCGACAAGACCGCAGGCATGTTCATGTCCGGCTTCTTCCCGGTAATGATGTTCGGCCTGCCGGCTGCCTGCCTGGCCATGTACCGTGCCGCGCGCCCGGAAAACAAGGCTGCTGTGGGTGGCGTGCTGCTGTCCATGGGCCTGACCGCCGCGCTGACCGGTGTTACCGAGCCGGTAGAGTTCGCCTTCATGTTCCTGGCCCCGGCGCTGTACGCCATCCACGCGGTGCTCACCGGCATCTCGATGGCGCTGATGCACACCCTGGGCGTGAAACTGGGCTTCGGCTTCTCCGCTGGCCTGTTCGACTACGTGCTGAACTTTGGTATCGCGCAGAAACCGCTGCTGCTGATCCCTATCGGCCTGGCCTACTTTGCCGTGTACTACGTGCTGTTCACCTTCTTCATCAAGAAATTCAACCTGATGACCATGGGCCGCGAAGAAGTGGCCGCCGGTAGCAGCGCCGCTGCCAGCCTGGGTGGCAAAGGCAGCGACCGTGCGCGTGGCTTTATCGGCGCGCTGGGCGGTGCGGCCAACCTGAAAAGCGTAGACGCGTGCACCACCCGCCTGCGCCTGCAGGTAGTCAGCAACGATGCCGTAGACGAAGCCGCACTGAAAGCGCTGGGTTCGCGCGGCATGATCAAACCTGCTGCCGGTAGCGTACAAGTGGTACTGGGCCCTGAGGCCGAGCTGGTAGCCGACGAAATCCGCGCCGCGCTGGCCAACCCGCAAGCCGCCGATAGCAGTGCGCTGAAAGACGCGCTGGGTGGTGCGGCCAACATCCGCGCCGTGGAAGTGGTCGCCGGTAGCCGCCTGCGTGTAGAGCTGGCCGACGCCAGCCGCGTGAACGAAGGCAGCCTGAAGGCACTGGGCGTGAGCGGCATCATGGCCATGCCTGGCAACCTGGTACACCTGGTAGTAGAGGGCGGCGACCCCGCTGCCCTGGCCAGCCAGCTGCAATAAGCAGGGCGGTTTCACCCCGCTGCTTGGCGTACTTGCCAGGTAGCGGGGGCAAGACAAGGCCTGCGCGTGTCGCCTGGCGGCACGCGCAGCCCGTGGTAAGCCAGGGTGACCTGACCTGTGGCTTTGCTCTCCTTCTACCCCGGCCATGCCGGGGTATTTTTTGCGCTATAGTGAAATCGATCCCAATGCAGTTTGTGCGGTAGCTGACGCGCTGCCGTCTGGCAAGCCATGTTGGCCGCAAGCGCCGTGCTGCGCGGCCGGGCTAGGCAAAAAGTGTTGGTAGTACGCACACTACATAATTGTAAGGGATTGAGTACAAGCCCGATTGGGACAAGGATGTACCCATAGCAAGCGTGCAGCTGGCACGCAGGATTCACCCGATAATCAGGAGACACAATATGGCACTGAAACTCGCCATCAACGGGTACGGCCGCATCGGCCGCATGGTATTGCGCGCCTGGCAAGAACGTTTTGCCGATAAAGATATTGAAATCGTTGCCATCAACGATCTGGGCAACCCGGAACTGCACGCCCACCTGACCAAATACGACTCCATCCACGGCCCTTTCCCTGGCACCGTGGCACTGGAAGGCGACAAGCTGGTGATCAACAGCAAGCCTATCCAGCTGCTGTCGGTACGTAACCCGGCCGAGCTGCCGTGGGGCGACATGGGCGTGGACATCGTGCTGGAATGCACCGGCATCTTCACCAAACGCGACAAGGCTGGCCTGCACCTGCAAGCCGGTGCCAAGAAAGTGCTGATCTCTGCCCCGGCAGACGACGCTGACGCCACCATCGTGTACGGCGTGAACCACGACACCCTGCGCGCCGACATGAGCATCGTGTCCAACGCCAGCTGCACCACCAACTGCTTGGCCCCGCTGGTGAAGCCGCTGAACGACGCCATTGGCGTAGCGCACGGCCTGATGACCACCGTGCACTCCTACACCAACGACCAAGTATTGCTGGACACCGAGCACAGCGATCTGCGCCGCGCCCGTTCTGCCGCGCTGTCGATGATCCCGACCAAAACCGGCGCTGCCGCCGCCGTGGGCCTGGTGCTGCCACAGCTGAAAGGCAAGCTGGACGGTTTTGCCGTGCGCGTGCCTACCGCCAACGTGTCGCTGGTTGACCTCACCTTCACCGCACAGCGTGACACTACCGTGGCCGAAGTGAACGAGCTGGTGACCGCTGCGGCCAACGGCCCGCTGAAAGGCGTGCTGGCGGTGAACACCCTGCCGCTGGTATCGATCGACTTCATGCACAACCCGGCGTCCAGCGTGTTTGACGCAACGCTGACCCGCGTGATCGAAGGCCGCCAGGTGAAAGTGCTGTCGTGGTACGACAACGAGTGGGGCTTCTCCAACCGCATGCTGGATACCGCCCAGGCCTGGGTGGCTGCCAAGTAAGTACCGGCCGCGGTCTGCTAGCGTGCCGATGTTGGCCGCAATGCAGACTGCGGGCCGGCGCCGAAGGCCGCGGCGGCATGAGCCGCCGCACCGATTACCGGTACCCGTGTGGAGACGGGTACCTCGCTCTTTAGGTGTATTCTGTTGCTTCTTTGTGCATAGTTCCGGCCTGCCCCTGCAAGGGCAGGCTGTTTTTTTGCCTGTAGCGCCGCCAGGCCACGCGTGGCGTGTTGATCTGCATCAGGTAAGGCGCGGCTACATTGCGGCGGTGTGTGTAGTGCAGTCACTACATGCTGGCGGGTGCTGTGGCGGATGTATCTGCTAGGGCGCGGGCGGGCTAGTCTTCTTCCTGCAGCGGCGGCAGGCGGTGGCTGACCGGGGTGTCGATCACCATCGAGGTTTTGGTATCGCCGTACTGCATCAGACGGGCGATCAGCGCCTGCAGCGTGCCCATGCTGTCTACCGCTACGCGGATCATCAGCCCGCTACTGCCGGTGATGGAATCGCAGTGCACGATTTCCGGCATGGCTTTGAGTAGCTCCAGTACGGCGTAGTATTCTTGGTTTTTTACCGTCAGCTCGATCAGGCACTGTATCGGGCAACCCAGCGCTTCCGGGCGGATGATTGCGCGATAGCCGGCTATCACGCCCGATCGTTCCAGCTTTTCCACGCGGTCGGCAACGGCCGGTGCGGACAGGTTCACCCGGCGGGCCAGCTCGGCAAAGCTCAGGCGGCCGTTTTCGTGCAGCGCAGCGATAATCTTGCGGTCAAACTTGTCCATTTTTCGATTCGAAGGTCAAAGTGGCGTAAATACATTGTATACAAAGTTATGACGGCTTATAAGCTTCGAATACCTATTAATAAGCCCCGATAACCCCCGTACAATTCGCCCCGTGTTGAAGCAGCCGGGTCCGCGCCCAGCAGCTTTGACTTCTAGATCCGTTATGAGGGTGCCTGAGCAATCGGCATCTTTGGAACTGTTCTGGTGATCTCTTTGTCCCTGGTCTTAAGCGTTCTTGGCCCCCATGTGTGGCCGGGAACCGACCCTTAGTGGCCTGTCCCCAACCGGACAGGCCTTTTTTTTGCGCATTTTTTGCGGCTTACACCTTGTGGGTGGACAGCAGCAGGCTGGTTTCGCTGGCGGTAATGCCCGGGATCAGGCGGATGCGGCCCAGCACGCGGTCAAACTGCTCCAGCGAGTCGGCGCGCAGCTCGGTGACGATATCCCAGCGCCCGTTGGTGGAGTGCAGCGCGTACACGTGCGGCTCGCCACGTAAGGCCTGTAGTACGCTGGGGGTTTTGTTGCCCTCTACCGCAATGCCCATCCAGGCGCGGATGCGCTGGGCCTCGGCCTGCGGTTTCAGCCGCACGGTATAGCCGATGATGATGCCGGCTTGTTCCAGCTTGCTGATGTGCTTTTGTACGGTGGTGCGCGAGACGCGCAGGCGGGTGGCCAGCTCGGTGACCGGGGTGCGCGCGTTGTCGCGCAGCAGGGCAATGAGCTGCAGGTCGGTGTCGTCAAGTTGCATCGTGCTGCCAGGGTTATCAATATGTGCAGTCTAGCGATAAAACTGCACAGGGTGCCAACTACAAAGTGGCCGCCGCCACCGCCACAATTTCTCCTGCCACCCCACCCAGGAGAAACCATGTCACAGCCTGCCTCGCATGTACTGATGGTGCGCCCCGCCCGTTTTCATGCCAACCCGCAAACCCGGGCCAGCAACCATTTCCAGCAGCCTGCGGCCAACGCGGGTGCCAGCGTCACACTGGCCGCCCAGCGCGAATTTGACGGCTACGTCGCGGCCTTGCAGCACGCCGGGGTGGGCGTGCAGGTGTTCCGCCAGCCCGCGGGCCTGGATACGCCGGATGCCGTGTTTCCCAATAACTGGTTTTCTACCCACGCTGACGGCACGCTGGTGCTGTACCCGATGGCTGCGGCCAACCGCAGGCTGGAGCGCCGCGCCGATATCGTGGCCTGGCTGCAGCAGCAGTTTGCCGTGCGCGAGCAGCTGGACCTGAGCCCGCACGAGGCGCAGGGGCAGTATCTGGAAGGGACGGGGGCGATTGTGTTCGACCACGCGGCACGGCGAGCCTGGCTGTGCCGCTCCGGCCGCAGCCAGCCGGTGTTGCTGGCGCCGCTGGCGGCCAGGCTGGGCTACCAGATGCAGGTGTTTGACGCGGTAGATGCGGCTGGCCGTGCCATTTATCACAGCAATGTGATGATGGCCATCGGCCCGCGCTTTGCGGTGGTGTGCCTGCCGGCGATTCGCGATGTTGGCGAGCGCCAGCGGGTGCAGGCGCAGCTGCGGCGCGACGGCAAGCAGGTGATCAGCATCAGCCTGGCGCAGATGGCCAGCTTCTGCGGCAACATCCTTGCCCTGCGCAGTGTGGACGGCGGCACGGTGATCGCGATGTCCAGCCGCGCCTGGGCGGCCTTCAGCGTGCAGCAGCAGGCGATGTTGGCCGCACACGGCCGCATCGTGCACGCCCCGCTGGATACCATTGAAACCCATGGCGGCGGCGGGGCACGCTGCATGGTGGCCGAGCTGTATTTGCCTAATGCCCCGGCGCACTGCTCAGCAGCTGGCCACGCTGTTGCAGCTGCAGGCTGAGGTAGCGTTCGTATTGCTTGAGCACGTCGGCAATGATCTCGCTCTGGCGCAGATAGCGGATGTCGTAGCCTTCACGGCCATCGGCAAAGCCGGTTTGTGCCAGGTACTGCACGTCACTATCACGGCGGCTGGCGGGCAGGAACGCCGGCAGCGGCTTGCCGTAGCACTGCACGCTGTAGACAAAGTCGCGCTGCCCTGGCTGGTCTATGCGCAGGGTAACCGCGCCATCTGTACCCCGGCTGACCTCGGCGGCTACGCCGTTGTGGCGCAGCTCGGCGGCCACGGTGTCCAGCGCCGGGCTGACCTCGGTATCAATGAAATGCTGCACGTTGGCCGCATCCGGGCGCTGTACCAGCTGGCGCAGGCGTTGTTGCCAGTGGTGGCCGCTCCAGAACTGCGTGGCTGGTGCCGGCTGTTGCGCCTGGTGGCACTGGTCGGACTGCAGCCCGCGCCACAGGCTGTAGCACAGCAGCAGCATGATGGCGGTGAAAGGCAGGGCACTGAGCAGTGTCATCGCTTGCAGCGCTTTCAGGCCACCGGCGCTCAGGAGCGCGGCAGCGGTGGCGCCCAGCAAGGCGGCCCAGAACAGGCGCTGCCATAGCGGCGAGTGCTCCGCCCCCACACTGGCAATGCTGTCCAGCACCATGGCGCCGGAGTCGGCCGAAGTCACGAAGAACACGGCAATCAGCAGAATGGCCACCGCGCTGGTGAGCTGCGTCAGCGGCAGGTAATCGAAAAAGCGGAATAGCAGGTTGTCTACGTTGGCCGCGGTGGCACCCAGTGCGCCGCCTGCTACGTGCAGGTCCAGCCAGATGGCGCTGTTACCGAATACCGTCATCCACAGCAGGTTGAACAGGGTCGGGGCCAGCAGCACGCCCACGATGAATTCGCGGATAGTGCGCCCGCGCGAAATGCGCGCAATGAACAGGCCGACAAACGGCGACCACGACACCCACCACGCCCAGTACAGCAGCGTCCAGCCGCCCAGCCAGTCTTGCTGCGCCGGGGTGCCGTAGCTGAAGGTGCGGAAGGTCATGGCCACCAGGCCGGAAAAATAGCTGCCCAGATTGTCGCTAAAGGCCAGCAGCAGGTACACGGTAGGGCCGGCCAGCAGCACAAACAGCAGCAAGGCCAGCGCTAGGCTCAGGTTGAGCTCGCTCAGTCGGCGTACGCCTTTATCCAGGCCGGTAGCGGCCGATAGCCCTGCCAGGCCCATCACTACGGCAATCAGCCCCAGTTTGAAGCCGATACCGCTGCTGTCGATACCTGCTACCTGCTGCAGGCCGGCGGCCAGCTGCATCACGCCGTAGCCCAGCGTGGTGGCGATGCCGAATACGGTAGAAACCAGCGCAAAGACGTCTACTGCATGGCCCCACGGCCCGTGGATGCGCTCGCCCAGTATCGGGTACAGGCCGGCACGCAGGCTTAAAGGTAGCTGGTAGCGAAAGCCGAAATACGCCAGTACCAGCCCCACCACGCCATAAATGGCCCAAGCGTGCAGGCCCCAGTGGTGAAAGGTCAGGTTCATGGCTTGCTGGGCTGCCGCTTGCGGGTTGGCCGCAGCCAGTGGCGGGCTCAGGTAGTGTTGCAGCGGCTCGCCTACGCCAAAGTACATCAGGCCTATGCCCATGCCGGCAGCAAACAGCATGGCCAGCCACGACGTCATGCTGAAGGCGGGCTGCGCATCATTCGGCCCCAGCTTGATGTCGCCGTAACGGCTGGCGGCAATGCCCAGCAGGCTGATCAGAAACACCGCCACGGCCAGAATGTAAAACCAGCCAAACTGCTGGCC
This sequence comes from beta proteobacterium L13, assembly GCA_000335715.1. Lineage (GTDB taxonomy): Bacteria > Pseudomonadota > Gammaproteobacteria > Burkholderiales > Chromobacteriaceae > Vogesella. The sequence continues at coordinate 277,941 of AMYZ01000003.1, forward strand.
GATGGCGCGTTGGGCGCTGCCTAGCAGGGTTTCGGCTGAGGCGGGGGCCAGGGTGGCCCAGCCAAGAATGGAGGCAATCAGTAGCAGGCCAGGCAAAAACACTGGCCAGACCAGGGTGGTGCGGAAGGTACGGACGGGTTCCATGCTTTCCCTTTCATGTATCGAAGGTGGCAGGCGTTCCGGGGCAGGGGCGTGAGGGGTGCCAGGTGTGGCGCGGCAGATGGGGCAAGCAAAGGTTGGCCGCAGCAGGCTGGCCCGAAACAGATCAAGACAAGTATACCTGAAAATACTTTTGTCTCAAAATAAAATACAAATGCAATAAACGGTTACAAAGCACTCTGGCCGCCAGAAAACGCAAAATGCTTGTACACTGCGGGCGGTATTTTTGGCATAAGTCACCCGCTACGCGACAACGCGGCACTATTTTGGCTTTGTTTATCGAAAGCCGCGTGAAGTGTCACATTTCTGTAACCGCTTTTTTCTATCCTTGCCATAATCGTACATGGAAGGATTCCGCCACATGCCCGCCAATATTCTGCTTGTAGAAGACGAGCCAGCGATTCAGGAGCTGATCGCGTTCAATCTGGTCCAGGCCGGACACCATGTGCTGCGTGCCAGCACCGCCGAAGTGGCGCTGACACTGGTGAAAAATGCCCTGCCAGACCTGGTGCTGCTGGACTGGATGCTGCCCGGCGCATCCGGCGTGGAAATCGCGCGCAAGCTGCGCGCCGACGAACGCACGCGCCAGATCCCCATCATCATGCTGACCGCCCGCTCTGAAGAGCAGGACAAGGTACAAGGCCTGGAGGCAGGCGCCGACGACTACATCACCAAGCCGTTCTCCCCGCGCGAGCTGCTGGCGCGCATCAAGGCGGTACTGCGCCGCCGCGCCCCGCAAATGACCGACGACGCGGTAGAAGTAAAAGGCCTGCGCCTGGACCCAGTCACCCACCGCGTACAAGGCAACGGCGAAACCGTGGACCTGGGGCCTACCGAATTCCGCCTGCTGCATTTCTTCATGACCCACGCCGAACGCGTGCATTCGCGTACCCAGCTGCTGGACCAGGTGTGGGGCGACCACGTGTTTGTGGAAGAGCGCACCGTAGACGTACACATCCGCCGCCTGCGCAGCGCACTGGAACCCACCGGCCACGATGGCCTGATCCAGACCGTGCGTGGTACCGGCTACCGTTTCTCCGCCCAGGGGTAGGTCTTGGCAGAATTTCTCAAGCGTACGCTGGGCTGGCTGATTGCCATGGTGGTGGTCAGCCTGGCCTTTGGTCTGGTGTTTGGCCTGGTTACCGGATTGTCGCTGATGCTGGGCCTGCTGTTGTTGTGGCTGGCCTTTCACCTGTACCACATCGCCCTGTTGTTGCGCTGGCTGGGCCACCCGGTACCGGGGCGCGTGCCGGACGGTTTTGGCTCCTGGCACGGCATTTTCATGACGCTGTACCGCCAGGCGCGCAAGCAAAAGCAAAGCAAGAAACGCCTGGCCGGCGTGCTGGACCGCTTTGTGAACGCCGGCGAAGCCATGCCGGACGGCGTGGTGGTGCTGGATGAATACGACCATATCGAGTGGATTAACCCCATGGCCGTAGAGCACCTGGGGCTGAACCGCAAAACCGACGTGGGCAGCCAGATACTGAACCTGGTGCGCCAGCCGGCGTTTCACGACTACATGGCTTCGCAAAGCTATAGCCAGCCGCTGATCCTGCACAGCGGCACCAGCAGCGAGCTGGTGCTATCCATCCAGCTGGTGCCGTTCGACACCACGCGCAAGCTATTGCTTTCCCGCGACATCACCCAGCTGGAACGCGTGCAAACCGTGCACCGTGACTTTGTGGCCAACGTATCGCACGAGCTGCGCACCCCGCTTACCGTGGTAGGCGGCTTTCTGGAAACCCTGTCCGAAATGCCGCAGGTAGAAGACGCCACCTTGCGCCAGTTCCTGCCCATGATGCTGGAGCAGTCGCGCCGCATGCACAGCCTGGTAGAAGACCTGCTGACCCTGTCGCGCATCGAAAACGGCCCGCGCACCATGCTGCAAGACCGTGTACACATGGCCGCGCTGCTGGATACCATGGTGGTAGAGGCCGAAGGCCTGTCGCAAGGCCGCCACCGTATTGTGGTGAAGAACACCTGCCCGCACGACCTGTGGGGCAATGCGCAGGAACTGCACTCGGCCTTTGGCAACCTGGTTTCCAACGCGGTGCGCTATACGCCGGAAGGCGGCAGCATCTACCTGCGCTGGACGCAAGACGAGGAAGGCCGCGTAGCCTTTACCGTGGCCGATACCGGTATCGGCATCCCGCGCGAGCACCTGCCGCGCCTGACCGAACGTTTTTACCGTGTAGATCGCGGCCGTTCGCGCGGCAATGGCGGCACCGGCCTGGGCCTGGCCATCGTCAAGCACGTACTGGCGCGCCACCACGCCAAGCTGGATATCCAGAGCGAGCCGGACAAAGGCAGCGTGTTCAGTGTGATCTTCAACGCCGAGCAGGTAGCGCCCAATGATTGAGCACATCGTGCTGTTCCGCTTTGCCCCCCACGCCAGCCACGCCGATACCGACGCCGCGCTGGCGGCATTTGCCGCCCTGCCGGCTGCTATTCCGCAGGTACGCGGCTTTCGCGCCGGCACCGACATCAGCCCGGAAAACCTGGCCCAGGGCTATACCCACGGCTGGCTACTGCGCTTTGACGACACCGCCGCGCTGCAACACTACCTGGCCCACCCGGCGCACCAGGCGTTTGTGGCCCGCGTGCAGCCCCTGCTGGCGCAGGCGCTAGTGTTCGATTTCGATAGCGGGCACGCCTGATTCTCCGCATGCGGATGTGCTGTGCTGAGCATTGCTGTCGGGCACGTTTGTGCCATGTCTGGCAACGCCGCCATGCGCTCGTGCCGCCATCTGGCTGACTAGGGGTGATTTGTATCGCCAGACTGCGGTGTAGCCTGGCGTGTAATGGCTTTGCTACAGCCTGCGGGCAAGGTAGCATGTGCCGTACTACATAAGCGGCGCATCATGTCTTCACCGCCCCACACTTACGAGCAACATGCCCATGAACCGACTACAAGCCATCCGCCCTTTTGGCCAGCGCATCTGGCTGGACAACCTGTCCCGTGAACTGCTGCAAACCGGCGAGCTGGCCCGCCTGCTGGCCGACGACGGCATTGCCGGCGTCACCTCCAACCCGGCCATTTTCCACAAAGCCATTAGCACCGACCCGCGCTACCAGGACGAGTTGGCCGCACTGAAAACCGACGCCAGCCTCAGCGCCGAGCAGCGTTACGAAACCCTGGTCATCGCCGATATCCAGGCCGCCTGCGACCTGACCCTGCCGCAGTACCAGGCTACCGCCGGTGACGACGGCTACGTATCGCTGGAAGTCTCCCCCGCGCTGTCGCGCGACGAAGCCGGTACCCTGGCCGCCGCGCGCCGCCTGTGGGCCGCCATCAACCGCCCCAACGCCATGATCAAGATCCCGGCCACGCCGGAAGGCATTGCCGCCTTCGGCCAGCTGACCGCCGAGGGCATCAACGTCAACATCACGCTGCTGTTCTCGCTGCCACAGGTAGAAGCGGTATGGGATGCCTACATCGCCGGCCTTACCGCCCGCCACGCCGCTGGCCAGCCGCTGCAGCACGTCAAGGCCGTAGCCAGCTTCTTCCTGTCGCGCGTGGACAGCCTGCTGGACGCGCAGCTGCCGGCCGAGCTGCAGGGCAAGGTAGCGGTATCGCTGTCCAAGGTGGCCTACCAGCGCTACCTGGCGCGCTTCCACGGTGAAGAATTCGCCGTGCTGAAAGCCGCCGGTGCCCGCGCCCAGTTCCTGCTGTGGGCGTCTACCGGTACCAAGAACAAGGCCTACTCCGACGTGCTGTACGTGGAAAGCCTGATTGGTGATGAAACCGTCAACACCGTACCGGACGCCACGCTGGCGCTGTTCCGCGACCACGGCAACGCCGCCGCCACGCTGGCACAGGGTGCCGACGAGGCGCGTGCGGTGCTGGAAGCAGCGGCTGCCGCCGGTGTGGATTTCAACGCGGCCGGCGAACAGCTGCAGCGCGACGGCCTGGTGCTGTTCGAAAAAGCCTTTGCCGAGCTGCTGGTGCTGACCGCCTGATTACCGACGGTTCCACTACAAAAAAAGCGCCCCGCGGGGCGCTTTTTTATTGTTGCGGCCAACCTTGCCGGGCTCAGGCCGGCTGGTGGGTGGCGGCCAGCACGATTTCGCGGATGCACACGTTTTGCGGCGCTTCGTAGGCGTAGCGGATGGCGTCGGCCACGTCTTCGGCGCGCAGCACCGGGCCCATGGTCCGCTTCCACGCTTCGTAGCCTTCGCGGATGCTGGCGCTGGTGGTGTGGCCCAGCAGCTCGGTTTCCACTGCGCCCGGCGCGATGGTGATCACGCGTACGTTATGGCTGCTGACTTCTTCGCGCAGGTTTTCGCTGATGGCGTGCACGGCAAACTTGCTGCCGCAGTAGGCCACGTGGTCGGGGAAGGTCTTGCGCCCGGCGATGGAGCTGACGTTGATGATGGTGCCGTGGCGGCGCGCCATCATGCCGGCCAGCACGGCGTGGATGCCGTTGAGCACGCCGCGCACGTTCACGTCCAGCATGCGTTGCCATTCGGCCGGATCCTGCTCGTGCATGCGGCCCAGCAGCATCACGCCGGCGTTGTTCACCAGCGCGTCGGCCGCGCCGTACAGTGCCTCGGCCTCGGCTACTGCGGCTTGCAGCGCGCCAGCGTCGGTCACGTCTACCTGGCGGCACAGCGTCTGTGGCAGCGCCAGCGCTTGCAGGCGTTCGATACGGCGTGCCAGCAGTAGCAGCGGGTAGCCCAGTGCCGACAGCTGGCGGGCGGTGGCTTCGCCAATGCCGGAGCTGGCGCCGGTAATGATGATCAGGGGTTTGCGCATGATAGGGTGCCTTTCATGTGATGATTCGATGGCTGGAAGTCTGATCCCCCCGTTTTTGCTTGAAAAATGATAAATTTCGCTGTCAATCATCGAGAAAATCTATGGATACGCGACAGCTCAAGGCCTTCATTGCCGTGTTTGAGGAGCGCAACATCACCCGTGCCGCCGCGCGGCTGCACCTGACCCAGCCCACGCTGTCGGTGACCATCCGCCAGCTGGAGGACGAGCTGGGCACGCCGCTATTCGGGCGCGAGGCGCGCGGGGTCACGGTTAGCGACGCTGCGCGCCGGCTATACCCGCAGGCGCAGCAGTTGCTGGCGCAGATGACGCAGCTGAAGGCGCAGTTTGCCGCGCCGCAGGGCTGTTTACCGCTAGCGTTGGGGGTAGAGGCCGATCTGGGTGAGATGCAGCGAGTGGCCTTGCTGGCGCACTGCCGCCAGGCGCTGCCGCAGCTGCTGTTGCAGGTGTTGCCGGGTTGCAGCGGCGAGGTGCGGCTGGCCAGCGAAGAGCTGCGCTGCGAGGACGAGCTGTTCCTGCCCTTGTGGGAAGAGGCCTTCGTGCTGGCCTTGCCGCAGGCCGCCGCCGAGGCGGGAGGCATTACCCGGCTGCAGGCAATGGCGCTGGACTGGGTGGTATGCCCGTCGCACCCGTCGCACCAGCGTCTGCTGGCGTGGCTGGGTGGGGGCGGCATGGCGCTGGCCAGCGCGCATCAGGCCGGTAGCCTGGCGCTGGCGCGCGATATGGTGCAGGCCGGGCTGGGCGTGGCCTTGCTGCCGCCCGCACTGTTGCGGCCGGGCATGGGCTGGCTGCCGCTGGAAGGGGCGGCGCCGTCGCGTCGGGTGGGGCTGTGCTATGCGGCCAACGTGCTGGGCCAGCCGGCGGTGGCGGCGCTACTGCACAGCCTGCAGGGTTGGCCGCAGGCGGCGGGCAGGGCGGCTTAGGCCGCCGGTTTCAGCGTGCGGCGCGCGGCCATGCGCTGGCCGGCGTCGGCCAGCTCGCTGTCGTTGATCAGCGCGGCGGCGGTGGGGAACAGCCATTGTTCCTCGCGCGCCGCGTGTTCGCGGTACAGGCGGGCAAACTCGTGTACTTCTTCGGCGCTGATGTCGTCCAGCGCGGCGGCGTTGTAGGCCAGCAGGTCATCGCGGATGGCGTTCCAGCGCGAGTGCAGGTAGCCGTGCTCGCCCAGCAGCTGCTCGATCTTGGGGGCAGCGTCCGGCTGGCGCGCCAGAATCAGCGGAAACAGCTCGTCTTCTTCATCCTGATGGTGTGCCGGGCCGGCCAGGTCGAAGTAGCGCACGATGCCGGCAATGGTATTGATTACTGCCTGGTTGCGGCCGTGCTCGTCGATATACGCCGGTAGCGCGTCCAGCTGGTCGCAAAAGCGGCGCACCTTGTCGTGGCACGCGTACAGCATGTCCAGCGGTTCGTCGAACGAAGGGGCGGCTGCCGAGGCAGTCAGGGCGTCTAGGCTAAGCATGGCCATCTCCTGGGTAAGGGTTGTGGGCAGTATGGGTGGCTTTGCTGCATTTGCACATGATGTTGCTCAAGCGCCTGCCAGATAGGGCACTCGCGGCAGGCCGCCACCATGCGGTAAAGTGACGCACCCCTGTTGCCGGAGCACGCCATGCCTGTGCCGTTTTGCGTATCCCCCCTGCCGCACGATGCGGCCAACCTGGCCGCTGCACTGGCGCTGCACGACGCCGCCCACGCGCTGGAAGTAGGCTGGCTGGACGGCTACCGGCTGCCACGGCTGTGGCGCAGCGCGGACGACATCAAGACCAGCCCTTTGCAGATTCTGGCGGCGTGGGACGAGGCCGGTACCCTGTGTGGTTTGCTGACCATGGGGCGCTACAAGGATGGCCGCGCCGAGATTGCCCGCACGCTGGTGCACCCGCAACGCCTGGGCGAGGGTTGGGCCGGCCGGCTGCTGACGGCAGCGCTGCAGCACGAACAGGGCGCCACGGTCATGACGGCTGCGGCCAACCGTGCGGCGGTGCGCTGCTACCAGAAGGCCGGCTTTGTGGAAAGCAAACGCTTTGCCGCGCCGGATGGCCTGCCGCTGCTGCGCCTGTCGTGGGCGAGGGATGACAGCCCGCTGCCGCTGAGCCTGGGCGACGACGGCTGGGTGAGCGAGGCGCAGCGCATCCCGTCACCCAATTGCGACGATTACCCGGCGCCGGTCGCTACGCCCCTGCTGGTAGTGCACAATATCAGCCTGCCACCGTACCGTTACGGCGGCAGCGGCGTGGCCGAGCTGTTTACCAATACGCTGGACCCCGCCGCGCACCCGTTTTACGCCGAGATCGCGCACCTGCGCGTGTCCTGCCACTTTTTCATCCGCCGCGACGGCAGCCTGCTGCAGTTCGTGCCGGTGTACCGCCGCGCCTGGCACGCCGGTGCCTCGCAGTGGCAGGGGCGCGAGCGCTGCAACGACTTTGCCCTTGGGGTGGAGCTGGAAGGCTGCGACTTCGAGCCGTTCGCCCACGCCCAGTACCGCACGCTTGGCGCGCTGGCGCAGCTGCTGCAGCAGCGTTGTGGTGTGCAGGCCATTACCGGCCACGAACACATCGCGCCAGGGCGCAAGACCGACCCGGGGCCGTGTTTCGACTGGCCACGCCTATCTGCCGCACTGGGCCGCAGCCTGCCAGACCCGGCCTGACGGCCCCCCGCATTGCCAGCCAGGGGCTGCCTTCTTATGATGGTGGCCTTGCCTACCTGCTGGTCTGTTTTCCCCATGATTGTTCTTCCCCGCTATAACTGGCTGCGCCTGCTGTTTGTCTGGCACGGCTCGGTGTTGCCGCGCATCGTATCGCGGCTGGCCATCGTGTTTTCGCTGTCGTTGTTGTCGGCAGTGCTCGATGGCTGGTGGCTGAGCCAGCACGCCGACTCGGTGCTGAATGTCAGTATCTTTACGCTCATGGGCGTGTCGCTGGCCATCTTTCTGGGCTTTCGCAACTCGGCCAGCTACGAGCGCTTCTGGGAAGCACGCAAATTGTGGGGTGGCCTGCTCATCGTGAGCCGCTCGCTCACCGGCAAACTGCAGCCGGTAGCCGCGCCACAGGTGCGGCCCATGCTGTACGCCGTCTGTGCGCTGACCTACGCGCTGAAAGGCCAGCTGCGCGACGACGATACCCACCCGCATCTGGTGCGCCTGCTACCGGCGGAGCTGGCCGAGCAGCTGCGTAGCGGCCGCAACATCCCGGCGCGGCTATTGGCCTGGCTGCACGCGCAAAACCACCAGCTGCTGCGCGAGGGCCACCTCACCGAACAGCAGTGGCTGTCGGTAGACCGCAACCTGGACACGCTGGGCGAGGTGGTCGGCGGCTGTGAGCGCATACGCAGTACCCCGATACCGTTTACCTACCGCGTGCTGCTGAACCGCACCGTGACTGGCTACTGCCTGCTGCTGCCGCTGGGCCTGGTCACCACCATTGGCTGGCTCACGCCCATCATCGCCGTGTTCATTGCCTATACCTACCTGGCGCTGGACAGCCTGGGCGACGAGCTGGAAGAACCATTCGGCAAGGAAGGCAACGACCTGCCGCTGTCGGCGCTGTGCTACGGCATCGAGCAATCGGTGCGCGACATGCTGGGCGAGGCCATGCCGGTGGAACCGCCGCCACGGCAGGGCATTTACCAGTTCTAGCAATAATCGGGTTGCCGTGCCTGCGGCCAACCCGCATGCTGGTACCTCGTCCACACAGGGGTCTGCCATGGCACTGCCTTCGCTGCTTCGTCTGATTCTGCTGGCTGCCATCTGGGGCAGCAGCTTTCTGTTCATGCGCGTGCTGTCGCCGGTGCTGGGTGCCTTGCCGGTGGCAACGGGGCGCGTGGCCTTTGCCAGCCTCGGTCTGCTGCTGTTGCTGCGCTGGTGGCGCTTGGCTATTCCTGCCGGCCCGCGCTGGCGCGCGGCGCTATGGCTGGGCGTGATCAGCTCGGCTGTGCCCTTTCTGATGTATTCGCTGGCTGCGCGGGTGCTGCCTGCCGGCTACAGCGCCATGTTCAACGCCACCACGCCGCTGATGGCGGTGGTGGTGGGCGGGCTGGCGTTTGGCGAGCGCCTGGCCCCGGCGCGGCTGGCCGGGCTGATGCTGGGCCTGGCTGGCGTGGCGGTGCTGCTGCAGACCGGCCCGGTGGCGCTGACGCCGACCGTGCTACTGGGCGGGGGTATGTGTTTGCTGGCGACGACCTGTTATGCCTTGTCCGGCTACCTGACTAGGCGCTGGATCAGCGAGCAGGGCGGCATGGACAGCCGCCTGGTGGCGCTGGGCAGCCAGCTGGGTGCCACGGCGGCCTTGTTGCCGCTATTGCTGCTGAGCCTCGCGTGGCAGCCCTTGCCGTTGGCCGTGCTGGACGCCGGCCACTGGCTGGCCTGGCTGGCGCTGGGCCTGCTGTGCACCGCCGCGGCCTATGTGCTGTATTTCCGGCTGATTGCCGACGAAGGCCCGCTGAAGGCGATGAGCGTCACCTTTGTCATTCCGGCATTCGGCGTGTTGTGGGGCGTGCTGTTCCTGCACGAAACGCTCAGCCGCGCGCATCTGGCCGGTGGCGTGCTGATTGCGCTGGCACTGTGGCTGGTGGTGCGCCAGCCGGCGAAGAAATAAAAAAAGGTTGGCCGCGGCCAACCTTTTTGTTTGTGCTGCGCAGGCCTTACAGCTCGACCTGGGCACCCATCTCTACCACGCGGTTGGACGGGATCTGGAAGAAGTCGGTGGCGCGCAGCGCATTGCGGCTCATCCACACGAACAGCTTTTCGCGCCACGGCGATAGGCCTTCGCGGTCGGTCTGGATCAGCGTTTCGCGCGACAGGAAGAACGAGGTGTCCATCAGCTCGAACTGCATGCCCTGCGCCTCGCACAGGTCCAGCACCTCTTGCACGCTAGGCGTTTCCTTGAAGCCGTAGTAGGCCATCACGCGCCAGAAGCTGTTGGACAGGCGCTCGATCTCGATACGCTTTTCTGTTTCGATATAGGGCACTTCCTCGCTGCGTATCGTCATCAGCACGATGCGCTCGTGCAGCACCTTGTTGTGCTTCAGGTTGTGCAGCAGCGCGTGCGGTACGCCGTGGGTGGAGTTGGTCAGGAACACGGCGGTGCCCTGTACACGGTCAGGCGAGTACGACTCCATGTTCTCGATGAAACCATCCAGCGGAATAGCCATCTCGTTCAGGCGGCTCATCAGCAGCTTGCGGCCCTGGCGCCAGGTGCTCATCAGGATAAAAGCGACGACACCGATCAGCAGCGGCAGCCAGCCACCGGCAAAGATCTTCACCACGTTGGCCGCAAACAGCGGGATATCCACGCACAGCAGGGCTACCAGCAGCGGTGCCACCACCCATAGCGGCCATTTCCATTGTTTCAGGGCTACGGTGCAGGCCAGGATGGAAGTAATCACCATGGTGCCGGTGACAGCAATACCGTAGGCACCGGCCAGCGCGCTGGAGGTCTGGAACATGACCACCACGGCAATCACGGCAAACAACAGGCCCCAGTTCACCAGCGGAATATAAATCTGGCCGATTTCCTTGTCCGAGGTATGGGTGATTTCCATGCGCGGCAAAAAGCCCAGCTGTACTGCCTGGCGGGTCAGCGAGAACACGCCGGAAATCACGGCTTGCGACGCAATGACCGTGGCGGCGGTAGACAGGATCACCATGGGCATCAATGCCCACTGCGGTGCCAGGTGGAAGAAAGGGTTGGCACGCGCAGCCGGGTCGGCCAGGATTTCGGCGCCCTGGCCAAAGTAGTTCAGCATCAGCGCGGGCAGCACATAGAAGAACCACGCCAGGCGGATAGGTTTGGGGCCGAAATGGCCCATATCGGCGTACAGCGCCTCGGCACCGGTCAGCGCCAGCACCACCGAGCCCAGTGCCAGAAAACCTACTGCCTGGTGTTCCAGCATGAAGGCGATACCCCACGCCGGGTTCAGCGCCGCCAGCACCGCCGGGTTACCCATGATGCCATGCACACCCAGCGCAGCCAGCGCGGCAAACCACAGCATCATCACCGGGCCGAACAGCTTGCCCACACTGGCGGTGCCATGTTTCTGGATGACAAACAGCCCCACCAGCACCGCGATGGCAATGGGCAGCACGTAGGGTTTGAAGCTGGGGGTAATCACCTCCAGGCCTTCCAGTGCCGACAGCACCGATACCGCCGGGGTAATCACCACTTCGCCATAGAAAAAGCCGCCGCCCATCAGGCCCAGGGCGGCCAGCAGCCAGCCTTTGCTGCCTATCGCGCGCCGTGCCAGCGCCATCAGGGTGAGGATGCCGCCTTCGCCGCGGTTATCGGCGCGCAGCACGAAGGCCAGGTATTTGAGCGATACCACCAGAATCAGCCCCCACACGATCAGGGACAGGATGCCCAGCACGTTGGCTTCGTTTGGCAGCAGCCCCAGGTGCGGGCTGAAACACTCTTTCAGGGTATAGAGCGGGCTGGTGCCGATGTCGCCATAGACCACGCCCAGGGCAGCCAGGGTAATGCCCGCCATTGCTTGTTTGTTATGCGCTTGCATGATGCTTTGTATTGTTGTTTGAGGGTTTTGCGCAGCTGTTTTGCTGCATTGCAAAAGTAAGGCACAGGTGAGCGCGCAGATTACTCCGCTGGCCGCCAAAAGACCATGCGGCCAACCCGGCTTGTGCTGCTTTATGCGTATCGTGTAGATGCTTTGCCACAATTGTGCGCAGGTGTGGCGTTTGTGTCGGCCGCGCCAGGGCTGGCGTGACATTTGTCGCGGCAAAGACAATATTTCGATAAATTAACTTGCATATATGCCGGCAATTTTTTAGCGTCATCTTAATGAATGGCTATGGGGCAGTGAGGTAGTGGCCAGATTGACACAAACCCTGTGCGCTAGCGAGTGGTGCGATGAATCGTCATGAAAGGGGCTGTAATGAAACGATGGCTGCTGTGGCTGGCGGTGGGCTGCAGTCCTGCTCTTGCACTGGCCGCCATGCCGCTGCACTTGCTTACCCAGGAGCAAGACCCCTACGCGGTGCAGCTCGCTAGCGGGGCGCAAGCCGGCCTGGCGGTAGAGGCGGTACGCTGTGCACTGGATGGGCTGGCGCTAACTGCCAAGGTGCAGTTTGTGGCGTGGGCACGGGCGCAGCGGCGGGTGGAAAGTGGCGAGGCTGATGGCTACTTTCCGGCTTCGCGCAATCCGCAACGCGACAGCCTGTCGCAGTGGTTTGGCCCGGTGGCACCGCAGCAATGGCGCTGGTATTTACGCCGCGACAGCCGCATGGACCCGCTGGCGCCCGGGTTTCGCGAGTACGCCCGCGTGGGCGCGTATGCTGGCTCCAATATGTTGGCCTGGCTGCAGGCACAGCATTATCAGGTGACCGTGTCGCCGCCGGAGCACGACCAGATGCTGGATGTGTTGCTGGCCGGGCGTGCCGACGCCGTGCTGGCGGCCGACCTGGCCATGGACAAGCTGGTGGCGCAGCGTGGTGCGGCAAGCCGTGTGCGCTCGGTGCTGGCGCAAGACAAGCCGCTGGGCCTGTACCTGTCGCACCGTTTTCTGGCGCAACAGCCGCCTGCTTTTGCCGCCAGGCTGCAGCAGGCGCTGGCCAGCTGCCGGCCTGCTACGCCGTAGCGGCCTGGGTGCCCAGTGTCAGGAAGGCCGCACCGCGTACACCGCCCGCATCGCCGTGGCGGGCTTTTTCTATGCGCGGTACACGGGCGAATTTCAGCATGTAGCGCGGCAGGCGTTTGGGCAGCTCGCGGTACAGCTCGTCAAAGTTGGATAGACCACCGCCCAGTACGATTAGCGCCGGGTCCAGTATGGCCAGATAGCCGGCAAAGCAGCAGGCAGTCAGCTCGAAGAATTGCTCGACAAACACCACGGTGGACGGGTGGCCTTCGCGGTAGCGCTGGATGATGTCCTGTGCGGCCAACCGTTCGCTGAAACGGTGAAAAAACAGCTGCTCGAAGCCGCGGCCGGACAGGTAATTGTCGATGCAGCCACGTTGGCCGCAGCCGCAGGTAAATACCGGTAAATCGCCGCCAAACGCCTGCATGGCGTCGATAGGCAGGCGCATATGGCCCAGCTCGCCTGCTACATGGTTCAGGCCGTTATGGATCTGGCCACGGAAAATCATGCCGGCGCCCACGCCGGTACCCAGAATGACGCCCAGCACCGAGGCCACGCCCTGGTTGGCCGCATCCATCGCTTCGGACAGTGCAAAGCAGTTGGCGTCGTTATCGATGAACACCGGGCGGCCCAGGCGCTCTTGCAGGTCTTCCTGCAGGCGGCGGCCATTGGCTGCCGGCACGTTGGCCGCCAGCAGGCTACCGCTGATGCTGTCGATGATGCCGGGAATGCCCAGGCCGACGCTGCCCTGGCAGCCCAGCTCGCTATCGGCTTGCTGTACGGTATGGCACAGCTCGTCCAGCAGGCTGGCGTAATCTTTGGGGGTGGCAAAGCGGTGCTGGCGTACGCGACGTAGTGTGGCGTCGAATGCGCCGAACTCTATCTTGGTACCGCCGATGTCGAATCCATAAAGCATGGTGAAGTCAGTCTTGGCTAGGAGGCCTGGCGTGCCTGCGGTTGGTGTCTGGGGAGGGCGAAGTAAAAAAGTGCCGTTGCCGGTGTGTCTGCGCAAGGTCGGCTACGCTTCGGCGATACTGCGTTGGAAATGCCGGCGGAATGCTCATTTACCTTATGTAAACTGCGCTTCCTCCGCCATTTCCGCCTTGTCTCGCTCTAGCTCGCGCGACCTTGAACAGGCGCTACAGGCAACGGCCAAGCTCTGCATGACCTCTCCAGAGGTTGGCAAGGTAGGATTCTACCTTACCTGCCCTGAAAAACCGGGCTTGCGCCCGGGTACTACCATTCGGTTTGGTTTAGAAACCGATCCACACGCCAGTCAGGAACTGGTTAGTGTCTTTTGCGCCGCTGGCTTTCGGGGCGACCTTGGTCAGACGGGCGTACCACTCGGCGCCGCCGCCGATATCACGGCCGTACTGCACGGCGTAGCGGCTGTAGTCGTCAGCGGTACCAGTGTTGTTCTGGTCCATGTAGGCAGCCTTGATGTAGCCGGCTTTGCCCATGGTGTAAGTCAGGCCCAGCGAGGTTTCGCTACCTTTGTTGGTTTGCTTGCCGGCTTTTTCCTGTTTGTAGGATTGCACCATGGCGCGCAGGGTCAGGTTGTCGCTTACGCCTACCGAGGCGGCCAGGTATTGCTGGCTGTTTTCGGTGTCGTTAGTCACGGTGGTGGTGGTGTTGACCACGCCTGTGGTCAGGTCGGCTTTGGTGGTGCTGGTTTTGGTGGCTGGCTTGCCGCCCAGTACGCCGGCGTAAATGGTGGCTTTGCCCAGTGCCAGGGTGCCGGCCAGGTCGTACACGCTGTCTTTGTTGTGCTTCTCGTTACCCCAGCCGTGCTGTGCGCTGAAGCTGAAGTTGCCCAGTGCCGGCGACTGGTAGCTCAGGGTGTTCGGCAGGTATACCTTGCTGGTGACTTTACCGGCACCGCCTTCGGCCACAGGCCAGAAGCCCACTTGGCCAAATGGCCAGTCCAGGGTCAGGTAGCTGTTGATGAAGGCGCGGCCGGCTTTCACGGTACCAAAGTCACCAGACAGCGATACGTACGCTTCGCGGCTGCCGATGCCCACTTTGTTTTCCACGGTTTCGCCAGTGGCGATCTTTTGCGAGATGCGTGCGCCCAGCTTGTTACCGCCGGCGATCTCTTTGCTGGCGTCGATGTTCAGCAGCAAGGCACGGTCCAGCTCGCTGCTGGTGGTCTTGCCGTTATCGGTCACGATGTAGTTGGCTTCTGCCGAGCCGCTCAGTTTGAACACATCGGTCCAGCCATCGGCAAAAGCCGGGGTAGAGGCGAGCGAGGCGATGATCAGTGCCAGGGTTTTGCGTTGCATTTGGTGTCTCCGTTGGTCGTGTTGACGTTTTCGCCCATGCCTATGTCATTTAAATGGGGCGTGACACGGCATTTCTCTGTTGAGCGTGGTTTTTCGCCCGTTAAAAACTAGTGTTGGCTGTGGCGTATGGCCTGGCCGTCCGGGCCAAACAGATGGCACTGGGCGGTATCAATGGCCAGCCAGGCGCGGCTGCCGCTGGCCGGTGCCGGGCTGTCGCTGGCCAGCTTGATGGCCAGGGGTTCGCTTTGGCCGGCGGCGCGGGCGTAGACGATCTGCACATCGCCCAGGTGCTCGACCAGCTCTACCGTCACCGGTACGCCGTGGTCGGTAAAGCGCAGGTGCTCGGCGCGGATACCCAGCGTCAGTTCGCCCTCGGCGCGGGCGCCGGGCAGGGAAAGCAGCTCGCCGCCGGGCAGCTGCAGGCTGGTGTTTTGGCCGAAGATGCTGGCACTTACCGGCAGGAAGTTCATTTTCGGGCTGCCCAGGAAGCCGGCGACGAACAGGTTGGCCGGGTGCTGGTACAGCTCCAGCGGGGTGCCGACCTGTTCGATGCGGCCCGCGTTGAACACGGCGATGCGGTCGCCCATGGTCATGGCTTCTACCTGGTCGTGCGTCACATAGATCATGGTGCTGCCCAGGTCCTGGTGCAGGCGGGTCAGCTCGATGCGCATCTGTACGCGCAGTGCGGCGTCCAGGTTGGACAGCGGCTCGTCAAACAGGAACACGTCCGGCTTGCGCACGATGGCGCGGCCAATGGCTACGCGCTGGCGCTGGCCGCCGGACAGCGCTTTGGGTTTGCGCTCCAGCAGGTGGCCGATCTGCAGGATGTCGGACGCGCGGGTGACCGCATCGTCGATGTCCTTTTTGCTTTTGCCGGCCAGCTTCAGGCCGAAAGCCATGTTCTCGCGCACGGTCATGTGCGGGTACAGCGCGTAGCTCTGGAACACCATGGCCACGCCGCGCTTGGCGGGCGGCACGTCGTTGGCCAGCGTGTCGCCGATCCACACTTCGCCTTCGCTGATGTCTTCCAGCCCGGCGATCATGCGCATCATGGTGGACTTGCCACAGCCGGACGGGCCGACAAACACCATGAATTCGCCGTTGCGGATGTCCAGGTCCACGCCGTGGATCACGGTAGGGCCTTCGTCGTAGGTTTTCTTGATTTGCTTCAGTTTCAGTTCAGCCATGTTCTTTTCCTTGGTGCGGCTCAGGCCAGGCGGGCCGGCATGCGGCCGGTGGCATCCAGCGTGCCCTGCAGCCAGTCGCTGACGGCGTGCAGTGCTGCATCGGCAAAGCCGTAGGTCAGCAGGGCGGGGGCGTTCAGGTCGGCGGCGGCGTAGGGGTTCCACAGCGCCAGGTGCAGGTCGGGCTGCCAGCTGGCGGCCTCGCGCGCGCCGTAGCGTTCGCGGGTGGTGGAGGCCAGCACGGTGTAGCGGCCATCCTGCGGCAGCGTGGCCCAGTCCAGCGCCTGGCGGCTGGCAAAGGTCACCACGTCCAGGTCGAAGTGCTGGCGCAGCACGCCAATCAGCGTGTCGGCCGACAGGCCGGCTTCGGATACGCCGTCGGACGGCGCCTGCTGCTGCAAGACCAGGCGCAGCTGGCGCGAGGTTGGCCGCACCGGCTGGCCGTGGGCGGTGAGGGCGCGGCGCCAGGCGCTGGCAAACAGCGCCACGTCGGCGGCTTCCTGTGCCGGGCTGTAGTCGCGGGTGCGGCTGGGGTGGCGCGCTACCAGGGCGTTGACGCGCTGCTCGGCCTCGGCCAGGCGCGCCGTGCTCAGGCTGCCGTCGTGTACGGCGTGTTCCAGTGCCTGGCGGCTGGCGACCATTTCATCGACAAACTGCAGCACCAGCGACAGGTCAGCGCCAGCGCGCAGCGCCTGCGCGGTACCGGCGGCCTGGCCCCAGCGTTCGCGGATGGCTTTCATGTTCATGCCGTCGGTGATGGCCACGCCCTGGTAGCCCCATTGCTGGCGCAACAGCGTGCCCAGAATGGCTGGCGACAGCGTGGCCGGCCACGCTTCGTCCAGCTGCGGGAACAGGATGTGCGCGCTCATCAGCGACGCGCTGTGGGGCAGCAGGGCGCGGAACGGCGCCAGCTCGTAGTCGTCCAGCGCGGCGCGGCTCTTGTCTACTACCGGCAGGTCCAGGTGCGAGTCGGTATGGGTGTCGCCATGGCCGGGGAAGTGCTTCACACAGCAGGCAATGTTTTCCTGCTGGTGGCCGCGCATCCAGGCTGCGGCCAACCTTACGGCGCTTTCCGGGTGTTCGCCAAAGCTGCGCTCTCCGATTACCGGGTTTTGCGGGTTGTTGTTCAGGTCCAGCACCGGGCCGTAGTTCAGGTTGATGCCCAGCGAGGCCAGGCCGCGCGCCAGCGCAGCGCCTACGTCGTGCGCCAGCGCCTCGTCGCCCACCGCGCCCAGCGCCATGGCCGACGGCGCTTGCGGCAGGAACAGCGTGCGCATCACGGCGCCGCCTTCCTGGTCGATGCCGATCAGCACGTCGTCGCCGCAGGCTTCGCGCAGCTGGGCGACCAGCGCACGGGTCTGGGCTGCGTCCTGCACATTGCGGCGGAACAGGCAGATGGCGCGGATATGGTTGTCACGCAGAAAGGTCTTTTCTGCTTCGCTCAGGGTGGTGCCGGCCACATCTACCATCAGGGCTCGGCCGGCCAGGCGGCTCAGGTCTTGGCTCATTTCACAGCTCCGTCAAAGCCGCGCAGGAAGTAGCGCTGGGTAAACAGGAACACAATCAGGATGGGCAGCACGGTGAGTACCGCACCGGCGGCCACCACGCGAATCTTGAAACTGAAGGCGCCGGACAGGTACAGCACGCCCACCGACAGCGGGAATTTGTCCGGGCTGGCCATCACGATGGACGGCCAGATGTACTGGTTCCACGCCGCCACCAGGGTCAGGATGGTGAGTGCGGCCAGCGCCGGGCGCGCCAGCGGCAGCATGATGTGCCAGAAGATCTGCCATTCGGTGGCACCGTCCACGCGGGCGGCGTCTACCAGGTCGTTCGGTACCGCCTCGAAGGCCTGTTTCATCAGGAAGATGCCCACCGCGCCAGCCAGGCCCGGCAGCACTACGCCGGTATAGGTGTCGCCCATGCCCATCTTGGACACGGTGATGAAGTTCACCAGGAAGTTCACCTCCGACGGCAGGATCATGGTGGCCAGAATGGCGCCAAACACGATATTGCGGCCCGGGAACTGCATGCGTGCCAGCGGGTAGGCCGCCATGCTGCACACAACCAGCGTACCGGCCACGGTCAGCACCGAGATGATGATGGAGTTCTTGTAGAACGCGATCACATCAATGGTCTTGAATACTTCGATGAAGTTGTCCAGGCCCGGGTTTTCCGGCCACATGCGCGGCGGGTAGGTAAACACGTCGCCGCTGGTAGACAGCGCCGTCACCAGCGTCCACCAGAACGGGTACACGGTAATCACCGCCAGCAGGGTCAGCACCAGGTAGTGCAGCGTGCGGTTGGCCAGCTTGTTCATATTGATTTTTTTTGCCGTGGCGGGCCGCGGCAGGGTCAGGGTCTTTTCCATGGCTGGCCTCATTTCTTGCGCGGTTGCAGGTAGCGGAAGTTCAGCCAGGCCAGCGCCACGCAGAACACGGACATCACCAGGCTGGCAGCCAGCGCACGGCCGAAGTTCAGCGACTTGATACCGAACTCGTAGGCGTAGAACAGCGCGGTGTAGGTAGACTGCATCGGGCCGCCCTTGGTCATGATCTGTACTTCTTCAAAGCACTTCACTGCGGCCAACATCGACATCACCGAGCACAGCAGGATGGTGGGCATCAGCAGCGGCACGGTAATTTTCCAGAAGCGCTGCCAGGCGTTGGCACCATCCAGCACTGCCGCTTCGTACACGTCTTGCGGCACGCTTTGCAGGCCGGCCAGGTACAGCACCATGTACCAGCCCAGGCCGCGCCAGATGGTGACGAACATCACGGCAAACAGCGCGATGCGGTCGTCGCTGAGCCAGCCGATAGGCTCGTTGATCACGTGCAGCCAGCGCAGCACCGCGTTCAGCGCGCCGTCGTCGGTGTACATGAAGTTCCAGATCACGCCGATTACCGACACCGTGGTGACCACCGGCAGGTAGTAGGCCGCGCGGTAAAACTTGATGCCCGGCAGCTGGTTGTTCACCAGCACCGCCAGCAGAATGGCCAGCACCTGGATGGCAGGCACCACCAGCAGGTACAGCGCCGAGTTTTTCAGCGAGCTGATAAACAGCTCGTCGGCGAACAGCTCGCGAAAGTTATCCAGACCGACCCACACCGGGGCGTCGATCAGGTTGTATTGCGTAAACGCCAGGTAGGAACCGAACCCTACCGGCCAGAAGGAAAACGCCAGTAACAGCAGCAGCGCCGGGGCAAGAAACAGCCAGGCCTGCAGTGTGTTTTTCTTGGAAGCACTCATACTCACCGCACTTTGCAAACTTGATCCAATACCCGTTGGCCGCAGGCAAAGCCTGGCCACCCCTGCCTGCACCAGGGGCACAGGCAGGGCGGGGGCGTGGTGCTGCTACCGGGGTAGCAGCCCGACGGTCACACGGGAATTACAGCTTGCTGTTCCAGAAAGCAGCGGCTTCGTCCAGCGCGGCTTTCGGGTCCTTGCGGCCGGTCACGGCTTGCTCGACAGCTGCGGCCAGCTTGTTGGACAGCACCTCCGGGTCCTTCACGCCGGACAGGAAGATGGTGCGGGTGCTATCCAGGCTGGACGCTGCCACCGCTACCGCCTGCTCCACTGCGCCACCAGGGGCAGCCACAGTCTGGAAGTGCGGGTCTTTGGCAGCCTTGCCGCTGGTTGGCAGGGTGCCGGCCAGTTTGGAGAACGCCAGCTGGTTGGCGTCGTTGGTCAGGTAGTTGGCGAACTTGCCCACTTCCGGCAGCAGCGCCTTGTCCACGTTCTTCGCTACCGCGAAGTTGAACATCCAGCCGCCGGAGGCAATGCCGGTCGGGCCTACCGGGGCAGCGGCCACAGCGGTGGTCTTGTACAGCACCGGTGCTTCGTCACGGATGCGGGTCAGCGAGGTCGGGGTGGAAACCAGCATGGCCATCTTGCCGGCGTTATAGGCCTGCATCTGCACCTGGAAGTTATCCTGGGCAAACAGGTTGTCTTTCAGCAGCGCGCCGGCCTTGTAGGCATCGGCTAGCTTTTTCATCATCGCCACGTGCGCCGGGCTGTTGAATACCGCCTTGCCGCCTTTCACCACGTCCAGGCCGTTCTGGATCAGGAAGCCTTCAATCTTGGTGGGGCCCAGGGTCGGGGCAAAGCCGGCTACACCGGTTTTGGCCTTGATGGCCTTGGAGAACGACAGCTGTTCGTCAAAGGTCTTTGGCGCGGCTTTCAGGCCGGCGCGGGCGAACAGGTCCTTGTTGTAGGCAATCACGTTGGCGCCGTTGTAGTGCGGGAAGGCGTAGGTCTTGCCTTCAAAGGTCACGTCAGCCAGCGCGCCTTTTACGAACTGCGACTTGTTGATGATGCCGTCTACCGGCTGGATCAGGCCATCCTGCTTGTAGTCATACGCCCAAGGCACGTTCAGGTTCACCAGTGCCGGCGGCTTGCCAGCGCCTACCGCGGCGGTGAACTTGGCCTGGATCACGTCCCACGGGTAGTCCGTCCACTTCACTTCCACGCCAGGGTTCTGCGCGTTGTACTTGCCCACCAGGTCTTTGAAGTAGCCGTCGAATTTTGGCGACAGGCTCATGGTCCACACTTCGATCACCGGCTTGTCGGCGGCAAAGGCGCTAAAAGAGGCAGTCAGGCCAACGGCCAGCAGCGTGGCGCTGGCAATAGATTTCAGTTTCATGCTCGGACTCTCGTTCGGGTTGTGTTGTGGTTGCGGCCGCCCTGCGTGTGTGACTCCTGGCGTCCCTTTGGCAGCACACGGCTACCTGTCTCTCGTTGGCTGCAGCACTTGGCGGTTGTTATAAGGCCTTGGTGCGGCGGCGAAGCCAATCTAATACCAGCGAAATACCAGAGCAATACCAATGTGAAGCCTTTATCGAATGTTGCAGCGCAACTACATCAAAAATGCAACAAATCCGTAGTGGTATCGATACCAGCCTGCTAAAAACCAGCAGTTTGATAACGCAGGTTATTATTTTGCGCATGATCATTTCAAAGCACTTTTAAGCCATCATTTCTTTCAATCGTGGTATGTCATGCTGATGTCGATAATGGCTAACACGTAATCAGCACCTTGGCGCACTGCGGCCAAGCTGTGCCTGATGGGTGGCCTGGATTGGTATGCTTGCTGGTGTGCTAGTGGTCTGGTGGTGTATGCCTGGCGAGAGTAGGCCGCAGGGCGGGTGGGGGGGTAGTTGGCCGCAGGGCGCCGCCAACCCTGCAGCAGCTGCATGGCATACTGTGCGCCTGCCCGACAGGTAAACCGCCATGACCGATACCGCTACCGATTCGCCCAAACTACTGACCGACGCCCCCGCTAGCACAGACTTGCTAGGCTTTAAGCCGCACGCTGAAAGGTTGGCCGCATTGATTCAGGACCAGATTCCTGACAAAGCCAGCTTTGTCATCGGCATCGAAGGCGAGTGGGGCGAGGGCAAGTCCAGCTTCATCAATCTGCTGAAAGACGCCTTTCCTACTGACGATACGCGGCCAACCATCGTCGACTTCAACCCGTGGTGGTTTGAAGGCTCGGACCAGCTACTGCGGCACTTCTTCGATGAGCTATTGGGGCAGATCGACCGCTCCGGCCGCTGGACAGCACCCGCCCGCAAATTCATGCGCGGCCTTGCTGGTTTGCTGGACGGAGGGGGAAAGGCCGCTCAGCTCATACCAGACCCTAGCGTGATGGCTGCTGGCAAGACAGCCGAAACTGCAAGCGGACTTCTGCACAAGTTGGGCGTTGAAAAGACCAGGTCGGCACAAGTATTGAAAGCCAGCTCGAAGCATGTGCTGGAAGCACAGAACTTCAAAACCATCGTCTTCATCGACGACCTCGACCGCCTGCCAGCGCGCGAGATTGTCGAGCTGTTCCGCGTCATCAAGGCGGTGGCCGACCTGCCCAATATCGTCTACGTCATCGCCTACGACCGCGCCATCGTGGCATCGGCGCTGGATGAGATTCATCCCGGAAGAGGTGGCGAGGCATATCTGGAGAAAATCGTGCAGCTACCGTACCGCTTGCCGAAGCCGACGCTTAAAAAGTGGCATACCTACAATTTTGATACGCTCATTACAACCTTGCGTTTGCTACACGGTACGCCGAGTGACCAAGAAGCTCAGGATTCTTTCCGAGTGATTTGCAGCGCCTTCCTGCAGTTGCCTCGCGACGCCAAACGTTTGCTGTCCAGCGTGCATGTTTATCAACTGATACCCGAGCAGATACGGATTGACCCGGTGGACTTTCTGTTTCTGGAAGCAATGCGACTGAAAGACCGCCGCCTTTGGGAGCAATTGCTGTCCGCCATTTTGTCCATACGAGAGTTGATGCTGATGTCCACCGGTGGCAAGAATGATGATGCGCGTTTTACCAGTTGGCTGCAGGGCTATATGCCTGCGTTGGAAACTGCCAAGCCTGCAGTGAAAGACGCGATACAGCATTTTACCGGCTGGCCGGTTGGAAAGAATAAAGGCCTGAAAGAGCGAATGGTGACACCACAACGCCTGTCACGCCTTGTCAGCCGGGTGCAGATCCATCTGGGCTACCGTTCTTGGGACGAAGAGATCGATGTGCTACTGAATATGATGAGGGCCTATAGGCAAGTGAAACCATCAGAAAACCAGTTCTCGAATGAGGCCATCGAACAGTTCTTACAGGCTGATACATTGCCAGAGTTGGCCGCAGCTTTGCCTAGCCAGGGGATGAAGCCGACTTTCTTTTACGAAGTCATTGGCTTTCTGCAGCATCGCCTTAACCTTGCGTTTGACCCACTACAACATGCCACTTTGGTTGCTGAATTCCTGGAAGATGGGCCATTGGAAGAAACTGCTTTGCTGGGCTACCTACAGGATTTTTTGGCTTGTGTTTTCCTTGGTGAGATCAGATCCACCTTTGCAGAGCTGAATGACGAGGCCAAAGCAATGGTGACGGATTGGCTGGTCGGTAATACGGCAAAGAAAATGGCTTTGTTGATAGGCTTTAGTCAGCCAGGTGATTGGGATAACTTCAAAGCGTTAGCAGTGGAAAAATGTCTACAGATGAGTTTAATGGAGCTGCTGACCATCCCTAACCCGATGGTGACGGCGCAGGTACTGGACGTAATTGGTCGGGGCGAGCCCAGTAAAGTTGAGGTATGGGAGGCTGCTTTGCCAGAAGTATTGCCAGATGCTGCTGTACCTCGTTTGTCTTTATTGTTTACCAGCAATGGCAAAATGGTAATGACCAACAGTGCTTGGCTGTACAAATCCAAGCGTTTTGTGAATTTGGTTCGGCAGCTACCCACTAGCAGTCTGAGAGCCCCTGACTGGGACGCTTTCCTGCAAAAAGCCACCGTCTAAACTGCACCAAGGGGCGGTCGCTGGCCGCCCCGTTGCGGCCAACCTTCCCCCCGCCCGCTGCTAACCGCTACAATCAACCCCATTTCGCAGAATTTCCAAGGAACCCGCTCATGCGTGCCTCGCAGTTTTTCATCTCTACCCAGAAAGAAGCCCCCGCCGACGCGGATATCGTTAGCCAGAAGCTGATGCTGCGCGCCGGTTTTATCCGCAAGGTGGCCGCCGGTGTGTACAACTGGATGCCGATGGGCCTGCGCAGCCTGAAAAAGGTAGAAAACATCGTGCGCGAAGAGATGAACCGCGCGGGTGCCATCGAGCTGGTGATGCCTATCGTGCAGCCAGCCGGCCTGTGGCAGGAAACCGGCCGTTTCGACGGCATGGGCGCCGAGCTGCTGCGCTTTAAAGACCGCCACGACCGCGACTTCGTGATCCAGCCGACATCCGAAGAAGTGATTACCGACATCGCCCGCGCCGAGCTGCGCAGCTACCGCGCGCTGCCGAAAAACTTCTACCAGATCCAGACCAAGTTCCGCGACGAGCGCCGCCCGCGCTTTGGCGTGATGCGTGGCCGTGAATTCACCATGAAGGACGCGTACTCGTTTGACCGCACCGCCGAAGACGCCGGCAAGAGCTACGACAATATGTTCGCCGCCTACTGCCGCATCTTCGACCGCCTGGGCCTGACCTACCGCGCCGTGGCAGCCGATACCGGCGCCATCGGTGGCGACCGCTCGCACGAATTCCAGGTGATTGCCGAAACCGGCGAAGACGCCATCGTGTACTGCCCGGATAGCGACTACGCGGCCAACATCGAGCTGGCCGAAGCGCTGGCTCCGGCCGGCGAGCGCGCTGCGGCTGCTGCCGAGCTGGCCAAGGTGCACACCCCTGGCGTGAAGACCATCGCCGACCTGGTGAGCTTCCTGAACGTAGACATCACCCGCACCGTGAAGGCGGTGGTGGTGGAAGGCGAAGAGGGCGAGGCGGTACTGATGCTGGTACGCGGCGACCACGAGCTGAACGAAGTGAAGGCCGAAAAAGTAGCCGGCATCAAAAAGCCGCTGACCATGGCCAGCCCGGCGCTGATCAAGGACGCCTTTGGTGCCAACCCGGGCTCGCTGGGCCCGGTGGGCTTCAAAGGCCGCGTGGTGGCCGACCGCACCGTGGCACTGATGGCCGACTTTGTGATTGGTGCCAACGAAGACCACTACCACTACACCGGCGCCAACTTCGTGCGCGATTGCGCCGAGCCGGAAGTGGCCGACATCCGCAATGTGGTGGTGGGCGACCCGTCGCCGTGCGGCAAGGGCGCGCTGGCGATTCAGCGCGGTATCGAGGTGGGCCACGTGTTCTACCTGGGCACCAAGTATTCACAGGCCATGAACGCCACCTTCCTGGACGAAGACGGCAAGCCGAAACACTTTGAAATGGGCTGCTACGGTATCGGCGTCAGCCGCATTCTGGGCGCCGCCATCGAGCAGAACTTTGACGACAAGGGCATGATCTGGCCGGACGCCATCGCGCCGTTTGCCGTGGTGATCTGCCCGGTAGGCTACGACCGCTCGGAAGGCGTGAAAGCCGCCGCCGACGCACTGTACGCCGGCCTGCAGGCGCAGGGCGTGGACGTGATCATCGACGACCGTGGCGAGCGCCCGGGCGCGATGTTTGCCGACTGGGAGCTGATCGGCGCGCCGCACCGCGTGACCATCGGCGACCGTGGCCTGAAAGAAGGCAAGGTGGAGTACCAGCACCGCCGCGATAGCGAATCCACGGCGGTAGCGCCGGACGCCATCCTGGACTTCGTGCTGGCCAAGCTGGCCTGATTGCGGCCATGACCCCGCTGCGCTTTGCCTTGCCCCTGCTGTTGGCCGCCCTGGCTGTGGCCCCGGCGTGGGCGGGTGCGCAGCGCGAGGAGGCGCTGGCGGCCAACGTGGCCAGCGCCATGTCGCGCAGCATTGCCGACGTGAACGCGCCGCGGCTGGTGTTTGAAGACCCGCGCGAAGGCCCGTTGTGGCTGGCCGAGATGTCGCGCCGGCTGGAAAAGCGCATTCCGGACCAGTGGACGCGCGAGCGGCTGCTGACGGCGATTCATTACGAAGCCACCCGCGCCGGGCTGGACCCGCAGATGGTACTGGGGCTGATCCAGGTGGAAAGCGGTTTCAAGAAGTACGCCATTTCGCCGGTGGGCGCGCGCGGGCTGATGCAGGTGATGCCGTTCTGGGTGCGCAGCATCGGCGCCAGCGGGCATAACCTGTTCGACCTCACCACCAACCTGCGCTACGGCTGCACCATTTTGCGGCATTACCTGGATATCGAGCGCGGCAACCTGTTTCGTGCACTGGGCCGCTACAACGGCAGCCTGGGCCGCGCGGAATACCCCAACCTGGTGGTGGGCGCGTGGAAGGCCAACTGGCAGTGGCAGCAGCCCGCCGGCCAGCTGCGTACGGGCTACCAGCCGGCTCGCCGCTAGTTGGCCGCAAGTGTTTGCGTGCAATAAAAAAACCGCCTTCGGGC
>AMYZ01000004.1 GCA_000335715.1 beta proteobacterium L13
GGGGGCTGCTCGAAACCCCGTGCCAAACGGCCCGCCCCAGGCGCCGCCGAACTCGCCCCTTGCTAACGGCGCGGGGCTCAAACAAATCGGCGTCTTAAAACCTGGGGCAAACCGTTTGACCCGGCTCGCGCCAACGGGATGGGGCGGCGCCGGTGCGGTTCTATTAATTGACTGGTTTGTGCGCTTTGGGCTTTGAATGCTTTTGTAGCCTTAAAAGGTTGGCCGCAAACATTTACGTTACTGCGGCCAACTTTGTGCTGCGACCCATGCCCCCTTGGGGTGCGCCGGTAAAAAGTCTGCAGCAAGGATTGTGCTGAGCGAATCAAAGATTCGCACGCGCAAGCGGCCGATTTGTTTGAGCCCGGAGCCGTTAGCGTAGGGCGAGTTCGGCAGCGCCTTGCGGTGGGCTTTTTGCCGGGGTTTCGCGGACCGCGGGGGCGAGGGGTCTGCGTGCGAATCTTTGATTCGCTCAGCGATAGAAAGGGGGCGGCGACCCGCCCCCTTCCTGCCTGCCGGGCGGAACCGGCTGTAATTATCATCCGCGTAGCGGATACAAAGCCCATCCTTCCTGCGAATCTACCAATCAAATTCCCACGATCACCGTGCCCCGCAAAGTTGGCCGCATGCCTTTATGGTATAGCGGCCAACCTTTTTGTTTTGTGTGCCGCTGCGCGGCGTAATTGCATGCCGCTTTCCGCGCGGCTGCGCCTTGTTCGGCCTGTGATCCACTTCCTCACTGCACTCATCAAGCTTGGCCGCATTCGGTCACGTGGTTGCGGCCAACCGCTACCCGGTCCGCGGGGTATTTTTCGTGGTATTCAGCCTGCTGGCGTGATGAGCAGTGCAAAATTTCGATATGATGATGGCAGATGCCATTCGGGATATGCCATGTTCAAACCGGTGCTTTTATGCTTGCTGCTGCTATTGCCGTGCGCGCACGGCCTGGCCTTGCGTATTGCTACCGGTGAGCTGCCACCCTACGCCACGCAGGAGCGGCCGGATCAAGGGGTGGCGTTGCAGATTGTGCGCCGTGCCTTTGTGCTGGCAGGTCATTCGGTGGAATACCATTTCATGCCCTGGACGCGGGCGCTGGAGGAAACCGCTAGCGGCCGCTGGGATGCCTCGGCGTACTGGGGGTACAACGCCGAGCGTAATGCCCGCTTTCTGAGTAGTGACACCGTGCTGGTCGAGCAGTGGGTGTTTGTTCACCGTCGTGACATGCGCTTTGACTGGAAGGTGCTGCCAGACCTGCAGCCTTACCGCGTGGCGACGATTGCCAATTACACCTACACCCCCGAGCTATGGCAGCTGCTGCACCAGGGGCGGCTGCGGGGGGATGCCACGCCGGATGACGCGCTGGCCTTGCGCAAGCTGCTGGCGCGGCGGGTGGATGTGGTGCCGATAGAGCGCAATGTGGCGTGCTATTTGCTGGCCAGGCACTTTACGATGGCGCAGGCAGAGAAGCTGCATGTTCACCTGCGCTTGCTGACAGACCAGTTCACTACCCACTTGCTATTGCCACGGGCGTTGCCGGGTAGCGCGGCCTTGCTGGCGGATTTCAACCGGGGTTTGCAGCGGCTCAAGGCGAGTGGCGAGCATGCGCGCCTGATAAAAGGGGTAGATTGCCCGCGTGGCTGGTAACGGGGCGGGTGAGGCGGGTTTTGCCCAGGAGGGGCGGTGTGGTGCACCATGCAAAAAGCCCGCTGCTTGCGCAACGGGCTTTTGTCTTGGCGTCCCCACGGGGATTCGAACCCCGGTTACCGCCGTGAAAGGGCGATGTCCTAGGCCTCTAGACGATGGGGACTTATCCATCAAACCTGCCAGGCGGCAGATTCTTGTCTGTTAGTGGTGGAGGTAAGCGGGATCGAACCGCTGACCTCTTGCATGCCATGCAAGCGCTCTCCCAACTGAGCTATACCCCCACTGAGGCGTTACCGCGTTGTGTGTTGGTCACAACGTGGGGCGCATAATAGACGCCCGTTTTGGGTGTGTCAAGCGTGGTGCTGCATTTTTTTCGTTAAACGGCCGGTGCTGCGGTTTGCTGCCTACTTGCCTTTATAATGCGCGCTTTGATTCTGCCAGGTGCGTGCCATGTCGGTAGGGCATTACGAAAATTTTCCGGTGGGTTCCATCCTGCTGCCACGGCGCATGCGCCGCGCGGTACACGCCATCTACCATTTTGCCCGCTACGCCGACGACCTGGCCGACGAGGGCGACGCGCAGCCGGCAGAAAGGTTGGCCGCACTGCAGGCGCTGCGCGACGAGCTGGGCCGTATCGAGGCCGGGCAGGCGCCGCAGACGGCGCTGATGCAGCGCCTGGCCGCGGTGATAGCCGAATACACGCTGCCGCTGGCGCCTTTTTACGACCTGCTGTCGGCCTTTAGCCAGGACGTGGAAAAAACGCGCTACCAGAATTTTGCCGAGCTGGTGGACTACTGCCGCCGTTCGGCCAACCCGGTGGGGCGGCTGATGCTGCACCTGTACGGCGAGCACGACCCGCGCAGCGTGGCCATGTCGGACGGCATCTGCACCGCGCTGCAGCTGATCAACTTCTGGCAGGATGTGGCAGTGGATTGGGACAAAGGCCGCGTGTATATCCCGCAGGAAGACCTGGCGCGCTTTCGCATCAGCGAGTCGCAGATCGCCGCGCGCGACGCCGGCGGCGTGTGGCCCATGCTGATGGACAAAGAAGTAAAGCGTGCGCTGGCCATGCTGGAAGCCGGCTCGCCGCTGGCGCTCAAGCTCAAAGGCCGCCTGGGGCTGGAGCTGCGCATGATTGTGCTGGGTGGCGAGCGCATACTGAAAAAGATTCACGACGCCCGTGGCGATGTGCTGACACAGCGCCCGGTGCTGGTGTGGAAAGACTGGCTGTACATTATCTGGAAGGCGTTTAGCGCGCCGTACAGCAAAAAGAGGAGGCGGGCGTGACCCCCCAACAATATTGCGAAGACAAAGCCGCCAATAGCGGCTCCAGCTTCTATAGCAGCTTCCGTTACCTGCCGGCCGACAAGCGCGATGCCATGGTGGCGCTGTACGCGTTTTGCCGCGAGGTGGACGACGTGGTAGACGAGATTCACGACGACAACGTGGCCCGTACCACGCTGGCGTGGTGGCGCACCGAGCTGGCGGCGCTGTACGAGGGCACGCCCACGCACCCGGTGATGCAGGCGCTCAAGCCGCACGTGGCCGCGTTCGACCTGCCGCAAGCGTGGCTGGCCGAGATCATCGACGGCATGCAGATGGACCTGGATGTGCCGCGCTACAGCCGCTACAGCGACCTGCAGCTCTACTGCCACCGCGTGGCCGGCGTGGTGGGGCAGCTGTCGGCGCAGATTTTCGGCTACACCGACCGCGCCACGCTGAAATACGCGCACGAGCTGGGGCTGGCGTTCCAGCTGACCAATATCATCCGCGACGTGGGCGAAGACGCGCGCCGTGGCCGCCTGTACCTGCCGGTGGAAGACCTGCAGCGCTTTGGCGTACCGGCTGCCGACATCATGGCCTACAAAGAATCGCCCGAGTTTGACGCGCTGATGCGCTTCCAGATCCAGCGTGCGCGCGAAAGCTACCAGAAAGCCTGGCAGCTGCTGCCGGCGGCCGACCGCAAGGCCCAGCGCATCGGCCTGGTAATGGCGGCCATCTACCGCGCCACGCTGGATGAAATCGAGCTGGACGGCCCGCGCAAGGTGCTGAACCAGCGCCTGTCGCTGTCCCCTGGCCGCAAGCTGTGGCTGGCGTGGAAAACCGCTACCTTCGGCTACAAGCCTTGACCCCACGCGTTGCCATTATCGGTGCCGGCTGGGCCGGGCTGGCGGCAGCCATCGAGCTGGCGCCCGCGGCCCGTGTGGTGCTGTACGAGGCCGGCAAAGCCGCCGGCGGGCGGGCGCGGCGCGTGCCGCTGGGCGGCATGGCGCTGGATAACGGCCAGCACATCCTGATCGGCGCCTACCGTGAATGCCTGCGCCTGATGCGCACCGTAGGCGTGGATGTGGACGCACAGTTGGCCGCACAGCCGCTGGCCTGGCAGCAGGTAGATGGCATGGCCATGCGCTGCCCGGCCTGGCCGGCGCCGCTGCACTTGCTGGCGGGCTTGCTCACCGCCCGTGGCCTGCGCTGGCGCGACAAGCTGGCGTTGGCACGGCTGTTGACCTGGCTCAGGTGGCAGCGCTGGCAAATCGGGCAAGATGCGCCGGCGCAGGCATGGTTGGCCGCACACGGCCAGAGCGAGGCGCTGCTGCAGCGTTTCTGGCAGCCGCTGATTCTGGCCACGCTCAACACGCCGCCGGCGCAGGCATCCATGCAGCTGCTGGCCAATGTGCTGCGCGACAGCCTGGGTGCGCCGTCGGCGCGTGACAGCCAGCTGCTGCTGCCGCGGGTGGATCTCTCTGCGCTGTTTGTCGACCCCGCGCTGCAATGGTTAGCCGCACAGGGCGTAGCTACCCGGCTGGGCCAGCGCGTGGCGGCCTTGCAGCCCGAAAACGGTGGCTGGCGCGTGGATGGCGAGTATTTCGATGCCGTGCTGGTGGCAGTAGCGCCGTACCACGCCGCCGCCTTGCTGGATGATGCGCCGCTGAGCGCGCTGCTCAAGGCGTGGCAATACCAGCCGATAACTACCCTGTACCTGCAGTTTGAGGGCAGGGTGCGGCTGCCCGCCGTGATGACCGGCCAGGCCAGCGGCGTGGGCCAATGGTGGTTCGACCGCCAGGCATTAAGCGGCGAGCCGGGGCTGGTGTCGGTGGTGATCAGTGCCGACGGCCCGCACGCCACGCTGGCGCGCGACGCGCTGCTGGCCGCGGTGCTGGGTGAAATGCAGCGCCATGTGCCAGATTTGCCACCGCTGAAGCAGCATTGGCAGATTACCGAGCAGCGCGCTACTTTTGCGGCCAACGTTAGCCTGGCACGCCCGGCAGTGCGACTTGGCGTAGAATCCGCCTATCTCGCGGGCGACTGGCTGTGTGCCGACTACCCGGCCACACTGGAAGGGGCTGTGCGCAGTGGCGTCACGGCCGCCCGAACCCTCATGCAGGACTGGACTAAAAAGAATGACGCAAACGTTTGAAAAAGATTATCTGGCTGGCCGCGTGGTGCTGGTTACCGGTGCTACCCAGGGCATAGGCCGCGAAACGGCGCTGGCCGCTGCCGCCCACGGTGCTACCGTAGTATTGCTGGCGCGCAGCGTGAAAGGCCTGGAAAAGGTATACGACGAGATCGTAGCGGCGGGCGGCCCGGAGCCGGTAGCCATCCCGCTGGATCTGCTCAAGGCCAGCGATGACGACTTCAATACCATGGCCTACCAGATCAAGCACGCGGTAGGCCGCCTCGATGGCATCGTGCACTGCGCCGCGCACTTTTATGCGCTGTCGCCGCTGGTGGACCAGCGCATTGACGAGTGGATGAACCAGTACCGCATCAACACGGTAGCGCCGTTTGCGCTGACCCGTGCCTGCATGCCGCTGCTCACTACCGCAGCCGATGCCAGCGTGGTATTTGTGGGTGAAACCCACGGCCAGCAGCCGGGGGCGTTCTGGGGCGCGTTTGGCGCATCCAAGGCCGGTGTGGGCTACCTGATGCAGGTAGCGGCGTCCGAGTGGGACGTGTACCCGAACCTGCGTGTCAACCTGCTGGTGCCAGGCCCGGTGAACTCGCCGCAGCGTACGCGCACCCACCCGGGTGAAGCCAAGAGCGAGCGCGGCAACCTGGCCGACCTGATGCCGCACATGCTGTACTGGATAGGCAGCGCCAGCCGTGGCCGCAGTGGCGAAACCACGGTGCTGGATTTGCGCACTATTGCATAAGGATACTGAATGCGGGCTTATCTGTTACTGCCCATGCTGGTGTTGCTCACCGGTTGCAACTGGGTCATGAATGTCAGCGGGCTGGCGGCCGAGTCCAACAAAGCGATAGGTGCGTCTTGTCGGCAGACCGGCCGTTCGCTGGAGGAGTGTTACAACCGTAACCCCGACGCAGATAAGGCGCAGGTGTATGCCGGCTGGCGCGAAATGCACGAGTACATGACCAAGAACAAGCTGGAAACGGTCACCCCGCCGCCCGACCCGACACCGCCGCCCCCGGCGGCGGAAGCATCGGCACCGCCCGCAGCGGCGGGTAGTGCTACGCACGACGACCCGGCTCAAAAAAAAAGTGATCAGCCTGTAGCCGCCCCCGCCGCACACGGCGGGGCAGCAGCGCCGGCACAAGGTGCTGCTGCTGCCCCGGCAGCGCCTGCAGGCAAACGCGTGATTACCAACGAAGAAGCCGAGGAGCTGGCCAAGCACGACCCGCTGATTGATTCCATCCTGTCTACCGTGCGCGGGGCCGAAAAAGCCGAAAATGCCGACAAAGGCGCCCCCAGTGCTACTGATAACCGTCTGCTGAATATCCTGAACGATCTGGAAGCCGAGAAAAGCGGCACCGCCCCGGCTGCCAAACCCGCGCCAGCCCCCGCCAAACCCGCCGCAACACATTAGCCTGCGCTGGCTGCCGTGACCTGACGGCAGTACTGGCTCATAATTCCCCCCATGGCAAAACTCAAGACGCAATATCAATGCGGCGAGTGCGGTGGCACCTCGCCCAAATGGCAAGGCCAGTGCCCGCACTGCGGCGCCTGGAACAGCCTGGCCGAAACCGTGGCCGCGCCGCCCGCTGCGGCGGCCAACGCCCGCTTCCAGAGCTGGACCGCGCAAACCCAGCCGGTGCAGCAGCTGTCGCAGGTACAGGCCGCCGAAGTGCCGCGCGAATCGTGCGGTATCGAAGAGCTGGACCGTGTACTGGGCGGCGGCATCGTGAAAGGGGCCGTCATCCTGCTGGGCGGCGACCCCGGCATTGGCAAATCCACGCTGCTGCTGCAGGCGCTGGCTACCATCGGTGCCAGCCGCAAGGTGCTGTACGTGTCTGGCGAGGAATCGCCGCAGCAGATTGCCCTGCGCGCCAGCCGCCTGGCGGTGGATGCCAGCCGCGTGCGGCTGCTGTCCGAAATCCGCCTGGAGGCCATCATCCCCGCGCTGCAGGCCGAAATGCCCGAAGTGGCGGTGATCGACTCCATCCAGACGCTGTATTCCGACCAGGTGACCTCGGCCCCCGGCTCGGTATCGCAGGTGCGCGAGTGCGCGGCGCAGCTCACGCGCATCGCCAAGCAAAGCGGCATCACCATTATTCTGGTGGGCCACGTCACCAAAGAAGGCTCGCTGGCCGGTCCGCGCGTGCTGGAGCACATCGTGGATACCGTGCTGTATTTCGAGGGCGATAGCCACTCCAGCTACCGCATGATCCGCGCCATCAAGAACCGCTTTGGCGCGGCCAACGAGCTGGGCGTGTTCGCCATGACCGACCGCGGCCTGCGTGGCGTGTCCAACCCCTCGGCCATTTTCTTGTCCAGCTACCGCGATGACGTGTCCGGCTCCTGCGTACTGGTGACGCAAGAGGGCAGCCGCCCGCTGCTGGTGGAGATCCAGGCGCTGGTGGACGACGCGCATGGTTTCCAGCCCAAGCGCCTGAGCGTGGGCCTGGAACAAAACCGCCTGGCCATGCTGATGGCAGTGCTGAACCGCCACGCCAGCATTGCCTGCTTTGACCAGGACGTGTTCCTGAATGCCGTGGGCGGGGTGAAGATCAACGAACCGGCGGCCGACCTGGCGGTGATTCTGGCCATGGTATCGTCGCTGCGGAACAAGCCACTGCCCGAGAAGCTGGTGGTGTTTGGCGAAGTAGGCCTGTCTGGCGAGGTGCGCCCGGTGGCGCGCGGCCAGGAGCGCCTGAAAGAGGCCGCCAAGCTGGGCTTCGAGCGCGCCATCGTGCCCGCGGCCAACAAGCCGCGCCAGGACATAGAAGGCCTGGAAGTCATTGCGGTCGAGCGCCTGTCCGAGGCGGTCGATTTTTGCATTCGTCGCTAAGGAAGCCCATGAGCCCCGAACAGATAGAAGCCGAGCGCCCCTGGCTGCTGCGCTACGCCCGTGCCCAGCTGCAAGACCAGGCTGCCGCCGAAGACGCGGTGCAGGAGGCCCTGTTGGCCGCACTGGAGGGGCGCGAGCGTTTTGCCGGCCAGGCCAGCGTGCGTACCTGGCTTATCTCCATCCTGCGTTTCAAGCTGGTGGATACCATACGCCGCCAGCAGCGCGAGGTAGCCACCGACCTGAGCGAAGACGCCGATCTGTCCGACCTGGATGGCCTGTTTGATGGCCAGGGCGCGTGGCAGCAGGCCGTGCGCGCCTGGGGCGTGCCGGAAGAAGGTCTGCTGGCCAAGCAGTTCTGGCAGGTATACCAGCACTGCGCGCAGGCCATGCCCAAGCGCACCGCCATGGTGTTTGCCATGCGCGAGGTCATGGATATGGACATCGCCGAGATTTGTCAGAATTTATCGATTACGGCGACTAATTGCTCTGTGATGTTGTACCGCGCGCGCATGAGCTTGCGCGAATGCCTGGAGTTACGCTGGTTTCAGAAGGAGGGGGCGTGATGGGGATGAGCTGCAAACAGGCTAGCCGCCTGATTTCTGATGGTATGGACCGCCCGCTAAGCCGTGGCGAACAGGTGCGTTTATCGTTTCACCTGCTGCTGTGCCGTAATTGCCGGCATTTCCGCCAGCAAATGCAGCAGCTGCGTAGCGGTATCCGCCGCGCCCGCGACGAATAAAGGCAGGGGCGTGTGGCCAGCTTGGCCGCGAACGATGCCTGTAAAAAGACGGCCAGCGTGCTACCCGCCGCTGGCCGTATCACAAGAAGAGGAAGCGATCGTCCGCGTACGGACTCTGTCGTGTCTGGTATGCGGCTTAGTGCTTGCGTGCCTTGCCGCCGCTGCCAGGTTTCTGGCAGGCATTGGGGCAGCTGGCACAGTGCTGTTTTTCGGTAAAGCCGACACAGTTCAGCTGCTGCTTGAGCGAGCACACCGAGCGGCGGCAGGCGATAAAGCGCACTTTTTCTTCGTTGGCCAGCTCGCGAAAGTGTTTCATCACGTTGTGGCCCAGAAAATCGGTAAACAGGATCAGCAGGTCGGTGCCGGCCGGCAGGCGGTCCAGCTTGCGCTGGTGCGAGCTGTTACGGCCGCTCAGGTGTTTGTGGATGCTGATGCCGAACTCGTCCAGCACCCCCGGGATATTGCCCAAAGTATCTGCTCCTACCAGCATGGCGTTCATGTCATCCACTCCTGCATTGATTGATTTGATGGCTGGATGATATCCATTCTCATTCTTGTTATCAAGAATAATTCTCATTAAATGTTTGTGACTGTCGCATTGTTATGACAAATGCCACAGTCGGCTTGTGCAGCCTGCCGGTTAGCCGCTTTTGTATCAGGGTTGATGCTGTAAATAACAATCAGTATTATTCGCGCCCAATTACAACAGCCGTGCCGCCAAGACGGCCGCGGCGGCCAACCTTTCCGGACCCTAAACGCATGATGCACACCCTTACCCCCCGAACCCTGCCGCTGCTGGTGCTGGCGGCACTGGCCGGCCCGGCGCTGGCCGACGTTACCCTGCCCACTGTGACAGTTAGTGCTGACAATACAGCGGCTAGCGCCGCACTGCCGGATGTGACCACCGCCACCCGTACCCGCACGCCGGCCAAGCTGGTGCCGCAAACCATCGACAGCGTGAAAGCCGAACAGATCACCGCCTACGGCCAGCGCAGCCTCAGCCAGGCACTGGTCGGTGTGCCGGGCGTGGACGCCAGCGGCGATACCCGTTTCGATGGCGTCACCCTCCGTGGTTTCAGCGCCGGTACCGATATGTACCTGGATGGTTTTCGCGACGACATGCAGTACACCCGCGACCTGGGCAATATCGAACGGGTAGAGGTGCTGAAAGGCCCTGCGGCGGTGCTGTACGGCCGTGGCAGCAGCGGCGGCATCGTCAACCGCATCAGCAAACGCCCGCAAAAAGGCTTGCCGTCCACCCTCAGCGCCGAGGTGGGCAGCCATGACCGTTACCGTCTGCAGGCCGACCTGAACGGCGAATGGCGCGACGATGTGCGCGTGCGCCTGAATGCGGCGCAAGAAGAGTACGGCAGCTTCCGTAACGGTGTGGATGGCAGCCGCAAGCTGTTTGCGCCGTCGCTGAGCTGGCGCCTGGCGCCGGACCTGAACTGGTTGCTGCAGTACGAGTACAACGAGCACACTCGCACGCCCGACCGCGGCATCCCTGCTGTCAACGGCACGCCGGCCAAGGTGCCGCTGGAAAGCGTGTACAGCGATACCCGCCGTGACAGCATCCACGACGTGTCGCAGTCGCTGCGCTCGCGCCTGAGCTACGATCTCAACGCGCAGTGGCAGCTGCGTCACCTGCTGGGCCTGATCCGCCTGGACAGCCAGTTCGACAATACCTACGTCACCGGCGTGAGCGGTAACAATGTGAGCCGCCAGCGCTGGCAGCAAGACCTGAAGGCCGACAACCTGATCAGCCAGACCGAGCTGGAAGGCGAGGTCTACAGTGGCAACATCAAGCACCAGCTGCTGCTGGGTGTAGACCAGGGCTGGCAAGAGCGCAGCCCCAAGCTGTACAACAACGCCAGCAATATCGCTGCGGCCAACCTGTACCGCCCGGAAGCACTGGCGCAGTACAACGGTGCCATGCGCGTCAACAGCGATGCCCGCCACCAGGTGCGCAGCCGCGGCGTGTACGCGCAGGACCAGCTGGCGCTAGGCGACTGGCAATTGCTGGCCGGCCTGCGCCACGACGTATTCCATGTGAGCAGCCGCCGCCTGGATACCCGTGCCAGCGAGTCGCGCAACAGCAGCAGCCTCAGCCCGCGCCTGGGCCTGGTATGGAACGGCCTGCCGGCGCACGCGCTGTACGCCAGCTACAGCAAGACCTTCGCCCCGGTGGGCGGCAGCCTGATCGGCCTGACGCCGGGCAGCCAGGGCAATGCGCTGGACCCGGAATACACCCGCCTGTACGAAACCGGCATCAAGAGCGACTGGCTGGGCAAGCGCGTGGCTACCACGCTGTCGCTGTACCGTCTGGAGCTGTACAACCGCCGCACCACTGACCCGGCCGACCCCAGCCGCACCATCCTCACCGGCCTGCAGCGCAGTGAAGGCATGGAGCTGAGCGCCCAGGCGCGCCTGCCGGGCCAGGCCTATCTGCGTGGCGGCGTGGCAGTGCAGGACGCCAGCCTGGTGCGCGCCGAGCCGGCCACCCAGGGCAAGCGCCCGGCCAACGTGTCCAAGCATAACGGGAGCCTGTTCGTGGGCGTGGACGCCAGCCAGGGCTGGTTTGGCGAGGTGGGCGTTACTGCGGTAGGCAAACGCTTTGCCGACAGCGCCAATACCACCGTGTTGCCGGCGTACCAGCGCTGGGACGCCCGCGCCGGCTACCGCCAGAAAGCCTGGGACGCCACCTTGGCGGTGGAAAACCTGAGCGATCGCCGCTACTTCGTCAGCGCCACGTCCAGTGCGCAGATCATGCCGGGCAACCCGCGCCAGTTCCAGCTGAGCACCCGCTACCGCTTCTGAGCGGGGTAGTGTCCTGTTAACGCACAAGGCCTGCCGGCAATGCCGGCAGGCCTTGTGCGCATCTTGCGGCCAACCTTGCGCCGCAGGCGGCTAGTGCGCCTGGCTGGTGTCGGCACGGGGCTAGGGTGGAGAGGGCGCCAGGTGATATGCGCTGAGCTTGGCGTGGTGAAGCGCGGCGCGAAAATTGAGCGCCATTCTGCGCGATAAATGGAACAGCTTTCATTTTCCAGCATTTGCAAAGGAATTTCACTTTTACAGTTCAAAGGGGCCTTTCGGCCCCTTCGTAGTTTCTGGCCAGGATCACCAGTTGCGGATGATTAGCTCGCCCTTCCTGTCCTTGCTGCGGCCGGCACCGCCCACCGTGTAGTTGATGTCCACCCGGTCAATGGTCAGCCCGTCGAACGCCTGGCGCATTTCCGGGATGTCGTTGACCGAGATGATCATGTGCCCCTGGATGGTTTTGGCCAGCTCGGCCATGCGCTGGTACTGGTGCAGGCCGAAGTCGACGCCATAGCCTTCGGTGCCCCAGTACGGTGGGTCGCAGTAGATCAGTGTGTGCTCCCGATCGTACTTCCTGATGCAGTCCGCCCAGTCCAGGTTTTCGATGTAGGTACGGCTCAAGCGCAAGTGTGCGGCCGACAGGTCTTCTTCCAGGCGCAGCAAGTTCAGTTTGGGTGGGCTGGTGGTCGCCGTGCCGAACGACTGTGATTCGACCTTGCCGCCAAATGCCATCTTCTGCAAGTAGAAAAATCTCGCCGCACGCTGGATGTCGGTCAGCGTCTCCTCGGGCGTGATCTGCAGCCACTTGAAGATTTGCCGCGAGGTCAGCGCCCATTTGAATTGCCGGACGAACTCCTCCAGATGGTGGCGCACGACCCTATATAGGTTGACCAGCTCGCCGTTCACGTCGTTGATCACCTCGACCTTGGTCGGCTCTTTCAGGAAATAGAGCGCGGCCGCACCGCAGAACGGTTCGACGTAGCAGGTGTGCTCCGGGAACAACGGGAGAATGTGTTTTGCCAGGCGACGTTTGCCGCCGATCCACGGCACGATGGGTGTTGCTGTTGCTTGTAACATCTGCAAGCCTCTTTCCAAATGTGAAAATCACCGATAGGCTTACCGAACCGTGGGCCTACGGTAGGCAGCCTTGGGATGACTTGCAGGCTATCTCTGCGGGTCAGCTGGCCGGGCGGGTGCTCTAACACCCACCCGGTCGCTGTCTTCTCTCCTACGCGCTCAACAAGCGGCGCGCATCGTTGTACTGCAATCCCAACTGGTAGCGGGAACTCATCAAGTGCCGTGCAGCGTCATCCAGACGCAGGCCGTGTCGCACCTGCTCCTTGTACGCTTGCACCTCACACCACTGCCGGTAGCGTGGCCACAGCGCCAGCAGCGTGCCCTGCAGGCCGCCGCAGGCCAGCACAATGACCACCAGCAGCAGCGCTGCTATGGCACTAGCTTGGCACCACTGCAGCACATGACGGTATTCATGAGCGTGCAGGCCGGCATCGTGGCGGTAGGCCGGGCGGATGCGTACCAGCGGACCGTTGGCCGCACCGGCCACACCGACCGGCAAGCGGTCGGTGTAGATCACCAGGTGCGGGAGCTTCACGGATTGATCTCGGCCAGTGCAGACGGGTCGGGGTTCTCGCCGTTCGACCAGTCGCGGCAGGCATCAATGAAAGTCTTCATCTTCGCTTTCTCTGCCGCGTCGTCAGCCATCAGCACATTAAGCTGGCGGTACTCTGGATAGTGCGCGCGGATGTGATGTGCGCACAGCTCACGGGCATGGCCGGCCGCAATTTGCGCCAGCAGATCATTATTCGTTGCATTCATAGACTTCTCCTTTTCTTGTTACGCGGGCTGCATTGCGCGGGCGTAGATCGGCAAATGTTCGTCTGGCAAATAGCCCAGCCATGCATGCGGCAGCATGAACTCAAGCTCGATGGGCGCCGTCATACCGACGAGGACCTGGCCGTAGTAAGCACGCAGGCCGTCGTCACCATTGTGGTGGCTTGCGATACGCTTCCACTGCGTACCGATGATCTTGCTGTTATTCGGCTCACCAGTCATCACGCCCGATGCCAGCCGTGCCCAGACAGACAGCGTGATCGACCGACCCGCCACGGACATCGGATAGCCCCACGCAAGCGGCAGAGGAATGACGGGTACGCCGCCCTGGTCTTGTGTCGTACCCGGCCGCGGAATCACGCGCACGCGCAGCACTTGCGGCAGTGGGCAGTAGTGCTGCGGCCGGATAAAGCCGTATTCACCATCTACCAGCGGACGCGTTCCCAAGATGATGACTTCGCTATTCGAGCACCAGGCGTAGAAGCCGGTCGGCAGCGTGCCTTTAACGCCGACAGTGCCATCTTCAACACCGGCAGCTGCACCGCTCCACAACAGGTTGTTGGGGAACGTGTTGATCGCCGGGTATTCACCACGCACGCCCGCCCGCCAGTTTTCCAGCTCGGCGATTTCAGCGGCTACTTTGGCATCGATTTGCCCCATTTTTGCGGCGACTTCACCCGTCAGCCCGTTTGCAGCGGCAACAAGGTCCGCGATGTTTTTCTCAAGACTCATAGTCAACTCCCAAGGAAAGGCTGCAGCGCAATGCGTTGCAGATTGATGAGGCCGGCGGCTTGCGCTGTAGCCAGCTCGGTTATCTGTGCGTGGCGTTCGTCAACCACGGCTTTCAGCTGCATGCCCTGGCCTGCGGCCTTTGCAACTTGTTCTTCGGCTTCTTTAAGCCATCGCTCTGCAGCGGTAAGTCGCCGCCCCTGCTCGTTCAGCTCATCACCACGCTTCATGCCGCGATGCATCTCGCTGATCTGCGCGATGGCCAGCTCGGTGTATTCCTCGGCCATCGCCAGCGACAGCCCAGCCCCGGTCGACTGCACCGTGACGCTGTCCGCCGGTACCGCCGACAGAGTCAGGTCGTAGGCCAGCAGCAGGTCGACACCGCTGGCTTTGTAAGCCAGTGGCTTGGCCGGGTCGCTCCAGATCGCCAGGCAGGTGCCGTCGGCGAGGTAGAAGCCCACCTCCCGCACCCAGAATTCGGCATTGCCGTCCGCCAGCGCGGTCAGGTGGATCTGGCGGCTGGTCAGGCGCTGGCCGTCGGCCACCGGGTAGCGGGCGCGCTCGGACTGCAGCCGCGTCATGCCCTGGTTCGGGGTATACGCGGCGTCGCCGAGGGCGATGTGGGTGATCTGGGCCGACACGCCGTCGTTCGACGCGCGCCAGATCGCGTTGAGGCCGGCCTCGGTGATGGTCGGCAGTAAGGGGGTGCTCATTGGGCCTCCATGGATACGCGAATGATGGACAGCGGCCGCGCCGCGTTGGCGAGCCGCACAGGGTTGAGGGCGGCGGTCGGCTGCACTGCAACAGGCGTGGCGCTGACGCGGGCGACAGCGGCAGCCTGGCCGACACTGGCGAGCCGCAAGGGCTGCTGCGCCAGCGTCGGCTGGACTGGCTGAACCTCGCTGCTCCAGCGGCCAACGGCGGCGATCTGGCCGGCGCTGGCGATCTGTAGCGGCTGGTCGAAACGCACCCCCACTTTGAAGTCGAAGCTGGAACGCACCGGCTTGACCATGTCGACCATGCGCTGCAGCCGCTCGTACAGCTCGGCCGTCAGTACTGGCGCGCCAGGCAACAAGTTGCTGTTGACCCAGGCCGTCAGCGCGAAGGTGTACGGTGCGGCCGCCGGCTGTTGCTGCCACCACTCCACCAGCGTCACATCCACGTTCAGCACACCGAATACTTCCTTCACCGCCCACACCGTGCCCTTGTAGCGGTGCAGCTCGACGGCCCGCTTGATCAGGGTGCGGCGCTGCTCGTCGGTGTTAGCCAGCAGCCAGCCCTCGTCGCCCATCACATGCATCTGCTCGGCCAGCAGCGGCAGCAGGTCTGCGCCGACCAGGTCGACCAGATAAACCAGCAGTGTCGACAGGTCGAGCCGGGAAAAGCGCTCGGTCAGAGTGGCGAGCGGGCCGAAGCGCGGATCGTTGGCCAGTACGTTGGGCACGGCGGTCTGCTGCAGGCGGTCAGCCATCGATGCCTCCCGCCAGCTCCACGCTGATCTCGGTGCAATGCGCCCAGCCTTCCGGCGGTACGGCCAGTGCCTGGAGCGGCTCCAACAGTTCGACCTGGTACACGCCGGCGACCGACAGCACCGCGACGATCTGCGACGGCACCGGGTCGCGGCCGAGTGCTGCGGACTGGGTGAGCGCGTAAGCTGCAGCCGCGTCGTGGGCAGTGTCCAAGGTGGTGCTGGCATCGGCGCTGCTGAACAGGGTCAGGCGAGCGCGGATCGCGTAGGGGTACTCCACCGGTGGCAGCACCTCGACTAGGTCGGTCATCGGCCGCGTCTTGTCGGCGCTGCAGGTGGCGGTGACGGCCGCCAGGATGGATGCCCCCGGCAGGCCGGACTTCACCAGCGGGAACAGGCGCACCACGCCGGCCGGCACGCCGTTCTGAGAGACCAGCTGGCCGTTCTGCATCACCAGCTGTGGGCCAACTACGGCTACGTCGACGATGTCCTGGTGCGCACGCAGGGCGTGGTGGCGGTACGCCAGGCGGCTGCCGGCAACGGTGAACGACTCGGGGGCCAAACGGATGCGATCGCGCAGGCGGTCGTCGGTCTCTTCGTCGGCACCGCCCAGCGTGACGCCGAGGTTGGCCACCGTGTCGACGTCGACACCCAGGTCATCGACCAGCGCGTTCACCTGGCCCTGCAAGTAGCCGTTGGCGGCCGAACCGGGTTCGATCGCCACCACGGCCAGGTCGGCATAGGTGGCGGCGGCCGGGACGATGATCAGGGCTTCGGTCTGGAACTGCACGCCACTGCCGGTCTCGACGCGGGTCTCGGCGGGGATGGCCAGGGCGCTGGCCAAGGCTTCGGTGAAGGTCAGGCGCACGGTGCCGCGGGCGCTTTGTGCCGGCAGCCGGCTCACGCCCACCAACTCGCCCAGGTAGTCCAGCATCGGCGCGCGGGCGAAGGCCACCAGGTTCTGGCGACCAGTGTCGTTGATAGCGGCGCGGGTGACGCTCTCGCGGTAGGCAATCAGGTCGATCATCAAGCGGTCGACATGGGCCGGGTACAGCGTCTTGCCGGTCATCGCCTCGTAGGCGCTGATCAGCTCCTGGGTGACCGCTGTCGGGTCATCGGGAATGAACTTGGGGAGGTCGCTCACAGCGCTACCTCCGTCTCGATCTGCACGCCGTTGGCCAGGTGCGATTGCACAAGGAGGCGGACATGGCCGGGTGCGAGGTGGTCAAACAGCACGCGCTCCACGGTGACACGCGGCTCGCCGTAGAGCGGGTCGCTGATTGCTTCAACAGCCTCTCGCACCACATGCGGCCGGGCGCGATCCACCGGGTAATCGATATATTGGTGCAGCTTGCTGCCAAACTGCGGCCGTAGCGGATCGGCACCCTTCGGGGTGCGCAGGATCACGCGGATAGCCTGGTGGATGTCGTCGAAGTTTTCAACGACGCCGTCCCCGCCAAGTGCGGGCTGCCAGTGCAGAGAGGAGATGTCAGATAGCCGGGTCATGGCGACAGGATGTCGCCAGCAACGGCCACAGGATAGTAAAGCGGGTTAAAATCGAGCTATGACAATGGGAGATGGCTATGCACTATGAAGCACCTGAGTTTTACAAAGACGCGTTTAATTGCCCACACTGCAATGCCTACTCAAGAATGGTCTGGAGCCGTCTCTATTCATACAAACAGAACTTCGAAATAAAGGATATAGAAGTGCATGCAGTAAGGTGCGAGCATTGCGAGCGACACAGCATATGGGAGGGTGTATATCTGCACACAGATCTGGAGTATGCAGAAGAAGCTAATGCCGAAAACGCAAAGAAAAGTACTCAGCTTTTCCCCTATGCATCCACTGCACCTATGCCCAGCCCAGACCTTCCAGAAGACTGCAAGGGTGACTTTATGGAAGCCCGCGACATCTTTGCACGATCGCCGCGTGGTTCAGCCGCCTTACTACGGCTGGTAGTGCAGAAGCTGTGCAAAAATCTGGGCATGCCAGGCCAGAACATTAACGACGATATCAAGATGTTGGTACGCGAGCGCAATCTGTCCGAAATGGTGCAGCAAGCGCTGGACGCAATTAGGGTCATCGGTAACAACGCGGTTCACCCCGGCGAGCTGCAGCTGGAAGACGATGCCGAAACCGCCATTGTGCTGTTCGAGATGGTTAAC
This sequence comes from beta proteobacterium L13, assembly GCA_000335715.1. Lineage (GTDB taxonomy): Bacteria > Pseudomonadota > Gammaproteobacteria > Burkholderiales > Chromobacteriaceae > Vogesella. Next base: position 17,662 of record AMYZ01000004.1, read on the forward strand.
ATCATTGTCGACGAGATGATCTCCAAACCAAACAAGGCCCAGGCACTGTTTGATCGTTTGCCTGCAGGTGCCAAAGCGGCCATCGCCAAGCGCGATCAGCCCAAACCCTAATGGCTGTGGTGGTTAGAGTTGCCGCCGCCATCCATCACGCTGCCGCTGGCGTCAATATTACCGTCGACCTGGACGTCTCCCTCGACCTGCACGCCACCGCTGATGGTAGCGGCCGCACCAGCGCCACCCGAGCCGGCCATGCCGCCCTGGTAGGTCAGTTTGCCCTTGACCAGCAGATTTCCGGTGGCTTCGGTGTCCGGCGTGTCGATCGTCACCTTAGTGCCGGCCTTGAGCAGGATCTCCGCGCCGACTTCGACGATCACCTTCTGGATGCCGCCCTTGATCGTCAGCATATGGCTGGCGCGGTCGTATTCCAGCTCGGTATTGTCGGCAAAGCGGCGGTGCCACTTGTCGCGGCTGGCCACCGGCACCGCGTCGGCCTCCGAGAAGATCGCGCCCAGCACCACCCCATCCTCACCGCGTGCATCCAGCAGCACGGCCACGTGCTCGCCTAGATCGGGCAGCCAGTAGTCCTTGTCACGCTTGCTCTTACGGGTCAGTACCGGCAGCCAGGCCGTGCGCAGGTTGTCCAGCTCGGGCAGGCGCACCCGCACGCGCATGGTCTTCTCGTCGACGGCGGCCACGGTGCCGAACTTCAGGGTTGAGCCGGCTTCGGCAAAGGTTTCGTTCATGCTCATTTCCTTTTGGTGGTAGTGCCGACCACTTGCACCTGGTTGTTCTTCACTCCGTACACCACCATCCCCTTGGGGGCGGCCGGCTTCTTGGTGGCGCTCTTGGCTTTGGCGGCCGGCGCCACGCGCTTCAGTTCCAGCGTGGTCAGGTAGCCATCGCCCCGGCTGATGCGGTGGGTGGCGCGAGTAATGGTGTAGTTGCCGGACAGCTTGCCTAGGTCGGTCAGCGTGATCACGCTGCCTGCGGCCAACACCGGGTCGCCCTCGAGCGTGATCTCCATACTGGTGCGGTCGAGCAGCCTGCGATCCAGGTGGGCGCGGGCCTGCGCCTCGGCGGCCTGCTGGGTCGGTGCGCGGCGGATCAGCTTGACGGTGTCGGCGCTGCTGCCTTTGCCGGAATCGGTGCTGCCAACCACGGTGGTTTCACCATTCTTCACACCGTACACAACCTGCTTCTTGCGCTTGGGGTCGTGGTACTTCACCTGTGCAGAGGCTGGTACGTCGCTCAGCTTGTCGGTGGCTTGCCAGCTGATCAGCTGCTCCGGGCTGTAGCTGCGTACAGCCTTGGCCAAGTGTAGGTCGGCCATCTTCCAGAACACGAGCCTGCTGTTGTTCTCGGTCACTTTGAAGGCGTAGCCGTACTCCCCGGCCAGGCGGGCAAGGAAGGCCAGATCGGTCTCGTGATACTGCGTGGCCCGGTCGATGGCGATGGCTTCGATTTTGCCCACCAGCGTCATCTTGTGCGCCTTGGCCATGCGCTGGGCGATGGCCGCCAGCGTGCTCTTCTCGTAGGCACGGCCCTTGCGGGTGCGGACAGCCTTCTGCACGCCGGTGGCCAGGGCGCGGATACGGACCGTGGACGGTGGCGCCTGGTAGCCGACCTCATCAATATCGAAGCGGCCGACCGAGACCAGCGGCGCCCCCAGGTAGCCTAGCTTCAGTGTCAGTGCAGCGCCCTTATCCGGGTACCAGCTGTCGAGCCAGCGGCCGTCGCTGTCCTCCAGTTCGACGTCCAGCTCGTCCGACTCGCCGGACAGGTGGTCGGTGTAGGTGATGCCCAGTACGAAGGGGGCAATGTCGGCGGTGATGGCCTTGCCGTTGTACGCGAGGTCGAAGGCTGGCGTCGACACATCTGCCAGCCGGTAGTCGTTCAGCGTTTCCATGGTGGCAGCGCCTCGAGTGCGGTGGCGGCCTCGGCCTCGATCACCGGGATGGCCAGGTTCAGGCCTCCGGGCAATACCTCAACGACAGGCACATGCGGGTTAGCCTCAATCAGCAGCGGCACGTGCTTGACGTCGCCGTAGTAGCGCCAGGCGATCGAGTCCCAGCGGTCGCCGTCTTGGGTCAGGTGGTTCAGGTACATGGCGGGCCTATCAGGAAAGGGTGCTGCGTGTGGCAGCCTTGGCGGCGAGGCGAGCTAGCGGCTTGGTCAGCGCGTCCAGCTCTTGCTCAGTACGGTCGGTCAGGCCACCGGCCGCCGACAGCTTGCCCTGCAGGTTGTTGCCATCGGCGCCAGACAGCAGACCAGACAGTGACGACAGGTCGCTCTTGACCCGTGCCAGCCCCTTGGCCAGCCGTCCGGCATCGCCAGCTGTGGCCGCTAGCTGCCCAAACTGCTGGATGCTGACAGTGGCCAGTCCGAGACCGGGCAATACACCCTGGGCATCGCGCATCACGCCTGGCAGGCGGCCGATTACCGCCAATGGGTCGCGGCCAGCCAGGCTGCGCAAGCCCTGCACCGTGCGGATCACACCACTGGAAGTGGCCAAGGCGCTCTTGGCACGTGCCACAGCCAGGCCCAGACCGCCCGCGTTAGCCTTCAGCAGCGTGCTGGTCGCCTGCGGAAAGCTCTTGGCCAGCGGCACCCGGCTGGCGGGCAGCAGCGCGCTAGTGAGCCCCTGCAGCGCGGGTGCTTGGGGCTTGCGCGCCTGGCCGGTGAACTCTTTCAGCGACAGCTGTGCCTCCGCTGCCAATAGGCTACCGGCACGGTCGGTATGGCGGCCGGTGGCCTGCAGGGCGGTAATGACGAAGCGGCCCTTGTAGTCGCCGTTGCCCAGTACCAATGCCAAGGCTGCGCGAGACTGCATGGCCCCCCGCAGACGGATCAGCTCGGCTTCCGGGTCGCAGTAGGTAGCGTGAAACACCAGGTCGATGCGGATCTCGTCCAGTTTGTCACCGACGAACTGCAGCTTCGGCTTGCCGCCGATCAGCGCGTGCTCCGCGTAGTCGCTACCGAAATGCGCTTCCATGCCGTCGAAGTAGGTAATCAGGTCGAATTCGATTTCACCCAATACGGCATACATCAGCTGTTACCTCCATAGCTACGGCGTTTCTTGTCGGCCTCGTAGCGCTTCATCATTCGCTCGAACTCGGCAAAGGAAAGCTGCATCGCCTGGCTGACCTGCTGCTGCACCTCCTTGGGCGTGCCGGGCTGCAGGGTGATCTGTGGGGAGAACACGATATGCATGGCTGCTTGCGCCGCACCCGCTGCGCCCGTCGTCGGGGTGGCGGCACGTGCTTCTTTCACCCGCTCGGCCAGGCACTCCCGCTCCGGGGTACTACCAGGTGGTACGACCGTGGGTAGACGTGGCACCAGCAGCGTTGGCGTGGCAGGTACGATGCGCTGGTGCACCGTCTGCATGGTGTTGTTCACGGACGGAAGCGCACCCAGGGCGGGTGCCGGCAAGGCTGGCTGGCCCCAGGCGGTGGTCGTGGCCAGTGCCATGCCGGCGGTAGCCTTGGCCACCATGCCAGCGGTACGACCGATGCCGATGGCCGCACCCTGTGCGATGTTGTCACCGAAACCCATAAAGACACGCGAAGGCGACTTGATACCGAGGGTGCTGGTAAACCAACCCTTGATGCTGCTACCGAACTGGACGATGGTGTCGCGGGCCGCACCAAACTTTGTTTTGATGCCATTCACCAAGCCATCGACGATGTCACCGCCGAGCCGAATGAACTTGCCCGGCAGATCGAACACCGACTTGACCAGCCGGCCAACCCACATGACCGCACTGGCAATACCCTGGCCAACCGCCACGCCAAGGTTTCTCGCCGCACCGCCGGTGTCGTTGGCTTGCTGGAAGATATTCTTTAGCCAGCCCCACACGGCACGCAAAGGGGGCATCAAAGGGACGAAGGCGGCGCTGGCCACGCTGGCCAACTGACGGAATGCCGGCATCAACGGGGCGAGCCCCGAGCGTAACCCTTGCCACAGGCCGGCGAAGAAGCCCTTGATCGGTTGCCAGTACTTGTAAACCAGGAATGCGGCACCCCCGATGACGGCGACTGCAATACCGATGGGGTTGGTCAGCAGTGCAAGAGAGAACGCCCGCACCGCTACCGTCGCGGTGCGAATGCCCGAAACCAATTGCCCACCGAATGAGGCCGCCAAACCCCGCAAACCTGCAGTGGTGAGCAGGTTGGTGCGCACCCAAGACAATGACGCAGCTGTCCAGGTCCGCATTGCTGTAGTAGCCGCCTGGAATCTGCCTGGCAAAGCACCGGCCATAGAATTGGCTAGCCCACGAATCCCTGCAGTGGTCAGCAGGTTAGTGCGTACCCAAGACCACGAAGTAGCCGCCCAGGATCGCATCGCTGCCGTAACCACATGCACTCGGCCCAATAAGGGGCCGACCATGGCGCCAACCAGCCCACGAATACCCGACATGGTCAGCAGGTTGGTACGCACCCAGGCCCCTTGCGTGATGATCCAGGTACGTGCTGCAGCTACCGCCCCCCGAATGCTGCCAGTCAGTTGACCCGATACGGTGGCACCCCACCCGCGAGTTGCACCGGTCAATGCGGTGATGACGCTGCCAAACTTGCTGGCACGATCCGCCCCCATACCGAAAAATTGCAGCAGTAGCGGAAAACGTGCTGTTCCGCCGGCCATCAGTGCCCGAAAGATAGCGAAGCGGCTGGTCAGTACCCCCCAGGCTGTACCGATCGAATTCGCTGGGGCCAGGAACATGAAGTTGCCAAGGAACTTCAGACCAAAGGCGGCAGTGCGCAGGGCAACAATCCCGCCAACCAGGCCGATGATGCCGCGCAAGACACCAGGGTTTTCCTTGGCCCAGGCGCCGAAGTTGCGGATGACCGGCACCAGCGAGTCCAGCGTGTCCGATAGCGCGGGCAGGAACACGCTACCGATGGTGATGGCCACATCGGCAATCTGCGTGGTGAAGCGCTCCCAAGCTTTCTGCGCGGTCTGTGCCCGCTTGGCGTAATCCTCATCGATAGTGCCCAGCGCCTGCGTGCTGCCCATCTGCTTTTTGTTCTGCTGGTACTTGTCCCAGTTCTGGCGCATGGCCAGCAGGTGGTTGATGGTCTGGATGTCAGTGAACACCTCGTTCAGGCCGAAGCTCTCCATCAACTGGCGCTGGGCGTTTTCGTCGCCTGCCTTGCCTGCCTTCTGCCACTGCGCCATGAAGGCGTCGCCCTTGCCGGTGATGAACTTGTCAGCAATCTGCAGGCTGGCCTCGTAGCTGGAATAGCCTTGTGCCACCAGGTTCTGCATCGACTGCTGGTAATTCACCCCCGCCTTGCCGTACGCCTTGGAGGTGTGGTCGGTGTTCATGTGGCTCATCCAGTTGACCAGATTGGTCACGGCCTCACCATCGGTACCGGCTGCGCTGCGGCCAACCTCCAGACTGGCAATAATCTGGGTCAGCGCCTCTTGGCCTTTGATCCCTTTGGCGGCGAAGGTACTGGTCAAGGTGGGCAAGTATTGCGACATGGCCTTGAGTTCGAACTGGCCGAGCTTGGCACCGTAGGCAGCCCGGTTCAGCGCCTCTTTCAGGTTGGCTTCACCCTTGATGCCCAAGCTGTTGGAGAGCGAGAACATCATCTTGGCCAGGTCGTTCATCTCGGCATTGGTGGCGGTAGCGGTTTTACCCAGCAAGGCCGAGTACTTGCCAGCTTCGGTGGCATTCATGCCCTGGGCCACCAGTGTGTTGACGCCTTGCATGATGGCCTCATGCCCCTGGTTGGTGACCAGGGCGGACTGGCGCAAGGTTTCGCCAAGGGCGATTTCTTCTTGGGCCTTCAGGTTGCCGGTGATGGCAATATCGCGTAACCCAGCCTCGAACTTGGCTGCCTGCTTAACTGAACCCAGTAGTGGCGCACCAATGGCCACGGCCGTGGCGGCACTCTCTTTTATGCCTCCGATGTGTTCTTGGCGCGCGTCTTTCAGCTCCTGACCTCGCTGCATACTGGCACTTAGGGCTTTGTGCCTGGCATGCACACGCTCAATAGACTGACCAAGCCTATCGTACTGCTGGCGCAGATCACCGATACCAGCCTTGGGACTGGCCATGGCCCGCGCCAGCTCTTTGCCCATCTGCCCATGCTGTTTGCGCAGGCTATCGGCGGTTTTGCCCAGGTCACCAAGCGTTCTTTTGGCACCGGAGAACGTGGCCAAATAGGAACCTTGAAGTGCAGCACCAATGGCGACACTGACCAGTAACTCTTTCGCCATCGGAAAACTCCTTCGCTATACTGGGAAACTATGGAAAATAATGCGAAACAGATTGGCCAGACCGTCGCCACCCTGGTGCAATTCATCGGCACTGCTACCGCCTGTGTGCTACTGATCGGGTGGGCGTGGTCGCTGGCTGCAGGCAGCGTCCTCGGCTTCGTCTTGTTGCTGCTGCTGGGGATGCTGTTTGTGGTACCGCTGTTGATCTGGGGGCTGCCCGCCGTGTCACTGCTGGTGGGGCTGCTTGTTCAGGTAGTGGCGGCGCTGATTAGCGGTCGCCGTTCTCGCGTTTGATCTGATCGGCCGCCTCATCCACCCAGCGGAAGAAATCCGCTACCGTCAGCCGGTCAATCTCACTCGGCGGAAACCGGAACCACCGCGCCAGTAGTCCCGCCCCCGTCCACAGCGTTTCCGGTGATACCCAGCACGTCCAGAAATCGCTCCTTCAGCACCTGGTAGTCCGCTGCATCCATCTCGTCCAGGTCTTCCGGAATCAGGTTTGTCATACGGGCGACACCCAATAGCTCCATCTGGGCTGGCTTGCCATCCGACTGCTCACCAATGGTCTTTAGGTCGCGCACCTTGAGACGGCGCAGAGTAACGGCCTCAATCTTCTGGCCGGACGGTGCGGTAAACGGGTATTTGAGGGTGACTTGCATGATGTGCCTCCTTCGGTTGGGATAGGCACATTGTTGACGAGACGTCTATTAACACGCTTTTAGCGTGCTTTAAAAGAGCAAAAGAAAAGGCCCACCGAAGTGGGCCTGCAGGGGGAAGTGTGGGGCAATCAGCCGCCGATATTGGCGCGGTAGTTTGCCAGCATGTCCTCACCGCCGACGCGGAAGATATTAGCCAGGTAATCCAACTCCAGGATTTCCTCGCCGTCCAGCACCTGCTTGATGTAGGTGGCTGAGAAGCCCGACGGGAACTCAGCGTTGTCGTGCTGCTTGTAGGTGCCCAGCGGGTTCTTCTTGAAGGAGATGGTCAGGTAGGTAACCAGCGGTTTCTCCTCCAGGCGGCCGCCCTGGCCGTAGGTCTCGACACTGGAACGGCACTGTAGCTGCACCGTCTTGTACGGGTTGGCCGTAGCCTTCATCGCCTCGGGGTAGAAACTGTTCCACTTGATCTCGCCTTCCAGCTTGTCGAAGCCGGACGGCAGTTCGATCTTGCCGATCATACCCAGCGCCTTGTGCTCGGTCATGATGGCCTGCACATCGGGCAGTTTCACCTCTTCGGCGCGGCCCAGCAGGCTGTTGCCTTCCATATAGATGTTGGCGTTGGTGATGCGGTTGACCTGGATTTTGCCAGCCATGATTAAGCCTCCCGTAGAGCCGCCTCAAGGGAGGCGTCGCCCCCTTGGGGGGCTGTGAACGATAGTGAACGTGGGGGGTACATTAAGCGCCTCCCTTCAGGGTTGCCAGGTATTCGTCGGTGATCTCGGTCTCGAAGGTGAGCCGTTCCATCGGCGGCGGTGGGGTGTATTTGTAGCTGATCAGCACGTGGCCAGCTGCCAGCTCAGTCTTGGTGTTACGCGCGGGGTCATACCACGCTTTGAAACCCAGCACCGCGCCGTCGCCAATCAGCTTGCGGCCGTAGCCATTCACCGACTCCACCAGTGCGTCGATCAGCGCTTGCTCTATCGGCCGGTCCATATACTGCAGGCTGAAGTAGCGGATCGACTCGTTAATGATGTCGCCGGTGCGCCGTACCGGGATGAAGTTCTTCATGTGCGTCAGCACCGGCCAGGCGGCCGAACGGTTGCCCCACACCCGCATGCCACTACCGAAGCTGTTGAACACGGTGACGATACCGGCCTCGTTCAGCAGGTTCACCTCCGAGTTCGGGTCGTCGATCATGGCCGACAGGTTGCGCTCCAGGCCGACGATGCCCTTGATCTCGGTATTGGACGGCGACCACCAAAACCCGCGCTCCAGGTCTTTGGCCGCAATCACGCCGGCCAACCGCTGACTATAGGGTTCCAGCCGCTCGCTATCAGTGGCTGCGTCGTACACCTTCAGATGCGGATAACACAGGATGGCCCGCTCGCTGGAGGTGTTGAAGTTGATGCTGCCAGCGGGGCCACGCCCTGCCAGTGCCTGCGCGAAGGAGGTACCCACCGGCGCGTCGATCAGCGCGAAAGCGTCCAGGTAGTCGGCCATGGCAATCAGCTCGGCCGACACCGACGTCTGCGTGCAATACGCCGGGGCGATCAGCAGCTTGGCGAAGAAGCCCATCAGGTTATAGGTATCGCGCAGTGCCTTCATACCGGTGCGCTGGCCAGCGGCGTTGACGGTGCCGATGATGTCGGCGGCCGTGACCTTGCTCGGGTCAGCGTAATCGTAGCCGGCCTTGATGCTGGCGCCGGCTGCGATGGCGCCCCCCTTGATGCGGACAATCTCGCCAGTAACCGGTGTGACGGTGTAGTCGGTGTCCTTCACGTAGGTGGTCGCGCTGTCGTTGCTCTTTAGCACCAGATTTGCCACCGCACCGTGGGCCAGCTTCACGCGGTCAGTCGAGGCGTCGAAGGTGATGGCTTCGCTCGGTACGTTGGTCTTGTGGATGGCCGGGTCGAGCACGTTGATCACGATCACCGTGCCTGCGCCCTGGTCGTAGATGGCATCCAGCGCCTGCGGGATGGTGAAGCCAGAGAGCTGCGGGCCAAAGTTGGCCGCGTCGCGATCGGACAACACCAGAATAGGCTGATTGATTGCGCCGATTGCCGCAGTGCCAATCAGACCCACGACCGCACTTTTGATCGTTTTAACGGGGCGCCCGCCATTATCCTTTTCGATGGTCTCGACGCCATGCAGGTAGTTAGCTGGCATTGCCGCTCTCCTTGGCTTTGGTTTGCTTGGGCTGGGCGACTGGCGTCAGGTGGCCGAGTGCCAGCAGGGTCTGGGTGTAGTCGTGCGCTTCCGGCAGCTCGACTTCGCCGCCGGGGCACAGCATCGCTTCTTGGCCATCGGCGAGCGTGACCCCGCTCATCGGGCCGGAATACTGGTATTTCATGGTTGCTCCTCGTGTGTAACGACGGTGAGAAGGGGTTCGGTGCCGATATCGGCGTCTTCGACCAGCATCGCCTCGCCTGCAAAGTCGACGGCGTACTGCCACAGGCCGGCGTTTTCGCCCAGGAACTTCTCGGACACGGCCGTGAGCTTCCTGCAGTCCGGCGGGCGGAAGCCCACCAGCGCCCGACGCACCAGGTCGAGTACGTCCACCGCGCCGCCCCGGCCGTTAAGCTGGCGCAACACCACGGTGACCGACAGCTTCACGGTGCGTGGCTGAGCGATGTAATGGGTATCGACGGTGTCGCCGAACTGGCTGCCGAGGTAGCTCACCAGCAGCGCGCCCTTGGGGTGGTTCAGCCGGTAGTCCGCCGGACGCTCTGGGAAGTATTCGACCGCCAGGGCGGGCAGCCGGGTGCGCAGGCAACCCACCACGGCATCGATGATCTCTAGCGTGGTGGCCATCAGTAACGATCCAGCAAGTTGGAACTGAAGCGGCGCGGTCGTGCCCGCACCTTCATCTCACCCGGCTCTGGGGCCGCCTCTCCGGTAGGCACGCCAATGGTGAGCTTGCCGTCACGGATCGCTTCCAGCATTTGCAGGGCGGACTTGTAGGTGCGGGTCACCGCGTCGGGAAGCTCGCTGCCTTCCGGCCGCCGGGCATACAGCCAGTGCCGCGCCAGGTTGACCGTCATGTTCTTGACCATCGACGGCACCGGGTCGAGCGGCAGGTTGTAGCGGCCACGCAGATGGGCGTCGACCAGCTCTTCGCCCTGGTGCACGGCTTCCTCCACCACGGCCAGGTTAAGCGTCGGTTCGGGTTGGCCATATTCGACCACCGTGTCGTTCGACAGCTGGATCAGGGTGGCCAGCGGCATAGCCAGCTGCAGGTCGGCAAGCGAGCAGTAGCGCATGGTCAGATGCCCCGCACGATGCGGATCAGCTCACCGGCGGCCGTGGCCGCATCCCAGGCGATACCGTTGGCGACACCGGCGGCCTTGGTGATGGCACGGCCCTGGCTGTCTGCCTGCACCTCGGCGCCGGCCGCGATGGCGGCGCCGGCCTCGACCAGGATCACGCCCAGCACGTTGGCCGGGGCCATGTTGTCCGCTTCGGTGTCAGTCTCAGTCACGCCCAGCGCCTTGGCACCCTCGGCGCAGACGCCACCATTGAAGCCGACGAAGCGGCGGGCGGAAAGGTCCGCGATAGCCAGCACCGAGGCGACCAGGATCACGTTTTGTGACTTCATTGCTTGTCTCCTTCACCCTTGTCGTCGGACTGGCCCTTGTCGTCGGCCTTGGCGGTTTTGGCCGGCTTCGGTTGCTCGACCAGGGTCAGCGGCTCGGTAGAGGCTACCGGTTCCAGCCAGCGGCGCTTCTCGGCCGCCTCGTCGTCACCCAGTTCGATCGTGCTGCCTTCCGGGTAGCGTGTGCCGTCGTGATCCAGATCGATGCCGCGCACGCGGTAAGTTTTCGTAGCCATGCTGCCCCCTTAGTTGACGTCTGCAATCAGATAGCCGGCATCGGCACCGACCACCACCAGCTTGTAGATATCGGTGTGACGCACAAAGCTGACCTTGCCGCCTTCGGCGTCGTACTTGTCGGTTTCCGGCATACCCTTCTTGCGCAGGGTGTAGCCGAATGACGGGGTGTCGTGGTCGGCATTCTGGCCGGCACCCGGCTTGGCCACGTAGGCCAGCACCACGTTGTCGCCCCAGATATCACCGGTAGCACCTGCCCCATTGGCGGCGAGAGCTTCGCCGATGAAGATGTCTTCCACGCCCCACAGGGCTTTGAGGTGCTCCAGCGTGATGAGCTTGCGCTCATTGCTGCCCAGCGCGGCGGCCAGCTTGGTGTGGAATTTGAGCGAGGCGTAGGTTGCTGCACCGATGACTGCGGTATTGGGGCGCATGCCGGTGCGCTGGCGGATGACTTCCTTACCGTCTTCCACGTCCTTGATCGGGTCACCACCGCTATTGACCCATTTGCTGGAGCCAGACAACGTCACTTTGGCGCCGGACAGGTAGGTACTCGGGTTCTGCGCCAGGTAGGCCGCGCGTACCTCACGGCCCAGGTCGATGGCGTCCTTGACGCGCCGTGCCGCCTTGGCTTCTTCGTTGAACATGGCCTCGGCCTGTTCGCGGTAGTCCACCGGGTAGGCCAGGTCGTGCTCGCGCAATACCACGTCCAGCGTGTCGGCATCGTCCGCAGTCATCACGTTGGACTTGGCACGGATAGCGCGTTCGGTGTCCCACAGGCGGAAGGCTTCTTTGCCAAACAGCGGGATGATGCCGGACTCTTTGTCGATGTCTGCCACCGGGAACAGGTTTTCACCGATGTACTGCGCGTTGCGGTAGCCACGCGCCAGGCTGGTCAGTACCGGGTCGACGACCCGGAGTTTTTTCAAACGGTCTGCCATGACAGCTTCCTTGCAAGTGGGTGGTGGTTACAGCAGCTGGCGCACAGCCTGCTCGTAGGGGATACCTTTTTCGGCAGCCAGCTCGGTGGCGCGTACATGAAGGCTCAGGCGATCGGGGTCGGTGGGCTTTTCGGCAAACTCGGCAGCATGGGCGTCGCCGCCTTTGCCGGACTTGTCCTTGGTGGCGGTCTCGCCAAACTCGACTACTTTGGGCATGTCGCCCAGGAATGACTTGAAGGCGGTAGCTAGCGGCTGTTTAGCAGCACCTTCGCCAAATTCCACCGCACTCTCGCCATCGGCAAAGTCGAGGAAAGCCACCACGGCATCCTTGTGTTTCGGTGCCAGCTTGCCTTCACCGATCATCTGTTCGGCAAAGGCGGCGTGCTCGCCGTGGCGCTTGGCTGCCGCTGCCGATTTCGTCGCGGCTTCGGCCGCTGCCAGGCGTTGTTTCAGCTGGGCATTTTCGGCCTCCAGCGCGGCCTTTTCTTCAGGGGTCACATGACGCTCCTCTTCGGTGGTTTGGGTTGGGGAAATAGTGGTGTCGGTAGGGTCAGCAAAGGCGGCACGCGACGCATCGTCCTGGCGCGCAGCTTCGCGGATAGATTCGATCTGCCAGTCGGGCACCACCTGGTCGGCGGTCTCCTGGTCGAACTTGGCCAGCAGCCATTCGCGCATGCGGCGCCACAGCGAGGCATTCGTCTCCATGCCCCAGTCGCCGAACTCGACCACGCCTTCTTCGGCATCTGCGAACTCGGCCTGCTTGAGGCCCTTTACGGCCGGTGGCATCGCGCCCAAAAAGCCGACGTGGCGCAGGTAGTACACGCCAGGCACCGGATTGTTAGGAGCGTCGGGTAGATAGAAACTGGCGGAAATTTTCTTGAAGCGTTTGGCAGCGAGCAGCTCAGCGAAGGCTGCGTCAACTTGATGCGCCTCGGCATTCAAGCCATCACTGTCGACAGCCAGCGACTTCACCCAGCCGTAGGCCGGGTCATCGTGTTTGGGGTGTCCAATGACGATGGGCGCCTCATGCAGGGCCGGATCGTAGGCGCGGGCACTGGCCGCAAGATCGGACTCGGAGAAATCAAGCACCGCACCAGACATCGCGGTCTGACGGCCGGGCTTAAAAATGTGCAGGGGTTTGGTCGCGTTCATGCCGCCATGGTGGGCGGCATGCGGATATAAGACTTTTAAATGGGGTTAAAACTTACAGCAATAAGTTAACCAGCTTTGATCGAGCATTGCCAATTCGGCCAGTTATCACTCTTGCCACGATTATTCTGCCACTGTAATGGTTGAAGATTCTGGATGTCGTCAGTTCCTCCTTGGGCAACAGGTCGGATGTGGTCAATTTCCCAACCATACCCACCTTCCACCGTGACTCCATACTTTGAGTATTCCATGATTGCGCCACACGTATCCATCCGGTACTGGGCTGGGTTGCTACCTGGGATAACGCGCCCTTTATTCCATACCTGTAGAATCTCTTGGTTGCTCCAACTACCACCACGGTTGTTTGTATTTCGGTTACGCATATACATCAAGAATCCTCCTAAGAAGCTATGAAAGTAGGCATCTGAATGTGTGCTCATCGAATTCGCAGCACAGCTGACAATATACCGAAGCCATAAAGCCTTTATAAAGCTTTATGGCTTTGTGATCGGGGCTAAGGGCTACCGTTGCGCGTCAGAAAGGTCACAACGCCGCCAAAGCGGCTAAATGCCGGCAGCGGTTTTCAGATGGCGCAGCACGGTGCCGAGCACCGCTTCGCTGGCTTCGGGCTGCAGATCGCCGTCCGTAGTGACGGGCAGATAGGGGCGAGCTTCGACCTCGACTGACTGACCACGGCCAGCTTTGCCACCGAGCTGGTGGGTGCGGGCGTACTCGGCATTGCTACCAATCACTACCGAGGCGACGTCATAGTCCGTGACGATGGACGAGGCCAGGCGGCCGGTCTGCTGCAGGGTGACACCGCTCTCGCTGCTGGCTCGTTGGCTGGGCGTCCAACGTGGCCGGCCTTCGACGGCAAAGTTGTCTTCCACCACCATGGCCAGCGTGCCGGCAATCTTGCGCATGGCCGGGGTCATGTCGAGCACCGACGACTCCAGCCGCGCCAGCGCCGCCTGCAGCTGCTTATCGTCTACGGTGATGCTGACGAATTCGTTCATGACAGCTCCTTCTTGGCCAACGTGGCCAGGTTGCCGGTATAGCGCCCAAGGTCGGGTGCCCAGGCGGCCGCACCGAGGTTGTAGCTCCAACCCACATCTGGCGAGACGGTGACCGTTTTACCGGTGGCAGGGTCGACCGCACGGAAGGTGGCCACCTCGCGCTCCTCGCCTGTTTTCACCGACACAGTTTTCATTGTGCTACCCAGCTTGCCTTCGGAGGTTTCTACCTGCACGCCCCCCGCAGCGATGTCGTCTGCTGACAGGGTGGTAACCCGGCAGCGGCAGCCCCAGCCGTTGGGCGGGTAGAACGATTGCCAGAATGGGTCATCGTAGCGCAGCACCTTGCCGTTCATCGCGCGGTGGCTGGGCCGGGTACGGCCGTCCAGGATGGCGACGTAGCGCCAGTACGGACGGTCGTCTACGTTCTCGATCTGGGCTTGCCAACGGCCCGCCATGTAGGCGGTCTGCAGGTTGGTGCGGAAGATGGTCTGCAGGCGCCACGGACTGCCCAGCTGCACCAGGCTGACCTCGCCGGTTTCCTCGTCGACGTGTTCCTGCTTGCCCCACCAACCCTTGGCCTGCAGCACCGGCGTCAGCTCCTTTTTAAACCAGGCAAAGGTCTTGCCCTCGGCCAGTGCTTTTTCCACCGCTTCGCGGATGTCCTGCAGGATGTCCAGGCGCGTGGCCTTGGCCACGGTGAACGCCTGGGCTTGGGCGTCTTGCCACAGTTCCTCCCAGTGCCAGGTGATGGCGTAGCCCTTGTTCTTCAGGTATGCCACCGCCTCTTTGGGCGGCAGGCTCATGCAGTAGGCGAGATCCACTTTAGGCATGGAGGCGCCCCCACAGTTTGGCAACAAAGAGGGCACGCGCCAGGCGTTCCTGCAGGCCGCTGGCGTCCATCTCAGGGTACAGCTCGGCCAGTGCGCCGAGCAGCTCATTGGGTTGGACGCCGTCTTCAATGCGCTTTAACAGCGGCGCGAGCATCGTCTGGGCATCGGCGTTGAGGGCATCGGCCAGCAGCGCATCGAGGGCGGCGTCCATCGCGTCCTGGTCGGGCGCTTCCTCGCCCTCGGCAAACTCAGCCGCCGGTACGTCCGGCGTGGCAGCCTCGACCAGGTCGCCGTCCTGCAGCTGGTAGGCGCGCTTGAAGTAGGCCGGCGTCAGCTTGGCGCCGGCACGCATCAGCTTCTCGTCGCGTTCGGCCAGCACCTTGTCGACTTCCTCCTGCTCCCATAGCGAGAACACCGGGCGGGCATCATCGTTGAAATTCAGCTCGCACACCCAGCGGATCAGGGTATTCATCGCCTCTTCAACGATGGCCGAGTCGCCGTCGCGGATGTCGCGGGTAACTTCCAGCCCGGCCTGGGCCGAGGCACGGTTGGCGGTGGCCTCGGTGGTCTGGTTCTGGCCCAAGAGCGCGATCGATACCTCGGAGCGGCAGAAGTGCAGCAGGCGCTCGTACACCTCGGCGCTACCGGTCTTGCCGGCCGCTTCCTTGATCTCTACGCTGGCATCGTCCGGGATCACCGCCACCGCGTCCTGCACCATCGCCTCCAGGTTGTCCAGCAGCGCGTCGGTCTCGGCCGGCGTGGCGCTGCGTGGGTGTTTGCCGATGATCCACGGCGCGCCGTACTTCTCGGTGAATTGCACCCAGAACTTGAGGCCACCCTTCTTGAAGGTGGTGGGCCAGAACACCATGGACAGGTCGGCAAAGCCGTAGGGGTTGTCATAGCTGGCGTCCTGGCGTGGCACCAGGAACTTGCGTGCGGGTAGCTCCTCGCCCTGCAGGCGGTTGTTTTTGGAGCGAAAGCGCAGCTGGTTGGCCGCGTCGTACACGAACCAGTCGGCCGGCTTGCCGACGATGTCGACCGGCACCACGTAGCCGCCAACCTTGCCCCACATCACCTCCATCGGCTGGTAGCCGTAGAGCACGGCGTCCAGCATCTCGGTAATGATTCTGGATAGGTCCAGGTCGGCGAAGATGCTCTCGATCGACTTGGCCACACGGCTCTTGGCCTTGTCACGATCCAGCCCCCATTCCAGTGCCTTCACCGCCGCCTTACGACGACGGACGCAGCCACCCACGTGGGCATCGGCACGCAGCTCGCGATAGACCTTGATGTCCTTACCCAGTGCCTTCAGTACGCTGTCCGGGTTGGGCAAATACATGCCCAGGGTGTGGAAGTCGATACTGCGCTCGCGCGTGGCGATCTGTTCGGACAGCGATTTGCGCGGCTCCCCGAACTGGACAAACTCGGTGGGGCTGACCCACATGCCTTTAGCTTTCATTGGTACCCCTGGGTGATTCTGGCACCGGTGCGACGGCGGCGGGACTTCACCGTCACCGGGCCTTTGTTGATTTCGCGGCTGGCGTAATACGCCAGCGCTACGGCCACTGCAGCATCACCGTGGCGTTTGCCCTGGTCTTCACCGGTACTGCGGCTATCCGGGATACGAGGTACGCCCTTGACGATTTGCACCGCCCGCAAGTCGGCCAGCACATCGGCGTCTTTGGGCAGACCATCCAGTGTGCCGTCCTCGAGCGCAGCTTTCACCGGCGGCATGTGTTCGCGGTACCAGGACTCGGTCAGCATCACCTGCTGGATACGGCTGGCACCGTAGCGTTGCATGGCGTACTCGGCCAGAAACTGGCCGTTGCCACGTGCATCGAAGGCGCCACCGGTAAAACCCGGCAAACGATCCAGCAGGTAAAAACACACCTGTTCCTGCTGGCGGAACGGCACATTGCGCAGTTCCAGGATGAAGGGCACGCGGCGCACCAGGTTTTGCTGCTGGATCAGCGGCACGTGCACGGTAAGGTCGCCGCTGCGGCCAAAGTCTTCGCCGTTAAAGCTGATGGCATCTGTCGGTAGTGCGGCCAGTAGTGGGGCCAGATTGGCCTCCAGCCAGTCGCGGCAATCGGCGATGCGGATGTGGTCGGGCAGCAGTTCGAAACCCGGCGGGCATGCCCAGCGCAGCACCGGGGTATCGGCCGACATGCGCGACTCCACCAGGGCACGGGACAGCCAGGCACCGCCGCTGTGCTTGGGAATGCAGCCGTATTCTTCCTCGGCAGACTCGGTGTTGGGCGCGTTCTTATACAGGTCGTCGCGCCATTTCTTTTCGCCTTCCGGCGACCAGGTCTGGCCGGTGACGTAGCAGATGCGCTTGTACAGGCCATCCGCGATGGCATCGTCCAGCGTGATGCGGTGGATGCTGTAATCCTTGCGGCCGGCGCGGGCGTCTTCGATGTACTGGTTGAACAGGTTCTCCACACCATTGTGTGTGCTGATCAGCCGTACCTTGTTGCCCCACATGGTCAGTGCCAGCGCGGCCTTCAGCAGCTCTTCCAGGCTGTCGTGGAAGGCCGCCTCGTCGATCACTACATCGCCCTGCAGGCCACGCAGGTTGGATGGCCGGCTGGATAGTGCCTGGATTTTGAAGCCGGACTTCGGGAAGCGGATCATGTAGGTGAGGATTTCTTCCTGCTTGCCCTCATCCCAGAATGTCTGCTCGTACACGTCGGCCTGCGCCAGCTCGTTGAACGCCTTGGCGAACAGTGCACAGGCGGCGATGTACTCCAGCGCCATTTCCTTCTTGCTGCCTACGTAGAAGGTATTGCAGCCCTGGCGGCGGCGCGGCCGGGCCGCCTTCACCACGTTGCGGCCAGCCTCTGCCCAGGTCAGGCCGGTACGGCGCGACTTCTCCGCGAACATGATCTGGGCTTCGTCTTCGAACCAGCGCTGCTGGTACGGCAGGAATACCGGCTGATTAGAAGGGATGGCGTCGGCCACCTCTTGCGGCACCACCACGCCGGCCAGCGCCAGCTCCTCCGCCAGGTCGATCTTGCGGGGGATGCCGACGGACACCAACGATAAGTTCTGCTGCTTGGCCATCATTCCTTACCCAGCAGAATGCGGCGGATGCGGGCTTCCATCTGCTCGCTCATACCATCGGCGCCGCGCATTTCTTCCAGCTTTTCTTCCTGCTCGGCCAGCAGCTGGGCACGGGCCTCGCGCTCGATGCGGGCCTGCTCGTCCAGACGGAAGCGTTTCTGGTTCACGCTGGCGCGGGCCAGGGTGGCAATGTTCTTGGCCGCACTGGATAGCAGACCGATGCGCTCGGCCGGGTCGACGTCTTCGTCACCGGCCTCCTGCAGGTTGACGATGCTCTCGAACAGCTCGGTCTGCACCAGGGCGATCACGGCTTCGGAGCGGGCGTCCTGGTCGTCAGCAGCGCCCTCGGTGAGCAGGCGCGCTGCCTCGGTGCTGGCCTTGATGGCAGCAAAACGACGCTCAATCTTCTGGCCGTAGCGGTGGATGGCTGACTTGCTGATAGCGAAGCCTTTGTCGCGCAGCGCGGCTTCCAGCAGCTGGTAGCCACTGAAGTTACCCTCCACCAGAGACTTATCCAGCCACTCGCGTACCGACTGGGGCAGTTGGCCAACACTGTTGCGGCGGGCCATATCACTGGCTCCAGTATTTCTGCGGCCGGGCAATGCCGGGTTCGCAGTCGATGGTGTACTCGGCGATGTCGGTACCGTAGCGGGTCAGGCTGCCCCACCAGCGCCCGGAAGGTTCCTTGCGCAGTTCGACCAGGTCGCGGTCGGACAGGTAGTCCAGCTCGCGCCGGACTTCAATCGGCGTCACGTCCGGGTAGATGGACTGCATGGTCATTTGGATAGGCCCTTCGGACAGCTCTTCCGGGCGGGCGTTGTAGAGCGCCAGCAGCAGATACCAGCGCAGGCTTTCACGGCGTACTTTGGCTTGATCAATCACGGTTGGCCCCTTTTAGTTGCCAGTTCTCAAGGCGCAACGCCACCGCATCAAGCTTGGCCTCGATCACGGTCTGGTTGCGGATATAGTCTTCGCGGCGCACGTACTGCAGCGGCAGCTCGGCCTTCCACTGCAGGAAGTCGCGGTCGAGTGCCTGTAGTCGCGCCACCACTTTTTGTTCTTCTTCTGCATGGCGATTCAGTGTGGCCTGCATGGCGGTGTCGGCCATCTTGCGGGCGTCTTCCAGTGCCTGGAAGCGCTCGTCCAGGCGACGGTCTATCTGGCTGAACAGCACCTTGGCGCCGCCGGCGACAAAGCCAAAGAAAGCCAGCAACAACGTGAGTAGCTGCCAGAACTCCACTTGTACGGTCATGGCTTGCTCCCTTCATGCCAGTCCAGTAGGCGGTTCAACTGTGACTCGATGTCGCGGCAGCGCTGTCCGTAGTCGGTGATGTGTTCCAGGATGTCAGCCTGCTGTACCCCGGCATCAAGGGCTTCGGCGGGGTCGGCCGTATCAGCAGCTCCGGCGGCAGGGATGGTTGGGGGCACAGGGGCGGCACCGATGGCGCCGTTGTACACGCCGACAAAGCCATGAGTAAAAACGCACTGAGGAACAGGCTGCAGCGGCGCGCCAGGCGCCGGGCGGTATTGGCTGGTGACACGGGTGATTCTCCGTTTCAGTTGGTCGGTCTCTTCGGCATGCTGGGCACGCGCCTGCAGCAGCTGGAAACCCAGCTGGTTGGCGGTGGCGGTCAGCTCGCGCTCTTTGTCGAGGGCCTGCCCGGCGGCGGTAGCCATCAGCAAGGCGTGGTCACGCTTGAGGTTGGCCAGCGCGGTCTCGCCCTTGGCCTGGGCCGAGCGGTGGCCCAGGCCGTAGCCCCCGGCTCCGGCCGCCAGGGTGGTGATGGCGACCAGGCCAAGGCCGGCCAGTGCTGCCTGCAGGCGGGTGGCGATGAAGGGGGTATCAAGCATTGCCGGCCTCCTGCTTGTCGCGCTTGGTGGCAATCCAGCTGCGAGCAGCCGAGTAGCCACCCACCACGCCTAGATAGACCAGCCAGGTATCGGTAGTCAGCTGGCCAGCAACGCCCTGGTAGATGAACATGCCAGTGGCCGAAGCGCAGGCCACATTGGCCCACAGCTTGCTGTGGCTCAGACGGCCGCTGGCTGGGTTGGTAAACAGATCAGACAGTCGCATGGGCTTACTCCTGCAGGCTGCCAACCAGTGGTCTCATCCCACCCTGCAGCCAGTCGGCCACGTTGAAGCCAGGGCAGGTTTTGAGCCATTCGCCTGGCTCTACGGTGCCGTCACCGTCCTTGTCTGGCGACAGGTCACGGTGGCCTACCACACGGGCTGGCGGGTACTGCGCCTTCAGCGCTTTTACCAGGCTGTGTAGTGCATCCCACTGCGCCCGGGTAAAGCGGCTGGTGCCTACCAGACAGATACCGATGGATTGAGCGTTGAAGCCCTGGACGTGCGCGCCGACCTCGGCAATGCCTCGACCAGTGTGCTTGCTGCCATCGGTATCCAGCACGAAGTGGTAGCCGATGGCGGGTAGATGCGGGTTGAGCTGTGCCAGCGCAGCCGGCTGGCGTTTGAAGCCACGCTGGGCATGCCAGCTATCGATGACCGCTGCGGCGCTTTTGGTAGGGCTACCCAGCTGTTGGCCATTGGCGCTGGCCGAGCAGTGGATAACGATGCAGTTGATGGTACGAGACATGATCCCCTCCAGACGTGAACATGCCGCCATTGTCGGCGGCATGTTGGGGAGGGGCTTTTAATCGACTTTAATGAGTACAAACAAACTAAGCAGGGTGTTCCCCATTAGGAAATTTCTTTGATGTTGATGGTTCATTGCGAAAACCATCCAGTCGTGAGTCTACCGTAGGGATCTCACCATCCTTGCCTTTCAGAGCTGTCAAAGCCTTTTCGCGAGCTGCGTGTAGACGCTCTTGCTCTTTAATCTGACTACGGAAGGCTCTAATTTCCTCACGCCACGCCAAGAACCGCCCGAAACCAAACAATGCAAAGCCCATTCCGGCACCTGCCAAAGAAAAAACCCAACTTGGCAGCGGTTGCTTGGCGAGGCTTAGGGCCTCTGGCGTAAATGCCAGCAGTGCGGCACTGATATTGCCAAAGACCAAAATTTTGATTTTGGCGATTCTGCTCCGAATGATTGACTCTAGTTTTCGGTGCTGCTCGTAACTCAAACCACTACTATCAGTCAAATCCTCAATCTTCGGCAACAACCACAGCATACCGGCCCATACCACACCGAAAATACTACCAGACCACTTGCAAGCAGCGACCAGCAGTGGTTCTGGTAGAAAAGCATGCGCCTCCCGTCCTGCTGCCGCACCTGCGAACAGTAAGATAAGAAGGATGAGCATGGTTCTAATCGGTTTCATGATTTCAAGATTATGGGTCAATCAGCTTGTCGCGAATGCTATCGGCTAGCCAAGTATGCATTTTACCGAATGCATCATCAGGATTGATGATGCCGTTCAGTGTCTGGATAGACAGATCTTTAGTCAGCTTGATTTCGTCACCTTTCACTGTCCCACCACCAGCCAACTGAATAACTGTATCGGCATCATCGACATGCCTGAGGGCCAGTGCAAGATTGTCTAGCAGTGCATGTCCTTTGTCAGTACTACTTCGGTTATAGCGCACTCGCAGCGTGCACTCTAGGTTTGCGTCCAACGCATCTTCAAACTTAAGGTGCTGGCTCATACCTTTAGGCAGTACGCTTTTCAACCAAGCCATGCCTACCCCACTTAGTGCGAACGTATCTGCCTGCTGGCTAGCAGACACCGGCATTCCTGACGTGTCCGGCTGGGCGGAAACCAAAGGGGCGTCTATCCAAATTTCTTTCGCATGAGACTTACAAATTTTCTCACGAGTAGCACTGGAAATCTGGTCGGCTAGTGCTAGAGCATTGCCTTTAAACCCTCCTGCCTTTTCTAGAAGCCAGGCCAAGTGCTGTTCAAACTGGGCTGATCGGAGAGCACTGGACTGGATGGTGAGCACGTGGTTCCTGTGCACCAGGAAGTACAGTACCCCATCTAGAAATTCCCGCCGTTTTCCATCTTCAGCCAAGGGAGGCGCTACTTGCTCGACAGACAGCGTCTCTGCTTCGTCATCCTCCGGAAGGATCAGCTGATTTCGTCCCTTTTCATACGAAAGCATGATCCCATAAAGTGCACCCTTTTCCTCTCGGAAGTAGCTGATGAGTCGCGCCTCATTAGTGCCAAAGATCAACTCTTTGCGCTGTCCTGCTTTTTTGAACTGTGCCAGTGCAGCGGTAAGCAACAGTTGCAGATCACTGCCTTGGTTTTGGAATACGGCTTTCTTGCACCAGAGCTTTTTCTTCTGATTTACCTGAGACATCCCCAACAGTCCTTTTAGACATTCGATAATTATAACAAGTGGGGTAGTACGGTATGTTCACCCCACGAAGTCACTAACAGTTGCTACGCCTACTCCGTTACTGGCATGTCTGCCGGCGGATGCGTACGTTCTGACTCTTGTGCTAGGCGCACCGTAAAGTCGAGCAGCTTCTTTGCCTTGTTTACTGCCAGCATGTATTCCAGATCAGCCTGCTCCAGATAGGCATGCTCTTCCAGCTCGCCCGATAGGCGCTGGCTGATGAAATCAGTCAGTGCCTGCAAGTCCAACTCCGGATCGGCCGACAGTGCGGCGGCCGCGATAGCCTCGTTACACAATTTTTCGGTACGGCACTGAACGCGGATCAGCGACATGCCATCACCCTGAGATACGCCGGTCCCGGATACTGTGATACCAGGCGCCACCGCTGCACTGAACTTACCGATCTTGGCTGGCCAGATCGGCATACGCAGTTTGAGCCGGTGCAGCTGGGCCGCACGGTTGAAGCCTTCCGAAAACTCGGTAGGTGTAATGCCGATGAATTCTTCTACGCTGTCCGCGCCCGCGAAGGAAGGCAGTAGCACGCAGCCAAGTACTGCCAAATGAATCAAACGCATAACACCCCCTTGGGTTAAGTAATTACGGCTTACGTTTGTTTTTACTCTTGATCTCTTCCCAGCTCACTGCATCGCTACTGGCTATGCAGCGCCAGTCCGGCGCATTCTCGCGGACCAGCACGGCACCCACGCTGTAGGGCTGCCCGGCAAACTCGCACACGGTGAGCCTGGCCTGTACGGCTTTCAGTGTCTGGTTTGTCTGGAAGTGCGTGAAGCTGAGGTAGCTGGTAGCCGCCAAAGCGAGCATGGCCGTTACCCCCATGGTGACGACGCCGCGTCTGGCTTTGGCCAGGTTGGCGGTAGCGCTGCTGCAGGTCTGGCATAGCGGCCTGGCGGGCTTGGCTTGGCGCAGGGCATCGATTTGCCGCTGAGCTTGCTGTGCCTGTTGCGTTGCCGCTGAGATTTGCTGCGCCAGCTTTTCTTGCAATAGGCCCTTGGCCTCTATGGCTTGGGCTAGTGCGCCCTCTGCTCCGTCCAGCCTTGCTTTTGCATCCTGTGCCTGTGCTGCCATCTCATCGGCCACACGTTGCAGCTTTAGCAGCTGTTCGATATTCAAACTCTTGAACATGCTGTTATTGAACAGCTGCAGACTGATGCGTTCTACCGCTTGCTTACACCCGGCTTCGTCGCATGTCCGGAGCAGCGTACTGACCACCCTGTTGATGTCCTGGCCTGGCACAGAGCTGGTGGCTGGCGCGGTGCCCACATGGATATGCACTGCGCTGGCGTCGTTAACATTCAGCGCGGCCCCGACGTTGCCTCCGATCAGGAATCCAGGGGCTTGATTGACGATATCCCGCCCTGCGACACCGCCATCTACATTGCCTTGAAACTCTTGCATCGTTACTTGGTTTTCCCAGGATTATTGATGATGTCGCGGGCAGCAACGCCGCCACTTACAGCACCGTGAAACACCTGCTTGGCGCCTTCGCCACCAGCCGAGGCCCCTCCTGCAGCCAAGCCGGCCACCGCAGCAGCTTTTACAGCCAGTGGAGCCGCCCGGAACAAAGTTAGTAGCTCTTGTTCGTCTGCGGTGAGCGTCTCAACCGGAGGCGCATCCCTAAGTCCAGTGATGACATATCGCGACTCGCACCCGATCTGCTGTACTGCCGCCAAGTACCTGACATCAGGGAAGCGTTCACCGGCCTCATAAAGCATCTGCGTTTTCTTCGTCACGCCGCCAACCGCTGCGAATGCTGTCTGATTCAAGCGGAGGCGCTCGCGCTCCTCACGAAGACGTTCGCCAAAAGAAACCAAAAGTTCCATAAAAATACCATTGACAAGGAACCGTTTGGTTCCCATAATCACTTCAACAAATCGCCAACATCATTCACACAGACCACCCCGCCAGGTGGCTGTGAAAACACCAAGGAGCCACTGACATGACCCCTGAGCAAGTAAAAGCCAAGTTCCGCCGCGAGGGTAAAACCTTCACCCAGTTTGCCGCCGAGCATGGTTATACCCGCAATGCCGTTTACCGCGTGCTAAACGGTTTCGACAAGGGCAACTACGGCAAGGCCCACGAGATCGCCGTCAAACTCGGCCTGAAGGCCGAGCAGCAACACGCAGCATAAGGCTGGATACCACCATGACTAACCGCTTGTATCACCAGCAAATCCGGGCGTTTGACGTAGCGGTGCTACGTTCGATAGCTCGTGCTGCCGGATTGCATCTGCTACCTCATGGGGCTCGCGCAGCAGCACTCCGTGTAGCAGTTCAAGCGCATCTCGCTCTACAGCAAGCGTCATCGGATGCTGATCGGGCAGCGCGATGAGCGTATGCATATCACCCATCAATCCGGGCAGATCAAGAACATTGGCGTCGGCCAAGCGCTTTACCAGCACGCCGAACAAGTTGTGCAGGCCGGCAAAGGCGGCAGCCAGTTCTTCGCGGTCTTTGAATTCCACAGTGTGCTCCCAAGGGCAAATTATCCGCTTTTCATTCTATTGGCTGCAAATGGTTTGCATAGATGCAAAACGGGAATTTGTTTGGAGCCTATCGAAATGAGGCAATCCAATGACTAAACGCAATTGGAAGCGCATGCGGCCGCATAGCCTGCGCCACGCGCTGGAACTGTGTAAGGACTACGCCCGCGAACGCCACAACCTGTCGGTGGAGCGCATTGCCGAGCTGATGGGGCTGACGGACCACTGGACGCTCTACAAGTGGTTTCAGACCGGGCGCATGCCTACCAACCTGATTCGCCCTTACGAAACGGCGTGCGGCATTGACTTTGTCACCCGCTGGCTGGCAGCCAGCAGCGGCCGCTTGCTGATCGACATGCCCAGCGGGCGCAACACCACAGCCCAAGATATGCAGGTTCTGCAGAGCGTGCTGAACGACACCGTGGGCCAGCTGCTGCAGTTTTACGCGGGCAAGACCAAGGAGGCCGACACGCTGGCTGCTATCCAGCAGGCGATGGAAGGCTTGGCCTGGCATCGCGGCAATGTCGAGAAGCACCTGCAACCCGAGCTGGAACTAGGAGCAAACGAATGAGCACACCCAACCACACCGCCAAAAGTGCCGAGAAGGTACTGGAGGTACTGACTGTGCTGCTGGGCCACTTTGCCCACGGCCTGACGCCGGGCGAGCTGGCCCGCGCTACCGATCTGTCGCCGTCGAACATCACCCGCTACGTGGCCACGCTGGAAGAGAAAGGCTTTGCCGAGCGTATCCCCGAGACCGGGCGCATCCGCCCCTCGGTGAAGCTGGCCCAGCACGCTGTGGGCATCCTGCGCAGCCTGGACAGTGCCAAGCAGCGCATCGACGAAATCCAGAACCGCCTGGCCACCAATTATCTGTAACCGGAGAACAAGATGCCGCGAACCGCTGTAGAAACGATCAACCCTAGTGCCAGTGTGGAACTGGACAACTTGCCGCAGCTGACCCAGGCAGCCAACCAACTGGCCGTAATGCACGAAGAGCGCCAGGCCACGGTGCGCGCGGTAGCTGCCCAGCTGGGTTATCAGCTCCCCGCCGACTGCACCGACCCCGACCTGATCCAGCGTGACATCGCGGCCAACATGCGCCGCAGTGTAGAGGCGTGCCTCGAGGTCGGGCGCGGACTGCGAGTACTTAAGGAGGCTTGCGAGCATGGTGGCTTCATTGTCCGACTGGAGGCTCTTGGCCTTGACCGGCATGTCGCAGCCCGCTTTATTCAGGCAGCGACGAAGTTCTCAAATGTGCCGTCAACGGCACATTTGACCAAGGCGATTGGCAACCAGACGAAGCTATTCGAGATGCTTGTCCTGGATGACGAGCAGATCGAAGAGCTGGAGCTGACCGGCCAAACCGGCGAGCTGAAGCTGGACGACATCGCCACAATGAGCGTTAAGGAACTACGGGGTGCGCTACGCGAACTCCGCGAAAACACTGAGGCCCAGGCCCGACTGCTCGCTGACAAGAACACCAAGATCGACGAACTGGCCGCCAAGCTCACCACGCGCAAGACCCATGTCAAAACCCCGCCGCCGGATGTCGAGGGCGAGGCAATCCGCAAGGAGGCCAGCGTGTTTGCCTTTGAGGCGGAGTCGGTGGTGCGTGGCAAGCTGCGCGCCGCTTTCCAGGCCCTGACCGAGCACACCGAGAAACACGGCATGCCGCACGACGATTTCATGGCTGGCCTGTTAGGTCAGATGGAACTGGCGGTGCGCCAGCTGCGCAGCGAATTCGGCGTCAAGGATGCCCCGGACGGCGAAGAGATGCCGGAGTGGATGCGTGAAGAAACCCCGCAGACGGTGGTGGACGAGGATCAACTTGACCTGCTGGCGGAAGCCGGGCTGACCGAGGCGTAAATCATGAGTGCCGTCCTGACCGAACGATTGGTGGCCGTGGCTCACGCCGCCCGCAATGCCGGGCACGGCGGCAAAGGGGCCATCTACGACGCAGCCTGCCGCGAGCTGTGCCTGTCGCGTGCCTCGCTGCTGAAGAAGATCAAGGAGGTCACCGTGACCCCACCACGCAAACGCCGCTCCGATGCCGGGCAAAGTGCGCTGGCCCGTGACGAGGCCATGCTGATCTCCGCGCTGCTGATGGAGTCCACTCGCAAGAACGGCAAGCGCCTGTACTCGGTGGGTGATGCCATTGAAACCCTGCGCGCCAACGGCATGATCCGCGCCGAGTTCCTGGACAAAGAGACCGGTGAACTGCGCCCGCTGTCCGAGAGCACCATCTCCCGCGCACTGCGCACCTACGGCCTGCACCCGGATCAACTGATGGCACCAGCCCCGGTCACCGAGCTGGCCAGCCTGCACCCGAACCATGTCTGGCAGATCGACGCCAGCTTGTGCGTGCTCTACTACCTGAAGCCTTCCGCCGACAGCCGCGCCAATGGCCTGCGCGTGATGGATCACGCCGAGTTCTACAAAAACAAGCCCAAGAATCTGGCGCGCATCGCGAATGACCGGGTCTGGAGTTACGAGATCACCGACCATACCAGCGGCTGGATTTACGTCGAGTACGTGATGGGCGCCGAGTCGGGCGAGAACCTGTGCTCGGTACTGATCAATGCCATGCAGGAGCGTGGCGGCGCCGACTTGATGCACGGTGTGCCGCTGATCCTGAATATGGACCCTGGCTCGGCTAACACGGCATCGATGACACAGAACCTGTGCCGGGCCTTGGGCATCCAGATGATCGTCCACAAGGTGGGCAATGCGCGTTCCACTGGGCAGGTGGAGAACGCCCGCAACATCATCGAGCGCAAGCTGGAACCGGGCCTCAAGTTCCAACCGGTCAACAATCTGGATGAACTCAACGCACTGGCCAAGAAATGGCGCAGTCACTTCAACGCTACCGCCGTACATGGTCGCCACGGCAAGACGCGCAGCCAGGTGTGGATGTCGATCCTGGCCAGCCAGCTGATCAAGGCCCCCTCCGTCGAAGTGTGCCGCGAACTGGCGGTAGCCAGCCCGGAAAGCCGCAAGGTATCGCCGAAGCTGCGCGTGTCCTTCCAGGGCCGCGAGTACGACGTGTCGACCGTGCCGGATGTGATGGTGGGCGAGAAGCTGATGATCACCCGCAACCCGTGGCGCTCAGACGCCGCCCAGGTGGTGCTGGTGGGCGAGGACGGCCGCGAAGTATTCCATGTGGTGAGCGAGGTGGTGAAGAACGAGTACGGCTTTGCCCGGACGGCCGCCACCATCGGAGAAGCGTTCAAACGCCACGCAGACACCCCGGCACAGAAGGCCATCAAGGAAATCGAGCAGCTCGTTACCGGCACGGACAGCCTGGCTGCAGCCGAGACCGCGCGCAAGGCGAAGGCGCTGCCGTTCGGTGGTCGACTCGACCCCTACAAGCACATCGACGATGCCGAGCTGCCGACCTACCTGCCACGCCGTGGTACCGCCCACGATCTGGCCGCGCCCAAGGTCGAGTTTCCGCCACTGTCCCACGTCGAGGCGGCAAAGCAGATCAAGCCAATGGTCGAGGCCGCAGGCGGCGAATGGACGGCGGATCGCTTCCAGTGGCTGGCCCAGCGCTTCCCGGCCGGCGTACCCCAAGACCAGCTCGACACCATCGTGGCCGAGCTGACCAGCCCCGCTGTGGGTTTGATGCCGCCGCTTCGCGTGGTGAAGTCGGCGTAAGGAGCACGCGATGTTGAAGCTGAAAAACGTACTGCAGAAGGTGGGCCGCAAGCAGGCCGATTTGGCCGAGCACCTTGGCCTGTCGCAAGCCGCTGTGGCCCAGATCGTCAATCACGGTGAATGGCCGAAAAGCCTGGATGAACTGGATTTGCAGGAGCGCATTTGCGACTACCTGGAAGTCCACGGCGCCAAAGAAGCTGATCTGGCTGGCGCCTTTGAAGAGGTGAGCGAGCCGCGCGATGTCTTGGCGGATAAGGCGGCCCGCTCGGTCTCCCCACTGAAAACAGGCAGTAAAACCACTACCGAATCCAACCAGGAGGACTCCATGCTACTGCGCAAACAGACCCTTTATCCAGCCACCCGCAAACATTTCAACCTGTTCCGCGATCCGTTCTCGGATGACGCCATCCAGTCGCACGAGGATATGTACGTTAGCCCCGATATCCGCTATGTGCGCGAGGCCATGCTGCAGACTGCCAAACACGGCGGCTTGCTGGCGGTGGTCGCCGAATCCGGCGCCGGCAAGACCACGCTGATGCGCGACCTGGAAGACCGCATCCTGCGCGAGACCCAGCCGATCCTGCTGATCAAACCCTACGTGCTGGCGATGGAAGACAACGACCAGAAGGGCAAAACGCTGAAGGCCACCCACATTGCCGAGGCGATCATGGCCGCCGTGGCCCCGCTGGAGAAGCCGAAGAGCAGCCCGGAGGCGCGCTTTGCCCAACTGCACAAGGCATTGAAGGAAAGCCACGCCGCCGGCTACCGCCATTGCCTGGTGATCGACGAAGCGCACGCGCTGCCGATCCCGACCATCAAGCATCTGAAGCGCTTTTTCGAACTGGAGCTGGGCTTCAAGAAGCTGCTGTCGATCATCTTGATCGGCCAGCCAGAGTTGAAAACCAAGCTATCCGAGCGCGACGCAGCCGTGCGCGAAGTGGTGCAGCGCTGCGAGATGGTGGAGCTGGCCCCGCTCGAGGGCGGCCGCCTGGATGAATACCTGAAGTTCAAGTTCGAGCGCCTGAGCAAG
Source organism: beta proteobacterium L13 (assembly GCA_000335715.1). GTDB lineage: Bacteria > Pseudomonadota > Gammaproteobacteria > Burkholderiales > Chromobacteriaceae > Vogesella. Next base: position 46,867 of record AMYZ01000004.1, read on the forward strand.
CCGGTGGGTGAAGTGATCGACGCCAGCGGCATCGACGCCTTGCGCGCCAAGCTGACGCTGACCTCCCCACGCCGCGATCGGCCAGAGACGGTGTCGCTGCTGTACCCGCTGGCCGTGGGCAACCTGCTGACCGCCTGCATGAACCTGGCTGCCGAGATCGGCGTGCCGGTGGTCAATGCCGACGTGGTCAAGGGGGTGTGATATGGCCGCTGCGATTGCTGTAGCGCCACCCCGTCAGCCGGTAAATGCCTTGATGTTGGCCGCAACCTTGAAGGCCGCTGCTGCGATTGAGGCATTGAGCCAGAACGGTTTCACCGTCATCGGCGTGGAACTGGACACGCCGTCACGGCCGACTATCCGCATCCAGACCTGCAGCCAGTGCCACCGGCTGATTGCCAGTAACGAGGCGGTGTATTTCAGCTACGGCCGACAGGAGCACTTCGGGCCGTACCGCGAGGGGCAGTTCAATCTGGGCGGCTGCCGCATCGTTTGGACCGAGTTTGGTCATTAATTGAAGGGAAATCGTCATGAGTAAACAGCGTAAAGACTATCGCGCATTGCGTAGTAGCAAGGGACTGAATCAGTTTGATTTCTGGGCTCAGGTGGGCGTGACACAGTCCGGCGGCAGCCGCTATGAGAGTGGCCGCAACGTGCCCAAGCCGGTGGCAGAACTGGTGCGCCTGCACCACGAGCTGGGGATTGATACCAGGCTGATCACCAAAGAGAACGCTGTACTGATCCAGGCCGTGCTGGAGAACGGCATGAAGGTTCGCACGAATGAGCGCACCACCTGAGCTGGATGAAGAGACCAAGGCAAGGCTGCGCTGGGAGGCGGAAAGGTTGGCCGCAGAGCAGGAAATCAGCCTGCAGGACGCCCGGCAAATCGTGTGGGCAGATTATCAGGATGAGCTTGCGGCCCACGCGGCCACGGCGAGTACCACCAAGCCGGAAGCCGTGCCGCTGGATACGCCGGTACCGGAACCGCCAGCCCTGCTGGCAGATGCACCGGCACACCATAGCGGGGGATTCTGGAAGGCCAGCGAGACAACCTTCTTCACCCCGGAAAGGTTGGCCGCAAACCGCGAGCAGCTGAACAAGGTGAAGCAATTGATAGGACTAAGGAGCAAATGATGGAAGCAACAAAACAGGGAGTACCGGCAGGCTACTGGAAAGACGCCAAGGGCTGCTTGATCCCTGAAAGCATGATCAAGCCGATCGACAAAGAGCGCGATCGCCTGGTGAACGAACTGGTGGGCAAAGCGCGTGGCGTGACCGACGTGCTGGCCAAATTCAAGGCCGAAGCCTTTGGCGATATCGCCGCATTTCTTGACCTGTCGGCCGAGCAGTACGACGCCAAGCTGGGTGGCAAGAAAGGCAACCTGACGCTGTATAGCTTCGACGGCAAGTACCGCATCCAGCGCGCGATTCAGGATCGCATCGCTTTCGACGAGCGCCTGCAGGCCGCCCGAGTGCTAATCGACGAATGCCTGGCCGACTGGACGGAAGGCGCCAGCCCGGAGCTGCAGGCCATCGTCAACCAAGCGTTCGACACCGACAAGGAAGGCCAGATCAACACCGGCCGCGTGCTGTCCCTGCGCCGCCTGGATATCAAGGACGAACGCTGGCAGCGCGCCATGACGGCCATTGGCGAGGCCGTGCAGGTGGTGGGCAGCAAGAGCTATATCCGTGTGTACGAACGCATCGGCGAGACCGACCAGTACCAGCCAATCGCGCTGGATATTGCGGGGGTGTGAGATGGCTACTGTTGCTTACTGCTGGGCAAGCGGGCTGATTGAGTTTGGCGAGTCGGTACCGGAAGGCGCCATCCCAATGGTTTCGGGAGATGACCAGAAGGTACGCGAACTGATGGATGCCGTTGCCCGTATCGCCCACGACAACGTGACGTTGCTGGTGCCTGGTGTTCCAGAGGCTGATGACGACAAAGCCAAACATGCAGCTCTGCAGAGGTTTCTGGGCTGGCTGCGAAGCCGGGGCGATGCCAAGGGTCTGACGTTAGTGATGCAAACCATACGACAAGCGAAAGGTGCGTGAGATGCAAACAGCTAATCCAGAGTTCATTGGCGTGATCAAACAACTACAGAGCTGGCATGAAAGCCAAGTGGCCCAACTGAAGCTCATCACCGAGAACCGTACTGCTGAATTGAAACTGGGCGATCTGACGGTTGCAGCAGATAGCGATATTGCCAAGGGGATTCGCTTTGGCGTTTTGATTGCACTGGACCGGCTAGGCAAGTTGCCCTTCAGCGTCACGCCCTGCGAAATCGAAGAGGAAGTAGAGGAAGACGACGATCAGGATTAGCAAGAAGCGAAACCGCCGAAAGGCGGTCTGCCCGGTGTGGTTGCCGGGTACTGATGAGCAGCCAAAAATGAATGCACCGAAAATGAAGCAAGACCGCCAGCGCCTGATCAAGCTGATCCACGTTGCCAAGCGAGATATCGCCCTGGATGACGACAGCTACCGTGCCATCCTGCAGCGGATTGGAAACAAGGCATCTGCGGCCGATTTGACCGTTCCAGAGCTGGAGAAGGTTTTGGAACACATGAAGCGTAGCGGCTTCAAGGTGCGTTCCAAGAAAAGCGATCGGCCACAGGCCAGCGACGATCAGTCAAAGATGATTCGCGGTCTGTGGCTGGAACTGGCCGGCATGGAAGTAGTACGCAACTCATCCGAGGCAGCCTTGGGTGCCTTCGTGAAGCGTATGACCAAGGTTGACACCCTGCAATGGCTCTCGACCGAACAGGCCAGCCAGGTGATTGAGCACTTAAAGGAATGGCGCGAACGCGTGACCAAGGATCGCCGTGCCAAGTTGGCCAAGGCCATGCACCTGGCGCTACCGACCAGCTACGAGATGCTTATGGCCCAAGAAGAGCAGTTGCGTGATGGTGCCGGCCTGGTACTGGGTCGCAGGGCCAGCGTGGCCGACATGACCGAAACCGAGTTTCAAACCGTATTGAGGCACTATGCCGAGGAGGAAGCATGAAGGGAGAATTCCGAAGTAAAGGCCCGGAGCTGCTAGTTGACCTCTCCGTGCATGTCGCCGCCACGCTGGTTGAACTGAGTAGCATCGACCAGGACAAAGCCGAGCAGCTTGGCCGCGAGATCGCCGATCGCATGGCGGCTCACTGGGGCGGGCAGAACATCTACTTTCCGATGGGCCTGTCCGTGAAGCTGTCCCGGCGCGATCAACAGATTTACGATGAATTCAACGGTACCAACCACAGCGAGCTGGCACGCAAGTTCGGCGTGTCGCTTCAGTGGATTTACAGGATTGTGAAGACGGTACGCCAAGAAGAGATCGCCCGACGCCAGGGCGACATGTTCACCTAAGCAAAACGGGCCGAAGTTGGCCCGTTCCTCATTTCTACATCCTGCAATAGTTTTTCAGACCACCCGTCCAAGCTTGTCCCGTATCATCCCGGCCAGTCCCATTTATCTCGTACACCCCTGTGGGTTTATCTCACACCCCCTCAGCGTGGGAGAGGCCAGCCTTGCTGCTGGCCGGGCAGGCTCAGGCGGTAAGGTCTAGCTGCGAGATCAGGCCGGCCTGGCCGCTTTCGGTCAGGTACACGCCCGCCTTGCGCATCTGCGCCACGGTCTGGTTGGCCGCATCGGTATGGCGGAATGCGGCGTCCACGTGCGGTAGCAGCAGCGCGCCTATGCCCACGTCCATCAGGCTGCTCAGCTGATCCTTGCCGTCTTGCTGGCCTTGCCACAGCTGCAGGCGGGCAAACAGCGGGTCGCCCTCGTCGATGGCGCCGTTGCCGTCGCTATCCAGTGCGGCCAGCTCGCCAAAGCCGTCGCCGCTTTGCGGGCCGAACAGCTCGTTTTGCTGGTCGATCTTGCCGTTGCCGTTGCGGTCCAGCGCCAGCCAGCCGCCGTTTTTTGGCACCGGCAGCGTGTTTTTCTTACCGTCGTTATCGATGTCGAACTGCACGGTGGCGCCGGACAGCGTGCCGGCGTCGCTGCCCAAGCTGATCATCAGCGGGTCGCGCGCGGCGGCGCCAAAGTTCAACGTCTCCTTGCTGCTGACCGAAAAGCTGCGCTGCAGGCTGACGTCCAGCTGGAAGCTCAGACTGCGGCCGTCGCGGGTGGTGATGTTGCCGCTGGCGGAAAACTGCAGCGATTCCTGCTCGCTATAGCGTGTTTCGCGCTCGATGCGCAGCCCCCAGTCTTCGTTGCCCTGTTCGCGGCCTGGTGTGCCACGTTCTTGCTGCTGCTCGCCCTGCATGGCCTGGTCTTGCGCGGCTGCTTGCAAATGTTGCTTGTCCAGCGGGTAGACGTCGGACAGGTCGATGCGGATGCCGAAAGTGGATTCCAGGATATTGCGCAGCAGCGACAGCGTGGGGCTGAGGTCGGCTTCCAGCGGGCTGTCGCTGGCTTGCACCTCGCTGGCGGCCTGGCTGGCGTCGCGCTGGGCCAGGCTCTGGCCAATGGCGGTAGTCGGGTTGCTTTGCTGGGCGGCGGCGCGGCGGCCGCTTTCGCTGATATCTACTTGCTCTTGCGGGCCGTTTTGCCGCGCCCCTTCCTGCCAGAAGGTAAGGCGTTGCTGGGTGCTATGGGTTTGTTCCAGGTAGTGCTGGCTGCTGAGGTCTAGCGACAGGCTATCGATTCTCATGGCTGTTCTCCTGCTGGCCTGTCTGCGCCGTAGGGGGGGCAAGAGAGGCGATCCGATGCGCTTATATCGGCAGCATGGCGGCAGGGCTTAGCCTTTTCTGATAGCAGATGCTAATAAAAGCAGCTGCCACCCAATGGGGTGGCAGCTGCGCTTTGGCAAGGCATAAAACCCAGGCAGATCAGTGGATTGCGTCAGGGTTGGCCGCAGGGCTTACAGGTGCTTGCCGGCGCGCCATATCGACCAGATCAGCCACAAGCTGTTGAAAAACGCCGCCATGAAACCCAGAAAGCCGAACAGCGGCAGGCCGAACAGCGTAGGGCCGCCTTTTACTGTCATCACGATGGATGAGCCGATAATCAGGCAGCCGGTGACGATGCCCATGGTCAGGCGGTTCACGCTCTTGTCCAGCTGGTGGCCAAACTGCTCCAGCCGCTTCAGGTCGAGGTTGATGCGGAAGCGGCCATGGCGCACGTCCTTGGCCAGGCGGATCAGGTCGCCGGGCAGGTTGGCCAGCATGCCCAGCCCTTCGGTCACCGTGGTCTTGCCACGTTTGAACAGGTTGCGCGGGTCGTAGCGTGCCAGGATCAGCTGTTTGACGAACGGCGCCAGGTGCTCCACCAGCTGGAAGTCCGGGTCCAGCTGGCGGCCCAGGCCTTCCAGCGTGATCAGTGCCTTGAACAGCATGGCCATGTCTGGCGGCAGCAGAATGCCGTGATCTCGGATCAGCGCCATGATGTCGTTGATCAGCTGGGTGATGTTGAGGTTTTTCAGTGGCACATGGTCGTACTGGAAGAGGATCTCGCCGATATCCTCGGCAAACTGTTCTTCGTCTACCGGCGTACTGCCGGTCCACTCCAGCAGCACGTTCATCATGCCGCGTTCGTTGCGCTCGGCCAGTGCGGCCAACATGTCCACGATTTCGTCGCGCCGCTTGTGCGACAGCCGGCCCACCATGCCAAAGTCGATGAAAGCGATGCGGTTGTCTGCCAGGAAAATCACGTTGCCGGGGTGCGGGTCGGCGTGGAAGAAACCGTTGATCAGGATCATCTTCAGCACCGCGTCGGCACCGCGTTTGGCCAGCAGCGGTGGCGACAGGCCGGCTGCCGGCAGCGCGTCTATCGGTGTAGCCGACCAGCCGGCGATGTAGTCCTGTACGTTGACCGCCGGGCGGGTGTAGTCCCAGTACACCGCAGGCACGCGGATATGCGGGTCACCGGCAAAATCCTTGCCGAAGCGCTCCATATTGCGTGCTTCTACCGCCAGGTCCAGTTCGCGCCGCAGCGAGCGCGAAAACTGCGCCACGATTTCGGATGGCTGGAAGCGGCGCGCGTCGGGAAACTCCAGCTCGATCAGGTGCGCAATGTGCTCCAGGATGCGCAGGTCGGCCTCCACCTTTTCTACAATGCCGGGGCGGCGCAGTTTTACCGCCACCACGGTACCGTCTTTCAGTAGCGCGCGGTGTACCTGGGCGATGGAGGCGGAGCCGATGGGCTGGCGGTCGAACTCGGCAAACACCTCGTCCGGCTTGCAACCCAGTGCCTGTTCCAGCAGGGCGTCCAGAAAACCGTCGCCTATCGGCGGCACGGTGCTTTGCAGCTTTTCGAATTCGGTAATCCACTCCGGGCCGAACACGTCTACGCGGGTAGACAGGATCTGCCCCAGCTTGATGAAAGTGGGCCCCAGCTCTTCAAAGGCGCGGCGCACGCGGATAGGCGCCGGTATGGCGTTGGCCGGGTCGGGCAGGGTGATGTTCAGCCATTCGCCCGCCTTTTCTACCGCACGGGGCAGCCGTAGCCGCTGCGCGAATTCGCCCAGCCCGTGGCGGAACAAAATGCCGCTGATTTGTTTCAGACGGGGCAGATCGCGCATGGCGATGAGGGTTTCTCTGAGCATGGCTATCGTCGGGGTAGGGCCGGGTGGCCGTTGCGGGAGTGCGCGCCCATGATGGTGGCGTGGCCAGTATCGCAATATTTCACCCGCATCGACAATAGCCGCCCGCTGTGCCGGCGTGGCCGCCGTTATTGGGTGATAGCGATACATTGCCGCTTGGTGACCGGGGGGAACGATGGTATCGTTCAGCACTATTTTGTTCAAAACCAGCTAACAGATGCGCTGCCGGGCTGCCCTTGGGTGCGGTGCGGGCGGCATACAGTCTTGAACCTATGAAATTTTACCAATCTATTCTGGCCCTGTTTCTGGCCGGTTTCATGGCCGTAGCCCATGCTGCGCCAGACACCGCGGCAGATAGCGAGGCCGACCCGATCGCCCGCTTTGCCTCGCCCGGCGAAGAGGCTGCCGGCGATCTGCTACTACAGGCAATGAGCCTGATTGGCGTCGCCTACCGCTTTGGCGGCAGTAACCCGGAAAGCGGCCTGGATTGCTCCGGTTTTATCCAGTACGTATTCAAAAAGTCCCTGCGCGTGAACCTGCCGCGTACCTCGGCCAGCATGGCCCAGGTTGGCCGCGAGATCGAGCGTGATGAACTCAAGGCCGGTGATCTGGTCTTTTTCAATACGCGCGGTTTTCGCTATTCGCACGTGGGCATGTATCTGGGCAATAACAAGTTCATTCACTCGCCGCGTACCGGCAAGAGTATCGAAGTGGTCAATATGACCCAAAGCTACTGGGCTACCCGCTACAACGGTGCCCGCCGTGTAGCTCGTGCCGGCATGCCGGTAGCTGCTGCCGAGGTGGAAAAACCAGCCAGCAGTGCGGCCGCCACCAGCACCAGCAAGCGCAGCTATCGCAAGGTAGAGGCAGCGGATACCGAACAGCGCAGCGTGAAAGGCAAAAAGAAAAAGAACGCACGGGATGAGCAGCCGGTAGCCAAGGGCAAAAAAGGCAAGAAAACCGAGCAGGGCAGTAGCGCCCGTAGCAAAAAAAGAACCGCCAAAGGTGAAACTGTCAGCAAGAAAGGCAGCAAAAAGAGCAGCAAGTCCGCTGACAGCGCCAAGAAAAAAGCGCCGGTGAAGAAGAAAAAAGACTAGCCGCCGCCGGCAGTCTGGCGTGACACAATCTGTACCCGAGGCCCCGCTCCCGCGGGCCTCGCCATTTACAGGGCACTTATTGCCCGGCCGGCCAGCTTTGCGCTGGCGGCCATACCGAAAGGCCAACAATGAAACCGGATCTGCCAATCTGGCATGCCCCCGACGGCAGCGTGGTGTCGTGCACCGAAAAAGTAAAAGTGATGACCGAAAATATGGAAGAGCTGGCCCAGGTGGCTCAGGATGCGTTTGAAGATGCCATCCTGATGGGCTGCGACGAGCATCAGGTGCGTGCTTTTCTGGTGGCCATGATGCAGCAGCTGGACAACCCTTACCGAGCCTGAACCCGCCCATGTCTTTCCCTTACGAGGTCTTTATCGGCCTGCGTTATCTGCGCGCCCGCCGGCGTAACGGTTTTATCTCGTTTATCTCGCTGATGTCGGTGCTGGGCATTGCCCTGGGCGTAGCCGCGCTGATCGTGGTGCTGTCGGTGATGAACGGTTTCCAGCAGGAAATCCGTGGCCGCATGCTGTCGGTGGTGTCGCATCTGGAAATCGGCAGCTACGACGGCCAGATCGCCGGCTGGCAGCCGCTGCAGGCGCAGTTGCGCCAGCAGCCGCACGTCGTGGCCGCTGCGCCGTATGTGAATGCGCAGGGCTTGTTGTCCAGCCGCGGCAATGTGCGCGGCGCGCTGGTACGCGGCATCGACCCCGCTGCCGAACAGGCGGTGGTCAATCTGGGCAATGAAATGCTGCGCGGCAAGCTGGCCGACCTGGAGGCAGGCAGCTTCCGCATCGTGCTGGGGGTGGAGCTGGCGCGCCAGCTGGGCGTGGAGGTAGGCGACAAGGTGACGCTGATCACCCCGCAGGGCAATGTGACCCCGGCTGGCATGATGCCGCGCCTGAAACAGTTCACCGTGGCCGGTGTATTCAAGGCCGGCATGTTCGAGTACGACTCCTCGTTGGCCATGATTTCGCTGCGCGATGCGCAGGTGCTGTTCCGCCTGGGGCAGGACGTGTCCGGCATCCGCCTGAAGCTGGACGACGCCATGCTGGCGCCACAGGTGAAAGCCGCGCTGCAACCGCAGCTGGCGGCCAACCAGGTGGCCACCGACTGGACCGACATGAACGCCAATTACTTCCGCGCGGTACAGATCGAAAAACGCATGATGTTCATCATCCTGACGCTGATCGTGGCGGTGGCCGCGTTCAACCTGGTGTCCACGCTGGTGATGGTGGTTACCGACAAGCAGGCCGATATCGCTATCCTGCGCACGCTGGGCGCCAGCCCGGCCAGCATCATGAAAATCTTCATGATCCAGGGCTCCATTGCCGGGGTGCTGGGCACTGTTGCGGGCGTGGCAGGCGGCTTGCTGCTGGCCTACAACCTGGGCGCGGTGCTGTCTGCGGTGGAAAGCCTGATTGGCGCAAAGCTGCTGTCCAGCGACGTGTACATGATCGACTACCTGCCCACCGACGTGCAGCTGGGCGATGTGGCCACCATCGGCCTGATCTCGCTGGCGCTGGCGCTGCTGGCTACCCTTTACCCAAGCTGGCGCGCCGCCCGCGTGCGCCCGGCGGAGGCCTTGCGTTATGAGTAATATCCTGAGCTGCCAGGGTCTGGCCAAACGCTACAGTGAGGGTAATCTGGCAGTAGACGTGCTGAACGGTATCGATTTGACGGTTGCACGCGGCGAGTTTGTCGCCATTGTGGGTGCTTCCGGCTCGGGCAAGAGCACGCTGCTACACCTGCTAGGCGGGCTGGATGCCCCGAGCAGCGGCAGCGTCAGCGTGCTGGGCCAGCCGCTGGCCGGCATGGACGAAGCGGCGCTGGGCCGTTTTCGTAATTGCCACCTGGGCTTTGTCTACCAGTTCCACCATTTGCTGCCCGAGTTCACGGCGCTGGAAAACGTGATGATGCCGCTGCTGATCGCCCGTCAGTCGCGGGCCGAGGCCGCCAGCCGTGCCGCAGCCCTGCTGGCCCAGGTAGGGTTGGCCGCACGCGCCGGCCACAAGCCGGGCGAGCTGTCCGGCGGCGAGCGTCAGCGCGTGGCCATTGCGCGTGCACTGGTAACCCGCCCGGACTGCCTGCTGGCCGACGAGCCCACCGGCAACCTGGATCGTGGCAATGCAGCCGCGGTATTCGACCTGCTACGCCAGCTCAATAGCGAGCTGGGTACCAGTATGGTGATGGTGACCCACGACCGCGAGCTGGCGGCACGCGCCGACCGCGTGCTGACCTTGGGCCCGGATGGCTTGCAGCCCTTGCTGTAATCCTGACTAACGTTTGATCAAGATAAGGACCTGTCATGCTGGAACACGAATCTACCCTCACATTTGACCGCCTGGTCGCCGCCATACAAGGCCCCACCGGCTGGATGGAGCTGCTGGTGGCTGCCGTGGGTATCGTGCTGGCTTTATGGCTGTCGCGTCGTATCCACCGCCGCTACTTTGCGGCCAACCCGGCAGACTGGGGTTTCGGCAAATACCTGATGTACCGCCTGGTGTTGCCACTGTCGGCACAGCTGTGGACACAGCTGGCGGCTGTGCTGTGGCAGCTGGCGGTAGGGGTGCGCTCCGAGCTGCTGGTGGTGTCGGCTACGCTGCTGTTCTGGATGTCCGTCATCCGCATCCTCACGGCCGTGGTGCGCCATGCCCTGCCGGATGGCAAGCTGGAACGCAGCACCGAGCACTTCATGGCCATGCTGCTGTGGACCGGCTTTGCCAGCTGGGCGGTAGGGGTGGATACCGTGGTACTGGATTGGCTGGAGTCGATCAGCTTCCGCGTGGGCAAGAACGAAATCGACCTGCTGATGATCCTGACTGCCCTGGTGTGGGTGTCGGTGATCATGGTGGGTGCGCTATGGGTGAGCAAGCTCATCGAAAAGCGCGTCATGAAGCTGTCCGACGTCGACCTGAGCCTGCGTATCGTCTTTACCAAGCTGGCGCGTACGCTGCTGATGGTGACCGGTGTGCTGGTGGCGCTGCCCATCGTGGGCATCGACCTCACCGTGCTGTCGGTGTTTGGCGGTGCGCTGGGTGTGGGCCTGGGTTTTGGCCTGCAGAAAATTGCCAGTAACTATGTGTCCGGCTTCATTATCCTGCTGGACCGCTCCATCCGCATTGGCGACCGCCTGATGGTGGACAACCGCGTGGGCTATGTCAGCAAGATCACCAGCCGCTTTGTGGTGCTCAAAAGCGCCGACGGCTCGGAGGCGCTGGTGCCGAACGACACGCTGATTGCCAATACGGTGATCAACCAGTCGTATACCGACAAATCACTGTGGATCAGCCTGCCTATCCAGGTGGCGTACGGCACCGACCTGCCGCATGCGCTGGCGCTGTTGTGCCAGGCCGCTAGCCACCCGCGCGTGAAAACCGACCCGGCGCCGTCTGCCTTTGTGGTGGCATTTGCCGACTCGGGCATCAATCTGGAAGTAGGGCTGTGGGTAAGCGACCCGGAAAACGGCATGCTGTCGCTGCGCTCCGAGGTCAATCTGCGCATCTGGCAGCTGTTCTGCGAACACGGCATCCAGATACCGTACCCGCAGCGCGAAGTCCGTGTCCTGAATCCGGCCGGCAGCGAAGCATAAGGAGGCGGGATGAGCAAACAGACCCTGGCGGTAATCGACGACGATCTGGCAGTAAGGCAGTCGCTGCTATGGCTACTGGAAACCCCCAGCCTGGTGGTGAGCGGCTTTGAAAGTGCCGAGCGTTTTTTGGCGCAGGGTAGTGCTGCGGCCAACTTCAACTGCCTGATTGTGGACCTGCGCATGTCGGGCCTGAGCGGCATCATGCTGCTGGAAAAGATGGCGCAGTGGCCGTACTGCCCGCCCGTCATCATGCTGACTGCTCACGGTGACGTACCGCACGCGGTGGCGGCATTCAAGCTGGGCGTGGCGGATTTTCTGGAAAAGCCGTTTGACGACGCCCGCCTGCTGGCCCTGGTGGACGAATGCCTGGCGCGTGATGCGCAAGAGCGCGAGCGCTACCAGCGCCGCGTACGGGTAGCCGAAGCGCTGGCGACGCTGACCGAGCGCGAGCGCGAGGTGATGCAGCATATTCTGGCCGGCCTGCTGAACAAGCAGATTGCCGAGGTACTGAGCATCAGCATGAAAACGGTAGAAGTGCACCGGGCGCGGGTGTTCGACAAGATGGGTGTGAAGTCGGCGGTAGAGCTGGCCGGGGTGATTACCGTACTGGACGAGGCAGGCAGCAAGACATGAAGCCAAACAAGCAGCCGGTTTCCGTGCTGGTCGTAATTCACACCGCCGATCTGCAAGTGTTGTTGATAGAGCGTGCCGACAAGCCGGGCTACTGGCAATCGGTTACCGGTAGCCGAGAGGGCGACGAGGCGGTGGCGGATACCGCCCGCCGCGAAGTGGAAGAAGAAACCGGTTTTGCTGCCATTGCCGGGCAGTGGCACGACTGGCAGCAGCAGAATGTTTATGAAATCTACCCGCACTGGCGCCATCGTTATGCCCCCGGCGTGACCCACAATACCGAACACGTGTTCAGCCTGCAGCTGGCCGATACCCTGCGGCCAACCCTGGCACCGGGCGAGCATCTGGCCTGGCAGTGGCTGCCATGGCAGCAGGCGGCCGAGCTAGTGTTTTCCCCTTCCAATGCGGCGGCCATTCGGGCGCTAGCACAGCGTTTTTTGCCTTAATCTACATATTTCCCTTATGTATCCTTGCGCCATTTTGTAGCAGATACCATCATGTGTAGTGTCGGTGGGATAAAAGCAAGGGGGTGATATGACTATGGACTTTTCCAGGCTAAAAATACTGGTGGTGGACGACCAGATGCTGGTGCGCTCTTTGCTGACCCAGTCACTCAAAGCCATGGGTGTCCAGCCTGACAATATTTACCAGGCAGTGGATGGCGCCACGGCCAAGCGCGCGCTGGATGGCAAACCTGTCGATATCGTGCTGTGCGACCTGCAGATGGAGCCGATGAACGGCATGGATTTGCTGAAGGAAATCCGCTGCGGGCGCACGATGAACCCACCCAATATGCCGTTTGTTTTCCTGTCAGGCCACGCCGAAAAACACAATATCGTGCTGGCTGCCCAGCTGCACGCCGACGGTTTTGTCATCAAGCCACCCAAACCGGCCGAGCTGGAAAAAAACATCAGCGCGGCCATGGCGCGCGCCCGCCCCGAGCCGGATCCCTTTGCCTACTACGCTATTGCCACCGGTTCGGCCCACGACAAGTTTGTCTTTGGCGAGCAGCTGCAGGCGGCTGCCCGCAAAATGGATGAAGATGGCCACCCGGTAGAGACGATTGCTTTGAAAGAGGTGAAAGCAGGCCGCATTCTGGGCGAGGATTTGTACAACAAAACCGGCCAGTTGCTGCTACAGCGTGGCAGCGAGTTGACCATTACCCAGCTGCGCGTACTGGTGAACTACCCCGACCGCTTTGGTGTTCAGAAAGTGGTGTTGCGCAAGGACGATCCTGTCGAGGCCTGAGTAGTTCACCGCACGCGGAGGGGGTATGAAAGAAACATCGCGCAACGCCGGGCCAACCTCTGATATCGGGCGTGCGGCAATCTTCATCGTCCTGCTGCTGGGGGCTATCCAGCTGGTGGCGTCGGCGCTGCTGATCCGTTCGGGCTATCTGGGCTATATGCGGGCGGTGGAGCACGAAGAGCTCAACCAGGCCAGCCAGCAGTTGTTCCTGGCAGCCCAGGCGTTCAGCAGGGAAAACGACCACACGCTGGCACTGTTGTCTGCCGCCAAGCCACCCAGCCGGGCCGGCCGGGCTGCGTTGTTGCCGCTGCGTGAACAGGCAGACGAGGCGCTGCGCCGCGCGTTGGCCATGCCCCGCCAGGATGATAGCAGTGCAGACCTGCACGCCGAGATTGTGACCAAGCACAAGCATTTGCTTGGCCGGCGCATGGATATCGACCGCATCCTGCAGCGCCACCCCTATCAGATGGACGAGAACGCCAGCTTTGGCTGGCGGCTGTCCATGGCTTCGGTGTTCAGCTCCATTGATAAAGCCCTGCGCCAGGATACCTACGATCTGGGTGATGAGGCCGACCCCCGGCTGAACCGCATCGCCGAGGTGAAGTTCGATATCTGGAGCTTGAGCCAGGTGCTGGGTGACGAAGCCCACGCGCTGAATTTGCGTGCCGAGTTCAAGCGCCGTCTGAACTCCTCTGACGAGTACCAGCTCACGCGCAACCGCGAGCGCGCCTTGTTGATCGTAGACCGTCTGCGCGACAGCATCCGTTTTCTGGGTCAGCCAGACCTGCAAGACCGCTTGCGCCACCTCAATAGTGCCATCCTTACCCTGAACCGGCAGACCGACCAACAGCTGCAACAGCTAGATGGCAAGAACCGCCCCTTGCCAGGCAAGGATAGCCACCGCCAGGCATGGACGACACTTAGCCAGCAGCTGGATGACTTTTTCCTGGCGCTAACCCAGCACACGCGGGACAAGGTTAACAACTATCTGGACCAGTACCTTGCCGACCTGGCCTTGAAAATCCTGTTTACCTTGCTGGTGATGTGCCTTTACATCTACCTGCTGCGCCGCATGCGTACGCACATCCTGTACCCGCTGCAGCGCCTGCAGCACCTGCTGGATGCGGCGGCGGATGCCATTCTGACGGTAGACGACGAGCGCAAGGTGGTGGTGGCCAACCATGGTGCCGAGCGCATGTTTGGCCGTAGTAAGGAGAACCTGAGCAATCTGCCGATTGGCGAGCTGCTGATCATCGACTCGCAAGACAGCGACTGGATGGAAAGCAGCGACGGACTGGACCGCTCCCTGCCCGGGCGTGGCATGTGTGCCGATGGTCGCATTTTCTACGCCGGGGTATCCATCAGTGCCCTGAAAGACAAAGCGCGCGGGCGAGATCACTACCTGCTGATCGTACGTGATGAGCAAGAGCGGCGCGTGGCGGAGAAATCGCTGGCCAAGAGCCTGCAGTTACTGTCCGGCATTCACCGTGTGGAAGGCCTGCTGTTTGCCCGCAGCCCGCGCCACGCGGTGTACCACGAGATACTGCAGATCTTGCTGGATTACTTCGGGCTGGATGCCGGGCTGATTCTGGCGCTGGAGGCAGGGCGTGACAAAACCTCGTCGTTCCATGTGCAGGCCAGCCTGGGTGCTAACCCCTTGCCCGACTGGGTGGAAGATTTCCGTCGCAAACCATTCGTACAGGCCCTGCAGCTGGGGGCACAGCAAAAAATCGTGCGGGAAGAGGGCTGGCTATATCTGCCTGTAGAAGTGGACGCCCGCACGGTGATGGTGGCCGGCCTGCAGGACTGCCGTCTGAGCGAGGAGCAATACGAGGCGCTGCAGCCGATGCTGGGCACATGCGGCAGTATTGTGAGTTTTTATGCCGAAGAAGACCGCCGGCGCAATTCCGAGCGCCACCTGCGTGAAGTGTTGCAGCAGGAAGAGGCCATCTATAGCGCATCCCCTGTTGGTCTGCTGCGGCTGAATCGTGATTACGCCATTGTGCGCGCCAACCGTACTGCCGAAACCCTGTTTGGTGCCGGGCAAGATGGCTTGCAGGGTTTGAACCTGCAAGAAGTCCTGGCGACCGAGCTGGAATGGCATGCGCTATCCCGCCAGCTGGAGCATGCCCGCCAGCACGATTGCCAGCTGAGTACCGAAATAGAATGCGTGCGGGTGGGCGGGCAGCCGGTATGGGTAATGTTTACCGGGCAGCTGCTTTTCCCCGGCATGGTCGAGCAAGACATGATTCTGGCCTGCATGGACGTGTCCGATCGCCGCGCTGCCGAAGAAGGCCTGCTGCATGCCCGTGACGAAGCCGCCGAAGCCCGTAGCCAGCTGGTGGTGGCCATCGAGTCGCTTGAAGAAGCGTTTGCCTTTTTTGATGTGCACGACAAGCTGGTGTTGTGTAACCGGCAGTTTGCCGAGCTGGCCGGTGTGGGCTTTACCCCCGAGCAGCTGCGTGGCCGTACCTTCGAATCCATTGTGAGAGCCGCACTGGAAGAAGGCGAGCACCCCGAGGTGGGCATGGATAACGCCAGCTGGGTGGCCGAGCGCGTGCGCCGGCACGCCAGCGGCAGTGCCTCGTTCCAGCTGCAGGTAGGCGATCGCTGGTTCCAGGTCAGCGACCACGCCACGCCTGGCGGTGGCTCGGTGTGCATTCACGCCGATATCACCAGCCTGAAGATGCAGGAAGGTGACTTGCTGCTGGCGCGAGACCTGGCCGAGCAGGCCAACCGTGCCAAGAGCGGCTTCCTGGCCGCCATGAGTCATGAGATCCGCACCCCCATGAACGGTGTGCTGGGCATGCTGGAGCTACTGGCGCTGACCCGGCTGGAGGCCGAGCAGCGCGAATCGGTGGAAACCATCCAGGAGTCGGCCCGCACCTTGCTGCGCCTGATCGATGACATTCTGGATTTTTCCAAGATCGAGGCCGGCAAGCTGGACATCACGCCAGAAGCGGCGTCTATTGCCGACATCATGCACAAGGTACATCAGCTGTACGAAGAGATGGCCGTGCGCAAGAACCTGCAGTTCCATCTGGAGGTCGACCCGCAGATTGCCCCGGCCGTACAGGTCGACCCGTTACGCCTGCGCCAGATATTGCAGAACTTCTGCAGTAATGCGCTGAAATTTACGGCAGATGGCACGGTGACGTTGCGCGTCCGCTGCCTGGAAAGCAGCCCGGACCAGCAAAAGCTGCGCTTCGAGGTGCAGGACACGGGTATCGGTATTTCCCGCGAGAACCTCGGCCGCCTGTTCGAGCCCTTTACCCAGGCCGAAAGCTCTACCGCCCGCCGCTTTGGTGGTACCGGGCTGGGGCTGACCATTTGCCGCCGCCTGGCCATGCTGATGGGGGGCGAAGTGGCGATGGAAAGCCAGGAAGGGGTCGGCACCACGGCATCGCTGGAAATGATCATGCCGCTGGGCGAAGTGGGGGATATCCGTACCGCGCCGGTAGAGATCAGCGCCGAGGACGTGCTGGAAAGCAAAGCCGAAGTGGCGGCCAACCTGTTGCCGGTACTGTTTGTGGAAGACAACCCCACCAACCGCAAACTCACGCTGAAACAGTTCGAGCTGCTGGGTTACCCGGTGGATTCGGCGGAAAACGGCGTAGAGGCAGTAACCAAGTGGCAAAAAGGCGAGTACTCGCTGATTCTGACTGACTGCCACATGCCGGAAATGGACGGTTACGAGCTGGCGCGCACCATACGCTACTACGAAGGCATCGTGTTCGACTCGCGCCATATCCCCATCATTGCGTGTACCGCCAACGCCTCGCATGAAGAACTGGAAAAAACCAGCGCTGCCGGCATGGACGACTTCATGACCAAGCCCTTGAGCCTGGGTACGCTCAAAGCCATGCTGGAAAAATGGATCACAGAAGCGAATGACGAAGCCATCAAGGAAAGCGAACAGCGCAAGCTGCCGCAGGTGGAAGAAAACCAGGCCGATAGCGTGAGCTTTGCCATGGCCATGCCGATAGAC
Organism: beta proteobacterium L13; assembly: GCA_000335715.1. Lineage (GTDB taxonomy): Bacteria > Pseudomonadota > Gammaproteobacteria > Burkholderiales > Chromobacteriaceae > Vogesella. Next base: position 63,946 of record AMYZ01000004.1, read on the forward strand.
CGCAGCGTGCTGGAGGTGTACAGCTCGGGCGACTGGATGATGGAACGCGCCATTCTGGACGAGTTCCTGCTGGCCAACGACGAGGATGTTGCCGCGCTGCAAGCTGCCGTGGACGAGGCGAACGTAGAGCGCGTGGCCTGGAGTGCCCACCGTATCAAGGGTGCCAGCCGCATGGTAGGTGCCATGATGCTGGGCGATGCGGCCGAGCTGCTGGAAAAGGCCGGCAAGGCGGCCGACCTGCCCACCATCCAGACCGAGTGGCCGGGTTTTGTACAAAACCTGGCGGTGCTGAAAGCCTGGCTGGCTACCCAGCCGGTGGCCTAGCGGTAGGCGGGGCTGTTTGCGTCCTTGTGCCGAGCCTTGGTTGCCGTGCGGCCGTTGTCCGCGCTGCTAGAACAGCGCCAGCGTCACCGGGCCTTGCGGTGCCGCCTCATGTCGCAACAGGCTGGCCGGGTAGGGCTGTAGCAGGGTATGCGCCTCTGCGGCGGTGCCGGTTTGCAGCCACAAACCATAGTGCTCTGGCGGCACAATCGCCAGGCTGCGCTTTTCTTCACCCGGCCGGTGCATGCGCTGCAGCAAGGGGTGCGCGTCGGCATTGATGGTGATCTGGCTGAAAACATGGCTGATGTGGCCGTCCGGCTCGGCCCAGCTGCGCCAGATACCCGCCACCGCAAAGGGGCTGTCATCCGCCATGCCTATGCGGTGCCGTACGGCGCGCCCGCTTTCGTAGCACGGCTCAAAAAATGCCAGCATGGGAACCAGGCAGCGCCTGCCGCCATGCCAGGCGTCGCGGTAGGTGGCCAGCCGGTCCAGCGTTTCGGCGCGCGCATTCATCGTGCTTAGCCGTATGCCTGCCGGCAGGTGGCGGCGGGGGACAAAACCATAGTTGGCCGCCAGTGCTTGCAGCGCACCATCTGCAGCGGCGGTAATGATGGGGGCGGCATAGTCTTGCCAGCACTCGTCCGGCCAGTCTTCCGGTGGTGGCGTTACGCCAAAGTGCTCGGCCAGCTGCTGGCGGTGGGCGGGGAGGTAGTTCACACACATGGTCGCCATCATAGCAGCCGTAGCTAACGGCTGGTTTCATCGTTGCCATGCCTTTGGCGTGATTATGTCTTATCATCCTTGGCTTTTGTCATGTGCGGGCAGCTTGAACCCTGCCCGATATCACCCTTGATCGAGCCATTCCATGCATAAATCCCTACTTGCGGCAGCGCTGTGTGTGCTGCTGGCGTCCAGCCCCTTTGCGCTGGCGCAATCAGCGCCGCAGGCCTCCGCCGCGGCGAGTGAGCCATCCGATGCCCTGATCGATTTTCTGTCCAAGCCGACCTTTTCGCCGCAGCAGCAAAAGCGCCTGCAGCAAGCACTGCATCACAAACAGATGATGTCGCGCCTGGCCGCCTTTGCCGGCCTGACGCCAGCGCAGCTGGATGCAGAGGCGGCCGAGCGCCAGTTCTGCCTGCTATCGGGCTACCTGTTGCATAACGAGCTGGCTGCACAGAAGCGCCCGGCTAGCCAGCTGGCCCAGGCACGCAGCTGGCTGCTGTCCCCAGGCTGGTGCGAGCGCGTGAGCCGCGAGCAGGCGCAAGGCATGACGCAAGAAGACGTACTGGGCATCGATGGTGTCATCACCTTGTATTACCTGCTGTACCTGGATATGCAGCCCCGTCTGGCGGGCGGCTAGACCCATGCCATAGCTCCCTCAGCCCGGCAAGCTGGGCCAACAGGCCTACACTGATAGCATCGCGCCGTGCTGGCGCCATTTCCCGGGTTGATATGCACGCCATTCACGTTCTTACCTATAACCTGCATAGGTACGGCCTACGGAATTCCGCTTTGAAAACATGGCGTTCGGGCTTGTCATTCGAAATGGTTCCGAAATAATCCCGAAATCGCCATGTCACGATTGGTGATCAGCAGTGCCTGGGGCGGTCACGGTCAGCCATTCTGCATTGCGGCTGTCCAGGTAAACCGCGGTGGTTTGGGCGCTGCGGTGGCCCAGGATCATTTGTGCAAAGCGGGCGCCGTGCTGCTCTTCATATAGCCGGCCGGAAAGTGAGCGGATCTCGTGTAGCGTTGGTGGTGCCTCTCCCGTGCCGTGGCCTGCCAGGTCCCGGGCGTCAGCAAACGCCCGGGTAATCAGCTGCTTTCTGATCTGCTGGCCTGGGCGTACGCGGTAAGCCGCTTGTCTGGCATGAATGATTGTTTCCGGCTGTGCGATGCCGCTATCCAGGCATTCGGCAATTACCTCGCCTAGTGACTGCGGCAGTGCGTTCAAGCGCAGGTCTAGTGACAGCCGTAGCTTCATGCCGGTTTTTTCCTGGGTGATGTACAGCCACCCGTCTTTGATATCGCCCGGGCGCAGGTTGACCAGATCCTCGCGCCTTTGGCCGGTTAGCAGTGCCAGCTTTATGGCGCTGGCGGCCCATTGCCGGCGCAGGTCGGCTTCGGCCGCCGTCAGGATGGCCATGTAGGCATCCAGAGTGAGCCGCTCCCGCTTGGTACGCAGGCCGTGCACTCTTGTGACATCGGCGGGGTTGCTGTCGATCCAGCCGGCGGCAATGGCTTCCCTGAAGTAGTCGGACAGGCGTCCGCGTACCGATGCGGCCATGCGCTCTTTGCTGGCGTCTGTCCAGGTTTTCAGCAGGTCGGCCACATCCATCACGCTGATACGCTCAAGGGGCGTTGCGCCCCATTGCTTCATGGCGAGGCGAAGCTGATCTTTGGCTGCGGTAACGCTGCCCGGCTTGATGCCACGTTTTTCCAGAATGATGATGTAGCGCTCGTACCAGTCCAGGGCAGTGCGGTCTGCGGCGCCGGTGAGCCTGTCGATCAGGCGGTGTGGGCTAAAGTGGCCACTGGCCAGCAGGTTGGCTTCGATGGCTTGCTCTATGGCGCTGCTGCGGTCTCTGCCCAGACCGTATTCTTTGTTGGTTCTCGGGTCGCGCCATGAGTAGTAGCCGTTGCGCAGGTAGAGGTTAGGCGGCAAGGCGCGATTTTTTGCGGCGCGGCGGCGTCCCATTGTTTGTCTCCATGAGTCGTTTGATGAGCGGGTACTTTTGCTGGGCCAGCGTAGGCCGGCACGGTACAAGCAGGCCGGTTTCGACGTACTGCGCGTTGGGGTCAATCAGCCATTGCCGGCCAATCTTTTGCGGCTGAGGGAACAGGTTCCCGTTGCGGGCCCAGCTGCAAAGGGTGGCTTTGCAGGGAGCGTGTTGGCCATACTGTTTGATGGCCCATTCTTGAAGTGTTGTTTTCATACGGGCTCCAAAAGCGAAGGCCACCTGATGGTGGCCACTTGGGCAGGCGCACTGGTGGGTGCTTCGCCTGTGGTGGTGTCTTACATTTCCGGCTGCTGCTCTGCTGTCTGGATAACTTGGCAGTCATCGTTGCACCAGGTGCGCCATGCGCTGATGGTGGCGCGGGTGGTGCTGTCCTCCTCGAGGCCGGTGTGGTTGAAGTACACGCTGATAAGCGTGCCGCGTTCGTTCTTGGCGGTGCGGATGACGTGGCGCGTGCTGCCGTTTTTGATGACGGTATCGCCCGGCTTGGGGTGCTTCTTGGGGTTGCGTGCTTGCATGGTGATTTCCTCATGCAAACAGCCCGCGCTGAGGCGGGCTGTTTGGTGGTTGTGGGTTGCGTTCAAGCCAGGCTGGCGGGCTTGTGCTCCGGCATGGCGTGCTGCAGGCCTTTTTTGAGGCTGCGGTACAGGTCGGGGTGGGTTTCGCGCATGTAGGCCATGATCTGCACGTCCTCGCCTTTGATCTGAACCAGGTCGATCTTTTCCACGTACACCAGACGCAGCAGTTCGCGTACGGGCTTGGGCATGTTGCGGCCGCTTTCGTAGCGGCTGCCGCCGGACTGGGTGACGCCGATGCGGCTCCAGAATTCCAGCTGATTCAAACCTGCAGCTTTGCGTATCTCGCGGGGGTTCAGGATCTTGGCAAAGCCTGGCTTGGTCGTGGCGTTGGTGTTGGTTTGTGCTTGCATGTTCAGTGCTCCTCAATGATCAGGGTAATGGTGTGCTGGGTTTGGTCGGATTGGCCCAGCAGGGTCCAGGTATTGGGTTGGCCGGTGGCTACCATGCGAAAGCCGGCCGGCAATAGTGCGCTGCAGGCCAGGCGCTGCGTGCGGTCGCGCATGGCCTCGCTGGCGTAAAGGCGCAGCGTGGTGCCGTGGCCGATGTCCCAGCTGGCCTCTGTGTTGATGCCGGCTTGCTGCAGGGCTTGCTGCAGGCATTCCGTGATGGTGATGGTGGCGGCGCTGGCTTGTAGCAGGGTTAGCGCGGCCAGGTGGTTTTCCGTCAGGCGTTTGGCGGTGCGGTTGTAAAGGTCGAGCATGGTGGTCCTTTACGTGATGCGTTGTGTTTTGCCCTGGTGGACGATCCATAGTTGAACGTCGCGTAGCCGGTACTGGGTGCCAGGGCCGCCCTGTACGCAATATTCGCCAAAGTTGGGTAGTACGCGGCAGGGGAATGCTTCATGTCGCCCAGCTTGTGCTGCGTATTTGCTAGTGCGCTTGATCTTGGCGAACAGCTGTTGACCTTTGTTGTTGCCTGCTGACTGGTATTCGTTGGCTTCTTTGATGCCATCAGGGGTGTTCAGGTCGAAAAGTGGCATTGGGTGTCCTTTCTATCCGAATAGTTGGTCTATGGCGCGCTGATCCAGCTGGGGGATCAGCCATAGATCGTTATGGTCTTGGGGTGAGAGTGATTGCCAGCTGCCGTCGCCAAAGCGAATTTCGCGGGTGCTGAAAGCGGGGTCGTACTCGTAGATGCAGTACGTTGGTTTAGCCAGCTGCCAGCGTCTGGCCAGTTCGCTGGCGGGTTTGATCAGTGCAATGCAAAGCGTGCGGCGGTCGGGCATGGTCATGGTGCGTCTTTCTGTAGCAGCGGCTGCAGCTTGGTCATCAGGTCTTGCCATACCAGGTTCAGGCGGTGGCGCTGCATGGTGCTGGCTGCCGGGTTGTTGATGGCCTGGTGGTAGGTGTGTGACTGGCTGGCCATCTCTGCGTGGTCGCGCATGAAGTCGGCGTTGCGTCGCGGCAGGGTGATGATGCCGGCGATGCGGTTGCGGTGGCGCTCGTAGATAGTGGATTCGGCAAAGCGGCGGCCGTCGCGCTCCACTGGGCCGAAGAACTCGTTTTCCCATACCACGATGGGTGCTGTGGTGCTGGCCAGCAGCGCCTGCAGGCCGGTAAGCGTGTCCTGGAAGGCCTGGCCGCCTGTGAGGATGGTGTGAATGAATACCTGGCGGCCGAAGCTGGCCAGCACGTCCAGCGCGCCGTTTTCTGCCAGGTAGCCGGTAATCGGCACAAAGCTGGTGGCGCCGTTGTCGATCAGTACCGGGCCATCGTTGTTGAGGATGATGTCGATCATGCGGTCAAACTCGCGGCTGTCGATCTGGCGGTCCTGGTCGATGATCTCCAGGCGCTGTACCGGCAGTGCGGCGTAGCTGGTCAAGGTGGCGTTGACGGGGTCGGTGTCGATGCCTATCACGTTGCCGCTGTCGCCGTAGGTGGCCTGCAGGGCTTGCAGTACGATGCTGGCGATGGTGCTTTTGCCGCAGCCGCCTTTGCCTTGCAGGATGATGTGTACTTGCTGGTTACCATTCATGGCTGTTTCCTTGGTCGCGGAGGTTTTGCCAGTCGAAGCGTTCGGCCGGCTTGGTTTGGTTGGGGGTTGTCTGTTGTGTGGCCGGTGCCGGTGCTTTGGGTGGTGCCGGCGGCGGCGGTGGCGCGGGTGCATGGCGGGTTTCCTCTGCTTTCTTGCGCTTGCGGGCGCGGTACAGGGCGTTGCGGAATTCATCCAGCGTCATGTCCACGCCGTGCTGTGCCAGGGTGGCCACCACATCGGCTTGCGGTATGTCGCGTGCCAGGGCTTCTTCGATATCGGGCAGCTGCTGGCGAAAGCGGGCCGCTTTGCTCAGGGGTCTGCCGGTGGGCTGCAGCGCCGCCAGGGCGCGGGCAATGTCGCTCATGTCTTGCTCATGTTTTGCTTTTGCCTTGCTCATTTACTGCTCATGTCGTGCCAATGCGCGGCTCATGAGCTTGGCGGTTAAAGGTTTAGCCGACGATTTCAACGGGAACGAAGTGGCTCTTGTTGCGGCGGGTTACCAGAACCATGCGCTGGCCGGCTACCTGGGCGCGATAGGTGCGCGGCAGGCGTGCCCAGTCGGCAAGCTTCATCTTGATTGCGTTGCTTTCCATGACTGACTCCTAGGGTTGATTGGCTTGCTGTTGTCGTGGTCTAACGCCACTGTGCAGCCGCCTTGGCGGGCGGCTGGGCGGTGGGGTCAGATGGGGTAGTAGAAGCCGTGAGGGCCGACTGCGAGCTGGCGGCGGTCGTGCAGATCGGCCAGCAGCAGGCCGGCGCGATGTTTCTTGATGCCAAAGTGCTGCGCTACGGTGCGGGCTGCGATGTGCTGGTCTGCCGGTGCGTCGCTTAGCCAGCTCTGTATGGCTTCATTCAGGCCTTGGTTGTCGCCGCTGTTCAGGCGCCAGCCGTCTACCTGGTCGATGATGGTGCGGGTGATGGCGGCAATTTCGCAGGCGTCCAGCAGCAGGCGTGCGTGGCGATCTTCCGGGTTGGCCGCTTCGTCCAGCGGGATGTCCGTGCGGATGCTGCGCAGCTGCATGTTCTGCGTAAGGCGGAAGCTGGTGCGCTCTTTCCAGTGCAGCTGCAGCAGGGTGACGATCAAGCCTTGCTGCAGGTGCATTTGCACTTCCTGCTCGCTGGCCCGGACGTTGGTCATCTTGATGGTCGGGCCTTCGCTGCTTTCGTCCTGCATGTGCATCACGCTGCCCATATGTAGCTCGTCCGGCAGCTCGTCGCCAGCGACCCAGCGCGTCATCTGCTGGTCCAGCAGGGCGCGGGGGCGGATCAGGGTGGCGTCCAGCGGGTAGCAGCGCTGCAGCACGGCCAGTACTGCCTCTGCATTGCTGCTGCTGGCCTGGTCGATGATGATCAGGCGGGCTTCGCTGTGGATGATCAGCCAGGCAGTGTCGTCTTTGCTGACGGTGCGTGCCAGCAGCTCGCTGCGGACGGTGTCTTTCAGTGTCAGCTCTTCTTCGCGGCCAACCTTGCGGCATTCTTGCTCTTCGATGCCGGCTACGCGTGCCTGCCATTCTTTGGCCAGGGTGGACGGCGGCAGGATCTTGCTGGTGGTGAGCCGGCGCATAGCGTAGATGCCATGCGCCAGCGTGAGCAGCAGGGTGGTTTCGTTCAGTGCTGGTGCCCAGCCGCTGCTTTGGTAGGCGCTAGCGTCCGGTGCCTGGTAGCGCTGGGTTTGCAGTGCGGCCTCTAGCTTGTCGGGGTCGATTTCCACGCCGGGCGGGAAGCGGAACAGCGTGGCATTTTTGATGGCCATCATTCGCTCTCTTTCTGCAGCGCCGGGCAGGACCAGGCGTGCTTGTGGTCGGGTGACAAAATCCGTACGCAGGCGGCGTGCGGTGCTTGCCGGGTGTACACCACCACTTCGTGAGTGGGTGGCGGGCTAGCTGCGGCGCCGGAGCCGGTGGCGCGTTTCTGGTTCCAGGCGGCGCCGGCGTTGCTGGCCAGCGCCAGCAGCAGGGTGAACAGCAGGGGTTTCATGGTGTGCTCCTGGTGGTGACATCCCTGCAGCCTGCTGCGGGCAACAGGCTGCGGGATATCTGTGTGGCGTGGGCTTGGCCAGCGCCGGGTCTTGCAATCTTCAGTTGCTTGCGCCTTATCCCTTCTTGCTGGCGGCAGCAGGTTTTTGCCTGGTGGCCAGCTGTGCCGTGGGTGCGGCATTGCCCTCAAACCAACGTGCGCCAGCCGGTGCTGCCGTGCTGACGAGGATCCGTTTCCGCTGATGCGGTGAGGCGGTGTGTTGTAAGTTGTGAAAGATCAGCTACATAAAGTAGAAGTTTTGCGAAGTATCTACACAAAGTAGAAAGCAGTCAACAACTAAAAGTAGAAATATTGATTTTGGCTGCTGGACTGCCATTGCAATTGCATATACCCTGTGCATAAATTCATCTAGGAGGCTGTTATGCGATTCCGTTTTTCGTTGGCTTTCTTGTTGCCGCTAGTGCTGCTTAGTGGGTGTGGTGGCGATGATGTCGCGGTGCCTTATGAGCGTGCTGCGGGGTTTGATGCTTTGGGGGATGCGGGTGCGCAGGCGCTGGCTGCTTTTGAGAAAGCCTGCCCAGTGGTAAAGCGCGAGGTGGGTGATCTTGAATACATCAAGGTCCAGCCGGCCCTTGGCTACCCCAAGACGCCGGATTACGGCTGGAATCGGGCAGTGTCGGTTGAGTTCAAGGTTAAGGACCAGCCGACAGGGGTGGGGTTGGGGTTGATTGCAGGCACTGAATGTACGTTTGATATGGGAGGTGGTTTCCGCCCTGGTTTGCATGTCATGCGGTCTGACTGTGCCGAGGTTTGCGGCGTCGCTAAGGGGTTTACCGCTGAGCCCAAGCTTGCTGTGTTGGAATCCAGGGAAGAGGCCGAGGCGGTGGAAAAGAAACGGCTATCTGAGGGTGCTGCGGCTCTGGCTGAGCTTGAGAAAAAGGCGCTTTCTGGTGATTACCAGGCTCAGCGCAATTTGGCTTACAGCTTTGCTATCGGTGCGGATGGTGCGCCTTATGAGCCGGTAAAAGCGTGTGCCTGGCGCGCTGTGATTATCGCCTCTGCTAGCAGTAAAGTTGGCGATGGGGATCACCGCAATGTGCAGCATAATTGTGGCAAGCTTGATGATAAGGGGCGTCAGCAGGCGCAGGTGCTTGCTGAGCAGATCTTGGCGAGGGTGCGTGGCGGGTAGGTAAAACTACGAATTGGCGGTAATGTTGCAGTGCGTTACCTTTCCGGCATGAAACGTCAACATCCTGCATCCAATGCACGTTCTGTGCAGTCTCAAGTCAAAGAACTAGTTGCCCAAGCCCGTCGTGCTGCGCCACGGCGTGCAGGTGGTGTGCTGGTGCCGCCGCGTTGTGGTGGACTCTAGTGGCTTTGTTGTGTAAGTTAGCTTCGTACTGTAGTATCGACCGATTTTTCTTTTGGCGAGAATTTAATGGTTCAGCCCGCGCTTATAGACACCCAGTTGACTGATCTCATGAACGAGGTCAAAGCCTCTGGTCTCATGCTTGATCGTTCGACCTTTGAGGGCCGGCGAACTTACAACTCTATAAAACAGTCTATTGATAAGCTGCTAACTGAGAGTCCTTCCGCGTACTACACGCTGAGGTCTCAGCTTGGGGCGCTTTGTTATGATGTTGCAGAGGTCCGTTCAGCGGCTGCAGGGTTGGCCGCGCTGACATCTTTTCATGATGGGTCTCTGGTCAATACCGTTAGGTCTTTGATTGTAGTCGGAGAGTACAATGACGCGCATGCTCTCTTCGCGCGTTATAGTGACCGTATGCGCGAGTCAGATTTTCCAGTCGATGTGATGTGGCTTGCGTTTGCTGGTTTTTTCGCAAGTTGGTTAGTTGGCTTCGGTGGGGACGTTACGCGTATGAAACTCACTTTGGATAAGCATCTCCAGGAGCGCATGGACTCAATTTATGCTGCGGCGGCGGTCGATGTTTCTGAGCATGATGTGCGTGAAATGCTTGGCTATGCTGCCCGTGCATTTGCGAAATCTAAAAAACATATCCTGTTTACGGGTGTTTCTGTGGTTGAGGACGGTTTGCTGTTTGAGCTCGTCGGTCGCATCGGGTCGGAAGAGGCTGCAGATATTGAATGGGATTACGTGGCTATGATGGCGGAGCACTTTCCGAGCGCGCCCACTGATCGTGTTTCGATCAGTATTTGCTCTTATCCAGATGACGAGGAAGTGGTGTTGCCTGGCGCCGTTGCCCGTCCTGATCAACTATCCTGATAATGGTGTGTCTTGGTTACCAGTAACTGTTTCTTGGATTGGTGTAATCGCCAGTTGCAGGCGTCTGCCGCTGATGATGAGTTGAGTCATCGATCAGTGACGAGTCGTGCTTACTACGCTGCGTATCATGCTTGTGATGGTGTTGTCATTGCTCATGGCTATGCCCTTCCTGCTATTGTTAATGTAGGAGTGCATGAGCGGCTTATTAGGGGGATGAGTGCTGCAACCGCGCAGGCTTGCCCGTCTGGCGTTGATCCTGTGGATGTTCGGGTGGCTGCCACTCATCTTGCGACTTTGAAGAAGATGCGTAACCAAGCGGACTACAAGATCGGTGAGCTTTATTCCAAATCTACTGCTCGCGATGCCTATCACAAGGCGGAGAGGCTTGTTCAGCATGTCTCTACCAAGTTATAAAATTAGCCCGCCTTGTGTGGGTTAATTTTTTTGGTGCCTGCAGGTAAGTTGATTTCCTGCTTGTCATGCACGGTGTGGGCTTTTTTTTTGAGCATCGCCGCGGGCCCGTGGTGCCATAGATATCCCAGTATCTCGTTTATCGTGTCGCCTGCCGTTTCCCTGGCGGGCCCTAGCGCCAGCCCGCTGGGCGTGTCCAGTTTGCCGGTCGCCCAGCGGAAGGTGGCCGCATCCAGCAGGATGCTCAGCAGTGCCGCGTCCTCTTCTGGCTGGCTGGCCAGCTCGTGTTCGTCGGGTACGCGCCAGTACAGTTTGTCACCCACCTGCAGCAGTACGCCGATGCATACCTGGTTGTCGCTGGCCAGGCTGGGGCGCCAGTGTACCGTCCAGCTGGTGGCGGTAATGGCCGGCATCCGGTTGGTGTCGGGTGTCAGGTGTTTCTGTAGTCGCTTCCCCAGCTTTTTCACGCGATTTTCCCTTTTATCCATGCCGGGTCTGCCCGGGCTTCTATGAAGCTGACCGCTGCGCTGCATTCTTTGCGGCTTAGCAGCTCTTGCCACCATTCCAGCACGGCTTCTTTGGCTTTCTGCCAGGCTGGCAGGTGGGCGGCAGACTTGGCTTCGATGTCCTGTGTGGCTTGGGGTGGCGGCAGTCCACCATACGCCAGGTGCATTGCCTGGTTATGAAGGTAGCCGGCGTGGCGCAGGGTTTTGGGTGTCCAGTCCTGCCCGCCCAATATCTCGGCGTGGTCGATGATGGCGAAATCGCTATCGCCCAGATACAGCAGGTTACCGCCATTACCATCGATATTGTGTAACCAGTGGCACAGGGCAATGATGGCGTGCAGGTGCGGCCAGGGTTTGATGCGCGCCCGCCACACAATGGCATCCTGTTCGTTGACCAGTGCCAGCGGGTTGTTTGGTAGCTCTTCACTGGCAAAGCAGGGCAGGTTGTCATCGTCCTTGCCTGGCCAGCGCCGTTCCGGGAACAGCTGGCGCAGTTTGCGTACCGGTACCAGGCATAGGTAGGCCCTGGGCGGGCAGGGCAGGCCCAGCGCGCGGGTAATCAGCCAGCCGGCCACTTCGTTGGCCAGCCCGCGTTTATCGGTGGGGAAAGCTTTGACGTAGGCGGTAAACGGGCGCCCGTGTTCGTCGCGCAGCTCGGCGCGGTGTACACAGGAGGAAAACCCGTCGATGCGGCGCGAGGCATACAGGTGATGCCCGGGGCCAAGCAGGAGAACGGGGTCGGTCATTTGGGCGTGATCAGGGTAAGCAAGCGGGCGATTGTAGCAGCCAGTTCAGGGTCTGGATTGGTGGCGATAAAGCGTTGCACGCTATGCAGCAGCGGGTGCGGGTCTAGCGGGGTGGTGCATTGCGGAGTGTCCATCCAGCCAGCAGGCAGCGCCAGTGCCTGCTCGACGTGCCGGGCGAAGTTATGGCCAATGCGGCAGCCGCTATTGAGATAGCGGCTGATCTGGCTTTCCTCGCGCTGCAGTGCGGTGGCCAGGTCGCGCTTGTGGGTGTAGCGGCTGGCCAGAAGCTGCAGGTTGGCGTGGCGGATAGTGAAGGCATTCATAACGCGATGCTATGCAGGCACTGCGGGGCAGTGAATGACGCGGCGCGTTAATTGGTGTCAAGTTTGTTGGTTTTATCCGTATCGCTTGGGTCTGGCGGCAGGTTTATTGCTTTGGCGCTTAGTTTCTTGCCTAAGTTGATGGCTTTAGCATCGGCCTCTGCGCTTGTCGCTATATCTTGTGTTTGAGCATTCAGGGCTTGAACCATGTTCCTGAAGCTGCTGACTACGGCAGGGGTGAGTGACTTGCTGTTAAACGCAAGGCATAGATCCTGCACCAGTGGGGCGAGTGCCGGTGGAATGTTGACTGCGTAAGCTCCAGCGGCCGACGCTGCCGACTCTGCACCGTCCAGGTCTAGCCAGCCTGGTTTCAGTCCAAGCTTGTGCTCTATGTCACGAGCCAGCTCTTCGCCAATGTCTCTTCTGCTGCCTTCAGCGTCAGAAAACAGGCGGTATATCAGTGGTCGCTTGCGGCCAACTGTGTCTGCAAACCTGCCTTTGTTCCCTTCGAATCTTTCATCGATGAGTTTTAACAAGTTCGCGCGGCGAATGTCGTGAGGCTTTGTGGTTGGAGTTAGATATGCAGCCTGGGCTTCGTTTACTGCGTGGTGGCTTGGCTGTTCTAAATGCTCTGTCTGTTTGTAGCCAAAGCTACTTTGTGTTGTGGGCTCAGAGTAAGCGGTGGGCTCGCCGTACTCTAGGGTTGCTGGGCTAATCCCTAGGGCGCTCGCTAGTTCAGCAAGCTTTCGCGTCCGAGGCTTGGCTGTGCCGAGTGTATAGCGCCTTGCCATTTCATAGGTGATGCCTAGGTGCCGTGCTATGTCGGTCACGCTGAGGCCTCGCCTATCCATCGCGGAGCGTAGGTTGGCCGCAAATTGTGGGTGCATGATTTCTACCATAGGTAGAACTATGAATGGGTGGCCGCTGGGTGGCAATGCTATTATTTGTTGCATGATTGCTACTTAAAGTAGATAATCCGTTTATGAACACTTCTACTACTAAAGCCAGCGAAGCCATTGCTCTTTTGGATGGTGTCGCAGCTGTTGCTCGCCGCTTCGGTGTTACCCCTTGGGCGGTGAGTAAGTGGCGTACACGAATGCCTGCCGAGCGCTGTATCGAGATTGAGAAAGCGCTCCAGGGCGCTATCCGTTGCGAAGAGCTGCGTCCGGATATCGACTGGGGCTACTTGCGTGCTCATCCCTGATTCCCTGCTCCGTGCTTTTTCCGTCCCGCACGGGGCTTTCCCGGTGTGTGGCTGCCCGCTTTACGCCGGTTTTTTTACAACTGTAGTGCGTGGCGCAACGCAATAAAACGTCAGCGAGGATTGGTTATGAACGATGCGATAGAACGGCCTCTGGGCGTCGTCGGTTTGCAGGACGCCATGTACGACACGGTGCACGACTATGAGGGCGGTGCGATGGCCCTGGCGCCGCGCTTTACCAGCCGCCGTACTGGGACCATGAGCCCGTCGGTGTTGTCGTCCAAGGTAGATCCGAAGAAGGACACCCATCACCTGATGCTGCTGGAGGCGGATCGCCTGATGGCGCTGACGGGTGATTACCGCATCCTGCACGCGCTGGCCTTGAACCATGGCCATATGGTGATCCCTATCCCGCGTGGCGCGGCGCCGTGTGACATGGCTGTGTTGGAGATGATTACCCAGGTGTGGGAAACGAAAGGCGACGTTGGCCGGAGTGTGCATAACGCGATTTCTGACCGTCGTATCGAGCCGCACGAAGTGGAGCAGGTGCGCCGCACGGTGTACCGCGCCCAGCTGGCACTGCAGCAGCTGGTGATGCGGCTGGAGGGGATGGTTGATGCTTGATGACGACGATCTGCGCTTGTTGCCAGCGCCGCGGCCGGTAAGTAGCGATGCCGTGCATCAGCTGTGGCTGACGGTGTTGGTGCTGGGTTTGCAGGATGCGGCGGCAGCGTTGGCGCCGCCACGCGCTTGCAAGGTGTCGCCGGTGGATGCGGTGCGCGGCCTGCGCTGGGTGCTGGATGACGGTGACGCTTTGGGGTCATTCATCTGGGTGTGCACCGTGCTGGATATGGCACCCGATGCGGTGCGGCTGTGTTTGTGGCGCCGGTGCGGTGTTAGCCGCCAGCGTGCCCAGGACGTGGCGTATGCCGCGCCGGCCATTGCCGCTTAGGTGGTTGCCCGCGGCGTGCCAGGCGGCAGATTTGCCGGCCGCGGCGGATAAGCGGGCGGCGGTCAAGCAGCTGCTGCAGTCGATTAACCGTTTGCTGGATGAAAACGCGCATGGCCAAGCGAGAGTTGAAAACCTGCCTGCGGTGCCGCCACGGCGAACTCAGGCTGGTTGAAGGTACGGCAGGCCGGCTGGACTGCTATTGCCTGCGTACCGGTTTGTTGTCTGGTGCGGGGTGTGAGTGGTTTTCGCCCCTGCAGGCGCCGCGGCCGGATCCGCGTGGTGAGGCGTACTCGCCGGCGTATTTCAAGCGCATGGCTGCGCGCCAGCTGTGCCTGCGGGTGCTGGATGGCACGTTTGCCTACTTTATGGCGCAGGTGCGGCAGCGTAGTGGCCAGGCGGTGGCGGATGAAGTAGAGGCGGCCGGGCGTGAAGCCTGGCGTACGCGGCGCGAGTGGATGACGCCGCAGCAGCTGGAGGAGGCGTGTCGTGTACGAGTTTGAGCCTTACCGCAACCCCACTTTGTGGGCGGCGCATGCCAGCCTGCTGCGGCAGCAAAGGTTGGCCGCAAAGCGCCGGCCAACGGTGTTTTTAAGTGCCGGCGTACGCCGGTGGCAGCGGCGGCAGCGGGTGCTGGCGCTGATGCGGGCAGTAATGAGTGGTGCATACAAAAACAAGTAAGGACGTAGCAATGGACGGTAAGAACGAGCAGGGCTTTCAAAGGGTGGATATTCCCAGGGTGGCAGCCGCTGCCCTGGATGCGGCCGAACGCTTGGTGCCGCAGTGGGTGCCGAACGGCCGCCGCCAGGCTGATGAGTGGGTGGCACCGAACCCGACGCGGGCCGACCGGCACGCGGGTAGCTTCAAGGTGAACTTGCTGACTGGCCGCTGGAGCGACTTTTCTACCGGTGACGCTGGCGGTGACCTGGTTTCTCTCTACAAGTACATTTTTGGTTTTGCCAGCCAGGTAGAGGCGGCGCGTGACCTGGCCGGTGTTGTGAATGTGCCGCTGGGTGCACCTGCAGCGCCTGCCGCGGCGGACAAGCCCAAGCGTGAAACCGAGTGGGAGCCGGTGCTGCCGGTACCGGCTGACGCGGCGGCGATGCACAAGGCGCACCCGCACCGAGGCCTGCCGGAGCGGGTGGCGGTGTACCGTGATGCCGCTGGCCAGACGCTGGGCGCGGTGATGCGCTTCCGCACCAGTGACGGCGGCAAGGATGATCTGCCGCATGTGTATGCCCGCCACAGAAAGACCGGCAAGCATGACTGGCGCTGGATGGCTTTTCCTGAGCCGCGCCCGCTGTACGGGCTGGATGCGCTAGCGGTCAAGCCTGATGCGCCGGTGCTGCTGGTAGAGGGCGAGAAGTGCCGCGATGTGGGGCACGCGCTGGCTGGCCTGGTGGATTTGCAGCTGGGTGACGCGTTTGTGGTGGTGAGCTGGCCGGGCGGTACCAACGCTGTCGGCAAAGTGGATTTTTCCCCCCTGCATGGCCGTGTGGTGGTGTTGTTCCCCGATGTGGACAGCCAGCGCGAGAAGCTGAGCAAGGCCGAGCAGGCTGCCGGCGTGGAGCGTGACAGCAAGCCGTTTCTGCCGGTGAACGAGCAGCCAGGCGCGAAGGCGATGCTGAGGGTGGCCGAGCAGCTGGCTGGCAAGGCGCTGAGTGTGCGCTACGTTGAGCCGGCAGCGCCGGGTGTGCTGGCCGATGGCTGGGACTTGGCCGACGCAGTGCAGGTGGATGGTTGGCCTGCGCAGCAGGTATCAGAATACATTGCCGCGCATGCGCGGCTCCTTTTTCCTTCCCCGAGTGCATCGGACGATAGCCACCCCGCGCCAGCGCCAGCGAATACAGGGGTAGCAGCGCCTGCGCCAGCTGAGGCAGCGGTAGCGGCCACGGTAGTAGAGGCTGGCCAACCTAGCTACCCCATACCTACCGAGCCTGTTGAAGAGGTTCTGGCTCGCCTTTTTTCGCCAGCTGGCGGCTCTCGCACCCTCCCTGCGCCAGCGCCAGCGGAAACAGGGGGTAAAAAGGCTTCGAAAAATGAATGGCGTAGCCACCTGAAAAAGAATGATGAAGGGGTATTGCGCCCGATTATGGCCAATGCCTTCCTGATCCTTACCCACCATGAAGCATGGGCAGGGGTTCTCGCTTTCGATGAGTTCGGCCAAGCCGTTGTGAAACTTCGCCCGCCACCGTACCCCGGGGGCGCGGTGGGTCGCTGGGACAGTAATGACGCGGCGAAGACGTTGATCTGGCTGCAGCTGCGCGAAGGCTTGATGTTGAAGTCGAGCGCAGGGGTAGACGAAGCGGCGATTACCGTGGCCAAAGACTTTCGCTTTCACTCTGTCCAGGACTGGCTGCGCCACCTGCCGCCGTGGGACCGCACGCCCAGGTTGTGGACGTTGCTGCCGCGGGGGTTTGGTACCGAGTCGAGCCCGTACACGGAATACATTGGCACCGGCTGGCTGGTGGCTGCAGTGGCCAGGGTGATGGACCCGGGCTGCAAGGTAGATGAAATGCTGGTGCTCGAGGGCGCCCAGGGCGCGGGTAAGTCTACGGCGGTGCGCAACCTGTTTGGCGGTGATGCCTGGTACACCGAGATTGGCGAACGGCCGGACGACAAGGACTTTCTGATTGCGATTCAGGGTAACTGGTGCGTGGAAATTGGCGAGATGCAGTCGTTTAACAAGGCTGAGATTAACCAGGTAAAGCTGATCGTGACGCGGCGCAATGACAAGTTCCGGCCGCCGTATGAGCGGTACGCGAGCGACCACCCCCGCCAGTGCGTGTTTGTTGGTACCACCAACGGTGACCAGTACCTGAGTGACCCGACTGGCGCCCGCCGGTTTCTGCCGGTGTTCTGCCTGTGGGTTGATCATGACTTCTTGCGTGAGCATCGTGAACAGCTGTGGGCGGAGGCGCTTTACCTGTATGGCACCGGCTTCGCCTGGTACGACTATCCGAAAGATTTGGCGCTGGCCGAGCAGGACAAGCGCTTTGTGACGGATAGCTGGGAAGAGAAGGTGATGCGGTACCTGAATGGCAAGGCGCCGCCGGAGTATTACCCGTCGTCGATGATCCGCGGCCCGCGTGACATGGTGACGACTACCGAGGTGCTGGAGTGTGCGCTGCAGCTGGATAGCGCCAAGCACGGCCGGCCGGAGCAAACGCGGGTTGGCCAGATCATGCAGCGCATTGGCTGGAAGAAGCGGCGTCTGGCGCCTGACCCTGACGGCTATCGGGCATGGGTGTTCGAGCGGCCGGAAGAGGCGGCCGCGGCGTAGTGTCCAACCTGTCTAACCTTGGCTAACCTGCGCCCAACCTGAAAGCCGCGCCAAATAAGGACTGTCCAACTGTCCAACCTGTTTTGCTCGCTCTCTCACGCGTGCGTTATGTGATGAATATCACTATTAGGTTGGACAGGTTAGACAGGTTAGACAAAGCGAGTAGTGGCAAGGGTTTTGGTTTTGGGTGGTTGGACTGAGGTTGGCCAAAGGTTGGTCAGATAACAAAATCAGCGGCACGACTGCTGAAAGGGTGTAGGGACGGTTTCATCGGAGGTTCAGATGGGACTGCATGAAAAAACAATCGGCACGGTATCGGATAGTGCAGGTGGCCGGTCTGCAAAGTTGATTCCCTGGATTGATCACTTGCTGGAAAAGTGGGCGCGCTGGGGAACGGCACAAGGGTGGCATGGTGGTGGTTGCGGTATCAGCAGCTTGCTGATGACGGAGCATCACCAGATCGACCGGGCGATTAGTCAGCAAGGTGGGCCCGATGATGTAATGCTGACAGTGGACACGGCGGTACTGTGTTTGCCGGATGAGCTGCAGCAGGTGGTTCGCCAGCGTTATCAGGGGCGCGGCACGATGGAGCAAAAAGCCACAGCCCTGGGAATGAATCGGATGTTGTTCCAGCGGCGTTTGGTTTCGGTGCATGTTGCGGTGCAGGCCGCGCTGGATAAGGGGGTGGCTGCCGTACCCCTGCTGGCACCGAAGTATTTGAGCACGCGGAAGGCGGCGCAAAGTCAACGTCAACCCGCCTGAGAATTTGACGACGCTGTGTTACAGAAGTATATTCCGCCATGTAGATTGCACTTGTTGCGACTGCACAAGCCCAGCCCTAACCGGCTGGGCTTTTTCGTTGCTGCTCCTCGATTGGTTGGAAGCCCGTCCACGCCGGACGGGCTTCACTTTTTGGGGCTGGCCAGCAGAGGCGGGGACCCTGGCACTTTTCGCTCATGTACGGGGCGGGTGACCCGCGAACTTAACTCAGTGGCAGGGTTTGAAACTAAGTGAAATTTCACCGAGTGAAAAAACGGTGAAATCCGGAGTGAAAAACGGGTGAAAAGATGGACCAGTTCCTGAGCAAATCGGCGTTCGCTGCGTCGCAGGGCTGGCGGCCGAGCTACGTCACCAAGCTGCTGCAGCAGAACCGCCTGGTGCTGTCGTCTGATGGCAAACGTGTAGACGTGGCGGCAACCTTGCAGCTGATCGGCCGTACTGCGGACCCAGCAAAAGAGGGGGTGGCTGAGCATCACCACCAGCAGCGCGTGCAGCGTGATGTCTACGCGCCGCTTCGGGGTGACAGTTCGCCCGAGCCATCGGAGTACCACAAGCACAAGGCCGAGCGCGAAAAGCACCTGGCTGGTATCGCCAAGATTGAATTCGACCGGCTATCGGGCAATACAGTTGAGCGTGAGCCCGTGTCGAAAGCTGCATTTGCAGCAGGCCGGCTTGTGCGCGACAGCATCTTTGCACTGAACCGGCAGCTGGCGCCCGAGCTGGCCACCATGACGGACCCGTGGGAGATCGAGCGATTTTTGAATGGTCGTCACCGCGGCATGCTGACCGAAGTCGGCCGCATCGCCCAGGATGACCTGAAAGCACTGATCGATATCGAAGAGGGAGAGTGATGTACGCATGCGGCGCCAAAGTGTACGGCTATGGCTTTGCTGCAGGCCTGCAGCCGGATCCGGTGCTGTGGATCGATGAGTGGGCAGACGCTTATCAGCGCATCCCCGCCGATACCGGCGCCGCCGAGCCTGGCAAGTATCTGACCGAGCGCACCCCGTATGCCCGTGCCGTTATGCGGGCCTTGTCGCCTGAGCATCCTTGCAAGCGGGTAGTGGTGATGGGGGCATCGCAGATGCTCAAGACGCAAACCTTCCTGAACTGGATGGGCGGCTGTATCCACATGGCGCCAGCCAACATCCTGGCCATGATGCCGTCGCTGCCGCTGGCCAAGCGTCTTTCCAGCCGGGTGGCCAAGACCATCGAGGCGGTACCGGTGCTGCGTGAGCGTGTGGCCAGGCCTCGCAGCCGTGATGCCCGCAACACGCTGGATACCAAAGACTTCACCGGTGGGCAGCTGATCATTACCACTGCCGGCTCTGCGGCCAACCTGGCCGAGATTGCCGCACGCTACCTGTACGGTGATGAAATCGACCGCTGGGAGCGTAACGTCGGTGACGAGGGTGACCCGGTCGAGATTTTCGAGGCGCGGGCGTCCACCTTTGCCCACAACGCCAAGTTTTACTACACCTCCTCGCCTACGGTGGAGGGGGCATCCAAGATCAAGGATCTGCATGACCAGGGTACGCAATGCGTGCCCTATGTGCCGTGCCCGCACTGCGGGCACAGCCAGGTGCTGCATTTCGAGCAGTTGAAGTGGAACGCCAGCCATACGGCCGTGCACTTCATCTGCGCGGATTGCGGTGCCGCCATCGAAGAGCATCACAAGGCCACCATGCTGCCGGCCATCGAGTTCCGGGCCACGGCGGAGGGGGATGGCGAAACGGAAAGCTTCTGGATCAGCGCGCTGTACATGCCGCTGGGCTGGTTGTCCTGGTTGTCGATCATGCGCCAGTACGACAAAGCGCTGGTCGCCCTGAAAAACGGCAACCCGGAGCCGATGCAGGTGTTCTATAACACCCGTCTGGCCAAAGTCTGGGATCACGCCCAGGAGCGCACCCGCGGTGCCGAGCTGAAAGCCCGTGCCGAGGATTACGCCCTGCGTACCATCCCGACCGGCGTGCTGGTGCTGACGGCCGCGGTCGATACCCAGGTGAACCGCCTGGAGCTGCTGATCAAGGGCTGGGGTATCGGGCTGGAAAGCTGGACCATCGATCACCAGGTCATCATGGGTGACCCGGCCGAAGCCAGCACCTGGGACATGCTGGACGAGCGGCTGCAAGCTGAGTTTGTGCACCCGTCTGGCCAGCGCATGAAAATCGCTGCCGTCGGTGTCGATTCCGGTGGCGCGCATACCCAAGACGTGTACCAGTTCTGCCGTCAGCGTCGCTGGCGCCATGTGCTGGCCATCAAGGGCGAAAGCAAGCGTGGCCGGCCAGTGCTTGCGCAGCGGCCGTCAAAGGTCGATGTCAGCTGGCGTGGCCATACCGAGAAAAACGGCTGCGAGCTGTGGATGATCGGTACCGATACGGCAAAGGACTGGATCTACAACCGGTTCAAGCTGCCGTCGGGCCCGGGGGCGCAGCATTTCAGCGTGGATCTGCCGGACGAGTACTACGATCAGCTCACTGCGGAGCGAAAGCTGGTGCGCTACGTGAAAGGCCGCCCGGTCACCGAGTGGGTCAAGCCGAGGTCGGAGCGTAACGAAGTGCTGGACTTGACGGTCTACAATCTGGCGATGGCGCATTACCTGCAGCTGCATCGCTACCAGGTCGCGGACTGGGAAAAATTACAGATGAAGTACGCCCAGACCGGGCTGTTTGATTCGCCGGCCGTTGCAGCAGCAGCGCCGCCGGCTGCAGTAACCGCTACAACGCCTGCCCAACCGGCAGGCGTTTCTGTTTCCAAACCTGCCGGGCGGCGTGTTTCCCGCTCGGGTTATCTAGGCAGACGATGATGGCTTTTACCCAAGGTCAGCTGGACGCCCTCGAGGCTGCCATCAGCAAGGGGGCGCGTGTCGTGCAGTACGACGGCCGGCGCGTCGAGTACCACACCATCACCGAGATGATGGCACTGCGTGACCAGATGCGCCGCGAGCTGGCCAGTGCGGCCGGCCGGCGGCGTAGCCCGTTTGTACGGCTGTTTCATGGTGGAAAGGGCATCTGATGGTCAAAGGCTACCCCATGCTGCAGCAGCGTGGCTTCTTGCTGCCATCGCGGCTGAAAAACAGCTACGAAGGTGCCGGCCAGGGGCGCCGTGCGCAGAACTGGCAAGCCGGTAGCAGTGGCCCGGTCAGCGTGGCAGCCGGTGGCTTGCAAACCATGCGAAACCGCAGCCGGCTGGCTGCGCAGAATGACCCTTACGCGGTCAAGGCGCTGGACGCCCAGGTCAGCAATCACATCGGTACCGGCATCGCACCACGCAGCCAGTACCGCGACCCGACCATCCGGCGCGAGCTGAACGAGCTGTGGGAGGATTTTTGCACCGAATCCGATGCTGATGGCGTGCTGGATTTTTATGGCCAGCAAGGCCTGGCCGCCAACGCATTTTTCAGCGTAGGCGAGTGCTTTGCCCGTTTGCGTCCGCGTCGTTTGGATGACGGCCTGGCCGTGCCGCTGCAGCTGCAGCTGCTCGAGGCTGAGTTCGTGCCGCATACCAAAAACGGTAACGCGCCGAACGGTAACCGCATCCGGCAGGGCATCGAATTCGATGCCCTGGGGCAGCGGGTAGCGTACTGGATGTACAAGTTCCATCCGGGCGATGCGGCATCCGCCGGCGATTTCAACAGCCTGGTGCGTGTGCCGGCCAGCGAGGTGCTGCATGTTTATGAGCCATCCCGCCCGGGCGCGTTGCGCGGTGTGCCGATGCTGGCCAGCGTGCTGCTGCGGCTCAAGACGCTGGACGAGTTCAACGACGCGGTGCTGTACCGGCAGGAAGTCGCCAACCTGTTTGCAGGCTTTATCCGTAAGCCGGAATCGGGGGATGCGATTGGCCCGCCGATAGATACGGGAGCCCAGGGCGCCGGGGAGGCCGGTTACCTGCCGATGGTGGGGCTGGAGCCCGGCACCATGCAGGAGCTGGCGCCAGGTGAGGAAGTGGAGTTCAGCGACCCGCCAGACGCCGGCAACAACTACGCCGAGTTCATGCGCGAGCAGCTGACGGCCATCGCGGCCGGGGCCGGCCTGCCGTATGAGCTGCTGACCGGTGACCTGCGCAACATCAGCGACCGCGTCATCCGCGTGATCCTGAATGAATTCCGGCGCCGGGTAGAGCAGCGGCAGCAGGCGATTTTCGTGCACCAGTTCTGCCGCAAGGTGTGGTGCGCCTTCCTGGATACCGCGGTGTTGTCCGGTGCGATTGACCTGCCGGGCTATGCCAGCAACCCGCGCCCCTTCCGCCGTGTGCGCTGGGTGCCACAGGGCTGGGCATACATCCACCCGGTGCAGGATGTGCAGGCAGATCGTCTGGCGGTGCGCGCCGGCTTCACCAGTCGCACCGAAGTCGCGCTGAAGCGTGGCAGTGATGCCGAAGCCATCGATCTGGAAAACCAGGCCGATAACGCCCGTGCTGACCAGTACGGCCTGAATTACGACTCTGACCCGCGTCTGCGTGATGGCGCAGGCGAACTCATTGAGGATGACAAACCATGACGCGTCAGCGTGTAGCAATTTTCAACAGTGCGCCGCCCGCCCAGGTGCTGGTGGCTGGTGGCAGCTGGTACCGGGTGAGCAATGCGGCCAACCTTGCGGCCGGTGAGCCGCTGCAGGTCGATCTGATGGACGAAATCGGCGGCTGGGGCGTGCAGGCCAGTGACTTCCTGCGTGATCTGCGTGCGGCCGACGATGGCCAGCGCCCGGTGGTGGTCAACATCGCCAGTATCGGCGGTGATGTCTGGCAGGGGATTGCCATCAGCAATGCGCTGCGCCGCATGGGCGACCGCGTTACCGCCTGCATTACCAGCGTGGCCGCCAGCATCGCTAGCGTGGTCGCTGTCGGTGCGCACCGTGTCGTCATGCCGGAAAACGCCATGATGATGATCCACAACCCGTGGGCGGTAGTGGCTGGCGAAGCCGACGAGCTGCGCGAGGCCGCCGACCTGCTGGACAAAGTCAAAGCTGCCCTGGTCGCCACCTATCGCGCCAAAGCGCCGGCGCTGAGCGAAGACGAGCTGGCAAAAATGCTGTCGGCGGAAACCTGGCTGACGGCCGCCGAGGCGCATGCGATGGGGCTGGTCGATGAGGTGCAGCCGCTATTGCCTATCAAGGCCAGTGCCCGGCTGTACGCCCAGTGTGGCCGCTTCAAAGCGGCGCCGGCGGCGCTGCTGGCAGCGTTGCAGCCTGCTGCAGATCCCGCACCGGCACCGGCAGTCGATCCGGTGGAAGATCCTGCGCCGGCCGCGGCGGACCCGATTGCGCTGGCCAGGCTGGCGGCGTCGTTGTGTGCTGACAAGCAGCTGCCCGTGCAAGCGGTATCTACTGTGCTGGCTACTGGCGTGAAGTCGGAAGCCGACATCCGTGCAGGCGTCGAGCGGGCTGTCACGATTCGTGACCTGTGCGTGACCGCCAAATTGCCGGAGCTGGCACTTAGCCTGCTGGCCAGTGGCCTGGATGTGGAGGCGGCGCGTGCCCGTCTGTTTGACAAGATCGTTACCAATGCCGGAGTGGATCTGGATAACACGCCGCCGGCCGCGTCCACGTCCGCGCCCCGTGCTGGCTTGAATGTTGCCGCTGTCTACCAAAAACGCCGCGATGCTGCGGCCAACCGTTGAGGTGAACCATGAATCACAAACGTAGCCTGCTGCCCGGTGCAGCTGCCCACATCATTTCGCTTACCGGCCCCATTAGCCAGGATCTGGTCGATCTGGCACCCGGTCCCGCACTGCCGGCCGGTACGCTGCTGGCGTTCGATGCCGCAAACAAGCGCTATCTGCCTTACGACAACGCGGTGGAAGCTGCCGGTAAAGCGGTGGCCGTGCTGTACGCGCCGGCGCCGGAACGTACTGAGGTCACCCGGGTTGTCGTCACGTCGCGCCTGGCCGAGCTGCAAGCCGGCCTGCTGCATGGCCTGGATGACCCTGCCCGTGCCGACCTGGCCGCTGCCTTCATCGTTCTGCGCTGATCAACCCGTTTAATCACGAAAGCACCGCTCGCCGCGGTGCTTTTTTTGCGTCTGGAGAATTCCCATGCCCAGTATCGATATCTTTAACGATGATGCGTTCTCGCTCAGCTCGCTGACCGCTGCCATCAATGAAGCCCCGAAAACCCCGTCCCGTTTGGCCGACCTTGGCCTATTCGAAGAGGACGGCATTACTACTACTACGGTAGAAATCGAAAAATCCGGCGATACCCTGGCGCTGGTCGCCGCCGGTGAGCGTGGTGCACCGGGCCAGCAAGTGTCGGGTGAGCCGCGTGATGTGCTGCACTTTGGCACCATCCACCTGCCGCAAGACAGCACCATCCGTGCTGACGAAATCCAGAACCTTCGCGCGTTCGGTAGCGAGAGCGAGCTGGAAACCGTGCAAAACGTGGTGGCCAAGCGCCAGCTGAAGCACAAGCGCCAGCTGGACGCCACTATCGAGTTCCATCGCGTTGGCGCAATCAAGGGTGTGGTGCTGGACGCGGACGGCAAGCGTGTACTGCTGAACCTGTACGAGCGCTTTGGTATTGCACAGAAAGAGATCGAAATCGACCTCAGTGCCAACGGCCCAGCTTTGCGCGGCCAAGTGCTGGCCGTGGTCGAGGCGGTAGAAGAAGCGCTGGGCGCGGCAACCAGTACCGGTACGCGTGCGTTTTGCGGTAAGAACATCTGGGCAGCGTTGGTAGTCAACGAGTACCTGGAAGATACCTTCAAGTACGGCCCGCAGGCGGCTGCGCTGCGTAATGATCCGCGCGACAGCATCGAGTTCGGCGGCATCGTCTGGGAGCGTTACACCGGCAAGGTGGGCACCATCGCCTTCATCGATCCGGATACCGCCTATGTGGTACCGGAGGGCGTGCCGGACATGTTCATTACCCGCTTTGCCCCTGCTGATCACGTTGACGCCGTCAATACCCTGGGCCTGCCGTACTACACCTCGCAAGAGATCCTGCGTCACGGCAAGGGCGTTGAACTGTTGTCGCAGTCGAACCCGCTGAGCCTGAATACCCGCCCGGCGGCAGTGATCCGCCTGAAGCTGAAGAAATGAGCTTTAGCAACCTGGTGGCGGATCTGGATGCGGTGGTGTTCGATGCGCTCGGTGATGCCGCCACGGTTGCCGGCCGGCCCGTGGTCGGTATGTTTGCCTCGCCGTGGCTTCAGCCACAGCTTGGCAAGCTGAACACCGCTATCCGCGAGCCTCGGCTGGTGGTGCGCGATGCTGATGCAGTCGCTGTGGCGCGTGGTGCGGCAGTAGAGGTGCCTGGCCAGGGCTGTTACACCGTTGTCAGTATCGAGCCGGATGGTACCGGCTTGACTGTGCTGGTTCTGCGGCCGGCTTGATACGCAAGGGGGTGTCTGATGCTCGCAGTCAAGGTGGACTTTGATGACCGTGCGCTGAGAAGCTTCAGCGCCGGTTTGTCGGTATCTGCGCTCGAGCGTGCCGCAAAGCGCGCTGTGCGCAAGACAGCGCTTTGGGTGCGTACCCAGCTGTTGCGCTACCTGCGCGATGACGGCATTCGCCGCAAGATCATCGTGCATCGCGTGAAGCTGTACGACAAAGCCTGGCGCACTGGCGGTGGCAGTGGCCCTGCGGTCAAGGTCTGGTTCGGGGTCAACGCGGTCAACGCCGACGAGCTGGGGCGGCCAGTCAAAACGGCCAGCGGGTACCGGGTGCGTAGCTGGCAGTTTGACGCCGCTTTCATGCCGGGTATCAACCCGCGCTATCGCGGCAAGCTGTACCAGCGTACCACCCGCCACCGCCTGCCGATTCAGCGTGCCAAGGTAGAAGTGGACGAGATGGCGAACGATGCCTTTGCCTTGATCGTGCACCAGATACCTGGCCGCTTGCGTGAGCTGATGGCGCAAGAGTTGCGTTATGAAGTGGAGAAAGTGCGATGAACCTGGCTGATCTTCATGCCGCCATCGAAACGGTATTGCGTGCCGGCCTGCCCGGGGTGGATGTGCAGAGCTATCCCGACCTGGGCGAGCGTGTCGGCCTGCCGCTGGTCGTGCTCGAGGCGTCGGAGTTTTCGCCGGCCGACGATACCGGTACCGGCGAGTTGTCGCTGGAAGCCACTGTACAGGCGCGGCTGGTTTTTGACCCGACCCAGCCGGAGGCGGAAATCGCTGTGCGGCAGTTGGCTTTGCGCCTGGCGTTGCTGGTGCACCAGGGGCGGAGTTTCGGCTTGCCGGTCACGCCGGCGCGGCTACGGCAGATTGCGCCGGATGGCTTTCGTGCGGATCTGGATGGCTACCTGGTGTGGCTGGTGGAATGGGTGCACGAGCTGGATATCGGTGAGCCGGAAGAGCTGGAAATGCCTGTGTTCCAGCCGGTGGAGGTGCTGTTTTCTGCAGTGCCTTCCGGTGTGCCTGTCGCGCCTGACGGCTATGAAGCGCTTCCGGTGTCGCCATGAGCTATCCGCTGTCTGAGCTGGATCGTCAGGTGTCCGGCATGATCCTGGCGGGCTATGTCAGCGCGGTACAGCTAAAGCCGCCCCGTGTGCGCATCACATCTGATGATTGGGAGTCGTGCTGGGTGCCCTGGTTTGCGTTTGCTGCCGGCAAGGCGCGGCACTGGCGACCGCCTAGCGTGGGCGAGCAAGCCGTGCTGCTGTCGCCATCAGGTGACCCGGCGCAGGCCTTCGCGCTGGTCGGTTACTACACGGCTGAGTATCCCGGCGATGGTCGTGGCAACGTCACCGCCTGGCTGTACCCGGACGGCGCGGTATGGGAGCACGATCACGCTGCCGGCCGCACGCTGGTCCAGGTGCCTGCCAGCGGTGGAATCGACTTTGTCTGCGGTGCTTCATCCATCCGGATGACCGGTGCGGGTATTAAGATCCAGGCGCCACGGCTGGATCTGAACGAGGAGGGCTGATGCCAGCAGCTTTGCGTGTCAATGACGCCTGTAGCGGGCATGACTTGTGCCCGCCCAGGCCTGCCGCGGCCGGTAGCCCCAATGTATTTATTAACGGCCGGCCGGCGCACCGGCTGGGCGATGCCTGGGCGCCGCACGGTTGCCCTGTGCATGGTTCGCATGGCGGTGTGCTGACGAGTGGTTCTGCTTCCGTCTTTGTCAACGGCCTGCCGCTGGGCAGGGTGGGCGATGGTGTCAGCTGCGGTTCTACTGCAGCAGAAGGCAGCCCGAATGTTTTTGCCGGCTAAGCCGGTTTTTGTCTAGTTACCCGCCTGCAGGCGGGTTTTTTTATGGAGTGAGTCATGAGCAAAACCGCAACTCAGCCCGGCTTTGTGCCGCAAACCTTTCGTGATGACGGCTGGAAAATCCGCACCCTGATCATGCCGGACGGTACCGCGCTGCAGGTGAACAACTACCAGGTCACCGCCCACACGCCCGAGCAGCTTGCCTTCCTGCAGGCGCAGGCCGGCCTGTCGCCGGTGGCCGCAGATGTTCCCGGCGAGGCGTAAATGAGCCTGCAGGGGATGTGCCGCCGGACCGGTCTGCCGCTGGCCGGGGTTGCGCACCTGGTGCAGTCCATTGAAGACATCCTGAGTACCCCGCTGGGCAGCCGCCGGGAGCGTCCGGAGTACGGCAGCCGCATTCCTCGCATGGTGGATCAGCCGGTGACTGCAGGCTGGGTTGCTGCGGTCCAGAGCGAGGCGGCGCGGGCGCTTGGGCGCTGGGAGCCGCGTATCCGTCTGCAGCGCGTGGTGCTGCTGTCGGTGCTGGATGGCCGGCCGGTGTTTCGTGTCGAGGGTGAGTACCAGGGCGAAAGCCTGATGCTGGAGGTGTCGTCATGATCGATCTGGCTTCCTTGCCTGAGCCGGCGCTGGTATCGGCGCTGGATTTCGAGGAGATCTATCAGCAGAAGCTAGCCCGCTTTCAGCAGTTGTACCCGGAGCATACGGCGGCGGTGGAGTCCGATGCGGTCGTCAAGCTGCTCGAGCTGTCTGCCTACGATGCCTTGCTGCACGACGCCCGTATCAATGATGCCGGACGCGCCACCATGCTGGCTTACGCCCGCGGTACGGATCTGGACCACCGTGCGGCGGATTACGACGTGCAACGGCTGTTGCTGGTGCCGGCCGACCCGGATGCGGATCCGCCGGTGGAGGCGGTCTGGGAAAGTGATGACCGGCTTCGCTTGCGCTGTCAGATGGCGTTTGACGCGTTATCGGTGGCGGGCAGTCGTGGTGCGTATGTGTTCCATACGCTCAGCGCTGCGGCAGGTATTGCGGATGTGTCGGTGGCCTCGCCTAAGTTTGACGTGGTGCCGGTGTCGGACAGTGTCCGGGCGCAGCTGCCGGCCGGGGCATTCGTGTTGGCCTGTTCCGATAGTGCAGGGCTGGAAGCGCCCATGCCCGGAGATGTTGCCATCACCGTGCTGGCCGCGGCCGATAGCCCGCAGTCGTCTGCCGAGCTTGTAGGGCGTGCCCGCCACGCCTTGTCTGCGGAAGATGTTCGTCCGTTGACAGACCGGCCGCGGGTGTCGGCTGGCCAGCCGTTGCCGTTTCGGGTGGTCGCCTCGTTGGCGATCGCGCCCGGGCCGGACGCGACGCTGGTGCTGCAGGAGGCGCGAGCCCGTCTGGATAGCGTGGTTGCTGCGGCTCGGCGGCTGGGTGCCCAGTTGTCGCGCTCGGCGTTGTATGCCGCGCTGCATGTGTCGGGCGTGGTGTCGGTGGAGCTGCAGCAGCCGGTGGCGGATATCCGCTGTGATCAGCGCCAGTTTCCTCACTGTGAGGCTGTCGAGCTGAGTAAGGGGGCATCGTGATCAGTCGTTTGTTACCGCCAAACCGTACACCGCTAGAAAGTGCGCTGGCAGACGCCATGAGCTTGACGTCAGATCCGGGGGTGATCCGCACGCTGGCAGATTCCACCCGCTGTCCCGCAGCGCTGCTGCCCTGGCTTGCCTGGGCAAAGTCTGTAGATGGCTGGGATGAAGCCGGTAGCGAGCAGGCACGGCGTGCGCTGATCCGGCAGTCCTTTGCCATTCACAAGCGCAAAGGCACCGTCGGCGCAGTACGCCGGGCGCTGGGGGCGCTGGGTGTGGCGGTGGATTTCCGGGAGTGGCACGACATTCCAGGCGCCGCGCCGCATACGTTCGGGCTGGTGGCCTGGGTGAATGACAACCCGGCAGATGAAAGCGCAGTGCTCACGCCGCAGCTGTATCAGCGGTTGCGCCGTCTGGTTGACCAGACCCGCAACGAGCGCAGCCAGTTTTTCTTTCAGGTCGGTGCGCAGTTTGATCAGGCCATGCGTGTTGCCAGTGCCGCTCAGGCTGCCGCGGTCGGGCGGTGGCAGGCTGGTGCCCGTCCGGTTCAGCCTGCGCCGGCCAGTCAGCCGTTAAGCCTTGCCAATGGCGGTCAGGCCGCTGCGTTTACTCGCCATAGCGTTACGCCGGCCGCGGTTCAGCCGGCCGGTGCTCGCCAGGTGTTGCGGCTGTTTTCTGTCGCAAGGCCTTTTTCAGTCGTTCGTGTATGCATGGAGGTTCCATGAGTAGTACGCCCCTGATGCCGACCATTCTTGAGGTCGGCTTACAAGCCCTGTGGCTTACGTCGAAAGATGGTGTGGCGGCCAAAATTACCCACATTGCGTTGGGGGAGGCGGCCTATACCCCGCACCAAGGCCTGGTGCGCCTGCAGGCCGAGCGCGCCCGTTACCCGATTGCAGACGGTAAAGCCGTATCCAGTACGCAGGTGCATCTGACTGCGCTGGCTGATGGCAATGCAGAGTTCTGGGTGCGCGAGGTGGGCTTTTACCTGGCAGACGGCACTTGCCTGGCGATTTGGAGTGATCCAGCCAGACCGTTGGCTTACAAGGCGGCGGGCGTCGATCTGCTGCTGGCCTACGACCTGGTGCTGTCTGCCCTGCCGCCGGGCAGCGTCACCGTGCAAAGCACCGGTGCCGGGCTGTCGCTGGTGATGGCTGAGGAGTTGGCCGCACTGGCTACCGCGCAGATCAGCGAGATGCATCGCGGCCTGAAGCGTGGCGATGAGCTGGCAAACCATAGCCAGCGCCTTGCTGCCGCTGAGCGCCGTCTGGTAGCAGCAGAAGAGCAGGTGGCGAAGGCATCTGGCGAAAACTTACGTTTGAAAGCAGTCGCTGATGAGCGCCACGCCGTCATGACTGAACTGGCAACCGTTCAGGCTGCCGGCCTTATCAATTTGCAGCGTATAGCACTGCAACCTTTCCTCATTTATCACTAGTTAGGAGTTGACCATGAGTCTTGAAAAAACCGTCGCCGATCTGGTCGTCGCTGCAAATAGCCTGACCGGCGAAGTCTCTGCAAAGATGGGCCAGATTGATGCCAAAGTTGCCGAACAACTCCAGGCGCTTGAAGCCTGGCGGGCAGGGGTGCGTAGCGAGTATCCGGCGATTAATACCTTTACCAACAACCTGCTGTGGAGCAATGCAGCTGCCGGTGTTGAGGATGGCACCGTCGGTGTCAAAGGCACGCTGCCGACCGGCTTCTACGCCTGGTGCTCGAATAGCGAAGTCATCATCTTGGGGACGCGTCCGCTGGTAGATGGTGAATACGGCTTTATCCGGCCGCAACACTACTGCCCATTGCCGCAAGTGCTGCGCGTGCGCGTCATTCCGCGGCCGGGTACGACACAAGATCAGGGCGGTGTGCCCGTCATTCCTCTGCCGCTTGCGTGGGGCTATCCGATGTCCGTTGCGGGTCGATCGATCACGCTGTCTGTCTGGGCGCGGCTGGCATCGGGCGTGATGACTGGTGAACCGAATAACAGCAAGATCATCGGTACGCAGTGGAAGCGTATCGCAAGCCACCATAACGGGGACGATGGCCTGCGTGCTTACTACGGCCAGGTTCTCGTCGGTATGACGGCGCCTATCGAGCTTGAGTTCATGCTGCCTCATGCATGGCTGGGCTATTTGCCAGACGAACATTTGCCGATCTACGCCCGCGCGATGCAGTCCGCTTAACAAGAAAAGGAGAAGTCAATGAGTACAACGAGTAATGATCTGCTGGCGCAAATTGCGGCCGGCCACGCCCGCGAGCTGTGCGCGCATCATATCCGCGCCCACTACCCCGAATACCGCCAGCTGAACGTACTTATGGCTGATGACGCTGCGGAGAAGGTCAAGATGAAGGCTTTCATCGACGCGTGTCGCGACTGGTCCAACGGCGACAATCCCGACCCGGCCACCCTGGCCGAAATCAAGCCATGAAGCTGCCGCACCTGGTGATCTACACCGACCGCCTGCCGGGCGGTGTAGCGGGTGCGGCCAACGGCCCGCTGGTGCGCACCCGTCCGGCCTACCGCAGCGATGCCGGTCTGCACGCGCACGAATACCGTCATGTGCAGCAGTGGTATCTGGCCAGCGTCATGACTGCGCTACTGCTGGCGGTTCTGGTGCTGGTCTGCGGTGGTGTGCAAGGCACGCTGCTGGCGCTATGCCCCGCTGCGCTGGCCAGCCACTCGCTGGCTTACCTGCTGTGGCCACGCTACCGGCTGTGGGCGGAGGTGGACGCCTACCGTGTCCAGATGCGCTATGGCCTGAGTCTGGATGTGGCGGCGGTCCGGCTGGCTAGCCCGGTGTATGGCCTGGGGTTGACGCCAGCCCGGGCAAGGGCGCTGCTGCTGTAGGCAGCCACTGTTTTCTGAAAGCTACCCGCACTGGCGGGTTTTTTTACGTCTGTAGCAAGGAACTGCTATGTCGAATCCCTCGCTTTTCCACGGCGTCACGGTGACGCTGGTCGATACCGGTGCCCGCACGATTGCGCTGCCGTCGTCGTCGATCATCGGTATTGCCGACACCTACACGCCCGGCGCCGGCCTGGCCGCGCCCAATGTCCCGGTCAAGATCACCAGCGACCGCGAAGCCGCGGCCGCGTTCGGTCCCAATAGCGCGATTTTCCGTCAGCTCAAAAGCATCTACGACAAGACCCGTGCCGCTGTTGTTGCGGTGGGTGTGCCGCAGGTGGCCGACCCGGCTCAGCTGACCAGTGCCATCATCGGCGGCATGACGGCCGGCGGTGCACGTACCGGCCTGCAGTCGCTGCTGGATGCCAAGTCCGTGCTGGGTTTGCACCCGCGCTTGCTGGTGGCGCCGGGTCATACGTCCAAACAGCCGGTGGCCAGCGCGCTGGATAGCCTGGCTGGCAAGCTGCGCGCCATCGGCATTATCGATGGTCCGAATACCACTGATGATGCCGCCATCGCGTATGCGGCCAACTTTGGCAGCAAGCGCCTGTACATGGTGGATGCCGGTGGTAACAAGGTGTGGGATACCGAGTCCAGCTCGGAAATCCTGCTGCCGTCGTCCGGTGCGGCTGCTGGCTTGTTTGCGGCCAAGGATGCGGAGGTCGGTTTCTGGGCCAGCCCGTCCAATACCGAGTTCGCCAATGTGCTGGGTACCGGCCGTCCGGTGGAATACCTGCAGGGCGACCCGACCTGCCGTGCCAACCTGCTGAACCAGGCGTACGTCAGCACCATTATCCGTGACGGTGGTTTCCGCCTGTGGGGTAACCGCACGCTGTCGGCTGATGCCAAGTGGTCTTTCGTGACGCGTGTGCGTACCACTGACATGGTGATGGACGCCATCCTGGCTGGCCACCAGTGGGCGGTGGATAAGGGCATTACCAAGACCTACGTGTCCGACGTGACCGAAGGGCTGAATGCCTTCATGCGTGACCTGCGTAACGCCGGCGCGGTGATCAACTTCGAGGTTTTCCCGGATCCTGTGCTGAATACCGCCAGCCAGCTAGAGCAGGGCAAGGTGTACTGGAACATCCGCTTTACCGATGTGCCGCCGGCGGAAAACCCGAACTTCCGCGTCGAGGTCACCAACCAGTGGATTACCGAAGTGCTGGCAGCGTAACGCCTGCCGGCTTTGACAGCATGAAACGCCGTCTGGTGGCTGCCCAGGGTAGCCATTTGACGGCGTTTTTCTTGCGCAATGTCCGGCATGTTTTCGGTTCGCTGCATTGTCTGCAGGATGCCAATGCAAATGGCTATGTCTGGCTGAGTGATGGCAGCGAATGGTGCTTTAACTATTGCGCGCAGTACCCGGGGTTTTACCGGTTCGGTGCGCGTGAATTCAGAAAGGGGATCCGATGATTCCGCAAACGCTGACGAATTTTTCCTTGTTCCTGGCCGGTACCAGCTACGCAGGCAAGGCGACCAAGGTGCAGCTGCCCAAGCTCAAGCGCAAAACCGAGGCGCACCGCGGCGGCGGTATGGATGGCGAAATCGATATGGCTGTCGGTATGGAGAAGCTCGAGGGTGGCTTTTCGATGACCGGTATCGATCGTGCCTCGCTGGCCATGTTTGGCATTGCCGATGGCGGCGCTTTCAACGGCGTGTTCCGTGGTTCGTTCATGGACCGTAAAGGCGCGGTGGTGGCGGCTGTCTGCACTTTCCGTGGCCTGCTGGCTGAGGTGGACATGGGCGAGTGGGAGGCCGGCAAGAAGAACGAAACCAAGTACAGCTGCAGCCTGGACTACTACAAGCTGGAGTTGGATGGCCGTGTGGTGTACGAGCTGGATCCGGTGGCGCTGATCCGCGTCATCGATGGCGTGGACGAGCTGGCCGCCGAGCGCGCTGCGCTCGGTCTGTAAACCGTGGTGTCACCCGGGCCCGCTTAGGCGGGCTTTTTTCTTTTGGAGCGTAAGACGATGAAGATCAAGCTGAAAACCCCTATCGACCTGAATGGCGTCAAGGTAGACCAGATCACGCTGCGTGAACCCACGGTGGGCGACCAGATCACCGCCCGTCGCCTGGCCAATGGTGACGACGCCCAGTTCGAGCTGAACATGTTTGCCAGCCTGGTGGGTTGTGCGCCCGAGGATCTGCACGCGCTCAGTCTGAGTGACTACAAAGTCATGCAAAAACACTATTTTCGCCTGGTTAATGGCGATGAAGGTGCCGAATCCGCAGCCTGATGGCTGGTGGTGGCAGGTAAGCCGCGAGCTGGCCAGACGTTATGCCTGGTCGCGGGATGAGGTGCGCGGCGTGCCGCTGGGCGAGCTGCAGCACTGGTTGGCGGGTGAGGAGGAGTAACCATGTCGCATGATGTCGCGGTAGGGGTGGTAATCGGCGGTGCGGTGTCATCCAGCCTGGGTGTGGCGCTGGGGCGCGTCAAGCAGGACGTGGGCGCCTTGCATCGAGGTATGGGTGATACCAAAGGGCTGCAAAACCTGATTGGTGAAACCCAGCGCCTGCAGCGCGAGCTGGCCCAGGCCGAGCGTGCTGGTCGCCGAGTGGGAATGGATTCGGTACGTGAGCTGCGTGGTGAGGTGTCCGGCCTGCAGAAAGATTGGCAGGCCAGTACCGCACAAGTCGCGGAGCTGGCCCGGGCGCATGCAGAAGCGCGCCGCAAGGTGGCGAGTGCCGGCGCTGATGGTAAGGGTATCGAAACCCTGGAGCACGAACACCGTCAGCTTGAGGCAGCGGCAAAGTTGGCCGGTGCGCAGTACACGGTAAAGCACGCGGCGGCGCAGGAGGCCAAGGCCAACAAAGCGCTATCACGTGATCAGGTGAAGCTGCTGCAGCAGGAGGCGGCGGCGGCGCGTACGGCTGCAGCAGAAGCGCGTGCACTGGCGCGTGAGAAAAAGCTGCAGCTTGAGGTGGGCGGCGCTGCTATTCAGGAGGCAAACCGGCTGTCTCGTCAGCTGGATAAGGCCAAAAAGATGGCGGCCAGTACCAAGCAGGCTTTCGAAGAAAAGCGCCTGGTTCTGCATGGTACTCGTAACGAACTGCGCCAGATGGTGCCGGTGGTGGGCGAGGTGGCCGCCAAGACCCTGCGCATGGGTGAGGCGGTAGGCGCTGCGGCGAAAGGCCAGCGCGGTTTGCGCGATGCCATGCAGCAAAGTGTACCTGTGGTGGGTGCTGTCGCCAGCGAGGCGGTGCAGCTGGGGGCGGCGGTGCGTGCTGCATCCCAAAGCCAAGGCAGCCTGCGCGACAAGCTTGCGGCCAACATTCGCGCCCTGCGTGATGCCGGTGTTGAAACCAATAACCTGGAAGGCGCAATGAAGCGCCTGCAGCGTGCCGAGCAAGGTATGCAGTGGCAGAGCAATGGTCGCGCCATGATGCAGTCTGGCGTGGAGCTGGGTCGCACGGCTGGGGCGGTGACCATTGGTGCGGCGGCGGTGCCGACCGTGATCAGCGGTAACTACCAGGACGAAGTGCGGGATATCGCCATCAAGGCCGGTGTGGCGGGTAAGCCCGAAGAGGCGGAGATGAGTGGCCGCATCTCGCGCTCTGCAGACAATGCCAAGATGGATCGTGGTGCGCTGGCCGCTGCCATCAATGGTTTGGTCACGCAGGGGATGGATTGGCAGCAAGCTACAGGGCATGGTGATTTGCTGGCCGAGCTGATCAAAGGTCAGCGCATGGCGCCGGAAGATGCCGCCAAGCTGATTTACAGCTTTGGCCAGAACGGTGTGCGGCCAGAAGACATCCGTAAGACGATGGGGCAGGTGGCTGTGGCGGGTGATCTGGGGTCTTTTGAGGCCCCGGATATGGCCAAGCATATGCCGCAAATGCTGGCCACCCTTGGTGCGCTGGGCTTTCAGGGGCCGGAGGCAGTGCGTTACCTGGCCGCCAGCCTGCAGGCGCAGGTCAAGCTGACAGGTAACTCGGATAAGGCAGCTGGGAATTTCACTAACTTGCTGGCCAAGATTACCGCGCCGGACATTGCAAAGAAATTTGAGGATCAAGGCTTTGATCTGCAGGCGTCGATGCGGGCGCAAATGCGGCAGGGCAAAAACCCCGTCGAAGCGTTTATTGCGTTGACGGAGACCTTGGCTGCAGGTGGGGATAAGGCTAAGCAGAAGCAGCTTGATTCCATGAAGGAAAGGGTTCGCACAAGCAAAAACAAGGGGGATGAAGCGGCTGCGCTGGATGCGTATATCAAGATGGCTGGTCTGGGCGGGATCATTACTGATATGGAGGCACGTGCTGCTGCGTTAGCCCAGATCAAATATGGCGGACAGATCACTCAGGATCTGAAAAAGATTGAGACAACCGATGGCACCAAAAAGCTTGTCGATGATAAGGCCAAGCGTGATGAAACCTCGAATGCCAAGTGGGATGCGGCCAAGAACAGCTTTAACGCAGCAATGGTCGATATTGGCGATGCCATCCGGCCGGTGACCGATGGTGCTGCCGAGCTTTCCGCCAGCATGCTGTCGTCTGCCAGCGATATGGCCAAGGCGCACCCGGGCGTGGCGCTGGGTGCGGTGGCCGCCGGTGTGCTGACCATCGGTGCGGCGGCGGCCAAGGTGTCGGCCGGCATGCTGCAGTGGGCGGGTGGCAAGGTGTTGTCTGGCGTGGGCGGCAAGCTGCCTGGTGCGTCATCTGGTGTGCCAGGTGCTGCAGGAAAAGTGCTCGATGCGCTGGGTGGTGCGGCCGGTGTGCAGAAGGTGTTTGTCGTCAATATGCCCGGCGGTGGTTTGCCAGGGTTGGACGGCAAGCCTGGTGCGGGCAAGCCTGGTATGGCTGGCCGTGTCGGGGCGGTGGCATCCAGCGTGGTGGGTATGGGCCGTGCCGCGCTGGCAGCGCCTACGCTGGGGGCTATCGCCCAAGGTGGCGGTGCCATGGTGGGCACCTCTGCCGCGATGGTGGTAGGTGCTGGGGCGGCTGGCTATGCCGTGGGTACGGCGCTGAATGCAGCCATCACCCATGTGCTGTCCGATGGCAAGCATGAGCGCACGATAGGTACCTGGCTGTATGAAACGCTGAATCCGGAAGAAGTGGTCAAGCCTGTAGCGCCTGTTGCCAGGCCAGTGCCGCCCGTGGCTGTATCGGCTAGTGCCAAACCGCCATTGCCTGTGCAGCCTTCCAAGCCGCCGATAGCGGTAACTGCTACGGCAAAGCCAGCGCCGGCGCCAGTACCGAACCTTACGTTTAATCCGGTGATACAGGTCAAGGTGATGGGTGATGCCAAACGGCCGGAAGAAATTGCTAATCAGATTGCGCCGCACCTGCGCCGCCTGTTTGACCAGTGGCTGGCCAGCCAGCGTAGCAAGTCGGCTAGCGGCATGTATGACCCTGTGGGGGGATGATGGAACTGTTCAATCTGATGGATAAGGCAGCTGCTGCAGCCAGTCGTTTGGTTGGCCAGGTGTCACTACCGGTGGTGCGTGACCTGGTGACTGTGCAATCCAGTGCCAGCGCCGTGTCGGCGCATTTGGAGCGTGCTGCGGCATTGGTGTCGGCTGTTGCGCTGGACCGTCCCGGCGCTCGGCGTATTTCCCGGCAGGTGGGGTTGGTGATGCTGGCCGCCGCCGATATGCAGAAGCATGGTCAAGCCCTGGTGCGTGAGGCAGGGGCGCTGATGGCCGGCAGCGGTAACAAGCTGGTGCGGGCGCTGGGTAAGGTGGTGAGTCTGCGTGCCGTGCAGTCGCTGGGTGGGCGCTTGCTGGGTGGCCGTGCTGCCGTAGAGGCAGCGCCGGCCGCCGGCTTCTTGCTGGAACTGTCGCCGGATGACGTGACGCTGCAGCCGTTCCGCTTTGCGCTGGATCGTGCTGCTTTTGATGAGCTAAGCCGTGCCACCGAGTTCGGCATTGCCAGCCAGGACCGGCTAACCCGACGGCCGGCGGCGCAGGCGGTGGGCAAGGGTAGCGACAAGATCACGCTGAAAGGCGCCATTTACCTGGCCCGGCATGGGGCCGGCCATATCGACAGGCTGCGCGAGTTGGGCGAGGCGCTGCAGCCGCTGACGGTGACGACCGGTTACGGCCGCAATCTGGGGCGCTGGTACCTGGCCAGCCTGCAGGAAGAGCAGGCTTATCTGTTTGCCGACGGCGCGCCGCGCAAGCAAACCTTCACTTTGGGGCTGACACGCTATGGCGACGACTATCAGAACCTCTGACGGGGACGTGCTGGACTCGCTCTGCCACGCCCACTACGGGCGCCTGGCCGGCGTGGTGGAGGCGGTGCTGGTGGCCAACCCCGGGTTGGCGGATCAGCCGCAGCCGTTTGCTAGTGGCGTGATGATCGTGCTGCCTGATCTGGCCGTGCAGCAGCAGGCGACGGTGACTTTGTGGGAGTAGGGTATGAAGCCTGTTTTCAAGGTGCTGGCAAATGGCCAAGATATTACGGCGCTGCTGGCGGACCGGCTGGAAAGCCTGCAGGTGGTGGACAAAGCGGGGCTAGATTCCGACGAGCTGACCATCACCCTGGATGATCGTGACGGTGCTGTTAGGTTGCCGGCCCGTGGCGCGGTGCTGGAAGTGAGTCTGGGCTATGCCGAAACCGGCCTGACCCGCATCGGCCGCTATCGTGTAGACGAAGTGAAAAGCAGTGGTCCGCCGCAGCAGGTGTCGTTTAGCGGGCGCCCGGCCGACATGAGCGGCAAGATCAAGCAGGTGCGCCGCGGGGCGTGGGAGGCGGTATCGCTGGAAAGCATCGTGCAGGCGGTGGCAGTGCGTAACAAGCTGCAGGCTGTGTGCAAAGTAAAAGCCACTGTGGCCCGGGCGGACCAGATGAACGAAAGCGACCTGCACTTCATTACCCGCCTGGCCAGCCAGTACGACGCCACCGCCACAGTAAAAGGCGGCAAGCTGCTGGTGCTGCCGCGTGGCGGGCAGGCGCAGTCGGTAAGCGGCAAGGCGCTGCCGACCATTGTGCTGCAGCGGCGGGATATCACCAGCTGGAGTTTTACGGCCAGCGACAGCAATGCATCCGGTGGTGCTGTCGTTCGTCACCATGACCAGGCCACCGGCCGTACCAAGTCGGTGCTGGTGCCGGGTGGTGATGGTAGTGCCGCGCCGGCGCGGGTGGTGCGTCATGCGGCAGCCAGCCCGGGGGCGGCTGCGGCGCAGGCCAAAGCGGCCGGCGCCCGTGCCTACCGCAGCGAGGTCACCATGAACCTGGTGCTGCCCGGGCGGGCGGATATCGTGGCCGAGCGAAAGTTACGCACCCAGGGCATCAAGGATGGCGTAGACCATCTATGGACCGTGGATAGTGTGACGCATGAGTTCTCAAGCTCTGGTTGGGAGTTGCGTGTGGATCTGGTGCTGAACAAAAAGGCCGATACGGCCAAGGGGAAGAAAAAGGGACGGAAACCCAAGCCACCGCTGAAGGTGTTGACGTCATGAGGTGGCTGAGTGAAAGGGCAGGCATCATGCAAGAGCATGAAAAGGGGCTGGCGTATTTGTTGGCGCTGGGGGCGTTGATCGGGGTCGGGCAGTTGATGGTGAGTAAAGAAACCATCACCCCGCGGCTGGCGGTGGGGCGGGCTATTCTGGGCAGTGCCACGTCAACAATGGCCGGGGTGGTGCTGATGCAGTTTCCGGACCTGCCTTTGCCGGCGCTGGTGGGGCTGGGGGCCGGGCTGGGCATTCTGGGGCAGCAGTATCTGGAAGCCTGGTTGCGGGCGCGGGCGGATTTACTGGGCAAGAAGTAGCGGCGTCATCCACAGAATCTGTGGGTAAGTCGGTGCTGAATAGGGCGGTTTGCTGATCTGGCAAGCCGCCCATTTGTTTGCGTAAAAAACAAGCGGCAGCCATGGGCTGCCGTTTTGCATGGAGAGGCACATGAAGAAAGACGACATCTTTGCCGGCATCGTTGGCCGCGAAGGCCGTTATGTGAATAACCCGAACGATCGTGGCGGCGCCACTTGCTGGGGCATTACCGAGCGCGTTGCCCGCGCTCACGGCTACCAGGGCGATATGCGGGAGCTTCCGCGCGCCACGGCGCTGGCGATTCTGGATGCCGACTACTGGACCGGCCCGCGCCTGGACCAGATCCATGCCATCAGCCCGCTGCTGGCCGACGAGCTGTGCGATACCGGCGTGAACATGGGCGTTACCGTGCAAGTGAAGATGCTGCAGCGCTGGCTGAATGTATTCAACCAGCAAGGCCAGCTTTATCCGGACCTGCAGCCGGATGGCCAAGTAGGCCCGCGTACGCTTGTGGCGCTGAAAGCCTACCTGGCCGCCCGTGGCAAAGAAGGGGAGGCCGTGCTGCTGAAGGCGCTGAATGCCAGCCAGGGCGCTTACTACCTGGAGCTGGCCGAGCAGCGTGCAGCGAACGAAACGTTTGTGTATGGCTGGGTGGCTAACCGTGTGGGACTGGGTGTTTAAGCACTAACGGGCAGCCCGAAAGGGCTGTCTGCTATTGAAAGGAATGCATCATGGAATGGAAGCAAATCATCAGTACCGTAGCGCCGTGGCTGGGTACGGCGCTGGGTGGGCCGCTGGGCGGCCTGGCAGTATCGGCAGTGGCAGACGCCCTGCAGCTGGAAGAGAAAACCGAACAAGCCATCCAGCAGGCGCTGGGTGGCGTTACGCCGGACCAGATGCTGGCCATCAAGCAGGCAGACCAGCAGTTTGCCACCCGCATGCAGGAGCTGGGCTTTGCCAACCAGCAAGCGCTGGCCAAGATCAGTGCCGATGACCGTGCCAACGCCCGCGCCCGGGAAATCGCCACCGGCGACAAAACCCCGCGCAACCTGGCGTATCTGCTGGTGCTGGGCGCGCTGGGTACCGGTGCCGGGCTGCTGTTTGGTGGCCTGCGGCTGGATAGCACGTTGGCCGGGGTGGTGATTGGCTACCTGTTTAACGAGGCCAGTGCGGTAACGTCCTACTATTACGGGGAGTTCAAGCAGCGCACCGGTGCCGGCTAACCGGTGCGCTGCTGGCAGGCTATGCTGGCCGACAGTACACCCAGGCGCGGTGCCCTTGGCTGTCTGGCGGCAGCCTGCGCTTGGGCCAGCCCAGCCGGGCCATGGCCTGGCCGATGCGCGTGGCCAGCGCCCGGCTGTTGCTGGGCGGTATCGGGCCGTACAAGCCGGCCATGATGTCTTCGCTGCGTAACTGCAGCCGTTTCAGCTGTGCTGGCTCGGCCAGCCAGCGTTGTAGCTGCTGGCCTAGGGTGTCTTCTTCCTGCGGCTGCGTCTGCGGTATGTCCAGGGTATCTTCCAGCTCTTCCGGTAGTACGCCCAGTGTGGCCAGAATGTCCATGCCTATGTCTTGCATCGTGGCTTGGTTGGCCGCGACTGCGGCGCGGCGCTGGCTCATCTTGATGATGCCTGCCGCCCGCATCATGCTGCCGAAGTAGCGCGCCGCTGCTGCGGCATGGTCGGCGCGGTGGCTGACCGAGGCGGGCATGCTGGGGGCCATGTCCAGTGGCTGCCGCTGCTGCTCGCGTAACGCCTTCTCGCAGGCGATAAAGTAGCGCCGCGCCTCGCGCCCCTTCTCGTTGCGCTCCACCATAGACAGCTCCTTGGCCATGTCGATAGTGAGATGGTAGTCCTTCTGGATAACGTTTTGACGGATTCCGGTTTTGGAAACCGTCATCACATAGTCCTGATTTTCAATGAATTTATACTGCTGGATACGCTCCTGAATCCATGCGGCAAATACCTTGCCGACTTCCAGGAACGCGTGCAGCTCACGTGCGTTAACGGTCTGGGTGGTATCGCCATCGATGTGCTGGGTGTGGAGGGGAATAAGTTGTTGCATCACAATCTCCTTACAGGGTTGGCCGCAGCGGACGCGCGTTGGCCATGTCCAGTGTCAGGTGGTAATCCTTGCTGCGGCGGTCGCCGCCTCTGCCTACTTGTTGATTCGCCAAAATTGGCGAATCAACTGTCCAACTTGTGTTTTGATTTTCCAGATTTGGAAAACCAATCACCTCGCGCCCCTTCTCGTTGCGCTCCACCATCGCCAGCTCCTTGGTCATGTCTAGGGTGGGGTGGTATTCCGTAATGTTGCCGTTTTTACGCTCGCCAATTTTGGCGAACGTTACGGCAAAGTCCTGTTGTTGCATCACAATTTCCTTACAGGGTTGGCCGCAGCGGATGTGCGTTGGCCATGTTCAGGGGCGGGACGAATGCCTTGCCTGTCCAGCCGCCTTGGGGTTTTCCCCAGAATTGGGGAAAACCATAAAGTTCGGTCACAGCCTGCGGGTGTGGCTTCGCCGGCCTGCCCAGGTTAGGGAAGGGTGTATAGGGTACGGTGTGCCGCGTTTAGGCGGTGCCGGCCGGCGGCAGCGGCCGTGCCTGGCTGTAGCGCTGCAGGGCGTCGAGTGCGGCTAACAGTCTTTCGCGTTGCTGGGGCTGGTCGTCCAGCCAATCCAGTGCCAGCGCGGAAAGCTGGCCATGCAGCACGGCCCAGCGTTGGGCGGCGTCGGGGTGCTGCCATAGCGCCGCCAGCGCGTCTTCCATGCCGTAGTGGGTGAGCGGGTAGTCGTCATCGCCCAGGGTAAAGAAGCACGGCAGCGCAGCATCGTCGGGCAGGCCACGAAAGCGGGCGCACGGGCCGGAGCTGCGCAGCTGCCATACCTGCGGCAGCACAAAGCCGGCGCTGCTGGCCACGGGCAGGCTGGCCGCCTTGGCGATTAGCCAGGTGCTGGCGTCTTGTAGCAGCTCGTGCGTGCGGTGGGTGGGGCGGAGGCGCAGCCGGCAGCGCTGCGGCGTGCCGTGCAGGTCGCGCACCAGGCCGCGCCAGATCAGCCGCTGGCTGTCGGCCATGCCGTCGTAGGCGCCCAGGTAGTGGTGCGAGCCCAGCAGTGCCAGGCCGTGAAACTGGTGGGGGAAGGCAGCGGAGTTCATGCGCGTACCTCCAGCACGGTAAAGCCGTGGGTGGTGCGGGCAATGGCGATACGTTGGCCGCGGGCGACCGATAGCGCAGCGTGGGCGCGGGCAGCGGCCAGCGTGGGTAACGTGGAAACGGGGACAGCAACAAGCGGGAAGAGGGCGCGAAAAACGCGCACGGCAACGCTAGGCATGGTGGCCTCCTGTGCTAATTGAGGCCTGCCGTCCGCTGTCAATCGGGGGTGGCAGGCGCGTGGCAGGGTTGACAGACCGGCGCACAGGGAACCGGCAGCCCGAAGGCTCCCCACCACGGCCCGCCATAGAAAAGGCGCATGCGTGGCGTGTAACGGACAAAAAAATACCGCTCTCGCGGCGGTGTCCGCCTGTGCAATTCGAGCTGTCAAACCCGGTGCCGCTATTGAACGGCACGCGTGCATTGTGGCCAAGGTTGGCCGCA
This sequence comes from beta proteobacterium L13, assembly GCA_000335715.1. Lineage (GTDB taxonomy): Bacteria > Pseudomonadota > Gammaproteobacteria > Burkholderiales > Chromobacteriaceae > Vogesella. The sequence goes on from AMYZ01000004.1 coordinate 106,886, forward strand.
GCGTCAACAGTGAAAGGCGGAGTGCTTTTGGTGGAAGCGGGGGTGGTTCTATAAGTTTCTACACAAAGTGGTTGAGTTATGAAGGGGCTATTCCTATGCTGAAAGAGCAGATTTGCTTGTGATTTCCTCTTTTGGCCGCCCGGCAGTCTGGGCGGTTTTTTATTGAGGGGTGTGTTGGATTTAAATCAAATCAATCGTAATTGCTTGCGATTTTTTCTGGTCATCTTGCATGATGAAGGGATTCGTAGGGATGCTGGGCATGGCGGCTGACGTCAAGTCGTGATGCTTGGGTGTCCCATTATCAGCGTACGTTGTCGAGGACCCAGGTAGTGTTGATTGCCCCTAAGCCAAGTAATGAAGCCCAGCGCCTTGCATTGTTGCGAGCGTTAGAACTACTGGATACGCCAGAGGAGCCTTTCTTTGACCGTATCGTCCGGTTGGTGTCCAGGATGCTGGGTGTGCCGATTGCTTTGGTGTCATTGGTCGATAGTGACCGTCAGTGGTTCAAGTCTTCGTTTGGTTTGTGCGCCAAGCAAACAGATCGGGATTCCTCATTTTGTGCCCATGCCATCCTGGGGTTGGAGCCATTTGTTGTTGAGGACGCGCAGCAAGATACCCGCTTCTACGATAACCCGCTGGTAACGGGTGATCCCTTTATCCGCTTCTATGCGGGTGTGCCGTTGCAAACGTTGGGTGGCGCCCCCCTTGGTACGCTCTGCGCCATCGATACTATTCCGCGAGTACTGGCGCCTGTACAGCTGGAAACCCTGACGGATCTGGCTGACCTGGTAAGCGAGGAAATTCAGTATCGTGAATATGTTTCTTTGGCGTCCGCGCAGCTTAGCCACGATCGTCGCTCTGTCGATGCGAGTGAAGCAAGATACCGCACGGTTTTTGAAAATGCGGCAGTGGGTATTGCTATTGTTTCGCCAGATGGTAACTGGATCCGGGTCAATGATGCAGTGTGCAAAATGCTGGGTTACTCCAAGTCGGAGCTGGAGAGAATGACATTCCAGGATGTAACCTATTCGGATGATTTGGATAAAGATCTAAGTTTGGCTCGGCAGCTGATAGATAATGATATAGAGAGTTATGAATTAGAAAAGCGCTACGTCAGAAAGAATGGTGAAGTTTTTTGGATCATGCTGAGTGTGACCAAAAAACTAGATGCTGATGGCGAGTTGGATTATTTTGTTGGTGTCATTGTGGATATCGACGCCAAGAAACGTGCAGAGTTTTCGTTAAGGGCTCTGCAAAGTGACTTGAATGTTCAGTCAGATATCGATCATTCAAATGATATTGTTTTTCGCCATATATCTACCCAGATGAATATGGAGCGCGCCCTGCTATCCAGCGAGGCGGAGTTAAAGGTTATTTTAGAACACTCAAGTGATGCACATATCGCTGTAAATGAGGCGGGTGTTGTGACCTCGTGGAATTTATCGGCCGAGCAGATTTTTGGTTGGGAGAAGCAAGAAGCCGTAGGGCAGCGCCTAAATTTTCTCATTATCCCGCCAAAGTTTCAGCAAGCCCATGCAGAGGGGTTGAGGTACTATGTAGATAATAAAGAAGGTCACGCCCTGGATCGTCGCTTTGAATTCCTGGCAATGAAAAAGAATGGTGTGACATTTCCTGTAGAGGCAGATATTAAGCTGTTGACGGTTGGTGATAGAAGTTTTTTTAGTACATTCATTCGTGATATCTCAGATCGTAAAGCTGCTGAGGATAATCGTGACTGGGAGGCTCGGCACGACTCGCTGACAGGTCTGAAAAATAGACGTGCTCTCCTGGAGGATTTTCCTGCTATCCTTTCTGATGCTAGAAAATTTAAGCGTGATGTCGCCGTTTTCTTTATTGACCTTGATGGTTTTAAAGATGTAAATGATTCACAGGGCCATGATGCGGGCGATGTTGTATTAAAAGCTGTTGCGAGGCGCTTGGTTTCTGCAGTTCGTGAGTACGATATTGTTTGTCGGCTGGCTGGTGATGAGTTCGTGATTGTTCTGAATGGTATGTTGAACGGTAGTATCGAGTCGCATCGGCTTGCTGCGCGGGTGATTGACTCGGTCAAAAAGCCTATCGAAGTTGCGGGTAGCTTTGTTTGGGTGAGTTGCAGTATTGGCATCGTGCAGATGTCTGGCTTGGTTGAGGCTGACCGAAATCCACAAGACATGCTCAAGATGGCAGATGCCGCCATGTATGAGGCGAAGAGTCGAGGTAAGGATCAGTTTGCTGACTACACTCCTTGCTGATGCCGATGGCAGGTGCGTTGTCAGCTGGCGTGCCTCCAGTGCAAGCCCAGTGATAGTGACTAAGAGTGCAAGTGAGAAAGCCCCTACGCTTTGGTGTGGGGGTTTTGTGTTTCTGCTGGGTACGGTGCATCCGATCGAGTAGTCTGATAAGTAGTTCCCTTGTCAAAATCGCGTTTTAACTCATTGATTTTTAATGTGTGGCTAATGCGATTTTTTGCTGTATCTCTCATGGCAAATTCACCGTAAGTTTCTGATAAATATATGAATTCCATCTCTGTGCTTACCTATAACCTGCACAAGGGCATGTCGCCTTTGGGTGGGCGGGTGCGCTTGCCGCAGATGGCGGCAGCGCTGCAGCAGCAGGGCGCCGATGTGCTGTTTTTGCAGGAAGTGCAGGGGCGTCACGACGGGCGGGCGGCGCGACACGAAGGTTGGCCGCAGCACAGCTATCTGGCGCAAGCGCTGGCGCACGAGGCCTGCTATGGCATGAATGCGCGCTACGACCACGGCCACCATGGCAATGCCGTGTTGTCACGCTTTCCGCAGCAGCTGGCGGCCAACCACGACCTGACGGTAAACCGGCTGGAACAGCGTGGCTTGCTGCACACCATCATCCAGCCTGCCGGCTGGCCTGTGCCGGTGGCCTGCCTGTGTGGCCACTTCAACCTGCTGGCGCACGACAGGCGGCGGCAGTACCGCGTGTTGCTGGACTACCTGGCCAGGCACGTGCCGCCGGCCATGCCGCTGATTCTGGCCGGCGATTTCAACGACTGGCGCCGCGAAGCCGACCGCCACCTTTTGCAAGAAGCCGGCCTGTACGAGGCGCATGCCAGCGTGCATGGCCACCATGGCCGCAGCTTTCCGGCCCGCTTGCCTCTATTGGCGCTGGATCGCATCTACGTGCGCGGCCTGGCGGTAGAGCAGGTGGCCGTGTGCCGCGGCCAACCCTGGTCTGCGCTGTCAGACCACCTGCCTGTGCGTGCCAGCTTGCGTTTGCCTGGCTGATGCTGCTGCGCAGCCCTGAGCGTTGCCAGTGTGTAAACGTTCTGCGGCTTTTCATTAAGGATTGTAAAGCCGGCGCCAAAAAGCGCATTGATGTTATTGCAAATCATTCCTGTTGTATCTAACATCGCCCCTCGCTGTACAAGCCAGCCGCGACCAGCGGCAAGCCAGTCAGTTCCTTTTTTGCTACCAGAAACCGAACCCGTCCATGGCTTTCCGACTCTTTTCGCGCCGCAGCCCCGCTGCGGCCAACCCCGCTGGCGGCATTGCGCTGCGCACCCTGTTGCAATGGCACTGGATCAGCTCCGCCATTTGTCTGGGGGGCATGCTGCTGTTTGCCATTACCGGCTTCACGCTGAACCACGCCAGCCAGATCGAAGCTAAACCCGTCATCTACAACCAGCAGTTCCCGCTGCCTAATGCCCAGGCCGAGCGCCTGCAGCTGCTGGCCGAAAGCGAAGCCCCGCCCCCCAAGCTGCCGCAAGCTACACAAACCTGGCTAGCCGAGCTGTGCCGCTGCCAGGTAGCCGACGCGGTGCCGGAGTGGTCGGCTGACGAAGTCTATCTGCCCATGCCACGCCCCGGTGGCGACGCCTGGCTGCGCGTTAGCCTGGCCGAGCAGCTGGTGGAGTACGAAGTGACCGACCGCGGCTGGCTGGCCTATTTCAACGACCTGCACAAAGGCCGCCACACTGGCGACGCCTGGCGCTGGTTTATCGACGCCATCGCCATCGGCAGCGTGCTGTTCTGCGTTACCGGCTTGCTGATCCTGCAAAAACACGCCGGCAACCGCCCGTCCACCTGGCCGCTGTTCGGCCTAGGCCTGCTGCTGCCTGCCCTGATTGCCCTACTCACCATTCATTGAGCCGCCATGAACCCGACTCCCTCCACCCCTCGTCGCCGTAGCGGCAAGCGCATGGCGCTGGCCGGCGGTATTGTTGCCGCGCTGGCGGCCGCCGGCTGGTATGGCTGGCAGCATTACCATGCCGAAGAAGATGCCTTGTCTCGTTACCTGATTGCCAGCGTGCAGCAGGGCGATATCGAAGACCTGGTCACCGCCACAGGTAGCCTGCAGCCTAGCGACTACGTAGACGTGGGTGCGCAGGTGTCGGGGCAGCTGGAAAAAATCTACGCCGAAGTCGGCTCGGTGGTGAAAAAAGGCGACTTGCTGGCCGAGATCGACTCCACCGTTTACCGCGCCACCGTCGACGCCCGCCGCGCCGCGCTGAAAAACCTGCAGGCCACGCTGCAGGCGCGCCAGTCCGACCTGCAGCTAGCCGAGCAGCAGCTGCAGCGCCAGCAAAACCTGGCGCGCGACAGCGCCACCAGCGAAGAAAGTCTGCAGCAGTCGCAGGCCAGCCTGCGCAGCGCCCGCGCCCAGGTGGCGTCGGTGCAGGCGCAAATCGAGCAGGCCGAATCCACGCTGCGTGTGGATGAAACCAGCCTCAAGTATTCGCAAATCCTGGCGCCGATGGACGGCGTGGTGGTGTCGATCTCGCTGAAGCAGGGTCAGACCATCAACGCCAGCCAGTCGTCGCCCACGCTGCTGCGTATTGCCGACCTGTCCACCATGACGGTGCAAACCCAGGTATCCGAGGCCGACGTTACCCGCCTGCGCCCCGGCATGCCGGTTTACTTCACCACATTGGGCAGCCGCAACCGCCGTTACCAGGGCGAGCTGCGCAAGGTGGAGCCCACGCCAACGGTGAACAACAACGTAGTGCTGTACAACGCGCTGTTCGACGTGAAGAACCAGCAGCGCAACCTGCTGCCGCAGATGACGGCGCAGGTGTTTTTTGTGGCCGCCGAGGCACACGACACGCTGGTGGTGCCCGCCGGCGCGGTGAAGCTGGCGCGCATGGCGCCCGGTAGCCGTCGCGGCCAGCCAGAGGCATCCGGTGCGGCTGGCGAGGCGCCACGCGGCGAGGCCAGTGCGGGCAAGGGTCAGTTGCCGGCAGCTGCCGGTGCGCCAGGCAAAGAAGGCAAGGCTGCGGCCAACCGCGCCGAGGGTAACCATCCGGCAGCGCCGGCCAAAACGGCAATGGACACCGCCGCCATGCCGCCGCGAGCCGCAGCGGGCGAGCGCCCGGCCGGCTTTGGCGGCGCGGCGCTGTCCGACGCCGAGCGCGAAGCGCGGCGCAAACAGTTTGAAAGCATGACGCCAGAGCAGCGCGAAGCGTGGCGTGCGCGCCGCGCCGAGCAGCGCCAGGCCCAGGGCGAGGGCGCTATGGCGCCGGCGGGCCCGCGTGGCAACGCCGCCATGCAGGCTGATGCTGCCAGCGCGGGCAAAACGGACAAGGCCGGCAAAACCGCGGCCAACCCTGCCGCCGATACCGCCCGCGTCAAACCGCGTGCGTTGCCGGTGTGGAGCGGCGTCGGCACTGGCGGCCGCCAGCAGCGCGTGCGCGAAGGCACGGTGCGCGTGGTGCTGCCGGATAACAGCATCGTGGAGCGCAAGGTCACCGTGGGCATTACCGACCGCGTCAACTACCAGGTGATTGCCGGCTTGAAACCGGGCGAACGCGTGATCGTGGGCGAAAAAGCACAGGACAAGGAAGCCGCACGCGGCAATAACCGCAGCGCCGACATGGGCCCGCCACCGGGTGCCGGCATGGCCAGCCCGATGGGTGGCAGCACCGGGGCGCGTAGCCGATGAGCCAGCCGCAGCAAGCCGTACCGCTGATCCAGCTGTCGGCGGTCACCAAATCCTACCGCCAGGGCGAGCTGGAAAGCACCGTGCTGCACGGTATCGACCTGGCCATCCACGAAGGCGAATTCCTCGCCATCGTCGGCGCGTCGGGGTCGGGCAAATCCACGCTGATGAACATCCTGGGTTGCCTGGACCGCCCCGGCAGCGGGCGCTACCTGTTTCGCGGCCAGGACGTGAGCGGCCTGAGCCGTGACGAGCTGGCACGCTTGCGGCGCGAAGAGTTCGGCTTTGTGTTTCAGAGCTACCACCTGATTGCCGCCGGTACGGCGGTAGAAAACGTGGAGATGCCGGCCATGTACGCTGGGGTGCCGCACGCCGAGCGCCGCGTGCGCGCCGTGCAGCTGCTGCGCGAGCTGGGGCTGGAGGAGCGCTTGTACCACCGCCCCAGCCAGCTGTCCGGCGGCCAGCAGCAGCGGGTGTCGATTGCCCGCGCGCTGATGAACGGTGGCCGCATCATCCTGGCCGACGAACCCACCGGCGCGCTGGACAGCAAGAGCGGCGCCGACGTGATGCGGCTGCTGAAAGACCTGTCGCAGCGTGGCCATACCGTGATCCTGATCACCCACGCCGCCGAAGTGGCCGCCCACGCCAGCCGCGTCATAGAAATCCGCGATGGCCATATTCTTAGCGATAGCGGCCACCAGGGCGAGGCTGCGGCCAACTACCAGCCGCCGCTGGTGCACCGCGCCTTCAGCACGCTGGCCGATCTGGCCGAAACCGTGCGCCTGGCGCTGCGCTCGCTGCGCGGCAACCTGTTCCGTGCCGTGCTGACGCTGTTGGGCATCGTCATCGGCGTGGGCTCGGTGATTGCCATGATGGCGATCGGCGACGGCGCCAAGCAGCGCGTGGTGGACAATATCAGCGCCATGGGCAGCAACCTGCTGCTGGTGCGCCCCGGCGGCAGCAACCAGCGCGGTTTCAGCCCGTCTACGCTGGTGCTGGAAGACGTAGCCGCCATCAACAAGCAGGTAGACAACGTGCTGGCAGCGGTGCCAGAGCAGCAGAACAGCGTCACGCTGCGCGCTGGCGAAAACGACGTCAGCACCACGCTGATCGCCACCTCGGCCAGCTACCCGCTGGCGCGCAACTGGGCGCTGTCCAGCGGCACCTTCTTTACCGAAGAAGACGACGACAGCTACGCCGGCGTGGCGGTGCTGGGCAAGACTGCGGCGGAAAACCTGTTCCCCGGCAACCCCAGCCCGCTGGGTGAGTTCGTCATGGCCAATAACGTGATGCTGCAGGTAGTGGGCATCATGAGCCGCAAAGGCGCCTCGCCCAGCGGCATGGACCAGGACGACGTGATCATCGTGCCGTACGCCACCAATAACCTGCGCATCTCGGGCGCACGCAGCCTGCGCAATGTGAACGTGGCGGTGAAGGATGTGGCGCGTATCGATGAAGCCCAGGCCGCGGTAGAGCAGCTGCTGGCCGAGCGCCACGGCAAGGTGGATTTCCAGATCCGCAATATGGCGTCCATCATCGCCACCACCGAAGAAACGCAGAACACCATGACGCTGCTGCTGGGTGCCATTGCGGCCATCTCGCTGCTGGTGGGCGGCATAGGCGTGATGAACATCATGCTGGTGTCGGTAACCGAGCGTACCCGCGAAATCGGCATCCGCATGGCCACCGGTGCGCGCGAGCGCAACATCCTGCAGCAGTTCCTGATCGAGGCGCTGGTGGTGTCGGCCATCGGCGGCGCCATCGGCGTGGTGGCTGGCCTGGGCACCGCCTGGCTGATCGCCGCCTTCGATACCCCGGTCAAGATCACCGTCATGCCCATCGTGCTGGCCTTTGGCTGCGCGTTTTCCACCGGCCTGCTGTTCGGTTACCTGCCGGCCCGCAAGGCCGCCCAGATGGACCCGGTGGCGGCACTGGCGTCGGATTAGGAGTCAAGCATCATGCGTTACCAAGCTTTTACCCTGTCGCTGCTGGCCGCTGCCCTGGCTGGCTGCGCGCAAACTACGCCGCCGCAAGACACTGCGCAGGCATTGCCCGATGCCTGGCAAGCGCAAGCCAGCGCCCGCAGCAACGCCAGCGTGCTGGACGACCACTGGTGGCAGCTGTTCGGCTCGGCCGAGCTGAACCGGCTGGTAGAGCAGGCGGTGCAAGGCAGCCCGGATCTGGCGCAGGCGGTGGCCCGCGTGCAGCAGGCGCAAGCCAGTGCAGACAGCGCGGCGGCCAGCCTGTTTCCGTCGGCCAGCCTTAGTGGCAGCAGCAGCCAGCGCGAAACCGAAACGGCGGCTGGCGCCAGCACTACCAGCAAGAGCAGCAGCCTGTCGGCCGGCCTCAGTTACGAAGTAGACCTGTGGGGCAAGGTGGCCGCCAGCCAGCGCGCGGCTGCGGCCAACCTGCAGGGCAGCCGCTACGAGCTGGCCACCGCGCGCCAGACGCTGGTGGTGGCGGTAGTCAACGCCTACTGCCAGCTGCAGGCGCTACGCGAGCGGCTGGCGCTGGCGCAGGCCAATCTGCGCGATAGCCGCCAGCTGCTGGACATCAGCGAGGCCAAGCTGCGTCACGGCGCCGCCACCGAGCTGGATGTCAGCCAGGTGCGCAGCAGTTGGCTCACGCAGCAGGGCACGGTGCTGAGCCTGCAAAACCAGCAGCAGCCGCTGCTGAACACCCTGGCCATTCTGGCTGGCCAGCTGCCGCAGGGTTTTAGCGTAGCCAGCGAGCCGCTGCTGGGCCTGAATGTGCCCGAGGTGCCGGCCGGTTTGCCGTCCGAGGTACTGCGCCGCCGCCCCGATATCGCCAAGGCTGAAAGCGAGCTGGCAGCGGCTGCGGCCAACCTGGATGCCGCCCGCGCCGCGCTCTACCCCAGCCTGCAGCTATCCGGCAGCGCCGGGCTGGCCTCTAGCGCCTTGCTGTCGCTGTCCGGCGCTACGCAAACCCTGAGCCTGGGCGCCAGTCTGGCGCAAACGCTGTTTGACGGCGGCAAGCTGCGCGCCCAGGTGGCCAGCAGCCAGGCCGCCCGCCTGCAGCTGTTACACGGCTACCGCAAGAGCACGCTGATCGCGCTGGGCGAGGTGGAAGACGCGCTGAACGCGGTGGCGCTGGCGCGACAGCAGGAGCGCCTGCAGCAGCAAAGCAGCCGCGAGGCCGAGCGCACGCTGCAGCTGACGCGTATCCGCCAACAGCAGGGCCTGGTGGATATGGCCACGCTGTTGGCCGCACAAAAAAGCCACGCCAGCAGCCGCGATAGCCTGTTGCAGCAGCGCCTTGCGCGCCAGCAAGCCACGGTGACGCTGATCAAGGCGCTGGGCGGCGGCTGGCAGGGGCAGGGCGGCTTATAGGGCAGGCAGCCCTGCCATAGCGTGCTTTGGCAGGGCGTGTATTCAATTGCGGGTATTTTATGTTTTCGGCATTTTCCTGACTGCAAGTTTGATATGATAATAGTTCTCAAATAGATTATTATTAGCAAAATGAAACCAAAGTGCCTGTTTCCCCTGTTTTTGCTAGCCAGCCTGCCGGCCTGGGCCGAGGTCAATCTGGTGTATCACCTCGACCTGCAGCTGCAGCCCGGTAGCCGTGCTGCAGAATTGACGCGCGACATCTTGCTGGAAGACGACAGCGACGTGGCGCGCAACCGCGTGCGTCAGCTGGAGTACTACCCCGAGTGGCAACAGGTTTCTTTGCTGGAGGCTTATACCGTGTTACCCGATGGTCGCCGTGTGCCGGTACCGGCCAGCGCGGTTATCGACCAGCCGTACAGCAAGGGGCAAAACAACCCTTACACGCAAAGCATGCGCAGCCTGGACATTGCCTTTCCGCAGGCAGGCAAAGGCGCGCGTGTGGTGTACCGCTTCCGTACCGATAGCCAGCTGTTACCGCTACAGGCAGCGCAGGGCGACTTCTACCCTGCCAGCGTCAAGAACCTGCGTTCGGTGCGCTTCAGCCTTGGCGCGCCGGCCAGCTCGGGCCTGAAGGTGGCGGCCAATGCCGACATCCGCGAGCAGGCGCCGGCCGATGGCCGCGTGCAATGGCAGGCGCAGTGGCAGTTAAACGGCGACGTTGCGCAGCCGGTACCGCACTTTGCTTACTCGGCCTACCGCGACTGGTCGGCGCTGGGGCAGGCCTATGCACAGCTGTGGCCACTGCCGCAGCCGTCTGTTGCCGTCAAGGACAAGGCCGCGCAGCTGGTCGCCACCAGCGATGGTGAGCGCCTGAAAGAGATGCAGGCGCTGTACCGCTGGGTGGCCGAGCTGCCGGCCCAGTACCTGGCCTACAACAGCAGTGCCCTGCAGCCGCGCGCTGCCGAGCAGGTGCTGGCACAGGGCTACGGCAATAGCCGCGACAAGGTAGCGCTGCTGCAGGCGCTGTTGGCCGCACGCGGTATCGACAGCTACCCGCAGCTGGCCCGGCGCCATCGCAGCGCGCTGCCACTGTTGCCCACCAGCCTGGCGTTTGATTACGTGCTGTTGCACGTGCCGGCGCGGGGGGGCATGCGTGCGCAGTGGCTGGATCCGGCCGAGCGTGTCAGCGCAGTGGCGGGATCCGTGCTGCCTACTGCGGCAGACACCACGCCGCTGCTGTTTGGCAGTTTCAGCCCGGCACTGATGGGCAGCCCGCAGTTGCCGTTGCGGGCACCGTACGACCCGCGGCCGCTTTAAACCGATTTTGCATTGCAGCCTGGCTGCACTTTACCCACCCCACCCTAGCGAGTTTGAGCATGAAATACCGTTACCCCGTGGCGCTGGCGCTGGCGTCTGCCGCCACACCAGGCATGGCGGCCAACCTGGCCGTAAAAGTAGAACTGCCGCAGCTGAACGTGGCCGAGTACCACCGCCCCTACCTGGCCATGTGGCTGGAAACCGCCGACCAGCAGTTCGCCGGCAACCTGTCGGTATGGTACGACCTGAAAAAGAAAGACAACGCCGGTACCAAGTGGCTGAACGACATGCGTCAGTGGTGGCGCAAAAGCGGCCGCGAGCTGACCCTGCCGGTAGACGGCGTGTCCAGCGCCACCCGTGCGCCGGGCGAACACACGCTGGTGTTTGCCGACAATAAATCGGCGCTGGGCAAGCTGGCACCGGGTGCCTACCAGGTGGTGGTAGAGGTGGCGCGTGAAGCCGGTGGCCGCGAGCTGGTACGCGTGCCGCTGCAATGGCCACCGAAAGGCGAAAAGCAGACCAGCGCCCAGGGTAAGGGCGAGCTGGGCAAGATCACCGTTACCGCCAAATAAGCAGGAGCACATACCATGAACAAGAAACTGCTCGCCCTGGCCGCCATGGCCCTGGTATCGCTGGGTGCCCAGGCGCACCGTGGCTGGTTGCTGCCGTCTGCCGGTGCCATTGAAGGCGACAAGCCGTGGGTGACCGTGGACGCCGCCGTATCCGAAGCGCTGTTTGACTTTGAGCACCAGCCGCTGAAGCTGGATGGCCTCAGCATTACCGGCCCCGATGGCGCGGCGGTGAACCCGCAGAACATCACCAGCAGCCGTTTCCGTAACAGCTTCGACATCGAGCTGAAGCAGCAGGGCAGCTACCGCATTTCGCTGGTAGGCGAGGGTGCGATGGCCAGCTACAAGCTGGGCAACGAAGTGAAGCGCGTGCGCGGCACGCCGGCCAACATCGACCAGCAGATTCCGGCCGGTGCGACCGAGGTCAGCAAATCGCTCAGCGTCAGCCGTATCGAAACCTTCGTTACCGCCGGCAAGCCTACAGCCGGCGTGCAGCAGCCGGTCGGCAAGGGCCTGGAGCTGCAGGCGGTGAGCCACCCCAACGAGCTGTTTGCCGGTGATAACAGCAGCTTCCGCCTGCTGATGGACGGCAAGCCGGTAGCCGGCATGCCGGTAAGCGTGGTGCGTGGCGGCGTGCGCCATAGCGGCCTGCTGGACGAGCAGGTGTACACCACCGACGCCAAAGGCGAGATCAAGGTGAGCTGGAAGCAGGGCGGCATGTACTGGGTGAACGCCAGCTGGCCCAAGCGCGACGCCATGCCGCAAGGTGGCCAGCCGCCGGTAGCCGGCAAGCCTCAGGCGGCCCCTGCCATGCCGCCTTTGCGCGCCAGCTACACCGCCACGCTGGAAGTATTGCCTTAACCACACCGGTCGGGCCATCAGGCCCGCCGGTTTGACACGGCAGGCCACTGGCCTGCCGCTTGACATTGAAAGACAGCAATAACATGAGCGCCATCCTGATTCCCCGCCATATCGACCCGGCTTGCCCGCCGGCCAGCGCCCGCGTGGTGCGCTTTGCCGGCCACAGCATGGGCACCAGCTGGCAGGTGCTGGTGGCGATCGATGGCGACATCCCCGATTTTCTGGCCACCGGCCTGCAGCAGCAGCTGGACGGCGTGGTGGCCGAGATGAGCCACTGGGAAGCGGGCTCTGACCTGGGGCGCTTCAACCGCGCGCCGGCCGGCAGCTGGCACACCTTGCCGGGTGGGTTCTTCAGCGTGCTGCAGTACGCGCTGCAGGTGGCGGCCGCCAGTGACGGCGCCTACAACCCGGCCGCTGGCGCGCTGGTCAACCGCTGGGGCTTTGGCCCGGCGCCGCGTTACGACGCGGCCGGTTTTGTGCCGCCGTCTGCCGACGAGGCCGCCGCGCTGCTGGCGCAGTGCCGCTGGCAGGCGCTGCAGCTGGATGCGGCCAACCGCAGCGCCCTGCAGCCGGGCGGCGTGCAGCTGGACCTGTCGTCGGTGGCCAAGGGCTTCAGCGTTGATTTGCTGGCGCGCTACCTGCGCCTGTACGGTTATCGCCACTTTCTGGTGGAAGTGGGCGGCGAGCTGCGCGGCGAGGGCATGAAGCCGGACGGTCAGCCGTGGTGGGTGGCGCTGGCGCTGCCGGATGATAGCCAAAGCGCAGGGTTGGCCGCGCCGCGGCTGGCGCTGCATGGCCTGTCGGTGGCCACCTCCGGCGATTACCTGAAGGTGTTCTGGCACCACGGTGAACGCTGCGCGCACACGCTGGACCCGCGCAGCGGCCAGCCGGTACGCGGCGTGGCCTCGGTGACGGTGATCCACCCCGAGTGCATGGCCGCCGACGCCTGGTCTACCGCGCTGACGGTACTGGGCCCGCACGCCGGCATGGCGCTGGCCGAGCAGCAAGGGTTGGCCGCGGCCTTCCTGCTGCGCGACGGTGAGCAGCTACAGGCGCGCTACAGCCGCGCCTTTCTGGACATGATGGAAGAGCAATGATGGAACAAGAACGCCTGATCTGGGTGGCCGGCCTGGGGCTGGCCTATGCCGGTGTGTGTGTGGCCGCGTGGCAGCAGTGGCGTCGCAGCCGGCGCGCCGCCAGCGTGGCCGCGCCCTTGCTGGTGGCTTACGCCAGCCAGAGCGGCCAGGCCGAGGCGGTGGCGCAGCAAAGCGCCGCCACGCTGCAGGCGGCCGGGCTGGCGGTGCAGTGTCTGCCGCTGGCGCAGCTGGACGTGGCGGCACTGCAGCAGACCAGCCGCCTGCTACTGGTGGTCAGTACCACTGGCGAGGGCGAGCCGCCGGACATGGCGCGGCGTTTTGCGGCCAACCTGGCCACGCCGGCTGCACTGGGCGAGCTGCAGTACGCCGTGCTGGCGCTGGGTGACCGCCGTTACACGCCGTTCTGTGCCTTTGGCCACGCGCTGGATGCCTGGTTGGCCGCCAGCGGCGCGCAGCCACTGTACCCGTGCCTGGAGGTGGACGCGCTGGACGACGTGGTGCTGGCCACCTGGCAGCATCAGCTGGCCGAGCTGGCCGGCTTGCAGGATAGTGCGCTGGCCGCACAGCCGCTGCTGCCTGCGGCTACCCCTTTTGCCAGCTGGCGGCTGCAAGAGCGCCGCTGTCTGAACGAGGGCAGTAGCGGCGCGGCCACCTACCACCTGGCGCTGCAGCCGGCCGACGGCAGCGTGCTGCCGCAGTGGCAGTCTGGCGACCTGGTAGAAGTGCAGGTACCAGCCGAGCCGGGCAGGCCGCGTGAATACTCGATTGCGTCCATTCCGGCCGACGGCTGCCTGCAGCTGCTGGTGCGGGTGCGCGTGGACGAGCAGGGGCAGCCGGGGCTGGCATCGCAGCACCTTACCTGTGACCTGGCGCTGGGTGACACGCTGAGCTTGCGCATCCGCCCGCATCGCCGTTTCCGACTGGCCGACAACGCCACGCGGCCTTTGATCCTGATCGGCAACGGCACCGGCCTGGCCGGCCTGCGCAGCCATTTGCGCGCGCGCCAGCAGTTGGCCGCACCGCAGCCGGGCTGGCTGCTGTTTGGCGAGCGCCAGGCAGTGCACGACTTTTACTACCGCCACGAGCTGCAGGCGCTGCAGCAGCAGGGTGTGTTGCAGCATGTGGATACCGCTTTCTCGCGCGATCAGCCGCAGCGCCGTTACGTGCAGCACGTATTGGCCGAGCAGGCCGAGCGCCTGCAGCAGTGGGTGGCAGACGGCGCGGCCATCTACGTGTGCGGCAGCCTGGCAGGTATGGCCAGCGGCGTGGATGCGGTGCTGCGCCAGGTGCTGGGCGAGGCGGCGCTGGACGAGCTGGCCGCCCAAGGGCGCTATTGCCGGGATGTGTACTAAGTACTTGTGTTGCCCGGGCTAATGTAGCCGGATGGTGGTGCAGATGTTGCGGAAGTGTGAACAGGTATTGCGAAAGGTTAATGATAGTTGTTATCATTAGCGAATCAATAGAACCAGTAGCCAGCCAGCTGTGAGCCCTCGCCTGGGGTGTTTCATGCAGTAAGCCAGCCAAAAATCACTCACGAACTACCACTGGAGAACCACTTGGCTCACTCTGCATACATCAAAAGCGGCAAGACCCTGGGTCGTCAAGCTGCTGCCATCGCCCTGCTGACCATGCCTGCCCTGGTGCTGGCACAAACCGAAGCCACGCTGCCTACCACCAAGGTGACCGCCCCGGAGCAAACCACCCCGGCGATCAAGAAAACCAAGTCTGCGTCGGTAAAACTGACCCAGCCGCTGGTGGACACCCCGCAGACCGTTACCGTCATCAGCAAGGAAGTGCTGCAACAGCAAGGTGCGGTATCGCTGATGGATGCGCTGCGCAATACCCCGGGTATTACCATGCAGCTGGGCGAAGGTGGCAACACCAGTGCCGGTGACACGTTCTACATGCGTGGTTTTTCCGCGCAGGCCAGCACATTTGTAGATGGCGTGCGCGACCTGGGCGCGGTATCGCGCGATGCCTTCAACCTGGAGCAGGTAGAAGTGGTGAAGGGTGCTGCCGGTGCCGATATCGGCCGTGGCGCGGCCAGTGGTTACGTGAACCTGATCAGCAAAACCGCCAACCTGGACGACAGCATTGCCGGCAGCGTGGGCGCCAGCACAGCCGACAGCCAGCGCTTTACGCTGGATGCCAACAAGGTGATCGACGACACCACCGCCGTACGCGTGAACCTGCTGCGCCAGCAAGGCGGTGTGGCTGGCCGTAACAAGGTAGAGAAAGAGACCGACGGTATTGCGGTTTCCATGGCCACCGGCCTGGGCACCAACACCGTGTTCAGCCTGAACGCGCAGCATGTAAAACAGGACAACACCCCGGACGGTGGTACTTCCACTCTGGGTCTGCCGGGCTACTTCCACAGCAGCCTGGGCAAGCGTAGCGCTGCCGAGGTCAATAGCGAAAACTACTACGGCCTGGATTCGGACTACGAGCACGTCACCTCGGACATGATTACCGGCAAGCTGGAGCATACCTTTGCCAGCGGTAACAAGCTGACCAACATTACCCGCTTTGGCCGTTCCAAGGTTGACCGCATCCTGCATTCGCTGGGCGGCCACACCCTGAGCAATATCAACAACCCGGCCACCTGGACCGCATCCCGCATTGCGCAGTCCAACCTGCAAGACAACACCATTCTGGCCAACCAGACCAACCTGAACAGCCGCTTCAAGACGGGCAGCATCGAGCACGAACTGCTGACCGGTATCGAAATGCTGCACGAAGCGCAAAACAGCTATGGTCGCAGCAATGCCAACGGTGCTGCGGCACCTGCGGCCAACCTGTACAACCCGAACAGCGCCGACAAAGCTAGCGTACTGCCCACCCTGACCGGGGCCAGCAACAAAGGCAGCACCGACACCCTGGCGCTGTACGCCTTTGATACGCTGAAGCTGAACGAACAATGGCAGCTCAGCGGTGGCCTGCGTTTCGAGCACTACAATACCGAAACCAACAACATCGGCATCTCTACCGCCACCAGCAACCCGACCCTGCCGGTAGGTACCAAGGTGCCGACCTCGCTGAAGAAGTCCGGCAACCTGCTGGGCGGCAAGCTGGGCATGCTGTTCAAGCCGGCGACCAACGGCAGCATCTACCTGTCGTACGCTACGTCGCAGAAGCCGGCCGGTGGCGATAACTTCCAGCTGGATACCTCCAATACCAGTGCCAACAACCCGGCGCTGGACCCGCAAGAAACCCAGAATATCGAGCTGGGTACCAAGTGGGACTTTCTGGATAACAAGCTGGGCCTGACTGCAGCCATCTACCAGACCACCAACAAGAACGAGCTGGCCAAGCTGGACACCGCCACCAACACCTTTGCCCAGTACGGCAAGCGCCAGATCCAGGGCGTCGAGCTGGGCATGGTAGGCCAGATCACACCGGCTTGGCAGGTGACTGCAGGTGTAGCCCACATGGAAACCGAAGTGAAGCAGGGCGCTACCGCAGCCTCTACCGGCCTGCCTTCCGACTGGTCGCCAGAGCTGAGCGCCACCCTGTGGACCAGCTACAAGGTGAACAACGCCATCACGATTGGTGGTGGTGCACGCTACATGGGTAAACACAACAACGCCAAGAACCGCACCAGCGATGCCATCCCGGGTATCGAGGACTACGTAGTTGTGGATGCCATGGCCAGCTACAAGCTGAACAAGAACGTGGACCTGCAGCTGAACGTGTACAACCTGCTGGACGAGAAGTACATCGCCAGCCTGAACAACAACCGTACCCGTTACACCCCAGGTGCTCCTCGTACCGCTAACCTGACGGCCAACTTTACCTTCTAAGCCAGGTAAGGTCGTCTGAACCCGGCAGGCATGGCAGCTCGCTGCCATGCCTGCTACTGATGGTGGTACGCCACCGTTTTGCCCGTATGCCAAGGCAGGAAAATGAATAGCACGCCCACGCAAACCACCGTACCAGGCACGCCGAATGCACCGGCACTAGCCGCCGAGCTGCTGGACATCATCAGCAGCGACAGCCTGTTTGCCCAGCGCAAGGCATTGCTGATCGAACATAACGGCCAGCAATACCGGCTGCAGATCACCAAGCAGAACAAGCTGATCCTGACCAAGTAAGCCATCTGGCGCAGTGGCCGCGCAGCTTGGCCTGCAGTTTCATTTTGCAGCGCACCGTTACGGGGCGCTGTTTGCATTCGGGGGTATCTGCGCAGCACAGGGCTTGCCAAGCCAGCGCCGTGCCGGTACAAAACCCCACCCTTACCCGATGAAAGACACACCATGGATACCACCGCCATCCAGCAAGCCGCCATCACCCTGGCCTCGCGCCGCCTGGCCGGGCAGCAGGGCCCGCTGTTGGCCGCAGCGCAAGCGCCCGCCACGCTGCAGGACGCGCTGGCTATCCAGCAGGCTGTGAGCGCGTTGCTGGGAAATAGCGCAGGAGGCTGGAAGTGCGGCATGCCGTCGGACGAACGGCTGGTACTGGCGCCCATTTACGCCAGCACCGTCAGCCACGGCGACACCTGCCACGCGTGGGTGCGTGATGGTGTGGTACGCGTAGAGCCTGAGTTGGCGTTTGTGTTTGCCGAAGGCTTGCCGCCGCGCGCTGGCGCTTACAGCAGGGACGAGATCCTGGCGGCGGTGAGCAGTGTGCACCTGGCCCTGGAGCTGATAGACAGCCGTTTTGACGCCGAGCCCAAACCGCCGTTTTTGCAGGCGCTGGCCGATGGCCTGGTGAACCAGGGTTTGCACCTGGGGCCGGCGGTACCGTTGGCCGCAGCGTTGGCCGCCTCTGCCATGCCGCTGCGCGTGAAGCAGGGCGCACGCGATGAGCTGCTCGATGGTGTGCACCCGGCTGGCGACCCGCTGGCACCGTTATTGTGGTTGGCAGGCTACCTGCAGCAGCAAGGGCAGGGCATTTTGCCGGGGCAGGCGGTGATCACCGGCTCGTACGCCGGGGTCGTCCATTTGCAACCCGGTGAGCCGGCCACGCTGCACTTTGGCGGGCTGGGGCAGCTGGTGGTGTGCTGCCAGCCGCGTTAGTGCACGCGCCATATGCTGTATACAGTATTTAAATAGCAGAAAATTCTATAACTACAGATATTTACACCTGGCAGCCATATGGCTAATATGGCTGCCATCAGTGCTTGACGTAAATGAACATTTGGTGTTCAATTGCGATCAAATATTTGATTCAACGCCGATTTGACACAGCTTGCGGGCGTAAAACAGCTAAAGCGTGGGGGTAGTGACAGACACTATCACCAGAATTTTCAGTAGTGAAAATTCCCCAGCTTAAAGCCCGCCAGCGATAAACCGGCGGGCTTTTTTGCTTTGGAGTTCACATGATTGACCTGAAAAACGTACACAAGCGTTTCCAGAAGCCCGAGGGCGGCTGGTTTGATGCCGTGCGTGATACCAGCCTGCATGTCCGTGCCGGCGAGATTTTTGGCCTGATCGGGTTTTCCGGCGCGGGTAAATCCACGCTGCTGCGCCTGATCAACCTGCTGGAGCGCCCCGATAGCGGCAGCGTTACCGTGGATGGCCAGCCGCTCACTACCCTGTCTGCCAGCGCGCTGCGTCGTGCCCGCCAGAATATCGGCATGGTGTTTCAGCAGTTCAACCTGATGGCCAACCGCACCGTTGCGGCCAACATTGCCTTCCCGCTGGAGATCGCCGGCTGGGGCCGTGCCGAGATCGACGCCCGCGTGGCGGAGTGCCTGGATATTGTCGGCCTGGCCGACCGCGCCCAGCACTACCCGGCGCAGCTGTCCGGCGGCCAGAAACAGCGCGTAGGCATTGCCCGCGCCCTGGCGCCGCGCCCGCACGTAATTCTGGCCGACGAGCCTACCTCGGCGCTGGACCCGAAAACCACCCAGTCCATCCTCGATTGCCTGCAAGACATCAACGCCCGCTTTGGCGTTACCGTGGTGATTGTTACCCACGAAATGCACGTGATCCGTTCCATTTGCCACCGTGCCGCGCTGCTGGACGCGGGCGAGGTAGTGGAAATCCTGACCGTGCAAGACAAGCAGGTCTGCGCGCAGTCGGCGCTGGCCAAATCCCTGCTGGAGGTGGCGTAAATGGAAGAGCTGACTTTTGCCCAGGCGCTGGCCAATCTGTCCGACCTGGCACCGGAAATCTGGCAGGCCAGCCTGGAAACCGGCCTGATGCTGGGTATCGGCCTGACGGCGGCCATTCTGCTGGGTGGCCCGCTGGGCGTGCTGCTGTACCTGACGCAGCCGGGCCAGCTGTTTGCCCACCGCACCGTGAATGGCGTGCTGGGCTGGCTGGTGAACCTGGTGCGTTCCTTCCCCTTCATCATCCTGATGGTGTCGCTGGTGCCGCTTACCCGCGTGCTGGTGGGCTCTACCATCGGCCCGATCGCCGCGGCCGTGCCGCTGTCGTTTGCCGCCATTCCGTACTTTGCGCGCTTGGTGGAGCAGACCCTGCGCGAGATTCCGCGTGGCGTGGTGGAGGCGGCCGAGGCCATGGGCGCCAGCCCGGCGCAGATCATCGTCAAGGTGCTGATCAACGAAGCCCGTGCCGGCCTGATTTCCAGCCTCACCATCCTCACCATCAGCTTTCTGAGCTACTCGGCCGTGGCCGGTGTGGTAGGCGGTGGCGGTATCGGCGATTTGGCCATCCGCTACGGCTATTACCGCTTCCAGAGCGAAGTGATGATCGCCATGGTGCTGCTGCTGGTGGTGATCGTGCAGCTGATCCAGTT
The DNA here is from genome assembly GCA_000335715.1 of beta proteobacterium L13. Classification (GTDB taxonomy): domain Bacteria; phylum Pseudomonadota; class Gammaproteobacteria; order Burkholderiales; family Chromobacteriaceae; genus Vogesella. Next base: position 126,689 of record AMYZ01000004.1, read on the forward strand.
TGCCGGTAACCGCCTGGCGGCCCGCCTCGATAAACGTTAAACCCGATCAAGACAAAGAGATCTCTCTCACAAGGAGCATAAAAATGCGTCGTTTTGCCCTCAAGACACTGGCAGTTGCCACCCTCGGTCTGGCCTTTGCGGCCAACGTACAAGCCGCTGACCCGGCCAAGAAAGAAATCGTGTTCGGTACCACCGTGGGCGATTTTGGTGACCAGGTGAAACAGGCCATCAAGCCGATTCTGGAGAAAAAAGGCTACACCGTGAAACTGGTGGAGTTCACCGACTACGTGCGCCCGAACCTGGCACTGCAAGAAGGCTCGCTGGATGTGAACGTATTCCAGCACAAGCCTTACCTGGATAACTTCTCCAAAGAGCACAAGCTGAGCCTGAAAGAAGTGTTCCAGGTGCCTACCGCGCCGCTGGGCGTGTACCCGGGCAAGCTGAAAGCACTGAAAGACGTGAAAGAGGGCAGCACCGTTTCCGCCCCGAACGACCCGTCCAACTTTGCCCGCGCACTGGTGATGTTCAACGATCTGGGCTGGGTAAAGCTGAAAAAAGGCATCAACCCGCTGACCGCTTCCGAGCGTGATATCGAAGTGAACGTGAAGAAGATCAAGATCGTGCCGCTGGAAGCTGCCCAGCTGCCGCGCTCGCGCGCTGACGTGGACTTTGCCGTAGTCAACGGCAACTACGCCATTTCGTCCGGCATCAAGCTGACCGAAGCCGTGTTCCAGGAAAAGAGCTATGCCTACGTAAACTGGGGCGTGATCAAGGCGGCTGACGTGAACAAGCCGTGGGCCAAAGACGTGATTGCAGCCTACAAATCGAAAGAATTCCGTGCCTGGGCCGAGCCGAAGTATCCTGGCTACAAATTCCCGGCAGACTGGAAGTAAGCGTTTTACCCGTGCTGCGCTGCAGTACGGCTTTTCCTTGAAAACTCCTGGCATTCAAGGCTTCCTGGCGGACTTCGGTCCGCTTTTTTTTGGCCTTTTTCCAGCCGGATGGATTTATTTTGGTATTGGATTGGTATTTTTATGGAGGGCAATTTCAGCCAGCTGGCAAGCTGTGGCGTCTTTTGTGATTTTTTAGCATTAGGGTGATTCAGTTTGTGGGTTTTGCTTAAAGTAATGTAGCAGTATGGTGTGCATTTCAATACAATTGCCTAATTAAAAAATCCGGCCATCTTGCTTGTTGCAGGTCGCCGGGATATCGATACATAGCAAGGGTGGCACACTTTGGATATCTGCAAGAAACCCCTCAGAATTCTCACTCTGGCCCTGATGCTGTCGGGCCTGACACCCGTCATGGCGGCAGGTCTGGCCAACGTCAGCATCAAGGCCGAAGGCCAGGCTTTGCGCCTGCAGCTGGATGTGCCAGCCGGCACCTTGCATAGCGGCCTGCAAATCCAGGACAGTACCGAAGTGGTGCTGTTGCTGAAGGATATTGATGCCGTGGCGCTGAATGCCAAGCTGGCCAAGCTGGCAGCCCATCCTTTCATCAAACGTATCGATACCTTGCTGCCAAGCCAGGGGCTGACGCCGCTGCGCATCGAATTTACCCGCCCGGTAAAAGTGCTGGACGAAAAACTGGTTTCTACGCTGGATAAGCGCTCGCGCTGGGAGATGGTGTTTGCGCCGGATGCCAAGCGTGTGCTGCCACCGAAGCCTGCGCTGGAGCAGATGCTGGTTGTGAACCGTGAAGGGCGCGCCGACCTGCGCCTGGTAGGCTCGGCCACGCTGGAAGCGGCCATGTCGTTTGACTCTGACGGCCGCCAGGTGGTGTTCGAGCTGGCCGGCATCAGCCGCAAGAGCCTGGAGCGCGTGATTGCCGCTACCGACCTGGCGCGCAACCCGCTGCTGAAGAAAATGTCGGCGCTGGATGGCGAAAATGGCAGCAGCCGCCTGGTGGTTACCCTGGCGGCCGACGCCGACGTGGTGGCCGGTGATGGCGTGGTGAGCGGCGGCAAGGGCGAGATCCTGGTGTCGTTCGTGCCCGATGCGCCTGCCGGCGAGCAAGCCGCGAAGCTGTCTGCCATGCAGGTGGCCGAGTCGGCGGGTGCGCTGTCGGTATTCGCCGACAATCTGGATGGCCGCACCTTCAGTGCCTTTACGCTGGACAAGCCACCGCGCCTGGTGGTGGACGTGCTGGGCGCCCGTGCCGAAGACATCAAGCCGCTGCTGCCCCGTATCAGCAGTCAGAGCGACACCCTGCGCGGTGTGCGCCTGGAGGAAACCCGCCTGGGTTCGGCCCGGGTGATTTTCGATCTGCAGCGCCCGCAGTCCCTGCTGGCTTCCGGCCTGCAAACGCAGGGCAACCGCTGGATCGTGTCGCTGAATGGCAAAGGCCATATCCCGGGTGACCAGGGTGCCAACGCGCTGGCAGCGTTTGCCGGCGAGCCGGTATCGCTGGAGCTGCGCCAGCGCCAGGACGCTGCCGATCTGCAGCGCCCGAAAATGCTGATCAAGCCGGTGGTGCTGTCCGGCCAGGCCAGCCAGCCGCGTGCGGCCAACCCTGCGCTGGTGCAGTCCGGCTTGCCGCAGCTGTTCCAGCGCGCGCTGGAAAACGACCCGAAATACCTCAGCGCCAAAACCGACTTCCTGATCTCGGCCGAGGGCGTGCCGCAGGCGCGTGCCGCCTTGCTGCCTACCGCCGTGATCGACCTGAGCCGCTCGATGGCGCACCAGAAGATTACCGAAGCACCAAACAAGGCCTTCCCGACCGGCAGTACCTCTTACCCATCGTCCAGCTGGTCGCTGACCATCAGCCAGCCGGTGCTGAAAGTGCCTGCCATCTTCAAGCTGGACCAGGCCGAGCTGGCGGTAGAGCAGGCCAAGCTGAATGTGGTAGCTGCCGAGCAAGACCTGCTGCTGCGCACCGCCTCCAGCTACCTGGCCCTGTTGGCCGCACTGGATGGCGTGGAGCTATCCAGCGCCGAGCGCGAAGCCACCCAGAAACAGTATGAGCTGGCCAAGTCGCGCCTGGAAAACGGCCTGGGCACCATTGCCCAGGTGCACGACACCGAGTCGCGCTACAGCCTGTCGCGTGCGCGTGAAATCGAAGCGCGCAACCGCCTGCAGGATGCGCGCAGCGCGCTGAAGGAAATCGTAGGGAGCGATGTGGCGGCTTTGCTACCCTTCAAAGCACATTTTGACCCTGCCATGCCGCAGCCCGCCAACCCCGAAGCCTGGGTGGATGCAGCGGTTAGCCAGAATATTGCCCTGCAGTCGCGCAAGCTGGCCGAGCAGATTGCCGGCCTGGAAATCCAGCGCCAAAAAGGTGGCTACTACCCCACGCTGGCCCTGGTTGGCACGGCCAATGGCCAGGCCAGCAAAGGCTCGTTCTACGGTGGTGGCCAACGTCAGCAAAACACCGAGCTGGCCTTGAAGCTGAGCATGCCGGCTTTTGAAGGCGGCATGACCAACTCGCTGGTGCGCGAAGCCGGTGTGCGGCTGGAAAAAGCCATGCTGGAGCGCGAGCAGGAAGAACGCAAAACCGAGCGTGCCGCCCGCGCGGCCTACCAGAGCGTAGAAACCAGTGCTTCGATGCTGGAAGCGCTGCGCAAGGCCGTGATTGCCCAGGACAGCGCCTTGCAAACCCGCCAGGAAGGTTACAAAGCTGGCGTGGCCAGCGTGGTAGCCGTGGCAGATGCCTACCGCTTGTACTACTCGGCGCGCCGCGATTACCTGCAGGCCCGCTACGATTACCTGGTTAACCGCCTCAAGCTGAAACAGGCTGTAGGCGCACTCAGCCGCGATGATCTGACCGATCTGGCGGACCTGATGCAGTAAGCCGCACCGCGGCGCAAGAACGATAACAAACAAAAACCTGCCAGCCTGCTTGGGGCTGGCATTGCCGTACTCGCTGGAGCCACAACATGAGCCGTCAACCTAAGAAAAAACCGCACACTGGCCGTAATCCTGCCCTGTGGATTCGTTCCTTGCTGAACGTCCCGGCGGGTGGGCGGGGCCGCCAGGTTGGCCGCCAGCCAAGCTTGCTGGTGGAGCAGGTAGAGCCGCGGCTGTTGTTGTCGGCGGATGGTCTGGTGCTGCCGCCCACACCGCAGCAGCAAGAGCACGAGGCCATTGTGGTGCCGCAAGACCTGCTGCTGGGGCAGTTTGCCGGCAGCCTGGCTGGCCAGCACGCCGCACTGCGCCAGACGGTAAACGAGGTGGTGTTTGTTGACCCGGCGGTAGACAACTACGAACAGCTGCTGGCGCAAGTGGTGTCGCGCCCGGACGAAGGCCGCGCCCCCGGCCAGCTGGAGGTGGTGGTGCTTGATAGCAGCCGCGACGGCCTGGAGCAAATGAGCGGCTGGCTGCGCCAGTATCAGGGCATTCGTGCCGTGCACGTGATTTCGCACGGTAGCGAAGCCTCGCTGCAACTGGGCAATAGCGTGCTGGACGACATGAATCTGGCCGAGCGCGCCGAGACGCTGCTGGGCTGGCGCAACGCGCTGGCCACCGGTGCCGACGTGCTGCTGTACGGCTGCGATGTGGCCAAAGGCAGCCGTGGTGCGGTCTTTGTCGAGGCGCTGTCGCGCGTTACCGGCGCCGACGTGGCCGCCTCGGACGACCTTACCGGCAACCCGGCCCAGGGCGCCGACTGGCTGCTGGAAATGGCCACCGGCCAGCTGCAGGTAAAACCGCTGTTTGCGCTGAGCACGCTGGACTATCTGGGCGTGCTGGCCAGCCACCCGGTAGCCAATGGCCTGCAAGACAGCAATATCACCGTAGACAACGGCGACACCGTGGACCTGAGCCAGGTGGCCGGTGATCTGGTGATTACCGTAGGGCAGAGCGGGCTGACCGTGCGTTACGCCGACGCCACCCGCCCCGGTACGCTGACCATTACCGGCGGCGCCGGCCTGCACCTGCTGGGTGGCCAGGGCAGCAACCGTTTCATTATCGAAGACGCCAGTCGCGTGGCCAGCATTATCGCTGGTAACGACGCGCAGGATAGTGTGGAGCTCAAAGGCCTGGCCGGCCTGAGCAAAGACGGCAGCGGCAAAACCGTGGTTACCATGGGTGCCAACAGCTTTACCGTCGACAAGGTAGAGCAGTTCAGCGGGGACATCTCCCTGGGTGCCTCGGCGCAGTCTGCGCTGACGCAAGCCATGGACAAGTGGAACGAAGCCGCGGCCCAGCTGGTCAACCTGCCGCAGCTGCAGAACAAGGTACCGCTGCTGGACAAAACCCTGGGCGAGCTGCTGGGCAGCGCGCTGTCCGCCACCCCGGGTGTGCTGGACAACCTGGGCAAGATACTGGGCTTTGACAAAGCGGCTGCCGCCATTGCCAGTGCCACCAATCTGGGTAGCCTGGCCAGTGCGCTGCAGGACGAAATCAACAGCGGTGTGGCCGGTAGCCCGTTTACCGTCAGCGCGGTACTGGCTGGCGACTGGAGCGAGCTGCGCCTGAGCCTGCAGTTCGACGCCACCCGCACGCTGAAAGTCAACCCGGCCCTGTCGCAGGATATCAGCCAGAAGTTGGCCGCAGCCGGCTTCGCAATCGATGCCATGTCCGAGCTGGACGCGGTACTGGGCCTGCGTGGCAAGGTGGATATCGGCCTGAACCTGGCCGGTTTGTCCGGCCTGACCGGCAATCTGGGTGGTGCCGCTTTCCTGCGCGTTGCCCCGCTGGTAGTGGGTCTGGACCTGGCCGCGCGTAACGTTAGCGCCACCGTTGGCCTGTCGCGCCAGGTGTTTGGTAGCGGTGCCGCGGCCGTGGCCGTGAGCAATGGCAGCATCGATCTGAACTGCCGTACCGAGCTGCGCTTTGCCGAAGGCTTCTGCGACGAGCAAGGCCGCCTGCCTTTGGCCAAGCTGGACGGCAGCGTGATCACCAACGGCTTCAAGGTGAATGCCACCGGCCGCCTGAACGCCGTGCTGCCGCTGAACGCCACACTGGGCAATTTCAACCTGTCGGCCTACGGCACCCCGACGCTGATTCTGGAAACCGACGAGCTGTTCCGTGTGGTCAGCGGCGAAAAAGTCAGCGTGACCAGCCCCTCGGTTTCGCTGGATGTATCGCTCAGCGCCCAGGTACAACAATCCATTCTGGACATGCTGGGCGGTACCAAAGAGCTGGGCGAGAAGCTGCCGTTCGGCCTGTTTGACCAGAAAATCCCGGGCGTCGACAAATCGCTGGCAGAGCTGCTGAACGAAGGCAGCAGCAGCGCGGCCGACGGCATCGGTGGCGTATTCAACCTGAAAGATGCCGCCAAAACGTATTTTGACGGTTTCTCCGGCGGCAGCCTGCCCAGCATCCGTGGCCTGGTAGCCAGCCTGTCCGCCAAGCTCAGCAGCCTGTTCAGCAAGAGCTTTGACATCAGCCAGTTCAACTGGTCTGGCAAGAATCTGGCCGGCTTTGACTTTGCCGCCTTCGCCACGCTGAAGGGCCTGAGCCTGGACTTCCTGCGCGGCATGAACTTCAGCGGTGCCGACCTGCGCGGCGCGCGTTTCAACGGCCTGGATCTGAGCGGTATCAACTTTAGCGGTGCCCGTCTGAACGGCGCCAGCTTCAGCCTGGCCACCTTGCGTGGCGTGAATTTCAGCGGTGCCTGGCTGGACGGCGTGAGCTTTGCCGGCCTGGACCTGCGTGGTGTGAACTTTGCCGGTGCCAGCATTGGCGGCGTGAACTTCACCGGTGCGGCAGCGTTTGGCGTGAACTGGGCGGGCGTACGTTTCCCGCAGCTGTCGCTGCCCAATGTCACCAACCTGATCAGCGATATCGACCTGGGTAGCCTGTTTGGTGCCGATAGCGGCTGGAAGCAGCTCAAGTGGGGGCTGGACCTGTCCGCGCTGAAGCTGGACTGGTCACGTTTCGATTTGTCCGGTATCGATTTTTCCGGTGTCAACCTGTCCGGCTTCAAGCTGGCCGGTGCCAACCTGCGCGGCGTGACCTTCGACGGCGCCAACCTGTCCGGCGTCGACCTCAGCGGTGCCTTTGGCTGGCAAGTGAAGTGGGGCAGTGCGCTGACCGACGCGCTGACCAAGCTGGAAAACCTGATTTCCGATATCAACCTGTCGTTTAACGGCATCGGCAGCTTCAAGCTGTGGCAGACCACTACCGATTTTTCCGGTTTCAATTTCAGCGGCTGGGACCTGTCCGGCCTGAATTTCAGCGGCAAAAACTTTAGCGATGCGCTGTTCCGTGGCGTGAACTTCGGTGGTGCCAGCCTGGGCGGCGCCACCTTTAACATCAATACCGATTTTTCCTGGGCCGACTGGCGCGGTATCGACCTCACCGGCATCAATAGCCTGCTGGGCAAGTTCCGTGGCGTGAATTTCAGCGGCCTGAACTTTAGCGGTATCAGTTTCGATAGCCTGGTGCTGGACTTGTCCGGCGCCCGTTTTGCCGGCGCCAGCAACCTGGCGGGCCTGTTCTCCGGCCTGTCTGCCAGCGTCAAGCGCCTGTTTACCGGTGCCGATTTCAGCGGGGTGGACCTGTCCGGCCTGTCTGCGCTGACTACCTTCAAGTTCGCCGGCTTCAAGCGCGTCAACTTTAGCGGCGCCAATCTGTCTGGCCTGGATTTCAGCGGCGTCGACCTGTCGTTTGCCAGCCTGCGCAATGTGTCGCTGGCCGACCTCAAGCTGGACGGTGCCTTGCTGTCCGGCGTGGACTTCAGCGATGTGGTGGGCGCAGTCAAGAGCGCGGCCAAGGCGTTTTACGATGCGCTGACCAAGCTGCCTTCGCTGCTGAGCGCCGACATGCTCAAGAGCATGAACAAGCTGGTAGTGGAAGACATTCTGGCCACCGGTGCCAATGGCCCGTCCTTTGCCTTCTCTGGTGGCCTGAGCTTTAACGGCAATGCGCTGGATTTGCGCCTGAACCTGCAGGCCAATGTAGACCGCAGCTTCGAGGCGGCCTTCCACTTCAGCACGGCCGACCTGGTCAATAACAGCATGCTGCCGGTGTTCGACGTAAGCGGTACGGCCATGGGTCGTGCGGTGTTTGCGCTGAACTTCGACATTGGTGCGCGTATCGGCCTGCTGGACAAAAACGTGGCTGGCGTGGTGAATGTGCCGCTGCCAGCGTCGCTGGACCCGTATTTCCGCCTGAACCGCCTGGACGCCGCGGCCTCGCTGGGCGTAGCCAACCTGACCGCCAACATCAGCCTGGCCAACCTGGGCAATGCCAGCCTGGAGAATGGCCAGTTCTCGCTGGCTGTGGGTGGGCGCATGTCGCTGAATGGCCCGTCCGGCGAAGGGCTGCTGCGCTGGAGCGAGCTGTCGGCGCTGAAAGCGGCCAACCCTGGCGACTGGTGGAAGAAACTGGTCACGCTCACGCCGTCTACCAAGCTGGATGCCTCGTTTGGCGTCAGCGTGAACCTGAGCAATGCCAGCCTTAGCGCGCTGGTCGGCACACCGTACATCACGCTGAATACCGATCAGCTGTTCCGCATCAGCGACGAGGGCCTGGTGGTGTACCAGTCGCCGTCGGTCAGCGTGGACGTGAAACTGTCTGCCGAGCAGAAAACCCAGCTGCTCACTGTGCTGGACAAGCTGAAGGCCGCCGGCGAGGGGGCATTCAACCCGGACTTCCTGTCGGTGAAGCTGCCAGGTATCGGCAAGAGCCTGTCTGACCTGTTCGGCAGCAAGAGTGCCGACCCGGGTAGCACCTTCTTCAACCGCCTGCTGAACCTGAGTGATGCGGCCAACGCCTACTTTAATACCACCAAGCTGGCAGCCACCCCGCCCGCCGACGCCGGCGACGCCACGCTGCTGGGCCTGGTCAACGCGCTCAATACTGCGCTGTCGCAAAAAGTGGCCATCGATTTTGACGCCAGCCAGAGCGACTGGTCGGGCAAGAACCTGGCCAACGTCAGCTTTGCCGGGCTGAACCTGCGCGGCTTCAATTTTAACGGTGCCGACCTGACCGGTGCCGACTTCAGCGGTGCCGACCTGACCGGCGCCACCTTTGCCGGTGCCAACCTGAGCTTTGCCGTGTTTGCCAGCCGCAAGCCCGATGGCAGCGTGGACCGCAGCAGCGGCAAGGCTGGTGCGGCCCGTCTGGAAGGGGTGAATTTTAGCGGCGCGCGCCTGAAAGGTGTGAATCTGGGTGGCCTGGACCTGCGTGCGGCCAACTTCGACCTGGCCGACATCAGTACAACCAAATTCGACAAAGCCTCGCTGGTGGCTGCCAGCTTTACCGACAGTGTGGTGTCGGTCAGCACCAGCATTGCCAATGCGCTGTTCAGCGGCGTACTGCCGGCCGAGCTGCTGCGGGCTACCGGTACCGCCATCGATCTGGACCCGGTAACCGGCGCCGCCGACCTGAGCGGCTTTGACCTGGGCGGCTTCAATTTCAGCGGCCTGGACTTGTCCGGCATCAAGCTGGCTAACGCCAAGCTGGTGGCCGCCAACCTGTACGGCGTGAAATTCGGTGCGGCCAACCTGACCGGGGCTGACCTCAGTGGTGCCTATCTGGCCGGTGCCGACCTGGCCAGCGCCACCGTTAGCGGGGCGACCAAGCTGGACGGTGCGCTGTTTGCCAAAACCGATATCGTGCCCACCCTTGCCAGCGGCAGTGCCTTGGTTATCAAGCAGGGCACCTCGCTGGCCGGGCTGAACCTGTCTGGCTACGACTTCAGCGGCATCGACTTTAACGGTGTCGACCTGTCCGGCACGCGCCTGGTAGGGGCGGTGTTCACGGGTGCCCGCCTGGTGGGCGCTATCCTTAGCGATAAAACCGACTTCAGCCAGGCCGACCTGCGTGGCCTGGCCACCGTGGCTGCCAATGGCAGCGACCCGCTGGTCAGCCTGCCGGCCACCCTGAAAGGTATTTTTGCCGGGGCAGACTTCTCTGGCCTGAACCTGTCCAATATCAGCTTCAGTGGCCTGAACCTGGCGGGCGCCAACCTGCAAGGTGCCACCGTGAATGGCGCGGATTTCGCGCTGGCCAACCTGCGTGCGGCCAACCTGCTGCTGGTGACCGGTACGCCGGCCAGCGCCAAGGGTGCCGTATACGATGGCGATACCCGCTGGTTTGTCGGGGCCAGCAAATGGGCTGGCGTGCAAAAAGCCGCTGCGGCACCATCCAGCGCCCACCTGTACGATGGCCCGCTGTTTGACTTCCGCGGCACACTGGATACCAGCGGTACCGAGATCCGCATTGCGCTGAACTTCCAGATCAACCTGAACCGTCAGGTCGCCATGGGCTTTGCGCTGGGTAGCAGCGACCTGCCGGAAGCGGCGCGCAAGCTGCTGCCGCAGTTTGCCCTGTCCGGCACCGCGCTGGCCGATATCAAGGCCGCCGCCGATATCGACCTGGGCGTGGTGCTGGGTAGCGTGACCAAGGGCAGTGGTGCGGCCAGCATTACCCTGCCAAGTGCCGCCCAGGTACAAACCTATATCAACGTGAACCGCCTGCAAGCCGAGGCCGAGCTGCAGCTGCAAAACCTGCAGGCGCTGCTGAATGTGGCCGGGCTGCTGGACGTGGGCATCGAACAGGCTGATATCAGCCTGAAAGCCGCGGTAAAAGCCGTGCTGGACGACCCGGACAACCGCGATGGCAAAGGCCGCGTGTATCTGTCGGAAATAGCGGCGGCCAAGGGCGGCCTGGCCGGCCTGATCCACAGCGACAGCATCGCCAGCCTGTCCGGTGCCATTACCCTGAACGCCAAAGGCCAGGGCTTTAACCTGAACGACTTCGGCCTGCCGGTGATCAACCTGGAAGCGCCGGTACTGTTCAAGCCCGACGCCAGCACCGGCAAAATGGTACTGCAGCGCCCCGATGCGTCGCTGGACGTGCGCCTGACCACCACCTTGCGCGACAAGCTGCTGGAAGTGCTGGACAAGGTAGACAGCACCGCCAACCAGAACGTGCTGGGCGTAGGTCTGCTGAACAGCAAAGTGCCGGGCCTGGACAAGAGCATCAACGAGCTGTTGGGTTTTGACACCGACAGCGGCGACGCGGTGGATATCAAGGTGTTTGCCTTGAAACAGGCAGCGCAAGAGTTCTTTGCCAAGTACACCTTTACCGGTAGCGATTACCCGACGCTGCGCGAGGCCACGCAGCACCTGAAGAAAGAGCTGGCCAAGAAGTTTGGCCTGCCGCTGGATGCCAACCGTCGCGACTGGTCCGGCGAAGACCTGAGCAACCATGATTTCACCAAGCAAACCAGCCTGCGTGGCTACAACTTTAGCGGGGCCAATCTCAGCGGGGCCAACTTCAGCGGCCTGAACCTGGATGGCGTGAACTTTAGCGGCGCCAACCTGCAAGGCGCGATTTTTGACGCCAAAACCTCGCTGCGTGGTGCCAGCTTCGACGGTGCAGACCTCACCGGCATTAGCTGGACAGCAGTCGACCTGCGCAGTGTCAACTTTGCCAATGCCAACCTGACTGCGGCCAACCTGGAAGGGAAAGACCTGTCCGGTGCCGACCTCAGCGGTGCGCTGCTGGAAACGGCCAACCTTAAAAAGACCAACCTGCGCAATGCCAGCCTGGCGCGTGCCGACCTGTCTGGCGCCCGCCTGGAAAACGCATTGGCCATTGGCGCCAGCTTTGCCTGGGCCAGCTACGACAACAATACCTTCCTGGACGGCATGGTGGTGGACCGCACCGTGAAGGCGGTATTCGGTACCACGCTGTCTGAAAAAGTGATTTACCTGGGCAAGGGCGGTGTCACACTGGATGGCCAGGGCTACAACTGGAAGGGCTGGGACCTGTCGTTCATCGACTTCTCGGTGTTCCAGAACCTGACCATCAAGGACTTTGACTGGTCCGGCGTGAACCTGCGCGGGGTGAACTTCAGCGGTATTACCTTTGCCGGCAGCATCAACCTGAAAGGTGTGTTTGCCGTAGACGTAACCTGGCCGAGCATCGATTTCTCCAGCGTGTTCAAGTTTGACGGCGGCAGCGGCTTCTTCTTCAACAGCACTGGCAGTGGCCTGAGCCTGCCAAGCTGGCTGACCAGCATCACCGGCTATCTGCCGTCGCTGGATTTCGATTTCAAGTTCAACGGCCTGCTGTCGCTGAAGGGCTGGGATTTGTCCGGGCTGGACTTCAGCGGCCTGAAGCTGAACCTGTCCGATATCGACCTGAGCTTTGCCAACCTGGCCAATCTGAAATTTGGCGAGCTGGTGTTGAACTTCAATACCAACTGGGCCGGCAGTATCTGGTCTGGTCTGAGCTTTAGCACCGGCAAGTGGCCAAGCCTGAATGGCATTTTCCGCGATGTGGACTTCAGCGGCTTTGACTTCAGCGGCTTCAAGCTGCCGGGCAGCTGGGGTTTTGACGGCCTGCACCTGCCGGACTTCAGCGGCGCCCGTTTTAGCGGCGCGCTGAACATCGGCGAATTCCTGCTGGGCTTGAAAATCAAGCTGGATCTGGACCTGAAGCTGGACCTGAGCAAGATCAACATTGATTTCTCGTTCGCAGATTTCAGCGGGCTGGATCTGAGCAAGCTGCGCGAGCTGTTTGACGGCATCAGCTGGCCGGCCGGTGTGACGAAGCCTGCCGATGCCAACGGCTGGCTGGGCAAGCTGTTCCAGGGCTTCAAGCTGCCATCGGTCAACCTGTCCGGCCTCAAGCTGCCGGATATCGTGTTTGACTTCAGCAAGCTGGACCTGTCTTTTGCCAACTTCAAAGGCATCAGCTTTGCCACGCCGTCGTTCAAAGGCTTCAACTTTAATGCGGCCAACCTGCGTGGCATCGACCTGTCCGGCCTGCTGGACTGGGTGCTGTCTGCATCCAAGGCCATGTTCAACAAGACGGATGCCTGGGTGGGCACCGTGGCGGGCAAGCTGGCCACGCTGGAGATGGATGCGGTAGTGCTGGACGAGGTGTTCGCCGACGATGTCAGCGGCCCCGAGTTTGCCGTACTGCCAATGTTCGACACCACAGGCAATGAAATTACCCTGGGCCTGGGCGTGAAGATCAACCTGGACCGCAGCCTGGAGAAACAGTTTGACCTGGTCAAACTGGGCCTGCCAAACGATGCGCTGTCCAAGCTGGCCAACTTCAGTGGCAGCGGTACCGCCATTGGCCGCCTTGTGCTGCATGCGGACATGGAAGCCGGCCTGGCGGTAGGCACCAAGAGCGGCGACAACGCGCTGAACCTGCCGGTACCGACCAATGCCGACATGTACTTCCGCGTCAACCGCTTCGACGCTGGCGCGGCACTGAATGTGTACGCGCTGCAGGCTAATGTCAGCCTGCTGGGCGACCTGGCCGGTGTCAGCCTGAAAGACAGCGATTTTGCGCTCAAGGCAGCGGCCAAAGTAGTGGTGACCGACCCGGATAACAGTGATGGCAAAGGCCGTATCACGCTGAAAGACCTGGCCGCGCTATCGGGCCAGGGCAAGACTATCGGCAGCCTGTTTGCCGTAACTCCGGCCGCCTCGCTGGAAGGCAACTTTACCTTCGATGCCCAGCTGGCCGGGGTAAACATGGGCATGTTCGGCAACCCGACACTGGCCATCCGTTCCGAAATCGTGCAGGGCAAGCTCACGCCGCAGTTCTTCTTTGATGTGAGCATCGACGATGACCGTGTCAAAGAAAACCTGACCAGTATCTTTGGCCAGGCTGCCAATATCGGCAGCTCGCTGGATGGCATGGGTTTCATGTCCGGCAACCTGCCGCTGGTGGGCAAGAGCCTGGGCGGCATCATGCAAAGCGAAGATGGCCGCAAGCTGGGCGATGTGCTGTCGTTCCGCCGCGTAGAGGGCGACCAGCGCATCTCGGTGCTGGACGACTACTACAAGAAAGCCGGGCCTCATACCTATAGCGGCTTGATTCGCCAGATGAAAGACTACCTGGCGGCCACGGGTGACTACAGCGGCCTGCAGTCCTTGTTCCCCAACCAGTACGGCGAAACGCAAGCCGGCCCGTTCACCATCGGTGGCGGCCTGGAGCTGCAGGGCAGTAACGAGCTGCAGATTGTCGACCTGGGTGGTGCCAGCGGTGGCAGCTTCAAGCTGGCGCTAGCCCATGGCGGCAAGACCTATACCACGGGCGCCATTCTGTACAACGCCAGTGCAGACAGCGTGAAAGACGCCCTGCTGCACGCCCGTAACGGCAGCGACGAGCTGGCCGGCCTGAAGGTGGATGTGGCGCAGCTGGATGGCCGCTACCAGGTAACCTTTGCCGGCAGCCTGGCAGCCATCGACGTGGCTGCGCTGACCGTGGCGGATAACCTGCTGGTCAAAAACGGTAATGCGGTGAGCGCTGCCGTGCGCACCCAGCGCGAAGGTGGCAGCAAGGAGCTGCGCCTGGACCTGAAACTGGACCTGAGCAAGACCGCCAGCCTGCCATTCAACCTGGGTGCCGGGCTGGATAACCTGGGCCTGAAGCTCAAGGGCAGTGGCGACCTGGACCTGACTGCCGAAGTGAAGCTGGACCTGTCGTTTGGCTTTAACTTCACCAGCCTGAACGATGCGGCCAACATTGGCGATAACCTGTTCATGCAGGCCAACCAGATTTCGGCCAAAGCCAGCGCCAGCATGCAGAACTTCAACGCTGGCGTGTCGCTGGGCATTCTGGATGGCCAGATCGACAACGGCACCATGAAGTTCGAGGCCAAGGCCAGTGCCGGCCTGACGCCAGAGGCCGGCAACGCCAGCCGCAATGGCGAGCGTGTAGCGTTCAACAAGCTCAGCAAGCTGGGCGAGCAGGTGAATGCCAAGGGCGACGTGTACGCCGTGGCCGACCTGCCGATCAAGGCCAACCTGTTTGGCGGCGACCTCACCAAGCTGACCGGCGGGGCCAACCCGAAAGTGGTCGTGGAGTGGGGTTCGGAAAGCGCCCCGGTAGACATGGCAAGCATCGGCACCACCGCGCCGACCATCCGCAAGGAAAACTTCACCAACCTGGCCAGCCTGTCCAATATGACGCCGGCGCAGATGGTGCAGCTGCTGGCCAATGTGGGCGACTTCCTCAACCAGTTCCGCGATTCCGACCTGTTCGACATCAAGGTGCCGTTCAGCGGTGCCGACCTGGGCGATGTGTTCGACTTTGGCTACGGCTGGACCAAGGTTCTGAACGAGCGCCTGCAAGGCATTACCGCCATGGACCTGACCGCCACCAAGGCCATTTCGCCGGTATTGGCCGACGATGTGGCGTTTGACCTGGTGCTCAAGCGCCCGGGCGATGCGGTGGCCAGCAAGTACACCATTACCGTGAAAGCGGCAGAAACCGCCGGCTTCAAGAGCATTAACGAGCTGGCAGAGCTGATCAACGGCAAAGTGGCCGAGGTGATGAATGGCGCGCTGAAGCTCAATAGCAGCCTGCCGGTGTGGGTGACCGAAGGCCAGAGCAATAGCAGCACCCAGGCCAGCCAGCAAAGCGGCAATGGTGACGCCGCCAAAGTGACCCAGGTGCAACAGGGTGGCCAGGCCGATAACGCGGTGCTGTTGCTGGATATCGGCACGGCCAGCGGCACGCTGACCCTGAAAAACGTGGGCAATGGCACCACGGCTACCGTCACGCTAGGGGCGAGCGATAGCGACGCCGACATCGCCAGCGCATTGCAGACCAACGTTGCCAAGGTGTTTGCCACCAATGCGGCCAACCTGAAAGTCAGCGGCAGCCGTGCCGATGGTTTCCGTATCGAATTTGCCGGCAGCCTGGCCGGCAAGGCCTTCATGGCCAAGGAAAGCGTAGCCGGCCTGGTGGTAACGGCCGGCAGCAGCAGCTTCCTGTTCAAGCCCGGCATGCGCGAGGGCGTGGTCACGTTCCCGGCTGCCGGTGGCAGTGGGGCGGGTAGCTTCACCTTGCTGGCAGACAAGGATCTGGCGGCCCTGCAAAACGATATCCGTCAGGCTGTTGCCACGGCCACCGGCAAGAATGCCGGCGAGATCACGGTAAGCGGCGACCGTAGCAACGGCTTCCGCATCACCTTCGCCAATGCGGCCCCGGCGCAGCTGGCTGCCAGCATGGAAGTCGGTGGCATCAATGCCATGTCGGTCAGCTTCGTGGCCCCGGCCAATGCGACCTCGGCAGTAAGCGAAACGCTGTCGCATAGCGTGGGCGTGAGCGAGGTGAAAGTCCTGGCCTTTACTGGCTACGAGCGCGGCACGTTCGAGCTGGAGCTGTACGGCAAGAAAACCGGCCCTATCCGTTACCTGAACAACGCGGTAGACGCCCAGGCGCTGGCTATCCAGCAGGCGCTGGAAGGCATCGTGGGCAAGGGTAATGTGGAAGTCAGCTTCCCGCAGAAAGACCCGCTGGACCCCATCGGCAAAAAGGCCAACTACGGCTCGGCGCCGAAATTCAAGATTACCTTCAAGGGTAGCTACGCCCAGCAGAACATCCCGGACATGACCGTCTACTTTGGCGGCCTGAAGTCGGGCAGCTATGTGCCGGCCGGTGCCGTGCGCGGCGTGGAACTGATCGAGTTCAAACCGGGGGTAAACAAGCGTGGCGAGGTGCAAACCGTAGCGGTCAGCGCCGCGGCCGCCACGCCGGCCAGCTTCACGCTGTCGTTTACGCATGACGGCAAGACCTACACCACCGGCACGCTCAACAGCAATATGGGCTCGGGCGATATCCGCAGCCAGCTGCTGGCGGCTACCGCTGCGGGCGGCGCCAAGCTGGGCGACATCAAAGGCTTGGAGCTGGGCGTATCGCTGGCCGAGCGCGGCGCCTGGAAGGTGAGCTTTGGCGGCAGCCTGGCCGGTGTCGAGCTGGCCGAGCTGCAAGTCGGCAACCTGGCCAATACCGTGAACCCTACCGTGAGCCTGGCATCGGTGCAGGAAGGCCGCTTCCGCAGCGAGGTGCAGCAGGTAGTGTTGGCCGCATCCAGTGGCCTGATGCGCGTACAGCTGGGCGATGGTGCCCTGTCGGCTACCTTCTCTGCGCTGGCGACAGCCAAAGAGCTGCAAGCCATTCTGGAAGCCATGCCGGATATCGGTACCGGTAACGTCGTGGTCAGCGGCGAGCCGCAAAAATGGACCATCAGCTTCCAGGGCCGCCTGTCTGGCCGTGATGTACCGGCGCTGGTGTTCAGCCCGGTACAGGAGCTGGCACTGCAAGCCGCTGCCAGCGGCGTAACCAGCTTCAGCGTGAAGCTGGCGGGCAGTGCCGCCGCCAGCAAGACCGTTACCATTACCGGTTTTGATCACGAACAGGTGCGTGTGGCACTGCAAGATGCGCTGGGCAGCCTCAGCGGTGTGGGCGCGGGCAATGTCAGCGTGGCCGGCCAGGACGGCAAATGGCTGATTACCTTCACCGGCGAGCTGGCAGGCCAGGTAATGGCCGGCGTCGAGCTGACCCGCACCGTGGACACCACGGTAGAGAAGGTGAAAGCCAAGGCCGTATCGGCGGCCATGATCCAGGTCAGCGCGATCGAGCCACAGCTCAAGGCTGGTGGCATTACCTGGGGCAAGCTGCAGTTCAAACCGGTTAACGTAGACGATTTCGAAACCTTCGCCATTGGCCCGTCGGCTGGTGTGGCAATCGAGGTGGTCACCCCGGGCACAGCCCAGGTGTCCGAAGTCCAGCGCGTGCGCATCGTGAATGCCGCGGTAGGCGCAGCATCGCAGTTCGAGCTGCACTTCACCGACAAGACTGGCAAGAAGGTGGATATCAATGGCCTGGCCGTGGATATCAGCGCCAGCGCGTTGCAAGACGCCATCAACAGCGAATTCAGCAAAGCGGGCATAGACGGCAGCGTGACCGTGGCCGTGGCGGTAATGAACCAGCCGGCCGGTACGCGCGTGCCGGAAGGCACACGTGCGTTCGACATTACCTTTGCCGGCAATCTGGCCAAGGGTTCGCAGCCGGCGTTCACCGCTACCTACCAGAGCATGCGCGCCAACCCGGGTGCGCAGATGGTGGCTTACACCCTGCAGCAGGGTGCTGCCGCTACCGCTACCAGCGTGGCCAAGAACGAAGTACAGCGCCTGACCATCAGCCACGCGGTAGGGGGGACTTATGGCTTCTCCCAGCGCGTAGGTACCGAGGACTACACGCTGAACGAGCCGTTCACCTACGGTGCGAGTGCCGACCAGCAAATTGCCGACCTGAAAAAGGCCGGCCTGGACGACGCGGCCATCGCCGCGCTGACCGAAGGCAAATCGGCGGCCGAGGCGCTGGGTATCCGTCAGGCCAAGCTGATCGAGCTGGGCTTGCGCAAAGCCTTCGCCACCGGGCCCAAAGCTATTGCCGGTGCCGACGTTACCGTGACTGCAGTAGCCGGCTTGCCGGATACGTTTGATATTGTGTACGGAGGCAGCCTGGCCGGTGAAAACCTGCCGACCCTGCGCACTAACAGCAGCCAGCTCAAGGGCGCTGCCCAGGCTGCCGGTGACAAGGGCTACGCCGGTATCGACCTGCTGGGCCTGAATGCCATGGGCCAGGAGGCGCGCACCCAGACCGGGCCGAAATTCAATACGCTGGAAGACTTCGCCGCGGTGCTGCAGGACGCAGTCAACGAGCTGCTGCCCAAGGGTGAAACTTTCAATGTAACCGCCCGCTTCGATGCCCAGGCCATGGACTTCATGTTCGACCTGCGCTTCACCCCGGCCATGCCGCAGCAGCTGGTGCCGCTGGACTTCGGCTTTGATCTGTCGCCGGTGGGCGATTTCAATGCCAAGGGCAAGCTGGTGCTGAACGCCGGCATCGACTTTGTCACCACTATTGGTCTGGACTTCAACCGCCCGGACAACTTTACTGCGGTTGGCGGCACGGTGAGCAAAGCCGTGCTGCAGGGCAAGGCCAGCGACGGTGTGGCCAACGTTGGCCGCGTACTGTTCAACCAGAGCGCCGCGTACAACGCCAGCAGCAACCCGGCGGTGGATGCCAAGTTCACTATCGATATTGACGGCGAGCGTTACCAGCTCACGCTGGATGCGGCAAGACAGGCCAACAACAGTAACGTGGAAGACCTGCTGGCAGACCTGAATGCGCTGCTGGATGAGGCTGCGGTGAAAGCTAGTGGCAAGCTGGCTGTGCTCGGCTACAACAAGCTGGGCCAGGCCGCCCGCTTTAGCCTGGTGGATGTGGCTGGCAAGAAGCAGCTGCAACTGAGCCTGTACGGCAGTGGGCTGGTAGAAGTGTCGCTGTCCGGTCAGGCGGTAAGCGTGACGGTAGGCAGCGAAACCAAGAGCATCAATGCCGCTGCGAATGTGCTGGGCCTGACAGGCAGCCAGAAGATTGCCGCTGTGCCGGTAGCAGCACCGGCCGATGGCAAGCTGTCGGCCAGCACCACCTTTGACCTGATCATCAACGGTGCGGACGACAAGGCATCCGGTGGCATGACCGCCACCGGCGAAGACAACGCCATCAACGTGGCGATCAACCAGTCGGCCTTTGCCAACAACACCTCGGTAGAAGACCTGGCGGCCGATATCCAGGCCGCGCTGGATGCCACCACCACACTGGGCCCGCTGGAGGGCAAAGTGCTGCCGTCGGGCAAGGTAGTCAGCAATCTGGGTGAAGTGCTGAAGGTGAAAGTACTGGCCAAAGGCACGGGCAAGGTAATCGTGTTTGTTACCCAAGGCCAGCTGATCAGCACGCTGGGCTTCCGCGTGGCGGATACCGACCCGCTGGTACGCCAGCTGGGCATCCAGCCTGGCACGGTGTACAAGTCGCGTGGCGTGTCGCTGTTCCTGCAGGACACCCTGCTGGGCGGCAAGATCGTGGCTGGGGTCGAGGACTTCAGCGCCACCGGCAAGCTGGGCTTTGTCTCGGTCAGCATGGACCAGATGAAGGCGGCCATCGACGCCGGTGTCAACGTGCAGATGCAGAACGGCGCGTCCGGCCAGGCCGGTGACCGCGTATACGTGAGCGACCTGCTGGATGCCGGCAGCCGCAACGACAGCCTGCTGGGCTCCCGTGGTGACATCAGCCTGACCGCAGGCCAGAGCAAAGCCCTGGGCGCTTTGGCGGTCGACCCGGTAACCGGCCAGCTGCCGCTGGACGTAGGCCTGCGCGTCACGCTGACCGACCCGGCAGTCAATGGCGGCAAGGCCATCGCACTGGATGTCACCGTGCTGGCTGCCAATGCGGCCAACAATACCTCGCTGACCGACCTGGCCGGCGACGTGAACACCGCCATCAAAGCCGCGCTGACTGCCTGGGCAGGTAAGCAGGTGCCGCCACTGGCGACCGTACCGTTTGACGGCCATACCTTTGTCACGCTGGGTGACCTGTACAAGCTGGATGGCAGCGTAGAAACAGCAGGCGCGGTGCTGAAATTTACCGCGCCGACTGCCGCCGCCATGAGCGTGGTGGGCCGCAGCCTGATCAAGGACTACTTCACCCCGATTACCTTTAGCGACTCCACCTATGGCGTGGGCACCCAGCCTACCGCCAGCCTGACGATTGAAGGCATCAAGGTCGACGCGGGCGGCCTGAACCTGCTGCCACCGGATGCCAACCCGAGCATCGATATCAGCCTGCCTATCGTCGATGTGTGGAAGGGCGTGACCAGCCTGAAAGACGCGGTAGACGTACGCGTGACCGGTGCCGACGTGCTGATGGGCTTCCGCAAACTGTCGTGGGTACAGCTGATCGACGGCCTGAAGATGGTAGGCAACCTGCTGGGCCAGATGGACAGCTTTGCCTTCCTGAACCAGAACATCCCGCTGATCGACCGTAGCGTTAACGACATGCTGGACGTAGCGTCCTCGCTGGCGCACGCGCTGGACAAACTGGGCAGCAACCCTGCCCAGGGCGTGACCGAGCTGCGCAAAGTGCTGTCTGAAAGCTTCGGCATGCCGATCTACGACCCGGCGCGCCCGGACGTGTTCGGCATCAATATCGATTACGACGCCAAGACCAACGCGCTGGCCATTACCATCCCGTACGTGATCAAGCTGGCCGACCAGAACTTCTCGCTGGCGATGGACCTGGAAAAACTGGGCGACCTGATCGGTGGCGACACCGTGAAGCAGCTGATGGGGGCCGTGAGCACGCTGGCCGACGTGGGTGGCAGCGCCAAGATCGGCCTGAAATCCAGCGCCATGCTGAATATCGCGCTGGGTGTGGACCTGGATTCCGGCGAGCTGTTCGTGTTTGACCACGACAATAACGGCACCGCCGACAACTACAAGGACGACAAAGGCACCTTCGCCCAGCTTGGCCTGGAAGTGAACGGCCAGGACATGAACTTTGCCGCCGGTCTGGGGCCGTTGTCGCTGAAGATCAGCAACGGTATTGCCAATGTTCTGGCACGTGCCGGCCTGTACCTGAACGATGAAGCCGCCGGTAGCGCCGGCCACGGCGATGGCCGCCACTATCTGTCGTCTGCCGTGGCGGTAAGCGTGCTGCAGCAGGGCGATAGCGTGGCCCTGCAGTGGCAGGACGCTGCGGCCAACTTTACCGTTACCGGTAATACCGGCGGCGCGGTTATCAAGCTGGTACCGCCAGCCGACGACGCCACCACCACGGCGGACGAAACCTTCCGCCTGAAACTGGTGATCGGTGGCAATACCTATTACACCGACAGCTTCAGCCGCAGCTACGATGCAGACGCCATGCAGGCGCTGCTGGATAAGGCGCTGTTCTTTGGCCCGCAGGCGCTGAAGGGTAGTGTCAGCGTAACCGCGGTAAACCCGTCCGACCCGAGCCAGGGCTGGAAGGTGAACCTCAGCGGTACGGCGCTTACCGGCAAAACCGTCACCATCACCGCCCATGCCCTGAAAGAGGGTGAGGCGGCGCTGGGTAGCGCGGACACCATCCAGTGGGTGCGTGTGCCAAGCGGCTCCGGTGGCAGCTTTACCCTGTTGGTAGACATCGCCGGCAAGACCTACACCACGGACGATATCGCCTGGAACGCCAGCGCCGCCGACGTGGCTGCCGCACTGAACGCCAAACTGGCCGCGGTGAAAGTAGGCGACGTGGCGGTAGCCGTGAGCGTGGCCGCCCATAATGCGGCCAACCTGGCGCAAGGCTGGGACGTGCGTTTCATCGGCGGCCTGGCCGGCAAGGCCGTGGCAGCCATGAGCGCCAATACCAGCAAGCTGACCCATCAGGGTGCCGTGGCCGTGGTGCCGGTTGTCGCAGGTAAAGACCCGGGCGGCCTGCAAACCGCGACAGTGGCCCGCGTGAGCGTGGTGGCGGGCAGCAGCGGCACCTTCGACCTGAAGTTCAGCGCCGGTGGCGTGAACTATGTTGCGGCCAACCTGGCGTACAACATTAGCGCGGCAGACCTGCAAGCCAGCCTTAACCAGGCGGTAGGTGCCGGCTACAGCGGTATCGAGGTGGTCGTTGACAAGAATCACGGCGGCTTCAGTATCCGCTTTGGCGGCAACAAGCTGGCCGGCAAGATGGTGACGGTGACCGCCGATACCACCAAGCTGAAGGCCAGCCCGTTCGGTACGCTGTTCAATAACCTGGATGTGGATTTCGACGGTACGGCCAGCGTGCTGCTGCCGGCCAGCGTAGAGCTGGACAGCGAGCTGGTAGAGCTGGGCCAGACACTGATCCCGGGCCTGGAAAGTACTTACCAGGTAGGCAATATCGAGGTGCGCATCAACAGCCTGAAAGCGCTGGCCCAGGCCATGCTGCAAGGCGTGTCGGTGAGCTCGGTGCTGATCAAGACCGCGGGCGAGTACGACGCGACCAAGATCATCAACTACGCGCTGCCGAACCTGGACAAGGTCTACAGCGTGATGGCGCTGAAAAACCCGCTGATCCAGCTGATCCGCAACCCGGCCATCATCATCGACGGTATCGATTACGCCCTGAAAGGCATCCAGAAGAGCCTGGACGCCATGGCCTCGCTGCCGCTGCCGCTGATTGGCAGCCAGCTGAAAAAGGGTACCCAGTTTGTCGGTGATTTCCGTAGCAGCGTGATTGCCAAGATCAGCGACTTCGTCAACAGCAGCGTGACCACCTACGGCGGCATGGACAACGCGCTGCGCCAGGTGCTGTTTGAAGCCTTTACCAACGACAGCAACGGCGACGGCAAGATCCAGGCCGCATCGCTGGACCAGTGGCTGGAGAAGGGTGAGGCGGCTGGCGATAACCCGTTCCTGAACTTCCTGAAGGATTACAACGGCGACAAGCTGATTACCGCCGACGATATCGTGGTGGAATTCCTGGCCATGGGCCTGACTGGCGTGGCCAACGGCACGCGCCTGGGCTATACCCTGGCCGGTACCAAGGACAAGCAGCGTGGCGACAAGAAGGGTGGCGATGTGGTCAACACCCTGGCCGGCCACGATGCGCTGCAAGAAGCCAAAGCACTGCAGTTCCGCATGCACCTGGGCCAGAGCCTGCTGTCGCGCGATATCGACCTGTCGTTCGACATGGGCTTGCCGGGCCTGTCGCTGGAAGTGGACGGCGGCGTGCAGCTGGATCTGGGCTGGGACTTCTACCTGGGCTTTGGTGTCAACACCACCGATGGCTTGTACCTGGTCAGCAATATGGCCGGCAAAGCCGGCCTGCCGGATGGCAAGTACGTGGCACCCGAGAACGAGGCAGCCTACCTTGCGGCCAACCCTGTCATTGCCAACCCGTGGTCGCTGGCACCGGGCGAAGCCGTCAAAGAGATCAGCATCACCTTTGATGCTTACCTGATTGCCAGCGGCGGCGGCCAGCTGGACGTGACCAATAGTGCGCAGGAAAGCGGCTTTACCTTTACCAAGGGCGACGCCGGTACCTACACCCTGAGCTTCACGGACGGCACCAAAACCTATACCACCGCGGCCATCAGCCGCAGCGCCTCGGCCAGCCAGATCCAGACTGCGCTGAACAAGGCGGTGAGCAAGTCTTACGAAGGCATTACCGTTACGGCGCAACGCGACCCGGCTACCGGCAAGTTAACCGGCCACAAAGTGGTGTTTGCCGGTGACAAGTTCAAAGACAAGACGGTGACCCTGTCGGCCGATGCCAGCAAGCTCAAGGACAGCACCAAGCCGGCCTCGATGACAGCGAAGATCTTCTTCTTGCAAGGCAAGCTGGTGGATGACCACGGCGACTCGATTGTGGGCCCGGATGCCAGTGTTGAGACGCCGTTCACCAAAAACAGCGAAGGCGGCCTGTTCGACCTGAGCAGCGGCCGTGATATCGGCTCGCGCACCTGGTTCCACGGTGGTTTTGCCATCGACATGATCGACCGTGCCGGCAGCAACGACGGCCGCATCACCTTTGGTGAAATGACGCGCGGCAAGTTTAGCGACCTGTTTGTTTCGGAGGTAAGCGGCAAGGCGCAGGCCAACTTCAAGATGGACCTGTCCATCGAAGGCAGCAAGGTGTTGCCGCGTCTGGTGGCCGACTTCCACCTGACCTGGGGGCTGAAGCCGGCTAGCAATGCCAAAGGCTACGACGCGCTGTTTGATACCTCGCCCAAGGTATGGATTACCGAGCTGGGTATTGATGTCGGCAGTTTCTTCAGCGACTTCCTGGGGCCGATCGTCGGCAAGGTGCAGCAGATCACCAAGCCGTTGCAGCCGATTATCGATGGCTTGCAGAAGCCGATTCCAGGCTTGTCCGAGCTGGCTGGCCAAGACTACAGCCTGCTGAAACTGGCTACCGTACTGGGCAAGGGCGACAAGCGTATCGAGTTCATCAATACCTTCATCACCATGGTGGATCTGTTCAACAGTATCCCGGTGGACGCCGAAGGTCTGATTATCCCGATTGGCCGCGTGTTCAACCTGGCCGGCGACCTGACCGACGCCTCCAGCCGCAAGGGCGCATCGCTCAAAGGCCAGACCCAGGACGTGAACAAGGCGCTGGATACGCCCAAGCAAAGCGCAGCCGCCCCGGCTGCCAGCGGTGGCAGCTCCGGCAGCGGCAGTACCCCGGCGAAAACGCCGAGTGCCAGCGGTACCAAAGGCTTCCTGGCCAAGCTGAACAACCCGAATAACGCGTTCAAGATTCCGCTGCTGCAAGACTTGTCCAAAGTGCTGGACCTGATCATGGGCAAGCCGGTAGACCTGGTGACCTATACCCCGCCTAGCCTGGGCATGGGGGTGAAGATCAACGTGGGCAATATGGTTTATCCGGGGGTGGAAGTGGGCATGTTTGGCTCGCTGGACGCCAAGATCAACCTGACGCTGGGCTTTGATACCAGCGGCATCATCAAGTTTATCGACTCGGGTAATGCGCTGGACATTCTGGATGGCTTCTACGTCAGCGATAACATCCGTGGAGGCATCGATTATCCAGAAATCGAGGTGACGGCCAAGGTCGGTATCTACGGTGAGCTGGACGCTTTTGTCTTGTCCGCCGGTGTGAAGGCAGGTCTGAAACTGGTGGGCGCGCTGGACTTCTGGGATGAAGAAGGCCCGGGGGCCAACGATGGCAAGTTCCGCGCCAAGGAAATCATCAATGCACTGATGTGCAACCCGCTGAACGTTGTCGAAGCCAGCCTGGCTGCGTCCATCTTCATGAATGTGTATGTCGAAGCGCTGGGTATCAGCGTGTACGACGAAACCATCTTCGAGATCGAGCTGTTCAAGCTGGAGTGGACCCCGACACCGTGCATGCCGATTCTGGCGTCCGACGACAATGGCGACGGCACCTGGGTGCTGCACCTGGGCTCGTTTGACGGTGCCAACCTGATTGATATCGACGCCACCTACGGTAACGACATCAACAAGCAGGCCAAAGACCGTATCAACCGCAATACCGAAGACGGTGACGAGAAGTTCGTCATCAAGGAAATCGGCAAAGGCGAGATTGAAATCACCGCCACGCTGGACGGCGTGGAGTACGTCAAGACGTACAGCGGCGTGAAGCGCATCCTGGGTTACGCGGGCAAAGGCAACGACATCATCGACGCCAGCGGCCTGAAAACCATCCGCGCGGTGCTGATTGGCGGCTCGGGCAAAGACCAGATCATCGGCGGCCTGGTGGATGACATCCTGATCGGCGGTACCGGTACGACTGTTTTGCGTGGCAATGGCGGCAACGATCTGCTGATCGCCCGCGCCGGCAGCACCGAGATGATCGGTGGTGTTGGCAGCGACAGCTACCGCTTCCTGGAAAACTGGGCCAGCGCCACGGTGCATGATGACGGCGGCGACACGGCCAACGTCTTTGACTTCTCCGCCGTGACCACCGACCTGGTGCTGGATACCGCAGGCCTGAACGTGGCTTCCGGCAGCAGCCTGATGAGCTTTGACGCGCTGACCGAAGTAGGTCTGATCGTGGGCGGCCAGGGTGACGACACCATTGATATGTCGGCCGAAGACGCCATGCTGCACATCAATGTGAGCAATGTGTCCGAAGCGGCGATCGAGCAGCAGGCCAGTCTGGGCAAAGAGGCTGGCGCCAAGCTGGACAGCCTGATTACTGCGGACGAGGCGCTGGACGAAGGCATCATCACCAACACCGCTACCGGCAAAGCCAACGGCGAGAATAAGTTTGGCGACCGCCTGTTCCGCTTCCTGGGGGTGGAAAACCTGATTGGCGGTAGCAATAGCGATGTGTTCGTGTTTGCCAACCAGGCGGCCATTACCAACAGTATCTACGGCGGCCCGACACGCGGTGTGGGCCTGTCCGGCGGCACCGAAAAATCCGGCGCGCGCAATATCCTGGACTTGTCGCAGTACAACAGTGGCGTTCGCATCAACGAAAGCGGCCGTGCCTACACCATCCCGGCAGCCGTAAAAGGCCCGCTGGCGGATGTGCCGTCGGAAAGCCGCTTCACCAGCGATGCAGCCAAGGTCACCGTGCGCGGTTTCCACACCATGATCGGTGGTGCCGGTGACGACGTACTGGTGGGCGACGCCACCCAGAACGTGATCCTGGGCATGCGTGGCAACGATGTGCTGGTGGGCATGGAAGGCAACGACCTGCTGGTGGCCGACACCCTGAAAATGAAGGATAGCGGCAAGCTGGTCGAGCTGGTGTCCGGCAAGCCGGCGTGGGAACTGCTGCCAAGCCGGGTATGGACCTGGTACGGCACCACCATCCAGAACGCCAAACTGGGCGATCTGTCCGGCGCGCAAGTGCTGATTGGTGGCCTGGATACCAACGACGGCAACGACGTGATGATGGGCTCCAGCGGTGCCGACCGCTTCTACACCGGTGGCGGTGACGACACCGTGGTAGGCGACTTTGGCCGTTTGGCCTTCGAGGCCCGTGGCGAGCTGAAAGACGGCGACGCCAGCCAGGCGCAATCGTCGGCCAATGGCAGTGGCGGCAACGACACTGTCGTGGGCCTGAACGGTAACCACGTGGTACTGGGCGGCCTGGGCCAGGACACCATTACCCTGGGTAATGGCAACAACCTGGTGCTGGGCGATCTGGGTAGCTTCACGCTGAAATCCGACACCCGCCTGACGCTGACCGCGCAAACCAGCGTGGGCAACAGCTTTGACGAAAACGGCGGTGCCGACACCATCACCCTGGGTACCGGCAGCAACGTCGTGATCGCCGGCGCCGGTGCCGACCGCGTCACCATCAATGACGCAGCGGCTAGCCGTAACGTAGTGCTGGGCGATAGCGGCCAGGTGGTATTCGGTACCGCCAAGAAAGACGCCCACCTGCTGCAAAGCGTGGAAGCACAAGTGCGTGAAACCACCGGTGCCGACGACATCATCAGCCTGCAGTCCGGCAAT
Source organism: beta proteobacterium L13 (assembly GCA_000335715.1). Taxonomy (GTDB): domain Bacteria; phylum Pseudomonadota; class Gammaproteobacteria; order Burkholderiales; family Chromobacteriaceae; genus Vogesella. Next base: position 154,143 of record AMYZ01000004.1, read on the forward strand.
GCCGTGCTGGCCGGTGGTGCAGGTGCCGATGTCATCACGGTGAGCGCGTCAGCATCGACTGCGGCCAACTACCGCTATGTGACAGGCGACCACGCCATCTTCCGCTTCGACACCCTGGGCGGCCTGACCGACCTGCTTACCACCGACGTGGCCGACGCCACCGGCGGTAATGACAAGGTGACCATCGCCAGCAGCGGCATGAGCAGCAATATCGGCCTGAACATGGTGATCGCCGGCATGGGCAGCGATACCGTACTGGTGAGCGCCGAGATTGACCCGGTTACCGGCGAGATCCGCCGTGGCACCGCCACCAGCCAGGACATCCTGCTGGGTGATAACGGTGAAATCCACCGTACCGCTGCCGACGCCAGCAATGGTCAACGCAACCTGATGCTGCAAGTGAAGAGCACGGTCAACGACAAGGGTGGCGACGATATCCTGGCCAGCGGCGACGGTGGCAAGGTGCTGCTGGGCGGCTTTGGCGCCGACACGCTGTACGCCCGCGATGGTGCGCAGCTGGTAGTGGGTGACAACGGCGAACTGAACTACGACAGCGTGGCGCGTAACGGCATCCTGCGCGAAATGCAGAGTACCGACCCGGTAATCGGCGGCGCCGACCGCATCCTGCTGCGTGACGGTATCAAGCACGTGATTGGCGGCATTGGCGCTGACGTGATCGACATCGACGCCAGCGGCCTGCCGCAATCGGCCAACCCGGCCACCGTGACCGGCCTGGACCTGCAAGACAACCTGGCAGGCAGCCAGGGCCGCTTTGTGGCCGGCGATAATGCCCGCTTTAGCTACGACACCCGCAGCGGCCTGACCGACGTGGTCACCACCGATGCCATCACGGCTACCGGCGGTGACGATGTGATCAGCCTGGGCCAGAAAGACCTGGCTACCAATCTGGGCCTGCAAGTGGTGTTTGGCGGCATGGGTGCCGACCAGATCGTGGTGCGCAGCGTAGCGCGCAGCCAGGACATCCTGTTTGGCGACAACGGCGAGCTGCGCCGCAAACCGCTGGGCTACGGTGTACTGTCGGCCTCCAGCCTGGCGACCAGCCTGGGTGGTGACGACCAGATCCGTACCGGCAAAGGCGACAAGCTGATTGTGGGCGGCTTTGGCAGCGACCGCATCGTGGCCGAAACCGTGCGCGAAGGTAGCGCGGTAGAGCGCGTACTGGCGCTGGGCGATTCTGGCCGCGTGGTGTTCGACGCAGCCGGTGGCCAGCAGCTGCAGAAGCTGGAAAGCACCGATATCGGCTTTGGCGGCGACGACCAGATCACGCTGGGCGATGGCGACATCACCGTGGTAGCCGGTTATGGCCGCGATGTGGTGCAGGTCAATAGCAGCGAAAACGCCTTCCGCACCCTGGTGGGTGACAACGCCCAGTTGCTGTTCTCTGGCGAGGGCGACGCAGCGCGTCAGGCGGCTAGCCTGGTGTCCCTGCTGACATTGGATCAAACCGCGGTAAGCGGTGGCGGCGACACGCTGCAGATCGGTACTACCGGCGCGATCGCCGGCGAGCTGGGCGAGGCGCAGCTGGTAGGCGGCATGGGCGAAGACGTGTTGTCGGTATACGGCGCCTCGGTCAATGCTGTGCTGCTGGGCGATAACGGCCAGATTCAGCGCAATAGCGGCCGCAACCAGGCGCTGCTCAGCGTGGGTAGCCTGCTGCCGGAACAAGGCGCGGGCGATACCCTCACCCTGACCCATGGCGAGCATGTGGTGATTGCCGGCCAGGGCGCCGACAAGGTCACCGCAGGCAAAGGCTTTGGCGTGGTGCTGGGCGATAGCGGCAACGTGAGCTTTGGCAGCAGCGGCAAGCTGGCCTCGGTCAGCAGCAGCGGCATTGCCCAGGGGGGCAACGACGTGTTGCAGCTGGGTGTTGGCGTATCGGCTATCGACGGTGACAAAGTGGTGGTCGGCGGTTTCGGTGCCGACACCATCAGCGTGCAGTCGCAGCGTGGTACCGCCAGCCTGGCGTCCGAGCGTGCGGTAGCGGGTGATAACGCCAGCATGATCTTTGATATTGCCGGCCGCCTGACCTCGTTTGGCACGCTCGATAGTGACCCGTCCACCGGCGGTAACGACGAGATCACCGTGTCGATGACCGGCGACGCGATTGCCGGCGTGATGGCCGACTTCAACATCGTGGCTGGCGGCATGGGCAGCGACCGCATCAATGTACTGGGCAGCGTGCTGAGCCGCGACGTGGTATCGGGTGACAACCTGGACTACCGCCGCAGCGGTGCGGCAACCGGCTACCAGCACCTGTTTGCCGAAAGCAGCCAGCCGCAAAGCGGCGGCGACGACAGCATCCGCGTGGGCAGTGGCGACAAGCTGCTGTTTGGCGGCGCGGGTAACGACAAGGTGGAATCGCTTACCGTGGCCGGCGACCGCAATATCGCCTTTGGCGATGCCGGTAGCGTGTCCTTTGCCGTAGACGGCAGTGGCAAGCTGGTGCGCGTCGGTACGCAGAGCGATAGCAGTGGCGGTGACGACACGCTGAATATCGGCGCCGGTACGGCCTATGTGTTTGGTGGCTTTGGCCGCGATGCCCTCGCGCTCAGCGGTGGCGATGCGGCCATGCGCGTGGTGGCAGGCGACGGTGCCCAGGCCAACTTTGACGCCAATGGCGCGCTGCAGCTGGTGCAAAGCACCGGTAGCGACGCGGCCGACCCGCTGCTGACCAGCGACAGCTTCGTGCTGCCGAATACCGGTCGCAATATCGTACTGGGCGGTACCGGCGTGGATACCCTCGCCGGCAGCGTGGAGCTGGATGCGGCCAACCCGCAGCACAGCATTATCCCTGGCAGCGGCCTGGCCGACCTGGTGCGCCAGATTGTCAGCGTGGTGATGCTGGGCGAGTACGGCGAAATGGGCGTCACCACCACGGGCTACGTGAAACCGCAAAATGGTAGCGGTGGCGGTGTGGTGGTGGGCGACCTGGACGGTAAGGCCAGCCTCACCGAAGACAGCAGCACCCGCGCCAGCGGCCGCATTGCCTACCCGGCCTTGTCCGGTGGCGTGGCCAGCTTCGACCCGGCCAGCAATACCCAGCAAGGCCGCTTCGGCAAGCTGGAAGTGAAAGTGGACGGCAGCTGGAGCTACACCCTGGGTAACGACAGCGCCAGCAATGCCCGCGTTCAGGCGCTGCGCGATGGCGACGTGCGTACCGAGGTGTTTGTGCTGACTACCACCGACGGTAGCCAGACCACCGTTACCCTGACCATCAACGGTAGTAACGACCAGCCGCAGGCACAGCTGTCCAGCCTGGTAGAAGACGGCGCCACCAGCAGCAGCGGCCGCCTGCAAGACAGCCTGGCGGGTCTGGCCAGCGTGTTCCTGCCGGGTAGCTTTGTGGGCGAGCTGGGCACACTGCAGCTGTCGGCTGACGGTGCATGGCAGTTTGCCCTGAGCGCTAACGTGCAGGCACTGGCCGCAGGCAGCAGCCGTCGCGAGAGCTTCACCGTGCAGACAGTTGACGGTGCCACGACCACGCTGACCGTCGAGATCATCGGCGTGAACGATGCCGCCGTGATCAGCGGCCAGCAAAGCGGCAGCGTGGCGCAGGACGGCGCGCACAGCAGCAGCGGCCAACTGCAGATCAGCGATATCGATGATGGCGAGGCGCAGTTCCAGGCCGGTAGCCAGGCAGGCAGCTACGGCGCCCTGCAGCTGGACGCCAGCGGCAGCTGGACCTACACCCTGAGCAACGGCGCGGCCGTGGCCAAGGGCCAGGCCGTGGTGGAGCAGTTCACCGTACTGGCCAAAGACGGTACCAGCAGCACCGTGAGCATCAGCGTCACTGGCGGCAACCACGCTGCGGTAATCGGCGGCCAGCAAAGCGGCGCAGTAGCCAAGGATGGCCAGCAGCAGGCTAGCGGCCAGCTCAGCATCAGTGATGCCGACGCCGGTGAAGCCGTGTTTGTGGCGCAGACTCTGGCTGGCCAGCACGGCAGCTTCAGCCTGCAGGCCGACGGTAGCTGGGCTTACCAGCTGCAAGACGGCAGCAGCATCGCCAAGGGCGTCACCGTGCAGGAAAGCTTCCAGGTGCAAAGCGCCGACGGTAGCCGCAGCACCGTGGTGATTGCCGTTACCGGTGGCAACCACGCCGCCAGCGTCAGCGGCCAACTGGCCGGTGCCGTGGCACAGGATGGCCAGCGCAGCAGCAGCGGCCAACTGCTGGTGAATGACATCGATGCCGGCGAAGCCGTATTCGTGGCAGCCAGCAGCCAGGGCAAGTACGGCCAGCTGCAGCTGCAGGCCGATGGCAGCTGGGTTTACCAGCTACAAGACGGCAGCAGCATTGCCAAGGGTGCCATCAGCCAGGATAGCTTCACCGTGCGTACCGCCGAAGGCACTAGCGTGCAGCTGGTGATCACCGTCACCGGTGGCAACCACGCCGCCGTGATCGGTGGCGCACTGAGCGGTGCCGTGCAGCAAGGCGCCAGCACGCTGGCCAGCGGCCAGCTGAGCATCAGCGATAGCGATGCCGGCGAAGCCGCCTTTGTGGCCCAGCGTTACCAGGGCAGCTACGGCGTGTTCAGTCAGGCGGCAGACGGGCAGTGGCAGTACCAGCTGCAAGACGCCAGCGCACTGGCAAAAGGTGCCGTGGTGAACGAAACCTTTGTCGTGAGCAGCCTGGATGGCAGCCAGCGCACCGTGAGCATTGCGGTGACCGGTGGCAACCACAGCGCCGTGATCAGCGGCGACAGCCAGGGTAGCGTCAAGGCCGATGGCAAAGTGCAGGCCGCAGGCCAGCTGCAGGTCAGCGATATCGATCAGGGCGAAGCCCGCGTACAGACAGGCAATCTGGCCGGTGTATACGGCCAGCTCAGCCTGGGTGCGAATGGCCAGTGGCAGTACCAGCTGGCCGGTAACGCCAGCCTGGCAGCCGGTAGCCAGCAGCAAGAGCGCTTTACCGTGCTGTCGCAAGACGGTACAGCCCGCTTCGAGATCGTGATTGCGGTGGCCGGTGCCGATGTGCCAGCCCAGCCGGTGATTACCGAGCCGCAGACCGACCAGCAAGTGGTGCAAGCGCTGCAACTGGCCAATGGTGGCAGCAGCACGGCAAGCAATACCGCTGGCAGCACCGCGGGTACCACTAGCCAGGCAAGCCAGCCATCCGGCAGCGGCAGCAGTCAGGCCGAGCCTGGCCGCACCGGCAGTGCCGCTGCGGGTAGCCAGCAGCAGGCAGCCGAGGGTGAGGGCGAGCAGGATAGCCAGCAGCCGGTAGTGTCGCTTGCCACACTGGGCGAGGTACTGTTTACGCCTACCCAGCCGCTGCAGGGCAACCTGCCGCCGGTCAGCAATGTGGTGGTCCAGCTTGCAGCGCCAGTAAGCCCGGCACAGCAAACCATGCAGGATGTGGTGCTGAGTGAGCAGGCCGAGCCGGATACTGCTGAAACACCGGCTGCACAAGCCGCCGCAGGCCAGCCGGAAGCCCCGGCAACCGAGGTGGCGCCTGCCGTGGAGGCTGGTAGTGATGTGGTATCATCCGCCGCGCCTTCCGCCCCGTCGGATGCTGCTGATGAGCAGCCTTCTGCCCAGCCGGAAGCTGCCGCCGAGCCAGACAATACTGCGGCAGCACAGGCCGCCAGCGATGTCATGGCACAGGCACAGGATATGGCCCTGGGGTTGGCCGCGCTGACCAGCGTGGGCCGTAGCAAAATTCTGTGGGACCGTCAGCCAGGCAGCGGCAAGCGCGCTGCCGAGCGCGGCACCAAGAATCGTCGATAACAACGTTTTTTCGTAACCATTGCTAGAAGCAAGGAATGAACATGAGCCAACAACAAGAGAACAACGAAGCCGTCGTGCCACAAATCGTGTGGGATGATTCCCGCATGGTGACCACCTACGCCAACGTGTGCAATGTGCTGGGTACCCGCGAAGAAATCATGGTGCTGTTCGGTGCCAACCAAGCCTGGCAGAGCGACCAGAAACAAGTTCAGGTTACCCTGAGCAACCGCGTTGTCCTGAACCCGTACGCCGCCAAGCGCCTGCTGACCATGCTGGAACTGGGTCTGAAAGAGTACGAAGCACGCTACGGCGAGCTGAAACTGGGCTAAACCCCCTCGCGCCGCCAGCCTTGCCGCTGGCGGCTTTTCTTTGTCTGCCGTTTGCCGTTTGCCTACATGACCACACACTCTGCCAGCGCGCCTGATGCCTGGTTACAGCTAGCCCACTCTCCGTATAACGACCACGCCTACTGGCAAGCCTGGCTGCAGTGCTGCCGCCAGGGGCTGCCGGCCTTGGCCGAGCTGGCCATTGTGCTGTCCGATGTGCCGGACGAGGGCCCTTACGCCCCCGCCTTGCTCTGGCCCAATGCCGAAGGCGTGTCGCCGCTGCTGGCCAGCTTGTGCGAGCGCGTGCTGGATATGCGCCTGCCTTTGCAGCAGGTGCAGGATGGGGTGCTGGTGCTGGCGCTGCCCATTGTGGCGGGCGAGCAGCTGCACGGTGTGCTGGCGGTGGCCATGCCCGCCGCTGCCTATACGCGCGAAAGCCTGGCCTGGCTCAAGTGGGGGCAGGGCTGGCTGTTGCCTGCCTCTGCCGGCGTCACGGCAGACAACGCCGCTTTTACCGAGCGGCTGCTGAAATCACTGGATTTGCTGATGCTGGTGGTGGGCGAAAATACCGCCCACGACGCCAGCCATGCCGTGGTCACCGATATGGCCGTGGCGCTGGGTTGCGACCGCGTATCGGTAGGTTTTGCCCAGCGCATGACGGTCAAGCTGCAGGCCTTGTCCCACTCGGCCGAGTTTGCCGGCCGGCAAGACCTGGCCGCCTTTCTGGCCAGTGCCATGAACGAGGCTGCCGATCAGGGGCAGGCCTTTTACTTTCAGCCAGGCCAAGATAATCCTGCGGGCGGTTTGCGCATCGATCGCGAGCACCGCGCGCTGGCCGAGCGTTTTGCGGCCAACCATATCCTGAGTGTGCCGTTTTATCTGGATAAGCAGCGCTACGGCGTGTTCGTGTTCGAGTGGGCCGAGCCGGTACTGCCGGACGAGGCCAGCCACCTGGCGCACATGCTGTCGCCTATCGTTGGCCGCATGCTGCTGGACAAACGCCACGCCGAGCGCCCGTGGTGGCGCCGCGCAGCCGATGCGCTGAAAACCGAACGCGACCGCCTGCTGGGGCCGCTGCACGCCGGGCGCAAGCTGGCGGCCATTGTGCTGCTGGCGCTGGGGCTGTTCCTGGGCCTGGCCACCGGCGATTACCGCATCGGGGCGCAGTCCGAGCTGGAAGGCGCGGTAAAGCGCACCATCGTGGCGCCGTTTGACGGTTTTGTGGCGCAGGCCTACAAGCGCGCCGGCCAGGTAGTGCCGGCCGGTGGCCTGCTGGCACAGCTGGACGACCGCGACCTGCAGCTGGAGGCCAGCAAGTGGCGCAGCACGCAGTCGCAGTACCAGAACCAGCTGCAAGACGCGCAGGCGCAAAGCGACCTGTCGCAGATACAGATTTCCATTGCCCAGTCCGAGCAGGCGCAGGCGCAGCAGGCGCTGTCGCAAAGCATGCTGGAGCGCTCGCGCATTCGCGCGCCGTTTGCCGGCTTTATCGTGACGGGCGACTTGTCGCAACAGCTGGGCGGGGCGGTGAAAAAGGGCCAGACCCTGTTCGAGATTGCCCCGCTGGATTCCTACCGCGTGATCCTGTACGTGGATGAGGCCGATATCGACGAGATCAGGGTAGGGCAGCAAGGCCAGCTGATGGTGACCGCCATGCCGGGCGAGCGCCTGCCTTTTAGCGTGTCGCTGGTGACCTCGGTGGCGCAGGCGCGCGAAGGCAAGAACGTGTTCCGTGTCGAGGGTGTGCTTACCGGCCGTCATGCCACACTGCGCCCCGGCATGGATGGTGTCGCCAAGGTGCAGGTGGGCGAGCGCAAGCTGGTGTGGATCTGGACGCATAGCCTGTTCGACTGGCTGCGCCTGAATATCTGGTCGTGGCTGGGGTGGTAGGCGCATGAGTGCATCGCTGTTTTCCCCGTCCTGGTACCGTGTGGCCCCGCTCAAACCGCGCCTGCGCCAGCAAGCTACGCTGGTGCGCCACGTTTATCGTGGCGAGCGCCATTACATCCTGCAAGACCAGGGTAGCGGCCGCTTCCTCAAGCTGAACCCGGCGGCTTACCAGATTGTGGCGCTGATGGATGGCGAGCTCACGCTGGACGCCATCTGGCAGCGTAGCTGCGAAACGCTGGGTGACGACGCCCCCACGCAGGACGAAGTGCTGAACCTGATGACGCAGCTGCACCAGGCCAACGTGCTGCTGACCGACCAGGCGCCCGACCTGGCCGAGCTGAACGAGCGCCGCCAGCGCCTGGGCCGCCTGAAACTCAAGCAGTACCTGATGAACCCGCTGTCGCTGAAGATCCCGCTGTTCGACCCGGACCCGTTCATTACCCGCCTGTACCAGCTGGTGCCGGCCTGGTTGCTGCGCTTTGTCTTGCCCCTGTGGCTGCTGGTGGTTGGCAGTGGTGCGGTGTTGGCCGGCATGCACTGGGACGAGCTGACGCGCGACCTGGCCGCGCGCGTGTTCCGCCCGGACAACGTGCTGCTGCTGGCGTTGATCTTTCCCCTGCTCAAGGCCGTTCACGAGATAGGCCATGGCCTGGCGGTGAAGGCGTTTGGCGGCAGCTGTCACGAAACCGGCGTGATGATGCTGGTGATGATTCCGGTGCCCTATGTGGACGCCGGGCACGCCATCAGCCTGCCATCGCGCCGCCAGCGCATGCTCATCGGCGCGGCCGGCATGATGACTGAGCTGTTTTTTGCCGCCATCGCCATCTGGCTGTGGACCTGGGTGGCGCCTGGCCTGGGCAAGGCCGCGCTGCACCAGGTGGTGATTCTGGCGGGGGTGACCACGCTGCTGTTCAATGCCAACCCGCTGGTGCGTTTTGACGGCTATTACATTTTTTCCGACTGGCTGGAAATCCCCAATCTGGGCCAGAAAGCCAACCAGTACATGGGCTATGTGTTCAAGCAGCATGTGTTCCGTGTGCGCAGCGAGCAGACGCCGCCGCCTACCACCCCGCGCGAAAAGCCATGGCTGGTGTTTTACGCCATCGGCTCGTTTTGCTATCGCATCATGCTGTCGATTTCCATCATCCTGCTGGTGGCCGAGCGCTTCTTTTTTGTCGGCGTGCTGTTGGCGGTGTGGAGTGCGGTAAACATGCTGTTGCTGCCGCTGTCACGGCAGATCCGCTTTTTGCTGGACGACCCTGTGCTGCAGGGCGTGCGGGCGCGGGTGTTGAGCATTGTTGGCGGGCTGGTCGTGGGCTTGCTGCTGCTGGTGCTGCTGGTGCCGGTGCCGTCGTGGACCATGGCCGAGGGCGTTATCTGGATGTCGGAGCAGTCACGTGTGCGGGCGCCGGCCAGTTGCATCGGCAGCCGCGTGCTGGTGCCTTCCGGCAGCCAGGTGGTGCGCGGCCAACCTTTGCTGGCCTGCGACGAGCCGGAGCTGGGCGCGCTGCTGGCGGAAACCCGCTCCAAGATTGCCGAGATGGAAAGCAAGCGCAACAAGGTGCTGCTGACCGACCGTGTGCAGGCCCAGATTATCGAGGCCGAAGCCGGCTACCACCGCAACCGTCTGCACGACCTGCAAACACGACAAAATGCGCTGATCATCCGTAGCCCGCTGGCTGGCCGCTTCGAGGTGGCGTCCACGCTGGATTTCGTCGGTGCCTACGTGGCGCGTGGTGACGTGGTGGGCTACGTGCTGGACCCGTCGCGCTACACCCTGCTGACCGTGGTGCCGCAGGCCGATGTCGACCAGGTGCGCCGCCACAATATCGGCGTGGAAATCCGCAGTGCGGTAGAGGTCGACAGCCTGATTCCGGCCACCATGGTGCGCGAGGTGCCCGGTGCCACGCGCGACCTGCCCAGCCTGGCGCTGTCGCTGCAAGGTGGCGGCAAGATCGGCCTGGACCCGGACGCCAGCCGTGAAACACCGGTGGCGCTGAATGCGCTGTTCCAGTTCGAGCTGCGCTTTGATAACCGCGCCGTGCCGCGCACCCTGGGCAATCGCGTATACGTGCGCTTTATCCAGCAACCCGAGCCATTGGCCAGCCAGTGGTATCGCGCGCTGCGCCAGATGTTCATCAAACGATTCGCGGTATAGCCATGTTTGCCCTTTCCCTGCTTGCCGACCTTTACCCGCAGCGCCGTGACTGGCAAGACCGCAGCTGGCTGGACCGCCAGAGCGAGCGCCTGCGCACCTGGCTGCAGGCCAGGCTTGGCTTGTCGTCGTGGCGGCTGAACCGCTTTGTGCGCCAGGTCGACGCTGCCCAGCCAGCGGTAGACGCGCTGACCGAGCCCGAGCTGCAGGCGCTCACCGCCGAGCTGCAGCTGCTCTTGCGCCGCGACGGCCTGCAAGACCGGCACGTGGCGCCAGCTTTCGCGCTGGTGCGCCGCCGCGCCGGCGAGCTATTGGGCAAGCGGCACTTCCCCACGCAGCTAAAGGGTGGCTACATCCTGCTGCAGGGCTTTTTGCTGGAGATGGATACCGGCGAGGGCAAAACACTTACCGCCACGTTGGCAGCGGCGGTGGCAGCCATGGCCGGGCGCAAGGTGCACGTGGTAACGGTGAACGACTATCTGGCCGAGCGCGATGTCATGTTGATGGCGCCGCTATACCACGCCCTGGGCTTGAGTACCGGCCTGGTGCGCGAAGACATGAAGCCGGACGAGAAAAAGCCCGGCTATCTAGCCGACATCGTGTACTGCTCCAACAAATCCGTGGTGTTCGATTACCTGCGCGACCGCCTGGCGCTGGCTGACAAGATGTCGCCCATGCAGCTGGCGCTGGGGCGGCTGAGTGGCCGCAGCGCGGCCAACATCCTGTTACCCGGCTTGCAGTTTGCCATCGTGGATGAGGCCGACAGCGTGTTTATCGACGAGGCCCGCACGCCGTTGATCATTTCGGCCAGCCGGCCTGGCAGCGAGAGCGAGGCCTATTACCGCCAGGCTATCGAGCTGGCCCGGGCGCTGCAGCCCGGCGTGCACTTCGAACAGGCGGGCCCTGGCTCGCAACCGCATCTGCAAGGGGCGGGGCGCGACGAGCTGGCCAGGTTGGCCGCACACCTCCCGCCGGTATGGCAGGCCAGGAACCGGCGTGAGGAAGTAGTAGGCATGGCGCTGATGGCGTGCCATGGCTTGCGGCGCGATATCGATTACATCGTGCGCGAGGGCAAGGTGCTGATCGTGGACGAAAACACCGGCCGCACCATGGCCGACCGCTCGTGGGAGCGCGGCCTGCACCAGATGGTAGAGGTAAAAGAGGGCCTGCCGCCTGGGGATGAGCGCGAGACGCTGGGCAAGATCAGCTACCAGCTGTTCTTTCGCCGCTATCTGGTGCTGTCCGGCATGACCGGTACCTGCCGTGAGGTGGCGGGTGAGCTGGGCGAGGTGTACGGCCTGGGCGTCGTGCGTGTGCCGCCGTACCGGCGCTCGCGGCGACGCTATCTGGGGGCGCGGCTGTTTGCTACCTCGGCGCAGCGGTGGGCCGCCGTCATTGCGTCTGTGCAGCAAATACAACAGTCCGGCCGGCCGGTGCTCATCGGCACGCGCAGCATCAAGGCGTCAGAAGTGCTGTCGCAATGCTTGCAGCAGGCGGGTATTGCGCATCGCGTACTGAATGCCAAGCAGGATGCGGAAGAGGCCGAGGTGGTAGCCAGCGCCGGCGCGGCCGGGGCGGTAACCATTGCTACCAATATGGCCGGGCGCGGGACGGACGTGCTGCTGGACGAGGAGGTCAAAATGAAAGGTGGCCTGCATGTGATCCTGACCGAGCGTCACGACAATGCCCGCGTGGATCGCCAGCTGATCGGCCGCTGTGCCAGGCAGGGCGACCCTGGCAGCTATGAAATCATTCTGTCGCTGGAAGATGATCTGGTTGTGCAATTTGTAGCAAAATTTAATGTTATATTATCGAGATTGTTACAGACTACAAATCAACCGCTAATTGGTAGCGCAGGGCTGCTGTACTACCGCGCAGCGCAGCGATACATGGAATGGCAACACCGTCGGCTGCGCCAGCACATGCTGAGCGCAGACTTCAGGGCACGGCAGGCACTGTCTTTTTCTGGCCAGTCCGAATAGCCCGGCATAAGGGAAAACAATAGAAAAATGAACAAACTTGTCACTCACTCCGCCCGCACCCTGGGCGGCATGTTTCTGGCCTTGCCCTTGCTGGCCAGTGCTGCGCCTGCAGCGACTACTTGTCTGATTGTGCCTTCGCTGGAAGTGAATGTGGGCACGCCGGTGGATGGCGTGCTGGGCCAGGTGCTGGCAGATCGTGGTGATGTGGTCCGGGCCGGCCAGCTGCTGGCCAAGCTGCAAAGCGGTGTAGAAGAGGCTGCGGTGGAATACCAGGCGGCCAAGGCGCAGTTTGGCGCCCGCAAGACACAGCGCAACCAGGAGCTGCAAAAGAAGCAGCTGATTTCCAGCCAGGAGCTGGACGAGATGGCTACCGAGTACAAGCTGTCCGAGCTGGAGCTGAAGGAGCGTCGCGAGCAGCTGCGCCTGCGCAGCCTGTTCAGCCCGATTAACGGTGTGGTGGTAGACCGCTATCGCCAGCGTGGCGACCTGGTAAAACAGGAGCGCATCTACCGCATCGCCCAGCTGGACCCGCTGTTTGTGGAAACCGTGGTGCCGGCCGCCTTGTTTGGCAAGGTACGCAGCGGCCAGAGCTACGATGTGACGCCGCAGCTGTCCAGCAGCCCGCTGAAGGCGCGTGTGGCCAACGTAGATAAAGTCATCGATGCAGGCAGCGGCTCTTTCCGCGTGCGCCTTGTATTACCGAATCCCAAGTACGCGCTGCCTTCAGGCCAGCGCTGCAAAGTTACCTTCCCCGAATAAACGCGCCTGGGTCACATCACAACACCATGGAATACTCCAGTCAGAATACCAGCCAGCGTCGTGCCAAGCCTGCCGTCCTTACCGTGCAGGCTGTTGCGTTTACCCTGCTGCCGCTCATGTTGCCGGCTAATGCCGTTATTGCCGCCGTTACCCAGACACCGCCATCGCAAGATGCCGGTGTTGTTTTCAATGCGCAGAAGCTGCCGCCTGCCAGCCTGTTTCCGCGCAAGCGCGACAAGGTGCAGCTGCGCGCCAGTATTCCTGAAGTGAAAACAGATAACGAGGCGATTCGCCTGTCTATCGGCGGCTTCCGTTTTGAAGGGGAAACCGGCATAGACCAGAAGGCTTTGCAGGGTATCTTGCAGCCGTGGCAAGGCCGCGACCTGAGCTTTGCCGAATTCGAGCAGGCCGTACACGCCGTAGCCGAGCACCTGCGCACGCACGGCCACCCGTATGCAGAGGTCAGCATGAATCGCGCCATGCTGGGTGAAGGCACCGTGGCTATCGCGGTACAGGGCCTGACCATGCCGCCGGAGCCGGTGGTGCCGCAAGTGCTGGTCACCGGTTTCAGCTTTGAAGGCCTGACCCTGGCCAGCAATGCGGAAATGCAGTCGGTGCTCAAAGCGCAGCTGGGCAAACCGCTGAGCCTGGCGCAGCTGGAAGCCGCCGCGCAGCAAGCTGCCGCGCACCTGCGTGCCAAAGGCTACCCGCTGGTACAAGCCTACCTGCCGCCACAAAAAATCCAGGACGGTGTAGTACGCATTGCCCTGCAAGAAGGTGCGCTGGATGGCGCCTCTGGCGTCAACGGTATTGTGGTGCGCAACAACACCTCGCCAGTAAAAGACAGCACCGTGGCCGCCTTGCTGGCCGAAGGCGCACCGGCGGGCAAGCCTATCCAGGCTGCCGAGCTGGAACGCGCGCTGCTGGTGGCCGGCGAAGTGCCGGGTATCAAGAAAGTCCAGGCCGAGCTGACACCGGGTAGCGTTGCCGGTACCACCAAGGTGGAAGCCGACGTGGAAAGCGCCGGCCTGTTTAGCGGCGCAGTATGGGCCGACAACTACGGCAACCGCCATGCCGGCATGACCCGCCTGAATACCCAGCTCAACCTGAACAGCCCGCTGGGCTACGGCGAGCAGCTGTCGCTGAACGCCACCAAGTCCGACAGCCTGGATAGCGGCAAGGTCGCCATCCAGCTGCCGGTAGGCAACCGCGGGGCCAAGGTAGGGGCGTCGGCGTCCAGCATGAACGTGGACATGGGCATTACCACCGACGTGCCGCGCAACCTCAGCGGCGACACCAAGGTGGTATCGCTGTTTGGCAGCCTGCCGTTGACGCGCTCGGGTACGGCCAACACCACGCTGACCGCCAGCCTGGACCAGAAAGACATGAAGAACAGCCTGAGCACCCTGACGCTGGATGATCGCAAGATCACCATGCTGAGCCTGGGCCTGAACGGTGACCGCTACGATAGCTGGGGCGGCCGCATGGGCTGGAGCGCCGTGCTGTCTGCCGGTGACAACGACCTGTCCGGCGACCAGGGCTACGCCGCGCTGGACGACGCCTCTGCCCGTACCGGCGGCGGTTTCCAGAAGCTGAACCTGGCGGTAAGCCGCCTGTCGCGCCTGGATAAGGCGGGTGATTACCAGCTGGCCGTATCGCTGTCTGCGCAGCTGGCCAGCAAGAACCTGGATAACAGCGAAAAACTGCAGCTGGGCGGGCCCAACGGCATTCGTGCCTACCCGATGGGCGAAGGCCTGGGGGATGACGGCTGGCTGGCCAACGCCGAAGTCCGTACCTCGCTGGGCAAGTTTGCCGGCGCGGATGTCACCCTGTTCGGCTTTGTCGATGCCGGTGGTATCAAGCAGTACAAAAATACCTGGAACGGTGCCCTGCCGGCTGGCAAGCCTAACCAGTACACCCTGGCCGGTGCCGGCGTGGGGATGAAGCTGAGTTACGACGACAAAGGTGGTGTCAGCATCACCGTGGCCAACAAGCTGGGTAGTAACCCGAACCAGAGCGCCAACAATACCGATGCCGATGGCCGTAATCGTGCCGCCCGCGTATGGGTAATCGGCAATATTGCCTTCTGATCGTGGCTGCAGAACGGAAAACATAATGAAAGCAAACCACTCGCACGATATCGCCAATCTGGCCATCCGCACGCTGCCACTGTTGGTAGCCATGGCATTCAACCCGGCCCTGGCGCAGCTGGCAGGCAATGCACTGCCTACCGGCGGCCAGATTGTGGCTGGCCAGGGCGCCCTGCAGCAGGCAGGCAATACCCTGAATGTGCTGCAAAACAGCCAGCAGATGATCACCAACTGGCAGAGCTTCAATATCGGCCAGCAAGCCGCCGTGAACTTTGTGCAGCCTAATGCCAGCGCGCTGATACTGAACCGCGTGATCGGTGCCGACCCGTCGCAGATTTTTGGCCAGATGCGTGCCAACGGCCAGGTGATGCTGATCAACCCGAACGGCATCCTGTTCGGGCCGACTGCCCAGATCAATGTGGGTGCCCTGATGGCCTCGTCGCAGTCCATCAGCAACGAAGACTTCCTGTCCGGCAAGTTCAAGCTCAGCGGTGCCAGCCAGGCGGTACGTAACGCCGGCAGCATCAATGCAGCCGACGGTGGCTACGTGCTGCTGGCAGGTGCCCAGGTAGACAATAGCGGCACCATTACCGCCAAAAACGGCACGGTAGCGTTGGCCGCAGGCCGCGATATTAGCGTAACGGTAGGCCAGACCGGCTTGCTGAAGGTGAAAGTGGAAACCGCCGCCGCGCAGGCCAGCATCAATAATGCCGGCGCGCTGGTGGCCGACGGTGGCCATGTGCTGCTCACCGCCAAACAAGCCGCGCCGCTGGCGTCGGTGGCCATCAACCAGACCGGCATCGTGCGCGCCGATACGCTGAACCAGAAGCAAGGCGAAATCTGGATCGATGGCGGTGCCGGCAAAGTGGTACTGGCCGGCGAGACCAGCGCCCAGGCTGCCAGCGGCCAGGGTGGCCGCATTGTGGCTACCGCTGGCGAGCTGCAGGTGGCGGGTGCGGTGAATGCCTCGGGTGCACAGGGCGGTGGCCAGGTGTACCTGGGTGGCGGCTGGCAGGGTAAAGACCCGGCCATCGCAGAAGCGGGCAGTGTCACCATTGCCCAGGGTGCCAGCGTGGCAGCCAGCGCCACCGAAGCCGGTAACGGCGGTACCGTGGTGGCGTGGTCGGCAGACGCTACCCGTCTGCAAGGCAGTATCGAAGCCAAAGGAGCAGGCCAGGGCAGTGGCGGCCAGGTAGAAACCTCCAGCCGTGGCGTACTGGGCGTGTCCGGCAGCGTGAATGTGGCGTCGGCAGGCGGCCAGGGCGGCCGCTGGCTGCTGGACCCCACCGACCTCACCGTGGTGGGCGGCTCCACCGGTACGGCATGGGCTACCGCCAACGGCCAGTCTGGTGCCGTGAACAATGTGCTGGCCAGCAGTATCGAGGCCTCCCTGAATGCCGGCAGCAGCGTAGAGCTGCAGGCCGACAACAAGATCACCATCCAGAGCGACATTTCCAAAACCGCTGGCGGCGATGCCTCGCTGGGGCTGAGCGCAGGCGGGGACATCCTGCTGGATACCGGTGCCGATATTTCGTCTACCGTGGGCAAGCTGAATGTGGACTTTGGCACCGCCAGCAAAACCGGTGGTACCGCCACGCTGAAAGGTACTGTCAACACCAACGGCGGCAATGTCACCTTCCACAAAGAAGCCGTACTGGCGCATGGCACGCCGATTTCCACCAAAATCACCCAGACCAGCAGCGGCGCGTCGGGTGACATTACCTTCAATAAAGACGTGAAGTTGGCCGCACAGGCCTACAGCGTGGCGCTGAATGCGCAGGGCGCGCAAAGCGGGGCCAACTACACCGGCGCCGGCGGCAATATCATTTTCAACGGCAGCATCACGTCGGGTACGCCGGATGTGGTTCCGCTGTCGCCGCAGGCGCTGTCGCTGGATAGCACCGGCAGTGTTGCCGGCAATATCGTACTGGGTGGCCAGGCCGGTGACCGTATCGGTGGCAACGGCAACGAGGCACTGCGCAGCCTGACGCTGGCGGGCGATACCGATATCGCGCTGAAGGCCGGCACCATCAACCTGCTGAGCTCCAGCGGTGACGTGCTGACCGCGTCCAATATCGCCAACACCACCACCACGCTGACCCTGAATACCGACACCGTCATCAATGTGGGCGGCGGTACCATCCCGGGCGTGGCTACCGGCTACACCGACTATCGCCAGCAAACCTTCAATATCAAAGGCCAGACCTACGGGCTTGCCATCAACTCGGCGCGTTCCATCAAACTGAAAAACACCAGTATTGATGTCAAAAACCTGAGCCTGAATGCGTTTGCCGACAGTGGTGCTACCGCGGGTGGCGTGCTGCTGGATGCCGCCGCGCTCACCACGCGTGGTGGTGACCTGTTTATCGGTAAAAATGGCGGTTTTGCTACCGGTTACGGTGGCGATGCCGACGGTGTGACCGACGGCGTGCGTCTGAGCAACGCTACCATCAACACCAATGGCGGCAATCTGCAGATCAGCGGCCAGGCGCCTAGCAGCAGTAGCGCAGGGGCGGGGGTGAAAATCACCGGTGCCGCCACGCAGGTCAATACCGGCGCGGGTAACCTGAGCATCAACGGTAAAGTGGCCAACCAGGCCGGTTCCGGCAACAAGGATGGCGTGATCATCGGTGAAGACGGCGCCTCGCGCGTGACGCTGCAAACCACCAGCGGCAAGCTCACCATCGAGGGCGACGCCAGCAGCCTGACCACCACGCCTACCGGTGGTACACGCTACGACGGCGTGATCATCTCGTCCAAGGCGCTGATCAAGACCGATAGCGGCGATATCCAGATTACCGGCAAGGGCGGTGGCGGCAGCCACGCCTTCCTTACCGAAAACCACGGTATCCGCATCGAAGATACCGAAACCAGCATCCTGTCCAAGAGCGGTGACATCACGCTGTCCGGTACGTCTGGCGGCAAGACCACGGCTACCGGCGGCGAGAACAGCTTTGGCATTTATGCCAAGGGCCAGACCATGTACCTGGGCAGCTCGCCGGTTGAAACCAACTTTGGTGCGGCGACAGGTGTGATCACGGTAGAAGCCGACAGCATGCAGTTTGTGAACAGCTCGGACTACCACCTGAATGTGGCCAGTGCGGGCGAGCTGCGTGTGCGCCCGCTCAGCACGGGCCGCAATATCGATATCAGCACGGCCGGCGCGGTAGACAAGCTCTACCTGGGTAATGACTGGTTCAATGGCAGCAGCAAAGCCATTTTCCGCCCCGGCTTTGGCAGTGGCAGTGCGGCCAACCCAGGCATTACCCTGGGCCGTACCGACGCCACCGGCAGCCTGACCGTAAGCAGCGCCACCACCCTGCGCGACAACACCGCACTGGTGATGGGCGGCGCAGGCGGCAAGGTGCTGATCAACGCGGCGCTTACCGTCAAAGCCAGCGACGCGGCACAAAGCCGCCAGCTGGTGCTGGATGTGGCCGGCGGTGCCACCGGTAGCGGCGTGATCAATACCAACAAGCTGCTGCTGAACGGCAGTGGCGACGTGGTACTGGGCGGTGCCAACCTGGTAGACACGCTCACGGCTAAGCTGGCCGACCGCCTGGACTACACCAACGCCAAGTCGCTGCAGATCGGCCAGGGCAGCTACGTGCGCACCAACGACCCGCTGGCGGCCAACCTGCAACCCAACACGCAGACCACCACCAGCAGCGACGGCATTGTCACCAGCGACGACGCGGTCAATATCACGCTGAGCAATGGCGACCTCACGCTGGACCGTAGCGTGAACGTGGGCGCGGCCACCGTGGCGCTGACCACCCAGGCTGGCGGTATCGCCGAACAGTCTGCGGCCATCATCACCGCCGACAAGCTGGCGCTATCCAGCCAGGACAACGTGACGCTGGATAACACCAACCAGATCAACGTACTGGCGGCCAACGTCAGCGGCAGCGGTGCCGACCTGAAGTTCACCAATGGCAAGTCCTTGCTGCTGGACCGCGTGGCGGTTACCCCGCTAAGCGCAGACGGCAGCGCTGTAGTCACTGCCGGCACTACCCAGCAGCGCGATGGCGTGACCGTCAACGACATGACCCGCCTGAACCTGACGGCCGGCAACCTGACCCAGTCAGCCACTGCCGGCCAGGGCCGGGTCAATACGGCCAACCTCAAGCTCACCCTGGCCACCGGCCAGGTCGTGCTGAACGACACCACTAACGACATCGGCACCCTGGCGGCTACCCTGCAGGCCAGCGGCAAAACCCTGAGCGTGAAAGACAAGAACGCGCTGCAGGTGGGTACCGTAGACGGCAGCAACGGCGTACAGACCAATAACGCTGACATCGCGCTGGAAGCGTCGGCCGATGCCACCTCTACTGCTGGTGACCTGCAGCTGGCGCAGCAAGTCAATGCCGGTACGGCCGACGTGCGCCTGACTTCCGGCAAGGGTGCCATCAACGAAACCGCAGCCAGCGGCATCATCACCGCCAACGAGCTGAAACTGGTGGCGGTGAATACCTCCACGCTGGACAGCAGCAACGCGGTAGATGAAGTCACCGCCAGCATCAGCGGCAATGGCCAGGGTGTACGCCTGACCAATAACCGCAGCCTGGTGGTGGGTGACCTGGATGACAAGACCGGCATTACCGCCCCGGGCGAGGTGCGCCTGACGTTGGCCGCGGGTAACGGTGTCGCGCGCAACCTGACACAAACGCAGGACATCAAGGCCGGTGGCCTGAACGTGGCCAGCGATACCGGTAATGTCACGCTGGAGCGCACCACCAACGAAATCGGCAAGCTGGCTGCCCGCCTGGACGGCGCAGGCAAGACGCTGAAGCTGAAAGACAAGGACGGCATCGAAATCGCTACCGTGGATGGCCGCAGCGGCCTGCAAACCAATGGTGGCGATATCAACCTGGTGGCCGCAGCCGATAACGCCAGCAGCACCGGTGACCTGGTGATGACGGCGGACGTCACGACTGGCGGCAGTAATGGCGTAGTGCGTTTGTCCTCCGGCAAAGCGGCCGTCAGCGGCACAGGCAAGCTCACCGCCAAGGCACTGCTGGCGCAGTCGGTATCCGGCGTGAACTTGTCCAGCAAGCTGAGCAATGTAGAAACCGTGGCCGGCTCGGTTAGCGGGGCAGGCGCGTTCAGCTACCGCGATATCGATACGCTGGAAGTGGGTACGGTAGCCGATGCGGCCAACGTACCGGTAAACGGCATCGTCACCAATAACGGCAGCGTGCAGCTGACGGTGGCAGAAGACGCCAGCGCGACGGGCGGCGACCTCAACCTGACCCAGTCGGTCAGCGCTGGCGGTAGCGGCAAGAACATTGCCCTGCAAGCGTACAAGGGCAAAATCACCGAAACAGCCAATGTCAGCCTGAGCGCCGACCAGCTGCAAATCCTGGCGCGTGACACCACCCAGCTGACCAACCCGTCCACGGGTACGGGCGTGCACAATATCGGCACCCTGGCGGCTGTCATTACCGGCGCAGACCAGAGCCTGACATACTTCAACAGTGGTGCTTTGACCGTGGGCAGCGTCACCGCCAACGACACGGTGAACCCGCTGCACGGTGTAACCACGGCCAGTAGCGGCCATATCGCCATTGCCACCGGCAACGGCACGCTGACACTGGAAAAAACCGTGGCCGCCGGCGGTGCAGGTTCGGTAGACCTGCGTGCCGGCAGCACTGGTAGCGATATCGTGTTCAACAACGGCCAGGCCAAGTCCGGTAGCGGCACGGTACAGCTGGTTGCAGCGCGCGATATTGTGACCACCACGGATAACAACCAGGTCAACGAGCTGCAAACCACCGGCAATGTGCTGCTGCAAGCGGGCCGCACCATCGGCGCCGACGGCAAGCGTATCGAAGTGGCCGATGCCGACAAGCTGGCGGCCAGCGCCGGCGGCGATGTCTGGCTGCACAAGACGCGCCAGAGCGGCAGCGGTGATGTGAAAGTGGATGCCGTCAGCAAAGCTGCTTACAACAGCAGCAGCTTTGGCGGTGCGGCAAGCGACCAGTCCGGCGTGCGCGCGGCAGGCAATATCGCCCTGAACGTGGCCGACGGCCAGCTCGGCATCAACCGCGACATCGTGGCCACGCAAGGTGGCAGCATCGACCTGCGTACCGGTGGTGCGGGCAAAAACATCGTGTTTGACAGCACCGCAGGCGTAGAGAGCAGCGGTAGCAGCGGCGACCGCCGTATTCAGCTGGTCAGCAGTGGCAATGTGCTGGCCAACGGGGTAGACGCAGACAGCAATGACGAAATCCGCACCAGCGGCAATGTGCTGATCTCGGCGGCCGGTAGCGTTGGTGCCAATGGCCAGCGTATTGAAACCAGCGCTGTCGATACCCTGGCGGTAGAGAGCGGTAGCGAGCAGTGGCTGCGCCAGAATAACGGCAGCCTGACCATTGGCAGTGTGGCCGCCCTGACGCCAGGCGATAACGCGCTGACCCGTACTGCGGCCAACCTGTCCGGCCTGGTCAGCAAGAACGGCAATAGCGCCATCCATCAGGATGTCAGCGCCGGCCAGCTGGTGGTAGACAAAACCGTCTCCGCCAGCGGCAGTGGCGACGTGGACCTGCGTGCCAGCGCCGCCATGCGCTTGCAGTCCGGTGCCAACGTAACGTCGCAAAGCGGCAACATCCTGCTGTCTACCGGTGGCACCTTCAGCGCAACCGACAGCAGCCAGGGTGTGCAGACGGTCAGCACCGCTGGCGGTACGCTGGTGATCGAATCCAACGGCGCCATCGACCTGAGCCAGGGCCGCCTGAACACCTCGGGTGCGGCGGCAGGCAAGGGTGGTGAGATCTATGTGCACAATGCCGGCGTGAACGGTGACATTACCGTGGGCCAAAGCATCAAGAGCCAGGGCGGCAGCAATGCCAATGGCGGCACGGTGACCCTGCGTAACCAGAACGGCAATATCCTGCTGGCCAACACCATCGACGTAACGCGCGGCATTGGCGGCAGCAACGATGGTGCCATCCAGCTGCAGGCACACGGCGACATTAGCGATACCGCCAACGGCTTGCTGTCCGGCGATAACAACGGTGAGCTGTCGGTGCGTAGCACCAACGGCAAGATCAGCCTGCTGGCGAGCGGCAATGGCGGCCACCAGATGGCGACCGCCGCGTTTGCCACCAGCGCTAGCGGCAAGCCTGCCACGGTGGACTACACCGACAAGACCGCGCTGGTCGTCGGCACCGCCGGCGGCAAAGGTTCGACGCTGGCCGGCCCGTTGGCCGCGCCTAGCAGCCAGGTAGCCGCCGTGTCCGGCGTGCGCACCGTAGCCGGTGGCGCGCAGGGTAGCGTGGTGATCCAGAGCGGTGGTGCACTCACCGTGAGTCAGGCTGTCGATACCCAGCCGACAGCCGGTAACGGCGGCAAGGTCACCTTGCGTAGCGACGGCGCCTTGCTGACCCAGGCCAGCATCAATACCTCGGGCACGGCTGCCGGCGGCGATGTGCTGCTGGAGCGCACCGGTAGCAGTGCCGCTGACATCACCGTGGCCGCCGCCATCAACAGCAACGGTAGCCAGGGTGGCAGCGTTACCCTGAAAAACCCGACAGGCGGCTTGCTGCTCAATGGCCAGATCGACACCAATGGCAGCGCCCAGGGTGGTCGCATCCAGCTGGCCAGCAGCGGCGATATCAGCCAGAGTGCCGCGCTGAAAGCCAGCGGCGGTGGTGCCGGTGCGCTGAAGATCATCAGCGCCGGGCAGGTAACACTGGATAACGCGGGCAACAACGTGGATATCCTGGCTGCCAGCCTCAGCGGTAACGGCAAAGCCCTGAGCTACCTGGATGCAGACGGCCTGACCGTGGGCAGCGTGGCTGCCTACGAAGGCCAGCCGCTGGTGGCCGGTGTGGCTAGCAACAAAGGCGACATCACCCTGCGCAACCAGGCCGGTGACATCACCGTGGCGCAAGCCATTGCCAGCCAGGGCGGCAAAGTGGCGCTGACAGCGGTGCAGGACGCCGTGCTGAATGCCACGGTGGCCGCCGGTGCGGCCAACCTGCAGCTGCAAGCTGGCCGCGATGTAACGCTCAATGCGCAGGCTTCCACTAGCGCCAGCCCGGCCCAGCTTGCCGCCGGGCGTGACATCACACTGAACGCCAACCTGCAAACCGCAGGCGGCAACGCCACGCTAAATGCAGGGCGCGACCTGACCCAGAACGCAGGTAGCCTGCTGGCCGGCAGTGGCCGCGCTACGCTGACTGCCGGTGGCGCAGCCACCCAGGCCGGGGTTGGCCGTATCGAGGCGGGCGAGCTGGCTCTGACGGCGGTGAACAACAGCAGCCTGCGGCAGGCCAACAATATCGGCACCCTGGCCGCCAGCATTAGCAACGGCAGCCTGCAGCTGCGTGACACCGATACCCTGCGTGTGGGCACGGTAGGCAGCCTCAGTGGCGTGACAACCGGCACCTCGCAGCAACTGACCGTGGACGGTGGCGACATAGACGTGGCGCAAGCCATGCTGGCCAATAACGGTGCGCTGGAACTGCTGGGTGGCACCGGTGCCATCCGCATCAATGCAGGCCTGACAGCCAAAGGCGGCGACCTGACCGTGCGTAGTACCAATGGTGCCATTGCGCTGAACGGCGACGTGAACGCCGCGGGCCGTACCGCTACCCTGGCGGCTGGTGGTGCCAATGGCCAGCTGCAACTGGCGGCCAATGTGCGTGCCGATACCGTGCTGCTGGACGCGGCGCAGGACATCCTGCAGCAATCCGCTAGCGTGCGTGCCGACGCGGCGCTCACCGCCAAAGCCGGCCGTGACCTGCAGCAAGGCGGCAGCCTGGTAGCCGGTACGCTGGGCTTTGACGTTGGCCGCGACCTGCTGCAGCAAGGCGGTGGCAGCCTGTCGGCCAGCCGCACCGAGCTGAAGGCTGGCGGTAACGCCCGCCTGGAAGGTGGCAACAACCTGGCGGGTATCCTGGCCGTGCGTACCGGTGGCCAGCTGCGCTACCAGGACGCTGGCGATCTGACCGTGGCTACGGTCAATGGCAGCCAGGGCATTCAGGCTGGTGGCACGCTGTGGGTACGCGCCAAAGGGAATGTCACGCTGGACAAGACCGTCAGCGCGGCAGGTAGCGGCAATAACGCCCTGGTGCTGGTGGCGGGCAAGCGCCTGCTGAACAACGCCGGTGGCAATGCGCTGCAGGCCAGCAATGGCCGCTGGCTGGCGTACGACGACAACCCGCTGCTGCTGCCAAACGGCCTGAACTACACCTTCCGCCGCCTGGCTACCCACTACGATCGCTACAACGAGTTCCAGGTGGCCGAGCAGGGTAATGGCTACCTGACCACTGCCGTGATCGGCTTTACCGAGCAGTACTCGCGCCTGAATGGTGGTGCCACCGAGTCGGCCGATGCCGGCGTAGGTGTGGCGCTGTCCGGTGGCGCTACGCGCAACCGTGTGCTGGAAGTACCGGTGCAGCAGCCGGCGTCGGTTTACGCTAGCGTGCTGAGCCGCCCGTCGCTGGCCAGCCCGAAAGTGTCGGCCAACGGCCCGGTGATCCAGTCCACCATGCCGCTGGTGCTGCCGGTGCAGCCGGGGCGCGACTTTGTCGCTGCCTTCCGCGACCTGGTGGGTAACGCCACCATCGAGTCGGTGCGCATGGCTGACGGTAGTGAGCTGCCAAGCTGGTTACTGGTCAATAGTAGTGACCAGACCCTGGCGGGCAGCTTCCCGACCGATCTGAACGCCGCGGTCAAACTGCAGGTGCGCATCATGGATGCCGGTAGCTCGGATATCTATCCGGTCGAGCTGACTATCCTGCCGCGCGATCGCATGGCAAGCGTCGGTTACTATTAAGCCTTAGCGGGTTTCATGCATCACAACCCCGGCCTGGCCGGGGTTTTTGCTTATGAAGTGGGGTGCTTATGCAGGGTTTTGTCAGTCGGCTGGTGTGGTACGTGCCGGCCTTGCTGTGGTGGGGTGTGATGGTCTATCTGTTGTGGTTCAAGGTGGGCGGGCCGCCGTCGTTCATACCGCATCTGGACAAAATCGGCCATTTTGCCCTGTTTGCTGTCTGGGCCGTGCTGTTGGCCGCACCGGCTTTGTGGTGCGGCCAGCCATTACGCCAGCTCATGCCCACTGTGCTGGGTGTTTGCCTGCTGTGGGCCGCGGGTTCCGAGCTGGGGCAGGCGCTGCTTACCGAAACCCGCAGCGCCGAGGTGATGGATGCGGTGGCCGATATGGCAGGTGCCTTGACCGGCGTCATGTTGGCCGCGCATGGCATCGCCCTGTGGCGTGCGCGGGTGTAAACTGGGCGCCGTTTTCTCCTGCCGGGTATGAACACCATGCCACTTAGCCTGCAACACCGCCGCCAGCAGCTGCTGGCCAGCCTGGGCGATGCGATTGCCGTACTGCCCACCGCACCCATGGTCATCCGCAATGCCGACGCGCATTACCCTTACCGAGCCGATAGCCACTTCTTGTACCTCACCGCCTTCGACGAGCCCGAGGCCGTACTGGTGCTGGATGGCCGCCGTGGCAAGAGCATGCTGTTCTGCCGCGACAAAAATCTGGACATGGAAATCTGGGACGGCTTCCGTTACGGCCCGGCCGCTGCTGCCGAGGCATTCGGCTTTGACGAGGCCTACAGCATCAGCGAGCTGGATACCCGCCTGCCGGCCTTGCTGGAAAACGTACCGGCACTGTATTGGCCGGTGGGGAATGGTCAGATCGATACCCGCGTTGCCGGCTGGCTGGCCAGCGTACGCAGCCGCGCGCGTGCGGGGGTGGATGCCCCTGCGCAGTACGGCGACCTGCTGCCGCTGATCGACGAGATGCGGCTGCGCAAGGACGAGCGCGAGCTGGCCGTGCTGCACCACGCCGGGCAGGTCTCGGCCGAGGCGCACGTGCGCGCCATGCGTGCCACCCGCCCGGGCATGTACGAGTACGAGGTGGAAGCCGAGCTACTGCACCACTTTATCCGCAATGGCGCGCGCTACCCGGCCTACGAAAGCATTGTCGCCGGGGGTGCCAACGCCTGCACCTTGCACTATGCGGCCAACAATGCGCGCCTGAACGATGGCGATTTGCTGCTGATCGACGCTGGCTGCGAGTTTCGCGGCTACGCCGGCGACATCACGCGTACCTTCCCGGTAAACGGGCGCTTTAGCGGCCCGCAGCGCGACCTGTACGAGGTGGTGCTGGCCGCCGAGCTGGCCGCCATCGACACCATCGCCCCCGGTGTGGCATTGAACGTGCCGGCCGACGCCGCCTTGCGCGTGCTGGTACAGGGCATGCTGGATTACAAACTGCTGCAGGGCACGGTGGACGGTGTGATCGAGTCGGGCGAATACCGCCGCTTCTATATGCACGGCATCGGCCATTTCATAGGTCTGGATGTGCACGACGTCGGCCTGCGCAAACCTGGCGGCCAGTGGCGCAGTTTCGAGCCAGGCATGTGCACTACCATCGAGCCGGGCTTGTATATCCGCCCGGACGATAGCGTGTCGGCGGCGTACCACCATATCGGTATCCGTATCGAGGACAATGTGCAGGTCACCGCCACTGGCCACTACGTGTATACCGATGCGGCACCAAAACGTATCGACGATATCGAAGCCCTGATGCAGGCCTGACGCCTGCCCCAATGTGGAGGCCGCCCAGGCGGCAAAAAAGCATGCAGAACATACCTCAGCATAGTGATGTGGTGATTGTGGGCGGTGGCCCGGTAGGTGCGCTGGCCGCATTGCGGCTGGCACAAGCTGGCCGCCAGGTGGTGCTGATCGAAGCGCGCGCCGAGAACGAACCGGTGCGCGATGCCCGTGCGCTGGCGCTATCGTGGTACAGCCGCGAGCAGCTGGCGCTGGCCGGTGCCTGGCCGGACAGCCTGCCCGCTACCGTCATCGATACGGTACATGTGTCGCAGCAGGGTGGCTTTGGCCGCACCGTGCTGCAGCATACCGACCTGGGCTTGCCGCATCTGGGCGCCGTCATCGACTACCCGGTGCTGACGGCTGCGCTGGCGCAGGCACTGGCCGCCTCCAGCGTCACCGTGCTGTGGCAGACCAGGGTAGAACAGGCCAAGTCGCTATCGCGTTACGCCACGGTGACGCTGCGCCAGGCCGATGGCACGCAGGCCACGCTGACCAGCCGCCTGCTGGTGCTGGCCGAGGGCGGTGCGCTGGCAGAAAGCTTGCCCGGTATCCGCCGCCACGTGCACGACTACCAGCAAAGCGCCGTGCTGGCACAGGTGCAAACCAGCCAGCCGCATCAGCACCGCGCCTACGAGCGTTTTGCCAGCGATGGCCCGTTTGCCCTGCTGCCTTACGGCGACAGCATGATGCTGGTGTGGACGCGTAGCCACGCCGACGCCGCGCGCCTGCGCGATGCTGACGATGCCGTGGTACTGGCCGAGCTGCAGCAAGCCTTTGGCGAGCGCCTGGGGCAGTTCACTGCCGTGGGCGCGCGCGCGGTGTTCCCGCTGGCCTTGCGTCAGCTGAACAAGGTTAGCTCTGGCCGTGTGGTCATGATTGGCAATGCTGCGCAAACCATGCACCCTGTGGCCGCGCAGGGCTTTAACCTGGGCCTGCGTGATGCAGTAGGCCTGGTAGGCGCGCTGGCGGGCGCTGCCGACCCCGGCGACGACGCCGTGCTGCGCCGTTATAGCGCCAGCCGCCGGGTAGATAGCCACGCCGTGGTAGGCTTTACCCATGGCCTTATCCAGCTGTTTGACGGCCACCACCCGCTGGTCAAGGCATTGCGCGGGGTGGGGATGTCTGCGGTGGATGCGGTGGCACCGGCACGCCGTGCCTTTGCCAGCCATCTGGTGTTTGGTGTGGGTGTATAAAAGATTACGGCTTTGCTGCGGCCAACCTTGCGTCTGGTTTTGCGTTAAGGTTGGCCGCTTCATGTCAGAAAGCAGAAGATGAACGAGCAATACGATGTGCTGGTGGTAGGTGGCGGCCTGGTAGGCGCTGCGCTGGCACTGGCGCTGAATAAACAGGGCCGCCGTGTGGCCTTGGTCGAAGGGCAGGGCGAGTCCTTGCATGGCCTGGAAGAGGGCTGGGATGCGCGCATCTATGCCATCAGCCCGGCCAATCGTGCCTTTCTGGCGGGGCTGGGGGCCTGGCCGGATATGTCGCGCATCGGCACCATTGCCAGTATGGATGTGCGTGGCGACCTGGGCGGGCAGATTGCTTTTTCTGCTGCCGACGCCGGCGCCGAAGCACTGGCCTGGATAGCCGAAAACCGCTGGGTGCTGGCCGCCATCTGGCAGCAGCTGCAGCACGCCAGCGGGGTCACGGTGATTCGCGGCCAGCGCCCGCAGGCGCTGTGGCAAGCGCCGCAGCACGCCGGCCTGGTGCTGGATGATGGCCGCAAACTGCAGGCGCAGCTGGTCGTGGGGGCAGACGGGGCGAACTCCTGGGTGCGCCAGCAAGGCGGCATTGCGGCCAACATCAAGCCCTACGGCCACAGCGGCGTGGTGGCCAACTTTGCCTGCGAAAAGCCGCATGGCGATATCGCACGGCAGTGGTTCCTGGGCGATGGCATCCTGGCCTGGCTGCCCATGCCCGGCAACCGCATCAGCATGGTGTGGTCTACCAGCCAGCCCGAGCCGCTGCTGGCGCTGTCTGCCGAGCGTCTGGCCGAGGTGGTGGCCGACGCCGGTGGCCACGCGCTGGGGCGCCTGGATGTGCTCACGCCGGCGGCTGCTTTCCCCTTGCGCCTGATTACCCCCGAGCAGGTGATTGCCGAGCGCGTGGCGCTGGTGGGCGATGCGGCGCACACGGTACACCCGCTGGCGGGGCAGGGCGTGAACCTGGGCTTTCAGGACGCCGCCAGGTTGGCCGCAGCGCTGGCCGGCCAGGGCGATTGCGGGCAATGGCTGACATTGCGCCGCTATGAACGAAGCCGCAAAGAAGCTGTCCGAACCATGCAACTTACCTGCGATGCCCTGTTTGGCCTGTTTCATGCCAAACAGACGCCAGGCCTGGCCTGGCTGCGCAATACCGGGTTAAACCTGACTAACCGCCTGCCGCTGATCAAGCGCCAGCTCGCCCGCCACGCCGTGGGCTTTTAACCGTTTTCAAAGGACTACCATGTCATTCCGCCTTCGCCAGTTTGCCCTGGCCACCCTGATGTTGCCGCTGATGGCCTGCAGCGCCTCTGCTGCCGAAGAAAGTGCCGATACGGTCAAGGCTGCATTCAAGACCAAGTTTCCGCAGCATGAAGTCAGCACCGTACAGCCAGCACCGGTCAACGGCTTGTACGAGGTTGTCGTGAAAATGAAGCGTGGCGGGCGCGAAGAATTCACCGTGGTGTACGTGGATGGCAAGGTGGATCACCTGATTACCGGCGACCTCATCGACACCAAGACCCGCCGCAGCGTAACCGAGGCCCGTCTGGACGAGCTGAATAAAGTGGTGGTGGACTGGAAAGCGCTGCCGCTGGACAAGGCCATCAAGGAAGTGCGTGGCAAGGGCGAGCGCAAGCTGGTGGTGTTCTCCGACCCGGATTGCCCGTACTGCAAACAGCTGGAGCGTGAATCGCTGGCCAAGCTGGATAACGTTACTGTTTATACCTTCCTGTACCCGCTGGCACAGCTGCACCCGGATGCCGAGCGCAAATCCCGCCAGATCTGGTGCAGTAAAGACCCGGCGCAAAGCTGGACAGCCTTTATGCGTAGCGGCACCAAGCTGGCCGGTAAAGACAACTGCGCCACCCCGCTGGCCGAGATCGCCGCGCTGGGTGAAAAGCTGGGCATTACCGGCACCCCGGCACTGATCTTCCCGAATGGCACGCTGGTGCCTGGCGCTATCCCGCTGGCAGCCATCGAGGAAAACCTGGCAGCCAAATAAGCCATGCATATCCTGCCGCATAGCCAGGGGGAGCGGCTATTTGCCTGCGCCTTGCTGGCGGTGGCACTGCATCTGGCCGGGTATCTGTTGCTGGATGGCCTGCCGCCAGCCAGGCAGGGGCAAGTGGGGCTGACCGTGCGGCTGCAAGCTGCGCCCGTGGGGGGGCAGGCGGCAACGCCAGCCGCGCCAGCCGCCGCAGCCGTACCGGCCCCGGTAGCGGTATCGCCCCTTGCGGCCAACCCTGAGGTGGCGAGCGATGCGATCCCGGCCCGTACCCTGGCGCTGGCCCGCTATTACACAGCCAGCGAGCTGGATAAGCTGGCCGAGCCGCTGCAGCCCATTGTGTTGCCCGAGCTGGAAGATGAATTGCCGCCAGATACGGTATTGAATGTTTATATTGATTATCACGGTGTCGTGCAGCGGGTGGTCCTGCCGGATGGGCTGGATGAACATTTTGCCACCCAGGTAAAGCAGCATTTTCTGGCAGCGCAGTTTGCGCCGGCCGAAAAGAATGGCGTGGCGGTAAACAGCATGAAACGCATAGCGCTGCAGGCTGAGGACTTGTGAAACGATCGTTTCATGGTAAATTTGCAACAGCCAGAATCCATGGCGGCTAACAACACATGAACCGGTGGGCGCCAGGCGCACCACTCAGAATAGAGAAGGAAACCAATATGTCCGATTTGAAAGCCCTGTTCGAGCAAGCCCAGAAAGATGTCACCAGCCTGGCCGAGCGCCCGGATAACCAGACCCTGCTGCAGCTGTACGCACTGTTCAAACAAGCTACCGAGGGTGATGTACAGGGCGAGCGCCCGGGTATGATGGACTTCATCAATCGTGCCAAGTACGACGCATGGGGCAAACTGCAGGGCCAAAACGCCGAACAGGCCATGCAAGGCTATGTAGACGTTGTCAAACAGCTGATGGCGTAACGCGTATTTTAATAAAAACTTCGCAGGATGACAGCTGACTTCATCAGCGCTTCACGCCTATAATGCAAAGGGTTGGTTTCCAATCCTTTGCTTTTTTTTTTCGGAGTGTCTTATGAAGAAAAGCCTTATTGCTGCAATGATCCTGGCAGCGGCTGCGATGCCAACTTTTGCTCAGACTGCTGGCGCTACTGCCACCGGTACAACTGGTAGCACCGCTGGTGCGGGTGCTGCAGGCTCTGGCGCTGCTGGTGCTGGTGCTGGTGCTGGTGCTGGTGCTGGTGCTGCTGGTGCAGGCGCTGGCGCCGCAGGTGCTGCTGCTGGTGCAGGCGCTGCTGCTGCCGGTGCTGCCGGTGCTGCTGCTGCTGGTCTTTCTGTTGGTGCAATCGCTGCCATCGGTGCCGGTGTGGCCGCAGTAGCTGCTGCGTCCAGCAATAGCTCGACCACTACTCACCACTAAGCATTTGCTTGGTTGAAAGCTACCCTTGCCTCGCTCGGGTAGCTTTTTTTTGCCTTACTTCCGGACACCCCATGCGCCTGACTCCGATTGCCTTGTCTTTGTTATGCATGCCTTTTTATGCTTTGGCTGTGCCTTCCCTTACCGGCCAGTCTGGCCTGATGAATATGCCGGATGCCCGGGTGGAGGCAGACGGTCAATATGGTCTTGGTTATAGCTACGACAGTCCTTACAGCACGCTGTGGACTAATTTGACTTTTTTGCCCTACCTGCAGATGAACGGGCGTTTTGTCGGCATTCGTGGCACGCCGGGTTTTAACGGCAAGTACCAGCAAAGCTATGGCAGTTATAAAGATAAGGTTATTGATTTAAAGTTACGCTTATTGGAAGAGGGGGCTTTTGCCCCAAGCATTGCAGTGGGTAAAACCGATTTGCTCGGAACGGGTCTTTTTGCCGGGCAGTATATTGCAGCCAGTAAACAATTTGGCCGCTTTGATACCACCCTGGGTTACGGCTCTGGCCGCATTAACGGTGTTTTTGGCGGGGTGCGCTGGTTGCTGCCCTACGGAGATGGGGGCTGGGCGCTACTGGCCGAATACGATGCCAATAACTACCAGAAAGATTTTCGCGCCAGCCAGACCTTTGCCGGTAAGCGTCAGAATGGCCCGGTGTTGGGCGTGAGTTATCGCTGGGGCTGGCTCGGAGCGGAGCTGGTAAGAAGCCGTACTCACAGCAGCATCAATACTTTTGTCAGTGTTCCTTTTGGCGAGCGCGAGTTTGTCCCCAAAATTTATGAACCGGCCGCCTATCAGGTTGTGCGAGCGCGCCCAGATGCGCAAGCCTGGCATAGTGACGCTCAGCACCGCCTGGGCTTGCTGGATGCGTTGCACAAACAAGATTACCGTGCGGTTTCGCTGGCTTACCAGAATGGGGTATTGCACCTGGATTTTACCAATACCCGTATTAGCGATATGGGCCGTGCAGTCGGTCGTGCTGTGCGTACGGCGCTGTATTTTGCCCCGCTGGAAACACGTGTCATCAAGTTGCGCGTTAATCGCCGTGATCTGGCCGTGGCGGACTACGAATTTTTCAACCTGCCAGTACTCACCGCTTACCTGAATGGCCAGGCCACCCGCGCGCAGCTACGGGAGGTGGCGCTTGTCAGTCATGCCGACCCCGACAGAGAGCGTGAAGATTTCGATGCCTTGTCTGCTGAGCTGGATAAGGGCGTTGATCTGGTTCTGATTGCTAACGAAGACGGGCAGAGCATTCAGCTGAAAGGGCAGGATAAGCAGCTAAACCGCTTCAGTCTTGCGCCCAGGCTCGTGATGCACTTCAACGACCCCTCCGGTGCATTGCGTTATGAGGTGAATGCGCAAGCAAGTGGCCAGTGGCGGATCAGCCCCCGTAACTATCTGGATGGTGCTGTTACGTACAAATTGTTCGAGAACGTCAGCAAGCTGGATAACCCTTCGAACAGTTTGCTGCCGCATGTGCGCACTGATATTGCCGAGTACAAAAAGGGCAATCCGCTGCGTTTGGGGCAGTTGACGTATACCCATCTGTTTCAGCCCGCTCAGCGCGTCTACGGCAAAGTATCTGCCGGTATTTTCGAGGAAATGTTTGGTGGGGTGGCGGGGCAGCTAGTTTACTTTCCACCTGCTTCGCGCTGGATAGGGGAATTAACGGCTGAGGCAGTGCAGCAGCGTGACTATCAAGGTTGGTTTGGACGTAAAGACTATAAAACCGTTACTGCCTTGGCTTCATTGCATTACAAACTGCCTGCTGGCATTACCGTGACGGGGCGGGCGGGCCGCTTTCTGGCCAAAGATAGTGGTGTGCGCATGGAGGTGAAGCGCCGCTTTAATAGTGGTATCGAAGCCGGTGCCTGGTATACCTATACCGATGGTAAAGATATTACTTCGCCAGGCTCTCCGAGCAGCCCTTATCACGACAAAGGCCTGTTCATGAGTATTCCGCTAAACAGCATGCTGGCCATGGATACTCAGTCAACCGTGAATATGTCTATCTCGCCGTGGACGCGTGACGTCGGGCAGCAGGTAGAGGTACCTCATAATCTCGTGCGCGAAATGGCGGATGCGGAGCGGCAGTTGGCCGTGGGAGATGCCTTGGGTCGTCTGGGTGAGCGCGATGATGAGCTGCCGGCAGGGGATTTGCCCGACCCGGCGTGGTGGCCTAGCGCGTCGGGTGTGCGTATCAGGCTGGGGAATAGTCTGAGTGCATTGCCAGATGTTGACAACGCGGTCGTGGCAACGGCGCTGGGTGTTTCTGCCATTGCGGTAGCTACCACCCGTGACAAGGCAATCTACAAACAGCTCTCCAAGCATGGCGAAAATCCGGCGGTAAAAGCTTGGGATAAGGTTGGCCGGGCTGCACCTTTGCTAGCTGTGGGCGCGGCAGGCGCCGCCATGGCCTTGGCTGATGACCCTGTGCTGGTCAATACCGGTATCGTCAGCTTACAATCCGCTGCGCTGGCAGGTGGTACATCCTTGCTGGGTAAGAGGTTGTTTAATCGCGCCCGCCCGGAAGAGTCTGCATCGCAGGTGTGGCAGCAGTCGCGTAGTGGTAACCGCAGCTTCCCATCTAACCATGCTGCAGTGACCATGGCGGCCATCACACCTTTCGCCGAAGAGTATCAGCTGCCGTGGTTGTACGTTGCCGGTGGTGTGGCGTCGGCAGGCCGGATCGCCAAGGGCAAGCACTGGCTTTCTGATGTGGTTGCTGGTGGCTTGCTGGGCTATGGTGCTGGCTACACTTTGTGGAAAGGCCAGCGCAATACCTTGGTGATGCCATCTGTATCGATGGCAGGCAAGGCAGTAGCATTGAATTTGACGCATCAATATTGATCATGTGGGCCACGGCCTTATAAAACAAAACTGGTAGGACACGATGAACAAGAAGATTTGCTTGCTTGGCTTGATGGGCCTGGTGGCTACCGCCCAGGCAGCTGATGACGTAGATAGTGCTCAAAGAGGCAGCGTACTGGCGTCGCCGTTGCTGGCTAGCCCTGCGGGCAAGCGCGATGGCATGACTGTCACCCAAGTAGTCGCCCCTGGGGCGATAGCTGCCGTGTTGCCCGAGTTTTCGCGCTACGTGGCTGATAGCACGGGTGACCAGCTGTCCTTATTTGGTGCTGCCTATTTTAGCCAGGCGCCTTCCACGTTTGCGCCCTTGCAAAACATGAATGTTCCCGACGACTACGTTATTGGCGCCGGGGACGAGCTGCAAATCCGTGGTTGGGGCATGGTGGATATCGATTTGCTTAGCAAGGTCGATAGGTCTGGTGCCATTTATATTCCCAGAGTCGGCAATGTGAGTGTCGCAGGTGTCAAATTCAAAGACCTGCAAGGTTATCTGAAAAAATCCATCAGCAAGATATTCACTAATTTCGAACTGAGTGTTTCCCTGGCGCAGACGCGCGCGATTCAGGTTTTTGTAACGGGCTTTGCCCGGCAGCCGGGTAGTTATCAGCTAAGTTCGCTGAGTAGCGTGGTTAATGCCCTGTTTGCCGTAGGCGGGCCTGCCCCGGAAGGCTCCATGCGCCGGGTAGAGATCAAGCGTGGCGGTAAAACGGTTGCTACCTTTGACCTCTATGCGTTCATTGCTGAGGGGAGTAAAGCGGGTGATATTGCCTTGCAAGATGGTGACATCATCCACATTCCTGCGATGGGCAACCTTGTTGCCATTGCCGGGCTTGTGAAACAGCCGGCTATCTACGAAGTGTTACCTAACGAGACGGTAAGTAGCCTGATCCGTCGTGCCGGTGGTGTTCAGCCTGTCGCGGAGAATAGTCGCTTGCAATTGGATGTTGTCGAGAAAGGCTGGCTCAAACCACTGGAGAATGTTCCGGATTATGGTGGTTTATCGGGCTTGCTACAGTCCACAGCCAAGTTGCCACTGAGGCAAGGTGGTGTTTACCGGCTATCCAGCGTTGATGCGGTAGCATTGCGGGCGAATGCCAGCCAGCACTACGTGAAGGTTGATGGTGAAGTAATCAACCCGGGAGTCTATAAGCTGAGCAAAGGCGAAACGTTGCGTGAGTTGTTGTCGCGTATAGGCGGTGTGAGTGACGATGCTTACCTGTACGGGATGATATTTACCCGACCCAGTATCCGTGATCAGCAACAGAAAGCCCTGTCCGAGGCGGTAGATCGATTCGAAAAAGAATCCGAGGCCGCAGCGGCGTCCAAGTTGGCCGCAACCTCGGTTAGCGACAATGCCATGGCGATCCAGGCAGAGCTTGATCGTAATCGCAAGCGTGCGCAAAGCATGCGCAAAGTACAGGCCATTGGTCGTGTGGCGCTGGAGTTCAATAATTACAAGCTCAAACTGAAAGATGTGCCTGATTTGGCGCTGGAAAACGGGGACGCTGTTTATGTACCGCGCCAACCTGGAACGGTGAATGTCTTTGGTGCGGTTAATAACGCCACTGCGTTCATGTTCAAGGAAAACCGTCGTGTCAGCGATTATGTCCAGCTAGCAGGCGGCACTGGTCGCAATGCAGATACAGATGAGGTCTATGTCTTGAGAGCAGATGGTACGGCGGTTAGTCGGGCTGGACTTGGCTGGTTCAGCTCTGTCAATGGCTACAAGATCTTTCCTGGGGATAGCATCATCGTGCCAGAAGCAATCGAGCGTGGCATCAGTACCACGCAGAGTCTGAAAGAATGGACCACTATCCTGTAC
Source organism: beta proteobacterium L13 (assembly GCA_000335715.1). Lineage (GTDB taxonomy): Bacteria > Pseudomonadota > Gammaproteobacteria > Burkholderiales > Chromobacteriaceae > Vogesella. The sequence goes on from AMYZ01000004.1 coordinate 189,967, forward strand.
CAGTTTGGTCTGGGTGCGGCGGGTCTGAAAGTGCTCAAAGACTAATGCGTGCTTCTGTGAAAGTGAAATTACTGGATTGCCATGAATAATAATCAAGACGATGTGAAAGATCTGGATAGCGAGATTGACCTGAAAATGCTGGTGGCTCAGCTATGGCAAGGAAAACGCACGGTCCTGGCAGGCATAGTTATTTGTGGCGTTATTGCTCTGGCGATCAGTTTATCGATTCGCCCAGTGTATACAGCCTCAGCTAGCATCATGCCGCCACAGCAGCAGGCCAGTGGCCTCTCTGCTGCTTTGGGTTCTTTGGGGGCGATAGCAGGTGCAGCGGGGGCGGGGGCATTGAAGAATCCGAATGACCTGTACGTGGCGATGATGAAGAGTCAGACCGTATCGGACAGGCTGATTGCCCAGTTTGATCTGAAGACACGTTACGATGAGGAAAAACTGTCGCTGACACGCAAGGCATTGGAGGCTGCAGTAGTGATTACCTCGGCGAAGTCAGGCCTGATTGAAATCAATGTTGATGATCATGATCCGCAGTTTGCAGCCAGACTGGCTAATGCCTATGTGGTAGAGCTCAAGGGGCTCAACCAGAACCTGGCTGTAACGGATGCCGCCAAGCGGCGCATGTTTTTCGAGAAGCAGTTGCAGGATGTCAAACTGAGCCTGGCTAAGGCTGAGCTGGGGCTTGAGGCCTTGCAAAAGAAAACGGGTCTGGTATTACCTGAGGGGCAGGTCGGCATGGTTCTGAAAACCGTCACCGAGCTAAAAGCTAAAATTGCTGCAAAAGAAGTTGAAATTGTTGCCATGCGCAGTTTTGCCACGGAAAAAAACCCTGATTTTGTTCGTGCCCAGGAAGTGCTTGCAGCCATGAAACAGCAGTTGGCAGCCCTGGATGATGGCGGTGGCGAAGGGAGTTTATCTGTGGGGGCCAAAAGCCTTCCGCAAGATGGTCTAGCCTATATTCGTGCGGTGAGAGAGGTAAAGTATAACGAAGCTTTGCTGGAGCTGATGGCCAAGCAGTATGAGTTTGCCCGCGTGGAAGAGGGGCGCGACAGTTCCATGATTCAAGTGCTGGATGTGGCAACGGCACCGGATCAGAAATCCAGGCCCAAGCGTTCGCTGATCGTGATATCCGGTGTGCTGCTGGGATTGATGCTGGGTGTGTTGACCGTATTTATCCGTCCGTTTGTTGCCAAACTGCGCGCTAACTAGTCAGGTCCTGTGCTGGTCATCAGGGTAAAAACCCACTGACTGCATTGTGGCTTCGATTTTTTGCTTGCATTTTTTGATTGTAAGTCAATGGAAATTTACCTGTTTTTCTCAAGTCTTGTGTGCTCACTGGTTGTAGCCATGCTGATCATTCGATACCAGCATCTGCACGAGCGTTTTTCGCTTGATCACGACCTGGCCGGGGTGCAGAAATTTCATGTCACACCGACGCCGCGTATCGGTGGGGTGCCGGTGTTTGGTGGCTTTGTTGCAGGTGCCTTGGTCTACGGCTTTCAATCGGATTTTGCAGAAATCGGTTTGTTGTTGGTCGCATCTTTGCCCGTGTTCGCCGCTGGCTTGGTGGAGGATCTGACCAAGCGAGTCAGCCCTATGGTGCGCTTGCTGGCGGCTTTCTTGTCGGCGGGTCTGGGGGTGATGTTGCTGAACGCGGTGCTGGTGCGCCTGGGGTTGCCGCTGGTCGATGGTGTGTTGCTAGCCTACCCGCCCTTGGCAGTGCTGGTGACGGTGTTTGCCGTGGGTGGAGTGTGTCATTCGATAAACATCATTGATGGCTACAATGGCTTGATGGGCGGGGTGAGTGTGTTGGCATCGCTAGCATTCGCTTACGTGTCCTATCAGCTGGGTGATGCTTTACTGTTTTCGGTGTCGCTGTCACTGGCCGCTGCATTGCTGGGCTTTCTGGTGTGGAACTTTCCGCGAGGCCTGATTTTTGCCGGTGACGCAGGGGCATATTTTGTCGGTTTCATGTTGGCAGAGTTGGCTGTGCTGCTGGTTGCGCGTCATCCGCAAACGCTATCGCCATGGTTCCCTTTGCTGGTGCTGATTTACCCGATTTTCGAGACGGTCTTTACGATTTTGCGCCGTCGTCAGCGCAAGATGGCGGCAGGCTTGCCTGATAGCATGCACTTTCACCAGGTGGTGTATAAGCGGCTGGTGCGCTGGATGATCGGTAGACGTAACGCCAAGTATCTGCTCAAACGCAATAGCATGACTGCGCCTTACCTGTGGGCCATGGCCTTGCTCACGGTCTCTCCGGCCATGTTGTTCTGGCAGTATGAGTGGGTCTTGCAGTTATTCTGTATCTTGTTCATTACTACCTATGTCTGGTTGTATCGTCGCATTGTACGGTTCCGCTCGCCGCGATGGCTGGTATACCGCAAGGTGGTTCATGAGCAGGATCATTTCGCGCCGCATGATTAATCTGCTGCTGTTGCATAAATAAAAAAGCCGCCCTTGGCGGCTTTTTTATTCTGTTTACGCTTTGACAATATTGACGGCCGGGTTCAGGTATTTACCCCGGCTATCTACTACCAGCTGGGCATGCTGGCGAATCATGTCGTAGTCAAACTTGTCGTGGTCGGTGCGACGTTCACCCCACCTTGAGTAGCACGTAACTTTAGAGTCCAATCCACCATGACAAGGAGTTGGACATGAAGAAACGATTCACCGAAGAACAGATCATCGGCTTCCTTGTAATGACCCAGCCATTTCTGCACAGGTCAGGCTGCTAATTGATACGCCATCGCTGGCGTCTTCATCCCCAAAGCCTGGTGTGGGCGCCGGTGTGTAATGACCCACTAAAAACCTGCACAGGTCATAATTCACACAGGAGCACGTGATGAGTATGACCATGGAAGACGATATCAAACGCTGGACCGCCAAGCGCAAAGCCGCGCTGGTGATGGAGATCATTCAAGGCAAGAGCACGGTAGCCGAAGCCTCTCGCGCTTTCGACCTGACCCT